>NZ_BAAADS010000008.1:16551-38382 GCF_039522605.1 Virgibacillus siamensis
GCCGCGGATTACAGCAGCAAGTTATCCCAGTTTGGATTTCTTCGCTGCTTTCTCACGTTCGTTATTATTTAAAATCTTTTTACGAAGACGGATGGACTCTGGTGTTACTTCACAATACTCGTCATCGTTCAAGTATTCGATTGCTTCTTCCAGTGTCATCTGACGTGTCTTCCGGATTGTTGCTGTCTGGTCCTTTGTCGATGAACGAACATTGGTCAGATGTTTTTCCTTGGTAATGTTGACGGTCAGATCATTTTCACGGTTATGCTCGCCAACTATCATGCCGGTATAAATCTCGGTTCCCGGCTCGACAAAAATAACTCCGCGATCCTCGAGCTGCATAATACCGTATGTGGATGCCTTACCATGTTCCATACCGACAAGCACACCTTCGCGACGTCCGCCAACAGGACCATTGGCCATTGGTTCATATGCGTCAAACGTATGGTTCAAAATACCATAGCCACGGGTCTGGGACATGAATTCAGTCGAATAGCCGATGAGCCCTCTTGACGGAACTTTAAATTCGATACGAACCTGTCCGTTCCCCTGGTTCACCATGTCGATCATTTCACCTTTGCGTGCACCAAGTGATTCCATAACGCCACCGGTATAATCTTCGGGAACATCGACCTGAACCCGTTCGTAAGGCTCACATTTCACACCATCGATTTCTTTGACGATGACCTGTGGCTTGGAAAGCTGCAGTTCATAGCCTTCCCGGCGCATATTTTCAATCAATATCGACAAATGCAGTTCACCACGGCCGGAAACAGTCCACGCATCAGGAGAATCAGTCGGGTCCACACGTAAACTTACATCCGTTTCCAATTGTTTCATCAAGCGTTCTTCAATTCGGCGTGATGTAATATAATCACCTTCACGACCGGCAAATGGACTGTTATTTACTAGGAAAGTCATTTGCAGTGTAGGCTCATCAATTCGGAGCCATGGCAATGCCTCAGGATGATCATGCTCACAAATGGTTTCACCGATATTAATATCATCCATACCGGCAATCGCCACAATATCACCAGCTTTTGCTTCCTGGATTTCCATTCGTTTCAGTCCAATAAACCCAAACAGCTTGCTGATACGGAAATTTTTCGTCGATCCGTCTTTCTTCATAACAACAACCTGTTGACCGACACTGATTTTCCCCCGCACAACGCGGCCGACACCAATCCGGCCGACATAATCATTATAGTCCAACAGGGTAATCTGGAACTGTAATGGATCATCCTGTGTATCCACCGGTGCAGGGATATGATCCATAATGGTTGTGAAAACCGGATCCATTGTTTCTACCTGGTTATCAGGTTCTGTGCCGGAAGTTCCATTCAATGCAGAGGCATAGACCACTGGAAACTCCAGCTGTTCATCGTCTGCCCCCAGTTCAATAAACAAATCAAGTACTTCATCGACAACGTCATCCGGGCGTGCATTTGGACGGTCGATTTTATTCAAGACTACGATTGGTGTTAACTTCTGTTCCAGGGCTTTTTTTAACACAAAACGTGTTTGCGGCATTGTTCCTTCGTAGGCATCGACGACTAAAATTACCCCGTCAACCATCTTCATAATCCGTTCGACTTCCCCGCCAAAATCAGCGTGTCCCGGGGTGTCGAGAATGTTGATGGATTTATCATTGTATTTTATCGCAGTATTTTTCGCTAAAATGGTAATCCCGCGTTCCCGTTCAATATCATTCGTGTCCATGGCGCGATCATTCACTTGTTCATTTTCCCGGAACGTTCCGGAGTATTTCAATAGCTGATCAACAAGTGTCGTTTTGCCATGGTCAACGTGGGCTATGATAGCGATGTTGCGGATATCTTCTCTTAATTGCATAAAAAGTACGCTCCTCTGTGATTTCGAGATGAATCAAACTATCCTATTATATCACAAAAAATTCATTTGTAAACTTCTCTTACCCTACAGAAAACGGATAGTAAACTTCGCACCGCCAAGTTCTGAATCATCCACTGTTATTTTACCGCCGGACTGTTCGATAATTGCCCTCGCTATTGCAAGCCCGAGCCCGGTCTCGCCATTCTTACCTTTGACAAACCGGTGGAAAATATGCGGGATTAAATCTTCAGATACACCGTCACCATCATCCTCTATTATGATGGTCTTACCATTTACGCTGATGTTAACCCGTGATGGTGCGTGGCGGATCGCATTAACGGTAATGTTGAGCAGTGCACGCAACAGTTTCTCCTGATCAACAAACAACGTACTTTCCGGGTCTTCATCATATGTCAGTTCGATACCCTTCTCATTAACTTTTGGCAGCGTCCTATCCAATACCTGCTGAATCATTTCGGAAGTCCTGACAGTTTCCGGCTGGTATTCCGTCTGGGAACTATCCAGTTTGGCCAGCAGAATCATTTCATTAATGATTGTCTTTAGCCGGTTAACTTCTGTCACCATCATTTCAAGCCCTTTTTCCTCATCAGCCTGATCAAACACCTTATCCCTGATTCCTTCCGCATAGCCCTGGATGGTCATCAGCGGCGTTTTCAACTCATGACTGGCATTCTGGAAAAAAGCCTGCTGCGTATTCATATAGCGCTGTAATTCAGTCGCCATATCGTATACACTCTCAGCAACCTCACGAATTTCACCCGTTGCATTAATCGGTTCGACATCATCAAATTTACGTTTTTCGATCTTTTTCAGTTGATGCTTCAGTCTGCTCAGCGGTGTAACCAATTTGTTTGTCAAAAAGTAACTGAGCATCATAGCAGCAATTGCCCCAATAATAAATACAATCAGCAGCCGTCTGAAGAAATCCTGCTGAACTTTCTGCAGATCGTTCAACGGTGTCAGCAAAATGAGCTCCATGCCTGAGCTTTCTGGGTAAAACAATATGCGCGATGTAACGTATTTTCGGTTGCCAATCTCCCACAATTCTTCTTCTTTATTCTCGAAGTAATCCTCTTTTGAAAATCCTTCCACAAACTGCCGCGGCATCGTATAAAATAAAACACTGTTCTGTTTGCGGCTGTATAAAAACAGCTGCAGATTTTGTTCCTCCAAAAAATCACTGAGCTGCTGGTCATTTTTCAGTGTCCCATACTGTTCATTGATTACCTCAACAAGCAATTCCCCTTTTTGCCTGAGTTCTGCCTTCTCATCAT
This sequence comes from Virgibacillus siamensis, assembly GCF_039522605.1. Taxonomy (GTDB): domain Bacteria; phylum Bacillota; class Bacilli; order Bacillales; family Amphibacillaceae; genus Lentibacillus; species Lentibacillus siamensis. The sequence goes on from NZ_BAAADS010000008.1 coordinate 19,698, forward strand.
CAATCAGCATATCGAGAATTAATGAATACGTGACAAACCCCGCAGCAGTCAGGATGACGAGTAAAAGTGCGGAAAATGCCAAATTAAGCTGTGATTGAAGTTTCATGGTTAATCATCTTCACTGCGCAGCCGGTATCCATAACCCCAAACCGTTTCCAGTGAAATACCTTTCAATTTTTTGCGAATACGTTTGACGAGATCATCAACTGCACGATCACTTCCAAAATAGTTTTCGCCCCAAACCTTAACAAGCAGCTCTTCACGGGAAAAAGCACGATTCCTGTTTTCAGCGAACAATAAAATCATGTCGTACTCTTTTGCGGTTACTTCCTGTTCTTCCCCATGCCAAAAAATCCTCCGCTCATTCTCATATATCAACAGGTTATCCACCTTCAGCTTGCCCTCAGACGGTTCCTTCTGAGCCCCCATCGGCTGGACCCGTTTAAAAACGCGCTTCACCCGTGCGAGTAATTCCCTTGGGCTGAATGGCTTCGTTAAATAATCATCTCCACCAAGCTCCAGCCCAAGTATTTTATCAATCTCATCATCTTTTGCTGAAATAATGATAATCGGAACGTCACTCTCATTTCGAATTTTTTTACAAAATTCATATCCGTCCATTCCAGGAAGCATAATATCCAGCACCCACATATCAGGGGGCTGGGTTTCCCACAAATCCCAGGCGTCTTCCCCGGATTCGAGTACACTTACCTGATAACCTTCCTTCTTCAAATAAGCAGATACGATATTTCGGATATTTGCATCATCTTCCACAATTCCTATATGCTTGCTCATAAACCCGAACTCCTTATCAAATTGGTCTCTTATCGTTATTTTTACATAAAAAAAGGGTAGTGAACACTAAAAAGGGTGTTTACACACTTTTTACATATTTATACCAATAGCCTGCCAAATCACATGGGTATACTAAATACTGTAATCATATTTACTCTAATGGAAAGGTGGTCATAAAATGGAACGAAATGATAATCAGCATGAATTCGAGAGAGACGCTTCACATAATCACCATGAATCAGTGGACAGTTCTTCCGATAATCGGGATCAGCCTGAACAGGAGGAAATTTTAAACAAGCAGCAGGAACGTACATCATCCGAAGAAGAAAGCAATAAAGGTGTAGCAGAGACAGCCAGAGCGAATGCACAAGCAAAAAAACCGAAGCCTGAGAAGCAGAAGCGTGGGTTTTCATCACTTGTAAGTGGATTGGTCGGCGGTATTATCGCAGCGGTAGTCGTCGCCATGCTGTTTATAACAAATGTAATCCCAACAAACAATACCGATAGCAGCAGCAGTTCCGAATCGGCAACCGCAAATGAATCTACAACACCTCCTATTGCTGAGACTGTTTCTTCAAGCAATGTCAACGTGGCATCGACCATTGATCAGGCTTCCAAAGCAGTCGTAGGTGTGCTGAACATGCAGCAGAAAAATATATGGACAGAAAGTAAAGAAGCAGGTTCAGGGTCAGGCATTATTTACAAAAAAGAAAATGGTAAAGCGTATGTGGTAACGAACCATCATGTAGTTGAAGGCGCCGAGGAAGTAAAGATTGTTCTGAATGATGGAAAAAGAATGAACGCAAAAGTTTTGGGATCAGACCCATTGACGGATTTGGCTGTACTGCAGGTTGACGGCAAAAAAATTAACACAGTAGCAGACCTTGGTTCCTCCAAGGATTTGAAGGTTGGGCAAACGGTTATTGCAGTCGGAAACCCGCTCGGCATGAATTTTGCCAACTCGGTAACAAAAGGGATCATCAGCGGACTGAACCGTTCCGTTAAAGTTGATGTTGACGGAGACAAACGTCCAGATTGGGTTACCGAAGTCATTCAAACGGATGCAGCCATCAATCCGGGCAACAGTGGTGGCGCACTATTGAATGCTGATGGTAAGGTTATTGGGATAAATTCAATGAAAATTGCCCGTCGCAGTGTGGAAGGAATTGGATTTGCAATACCGATCGGGCAGGCTAAACCAATCATGGAACAGCTAGAAGAGAAAGGGAAAGTTGCCAGACCGTATATCGGAATCAGCACAGTAGGAATTTCCCAGGTTCCACTGCAGTACCGTGATCAGATACAGCTGCCTGATTCAGTCAAAGGTGGTATGGTTGTTGCACAGATTGAGCCCGGGTCACCAGCCGGAAAAGCAGACCTGCAGCAATTTGATGTAATTACAAAGATTAATGGTCACGACATCAAGTCCATTCTCGATTTAAGAAAATATATGTACACTGAAACCAAGATTGGTGAAACAATTGAAATGGAAGTATACCGTAATGGCGAATCCCAAAAGGTTGAACTGACATTGGGCAAACGGCCACAACAAAATTAAATACTCGCACACTCCAAAAACCTGCAGTGGATTCCACTGCAGGTTTTTTCATCTTGACAGGAAAATTGGCTATCATTGTCGAAAATAGTATAAGATAGGGAATAGAAAAACTGGAAAGGAAGTGATTTTCATGCAATGTCCAAGTTGCGGACTTGAATCGGAAGAAGGAAAATATTGCACAAATTGCGGAGCAGAACTGCCGCTTTCAGATTACAGCAGCTCACCTGAGAACACGGAAGACACATCCGCCGAAGAACAAAATCCGCCTGCTGAAACAGAACAACAGTCAAATGAAACGGCAGAAAAATTAAAAACTACAGGTGCGAATTTTGGCCACTTTTTTATGGCGCTTCTTAAAAACCCAAGTGAAGCAAGAAAAGCGAATAAATCAGATTTCAGTTCCGGAATCATTATGTTTGGTCTGTTTTCACTGCTGATCGCACTAAGTTACCATTTGATGATTAATTCCCTCTCATTGGGTTCAATGGGGCTATCAGTTATGATTGAATTTTCATTTTTGGATAGTTTCGTCATTCCATTTATTTTGTTGTTCCTGCTCTTTTTCGTTGTTTCAGGATTAACATTTTTGTGTTCCAAATTGACTGTTCAGGCTGCAAAGTTTCCTGATATCGTAGCAAAGTATGGAGCTTATCTGGTGCCGTTTTTTATTTTCTATATAGTCGGCATCATCTTTTCACTCGTTGGATTCCCAGCATTTTCGATACTGCTTACATCCTTAAGTATTCTTGGATTACTGCTCATTTGCCCAACGTTCATACTGCTTGAACAGCCGTCTGATGGTTTTGACAGAATTTATATATTGCTCGGACTATATATTACCATCTTGCTTGTCTACGGCTTTTTTATGCGAATTTTTCTGGATGCCATTGTGGGGGCACTCATGAATTCGATTATGGGCGGGTTTTAACGTTTCGCTTTCACTTCTATCATAAGTGTGACATCTGCTCAAGCATTCGCTTTCGCAGTGTCTTCCTGTAATCACACAAACATGCACAGCCCGTGACTGCGGCTGTGCATGTTTATTCTTCATATTTATTATGATTCGGCGTTACACCGGTGAATTTCCCATTCCGATCTGCTGCAAGAAAGCCCTCTTCGTCCTCCACACTGCCAATATTTTCATCACTGTTCGGATACATTTCATCATAATTATCCCGGTCTCCATAAAAATCGGATGGCGTTTCCGAAGTACCGTATCTACTCACTTCCTGCCAGGCATCCTCGGCATCATATGCTGTCTGTTCCTCAGGTGTCACTTCATCTGGATTAATGTTCGGACTGAACACCTGCTCCTCAATCGGCCGATCATTTGCCGGATTGTGATGTTCAGCATGTTCGACGCATCTGTCGGCAGTCGGGATAGCCGCAAGCCGTTCATAGGGGATATCGCTTCCACATTCCGCGCAAATCCCGTACGTGCCATTTTCCATCGCATGCAGTGCGGCATTAATATCTTCAAGTTCCTTTTCAGCATGCTCATTTAATGCGGTGTCCTTTCCGCGTTCGAACAGTTCTGTACCCATATCGCCCGGATGATTATCGTAACTGGATAATTCATGCATCGATTCTTTCCAAAAAGCCTGGGTCATTCCGAAATGATCGTTGACATGATTAATAAGTTCGTCCTGCCGCTCGGTCAAAGCAGCTTTACACTGGTTCATCTGTTCGTTTGTAAGCATAGCATACAGCCTCCATTTCAGCAGAATAAATACTGCTAATTATACTATGTGTAAAACAAAACAGTTGATACTTTAATTCCGCTCCCAAATCATGTCAATGTGTGGAATTCCATCTTCTATATACGATGATGAAACTTGTCTGAATCCTAATTCCGTATAAAATTTCTTTAAATATTCCTGTCCCTGAATTTGAATAAGTGTCGCATGCCATTGTTCCACACTAAAATCAATTGCTTTTAGCATAAGCTGTTTTGCATATCCATTGCTGCGAAACTTCCCGGGTACCAAAACTCTGCCGATCGAGACATTCTCAAATTTCGAACCAGCCGGTAAAATTCGGACATATGCAGCGACTTCTTCGTTTATTTTTAAAAAATAATGCATTGCCTGCTGGTCGTAATTGTCCAATTCAGGGTATGGACATTCCTGTTCGACCACAAAAACATCCACTCGTTCCTTCAGCAATTCGTATAACTCATCCGTTGTTAATGTCGAAAATGGCTTGATGGTCCATTCCACTAGTTCGTCCCCCGCTTTTCCATTTCCTCCTGAACAATAAATGCCAGATCATCATTTCCGAACAACTGCAGCACATTCAATACAGTCTGATCAGGTATATGTTCGGACTCTTTTTTAGGGACGGTCAGTTCCAATGCCTCCCGAAGCGCCTGATTGTTTACTTGATTTGGATATGCCTTTTTATAAAGACCTTCAGGATCTAAATCCTTATTGACACACCATTGGGCAAAGACTAAAATCATCATTTTTTCATCCTGCTTATAACCTTCAATTATCTTTTTTTCCATCTCTTCCCTGCTCATATCATCCCTCTTCTTTCCGGAGCATAAATACCCACAAAAATGATAACGCCTGTTTCAAGTCACGTGACAGATCCTGGTGGTGGTGTGGCTGCACACCTTTCTTATAGACACCGAATCCATCGGTATATGTAAAATTATAATCCATTGCCAGCTTTTCGAATTCCCATGGCATCATGGTGTTACAAATTGCTTTTTCACCATGAAGACGCGGGTAGCTGTTTGTTCGCGGACCTGCCGCCGGGCCAAGAATGCCGCAAAATAACGTTCCACCTTTTTTCAATACACGAAATAATTCCTCTAACGCACCAGCCGGCTGTTCCGTCCATTCCAATACATTGATTGCCATTATTGCATCAAAACTGCCGGCCTCAAAGGGCATTTTGGAAATATCGCCCCGGGTGAATTGGATTTCATCCCGCTCCAGCCGTTTCCTCGCCGTGCTGATCATTTCATTGGAAAGATCCATGCCGGTAGCATCGTATCCAGATTCATGCAATCTGTATGTACCATAACCATCTCCACAGCCAATATCGAGAATACTGCTTTCTTTCTGTACATTCTCTTCAATAAATGGAATGATATCTTTTCTGCTTCCATCATCCCACATTGTCTTACTCCGTTCATTCCAGAACCCGGCACGACCATCCCATTGAACTTCCGCTTCCTTATGCCAATCAAACGACTCAGCCATGAAATCCCTCCTCACTTTAATTATAAACCAAAAAAGCTAATCGTTACCATAAACACGCAGCTGAGTGACTTTTCTTTATTTAAGTAGGGCTGGATATATGCTCGATTTTTCTTTATCCAAACAAAAAAGACTCATCTCACAATTGAGATAAGTCCTTTTGGAAAAACTTCTATTATTGAGCAGTTACGTTAGCTGCTTGTGGTCCGCGGTTTCCTTCAACGATTTCAAATTCAACGTCTTGACCTTCTTCAAGAGTTTTGAAACCTTCAGCATTGATAGCTGAGAAGTGTACGAATACGTCGTCTCCGTCTTCGCGCTCGATGAAACCGAACCCTTTTTCAGCGTTGAACCATTTTACTTTACCAGTCATCATAATAAACGACCTCCTTATACAAATATGTGCAAAGTAATTGAACCATAAATACTTTTACACCACTTTGTGAAAGAGATCGTAAAGTATTACTAATTTCAATTTCCTATTGCACTTCTAACTTTAAACCTTCCAGTAGTAAAAAGCAAGTAATTCCGCAAAAAAATTTATTTTCAGCTGACAAAGTTGAAAATAACACAGCAAATTGATAAAATATTACCTTGCAAGAATATAATTGAATACCGACTACCAAACATTTATATCTTGCAAATATGAATGACAGGTGGTAAAAATATGACAAACAGTAACGAGTACCAAGTTTTACTGTACTACAAGTATGTTCCTGTTGAAGATCCGGTGGAATATGCTAGTGAACATTTGCAGTTCTGCAACAATCTGGAACTGAAAGGACGCATTCTTGTAGCACATGAGGGAATTAACGGCACTGTCTCCGGTACCGTTGAACAAACCAATAAATATATGGAAACGATGCATAATGATCCGCGTTTTGCGGACATGGAGTTCAAAATTGATCCGCATGATGGACACGCGTTCAAAAAAATGCATGTGCGTCCGCGTAATGAATTGGTTTCACTTCGTCTTGAAGATGACATCAATCCCAATCAGGCGACAGGCCAATATTTTGAACCAAAGGAATTTTTCGAGGCAATGCAGGATGAAAACACAATCGTTCTCGACGCACGAAATGACTATGAATATGACCTTGGCCATTTTCGTGGCGCGATTCGTCCGGACATCGAAGCATTTCGTGAACTGCCTGAATGGGTGGAACAAAATAAACACTTGATTGAGGGCAAGCGTATTCTGACATATTGCACCGGCGGAATTCGCTGTGAAAAATTTTCCGGGTGGCTGTTAAAGGAAGGTTTTGAAGATGTAGCCCAACTGCATGGCGGAATTGTCACATACGGAAAGGATCCGGAAGTGCAAGGTGAACTGTGGGATGGACGCTGCTACGTTTTTGACGAACGGATTTCAGTTCCAATAAATAAAAAAGACCACGTTATTGTCGGTGAGGATTACTTTGACGGAAGAGCCTGTGAGCGCTATGTAAACTGCGCTAATCCGGAATGCAACAAACAAATAATCTGCTCAGAGGAAAATGAGCATAAATATATGCGTGGCTGTTCACACGAATGCCGTACCAGCCCGCGAAATATGTACGTGAAGGAACACAACCTTTCAGAAGATGCTATTCAACAGAGACTGAAGGTTATTGAAGATGAAAAGGTTAAACAGGAAGCATAAATAAAAGTTCAATCAGTGGGAGATTCCTATTTTCTTCCACTGATTTTTCTTATGGAGGTTCGTTTTTTCTTCTGAAGGATTGTATTTCACCCTGGAGGTTCGCGTGAAGGTTCATACTATATTATCGAACCTAACATTGACTTCATAATCAAACTTTTTCTCTAAATTAAATTTAATGAGCAGGCGATTCGAATCGCCTGCTCATTTTTATTGTTAAGATGTTTGTTCTTTTAAGTGATCGGGCTTGCCCCGCATGAATTGAATTGCGGTAATTACTGCAAAGATCGCCAGACCAATAAGTGAGAATGTTATGTCCGGATATACAAGCAACAAACCGCCTGCAACAAGGATAATCCGTTCTATCCAGTTTAATTTGCTGACAAAGAAACCGATCATACTGGAACTGATGGCTGCCATACCCAACAACGCACTTATTACAGCAATCGAAACATTGGCTGCATTGGCATCACCCTGCAGGAGCAGAATCGGCTGCGACACGAACATATACGGGATAATAAATGCCGCTATAGCTAATTTTACTGCAGTCACGCCAGCCTTCATCGGGTTTGCCCTTGCGATACCCGCTCCGGCATATGCAGCCAAACAAACTGGCGGCGTGATATCTGCCACAATTCCGAAGTAGAATACAAACATATGAACCGCGATAACCGGAACATCAAATGCCAGCAATGCAGGTGCGGCCATTGTTGCCGTAACAACATAGTTTGCAGTAGTCGGCAGACCCATTCCCAATATGATACAGGCAATCATCGTAAAGAACATCACAAGGAAAAACTGTCCCTGTGCCAAATCAATGATTCCACCGGCAATTTTCGGTCCGAGCCCTGTTGTTGTTACTGTACCCGCAATGATACCTGCTGTAGCACAGGCGGCAATAACCGGTAATGCCGTACGTGCGCCTTCTTCAAGAATTTTAATAATTTCCTTAAAGGACATTCTAGTATCTTTTCTGAAGAAACTAATAACGAATGCAGCACCAATTGCGTATAATGCCGCATATGTCGGTGTGAATCCAAGCAGCAGCATGCCAATAATCAAAACGAGCGGTGCAAACAAATCAAGCCGCTTCGCCAGGTTTTTCAGTTTAGGCAGCTGTTCTTTGGCAAGCCCCATAATACCGAGTCTTCTTGCTTCAAAATGGGTACCCATAAACACACCGGAAAAATAAAGAACCGCCGGAATAATTGCGATTAGAATAATTTCATTATATGGAACACCTGTATATGAGGCCATGATAAAGGCAGCCGCGCCCATAATCGGCGGCATAATCTGTCCACCAGTGGAAGCTGATGCCTCTGTTGCAGCAGCAAAATGAGGCTTAAATCCAGCATTTTTCATCATTGGAATCGTAAAAGAACCGGATCCAACCGTATTCGCTACCGAACTTCCGCTTACCATTCCCTGCAAACCACTGGCCGCAACCGCTGCTTTGGCTGTACCACCTGTGTAACGACCCGTTAACCGCAGTGCAATATCATTAAAAAACTGACCAATGTTTGTCTTTACCAACATCACCCCGAAGAAAAGGAACAGATAAATGTATGTGGAAGAAATTTGAATTGGGATACCAAAAATGGAACTTGAACTGTAGAACATTTCGGTCGCCAGTGATGGCCAATCATAGCCGGCATGACCGATAACCGGGATATAAGCACCAAACAAACCATACAACAGTGCTATTATTGCTATGATAACAATTGGAAGACCAACCACGCGCCTGGTTGCTTCTAGTAATAATAGAATACCAGCGGTTGCAACAATCTGATCAAACGCGGTAAACCCGAATATGATTGCATCATTTATCAGTCGTTCGTAATTATAGACAATATAAAAATTCGTAAATAACGCGATAATTGCAAGCAGCGCATCATACCATGGAACACCCCGCCGTTTGGTCATCGTAGATTTTATCGGATAAAGCAAATAAACCAAACATAATGCAGCTCCAAGATGAATCGCGCCCTGAATCATTGAAACATATGCTCCGCGCAGAGCCGTATAAAGCTGGAAAATGGTCAGTGCACCGCCAAGTATAAGCGTTATCCAGCCCCATGGTCCAAGATTTGTCCTGAATGCACTCTCTTTATCATATTTCGCCATAAGTTCGTCTTTGTCGATTTGCTGTGTGTCTTGAACACTCACTGTATTCCCCTCCGTTCTGTCTCTCCGGATATTGAGGGGAAAGAACCGGGCAGCATTGCCCGGTTCCCCCATTTACTCAATAACGCCGATTTCCTTGAAATATTTTTCAGCACCAGGGTGCAACGGTAAGTCCCCTACACCAGTTAAAGCACTATCTTTGGTAATCAACTTTGCCTGTGCAATCGTCATATTACCGGATTTTTCATAAAGTGTTTTTGTTATTTTATAACCAAGATCCTCGCTTACCTGCTCAGTGGATGCAAGCAACAATGCCATTGCTGTAATCGTTTTAACAGGCTCTTTTTGCCATTCATATGTTCCAGGTTCTACTGTGTACGCTTCATACTGACTCTTTTCAAGTACTTTATCCAATGCTTTGCCATCAATATCAAGGAATTTCACTTCCCCGGTCGCATTGGCAAGCTCATTTGTTGTTGATGACGGAACACCTACAACTGCAAATGAAGCATCAATCGTACCGTTCTGTAATTTACTTTTCGCATCGCCAAAGCCTTCTTCATAGGCTTGGAAATCGCCTTCTTCAATTCCGTAGGCCCGCAGAACCAGTTCAGCCGCTTCACGGGTTGCACCACCTGGAGGCCCAATTGCAACCTTTTTACCTTTCAAATCTTCAATTGATTCAATGCCTGTCGATTCAAGGGTAACTACCTGAAGTGCTTCCGGATATAAAGAACCAATGACGCCTACGTTATTAATTTCTTTACCCTTAAATTCACCTTTTTGATTAACGGCATTTACCATTGTTGTATTTTGTGCAATCCCAAGCTGGAACTCGCCCGCCTGGACTTTTGCGATGTTTTCAACTGAAGCCCCGGATTCAACGGAACTTACGTCAAAACCTTCCACATCAATGTTGTCTGTCCACAGGTTGGCCATTTCACCGCCGAGTGGATAATAAACACCGCCAACACTACCAGTTCCCATGGTCAGGTTGGTTATCTCTCCTTGATCGCCTCCGCCTGAACCTGAGCTTGAGCCTTGGCCACTGTCGCCGCATGCACTCAAAATCATGCCAATGGCCAGAACTAAAATGACTGAAATCAGAGTTCTTTTCTTCAAAGTAACTCCCCCTTTTTTTGTTTTTATCGGAAATACGTTGTCCGTAAACAACATATCCCAACACCAAAATGAAGACGTTCTCTGCCAATAATACTATTGTATAGAAAACGTTTTATTATGTATTTTACCGTTTATTCATTCAGGATTCAAGTTTTAAGAAAATTTCTACTATTTTACAATCCATTTTACCTGTTTTTGACATATATACATTAAAATTGCTATTATTTTGGTAAAGGAGGGGGTTCCGATTAGTGTTTATGATTTTTCCGCGATGACTATCCTCGGTGAATTGAAATCTTTGGGGGAATATGAAGGTAATGTGCTTCTGATTGTGAATACCGCAAGTGAATGTGGCTTCACACCTCAGTTGGATGGTCTTCAGAAGTTGTATGATCAATATAAAGATCAGGGGTTTAAGGTGCTCGGTTTTCCGTGTAACCAATTTCATAGTCAGGATCCGGGTACTGATGCAGAAATATCAAACTTTTGTCAAAGGCACTATGGGGTTACATTCCCGATGTTCAGTAAAATAGACGTAAAAGGCGAAAATGCCCATCCACTGTTTGTTCACTTAACCAACCAGGCAACAGGAATGGTAACGAAACAAATTAAGTGGAACTTCACTAAATTTCTGGTGGGGAAAGATGGCGAAGTAATTGGCAGGTTTGCCCCACAAACCAAACCGGAAAGCATTACATCGGAAATAGAAAATGCACTCAGCAAGTAAGTAAACTTTTCCGCACTCATAAGGTCATCTACTTATTTTCCTGCTGCCGTCTATAAATACAGAAACAGGGCTGCCGGCATTTTACCGGGCAGCCCTGTTTTTACCGTTCATACGTGCGCTTTTCTTCCACTTCATGTTCTTTTGTCAGGATTGACAATGTACTTGGCTTATTTTCTTTTGCTGTTTCCACACCTGCCTCGATTGCCTTATCCCGCTTGTCATACTCTTCTGTCGGTGCAACATCCTCTATTTTAACGTACCAGGCTGTCGCATCTTTATTTGGTGTTACTGTATAATGTCTCATTTTACCAGCTCCTCTCTAATAATAGAAAACTTGGTTACATCAACCATAATAAAAAATTCCCTGCTTCCCCTGGCATGTAAACATAAAATTGTTTGCGGTTGATGTTTAGCCCCGTGCGGTTGATGTTTGCGATGTTGCGGTTGATGTTTGCGATGTTGCGGTTGATGTTTGCGATGTTGCGGTTGATGTTTGCGATGTTGCGGTTGATGTTTGCGATGTTGCGGTTGATGTTTGCGATGTTGCGGTTGATGTTTGCGATTAAAAAAACGAGCGCAGCAGGCGGCGCTCGTTTTTTAACCTTAGTATGCTTTTGCCCAGTAGACTAGTTCTTTTGCTTCTTTTCCGCAGCAGACACATTTATCGGAAACGGTCTCCTGTTCAAACGGGATGCAGCGGGATGTTGCGGCTGTTTCTTCCTTAATTTTTTCTTCACATTCCGTGTCACCGCACCACATTGCTTTTATGAATCCCGGTGTTTCTTCCAAAATCTTTTTAAATTCATCCATATCTGTTGCGGTCGTCGTTTTTTCATTGCGGTGTGTGAGTGCCTTATCATAAAGCCCTTGCTGAATTTCTTCCAACAATTCCGGCAGACGCAATTCCAATTTATCGAGTCCGACAAATTCCTTTTCCCCTGTATCACGGCGAACGAGAACTACTTGCTCTTTTTCGATATCTTTTGGTCCCATTTCAATTCTAACCGGGATACCTTTCATCTCATATTCATTAAATTTCCAACCAGGCATTTTATCACTCGGATCGATTCCAACACGAATCAGATTCTTCAATTGATCACGCAGGTCGTAAGCTTTATCAAGTACACCTTCTTTATGTTGAGCAACTGGAACAATCATCACCTGTGTCGGTGCAATCCGTGGTGGAATAACCAACCCGCGGTTATCGCCATGGACCATGATTAACGCTCCCATAATACGGGTCGACAAGCCCCATGATGTTTGATGAACGGGCTGTTGATCGCCTTCTTTATCCAAATAACGGATATCAAATGCTTCAGCAAATCCTGTTCCGAAATAATGTGATGTCCCGGATTGCAGCGCCTTTCCATCATGCATCAGCGCCTCAATTGTCAGTGTATACTCAGCACCGGCAAACTTCTCCTTCTCTGTTTTCTTCCCGCTCAGCATCGGAATGGCCAAATAATTTTCAGCTACGTCTTTATATACTTCCAACATTCTTGCCGTTTCTTCCTGAGCATCATCAGCTGTTGCATGGCATGTGTGCCCTTCCTGCCATAAAAATTCAGATGTACGCAAAAATGGCCGAGTCGTTTTTTCCCACCGCACAACATTGCTCCATTGATTATAAAGCATCGGCAGGTCACGATAGGAATGAATATTTTTTGCATAATACTCACCGAAAAGAACTTCAGATGTCGGACGGACACAAATCCGCTCAGCAAGTTCCTCTTCACCGCCATGTGTTACCCATGCCACTTCCGGTGCAAACCCTTCAATATGATCCTTTTCTTTTTGCAGCATGCTTTCCGGAATAAATAGCGGAAAATAGACGTTGGAATGCCCGGTCTCCTTAAATTTACGATCCAGTTCCGCCTGAATATTTTCCCAGATAGCATATCCATGCGGTTTAATCACCATTGTTCCGCGAACAGCACCATAGTCAACCAAATCCGCCTGTTTGACCACATCGGTATACCACTGTGCAAAATCATCTTCCATCGCGGTGATTTTCTCAACAAACTGTTTATTCTTTTTACCCAATCGAAACACCTCTATATTAAAATGTATTTAAAAAACATACGAGCAGCGTTCACGTAAAAAATTGTACAAAAAAACCTCCATCCTGCTAAGGGACCGAGGTTTGGTGGTACCACCCTTGTTTACAGAGGCACGCACTCTGTACACTTGGCATGATAACGGTCATGAACCGCGCGCATCTTACAGCAGGACGCTTTCCCGATGGCGAACTACAAGGCAGGTTCCCACTTAGGTCTTTGGAAATTTTCAGCGGACATTTCCTCTCTGCAAAAGACATTAATATAGTACTAATCCCTGTCAACGTTTCACATATTCTATTTTTTAATATAAATGGATGTGCGGTCAAAGTCAAGCCTTGTCCATTATGGCACTAAAAGCCAGGGGTCTCGCGGCTTTCACGCTTTCTAAACGATGTCTGCTCCCAGTGTGTTTTCAAAATGTCCAAGCGCCCAGTCATGCCCGGCAGCATTAAAGCTGGCGACAGCATCCTTGTGAACAACGATCTTAAACCCTTTATTATACGCATCAACGGCGGTATGCAAGACACATATATCGGTACAAACGCCGATCAGATGGAGTTCCTCAATTCCACGTTCACGCAATTTCAGTTCCAAATCAGTTCCGGCAAACGCACTGTAACGGGTTTTATCAAAATAATAAACATTCTCGGCATTTTGATTCGCTTGATATACCTGAGCGAGTTCCCCGTAAAGCGCCTGTCCCTCCGTACCAATAATATTATGCGGGGGAAATAACACCGACTCCGGATGATACGTGTCGCCCTCATGATGCGCATCAATCGCAAAAACGACATAGTCACCAGCATAAATAAACTCCTTCGTCAGCGAAACAATTTCACTTTCTATTGCCTGTCCTGGTTTGCCGCACGTCAGTTTACCTTCATCAGCAACAAAATCAACGGTATAATCCACATTTATTAAGGCACGTTTAACCATGAATCATTCCCCTTTAACATTAATTTGATGAGCCTCGCCAAACTTGCGGGCAGCAGCATGGTAAGTAGGGCCGACCATTTCCGTGTAAGAGAATCCGTTGGTGATTGCGGTAGTTACAAAGCTCTTTGCCGAATGCACAGCATCCAAAACGGATTTTCCTTTTGCCATTTCAGCGGTAATTGCTGCCGAATAGGTACATCCGGCTCCGCTCGTGTTGACAGTATCTATTCTCGGCGCCTCATAGGTTGTCAATTTCTCCCCGTCATACAGCACATCCACTGCCGGACCTTCCAGTCTGCCGCCCTTCACAAGTACATAACTTGGTCCGAGCTGATGCAAATCCACCGCAGCCTGCTTCAGATCTTCCACCGATTCCAGCTTTCGACCGTCAAGCAGGATGGATGCTTCTGGTATATTCGGGGTAATGACCGTCGCCAGCGGAATAAGTCTTGTATTCAACGCATCAATGGCACTATCCTCCAGCAGCTTTGAATCCAGTTTTCCAACCATGACCGGATCAACTACGACCGTTTCTACCTTCGACTCTGCAATTATGTCGGCCACCTTATCAATGACCTCTTTGGAAAAAAGCATCCCTGTCTTAAGCGCATCGATTCCGACTTGCTTAACGGCTGTTGAAAATTGGGCTTCAATTGCCTCAATCGATTGTGGATGAACGTTTTTTCCTGTCTTCTGATGATATGCCACAATTGCAGTGACAGCACTCATTCCATAAACATCAAATTCCTGAAACGTCTTCAAATCCGCCTGTATGCCAGCACTTCCACCGGCAGCAGATCCAGCAATTGTCATGACGCGTGATGGATAATTCATATAATCAAGATCCTTTCTATCATTAACTGTTTAAAAAAATAACTTCAATCACGAACCAGCCAATCATAACAAGCTGCAGCACCACCTTGGCCACAGCCCCGCCGAGAAAGCCGATTAGTGAACCAACCGACGCACGGAACGCTTCTTTTCCTGTACGTTTCTGCATCAACTCAATGATAATGACAACGATGAATGGCAGTACCAGGATGCCAATTGGCGGATAAATAAACGAACCGATAATAACAGCAATTCCGGCACCACGTTCGCCCCATTTACTGCCGCCGAACTTTTTTACAAAATAGCTGTTGGCAATGATATCCGATACAATGAGGATAACCGTTAAAATAACCATTCCAATCCAAAACAGTACAGTGAGCTCCCCTTCATTAATAACAAAATGATATAACAGATAACCGATCCACAAGACCAGCGGCCCTGGAATGACCGGAAAAATAATCGAGACAAAACTTAAAATGAACATGGCAATGATTACAATCCAAATAATGATATCAAGCATCTGCTTCCTCCAATTATGATTCTTTTTTAAACATACTGGATAGTCTTGTTTCTTCCTGACTGAATATACGTTTATAGTTTTCCAGATGTTTCAGTACACTCATTATTGATAATAACACGACAACCAGCGCTGGTTCGATTCCGAAGAATAAATATGTAGTTACAAGAAAGGATAAATACATAAACAATACGCCAACCACCAGATAGTCTGTAGCCAAAGTAAGTAAAAGCAAAATACCAATTCCTATTAAGGCAATTTTCCAGTCAATCGCCAACAGAACGCCCACCAGGGAGGCAGTTCCTTTACCACCGTTGAAACGCATCTGGATCGGATAATTATGACCAATTATAATAAACAGAGCATTTACGTATACCAGCAATGTCTGAGTCTCTCCGGTAATCCCTTGCCCCTCCAGTAAATATAAAACAAATAATATCGATAACGTTGCTTTAAAAACATCAATAAGTGCAACAACAATTCCAAATTTCCACCCCAGCAAAATGGTTGTATTCGATGCTCCCGAATTTTTCACACCGCTGTTTTTAATATCTATCTTTTTTATCTTGCCAACCAGCTGGGATCCATGGACACAACCGGTTAAATAACCAATTAACATGACAAGAAGCACATACATGTAACCCCTCCTTTCGTCTTATAATATATGCAGCACCAATTCGAGTGCAAGGTCAACTTTTCAACCTTTTGTCACTTCCACCGGTTCACAAATGATGGAACGGTTGATGTTTCGCCTGTTGCGGTTGATGTTTCGCCCTTTGCAGTTGATGTTCTTGCCCCAGCGGTTGATGTTCTCGCTCCGGCGATTGATGTTTCAATCGTGCAGATAAGATATAATATAGAAAACTTGCACTCAGGGAGATTTTACATTGAAATTATTCCATAAAGACATCATAGTCTGGATACTGATTATCCTTTTCGTTATCCTGCTTTTCATCATATATGAACAGAAAAATGACCGCTACATCAAATTGGAAAAAAATCAGCCGGAGACGAAGCAGTTCGATCCTGTCGTTGCCAAAAAAACGAAAAAACTGGTACAAGAGGCCGCCCAACATGGCATTAGTGTTGTCATCACGGAAAAATTTCGCACTAAAAAAGAACAAAACGAATTATATGCGCAGGGAAGAACTGCTAGCGGCAATATCGTAACATATGCCAAAGGAGGCGAGTCCTATCACAATTATGGCCTCGCTGTGGATTATGCCTTAAAGAATGACAACGGCGAGATTATTTGGAATACAAGCTACGATGGAAACAATAATGGGCAAGCAGACTGGTTTGAGGTCGCAGATTTGGCCAAAGAACTGGGCTTTGAATGGGGCGGTGATTGGAGAAACCCTGATTTTCCGCACCTGCAAATGGATTTTGGCCTAAGTATCAGGCAGCTTCAGGATGGGCTGCGGCCAAAGCATAACCAAAATAAAACAGAATAATGGACACTTCAGTAATGATGGCTTATAATTATTTTGAATTCAAAATAATTATAAGCATAACCTGCTAGGAGGGTTACCAATGGAAATAAAAGGAATTCACCATGTTTCTTCCATCACTGCAAATGCAAAAAATAACTACCATTTTTACACAGAAATCCTTGGAATGCGACTTGTCAAAAAGACGATTAATCAGGATGATCCGTCAGTCTATCACCTGTTCTATGCCGATGAAGCCGGCAATCCTGGAACCGATTTTACCTTTTTCGAAATTCCAAATGCCGGTCATACCTATCCTGGAAGCGGCAGTATTTCCACAACATCATTAAGAGTCCCCAATGATGACGCTTTGGAATACTGGCTTGAGCGGTTGCAGAAATATAACGTTGATCATGACGGGATCACTGAACAGTACGGTCGAAAAATACTGCAGTTCCGCGATCCTGAGGGGCAGCGTCTATCTTTTGTATCGGATGAAAATAATCAAGGTATTGCCGGCGGAAAAGCATGGAACAAAAGTCCGGTTCCTCTTGAAAAGGGAATCAAAGGACTTGGCCCCGTGAAATTAACTGTCAAAGACCCGCAGCCGACAGAACAGGTTTTAACGGAATTGTTGACGTTTAAAAAAGCAGGAAGTTATTCATCTGTTACAGGCGGCAAGGAGGATACACTCGTCTTTACTACCGGAGAGGGCGGAACCGGTGCTGAAATTCACCTGGAAATCAGCCCTGACCTGCCCCGTGAGCGCCCCGGCCGCGGGAGCGTCCACCATGTTGCCTTCCGCGTTGACAATGAGGAAGAACTGGCCATTTGGAAAGATCGTGTCCGCGAAGCACGCATCCCGAATTCAGGGCTGGTGGACCGCTATTACTTTCAATCACTGTATTTCAGAGAACCAAATGGAATCCTTTTTGAACTGGCAACGGACGGCCCGGGATTTGCAACCGATGAAGATATCGATCACCTTGGAGAGTCACTGGCACTGCCACCGTTCTTTGAAAATCAGCGTGAAAAAATTGAAGCAAAACTCAAACCACTTGATACAACAAGACCGCACTCCTAATAAGTGCGGTCTTGTTGTATATTATCCTGTATATGTAATGCTTAATTTGTCATGCAAAAAATTTTTGGTGAAATATAAAAGAACTACAGGAAATATAATGCTTGATTGTTTATACCTGCTCTATTGAATAGTTAACCTACAAATTTTATTTTGAATACATAAAAGGTACTTGTGAATAATAAAAGCGACTTTATTTACGAAGGGGTTTCAAATGATTAGCAATGAAGAGATACTTCAGAAATCAGATCAATTAAACAACCTAAACTTAACCAAGTGGCTTAATCAGGAATTGTTTTCTTTTCCATGGTTTTTGGTCCTCTTTTTAGTACTTATTTGCTATGTCTTATTTTTTTATCTTGTAGACAAAAGGAGATTAGTGGAGATACTATTTTTCGGTTCTTTAGTGGCAGTACTGTTTGTCGTTTATGATTCATTTGGAAATTTCTTTGGCTACTGGACAGATTTAATAACCATAGCTCCTTTTACTCCTAACTTTTTCGGAGATATCTTTACAGTCGTACCCTTGATTTCCATGTTAATATATCAATACACATCTTCCTGGAGAAGTTTTATACTTGTATCCTGAATTATTCATACTTCCAAGTTAAAACTTAAATTGGAAGTAAATTCTAATCTTATTCGGTTTTCTTTTC
>NZ_BAAADS010000009.1:0-181472 GCF_039522605.1 Virgibacillus siamensis
CAGCGTTCGTCCTGAGCCAAGATCAAACTCTCCATAGAAAACTCACTTTTGGTTCTTTCAAAAGTGTAGTTGAACTTGTGCAAATAAGAACCGCTTCTAATTTGCCATAGAAAGTTGATATACGATTGACACCAATCAACCATATTTGAATTCTTAGCTTTGTAAATTGAATCCAGGGGAAAGCATTTGCTTTCGTCCTGTTTCGCTAATCCAGCTCCAGCGCTCAGCGACTAGCGGACTTCCCTCACCTCCGTACGATAAGTCAACATCGATTCACTTGCGTTCATCGTGTTTCCTTTATCTCCTGCGGTTCAGTCCAGTCCGTACGTCGCTAACCGAGCGCTTACGCTTTTTTATTGACATACTGGTTGTTTTGTTCAGTTTTCAAAGAGCAAATTTGTTGCGCCGCTTCAAAACAGCGACTTGACTAATATATCACCTTTCAAAAACAATGTCAATAATTAATTGAAGTTTTTTTGAAAGAAGTGTGTTGCCTATCTAAGCGCAACGATATTCAATATATCATGATATTCTCTTCAAATCAAGAGAAAATTTCATCATGTTTCGCCGTCAAAAATCGCTCTGAATTTCAACAGCGAATATTACTTTATCATGCCTCATTTTCAAAGTCAATATTATTTTTTCAGCCAATCCAAAATTAAGACTGAAAGCTATGGTATCAATGCCATAGCCTTCATTGCTGTTCCAACCATATATTCATATGCTGTCTAAACTTCTGTTGTGCAACAATATTATAAAGCAGACTTGTATTTCAATTGGTAAACGCCAGCACCTTTTGTTGGAGCCAATTCAGTTTCCAATAAACCTTTTTCATGCAGATACATCAGCATTGCGGCAAGATCAAGCACATATGGCGATACCGCCGGCTGTTGCTTTAATTCCTCATACGACCATGCTGCATCCTTTGTTCGGATAATATCGAGTAAATGTTTTGCGGACACTTCCGCTCTGGTGCTGATGGCAAAATCTGCCGCCAGTATCATCAGCTTGATACGTTGTTCAATATCCTCTTCACTTTCGATCAGCTCTTCATACAACTTATATACCTCAGGATCAATCTGCTTCACCTGGTTCCAGAGTGTCACTTCCGGATGGTAGCCCTTTTCAATGACAGCAAGTCTCGCTAAATAATGAAGCGAATGCACCATTCTGCTGTAAGCGTCTTTAAGCTGGTTTGATTCATGAAGCTCTTTCACTTCATTATAACTTTTGACCAGCTTTCCAAATTCCATTGCTTTGCGCAAATTCCTTTTTTCAAACGGGAACGTTCTCAATTGGTTCTTCAGATCAGCAATATAACCGTTGCGGTCAAAAACAACTTTTCCATTAATCACCCATTCAACTGCTTTACGATAACCACTTGTATCAATCCATTCCATCAACCGTTTCTCTTCCACGATGTGCATGGCTGCTGTCTTTTCATCGTCAAGTTCATAATGTTTCACAAACCAATCCTGTTTTGCATCATCACTCACAATAATAAGCAGAATCACATCAAAATTATCGGTGATTGGACTGTTTGGTTTCATTTTTTCAATAATCACGATGCCCAACGTGCCGGATTCACTGGCACGCTCCTGATAAATAGGTCTCAGTAAATCTTCCATTTTGATTACTCCTCCATTAACCTCAATATTATATAATTCGTTATATTTTTGTGAAATCCTTTTTTTGAGGTCAAAAAAGCTGTTGAAATATGCTATACTGTCAATGAAATACTAAGGAGGACAATCATGGCACAGCAGCAATTAGTCTATTCAAGCAAAATAAATAAAATCCGTTCTTTTGCACTGCTCCAGGTGTTCATTGGTTTTGCCTTTATGTACGGTGGCATCCTGTCCAAAAAAATTGAATGGCTGATGGCCATATTTATGATAGTTGGCTTGCTATTTGTCATTTTCAGCTGTGTTGTTTATTTTTGGATTGGCATGCTGTCAACCAAGGCGGTACCCATTGTCTGCCCAAGCTGTGAGAAACCGACCAAAATGCTTGGACGTGTTGATGCATGTATGCACTGCAAACAGCCATTAACCCTGGACAAAGACCTTGAAGGAAAAGAATTCGATGAAAAATATAATACACGTAAATATCGTAAAGAAGCAAAAAGGAAGGCAAAAGAATACAAAAAATAAAAAAGCCCGCCAACAAGGCGAACTTCCCAAATAGCAATAAAGCCGGATGCCCACTCAGGACATCCGGCTTTTAATATTATAATCATTAGTGCTTTTGTGTTTCAAGCTGTTGGCAATCTTCGCACTTACCGTAAATCTCCATTCTATGATGACTTACTTCAAATCCGGTTACTTGTTCTGCCAGTGATTCCACTTCATCCAGCGTCGGATAATGGAAGTCCACTATTTTACCGCACTCATCGCAAATAATATGATAATGCTCTGTCGTGTTGCAGTCAAAGCGGCTGGAAGAATCACCATAAGTCAGTTCACGGACGAGACCGATTTCACGTAATACACGCAGATTATTATATACCGTCGCAACGCTCATATTCGGGAATTTTCCTTCGAGCGCTTTATAAATATCATCGGCTGTCGGGTGAACCATTGTATTAAGAAGATACTCAAGAACCGCATGACGCTGTGGTGTTATCCTGACGCCTGAATTTTTCAGTGTATCGATTGCCTCACGAAGTCTCTGTTCAGACACCGTCATGCACCTCACTTTCATTTATTATAATAAAGCCTTATTCATTCTTATTTTATAATTCTTATAAATAGTGTACCTTCCTGAAGAGCTTTCTGTCAATATAAGTATATTGAACCAATAAAAAAATCATGCGTAAAAAAACAAATGATTCGTTTACAAATCATTTGTTTTTTTATCTTTAAATATCAGCTTTCAACGGAATCTCCGTTCCCTTCAGACTTTGATTCACATATCTTGCTGCTACAAACAGAAAGTCTGACAAACGGTTCAAATAGGACACGACCAGCGGGTTCTCCAGCTCATCGCCCATACCAACTGCAGTCCGCTCCGCACGTCTTGCTACCGTTCTTGCAGTGTGCAATGCACTGGAAGCACTGTGACCTGATGGCAGGATAAAGTTTCGTAACGGCTCAAGGCTCTTATCCCACTCATCTATTTGATCCTCAAGTTCCTGAATATACTCCTGTTTCAACTTCCACTTCACTTCTTTGTCCTTTGGGGTTGCCAGCTCTGCCCCGACATGGAATAAAATGGTCTGAATCCGGTGCATTTTTTCAAGAAACGCTTCCTTCTTGTCCCATTCCTCATTTTCCAGAAAACTTAGTGCCAGTCCTATCATCGAATTGGTTTCATCACATGTGCCGTATGCTTCAACACGCAAATCATTCTTCGGTACGCGCTGGCCATAAATTAACGAAGTCGTCCCTTTGTCCCCTTTTCGTGTATAAATTCGCACTCTTAATACCCCCTGGTTACATCTATTTTATTTACGTACTCGTCACGATTTTCCAGATATGTGTGAAGGTTTTGTTCAAAAATCTCCAGCGCACGTTTCTGATACATTGGTGAACTGCCTGATATGTGCGGAGTTACAGTAATGTTCTCCTCTTTCCAAAAAGGATGGTCTGACGGCAGTGGTTCTGTTTCAAACACATCCAGTACCGCATGGGCAATCTCTTCCTCCCTGATGGCCTTTAGAATGACATCACTGCTCACTGCATCACCACGCCCCATGTTCAAAAATACTGCATGGTCAGGCAACAGCTGAAAATCTTCATAGCTAAAAAAATGTCGTGTTTCGGATGTGCTTGGCAATACAGAAACAACAATATCCGCTATAGGCAAAATGCTTTTCAAGTCACTGTTGGTGTACGTTTCATCAATATTATCAACTGTCTTTCCACTTCTGGAGATGCCATAGGTCGTCATGCGAAATGCTTTTGCCAGACGTGCGACCTCACCGCCAATTGCACCTGCCCCAACGATAAGCATTGTTTTTCCTGTTAATTCCTGCAATCGAACTGTCTTGTCCCACTTACCGGCGTGCTCATTCTCAATTATCACTTTGGCCTGACGGTATACCTGGAGGAGCATGGAAATTGCATATTCCGCCATTTGATACTTGTGAATTCCTTTCGCGTTTGTTACCAAAATCCCTTTTTCCTCAATTGTTGCTAAAGGCATTTCTTCCAAACCTGCAGAAATGACCATAATCCATTTTAATCGGGATGCACATCCCACCAATTCGGGTGTGAGATCCTGTCCATACGTAATCAATATGTCAGCATCATCCAAATGCTGTTCTGCCTCCTCCATCCTGTCACAAAAAATAAATGCGACATCCGGATATTTATCGTTCAGTGCTTGTTTATGTTTATCCGATAGTTTTGCTGACGACAGGATAACCAAATACCATTCCTCCTCATGTTTGTTTATAAGGTCTAGCCTTAATTATACTTCCTGACGTTACAAAATAAAAGCAGCCCCACATCAAAGGACTGCTTTTGAACAATTACTGGTTATCACGGATGGCCTGCAGTGCTTCTTCCACATGCCCGTCCACTTTTACTTTACGAAATTCTCTTTGAATATTGCTGTCCGGATCAATAATAAATGTCGACCGTTCAATGCCATAATATTCTTTGCCGAAGTTTTTCTTCAGCTTCCAGACGCCGTATGCTTCGGCAACTTTATGATCTTCATCAGCCAACAGCAGAAATGGAAGATCATGCTTATCAACAAATTTCTGATGCCGCTCGATCGGATCAGGGCTTACACCAATGATGATTGCATCCAATTCACTGAAGCTTTCCTGTGCATCACGGAATTCACAAGCTTCTGTAGTACACCCCGGCGTCATATCTTTCGGGTAAAAATACAAAACTACCGATTTTCCTTTAAAGTCTGACAGGCTAACCTCGTTTCCATCCTGATTCGGCAAGGTGAAATCAGGTGCCTGGTTACCTACTTCAACACTCATAGATTTATCCCTCCATGCAAATTTCACTTATCCTTACTATAGCACATCAATTTATCTGTCTCTATCTTTCTGATTAGACTGGACAAGCCTGAGTACAAAAGCAGTTGGCAGGATATAGCCGATCAGTGCCTGGATCAACGCAATCAGTCGCCCAATACCAATTGGTGTTATATCACCATACCCAATCGTCAGCAATGTTACCCCGCTGAAATACATCGAATGAATCAGTGAAGCAATAATACTGACTTCCCGCAATTCTCCATTTTCCACAAGAAGAATCTGATTGATGGACAGGATAAAATATATCAACCCAAACCCAATAATAACCGTAAAATAAACGACTAATAATGTATAAAAAATTTCAGCAGAAAACCTGCTTTCACGCAAGTGCAGATTGACGCGATATCTCCCGCCGCGAATAAATTGGATAAGGCTCCACACCATTATTCCACAAATACCGCAAATGAACAGCCATGATAAAATTCCCATATAATCCCCCGCTTAACCTATACATATGCTTATCCAACCGATGATTTGCCAATATTTTGATGGATGTTAGCGTGTTGCGGTCGTAAATCGGGTGCTGCCTGATTCAGATTCGGCTCGCTCGATTGCGTGGTCTGCCTGCTTGAACTTTTGGTAAGTGTAAAATGTACAAGCCATCAATTTTTGATATAGTAGAAAGTGGTTTTAGAAACTTGGTTGTCACCAAGCCTTTAGGTGACATCCTTATGCAGTAAGATGGTTTTTTACTTTATTATCTACCAAAAAAGCTAATCGGGAGGCATTATTAAATGGACTTTTCTAAATCAAAGGAATTACATAACGAAGCATTGGAGCATATTGTCGGCGGAGTAAACTCCCCTTCACGCGCATACAAAGGTGTTGGAGGCGGCACACCTGTTTATATGGAACATGCGAAAGGCGCGTACTTCTGGGATGTGGACGGTAATAAATACATCGATTATCTGGGGGCATACGGTCCAATCATAACTGGGCATGCTCATCCGCATATCGCAGAAGCCATATCATATGCTGCGAAAAATGGGGTTTTGTATGGGACTCCAACCCGTCTCGAAAACAAATTTGCCAAAATACTTAAGCAAGCCATTCCCTCACTGGAAAAAGTCCGCTTCGTCAACTCGGGTACAGAAGCGGTTATGACCACTGTCCGTGTTGCACGTGCGTACACCGGACGGAACAAACTGATCAAATTTTCCGGATGTTATCATGGTCACTTTGATTCCGTATTGGTTGAAGCCGGATCTGGTCCGGCGACTCTGGGCACGCCGGACTCGGCAGGAATTCCGGAATCCGTTGCGTCAGATGTCATAACCGTTCCATTTAACGACCTTGAAGCATTCAAAGCTGCGATGGAACGATGGGGTAATCAGATTGCAGGGGTGTTGGTTGAACCGATTGTTGGTAATTTTGGTATCGTTGAACCCGAAGCAGGATTTTTACAGGCTGTAAATACTATCACCCATGATGCCGGCGCCCTCGTTATATATGATGAAGTCATCACAGCATTCCGCTTTACCTATGGAAGTGCCCAGCAAGTGTACGGAATCGAGCCGGACATGACTGCGATGGGTAAAATCATTGGCGGCGGGCTGCCAATCGGCGCATATGGTGGGCGAAAAGATATTATGGAACAGGTTGCCCCGCTTGGACCGGCTTATCAGGCAGGCACGATGGCCGGAAACCCTGCTTCCATGGCAGCTGGAATTGCTTGTCTCGAAGTTTTGCAGGATGTTGGTGTTTATGAAAAACTTAATGATCTTGGCAAGCGGTTGGAAGAAGGAATTCTAAATCAGGCAAGCCAATATGATATTCCAATTTCTGTAAATAGATTATGTGGGGCACTGACCGTCTATTTTGGCAGCGGCAGGATTTCCAACTATGAACAGGCTGAAGCAAGTGATGGTGACGCCTTTGCGGAGTTTTTCCGCCTGATGCTGGAGCAGGGCATTAACCTCGCACCATCAAAATTTGAAGCGTGGTTTTTAACGACAGAACATACAGAAGCGGACATCGACCAAACGATTGAAGCTGCAGGCAAGGCTTTCCGCACAATGGCAAGCAGATAATCAAACGTTTGAACAAGAGCACCCTTCGATTATGGAGGGTGCTTTTTGTATGATTTATGGCTTTATCAGTCAGCTTAGGGGGTTTATCAGTCACTTCCCTGAATTTATCAGTCAAATTAGAGGGTTTATCAGTCAATCCAGATTGTTTATCGGTCACTTTGTCAGTTTTATCAGGATTTCACTTCACCCAGCGCATATAAAAACCCCCCTGCACTTTTGCAGAGGAGTTCACATACTCACAGTTCCATTTGTTCCGGGTTGTCCAGGTTCTGAACCTGGTACAAATCATAATAACTTCCTTTACGTGCCATCAGCTCTTTATGTGAACCGATTTCCTGAATCTCACCGTTTTCAATCACCACAATCCGGTCGGCATGTGTGATGGTTGCCAGCCGGTGCGCAACGATAAATGTCGTACGGTCGGATGCCAGTTTTTCCATCGCTTCCTGTATCGTGTGTTCACTCTCCAGGTCAAGTGCTGATGTTGCTTCGTCAAAAATCAGGATTGGCGGATTCTTCAAAAACACACGGGCGATGGCTATCCGTTGTTTTTGACCGCCCGAAAGTTTGACCCCACGTTCACCAACCAGCGTGTCATAGCCATACTGCAAATCGTTAATAAAGTCATCTGCATTTGCCGCTTTGGCAGCCGCAACCACTTCATCATCAGTCGCATCAGGGTTTCCCATACGAATGTTCATGGAGATGGATTCGCTGAATAACGTATTATCCTGCAGAACCATCCCAATGTTATCGCGCAACGAACGGGCCTGTACATCACGGATGTCCATACCATCCACTTTGATGGATCCATCTGTTACATCATAAAATCGTGGTATCAGACTGATCAGTGTCGACTTGCCCCCGCCACTCATTCCGACAAATGCAATCGTTTCACCTTCTTTTACATTCAGACTGACATTTTGTAATACGGACGGTTCGGCTTCCTCGTATTGGAAAGAAACATTTTCAATATCGATTTGCCCGTTAACACGTCCAAGTTTCGTTGCATCCTCTTTATCGACAATGTCATACTTCTCATTCATAAGTTCAAAAACCCTGTCAATTGATGCTACCGATTGTGTCAGCACCGTAGAAGAGCTGATCAGGCGGCGTAATGGACTGTACACGCGTTCCATGTAGCCGACGAATGCAACCATCGTACCCAACGTCAGGTCCCCGTTTATTACGGAATAACCCGCAAAAGCAATAACCAGTAATGGCGCAAGGTCTGTAATAGTATTCATGACCGCAAATGTTTTGGCATTCCAGTTTGTATGATTCAACGCTTTTTGCAGGAAGTTTTCGTTACGAACATCAAATTGTGTCTGTTCATAATCTTCCAGTGCAAAACTTCTGGTGACCGGGATGCCCTGCACCCGTTCATGCAAGTGACCCTGCACTTCCGCCAATGATTGGGATCGTTCCCTTGTCAGGTTCCGCAGCCTTCCATAGAAAAATTTGACAGAAAACCCATAGAACGGGAACAAAATAATAGCTACCAATGTCAGCCACGGATCCAGTGTCAGCATAATAACGATTGCGATTAAGATCGTAATCATATCCAGCCAGATGTTCATTAGACCGGTTAAGACAAAAGTCTTTGTTTGTTCGACATCATGTATTACCCGGGAAATAATTTCCCCGGTTTTTGTCTGAGAATAAAATCCCAGACTCAATTTTTGGATGTGATCAAACAGCTTATCCCTTATGTCATAAAGGATTGTGTTCCCTACCCATTGCGCCAGGTATTGTCGAAAATATTCTATCGGCGGTCGCAAAACAAGGAATATTACAAACGCTCCGCCCATCAGCCAGAATAAATCATTCAATTTTTCAGCATCCGACAGATCTTCCGCGTGAATGATTTCATCAATGACATATTTCAAAATCAACGGAATCAACAGCGGGATTGCAAATTTGGCAATACCGACGATAACCGTCCAAAATATTTTCCATTTATATGGTTTAACGAAAGATAAATATTGCTTAATACTGCTCATTATGTCGCATCCTTATAAAAGTAGTGAATTCCGAAAAGAAAAGCCTTGCTACTTTATTGTAACAAGGGACTCTTTATTAATTACATATTGCATTATAAATCGTTCAACACCCATATTCAACGAATTGAATTATATGCCGGTCAAAGAAGGAGTATCTTTACCATAAGAGTGAATGAAAAAACCAATTAGTTGCTGTCTAACTCGTTACCTGTACGTTAAATACCGCTCATACCATTTATCAATGAAATCAGCCGCAAACGGACCTTTGCCCTGCCTGATCCAGTGAAGCAGTATACGTACGTTTTTCCACAAAATTCCATCCAGTACATACGGATAGTTCATCACTGCTTTATGCTCTTCATACTCATCTTCATCAAGCAAGTCCCATGTCATATCAGGATATACCTTTACATCCAGATCATAGTCTATGTACTTCAATGCTTCCTGATCAAAAATAAACGGCGAGCTGATATTGCAGTAATAATATATCCCATCAGTACGGAGCATTCCGATAATATTAAACCAATATTTGGAGTGAAAATAACTTATTGCCGGCTCACGTGTCGTCCAGGTTCTGCCATCGCTTTCTTTAACCGATGTTTTATCGTTCGCACCAATGACAATCATTTCCGTGCCTTTCAATACAAGGCTGCTTTCCCACACCCGATGTAATTGCCCATTATGCTTATAACTTTGTATCTGCATGACCGAGCCTGCTTCTGGACTAACCATCCTATCGTCCTTTCTATAATTTAAACGAAAAGTTTGTCTTTATATTATATAGGCAACTGTACCATTTATAAAGCAATACTTCTCAAAGAAAATATCTAAAAAATGAAAATGGATGGTATTGGACCACGTTGCGTGTCGGTTTGTCCGTTTCGTGAAAAAACATTAAAAGAGCCCCCTGAGGAAGGGGGGCTCTAAATGCTTAAAATCGGGGATAGGCAAGTTACTTTTTCTTTTGCTGAGATTTTTGATTCTGCTTTTTCACTTGTTGTGCATTTGTTTGTTCGGATGCAAATTCAGTACCGTACTGACCTTGCCCTTGAGCTGCTTGTTGATTTTGTTTCTTTACTTGCTGAACGTTTGTTCCTGCAGCTGACTTTTTAGGTTGTTTAGCCATCAGTATCACCTCCGCAGCCCTTAATTTGTCCAGTACACAAGTTTTTATCCTCACTTCTAGGAAGTAAAACTTAACCGCATCTGGATAAAAATGGGAAACGACTGCAATATCGAACATGCGTCATAATCCTATTCCCCGCGTATATATTTCATCATTTTCTGGTGTGAAACAGGAAAAGGAAAATCATTCAGTCCGGTTTGGTCAACAAACTGGATTCGTTCATCACGAAGCTCAGCAGTTTCTGTGGTTGCTTCCAAAATTTCAAGCTGCCAGATAATATGAGAAAACACGTGTTTCAATTCACCCTTTTTTTCATTCAGCCTAATCGTCAAGCCATATTCCATTTCAACCCAATTTTCTATATGATCCATGCCTATTTCTGCCGATGGAACCATTGGGAATTGATAAAGGTTGGCAAGTAATCCGTCGCCCGGACGTTTTTCAATAACGTATTGATTTTTTTCATTCCTGATCAGGAGTACCACATATGGGACTCTTTTCTGCTTTTTTGCTTTTGACTTCACTGGCAATTGCTCTTCCACGCCATCTGCATATGCCTGGCAGTGCTCCTGAACCGGGCAGAACATACACATTGGTGATTTTGGTGTACAGATTAGGGCACCCAATTCCATCATTCCCTGATTAAAGGAAGATGGATCTACCGTGGAAATCAGTTCATCCACATACTTTTCAAATTGTTTCTTAATTTTGGGCAGTGCAATATTGTCCTCTATTTTCAATATTCGTGACAACACTCGCATTACATTGCCGTCAACCGCTGGCACAGGCTGCTGGAACGCAATGGACAGAATGGCACCTTTTGTATATGGACCAACGCCTTTTAATGCACCGAGGTCTTTTTCATTTGCTGGAACTTTACCATTATAATCTGCCACAACTTCACGAACAGCGTTTTGCAGGTTTCTTGCACGGGAATAGTATCCAAGACCTTCCCATGTTTTCAGTACATCCTGCTGATCGGCATTTGCCAAATCAGACAGTGTGGGATACTTCTCAATAAATTGATTAAAATATGGGATAACCGTATCAACTTTTGTTTGTTGGAGCATGATTTCGGAAACCCATACCTTATAGGGATCCTTATCCTCGCGCCAGGGGAGATCCCGTTTATTCGATTGATACCAACCGATTAAATCTTGCCGGAATGATGGAATATCAATGTTTTCCAATGCTTTCTCGTTCATGTTGAAACACCCTTTATGGTACAATTAATTAATGGAAACGTTTTTTGATAAACGCGAATTTTGTCGAGTTTTCTGAGGAGGACCTTAACTTATGGATACTGGTACCCATATTGTTATGGGAATTGCACTGGGTGGACTTGCTACACTGGACCCTGCCGTCCACAATGATCCTGTTTTATTTAATGCAGTGCTTGCAGGAACCATCGTCGGTTCACATGCACCCGATTTTGATACAATTTTAAAACTGAAAAATAATGCTGTATATATTCGCCATCACCGCGGTGAGACACATTCCATACCGGCCGTTATGATGTGGGGGATTTTGATAGCTGGTATCATCCACATATTTGTCCCGCAAGTTGACTTCCTGCACTTGTGGGCCTGGACATTTCTGGCAGTTATCCTCCATGTGCTGGTTGATATTCCCAATGCATATGGAACCCAGGCATACCGGCCCTTTACGAACAAATGGATAGCTAAAGGATTTATTAATACCTTTGATCCCTATATTTTCTTTCTGCATGTAGCTGGAATCGTTGCCTGGCTGCTTGGTGCCAATCCGGGTTACACGTTTTTAATCATTTATACCGTCATTATTCTGTACTACATTAAACGGTATATTGATAAACGGGAGATTGTCCGAAAAATTATGGATTACTTCCCGGATACAACCCAAATTGCAACATCACCGACCATTAAGCAAAATGAATGGCGTGTTGCCATTACAGCTGAAGATAATTTTTATGTAGGCACAGTGAAAGACAGACATATTGAAATCGTTGATGAATTTCAAAAAATTCCATTGCCGGAAAATGAACTGATGGAAATGGCAAAAGACGATAAAAATGTTTCGGCGTTCCTGTCGTTCTCACCCGTCTACAGATGGGAAATCAATGACTTTGATGATTTTACCGAAGTTCGCTTCATTGATTTACGGTACAGGTCAAATCATTATTACCCCTTTGTTGCCGTTGTTCAGATTGATGACAACATGCGAAAAATGAATTCATATACCGGATGGATTTTTTCCGAGCATAAGCTTCAGCGTAAACTGGACGTAGGAGATAATCCGGTTTAATTTGGACTTCGGTAAAGTGTTTATAAAATTGAAATGGTGCATTCAGTCGCTTCGGAAATATACTTCGCTTTACGCGAGCGGCTGTTGAGCCTCCCGCTGGAGTCTACGTATATTTCCTACACTAGTTTACCCTGAATTTTTTGTTCAAGATATACAATTTCAATATGTCCCCGCCAGGTTTTATTTTTCCACTTTGTCACCCAGCAATGAAATTGGAATTGCTTCTTCTTTTTCATACGTTTCATCCAGAAGGTTGATCCGGTGTCCCCATGCGAAAACACCATTTATATAATTTATTTTGAATCGGTGTCCGGGATCGCCTTTCATTTCATGAACATCTGATCCCTGAAAGTCATCTGGGTTCAGCATGTATGCCATAGCCACCTGCATTTTTCGCTCATAAATGGCTACTTCACTGACATTCCCCACTTGTTCAGCCTTCAGAGCCTTCTCTTTAAATTTACCAATTTCTTCACGCAGTTGTTCCAATGAATAGTCACTGTATCGGTAATCCATTATAATCACTCCTCTCCCTAACAGTTTACATTTTACCAATAGTTTAGGAGAATGGAAATAATGATACTCATTAATTTAGGAGGAAAAGTATATGCCAACAGTAGCAATTACTGGTGCGGGCAGTGGTCTTGGACGGGCGCTTGCCCTAAAATATGCCAAAAGCGGCTGTAAAATTTTTTTGCTGGGCAGAACGGACACGAAGCTGCAAATCGTTCAAAAACAGATTATGAACGATGGAGGAAATGCGGAAGTAATTTTATGCGATGTTCAGGAACCAGCTTCAGTCAGCATCGCCTTTCAGCAAATAGGTGAACTCGATATCTTCATCAACAATGCAGGGGTTGGTATTTTTGGCCCAGTGGAGGATTATACGGTAAGTGACATTGAACATACATTAAATACCAATATAAAAGGAACCATTTTAACCGTACAATCTGCCCTGCCATTGATCCGAGCAAGCAAAGGACGAATACTTACAATAATCTCTACAGCCGGTCTGCGCGGTAAAATGAACGAATCGATTTACTGTGCAAGCAAATTTGCCGTTAAAGGATTTACGGAAAGTTTGCAGAAGGAATGGGAAAATGACCCAATTTCGATTACAGCCGTTTACATGGGCGGCATGAATACGCCGTTCTGGGACAATTCTACACATATAACGGACACGTCCGGACTAAAAGGTCCTAAACCAGTGGCTGACCAAATTTTTGATGAAGATGATGGTCGAAAGGAAATCATAATTGACAAATAGAAAGATGCAGCTGGTACTTGCCGGCTGATTTTTTTATCGATTTATAGGTAAAAATACCTATTTGTTACAATGAATTTGTCTAAAAATCAGATAGTTAGTACTTTTTACCCACAGGAATTCAGTCCCCTTTTCGAGAATTAAGTAGTGTAAAGAAAAAACTTGTCGAAAGGGGTTATACAATGAAGAATTGGCGTATGATGGTTGCCGCTGTATTACTGGCCATTCCGGTCAGTTTTGCTGGATTTGGGGCAGATTCAGCCGCAGCAGCAAGTGACGGGAAGCCTGATCCGGTTGATATCGGTGATGAGCTGAGAAATCAGAATGTGAAGGAAGCAAATTTTGATAAATCTTCCATCCCATTCAGTACATTCAGCAAGGTGCAGTCTGAGCCGTATGAACCTGTACCGGGGACAGAGAAATTATGGGTTGCCCTCGATCAGACAAAAAACAAATACTACCTGAAGCCTTTTACACTAAAGGCAGTTGGTGAACATGCAGAGATCTGGGTAGCGAATGATCGCAAATTCCCACAGGAAAACCGGAACGATTCGATTCAAATTACCCAGGAGCAAATTGATTACATCCTTTCTGAGGTAGACAATAACATTTATCCGACAGATACAGAATTTTTTGGTACACCCGATTCGCTCAGCGGTGAAAATGCAATGCTGGAAAGTAGTTTAGGAGAAAATTATTACGTCAGTCAGAATCACAGCGACCGCAGCATTATTCTAATTGATAACATCAAAGACGAAAACTACTATGATCCTGAATTTCCAAGTTATGTAGCAGGATTCTTCTCCCCAGTGCTTGAAACATACACAAACCGCAACATTATCACCGTAGATTCATATGACTGGGCTAATCGTGTCGGGGATAACGCTGCCAATGCAAATCTGTATGAAGGCACCGTTGCACACGAATACCAGCACTTGATCCACGCAGACAATGATGCCGATGAAGAAACATGGATCAACGAAGGCATGTCAGACTTTGCGGAATACCTAGTTGGTTATGGACACCCGGAAGGTCATGTTCAGTCATTTGCAGAAAAACCGGAAAACTCCCTGGTTGCCTGGGAAGATCAGGGCCCACGGGAAGTCCTGGCTGACTATGGAAACGCATACTTGTTTCAATTATACTTAAATGATCATTTCGGCGGAAAATCATTTATTCAGGATCTGGCCAAGAATAAAAAACCTGGCATTAAAGGGGTAAATGATGCACTAAAAACAGCCGGTTATGATAAAACTTTCGAGGATGTATACCGGGATTATCAAACCGCACTTGTCCTGGATGAAGAGCGCAAATTCGATGGAAAATATGGTTTTGAAAGCATTGACTTTACGGTGAACACAGGCACCAAACAGGCCTATGCATCTGAAGGGGCACCTGCCTGGGGAACGGATTTCATTGAAATGCCGAAGAAGGACGATGCTAAATTGTTATTTGATGGAATAGATTTTCTGCCATTGCAATGGAAATCGGAAAAGGATCCAAAAGACTCCGCCAACAATGTATTATGGGGCGGAACTGGTTCGCTGGCGGATAATTCTCTAATCAAAGAATTCGACCTGTCCAATACACAAAATCCGAAACTTACTTTCGACACCATGTACAACATTGAATCCACCTGGGATTACGGATTTGTACAGGTTTCCACTGATGGCGGTGAAACATGGACATCACTTGCCAATGACAATACAACGGATGAGGTCAATTCGAGTGCTCATCCAAAAATCAAATCGAATGTTCCTGGGTTTACTGGCTCATCTAACGGATGGACAACTCAATCGTTTAACCTTAGCAAGTATGAAGGTCAAAAAATAATGATTGCCTTCCGCTATGTAACCGACTGGGCTTCACAAAAAGATGGCTGGTATATTGATAACATCAGTGTGGATGCAGTGAACTTCAGCAATGACGGCAGCAGCACCGATGATTTCAAAAGCTTGGATGAAGTGCAGAAAAACTATGTTGACTATCTCATCTCCATTATTGAAATTGAGGAAGACGACGGTGAAAAAGAATATGACGTGAAGGAAATCAATCCACTCAATTTCACAGATGACGATATGAAAAAAATTAAAGAAGAGATAGAAAGTGATGACGATGAAAGGGTCATCATGACAGTAACTTACGGTGCACCGGATGACGGACTAAACAACGTTGATTACAGTTACAAGCTTCGTGATGAAGATGAACGTGACGATGATGACAGATGGGACGATGACGATGATCGCGACGACGACCGCTGGGACGATGATGATGACCGCTGGGACCATGACAACGGTGATCGCGACGATGACCGCTGGGACCGTGACGACGATGATCGCGACAACGATCGTTGGGACCATGACAGAAGATAATGACCGGGTAATCGCAGAAGAATCAATATCTGGTATACATCATTGATTCTCATTAATAAAATGGCAACTGACCATGTGTGAATGGTTAGTTGCCATTTTTTCTAACGCGGGTTAGTCTCTTAACGGAGCAAATTTTCCCCTTCTACTCACAAAGTCCGCAAGCAAATAAAGAACAACTTGAATGGGAAACGAGTAAATATAATTCCAATGCAGCGGTTCATACAGTCCCATCCAATCCAATAATGGCAGCCCGATAAAGGAAGTAAACGCCCCCAGCACCAGTGCCTTTACGAAGGGATTGGCGTACGGTTTAATCCGTAATAAAGCCATTACCAAAGTAGGAACAACCAGTAAATCCCAGGGGAGGTAAGTGTTGATTGAAGGGAATACTTCATATCTGTAATCCCATAAACCAAAAAAAACTCCTATTAAATCGAGACATGTTGCGACAAGCGCAGTGAAAAAGCCAGCGAAAAGCAATCGGTTTCCGCTCTCATTCCTTGTCAGCTGATAGCAGCCCCATAAACAAATAAGAATAATTACTATTCCCAACCACCATCTCCAGGTAAACAAAATATGGTCAAGCCAAATTTGAAATTTTTCCTGGTGTGCAAATCTAAAAAGCATCGAATTTTTCTCAAAAACTGTTTGCGTATCCAACGAATCCACTCTCCTATTTTTATAATATCCAATCTAACAGGTTTTATGAGCGGAATTCCCGTACCATTTTCGAATTGGTACGAAATATGTGTTGGATTCATTTTAAAAAAGTGCATTTCTATACCAATTTCGTGATCAAGGGTAAAAGTTATTGCGCCACAACACGGCGTTTTCGATTTTCTTTACGAACAGGCGCTGATTCATACCACTGCTTTTCTTCCTCCGAGACCGGATATACCCCAGGAACCGGTATTGGTTTTCCGGCATCATCCACGGCAACCATCGTTAAGAAAGACTCTGTTGTCAGTTGTTCGGTGTGATGAATCAAATCGTTTGCTGTCACTTTTACATACACTTCCATCGAACTACTCCCGGTATATGTTACATAAGCCTCTAATGTCAGAGAGTCCCCCACCTTTGCCGACGAAAGAAAGTCCACTGAATCAATCGATGCGGTAACAACGGCACTTTTGGCATGCCGCATCGTTGTCAGTGCGGCAATTTCATCAATATATGCAAGAACTTTCCCGCCAAAAATCGTATCCAGATGGTTAGTATCCGGCGGTAGCACAAGTCTTGTCTGTATTGTTTTCGTACTGCTGATTGGTACCTTTTCCATTTTTAAAACCTCCAATCTTAGAAAACTTGGCTGTCACCAAGCCTTTAGGTGACGGTCTTAGTTGCAGTTATATTTTATAATTATCTGCCAATAAAAAAAGCCCTCTATGAAGGCTGTGAGCACAATCTATTTGCACCGGAGTACTAATCCAATGTAAGTTCGCGCAACACCCTCCTATCTCCCGTAGGAAAAAATGTTCTTCCTTATGGCAGGTCTCCTGGCTCAGCATCATTGACGGTTCTCTATTTCCTTCCCGTTCCTTTTGAACAGTGGATTAAAGCTGACTGGATGTTTCCGA
The DNA here is from genome assembly GCF_039522605.1 of Virgibacillus siamensis. Lineage (GTDB taxonomy): Bacteria > Bacillota > Bacilli > Bacillales > Amphibacillaceae > Lentibacillus > Lentibacillus siamensis. The sequence goes on from NZ_BAAADS010000009.1 coordinate 17,658, forward strand.
AAAATACAGTCAGTCGATAGAGATGTCTCAGCAATACAGTGGCGGGACCGCGCTGGATTTTCACCAGCTTCCCTTTCAGCCTTGTTACCAAAGGCACCATAAGGCATTTTATTCAAATTCAATACATGTCTATTTTAGCACATCACTGGTTATCATTCATTATTAGTATCATATTCATCCAAAAACTGCTTGATTTGATCGATGGAAAATCCTTTCCGGTAAAGTCCTTCTTTTATTTTATTACGCAGTTCATAACCGGACGTTTTTTGCCGGTGCTTGCGCAAAAGCTTCTCACCCTGCTTGACCAGTGCATCCCACTCAGCAGCATCATCCTTCCTTTCATCCACATCAGCCAAGACATCCTGAATCACATCCTGCGTAAAACCTTTTTGCATCAATGTTCCCTGTAATTGCTGCACTTGCTGTTTGAACGATTTATTTTTGCTGCCGTTTAATTTTTTGCCGACCCATTTTTCAGCCCGTTCATATTGAATGGCGTACGTATACAGATTAATAGCTTCTTCCGCAGTTCCCGGTGTGACACCTTTTTCAAGAAGTTCTTTTTTTACCAGCTGCGGACCTTTGCTTGTCGTCTCAATTCGGGTGCGGACAAATGCTTCCGCAAACTGTTTATCATCGACCAATTTTTCGTTAATCAGCTTATCCATTATTTGCTTAATATGCTCAGCATCAATTTCTTTTTTGACAAGATAATCATAGATTTCTTTTTCTGTTCGCATCCGGTAGCTTAAAAAATGGATAGCAAGGGTATATGATTTATGCAGTGTATCTTTCCGGACAAGTGTGGAAACCATGATATCATCGAGTTCAAGATTTTTTCGCAGCCTGTACTCAATTAAAATCGATTCATCCACACTAAAGCCGTATTTTTCACCTTGACCATCATCCAAAAAGATATTATAACGATCACTGCGTTTTTGCTGCGTCGTGATCCGGGTAATTTTCGCCATTGCATTTCCCCTCCCCTTTTTGCTTTATTTTATCATGAAAAAATCCCTTTACACCACGAAACGGATAAATATTACTGTATAATAGATTATAATAAATGCTGTATTTTAAGGAGTGAGAAATGTTGAATATACTGATTACAGGCGGCACCGGATTTGTTGGGCAGCACCTTACAAGCACTTTAACTGCAAAAGACCATCATGTATTTATTTTGACCCGTTTCCCTGACTATCATATTGACAAAGACCGTACTACATACATAGCGTATGACCACCCGATTAGCAAGCTTCCGACAATACATGGTGTCATTAACCTGGCAGGTGATTCCCTGTTTGGCTACTGGTCCAAACAGAAAAAGGATGCAATTTATAAAAGTCGTATGGAAACGACACAATTTTTGATTGACCTGATGAAACAGCTGGAGAAAAAACCGGATATTTTCATCAGCGGATCAGCTGTAGGCTATTATGGAATGTCAAAGGATTTAATGTTTACCGAGCAAACGGCTAAACACGGTGATGACTTTTTGGCCGGGGTAGTAACGGAATGGGAGAAAACCGCAAGTCAGGCTGAAACAATGGGAATTCGGACTGTTTATTCCCGCTTTGGCGTCATTTTAGGTGAAGATGGTGCATACCCATTAATGCGTATGCCAGTTAAAATGTATGCTGGCGGTAAAATTGGCAATGGTGAGCAATGGTTATCCTGGATCCATATAGAAGATGTTGTACAACTCATGTTATTTTGCCTTTTTAATGACCACATTTCCGGTCCCGTCAATTTTACAGCACCGGAACCACGGCGCAATAAAGAATTTACCAAAGAATTGGCTGGCATTCTTAAACGTCCATACTGGCTGCCGGCACCTGCCTCACTTATCCATACTGTCCTCGGCGATATGGGAAAGCTGATAACAAAAGGGCAGTATGTTCTTCCAGGGAAGGCACTCGAGTACAATTTCCAATTTTTATTCCCGGATTTGAAGGCAGCACTGATGCAGCTGGAAAGGGGTATAAAATAAATTCCGGCGGACAATCCTAATGGTAAAGTGAGGGATTCCATATGAATAAAAAAACGAAAAATCACCGGGAAAAAATTTTATCCAAAACCCAGGAAGTCCACTATCAAAAGGAATTCAAACGGGCAGACCAAGTGTATAATCAACTTTCCCAAAAAGGAAACCGCCATTAAGGTGGTTTCTTTTTTATGGTTCTCTGTAATATATTCGTGTTTTCATACGGTATATTCGCTAATCGAGGCAGGATATTCGCGGTAATGCCTTCTATATTCGCGTTTTTGCGTATGATATGCCCGTTTTTTCCATGTAACCATTTTTTTCAACAATTCTTATCCACAAATTATTCACCGATTGTGCATAACCGCCAAACACATTTCCACAGCAACTCAACTTATGAACAGGTTGCCTGTGCATAAAATCGGTTTATCCTGTGAATTGTGTGGACAAATCAGGTGATAGCTTATGAACCGCAATTTTTATCTGTGGACAAATGTGTTGATGAATTATTTTTCTTTTCAATAGAACCTTTTTGTTGTTACGTTCGTATATAGACTAGAAGAAAGGAGTGAAATCGATGGATAAAGTTGCTCTTTTATCGGACATCAACTGGGCGGTCATTGCCCCGATAATTGTTATTCAGCTGATCCTGTTTATTGTTGCATTAATTGATCTTATTCGTATTGACAGAACAAATGGACCAAAGTGGATGTGGATTCTTATTATTCTCTTTATCAATATTATCGGACCAATCGTTTATTTCATATTTGGAAGGAGACAACAATAAATGTCCTTGCTTACCGTAAATGAACTGACCAAAAGATATGATGATAAACTTGCAGTAGACCATATTAATATTCAATTTGACCCGGGAAAATGTGTTGCACTAATTGGCCCGAACGGTGCTGGTAAAACAACGACATTACGCATGTTGTCGGGATTGATTAAACCGACCAGTGGTAAGGTTTCATTTGAAGGGATGGGGCAGCATGATGATATACGCAGATTGATCGGTTACCTGCCACAATACCCGATTTTTCACACGTGGATGACTGGCAAGGAATTTCTTATATATGTCGGACGCCTTGCATTCCTGTCAAAAGAAGAAGCAACCAAACGGACCAATGAATTACTAAAGCTGGTTGGATTGGAGGATGCTGTCAATAAACGGATTGGCAAATATTCTGGCGGTATGAAACAACGTCTTGGCATTGCCCAGGCCATTATTCATCATCCGAAAATTTTAATGCTGGATGAACCGGTAGCATCGCTCGACCCTATCGGCCGTCGGGATGTATTAAGCCTGCTCGAAACATTAAAGCAGGAAATGACCATATTATTTTCAACGCATATTTTGAGTGATGCTGATGAAGTAAGTGATGAACTGTTGTTGCTCCATGACGGTAAAATTGTTGAATCCGGTTCAATGGATGATTTGCGACAAAAATACCAGACATCGGAAATTGAGCTGGCATTTCAGGATGATCCGGTGACATATCAAAAAACCCTGGAAAAACTGCCGTCCATTGGAACATGCTACCTAAACAAAAACATGCTATTTGTTACGGCGGAGAATATACAACAGGCACGAAAAGAAATCCTTACCAGTGCTGCGCGTGAAGACTGGCCGTTAACATCCTACTCCATTAAGCGTACTTCGCTGGAAGATTTGTTCATGAAGGCGGTGAATAATTGATGCAATGGCTGACAATTTTACAAAAAGAACTGATTGAAAATATCCGTAATGTAAAATGGATCTGGGTACCGCTCATCATGATTTTAATTGCAAGTTTGGACCCTGTTTCCAGTTACTACCTGCCACAAATTATTGATGCAGTTGGAGGAATGCCTGGGGGGACCCCCGAGATTCAGCTGCCCGAATTTATGCCGAGTGATATTATTATGATGAGCTTGTCACAGCTCAGCAGCATCGGTGTACTTGTGATTGTCTTAATTTCCATGGGGACGATTTCCGGCGAACGTAAAAGTGGAGTTTCCGAACTCATTTTGGTAAAACCGGTTTCCTATGTGAACTACATTACAGCAAAATGGGTGTCCATACTGCTGTTGACACTGGCAGCAACATCCCTGGGAATACTGGCAAGCTGGTATTACGTCAATGTGCTGTTCGGTGAATTGTCATTCGGGATGCTTTTAAAAATTATTTTCTTTTACGGATTGTGGATGACCCTTGTAGTATCGTTGTCGATATTTTATAACACCTTGGTCAAAACACCCGGATTAGTGGCATTCCTGACCATCGCATCCATTTTGCTGATGAAGGCAGTCACCACAATATTCGCCCATCTGCTCGAATGGAGCCCGAACAATATTTCCGGTTACATTCACCAAATGATCGTATCAGGCAGTATCCCATCCGAATTAACCGGCGCATCTGTTGTAACAGTCATCATTGTCATATTACTGCTGGTGGCTTCTGTTTTCACCTTTAGAACGAAGCAGCCGATATAAAAGAGGACTGGGCGAACCAGTCCTCTTCCTCATTTCACCTTCACAATCGTAATCTTTCTTAAGAACACAAACGAGATAAGGTAAAGAACGATCCCTATTCCAATCATTTGGTAAAAAAACGTTAAATCAATATCGGCGAACAAATCTATAAAGAAATCAATGATCCAGCCCTTCGCAATACTGATAAGCAATAGTAACACAAGGGTTCCAAGAAAACCGCCGCCGCCTGCAAAGCCATATTTATAGAAGATTAAACCGACAATAAACATAAATGACAGGAAGAAAAACGAAACGGATGTATCAATAACAATCCTGGTATACCACGTATTTTCCAAAAAGTAGGCAAGATGCATAAAGGTAAATGTATCAATCCCTGTCGCTTCCGCAATGCCATTTACTATTTCCTGCAAGACACTTGCCGCAACAGACATGGTGAGTGAGAGTACAAAAAAGAAAATTCCCAGACTGATAAATAAATTTTTACGAGTAGCCCCCATTTTGATCGAGAAAGGCACCGATTCCTTTACGGTTAGAAATCCCAGAATCGCACAATAAACATAGATTGGGGCCGTTAACATAAAATACATAAATCCATCCTCAACACTGGTTAGAAAAATAGCAAATGCAAATGCCACAACTAAAATACTTAACAAAATCGTCCAGAATACAGTAAGCGAGTGGCGAATGTCCGTAACAAAGAAATAAAGTAATCCTTTAATTTGGTTTCCCATTGTTTAAGCCCCCTTTTTTTCAGTTAAATGGATCATTAATTCCTGAATCGGGATTCCTTCTGCCGTCAACCCGGCTGATTGGGCCTGCTTCATATCAGCGTGTACATAAGCAGTCATCATACCGGCAATTTGCTTTTTCTCAATCACATCTTTGTCAGAAATAAATGCCTCCACTTCATCAGCAGTCCCGGAGACGGCACACGTGCTGTTTCGCAATACTTCCGCTTCCTCTTTCATGACCAGCTTCCCATTTTGCAAAATCAAAATTTCTTCAAACATCAAACTGACTTCATCAATTAGATGTGTAGAAAAAATAATCATCCGCTTTTCGGCCTCAAATTCTTCCAACAGGATGTCATAAAATTTTTTTCTTGCAGCAGCATCAAGCCCAATGTATGGTTCATCAAAAATGGTAATCGGTGCTTTGCTTGCCATACCAACGATAATACCAAGTGCTGACTCCATGCCTTTGGATAGTGCTTTTACTTTGGCATTGGGATTGAGGTTGTATTCCCGAATCAATTCATCGGCAAGCTGCTGATCCCACGTTGGATAAAAATAAGCAAAGATGCGCAGTACATTTTTTATTTTTAAATCACGTTTAAAATTGTTTCCTTCTTTAATTAAACAAATCGACTCAGTCAGGCGCTGATTGTCAAAAGGATTTTCCCCATCAATCAGAATCTCTCCCCCAGATGCCAATATATGACCGGATAAAATATCCATAAACGTTGTCTTCCCTGCCCCGTTACGACCAAGCAACCCGTATATTTTCGGTTCCGCCAGCGTAAACGAGACATGATCAAGTGCATTCGTGTCTTTGTACCGCTTCGACAGGTTCTTCACTTCAATCTTCATTTAATTACCCTCCCTCTTTACCATCTCCAGCAATTCTTCATTACTGATGTTCAATTTGATTGCTTCACTTTTTAAAGGCAGCATGAAATTTTCATAAAATGTTTCTTTTCGTTTTCCGGTTACCAACGCTTTGGCATTTTCCGTAACAAACATCCCTACACCCCTCCGTTTAACTAATATCCCTTCTGCCACAAGCTCATTAATTCCTTTCGCAGCAGTCGCCGGATTTATCTGATAAAATTTAGCAAATTCATTGGTCGACGGCACCCGCTCCCCCGGCTCCACCGATCCATTGATAATAGAGTCTTCCAGTTGTTCTTTAATTTGCTGAAATATCGGCCTGTTCTCATCCAATTTATTCTTCATAAAAAGGCTCCTTAGTTATTCGGTTAATTACTTATGTAACTAACCATATAACCAAACAATCCATTTGTCAAGTAATTTTTTGAAAATTTTTATGATCTTGAACAGAAAAAACTCTGCACTTTCCGACAGTGCAGAGCATCATTAATCAATCTTCGCCTATTTTTTTATCCTGTGATTTGGGCAGGCGTCCAGCTTTTTTAGCCGATTCACGCAGGAGAAATTCCACATGACTATTGACACTGCGGAACTCGTCCTTGGCCCAGGACTGTAATATATCATATAGCTTTGGGTCTATTCGCAGCGGGAAATTTTTCTTTTTGGCCATATAACCCCTTCTATTGGTAAAGTGTTCCGGTATTTACGACTGGTTGTGTGCCATGATCGGAGACAATCGAAACGAGCAGATTGTTGATCATCGCTACACGGCGTTCTTCGTCCAAATCTACTATTCCGTCCTGCTCAAGTTGTTCAATTGCATCCTGAACCATGCCGACAGCACCTTCCACAATCTGTTTACGGGCTGCAATAATCGCGCTTGCCTGCTGACGTTGGAGCATCGCCTGGGCAATTTCGGTGGAATATGCAAGGTGTGTCAGTCTTGTTTCGATGATTTCCACTCCGGCAACCGTCAGCCGATCCTGCAGATCTTTTGCCAGATGACCGGACACTTCCTCAGCATTTCCCCGCAATGTCAGTTCATTATCCGTAAATGTGTCATACGGGTATTTCGTTGCCACTGCCCGTATGGCGGTTTCACTCTGGATTTCCACGAAATTTTCATACCGGTCAACATCAAACACAGCTTTGGCAGAATCAACCACCCGAAACACGATTACAGCAGCAATTTCGACCGGGTTTCCGTTCACATCATTAACCTTCAAACGCTTACTGTTAAAGTTGCGTACCCGGAGTGAAATGGTTCTGCGGATGGAAAATGGAACCGTAATGACAATTCCCTCTTTCCGGATACTTCCCATATACTTTCCGAGAAAAATAACAACCACTGACTGATTGGGCTGGATTAGGGTGACTCCGCTTCCCAATGTAACAGCAAGCACCAGACAGACAGCACCAAGCACAAAATATTCCTGAAAAAAGCTGAACACGGTTACTGCGAGCAAAACAATGATTGCCAGAATGCCGGCAAAACCATTCATCACCCATGCATCTTTTTCACGCATTTGAGCAACACACCTTCCCCAAATTGGATTTCATATTGATATTTTAATGATATCATAATTGTTTACTTTTGTAAAAATATTACCCCGTTTCCAGGATACTGACAGGTGTTTTTTCTGTCATAAGCAGATAACCTTCACCATCCGTACTAATGGTCATATCACCAAACACTGCTGTTGAATAAATGCCAGCATTGACTTTAATTAGGTTATTTATAACCCGGTCAACCGGGTGTCCGTAATCATTTGTTCGACCATAGCTGATTATCGCAAGCCTTGGACTTACCTCTTTTAAAAAATCGAGCGACGTACTCGTGCTGGATCCGTGGTGTGCAATTTTAATAATTTCCGAATCAAGATTATATTTTTTAAGAAGTTCTTCTTCCTGCTCCTTTTTTACATCAGCCATCAGCAGAAAATCGATTTGCTTAAAACTGATTTGCAATACAATGGACGATTCATTATTATTTTCGCTTCCACTGTGCGCGTTCAATACTCTCACGTTCACGTGGGGATCAATCGAAATAAGTTCATTTTCCTTAGCGATTGTCACCGGTATTTTGTAAAACAAAATCTGACTGATATATCTCGCGTAAGTTTTTGTTGTATACATTTTTCCCGAATCCAGTAATTGTTTCACCTCTACTGACTTCAGGATATACGGAAGTCCTCCGATATGGTCAATATCCGGATGTGTTGCCACAAGGAGATCAATCTGATTAACATCCAATTTTTCAAGATAAGAAACAACTTTTTTGCCCGCATCCGGTGGCCCGCCATCAATTAATATGTTTTTGCCGGAAGGGGTTTGAACCAAAATGCTGTCACCCTGTCCAACATCGATGAAATGCACATCCATTTTTGGCTGCTGCTCAGCCTGTATGTAGCCGGCCTGGCCAGTCATTATGAAAAATATCATGATAGTCCCTGAGAAAAATTTCAGCATAAACCGGTGCATACGTACCACCCTTTTTGATAATGTGACAATATAGTTTTTCCAGATGTAAGGTTTACTATCCGGTTTGGTTAAGCAAACGCATTATTCTGAAGGATCGTATTTTATTCTGAAGGATCGTATTTAAACTAAAAAACCCGCTGATGCAGTGCATCAGCGGGTTTTTTTCCAACATGTTATTCACTTTTAGCAACAACAATTTCACCGTTATCAACATTAACCTGTACGGAATCAACAGTTTCCTCTTCCAAAATCAGATCTGTGAGCTGATCCTCAATTTTGTCCTGGATGACACGACGCAGTGGACGTGCACCAAAGCGGCGATCATAGCCAAGACGGACCAGTTCGTGTTTTGCTTCATCTGAAATGGTAATGTTAATATTATTTTCTTCAATCGTTCCTTCTAATTCTTGCAGCATCAAGTCAACAATTTCCATCAGATTATCTTCTGTTAGTTCATTGAAGGTAATGATGCTGTCAAAACGGTTCAGAAATTCAGGCTTGAAGTATGCGCTCAGGTTTTCAAGTGTTGAGACAGATTCGTGTTCGGCACTATTGAATCCGACATTTACTTCTTTCACACCGGTTCCCGCGTTACTTGTCATGATAATCACGGTATCTTTAAAGCTTACGGTACGGCCGTGTGAATCAGTCAGTTGGCCATCCTCCATGATTTGCAGGAACATATTTTGTACATCCGGATGTGCTTTTTCAATCTCATCAAGCAACAGGATGGAATAAGGGTTTCGGCGTACACGTTCCGTTAGTTGTCCTGCTTCCTCGTGGCCTACATAGCCTGGAGGTGATCCGATAATTTTGGACACCGCGTGTTTTTCCATATACTCACTCATGTCAAGTCGGGTCAGACTGTCACGTGAACCAAACAACTCTTCAGCCAGTGCTTTGGTCAGTTCCGTTTTACCGACACCTGTTGGACCTATAAACAGGAATGACCCGATCGGACGATATTTTGATTTTAATCCGGCACGGCTGCGGCGAACTGCTTTGGCCACTTTATTAACCGCCTCGGCCTGTCCGATTACTTTTGTGCCAAGGTTTTCGGCAAGGTCCCGCATTTTTTCCTGTTCATCTCTTGCCAGTTTGGTTACTGGAATACCTGTTTTCTCTTCAACAATCAGCTGAATATCAGTGACATCGACATCAATTACCTGTTCTTCATCTTTCGCTTTGTCTAGTTGTTTTTGCAACTGAATTTCCTGATATCGCAAATGTGCTGCACGTTCATAATCTTCCTGTTCAGCCGCTTGTTCTTTTTCCTGCACGACATCATCCATTTTTTGTTGGAGGGAATTGGAATCCTTCTCCGCATTGGCAAGATTCAATCGTGAACCGACTTCATCCATCAGATCAATTGCTTTGTCCGGCAGAAAACGATCCTGTATATAGCGCTGTGACAATGTCACGAATGCATGAATCGCCTCGTCGGAATAACGCACCTCATGGAATTTTTCGTAACGGTCTTTGATGCCGTTTAAAATCTGTACTGCATCATCCACGGAAGGCTCTTTGACGATTATTGGCTGGAAGCGGCGTTCCAATGCTGCGTCCTTCTCGATTTTACGATATTCCTTCAACGTTGTTGCACCAATTAACTGCATTTCCCCGCGTGCCAATGCAGGTTTTAAAATGTTTCCTGCATCCATTTGCGAGCCTTCTGCAGTGCCTGCTCCAACTAAGAGATGTATTTCATCCACGAACAGGATGACATCTTGACGTTCCTGCAGTTCCTGAACAAGCTGTTTCATACGCTCTTCAAATTGACCGCGAACACCTGTATTCGCAACAAGTGATGCAACATCAAGCAGATAAATTTCCTTATTCATCAGCTTGGATGGAACATCGCCTTCAGTGATTTTAAGTGCCAGCCCTTCCGCTATTGCAGTTTTACCGACACCAGGTTCACCAATCAGAACCGGGTTGTTTTTATTGCGGCGATTCAATGTTTCAACAACACGTTTCACTTCATTGTCCCGGCCGATTACAGGGTCAATCAATCCTGCCCGCGCTGCATGCGTTACGTTTTTACCCATTTCGTCAAGCAGACCATTGCCTTTACCGGTGTTCTGTTGTGTCTTCGTACCTGTGAAACTTTGACCATTTCCCTGGAAAAATTTATCGGCAAAGCCGCCTTGCTGACCTTGGCCGGCATTAAATCCGCCATTCATCATCTGACCTTGAATTTCGCGAAAACATTTATTACATACGTGCATTTGCATGGTTTCATTGTTTATTTGCATAGCTACATTTATTGTTGCTGGCTGAATACCACAATTTTGACATTTCATGTGTCATTCCTCCTGGTAAAAAATTTTAAATTATCAAGGTCTGACTTTGACTATCTTTGACCTTTGATTCTTATTATACTCTGACCTTTTTTGACTTTCAAGTGGTTTGGTCAAATTTTTTTATTTAATTTTTGACCATTACAATCAACGTTATAACATTGAAATAACCCGGTACAATTATTGTTATCGCAGTTTTTTTCGTCTATAATAGTTTACACAGTAATGATAAAACCAATTTGTTTTACTCTTTCACATTAAAATTTTTCCGGAATCTGCACTTTATAAACATAAAGAATTGATCAAACTTCAATAGGGGGCGATTGGATGGTAGAAACCAGGTCAAACAGCACGAGACATAAACGTAAATCGTGGAAGAAACCCGTTTTGCTTATTATTCTTTTACTATTATTACTTCTTACAGTGATCGTAATTTATGCCGCATTTCAAGGTTACCAGGCTGCGGAAGAGGCATATCATGGACTGGACCGTCCTGGTGAAAAATCAGCATTGCGGAATAAATCGGCCACCATCGGCGAAGATCCGATCTCCCTATTACTGATGGGCGTTGAAACGTACGCAACGCATGGCCAAAACGGCCGCGCCGATACATTGGTTGTTGTCACACTTAATCCTGAGACCAACGAGATGACGATGACATCCGTTCCCCGTGATACTCGGGTGAATCTACCGGCGGAAGCAGTTGGTCAATATGCCGGATATCACAAAATCAACGCTGCCTATACATATGGTTCCATCAGTGGATATGGCAATAATAAGCTGACCGTTGAAGCGGTTGAAGATACGCTTAACATACCGATTGACGAATATATTGCCGTTAATTTCAAAGGGTTCCGCAATATTGTGGATGCCCTAGGTGGGGTTACCATTGATATTAAGGAAGGCTTTTGGGAAAAAAATATTTTTAACGATAACAAACGAATCTATTTTGAAGAAGGAAAAACAACATTAAACGGGGAAGAGGCACTTGCTTTTGTACGGATGCGCAAACGAGATGTCAATACCGTCTACCCAAGGGACGCACGGCAGCGGCAGTTTATTCAGGCTGCAGTGGACAAGGCTATATCTATAAAAACCCTGTTTAATCTGGGAGAGATTTCAGATATCCTTGGAAAAAATGTTGAGACCAGTCTCAGGCCAAAGGAGATATTTAATCTGGTGCGAACATACGCGTCACTTGACTCTTCAAAAATTCAAACCACCGAAATAGGAGGATCCGACCAGCGTGTAGGTGGATCGATATATTTCATTCCATCCGAACAAGGATTAAATCAGGCAACCAGTAAACTAAGGGAGTCTTTGAATCTAAAATGATTTATATAACCCAAGTATCAACCTTTTGTTGTGGTGTACTTGGGTTTTTTTGTATCATCTACTGTTTCGCTTTTTCTTTTTGCCTTAATTCCACGCGCCTGATTTTTCCGGAAGTCGTTTTGGGCAAATCGTCAATGAACGCTATTTCTCTCGGATATTTATACGGTGCTGTTGATTGCTTTACATGATCCTGAAGCGTTTTGATCAGATCGTCGTTTCCTTCAACACCCGGCCGCAATACTACGAATGCCTTCACGATGTTCCCGCGGATTTCATGCGGACTTGCGACAACCGCACATTCCTGGACCGACGGATGTTTGACCAAAGCATCCTCCACCTCAAATGGGCCAATCGTATAACCCGAACTGATAATAATATCATCGCTCCGGCCTTCAAACCAGAAATATCCTTCTTCATCTTTAGAAGCCTGGTCACCGGTAATGTAATAATTACCGCGTTTTGACATGCTTGTACGTTCCGAATCTTTGTAATACTCTCGGAATAAAGCAGGACAATCCAGCTTCACCGCAATGTCCCCTACCTCACCAGCAGGCAGCGGTTCACCGTTTTCATCAACGACCTCAACATCATTTCCCGGAGTCGGTTTTCCCATCGCGCCCGGAATTACCTTCGTATCCTTCATAAAGCCGAGCAATAACGTATTCTCTGTTTGACCATAGCCGTCACGAACCGTTACATTAAAATAGTTCTGGAACGTATCAATCACTTCTCTGTTCAACGGTTCCCCGGCAGAAACAGCACTGTGCAGCGCTGGCAGCTGATAGTCATCCAGGTTATCCACTTTCGCCATCAGGCGGTATTCAGTCGGCGTGCAGCACAATACATTAATGTCCTGATTCTGCAGCAGCCCCAAATAGGTCTTCGGATCAAATTTTCCGTTATAGACAAATCCTGTGGCACCAGCACCCAATACGGACAGGAACGGGCTCCAGATCCATTTTTGCCAGCCTGGCCCTGCAGTAGCCCAAACTTTATCTCCTTCATTAATGGAAAGCCAGTTGGCAGAGGCGGTTTTTAAATGCGCATATCCCCAGCCATGTGTATGTACCACACCTTTTGGATTACCGGTTGTTCCGGAAGTATATGGTAAAAATGCGATATCATCACTTTTTGTATCGGCCATTTTCAGCCCATCCGATGCATTTTCTTTTAAATTATCAAGATTGTGCCAGCCATCGACCTGTTTGCCGACTGAAAATAACTTCAGTTCATTATACTCTTTTATATCTTTATACTGATCAACAAATGGATAATAGCTGACAACACCGCTAACCTCCCCGTGACTGACACGGTACTGCAGGTCTTTTGTTTTCAGCATTTCCGAACTTGGAATGATAATAATTCCAGTCTTCAGGGCTGCCAGATACGTTTCATATGCTTCAATCAGCCGTGGGATCATAACCAGGATTTTATCGCCTTGTTTCAAGCCCTGTTCCAGGAATACATTACCTATTTTGTTTACATTTTTCATTAATTGTTCATACGTAATTTCTTTCGTTTCACCGGCCTCATTTTGCCAAATTAATGCTTTACGGGCAGGGTCTTTCGCAAAGCGCTCCATTTCCATAACAATGTTGTAGTCTTCCGGAGCAAGCAAATCATCCCTGTTCATTCTATCAACTCCAATTCTTGTGGATGGTTTTATTATAGCAAAGGTTCGGAAAATTATAAATAGAAAACACACAGCGATCAGCCGCAAACATTAATTGTAGATCGGCTCTGTGTTCATGGGAAGGTTGTGGGCACGTATCAAGTTGCAGAAGAGTAATTTCATTTATTACCGGGTAACAGAATCGGCGGGGTTATCAACGGATTCGGTCATTTTATCAGGAGGTTCGGCCGTTTTATCAGCGGCTTCAGTCATTTTATCGGCGGGTTCGGCTGTTTTATCAACGGCTTCCGTAAAAAATACGGCAGCTTCAATTTTATCGGTACCGGACCAGCATACGGCGAGTTCCATAAAATGTACGGCGGCTTTAACCTTTTATACGGCGGATTCCCGGTAAAGTACGGCGCATTTGGTCTGATGTACGGCGACTTTTTCGCAACATACGGCGGGGAGAATTTTGGGGTAGAAAAAAACTGCCCAATCAATTGAGCAGTTTTTTTACAATTAATATCCGAACACAGAGTGCGGCAGCATATCTTTCATTACCAGGTAATCAAGGCTTTTGAATTCGTAGCCTTTCTTTTTCAGTGAGGTAATCACCTTGTCAAGTGCCTTTGCATTATCAGATGACACCGTGTGAAGAAGGACAATGGCACCAGGATGGATTTGTTCCATAATATTTTCATATGCATATTTCCATCCTTGTTGATGGTCCGTTTCCCAGTCTTTGAAGGCGAGCGACCAGAAGATGTGGATGTAACCCAGTTCATTTGCCCATTTCAACGTATTTTCATTAAACATACCACGAGGCGGCCGTAGATATTTCAATTCGTCCTGATCCGATACTTCTGCAACGGCATCCTCCAATGATTCCAACTCTTTTTTCATGGATTTCTTGGTTACCGTTGTAAAATCCGGATGGTGGTATGAGTGATTGCCGATAATATGTCCCTCATCGGCCATTCGTTTTACCAGCTTTGGCTTGCTTTCGACATAATGCCCTGTAACAAAAAACGCGGCCGGTACATCTTCTTTCTTCAGCACGTCAAGAATGTCATCGGTATAACCTTCCTCATACCCATTGTCAAAGGTCAGATAAATCACTTTCTCGCCGGAGTCATCCGCATAATAAGCTCCATATTTATCAAGAAGTTCCTTATACTTGCCGATTTCCGGTATTTTATTTTCAGTGTTTTTTTTGTACCCCCAGCCATAGCCGTTTTCAGCAGACACAAATCCGCTAAAAAAGGGAAAAGCAAGAAAAAACATACAGATTGAAACAGAAACTACCGATTTCCGCATAACAACCCACCTCATTTTTCCTTACTTTCCCCTGATGCAGATAAAACTATTCAATTATAATACCATGGCACCAATCCACCCAAAGATAAACAGCGGTATATTATAGTGCAGAAAAGTCGGTACACAGGTATCCCAAATATGATGGTGCTTACCATCAGCATTTAAACCTGATGTCGGTCCAAGTGTACTGTCGGAAGCCGGTGATCCTGCATCTCCTAATGCTCCGGATGTTCCAATCAACGTTGCAATGGCCATTGGTGAAAAACCTGCAGCAACACAAATTGGCACATATAATGCCGCAAGAATCGGAATGGTTCCAAACGAAGATCCAATTCCTATTGTTACAACCAGACCAACCAGCAGCAGGATTAGTGCAATCAGTCCTTTATTGTCATTCAGTGTTCCAGAAGACACTTCGACCAATGCATCAACTGCTCCTGTTTCTGTAAGAATGTGTCCATAACCTGACGCCACAAGCATGACAAAAGCAATGGTTCCCATCATGGCGATTCCGTCAGTCATAATCTGATCGCCCTTTTTAAATGGTACAGCGACCAGCAGGAACATCAATATCAAACCAGTAAGTGCGCCAGCAACAAGGTTTTGTGTAAAAATCTGAACCACTAAAGCACCGACAATTGCCACCAGGGTCAGAAAATGTGTACAATTAAATGTCACATTTTCCACTTTGGGTGCGGTAAATTCAACCTCTCCACCACCAGCACCCGGCACTGCCACACGATCTTTCCGATACGTAATAAATACAGCGATCAATAAGCCGATAACCATCCCGGATCCCGGAATCAGCATGGAAAGAGCAGTTTCCGTCTCAGTGATTTCAACGCCATTCTGTACCATACCTTTCACAATGATTCCGTGAAAAATCAGCCCGAACCCTGCAGGTATCATGATATATGGCGCTTTAAGCCCAAACGTTAATGCGGCCGCCACCGCACGGCGATCCAGTTTCATATCATCAAAAACTTTTAATAATGGCGGTATTAATATTGGTATAAATGCAATATGAACAGGCACCAGATTTTGCGAAAGCGATGCAACACCAGCAATAACGAGCACCATCATCGTTTTCTTCCCTGTCAGTACCCTTATTAAAAAATTGACAAGGATAGCCGTGATTCCGGTATAGCTGATCGCCACTGCAAAAGCACCAAGCAAAATATAACTCAACGCCGTTTCCGCCTGACCTCCCATTCCGCCTATCATCATCTCAATTGATTCTATAATCGACTGTCCCGATAATACACCGGCCGTTATAGCTGCTATTATGATTGCCAAAACAACATTAACTCGTAATAAACTGAGTATTGTCATTACCAGAACAGAAATAACCACAACCCATTCCATCGTTTTTCCCCTCTCTGTCAAACTATCTTTAGTACTTCATTATGATAAAGCATTAAAGCAAAGAAATCAACCCTTTATATATATTTCATTTTAATTCCTATCAATTCATGCTGTGTGCCCACTAAAACATGCGATCTCAGCTCCAAAGTGCGAACTGAACCCTGAAACGTGCGATCTCCTCCCAAAACATGCGAACTAATCTCCGAAACGTGCGATCCCGCTCCCGTACATGCGAATTCCATCCGAAACATTCAATCCTGCCTTCAACGCACCCTCGATTAAAAAACCCGCCTGCAGCACAGCAAGACGGGTTTTCTTAACATTATTTCAGCTGAAATGAAAACGAGACATAGTCCTGAATCGGAATCCAGGCGCCAATCCCTTGTTTGGTTACATTTTTAATAACGATTGCTTTATCTGAACCTTTCAGTTGAAAATAAACTTCACCAAAGGTTACCTGCCCCTTCTCGTTAACAGCAGGGGCATATGTCTGCAGCACGCCAAACTTTTCAGATGGGATTACGTAAGAATTATCTTTTTTGGTATCTTTCCCAATCACGGTACTGTAGGCGAGTGGAAGCTCTATCTTTTCTTTCGCTTCTAAAAGCATCATTTTCTTTATGTCATCAGGGTTGGCAATTTTATTTGTCAGTGCCCCTTTCACTTCCCTTTTTTTATGCTGTGTATAGTGCAGTTTTTGTTCGGATTCCCCGCCCATATTATTTACTTCATTCGTATTAATCTTTTGATACTCCCAGTTAATATTCGTTTCCTTTGACTTATAGTTCAGCGGCCAGCGACCAATATAGACCATTCCCCGGTATCCAAAGGCGATGGGGGAAGGATTTATTGATGTTTCATTAAGCATTTTTATCAATTCGGGATTTTCAATCGGAATATCCACTTCCGCTATTAATTCTTTGGTAAAATCACTTGGCTCCACAATTTCCTGATCCTCGGTAGAATTCGGGTACGTATTTTCTTTCGATATGTTCAACACATGGCTTGGAACCTTCGTATCCTCTTCTTTCTTCTGTTTTTCTTTTCCAATGACAGAAAAAGGAAGCGCTAAAACCAAAGCAGATAAAATCAAAGTAATGATGAACGTTCTTTTTTTCATGTAGAGTCCCATTCCTTTCCTTTTGGCTTAGTTTTTTCGGGACACATGAAATTTATACGCTGTAAATTCACTCACTTAATTCGATTGCTTCAATTGTCTCCTCAATATCAATGGAATTTTCCACAGAACGAACCATTGAACAATTTTGACGGGATATTTTAAGATTCTTCTCCAATTTGTCATAGTTCAGATGACGGCCTTTTATCGTATAATGCAATGCAATTTTTTCAATTCGGTTTGCTTCTTGCGGGTTCCTTTCAACTTCAGCGGAAATAATCAGGTCTTCAAAATCAGTCCGCTGTTTCTCAAGAATCTTACGAAATACTGAACCGCTGCAACCGGCAATCGAGGCCACCATCAGCTGAAATGGCCTAAATCCATAGTCCTCATTTCCGGAAATTGCCAGCTCTCCGTAATCAAACTTTGTGTGCATGCCATTATCTTTCAGATGAAACTCCATTATATCCGCTCCTTTTCAATGATCTTACAGTATATATATCCATTATCGCTGCAATGGTAAACAATTGCATTGAATTTTACCAAAAAAACAATTAGATTGAAAGAATGAACATTTTTGTATGATGAGGTGATGTGAAGTGGCGTCAGTAAAAACCAGGTTCTGGATCCTGATCTCGCTCGTTTCCATTTCAGGGTTCTCACAAGGAATGCTCCTGCCATTGTTGGCAATTATTTTGGAGCAAAACGGTATATCTTCATCCGTTAATGGACTGCATGCCACAGGGTTATATATCGGCGTTTTGTTAGCTTCCCCATTCATCGAAAAACCGATGCGAAAGTACGGCTTTAAACCAGTCATTCTTGTGGGGGGTGCGTTGGTATTTATCTCCCTGACATTATTTCCTTTGTGGCAATCCCTTTGGTTCTGGTTCGTACTGCGGGTGACCATTGGTATTGGTGATAACATGCTTCATCTGGGTACACAAACATGGATAACGACAACCAGTCCTAGACAAATACGCGGAAGGAATATTGCCTTCTATGGTTTATTTTTCGGACTGGGATTTACGATTGGACCATTAATGACAAGGTTGCTTTCCATCAGCGAAGCACTTCCTTTTTTACTGTCGGCATTATTGAGCATGATTGTCTGGTCAACTATGTTTTTCGTACGGAACACCTGGCCTGAAGCGGATGAGTCAATCGAAACCGGCTCATCGACTTCCATGGGACGATTCATTAAAACAGGTAAAATCGCCTGGGTCGCCCTGCTTCCGGCGTTTGGCTATGGTTTTCTGGAGGCCACCCTTCACGGTATATTTCCAATATATGGGTTACGAATTGGACATGATGTCGACATTCTTTCCCTGATTATTCCGTGTTTTGCTGGAGGCAGTCTGATTACACAAATCCCACTGGGTGTACTTAGTGACCGCTATGGAAGACGGACGATCTTAATTGGTGCTCTCACGCTTGGCATCGGCAGTTTTCTGCTGGCAGCAACCATGGAAACTTCCGTAGCAGCATTATTTTTTTCCTTTGCACTGGCGGGCATGTTTGTCGGTTCACTGTATTCTTTAAGCATCACGTACCTGGCTGATATTCTGCCATCGTATCTTTTACCAGCCGGCAACCTGATGACCGGCATTTCGTTCAGCATTGGCAGTATCTGTGGTCCATATTTAGGAGGACTGTTTATTGAATTGATCCCCGGGGTTTCCTTCTTTTTCTTATTAGCAGGTATGCTGGCATTGATTCTGATCGCCACCTACTTCAAAAAAATACCGTCATTTCAGCACAGTTGACACTCGATTGCGGGTGTCTATTTTTGTACCATTCTGCCAGTCTTTCTCTCGACTCTAAAATTATTTTAAATCAGGTGTAATTATGTATTGACTTTATCAATTATAATGGTAATATAATAATAAATATTTATTTATAATAATTATAATCTGAGGAGATGAAGATCCATGGCAAATGGTTCCGAAACATTGCTGCCCCCCAAAAGCCATCGGTTAACAACCCTTTTGAAAACGCCCTTATTCAACCGTATTTCACCGCATCTGGAATTAATCGCAGCTTTATTGAGCGGTCTTCTGATTCTGATAACGTGGCTTCTTGGTAATCGCCTGTCAGATACCATGTGGGTTATCCTATACTTAATTGCATTTGCAATCGGCGGTTATGCCAAAGCGAAAGAAGGAATCCAGGAGACCATCGCAAACAAGGAACTGAATGTTGAAATGCTGATGGTATTTGCGGCAATTGGTTCAGCAGCTATCGGGTATTGGACGGAAGGCGCCATTCTGATATTTATTTTTGCATTATCCGGAGCACTGGAAACCTATACAATGAATAAAAGCAATAAAGAAATCTCCGCATTAATGAACCTGCAGCCGGAGCAGGCGTTATTAATTTCAGATGGAAAGGAAACCATCGTACCTGTATCCGAGCTGGGGGTAGGCGATCTTATTTCGGTAAGGGCAGGCGAACGGATTCCCGCTGACGGCACCATCATGAAAGGAACTACTGCTGTAGATGAAAGTGCAATCACCGGAGAATCGATTCCAGTCAGTAAGGTGAACAATGAGGACGTATTTGCCGGTACCGTTGCACTTGACGGATCGATTTGTGTAAAGATTACCAATCCGGCAAGTGAAACACTCTTTCAAAAAATCATTCAAATGGTCCAAACGGCACAGGAAGAAAAGTCGCCTTCCCAGCTGTTTATCGAACGCTTTGAGGGGACATATGTAAAAGTGGTGCTGGCAGCAGTTGCTATCATGATGTTCCTTCCCGCTTTATTGTTTGGCTGGACATTATCTGAAAGTATCTATCGTGCCATGATTTTGCTCGTTGTGGCATCACCGTGTGCACTTGTTGCATCGATCATGCCGGCCACATTATCGGCCATTTCCAACAGTGCCAGGCGCGGCGTGTTATTTAAAGGCGGGGTACACGCGGAAAACTTAAGCCACATGCAAGCAATAGCATTTGACAAAACTGGAACTCTGACGAATGGAACTCCTGAAGTGACAGATCTGTATGTAAGTCCCGGAATCGATAAGGAAGATGTGCTGCTCCACGCTGGTGCAATCGAAAAAGAATCAACCCACCCGCTGGCAGAAGCTATTACATCACGCAGCGGTGATTTGGATTTTTCGATGGTGGATGTACAAAACGTTAAAACATTAAGCGGGAATGGAATCGCAGCTGTTATAAACGATGAAACGTGGAAAATCGGAAAGGCCGCATTAGTTGGCGAAACCGAGGCGAATGGATTTCTGAATGGTATTGCCGAAAAACTGGCTGCAGAAGGAAAAACAATCGTATTTGTTAAACGAAGTAAGGAGATTATTGCCCTGTATGCACTAAAGGATACGATCCGGAAAGATGCCAAAATAGCGATTAAAACGCTAAGAAAGCATGGTATCCATACGATTATGCTGACTGGTGACAATGAAACGACTGCAAAAGCCATTGCAGCTGAAGCGGGGATTGATGATTATATCGCAAAATGTCTTCCGGAAGAAAAAGTGGACCATATAAAAGCACTGCGGAGTAAATTTAATCATGTCGCGATGGTTGGTGACGGTATCAATGATGCACCGGCACTGGCAACTGCAAACATTGGAATTGCCATGGGGAAAGGAACAGATGCCGCGCTTGAAACAGCAGATGTTGTACTTATGAAAAATGACCTGCCGAAAATCACAAACGCCATCCAATTGTCGGAACGGATGAACCGGATCGTCAAACAAAACGTCATTTTCTCCATGAGTGTGATTCTTTTGCTGATTGCATCCAATTTTATGCAGATGCTGGACCTGCCGCTCGGTGTCATCGGACATGAAGGAAGTACCATCCTGGTCATTTTAAACGGACTTAGATTACTAAAATAGCTGTCATATCAGACAGCTATTTTTAATTCTGCTCTATATTATTTTTCCGCAATACAGCATTGATGACTCCGCCTATTAAAATGATTATTCCGGTCAGATAAAACCAGATCATCAATACAATTACAGTTCCCAAACTACCGTACGTTGCCGCATAGTTTCCCATTGAATTCACGTAATAGGAAAATGCCAGCGATACGAGCTGCCAACTGACTGTTGCAAACAATGCACCCCATACCGCATATTTGAAATAAACCTTTCTGTTGGGAGCAAGTTTATACAGCGCAAGCAGAACAATAAAGAAAGTTACGGATGAAATGACCCATCTTAACGTTTCCCACACACTCAAGAAACCTTCCGACAAGCCAACAAATGTAAATAAAAATTCTCCGATAATCTTCCCGAACACCGGCAGCAGAAATGCCATACATATGACAAAAAACATGGCGAGCGTTAATATCACGGCGATTAACCGGGCTACAATAAAAGAACGGTCTTCTTCTACTTCATAGGCTTCATTGAATCCCTTCATTATTGCTTTAATTGCATTCGACGCAGACCATAGTGTGCCGATTAAACCTATCGATAACAACGAGCCATTGCGGTTATCGACAAGTTCGCTGACATTTTCATTAATCATATCGGCTATTCCACCGGGCGCATAGGTGGCAATAGCCTCCATAATGACCTGGTCATCCATAGGAATATATGCGACAAGCGTCATTAAAAACAATAAAAACGGAAAAAGGGATAACAGGAAAAAGTAAGCAAGCTGTGCCGCAGTTCCGAACACATCATGTTCCGTTATTTTTTCAAACAGCTGTTTGCCAAATGCTTTCGCTTGTTCCATTCACCATCATCCCCTTATATTTATTTTGACGAATCTTCAAGCTGTTCCTGTTTCCCCTGTTTTTTATTAACGTACTTGTCCAGAGAGTTTTCAACCTGATCAAGTGCTTTTAATGCATTTTCCGTGCCGCTGGTCAATTTTTTATTGAATGAATCAAATCTTGTTCTGGCTGTCTTCACGGCGTCTGACGGATTTTTCGCATAGTACCCGGAGCGGTCTTTGACAACACTCATTTTCTGTTTTGTATAGGCCCTTGTATCACGACTGAACAAAGATACAAGTCCGCCTGCAATTGCACCTGCAATAACCCCGATAAATAAATTCTGTTTACCCATTTCTGTTTCGCTCCTTTAATTTATATGTTGTTTTGCTTTTTTATATCATTTAATAATTCATTACAGCCATTCGATATCAAGTTGTAAGTATAATCAAAATTACCTGTGAAGTACGGATCCGGCACATTTACATCATCGGGATCTTTTACAAAATCCATTAGCTTGGCAATCGTAACTTCACCTGTTTCATCATTGATATCCCGAAGATCACGGATATTTTGTTCATCCATTGCAATCATGTAATCGAAATCCCGCCAGTCCTCTGTATGTACCTGTCTCGCTTTCATATCTTTGTAGGAAATACTAAGATTATCCAACATGTTTCTGGTACCTTCGTGTGGCGGCTCCCCATTGTGCCAAGGTCCTATTCCTGCAGAATCAACTATTATTTCATCCGAAAGATTGTCTTTTTCCACAAGATCACGGAATACTGCTTCCGCCATCGGAGACCTGCAGATATTCCCCAGACAAATAAATAAAACCTTTATCATACCAAAACTCCTTATCTTTTCTTTACCCAATCAAGCCAGGTATAAACTCCCCCCTAATCCGTCAACGGTGCAATGCACCCGGCATCATTATTTTTGGCAGCATTTACGTATGTATCCACATTATATGACGTAAACGCGTCAGCTTCCAGTGTTTCCAAAAAATGATGCCATTTACTTGCATCCCGTTCACGCGATGCAATCCACTCTTCTTCTTTATCCTTTGGCAATATAATTGGCATACGGTGGTGAATATCCTGCATGTACTCGTTCGCATCTTTGGTAAGTATCGTGCATGTGAACAGGTTTTGATCCTCCTGTTGCCATTTGTCCCACAATCCGGCAAAAGCGAACAGTTTTCTGCCTGCCAGCTGAATGCGCTTCGGCTGTTTTTCTTTTCCATCCCGCTTCCACTCATAAAAGCTGTCCGCTACAATTAAACAACGCTTGCGGCTCAACAGCTTCTTAAAGCTTGGTTTTTCATGGGCTGTTTCGCTGCGAGCGTTAATCATTTTGTAGCCGATTTTTTCGTCTTTTGCCCATGAAGGAACAAGACCCCATCGCAAATATCCGGCCCGCTTCTCGTTTCCGTCGTGGATGATTGCAAATACATTCTGACCTGGTGCAACATTGAAACTTGGCTGATACGAATCAATCGGCTCTTCCAGGTCGAACTCGCGTAAAATGTCCACTTCATCCGCTAACAATGTATAACGTCCACACATTTGGCTTCCCCCTTAAAAAATACTTAAGTCCCACTGGCTCGCAATATGCCTCAGCAGCCGTATACCGGCAATACTGTTGCCTTTATCATCAAGTGCCGGACCATAAACACCAATCCCGCAGCCTTCCAGAAATGGCAATTCCTCGTCACGAACTCTTGGTGGTACTGCAGCAATGATACCTCCTGAAACACCACTTTTTGCCGGAACCCCTACATATGTTGCAAATTTTCCTGAAGCATCATACATACCACATGTTAGCATAAGTGCTTTGGCAATTCTTGCAACCTGTCTTGGAATAATTTCATCCCGTGTTTCCGGGTCAATCCCATCATTGGCAAGAATTAAACCAATTTGCGCCAGATCATTAACAGTCACTTCAATGGAACATTGCTTAAAATACGTTTCCAGCGTAATATTTAAATCGGATTCCAGAAAACCGGTCTCCAAAAGATAATAACCAATCGCCCTGTTTCGTATGGAAGTATCACGTTCAGATTCGTACACATCCACATTGATTGCCGGACGGTAGCCAAGCATCTCCGTAAGCAATTCAAAAATTGGTTCCATTTTTTCATCGGACGTTCGCCCTTCCAAAATGGATGAGACTGTTATTGCTCCTGCATTAACAAGGGGGTTAAACGGTTTTTTCACCTGTCGCATTTCCAGATGCATGATGGAGTTGAATGCTTCCCCGGTCGGTTCCACATCAACTTTATCAAGCATATAGCCAACCCCGCGTTCCATACACGCCACAATAAAACTCAGCACCTTGGAAATACTCTGTATCGTGAATGGTGAATCCGTTGCACCCGAACTAATTGTCATGCCGCCCTTCCCGATAATGGTAATACCAAGATCATTCGGATCAGCCTTTTGCAGTTCAGGAATATAGGATGCCACTTCACCGTCACCAATTTTATTATGATAAAAAGCTACCCAATCATCAACATATTCCTGCAGCCATTCTTCTGTCTGTTCCGTGTTCCAGTTTGCTGTCCCCTGTACCATATCATCCACCTCACTTTTTAGTATGCCAACACTGATTAAACGTCTCATGTACTAGTTATGTTTTCCATTGTCATGCTGTAAAATGCTGCATACGTAATAATTAATATATCGTCCCAAAAAAGAAATATCATTTTTCCTGCCAAACCGCCACAACCAACATTTATAAAAACATACTCCGTTCCAATAAATCAAGCCGGAACAATGATATTAAAAGGAATTTTCAACGTTTACATGGTTTCCAAAACGGACCTTACTATTCCGACAAATCGCACGACCTTTTTACATTTTCCCGTCTGTATCAAATAGATTCCACCGAATTGCCATCGTCAAACAAATGATCATAGCAATTTGCGGGATGTTTCCTGCGGGGTCATAATCGGCTAAAACTTTTTCCGGACTCAAGTTGAAGCAGTGCATGTTTCCTGGGGTATTAAAGTCATTAAAAAAGTGCTGATCCACTTCCGATCAGCACTTTTTCAATCTTCTTATTTACCCGTTTTTATTTTCCAATGAATTGCTGGGTCCAGTAATTTCCGTTTTCTACATACCCTACTCCAATATGAGTGAAGCTTTCATTTAGAATGTTTTCACGGTGGCCTTCACTGTTCATCCAACCATTGACAACTTCCTGTGGTGTACGCTGACCTCTTGCAATGTTTTCACCTGCAGTTTTATAAGTGATTCCATATTGTTTCATCATATCAAAAGGTGATCCGTACGTCGGGCTGTTATGGGAGAAATAATTGTTTTCCGCCATATCACGGGACTTCTCACGAGCTACTTTACTTAATTCATTACTGATTTCAAGCGGTTCTAATCCCCGTTCAGTACGTTCCTGGTTTGTCAATTCAACAACTTTCTTTTCGTACTGGCTCAACTGATTGGCTTGGCTATTGTTTTGCTGTTGCCCAGTTGCTTGGTTCTGTTCTTGGTTTTGCTGCTGCGCAGGTGCTTCTGTTTGTTCCTGTTGAGGTGCCTGCACTTGTTTTGCTGGTTCTTCTTGTTGATCAGACTGTTTATTTTGCTCAGGCTGTTCCTGTTGACCTTGCTTCTGTGTTTCCTGTTCTGGTACAGGCTGTTTTGTTTCCTGTTTAGGTTCAGGTTTTTCCTGCTGTGCAGTGGCCTGCTTGTTCACGGAAACTTTCTCCCAGTCTACATTACCAAAATATTTATCAAGGAAACTATTAAAATCCTTTGATGAAAGCTGCAAGCAATCACTGTTTTGCTGTGACTGACTTTGAGATTTATCTGTATTTGCTTCGGCATCAGTGGTAGTTTGCAAAGCCCCACCAAATAAAACTGCCGCAGAAACGGTTGTTACTACAACTTTATTAAACATCTTGTCACCTCTCCTGTGTTTTTTAATTTGCAAAATCATCATACCACGTGGTTCGTGTAATAATTCTGGAAGCCATTACCATAGAAAAGTTCAGATGCAGAAAATGCCACAGAACTGAGCCTGAAACATAGATTGATAGGAAAATATACTTTATACAGGGGAAAATTGGAATTTTATCTCTCTTGACATCTTGTAAACCAGGGCTGTTATATTACAAAACCACCGGAATTGTAATAAAAATGTTACTTGATTTTCCCCCGCCAATTGTTCTCTAGAAATACCGTCAAACCAATATATGTCAGATGTTTATCTACCCCCAGAAAGTATGGTAAAGTTAAGAATAAATATAATGAATTTCTATATCTTCTGTCGTTTACACATATGATAGAAAACTGTTACATCATTGGAGGAACTTGCTATGTTATCAAATGCTGAAATTGGAATTGATTTAGGTACTGCAAATATACTTATTTATTCAAAGACAAAAGGAGTCGTATTAAACGAGCCATCTGTGGTTGCCATTGATATGAACACCAAAAACGTTGTTGCCGTTGGAGCAGAAGCTAAGGAAATGGTCGGAAAAACCCCTCAGAACATTGTTCCGATCCGTCCATTAAGAGATGGTGTCATTGCCGACTACGATGTCACCGCACAAATGCTGAAGGAATTTTTGAAAAAAGTCAGCAAAAAAATGGGGCTATCCATGCGTAAGCCGACGGTTGTCGTATGTACCCCATCCGGAAGTACAACCGTTGAACGCCGTGCCATTCACAATGCTGTAACCAGTTATGGAGCTAAACATGTTCATTTAATAGAAGAACCGGTCGCAGCAGCAATTGGCGCTGACCTGCCCGTTGATGAACCTATTGCCAATGTAATTGTGGATATTGGCGGCGGTACAAGTGAAGTAGGGATTATATCATTTGGCGGGGTGGTTTCATGTAACTCCATTCGTACCGGCGGGGATAAAATGGATGAGGAAATTACCCATTATATCCGCAAAAAGTACAATATTCTAATCGGTGAACGAACCGCTGAAAATATTAAAATGGAAATTGGTCATGCCAATGAGGATCATAAGGAAGAAACAATGGAAGTACGCGGGCGCGATATGGTAACCGGCCTTCCAAAAACAGTAACTGTATCTTCAAAAGAAGTATTTTCCGCCCTGAACGAATCATTGGAAAAGATCCTTGAGGCAATCCGCGCAACACTGGAGAACTGCCCACCTGAATTAAGCGGGGACATTGTTGACCGCGGAATCGTTCTAACTGGCGGCGGGTCATTATTAAATGGAATGCAGGACTGGCTGTCACAAGAAATTATTGTTCCGGTTCACATTGCGCCGAATCCGCTTGAGTCTGTTGCTATCGGAACAGGGAAAGCACTTAAAATGATTACGAAATTGCAAAAAGCAGCTAAATAGAAGGAAAAATCGAATCGTGGTCATAACTGAGGCACGTGTATAGCTATTCCACAAATAAATCAGAGCCTGTTTTGAAAGTCAATCTAAACAGGCTCTTTTATTATTTGCCTTGGTAAAGGTATGACAGCTTCGACCAGTACTCTCGGGATTAATCCCAATACTTAGTATGGAAATTGACGCTGTCGGTAGTTAACCGAGATCCACTTCATGGTTGTAAATTCCTCCAGGCTCCATTCCCCGTTCAGCCGGCCAAGTCCTGATTGTTTTTCACCGCCGAATGCGACAATCGGTTCATCATTAATCGTAATGTCATTGACGTGGATCATACCGGTATGTACCTCTTTGGCCAATTGGACACCGCGCTCCCCGTCAGCTGTATGGACTGCTCCGCTGAGACCAAACTCGGTATTATTTGCAATCCGGATCGCATCTTCGTCTGTTTCGAACGGTATGACACTGACAACCGGTCCAAACATTTCTTCCTGGGCAACAGCCATATCCGGCGTAACATCGGTTAAAATCGTTGGTTCCACCATATTACCGGAGATCCTGCCTTTTAAAATAGGTGTAGCACCTTGTTCAATGCCTTTTTCAATGATTGATTCAAGTCTCTGTGCCGCATCCTCGTTGACGACAGGACCGATAACTGTATCCGGGTCACGCGGATCGCCGGTTTTCAAGGAAGAAATTTTCGTTTTATATTTGGTAATGAACGCTTCGTAAATAGCTTGATGGACAATAATCCGGTTGGCGGACATACAGATTTGTCCCTGATGCGTAAACCGACTGAAAGCTGCTGCGTTAACCGCATAATCTATATCAGCATCGTCAAGAATGATAAAAGCACTGTTACCACCCAATTCGAGAAGTGGTTTCTTGAAATGTTTAACCGCAACCTGGGCAATATGACGGCCAACATTGGTTGATCCAGTGAACGAAATGATACGTGGGATCGGATGCTCCACAAATGCATCACCGATTTCGCTGATATCAGTGACCACCACGTTGAACAATCCCTTTGGAACGCCTGCCTCTTCAAAAATCTTTGCAATAAGAGTACCGCCAACAATTGGTGTCTCCTCATGCGCTTTCAATACAACACCATTGCCCGCACCAATCGCCGGCCCAATCGATTTTACAGACAGGAAGAAAGGAAAGTTGAATGGACTGATTACACCAACCACACCTGCTGGCATGCAATACAGGCGATTTTCTTTTCCATCTTCCACAGACGGCAGGATTTTGCCCTGTTTTTTCAAAGGGAAAGTTGCTGCCTCCTTTAACATATCTTTGACAAGTCCAATTTCAAATGCAGCTTTTAAGCGTGTACCGCCCAGTTCATCTATAATAAATTCAGTAATATCATCCTCATGCTCCTCTACATATGAGGCAGCATTTTCAAGAATATCCCGCTGCTTGTATGGATTGATTTGATTCCACGCATCCATTCCTTCTTTTGCAGCCTGATAAGCAGCATCCACATCCTTTTTTCCAGCCATCTTGAACTCTGTAATTACCTCACCATTGTATGGATTATTATCAGCCAGTGTACGGTTGCTGTTTCCTTCACGCCATGTTCCGGCAATATACTGTTTGTTAATCGAATTAATGTCCAACACCATTTATCCTCCTTGGAATCAATTTCTATCAAAACTTTCAATTGAAATTTCACTTACATTAGAAAATTTAGTCGGCACCAATAGCCTTTATGTGACTACCTTAGTCGCATAAGATTTACATTCCCCCTATATACCAACACTTTCTTTCTTATCTGCCAACTAACTTTCCCTTTAGCCGTTATAAAATACGGTGTCTTCTCCGAATATTCATTTTACGAAATGTGGTTGATACTTTTCCATAACCGCCCATAAATGTTCTCAAACGATGATTTTTTCGTTTGCACCTGCAGCACAAAGACCGATTATCCTTAAAAATGGATAATCGGTCTGATTTGTCTTTTAATAATATTTTTTAGACAGATCATTTACGACAGTTTTAGCAGGATCATATCCTCCCAAGAGTTACTCATTAGGTAAACTTGTATCGCCATCTCCTTGCTTCGCATTAAATTTCCACTTAAGATTGACAGTATCTCCCTGGAACTGGTTTTGCGGTTCATCACTGTTAACAAATTCAAATTCAACTGCAAATAAGTTCTCTTCGCCTGATTTTAATCCGGCTCCATGACCATCAGCTTCCGGATCAATTACATTTTCTTCTACAAGGTTAAGCGGATTTTCCTTAAGTTCTGCCAATGTCGTTTCATAAACAACAGTATAACCTTTTGTGTCATTAATAAGGAAATTCAATTTAATTTGCTCACCAAAGTCACTTGTATTATCACCATTTACATCCGTTACAGTATATTCAGTATTCAGGATGATTTGGCTCATATCAAGGTTACCTATATTACTTAGTTCAAACTCCCGAACAACTTTGTCTCCCGGCTTCATACTATCCAAATTAATAATATTTGTTTTATTTGCGGAAAGATCCAAAGTCCCGGCAGCAAATGTATTATTCGTTACGACTTGATCACTGAAGTATGCGTATGTTCCTCCTCCTACCAATGATAGTCCGAGCGCTGCTGAAGCAATGCCTAAACCTATTTTCTTCTTTATGCCCATAAACTTTCCATTCCCCTTTCCTACCTAATCTTGGTATAGGTAATATTTAATATTTTGAACCCCTTACAAGGATATCAAGCGTCAGTTGATGATACTTTCTCTTTTTTCTTATGCCCGTCGATTTCTTTAAAAGCCCTCCAAATCATGATAACGGAATGAACGAGTAATAAAATCCCAGGCAGGATTACCAGTAGTGCGGTACCTTCCTTCGATTGTGCAAAGTGCATAAAATAGCCAACAAACGGGACTGTGAATCCGGTATAAACAGCTTCAACATTCTCCGGGGATACTGGTTTAAAGTCGCGATTGTCATTATTGTCCCCCTTTGTAATATATTTTGTTTGGCTGCCTGTACCCTTAACTTCATGAATACGGTGTGTAACGGTTGTTGTTTTGTCTGTCTTATATGTAATCACATCACCTTTATTTAGCTTTAAGACATGATTAACGGGTTTAACCGCAATAATCGATCCGGTTTGAAAAGTTGGCTCCATCGAACCTGATAAAACCACCTTAAACTGATAACCAAAAATGCTAGGTTCTCCACCAGAAGCCTTTGATGAAATAACCATAAAAATCATAAAAATTAATACGATAATTAAAAGAGTTGTCACTGCATTGCTTAACCATTTCTTAAGTGTACGGAATGTCATTTTTCACCCTCACTTTTACGCAGATTCTTTTTCTCTTTGTCTTTATCATTATTTTCATCCTGTTTCTTTTCTGCAGACTGACTGTTACTTTCTGATTCATTATTAATGGACTCTTGGGTGTCATCTTCCTTTTTTGAAGTTTCTTTATCTGTGCCAGTTTTTTGGTCCTTTGGTTCCGCTGTTTCATCCTGTTTTATTTTTTTCTTCTCCGTGTTGTCTTTGTTCTTTGGATGGTCCTGTTTCTCAGTATTTGTCTGCTTCGTTTCTTTATCGGTTATTTTTTTACTTTCTTGTTTGTCTTTATCGGTTGCTTTTTTATTTTCTTGTTTGACCGGCTCCACTTCCTCCTTCTCAACCTCCCAGGTCCCCACTGTAATCGTACCGGAGGCTGTTTCTGTATCGGTAAAGTAAGCATTAGTTGGGGTTGTAATATTTATGAAACCGGTTAATGTAATTAAAAAGATAATGCCTAATTGGAGGCAAAGGATAGAAAACCAGTTTTTGTGTATAAAGGTTTTGAAGTTCTTTCGTTTAAAGATTTTTTGATTCCTCCTTCTTACAAGAAAACAAAGAATGAATAACAGCAGTTTCTCTTAAAATTACAATTCGTGGTTTTAATGCATATTCCTTTATTTTATTTCAAAAAATTACAAAATGAATAAATAGTACCCCTTATTTTATAAATAGTGCTTTGTATCTATGTTCCAGGAAGTCCTTCGTTTAAATTACATTCATTTAACCCCTTATAATTCTAGTTTTCTGTCGACAAGGAGAATTTTTTCTGTAAAAATGAAGGATTTTCGAAGGATGTATTGAATTACTGTATATAGCAGGATTGATGAGGTGATTACATGTATACCGTAATATATCTGTATCGGGTGAAGCAGGAGAAAATCCAAAAGTTTATTGATATTAATGAAAAGGCAAGTGAAATATATCTGTCAAGCGGAGCACTGGAGGACATGACTTATTTGGCGGATGATCTTGATGGAAACCACGGATGCATGGGGCTGTTCGATGTGATCGATGTGGCGGATGATGAATCTGTCATATTCGGGCAGTCTGTTTTCCGTAACAGATCCCACTATGATGAAGTAATGGAACAAATTGATAATGATTCGGAAGTCAAACAACTTTTTGATGAGATGAGGGATACAATTGACATGTCGAGGGTTATCACGTCAACTTTTTCAACTGAGCTGTAAGTTTTTGTTTACAAATTTTTCAGAATACTATATAATGAATATAGAATCATGTGAAGACGCTGCCACGTCCACCTAACATGATCATGATCGATTCCACAATACAAATACTGTGCTGCCTAATCTGTTTACAGTTCGAACCCCAGTTCTGTTCCAGCGGATAAAAAGCCAGTTCAATTTGACTCCGGAGAATTCTCCGGTCATGTTGAAGTGGTTTATTTTAATTTGGAGAGGAGTGATGTTGTGTCTGGAGCACTCGAAAATATCAAAGTGCTTGATTTGTCGCGCGTGCTCGCAGGTCCGTACTGTACGATGATTCTTGGCGATCTTGGTGCGGAAGTCATTAAAGTGGAAGCTCCCGGTGGAAGTGATGAAACCCGGAAATGGGGGCCCCCTTTTCAAAATGATGTCAGTGCTTACTACCTTTGTGCAAACCGGAACAAAAAAAGCATCACGGTGGATTTAAAGAGTGATGAAGGTGTAGAGATTATTAAATCACTCGTAAATGAAAGCGATGTCATCATTAATAACTTTAAATCAGGAACAATGGAACGGTTCGGCATTGACTACGATACGCTCGCCAAAATAAACCCGGGTATTGTGTACTGCTCGATTACCGGGTTCGGGGAGACTGGTCCCTACAAGGATTTTCCCGGTTATGATTTTATTATCCAGGCAATGAGTGGGTTGATGAGCATTACCGGTGACAAGGAATCCGGTCCACAAAAGCTCGGTGTGGCCATTACGGATATTTTAACAGGGTTGTACGCATGCGTTGGAATTCAGGGCGCACTGCTGGAACGAACACAATCCGGCAAAGGACAAAAGCTGGACATTTCCCTTTACGATGCTGCTGTAAGTTCGCTCGTAAATATTGGCAGCAACTATTTGATGTCCGGAAAAATTCCGGCGCGGCTTGGCAATCATCATGCCAACATTGTTCCTTACCAGACATTTCAGACCATGGATGGGGAGATGGTAATTGCTGTTGGCAACGATAATCAGTTCAACATGCTTTGCACGCTCCTGGGCAAACCGGAATATGCAGCGGATGAACGTTTCCAGACCAACCCGGATCGTGTGGCAAACCGTGATGTATTAATTCCGCTATTGCAAGATGAATTTTTACAAAAACCGACCGACTACTGGCAGGAAAAGTGTCAGGAAAACAAAATCCCATGCGGGCCGATTCAGACGATTGATGAGGTGGCGGACGATCCGCAGCTGAATGCACGCGACATGTTTATCAAAAGCGAGCATCCTACTGCGGGGCCGATTCAAATGATTGGCAGTCCATTGAAATTATCACGGTCACCATTCCAGCTGAATCATCATCCGCCAGACCCCGGAGAACATACAGAGGAAATTTTAAACCAATTAGGCTTAACCAACAAAAATAATTAGGAGTTGATACAATGGATTTTAATTTCTCAGAGGAACAGGAAATGCTCAGAAATACCGTCAGAAGCTTTGTCGATAAGGAGATCATGCCAAATATCGCGGAATGGGACAGGGAAGGAAAATTTGACCCAGCTATTATGGGACGGCTCGCCAACCTCGGCTTAATGGGCGTCTGTATCCCGGAAAGATACGGCGGCAGCGGCATGGATTATAATTCACTTGCCATTGTATGTGAAGAACTGGAGCGCGGCGATACAGCTTTCCGTACTTCTGTATCTGTTCATACAGGCTTAAACAGCATGTCCATTTTACAGTGGGGAACGGAAGAACAAAAGCAGAAATACCTAACCCCACAGGCAAAAGGTGAAAAAGTTGGCGCCTTTGGACTGACCGAACCTGGTGCCGGCTCTGATGTTGTCGCATTGCGAACCACTGCTAAAAAAGACGGTGATCATTATATTTTAAACGGGCAAAAATCATGGATCTCACTCTGTGACAGTGCCGACCATTTTCTGGTTTTTGCGTATACCGACAAGGAGAAAAAACACCACGGGATTTCAGCATTTATTGTAGAGCGGACGTTT
Organism: Virgibacillus siamensis; assembly: GCF_039522605.1. Lineage (GTDB taxonomy): Bacteria > Bacillota > Bacilli > Bacillales > Amphibacillaceae > Lentibacillus > Lentibacillus siamensis. The sequence goes on from NZ_BAAADS010000009.1 coordinate 51,752, forward strand.
GAAGGCTTCTCCTCAAAAGCGACGAAAGGAAAACTCGGAATTCGTTCCGGAAATACCGGGGAATTATTTTTTGACAATGTAAAAGTGCCGAAAGAAAACCTGCTTGGTGAGGAAGGTGAAGGCTTCAAGATTGCAATGGCCTCATTGGACAATGGCAGATTCACCGTTGCCGCCGGTGCAGTCGGGCAAATCAGAGCATGCCTTGAAGCAAGCGTAAAATACTGTCATGAGCGGGAAACGTTTGGAAAGCCGATCGGTCAGCATCAGCTCGTGAAACAGATGATCGCCAACATGGAAGCAGGGCTGCAAATGAGCAGTTTACTCGTCTATCGTGCTGGTGAATTAAAAAATGAAGGAAAGCGGAACACACGCGAAACATCTATCGCCAAATGGCAGGCATGTGATTTTGCCAACAAAGCTGCCGATGATGCTGTTCAGGTGCACGGTGCATATGGATATTCCGATGAATACCCGGTTGAACGGTACTTGCGCAACTCAAAAGCTCCGGTTATTTACGAGGGAACACGTGAAGTTCACACGTTAATGCAGGCGGATTATGTCCTTGGTTATCGTCAGGATAAACAACTGAACAACATGCTGCCAGCTTGGGAAGGAAAATAAATTCCAGGGATTTTTTCATGTATTTTGAACGAAACAAAGCGTATTTCTATTAATGGAAATACGCTTAAGTTCGATGCGCAAAAAACTGATACCGTCTATAACCCGCGTATCCGAAAAACTGGTATACGGAATAGTCGGTGTCAATGGCGTATTGCCAGCACTGGCTAAGGAAGCTAGATCACTCTGGTAAATTCAGCTGCCAGGATATGCCAAACTGATCATTCAACCATCCGAACTTTTTGCTGAATCCATAGTTATCTATTGGCATGAGTGCTATGCCATTTTGCATCATTTTATGATAAAGAGTGTCGATTTCTTCTTCGGTTTCACACGTAAGATAGATAGAAAAAGACGGTGTAAATGTAAACTCATGATCAATATGACTGTCGATACACATGAATTCCTGTCCCTTTAACGAGAATACAGCCTGCATAACTGTACCTTCTTCACCAGGACCCTCAACCCCGTATCGAGTAATGCTTTTAATTTCAGAATCCTCAATGAGTGATGTATAGTAGTTTATGGCTTCTTCTGCCCTGCCACCTTGAAACATTAAAAACGGTGTAACTTTTTCCATTATAGCGCATCCTTTCCCATGTTTTTTAACCTTCGTATCACTGTTGCTTATCTAGTCGTCTATAACAAAATGCCACTAGAGCAATGCTGACGCCGTTTCTTATTATAATTAAGCGCCTGAATATCTGACAACGACTAAGGTTGTTGGTTTTCAAACCAATTTAACGCCCTCTGTTCCAATTCCTTCACGAAAGATTTTTTTGCTTTGCTGTAAAAAGATGTATCATCATATCGTTGGGCCAGTTCCTCTTTCAAGCATTTATATCTTTCAATTTCATCGGAATGTGTTCTTAAATAATCTCGTAAAATCAGATGTCGTTTAATTTGAGGGTTGTCATACTGATAAACATGAATATGATGGGTTCTGTTCTCTCCACCTTTGCGAAATAATCGTCTCCCTTGTATCCCCCATTCACCAGCAACATCGTATCCAAGCAAATGCATCTGCTCATTAAATGAATCGATTTTCTTAATATCTTTCACAAGACACATCATATCAATAACAGGCTTTGCCTTCATGCCTGGAACAGAGGTGCTTCCAAAATGTTCAAATTTGATTATTTCATCCCCGAATATTCCTTTTAAAAATTGAGCCTCATCCTGAAACATGTGACCCCAATTTTTATCATACTCTGACAGTCGAACTTTCAAATAAATACCCCTTGGCACAGTACTTTCATTTGATAATGCCTTTAAGCACAATCCCATTCTTCATTTCCAAATTACTTCAGTATCTTCGCCCCGTTGCAGAACAGTATTACCTGTCTAACTTAATAGATATTGCTAATGTACCCCACTTCTTTTCTTTTTCCGGAGTATATATTTTATATGTATTTTCCACCATTTCTTCAACAGAGCCGCCAGCAGCATCTAAATCCATCGACGGGATATCCTCATACATTTCTTTGAATGTATGATAGACTTTTAAACCTATAACTTTCACTATTAAAGTATCATTTTCGTCAGGAACTTTAACAAAGTCAATTTTATCTCCAATTTTTAATTTTCTTCTCTTTTCGTCATTCAAACGTACTTCGACTGTTTTTCTGCCTGATTTTATTGAGTTAAATGGTGTTTCAAATAATCTCATCTTGTGAATCACGATTTATCACCCGTAACGTTACTATTTTTCTACTTGACCTATACAATACTCAATTTAAAAACGCTATAACCTTCATTGAAAATACTGACCACTCATTTAGCTTGCATTTCCAATCAATAAGCCAAATGATGTAATACGCACCAATCCTTATTAACGTATAGCGCCTGATTGTTTTAAATATAGGTAAAGACCATAATCTGTTGGTACAGAAGCATAACCCATCTGTCTTAGCATAGCTGTAATATTACCACGATGATATGTTCCATGGTTAACGACATGAGGGACTTGCTCGAACACACTGGTTTCCATGATGTCACCATTCGGATTCGCAATCTTGAGGGACTTATCTGAACTTTCCAATTGGCTAAAGAACAACCTATATCGCTCTGATAGATTAAGAAACATCGCTTCCATTTCCTCTAAGTTTTTTGACTCCGTTTCTTCTTTTAATTGCTTTTGCAACTCCAATGAATAACCCATCTCCTTACCGGAAAAAACCTCTATCCAGCCGAGATCAGAAAGATAAACGTGAGCTAAAACACTAGATATCGAGGAAAATACACTCTGAATTTCTTTATAATACACATCCTTTGGAAGCTCTTTTAGTCGATTGAAAATTTGTCCATTTGCCCATTTATTATACTCATATAACTTTAATTCAAGCCGTTCCATTTAATTTTTCTTCCTTTCATCTTTAATCTAACGCCAGTTCAATTATACACTACTACTTTTATTAATAGTAAAATGAAAATAGATTTACCCTTTTTAAGTTCTTTCAAATAATTACCTCCCACCAGAAAATAACAACTGGTGAGAGGTTTTATTTTTTGGCAAACTCATCATATTGTTTATACAAATCTTTTAAGGCCGATTCTAATGCATTTCCGGCTTTTCCAAGATAATGCTCTTTTACCACCTGGACAGGCTCATCAATTCCATCCTGCAGACTGTGCCCTCTCAGGAGTTGCTGTACAAACTCACGGCCGTGCAGCGTTGCAAGTGTACAGCCAGCTGTTACGATCACACCATATTTCTTATCAATTTCAGCGGTAATCGTTAATGTTTCATAAATACTTTTGGCTGCCATACCGGATGGGAGCCGTGCATGTCCAGCAATAAATACGGTATTCATTAGTAGATCCACCTCTCACCTTTAAAAATCAGACCTTTTGTAACCAAGTTGTCCGGAAATCGCTTTTGCAGTTTGTTTTGACTTTGTTTTTATCCACTCCAGATTTTCACCTTCAAAATGACTGGACAAACCGCTGACAGCCAGGGCAGCAACAACCTCATTGCGATAATCATATACCGGATAGGAAATACCGGTTGTATCGGCATCCTGCTCCCCGATACTATAAGCATACCTGTTTTCGCGGATTTTTTCCAATTGATCTATTAATTCCTGTTTATCAACTGATTGATTGTTCCGATAAAAGGTGTCTGCAGCCAAAATCTCATGCTGCTGTTCCGGCGGCAAATTTGCCAGCAGCATTTTGGGGCCAGATCCTGCATACAAAGGTGAGCTTTTGCCAACTCGTGTGTTAAGACGAAGCGCTCTGGAACTGTCCACTTTTTCAATGTATGTGGCTTCATTCTGATTCACAATAACCAGGTGGATTACTTCGTTAATTTCCTGAGCCAGTTGTTGCATGTACGGCAACGCGATGGTTCGTACCTCGAGCTGATCCGAGACAATTTGCCCCAGTTCAAGCAGTTTCAGACCAAGGCGATACCTGCTGTCATGCTCATTTTCTTTTGTTTTGTATAAAACATCACTTTCTTCCAGTGCAGCTAACAGCCGATATGCTGTCGGCTTTGGAATATCTGCTTTAGTCGCTATTTCTCGTAACGTCAATTCCGGTGTATCCACCGAAAAAAAGTTGAGTAGTTTTAAAGCCTTCATCACACTCTGGTTCATAGTAGGTACTCCTTGCTGTAATTTCTTCTGTATTTATAGAAAGTTGAGGCTGCCGCAATAAAGGACAACCTCAATTTCATTAATTAAATGCTGACTTTATCTTTTTCGGCTGTTAGTTCTGATTCGTGAATCATAACTCCGCGTTTTTCCATTTCCTTCATGTAAGGTTTTCCGGGGACACATTGCTCCGGTGGGAAAACACCTCGTTTTGTAATGGTGCCATTTCCAATCATCTGAGCGACTGCCGAAATAGTATTTGCGGTTGCTCTAGCCATCGCCGTAACATTGTTTTTCCTGTCTTTATATGTTGTCATTTCATAAACATATGTTTTCAGTTTTCCGTCTTTTTCTCCGCTCACTTTTATCCTCAGCAGCACCGCATCATCTTTATCCTTCAAATCGACAATCGGGTCAAGCACTTTTAAAAGTACTTCCCTCGGATTGACTGTTTGCCCGTTTACATCCACTTCATAATCCATGCGGGTTAAATTCAGATCGACAAGCAGTTTGAATTTTTCGGCATGACCCGGATACCGAATTGTTTTGTATTCCAGCGTTTTTAATTGCGGATACGAGATAGATAGTGTTGATGTTCCCCCTGATGTGTGAAAAGCTTCAAGCGGACCAAATTTTTCAAAGTGTACCCGCTCCACTTCAGATAAAGATGAAATTTCCTGTTTGATTCCATCACGAATAATCAGGGCGGGATCTGTATAATGATCAAATACCCCTTCCATGGAAAATACGTGATTATACTCAAATGGCGGTTCCGGCCGAACAGGAATGCCACCGACATATAATTTAATTTCTTCCAGTTTATCAAGTTGGCCGGCACCATGACCGGACAGAATATTGATCATGCCGGGTGCAACACCCAAGTCTGGAATAAGCGTAACACCAGCTTCAGCAGCTTCTTCCTTCAGTTCCAGAACACGATCGGTCATATGGCCAATGTGACCGCCTAAATCGACCGAATTCACGCCAACTTTAATGGCTGTTTTAGCGACAACTTCATTAAATGAATAGAATAACGCATTGATAATAACGTCAAACTGGCGCATATAGTTTGCAAGATCCTGTTCATCTTTGGCATTCACTTTATAAGCTGTCAATTTAGGGGAATTCAACTGTTCACATACTTGTTGTGCCCTTTCCAGATCAATATCCGCCAAACCGACAGCGGTAACTCCATCACTTCCTGCCAAATCCCGTGCTGCTTCTTTCCCCATTAATCCGGATCCCAATACACCTATTTTCATCAATCATCCACTCCTTCAAATAATTTAATCTGTCTTGGTTGCCCCTTTCTTTGGATAGGTCATTTTTGTGCGCAGGCCGCCACGCTGAACGGGAACCTGCGCTTTTTCCCTACTCAACATCAATTTGAGCGCGTTGCAGTTTTCCGCTGTAATCGATATAGACAGCTTTCCACTCAGTGAATACATCGAGTGCCTGCACCCCTGAGTCACGGTGGCCATTTCCGGTTCCTTTCGTTCCGCCAAATGGCAAATGAATTTCGGCCCCGGTCGTACCTGCGTTGACATACACAATCCCTGTATCCAGATCCCGCTGCGCCTGGAACACACGGTTGGCATCCGTTGTAAAGATGGAGCTCGATAGACCGAATGAAACGCCGTTGTTTACTTCGATTGCTTCCTCAAAACTTTTCACCGGAATCAACGAAATAACCGGACCGAAGATTTCTTCCTGGGAAATACGCATATCGGCTGTACAATCCGTAAACAGGGTTGGTGCAAAATAATGCCCTTCTGCATACTTGCCGTCATCCAGGACATAACCGCCGGCAATCATTTTCGCCCCTTCTTCCTTGCCAATTTGAATATATTTTTGAATCTTTTCCAGACCAGCCTTATTAATAATCGGACCGACCTTGTTTGATTCATCCAGTCCATCGCCTATGGTAAGTTTTTCAATTTCAGCAAGCAGACGCTCTTCAAGACGTTCTTTTATATCTTCATGGACAATCACCCTGCTGGCCGCGGTACATCGTTGACCACTCGTTCCATAGGCACTCCAGAGAATCCCTTCCACCGCCAGATCAAGGTCAGCATCATCCATAACTGTGATTGCATTTTTACCGCCCATCTCAAGGGATACCTTTTTCAGTTGCTTGCCGCATTCACTGGCAATATTACGGCCAGTTTCATTGGATCCGGTAAATGAGATAACCCGGATATCATCATGGTGCACCATTGCATCACCAACTGCTGATCCCTTGCCAAACACCACATTCAGGACACCTCTTGGCAAGCCGGCTTCCTCAAGAATCTTCGCCAGTTCATAAGCCAAAATCGGAGTTTCAGTCGCTGGTTTCCAGATAACCGCATTACCGGCAACAATGGCCGGAAAGGATTTCCAAGTAGCAATTGCAATCGGGAAGTTCCAAGGCGTGATAATTCCAACAACGCCAACTGGTGCACGCTGACTCATGGAAAATTTATTAGGCAGCTCTGCTGGAGTTGTGTGACCAAACAGACGGCGGCCCTCACCAGCCATATAAAAGGCCATATCAATACCTTCCTGTACTTCACCGCGTGCCTCTTCAAGCACTTTGCCATTTTCCATCGTCAATAATTGCGCAAGCCGCTCCTTCCGTTCCTTCATCATCTGACCTGCCTTAAACAGTACCTCAGCACGCTGAGGAGCAGGTACAAGCGCCCATTTTTTTTGTGCTTTTTTGGCAGTCTGAACCGCCTTATCAACGTCTTCTGCACCTGAGAGCGGAACGTCAACAATCGTTTTCCCGTTTGCCGGATTGATTACAGCTGTATAATCCTTTCCTTTTACCCATTCGCCATTAATAAAATTTTTCAGTTTCTCTGTCGTAAGCAGTGCTTCTGTCATCATAAATACCTCCCAGAAATTAGTGTTTTCCTTTCGCTCTGTCGCGAATTTGCGTAATGGTCGATGATACGGAAATCTGTTCTTTATCGGTTAAAATTTCAATCACGCACGGTTTCCCATTTTCAAGCGCTTGCTTAAACGCTTGTGCAAACGCTTCGGCTGTGCTTACCTGATAGCCATGTGCACCAACACTTTCCGCCATATCCTTAAAAGAAACATTGCCTAAATCGGTACCAATCACTTTTTCCGGATAATGCATTTCCTGGTGCATCCGGATCGTTCCATACATCTGATTATTAAAGACCAGACTAATGATTGGAATGTTGCATCGGACCGCTGTTTCCAGCTCCTGAAATGTCATCATAAAGCCGCCATCACCGGAAAGGGAAACAACTGGTTTATTCGGAAAGGAAAGCTTGGCTCCAAGTGCTGCCGGCATTCCATACCCCATCGCTCCTGAAGTCGGACCTACGTACGTATGATTTTTTTTGAAGGGATAGAAGGCGTGCAGCCATCCCGCAAAATTTCCAGCGTCATTGGTCAGCAGCGCATGTTCCGGCAATGCCTTTTCGACCATTGCTATAATATGCTTGTTAACCACATCATTATGCGAAATATCCAGCGTGCTCACACTCTCATAAGCATCTCGCCGTTCTGCTGCCCAGTTTCCCCATGAACGCTGTGCTTCCATTTCCACCATCACTTGTAATGCTTCCTGAAGATCAGCGACAATCCCAGCATCAGGGGCATACACTTTCCCAATTGAGTTATGATCGATATCAACATGAATCAGTTTTTTATCCGGTGTGATGATTGTATAATCCTGTGTGGTAACTTCGGACAGCCGTGTCCCCAAGGCCAGTATCACATCTGCATCGTGTACTGTCTTTAGCAGCTTCTGGTTGGTTCCGAGTCCGAGATGACCTGCATACAGCGGATGATCATTCGGAAAACAATCATGTCTTCGAAAAGCGGCCATAACCGGGATGGAAAACTTTTCAGCAAACTTAATGAGTGCCCCCTCCGCTTGTGAGCTTTTTACACCGCCGCCTGCAATAATCAAAGGCTTTTCGGCTGTCAAAAGAACTGTTTCAACATTTTTCATTTCCTGTTCAGACGGCTTTGGCTTTGGCTTCACTACAGCAGGGCCAAAATGCATTTTCGTTTCTACCGGGAGGACATCTTCCGGCAGGGACACCACAACGGGACCGGGCCTGCCTGTCTGTGCAATCCGAAGTGCACGCTGAACCAGCTCAGGCATGCGTTCCGGATCGTTCACTTCCACCGTCCATTTGGCAATATGACCGAAAAATCGGTCCAGGTCCACTTCCTGGAAACCTTCCCTCCCCCTGAACCTGCTATGTACCTGCCCCAAGAACACAACCATTGGCGTCGAGTCCTGATAAGCTGTATGAACACCGATTGAAAGATTGGCTGCGCCGACACCCCTGGTAGCAAAGACAATCCCGGGTTTTAAGGATGACTTTGCATAACCTTCCGCCATAAACGCTGCACCACTTTCATGCCTTGCTGATAAAACCCGAATGGCTTCTTCGTCATGCAGTGCATCCAATACCGGCAGATAACTCTCACCGGGTACACAAAACACATTGGAGATTCCTTCTATATTCAAACACTTTACAATTGCCTGTGCAGCCGTAGTCGTTTCGGTTTTGCCGGTTACCTGTGAAGTATTCATCCATTTGTCACCTCCTTTAAATCTAGCGCTTTTATTCTGTTTATCACTTCATCCAATCTGTTTTTTCCGACAGATAGTGATATTCGGACATAACCTTCTCCTTGTGAACCGAATGCGTTGCCCGGGGTTACAATGACCCCTGCTTCATTTAATAATTTCCCGGCAAACTCCATTGAGGTATACCCGTTCGGAATTTTAACCCAAAGAAAAATCGTTCCATTCGGCTGATCCGCCTGCAATCCCATTTCAGACAGGGCGTCGTGCAGTTTTTCCATCCTTTCCTGATAGATTTTATTGTTTGCTGCAGACGCTGAGAAATCACTTGTTAAAGCAGCAGCGGCAGCCCTCTGAACAGGCAGAAACTGACTTGTATCAATATTGCTTTTCAAGGCAGACAGCGCTTGAACAACCTCTTTATTACCAACCATGTAGCCAATCCGCCAGCCGGTCATCGAAAAACTTTTTGATAATGATCCGAATTCAACAGCAGTTTCTTTCGCATTCGGTACCTGCAGAACACTCGGCGATTGATAGCCATTAAAGGTAACCATGTCATATGCAGCATCATGCACAAGCAGCATATGATTTTTTTCGGCAAAAGTAATCGCTTTCAAAAAAGTGTCTAAATGAACCGTCGCTGCAGTCGGATTGGCGGGATAATTTAAAAACATTGCCTTTGCTGTTTGAGCAGTTGAAGCGTCAACTTGATTAAATAACGGAACATAGCCATCCGTATGATCAAGCGGTAATGAAACACTCTTTCCGCCTGCCAGCTGGACAGCTGTGCGGTAAACCGGATAACCGGGATCAGGTACAAGAACGCTATCATCTGGATTAATCACCGCATGCATAAGGTTGGCTATTCCTTCTTTGGACCCGATAACAGCCAACACCTCTGTGTCCGGATCAAGGTCCACATTGTACTGATTCTTGTAAAATCCAGCCACTGCTTCCCTGTATTCCTGACAGCCGCTATAAGTAGAATACCGGTGATTCTCCGGTTTTTGTGCTTCTTCAGCTAACTTATCAACGACAAACTGTGGAGCTGGTAAATCCGGTGCGCCTATGCCCAAATCGATAACATCCATCCCCTCCGCCTCGAGTTTCTTTTTTTTCTGTTGAAACTCAGAAAACAAATATGGCGGCAGATTTTTCACTTTGTCAGAAACAAAAGCCATCTCTCACCCACCTGTTTCATTTATTGAAATGCCATTTCATATCCATCTTAAGTATAAACTAACTGCATAAAATTTTCAATTGTTTCAAATAGACAGATTAATTTTATAGCATCAAATATTAATAAAAGTAACAAAGTGACTGATAAACGCACAAAACTGGCTGATACACTTCACGATTAATTCACACTACAATCCCCGTACAATCATTGTTATGATATAGATAGAAAAATACGGACAAAAAAGGAGATCATTTTACACATGAAACATTCACAGTGGATTGATATTTCACAGCCGTTAACAAACGACATGGCCCATTTTCCGGGTGATAGCCCGTACAACTATTCACTGACCTATGCCAAAAAAGATGGAGGACCGGCGAATGTCGGTCAAATGACAGCCAGTCTGCATACCGGTACCCATGTCGATGCTCCTTTTCACTATGATTCTGAAGGGGAAACCATTGAACAGCTCCCCCCTGACCTGTACATTGGTCAAGCAAAAGTTATCGATGTCAGTCATACCGAAACCATTACCGCTGATGTACTGAGCTCTTTTGATTTTGAAGGGATAAGCCGGGTACTGTTGCATACGTCGCTGCCAAACAATCCAAAGCATTTTCCGGAAGAAATCCCGGAGTTGAACCCTGACATTGCTGATTTTTTACACGTAAAAGGTATAAAATTACTTGGTGTTGATATGCCCTCGGTTGATGCACCAGACAGCAAAGAATTGGCAACACATCATGCACTGCATGCAAACGGGATTTATATACTGGAAAACCTGATGCTCGATGGGGTGCACCCTGGCACATACGAGTTAATCGCCTTACCACTCGCACTTCATGGCGCTGACGGCAGTCCGGTTCGCGCCGTTTTGAAACCGCTGGAAGAAAACAGAAACGAAGACTGACAAAGATATTGAAAGAATATCATTCGTGCTGCCGGAAGCTTGGCTGACTGTTAACCGAAAGATGATTTCGATCGTTACTTCTCCCTGAGTTATCGGATCTGCGGTCAAGGATTTGATTCTGTTATTGCGTATCCACCATGTAATGTTATACTTATGAATAATATTTTTTAGTGATGGAGGCAAACAATGGACACAAACAAAGATCAATGGTCATCACGAATCGGATTTATTTTATCATCTGCAGGTGCTGCGATCGGTCTGGGGGCAATATGGAAATTCCCATACATGACCGGCATGAATGGCGGCGGCGCCTTTTTCCTGCTGTTTATCGCATTTACTATCATTATCGGTCTTCCACTGTTAATTGCCGAATTTGTCATCGGGCGCGGTGCCGGGCGCGAAGCAATATCTGCCTATAAAAAACTGGCTCCGAAAAGTGGCTGGTCGATTATCGGACGCTGGGGAGTTTTCGGGTCATTTGTTCTGTTGTCATTTTACAGTGTTGTCGGCGGCTGGGTACTTCTTTACTGTCTATTATCAATTCCCGGTCTAATCATTAAAACCGGTGCTGATTATGAACAGTTATTCGGATCGATTACGGCCAATCCGCTGTGGACAATTACCGGCCTTGGACTGTTTCTGATTATTAATATTATTGTCGTTTCGTTTGGAATCAAAAATGGGATTGAAAAAGCAAGCAAAGTGATGATGCCGCTTCTGTTTGTCTTTTTTATCATTCTTGTTATCCGTTCTGTAACGTTTGAAGGCGCATCAACAGGATTGGAATTTTTCCTTCAGCCTGATTTTTCGAAAATAACCGGGGAAAGCGTACTCTACGCACTGGGACAATCATTCTTTTCATTGGCTGTGGGTTTTTCAGTTATGGTCACATACAGTTCTTATCTTGGAAAAGATGTCAGTCTCCCATTTGCTGCAGGATCCGTTTCGCTCATGAACATTTTTGTTTCGCTCCTCGCCGGACTGGCAATTTTCCCTGTCGTTTTTTCATTCGGGTTGGAACCGACTGAGGGACCTGGATTATTGTTTATGGTTTTACCGGAAGCATTTGCACAAATGCCTTTTGGCGAAGTATTTCTGAGCTTATTTTTATTATTATTCTTATTTGCTATTTTAACGTCATCATTCAGTATGCTGGAAATTATCACGTCTGCGTTCACAATTAATAAAAACCGTTCCAGGTCAAAAGTAGCTTTAATTGCAGGCATCGTTGTATTTATTGCTGGAATTCCAGCCGCACTATCATCAAGCTCGATGAAAAACGTCACGATATTTAATCTGACAATATTTGACGCAAGTGATTTTCTGGTCAGTAATATTTTATTGCCTGGAGGATGTTTGCTGATTGCGTTATTCATCGGAATCCGCATGGACAAAACGTTGATGAAACAGGAATTTTCCTATAGCAACGACCTGTCACCCTTCATATACAAGTTGTGGTTCCAAATTATGCGCTGGCTCGTGCCTGTAACGATTATAATTGTATTTTTGAGTTCAACGGGAATTTTGTAAAAGATGACTATTATTGGTCATCTTTTTTCTTGGTTAGAATTAATGTTTTACGGGAAATAATGACTATGGGAGGGATGATTGTGTCCGATAAAATCGTAATTGTTGGTGGTGTTGGCGGCGGATCCACCGTAACATCACAAATCAGACGGATGGATGGTGACGCTGAAATCATTTTATTCGATAAAGGAAACTATATTGGCTTCTCCAATTGCGGAATGCCTTATTACATTGGCGGCGTGGTAGAAAAGCGGGATAAACTGTTGGTCAGCACAGAAAAATTCATTGATAAATTTGGTGCTGATGTTCGAACAAGTTCCGAAGTAGTAGCAATTAATCGAAAGGATAAAAAAATTACCTATGAAGATTCATCAGGTAAACATGAAGAATCATACGATAAACTCATCTATTCACCCGGTGCATCGGCCGTTATTCCAGATGTAAAGGGAATCAACAAGGAACATACATTCACATTAAGAACGATTTCGGATATGGACGAAATCCAGCATTATATCGACGAATATCAGCCGAAAACGTGTGCCATAGTCGGCGCCGGATTCATCGGGATGGAAATGGTTGAAAATCTGAGTAGAATCGGAATTGATTGCACGATTGTCGACCGGTCAAAACAGGTGATGAAACTGGTCGATGGTGATATCGCCTCTGTCATCCATGAGCACCTAGAGAAAAAAGGTGTCAACATTCTATTGGAAGATGGTGTTGCCTCATTCTCAAATAATGGCTCCACACTTAATCTTAACAGCGGCAAATCAATACAGGCCGATATGACAATCATGGCAACTGGCGTTAAACCAAACACCGTAATCACCACTGCAGCAGGTCTGGAAACAGGTGAAACCGGAGCACTGAAGGTCAATGAATTCATGCAAACAAACGACCCTGACATATATGCACTTGGTGACGTCGTGGAAACGGAAGATTTTCTGACAAGAAACCCCCGCCATGTAGCACTTGCCTGGCCGGCACACCGGCAGGCATATATTATTGCAAATCATCTGCAGGGAGGAAAGGTTGCCTATAATGGCACATTGGGATCAGCTATTTTTAAGGTGTTTGACTTGGATGTTGCAGCAACAGGATTAAATCGTGCAGCACTTCAAAATTTGGGCATTCCATTTAAAGAAGCATCACACGATGCATTATCACACGCCGGCTACTACCCGGGTGCAGATAAAATCAGGATTAAAGTTCTTTTTGATGACACAGATGGAACCATTTACGGTACACAGTGTGTCGGCGAAAGCGGTGTCGATAAACGGGTTGCTGTTATTTCAACAGCAATGAAAGCCAGCATGACTGTCGCTGACCTCGCACAGCTCGAACTCGCTTACGCACCACCATACTCTTCACCGAAAGACCCGGTTAATATTCTTGGCTATAAAGCTGCCGGTATGCTTACGAAATAATGCCCGACCTCACGGGTAACTAGCCAATGAACCGGACACCTGTCAAAGAATAATAAAAGCACCAGGAAATTCTGGTGCTTTTCTAATCCTATAAATCGTCCGCCACACGGTATACAGCTGAAAACTTTGTCTCATCCATTAATTCACTCACATGCACGCGAACACCGTGTCCAAAGATTATTTCTTCTTTTGTCATCGCGATAATCATTGCTTTCGTTTTGTTCTGCAGATCCAGGTAGATATCACCGACAAGCGGCTTCATTTCATCGTTATCATCCATATTTTCCGGTGATTCATCTTTTAGTCTTTGTTCATCGGTAACAACATTTTTATCATAATATGCAATGTCATTGCTGTCCTCAGCCTTGCCCACAACCATCACGACATACTCACTGTGTTTCACCCCGTTATCTCTTGTTGTAACGACATTTCCATCTTCAACATTGTCAACTTTTTCAATATCATTCAACGAATAATGATCGAGAAAATCCGGAGTTGGTTTAATGATTAAAATGTAATCGCCCGGTTTGGGTTTTGTGTCTTTGTCAATTGTGTATCGTTTACCATAAAAAATAAATGAATCATTGTGATTTGGACGGTAAAATGTAATTTCGCTCGCTCTGGTCAAAACCTGCTTCATGTCTTTCATACGATATAAGTGAACAGACTGCTTAAACATCGGCTTCACGGAATATACTTTGTGAAGTTCGTTTTTGTAAAAGACGAATTGGCCTTTTCTTACTTGAAACAGCTTCATATACAACTTCCTCCCACATTACGGTATATATTATGTCCCTTTTATTTTTCCATATTACCACGGACTTTAAACATGAAACAGCGTAAAATGCAAAAAATTTTCCAGAATTGGGCTAATGTGCTGTTCTGTTTTTAAAAAAGCCGATCAAAAGCACTGCTGCCGTAATAATCGCTGTCCACAAATATGTTACAAGCCCATGATTTAAATTAAACCAGTCCATCACAACCGGATCCTCCATAATCATACCGCCTGCTGTCCAGGCGAGAATACCAGCTCCAATATAAGCAATCCAGGAATACTTGTCCATCATGCGAACAATTAGCTTGGAGCCAAAAATCATAATCGGTATACTGACTGCAACTCCAACCGCAATCATGCCAATGTGACCATTTGCTGCACCGGCAATTGCCACAACATTATCTAGACTCATAACCGCATCAGCCATGATGATGGTGCCGACTGCCTTTAAAATTGTTCCGGATGACTTAATTTCCGTTTCCTCCTCATCTTCAACCAGCAAATTAATCGCAATACCAATGAGCAGGATGCCGCCAATTAAGTGAACAAGTGGAACCTTTAGCAGGAATACAATGATAATTGCAAATAAAATCCGTAACAGAACCGCTCCACCGGTCCCGATTAAAATTGCCTTATTCCGCTGGTGCTTCGGCAAAGCTCTCGTTGCCATGGCAATTACAACCGCATTATCACCGGATAACACAATATCAATCGCAATGATATTTAATAAGGAAAAAAACGCCTCCGCGGAAAATTCAAAGCCAAACATGCTGCTTCCACCTTTCTAAAACAACCCAACATTTCTATTTTATCATTAATTCACCGACATCTAGTAAAAAAAAGCAACGGTATTCCAAAACGGATCCGGATAATATCAGCGTACATTTTCATCCATATGGACAAAACGCAGGTCGGTATCAACAGTCCCTATTATTTGTTTTGTATAAATGTTTTCACCACGGAGCCATGCCGCGAAATCGAAAATAACAGGCTCACGGTCTCCCCCAAGGGCAAACCATGCCTTCAATTGTTTTGGAAAATAGGCTGAAGTATGAATCGTACCTGACCAGTTTTTGTACTGTTTGGAAAAAACACCTTTATCCGTGTCATTCAGCAGCCGGAACGCTTTATACGCATCGGTCACTTTGTTCCGCTGGCGCTCCATGGCATCCATCCGTTTATGCGAATCGGCAAGATGATGACGATTTTCATCTTTCATCAGCTCAAAATGATTTGTACAAACGTTTGATTGCCGGACCATAACCCCGCGCGGCGTGGCTTCAACGACATATGTTTCCTCATTCCTGTCCAACAGTATGTAGCTGAACGAATGACGGTGAGGAATTTCTTTCAATAGCGAGATAGCCTCTCCTGCATCCGCACACGTTTCCAGAACTAGTCTTCCAATCATGTTACAAATAAATCCGTCACCCGGCTTCTTCCGATGCATGAAATTATAGCCTAATACAAGACCTTTTTCATTCATCCCATCCATTCGTCCAGTTATTCGTTGTGATGGTCCGATAATGGCATACCCCTGGTCAGACGGCTGGAAAAAGGTAAATCTTCCTTCATATGTTTTCGGATGATAGTCATAATTTCGAATCATGTAATCCTCACCCGTTAAGATGGAACAACCGCTCCGTACATAATCCAGACGATACCCGCCAAAGTCCTGCAGCACCGCATCCATATCCCATTCAAGAGCATCCCCGATTCCTTCCAGTTCATCCCAGACACCCGGAGCCACGCAGGTAATAGCGGCTTTTGCTTCTTGTTGGTCAATGGTGAACCGGGGCCTTCTGATTTTCCACTGCTTTTCACGATTTTTCAGCGTTAGGGAGTCCTTTAACAATTCTCCCTGCATATACCCGAAATCATAATGTGAACCCCTGAATTGTACAATATCACTGTAAATTCTTTTCAAAATTACCTCTCCCATTTCTGAAACCAAATTCGATATTTTTCGTATATATACATGTAACATATCATATCTTAGGAGCTGAAATCATGACAGGAATCTTAACAACAACCATCCTATCCTTCATTCTGTATGCCTTATTTGCAGGCATTATCATTGCCAAAAGCAAGGCCGCAAAGAAACGAACTTCGAAAATTGCCGGGTTTATTTTCATTGCCCTTTTTATAATTGGCGGAATCATCAATTACATTATTCTGCTGCCGATTACAATCCCGAATGTGGTAATAGCCAATATTATTATTGCTGCGGTGGGTACATTTCTGCTGTTTGGAATGACCGCAACCAAGTTCCAAAAGAAAATCCGCGGTACATATGAAACGGCGGCCGGATTTTTAATCATTCTGGCAGTCATCGCGGTTCCCGGAGTATTTATAATGGGTATTTTAACACTGGATAACACCTATGATTCAATCGCCAAAGAAGACGTAGAGGAAGCGAAACCACTGGATAAAGATACCACACCAATCGTCGTCTCACCGGAATTTGCCCGGAATAAAATGCAAAAGTCGATGAGTGTCGTTCCAAACACACAATTTTATGACCTTGGTAAACTGCAAGTGCAGAAAGTGGATGATGAAGTATTATTTGTTGCCCCGGTTGAATTCACTAGCTTCTGGAAATATCTAAGCGGTGGAGAAACGGAAGGGTATTTCACTATTTCTGCAACAAACATTAACGCACAGCCTGAGTTTGTCAAAAGCAAAATGAAATTTACGAATTCCAGTTATTTTAACCATAATGTACAGCGCACCATCTACAATGCGTATCCATCCTACATTCAAAGCGGTGAACCACAAATTGAAGTGGATAAAAACGGGAAACCATGGTATGTTCAAACATTGTATCAGCCGATTGGACTGACCAATAAGCCTGATATGAGTGACCTTTATGCAGCAGTTGTCGACCCGGTAACAGGCGAAGTCAAAAAATATAAAACTGAGAATGCCCCGGAATTCATTAATGGCTCCGTCAGTTCAGAAATGGCATCCGCAGAAAATGAGTATTTCGGAAAGTATGTCCATGGCTGGTTAAACTCCCTATTCGGCAAGGAAGATGTTAAAATCCCGAACGAATCCGGGACCGAAAGCAGTGTTACGCCGATATTTGATGAAAATGGTGAAATGTACTACTTTACTGACATGGCATCACCAAAAGAAAACATTGATTCCGCGCTTGGTTACACGATGATCAATGCTCGCACCGGTCAATTGACCTATTATAACGGCAAGAAAAATAATGGCATTATGGACAGCAAAGGGGCAAAAGAGATTGTCAACAAGGAGTTCCCCGAGAAGAACTGGGAAGGCTCCATGCCAGTGTTATACAACATTGATGGCAATCCGACATGGGTCGTCAATGTGCTTGACCCGAATGGTTTATTTAAAAAATATGCCTATATAAAAGCAGGAGATGCTGACTTTGTCGTATTTGGTGACACTGCCAGAGAAGCACTGGAAGCATACCGGCTGCAGCTTGTCCAGAACCCAAGTAATGTTGAGTCCACAGGCAAATCAAATCTGGAAACAGTAAAAGGTGAAGTTAACCGTGTGCTTGTAACTTCCACACAAAAAACCGGCCAGGTGATTCAGTTCATTCTTAAAAATGACAAGACCATCTATACGATTAATGCTGGAAAAGAACCACTGGCACTGTTCCTGCAGTCCGGCGACAACGTTGCATTTGAAGCTATCATCCGCGACAATGGAACCGGAATCGTGGAAACCATTGAAATAAAAGGACTTACGAATTAATCAGTAAAAAAACGTCCTGAACAGCAAATCACCTGTTCAGGACGTTTTCTATTTTTCCGCCAAGTCTTCCGCCAGTTCGGACAGTTTTTCCCAGCGCTCCATTTTCTGCTCCAGTTTTTCTTCCAGCTCTTCCTGTTCTTTATAGTAATCCTGAACCTTTTCCACATCACTTCCGGCCTGTGCAATCTTTTCCTGCACCGCTTCAATTTCCGTTTCCAGCGACGTAATATGATCCTCAATCGTTTCCCATTCCTTTTTATCCTGGTATGACATTTTTTTGCGCTGTGCCGGCTTTTTCTGCTTTTCTTTAACCGTAGCCGTTTTTTTAGCGGTATCCTGCTTTATTTCCTGTTTGAGATATTCGCTGTAATTGCCATAAAAGTGTCCAATCTGATCCGTATCCTGAAATACCAGCATATGGTCAATAACCCGATCCAAAAAATACCTGTCGTGTGAAACGGTAATAACAACGCCCGGAAACTCATCAAGGTATTCCTCCAGCACACTCAGGGTTTGTGTGTCCAGATCATTGGTCGGTTCATCCAAAAGCAGCACATTCGGCTCCTTCATCAGCACCTTTAACAGATAAAGCCGCCGCTTTTCGCCGCCGGACAGTCTGCCAATATACGTCCGCTGTTCAGGACGCGGAAATAAAAAACGTTCCAGCATCTGTTCAGCACTTATCGTTTCACCGTTTTTCGTATGGATGACCTCGGCAACTTCCTTAATGTAGTCGATAACCATCGAATCATGGTCAAGTTCTTCCTCACCCTGTGTGTAATAACCGATCCTTACCGTTTCCCCAACTTCAATTTCGCCTTGATCCGATTCTATCCGGCCAGCCATCATATTCAGCAAGGTCGTTTTCCCGGAACCATTTGGCCCGATAATTCCCAGACGGTCCCCCGGTACAATCAGAAAATCAAAATCATTTATCAGCTTTTTCCCCATGAAGCTTTTTTCAACATCTTGCAGTTCCATCACTTTTTTTCCAAGACGGGCAGAGCCAGCCTGAAAAGCTACATTCTCCTTCTTTGTATCGAATTTCTTTTCCTGTAATGCATGTACACGCTCAACATGTGCCTTCTGCTTGGTCGAACGCGCCCGTGCACCGCGTTTCAGCCAGGCAAGTTCCCGTTTTAATGTGTTTTGATGCTTTTGTTCATTTCGTGCTTCCAATGCTTCACGTTCTGCTTTCTTCTCCAAAAACAACTCATAATTGCCTTCATACGTATAAAAATTTCCTTTATCCAATTCAAAAATATGATTGGTAACCCGATTTAGAAAGTACCGGTCGTGTGTGACAAGAAGTAATGCTCCCTGGAATGAGGAAAGAAAATTTTCCAGCCATTCCACTGTCTCATTATCCAGATGGTTTGTCGGCTCATCGAGGATAAGCAAATCGGCAGGCTGAATGAGCGCTTTGGCAATAGCAACGCGCTTTTTCTGACCACCAGAAAGCTCCGTTACTTTTTTGTTAAAATCGGTGATACCAAGCTTTGTCAAAATCGTTTTAGCAGCTGAATTTGCCTCCCATGCTTCATGCTGGTCCATCTGCTGCTGCATGTTCAAAAGATGTTCCTGAGCCTGTTCATCATTCGACTCACCCTGTAAACGCTGCAATGCCTGTTCATAGTTACGCATCACTTTCATAATCGTTGCATCGCCATAATAAATCTGTTCGATAACAGTCAAATCAGGATCAAGCTCCGGATCCTGTGCCAAATATTCAATCCGATAATTTTTCGCATGGTTGATGGTGCCTTTTTCAGCTGTGTCAAACCCGGCAATGACTTTTAGAAGTGTTGACTTACCAGTTCCATTTACACCAATCAAACCAATTCTGTCCTGCTGTTTGATCGTGCAGGTTACATCCTTGAACAATACCTTTTCCCCGTAAGATTTATATAAATTCTCTATTGTGAGCATACTATTCCCTTCCGTTCCGCTGTCTGATTATTTGCTTTACAAAAATAACAATCAAAAATAATAACCATGATGTTACACCATAGTAGATATATTTGCTGAGCTGATCCATTTCGGAATAAAAGATCGACATTCCGACCCAAATAACACCGATAGCAAGGATCTGGTATCCAAAAAATTTCATAACTATCGCCCCAAATCTTCCTGTATCTGTCTGACAACAAGTTTATCTTAATATCTGCTTATTTTCCATCGATAGAAAATCCTTCTTTCTATAAAATTATCCTAAAAATATGTACAGCGCCATCTTGAAGATGACGCTGTACATATCTGTCACTCTACTTCTGAATTGCATTGTATGTCGAACACTACTTCCTCTGGCAGACCCGTGGATTCAACAACAAACCTAACTTCCGTCCCCTTTTTTAAAAGATTAAGAGCAACTTCTTTTTTTACATTTTGCTCATACACTTGCTTTGATTGCTTTAACTCCTGATGGGATTGGTTCAACTCTTGGCGAAATTTCTCCAACTCTCGTTTCGACAGCTCCACCTCTTGCTCCTTTTTGGCTAGTCTCCGCTCTGACTGTTCCATTTCCTGCTTGGATTCTTCCATTTCCTGCTTGGATTCCTCCATTTCCTGCTTGGATTCCTCAATCTCCTGCTGTTTTATTTCCATACTTCGTCGAAATGCCTCTTCATCCATTATCCGCTTAAACCGGGCTTCATATGCCATACGCTGTTCTTGCGTCATACTTAACTCTTCCCAGTTTTGAAAAGCATTACGCAATGATTCATCGTCCATGGAAATCTCCTCCAGTTCCGAATAAATGTCTTCATAGTCTTTTCCTGTCCTGCGGTCAACCATTCCCAACATCAACAGCCATCTCACCAAAATATCATCTCTTGGATTCAGTTTATCATTTTTCCAATCTAAAATTAACTTACCCATCTCAATGAAATGAATCTCCATAAGATCCGTTAACTTAAACTTTTCCCCGTCTTCATACAAATGAAACGAAGTATGGAAGTTTTCCGTTTCACTGAAAAGGTCGTAATTTAAAATATTTATCGCGATTACGGGTCGCAATTGGCTGTATGGCATGCTTTTTTCAAGTGGCTGCTGATACATTCTGGACCAATAGAAAAGAGATCGTTCCACCATATCATATTTATTCGCAAACTGTATTTCCACATCAATCCATTCATCCGCATCGGTGACAACCAGCAAATCCAGTCTTGACGCCTTGTCATCCAAATATTCATTCGCTAAATCCGTATTTCCAAATGAAATATCTTTGATTTTGCTGCGACCGGTTTTTTGTAATATGGCGTTCAAAAATACAACCGTAATATCTTTATTTTTTTCATTTCCAAATAGTTGTTTAAAAGCATAGTCGACTTTTAAATCCATTAATTTTGCCAGCGGTATCCTTTTAAGAAGTTTTGTTCCGTTCTCCTTAGAACCCCCTTTTAATTTGGAATAATCGCATGAATTTTCTTTCACATAAACTGGTGCAGTATATTCAGTCAATACCATATCAACACTTCCCTTGTGTTATATGAAGACTTACTAAGACGTATATTCTTTTTTTATTATAGCAAAAGTCAGATACATACGCAAACATATGTTCCCAAGCACTCCCTGCTCCCCTTAGAAACACGTGGGCCGAATAAATTTTATCAAAATACCATCAAACTGCCTTACGAGTCAAGTTGTTTGGCAAGATTTGCAGTTTCAATTGCTGCAACAGCTGCATCTGCACCTTTATTGCCAGCTTTGGTTCCGGCGCGTTCGATTGCTTGTTCAATCGTTTCAGTTGTGATAATCCCGAAAATTACCGGTTTGTCTGAGTGCATTGAGGCATTAGATACGCCTTTTGCTGCTTCATTACAGACATAGTCAAAATGCGGGGTTGAGCCGCGAATCACGGTACCAAGTGTAATAACTGCATCATACTCCCTGCTCGTTGCCATTTTCTGTGCAATCAGCGGAATCTCAAATGCCCCCGGTACCCAGGCAACATCGATATTTTCCTCTTTAACACCATGCCGTTGTAACGTGCCTGTTGCACCGTCCAGCAATCTACTAGTTATGAAATCATTAAACCGCGCCACAACAACGCCTATTTTCAAATCCGTTCCCACCAGATTTCCTTCAAATGTTTTCCCCATTTCTGCCACTCCTTTTTTATTGGTGAAAATTAAGCATGTGTCCCATTTTGTCAAACTTTGTGTGCAAATATTTTTCATTTTCTTTTCGTGTACCGGTTTGGATGGGTATACGTGATTCGATCTTAATCCCGTATGACGAAAGCCCGCTGACTTTTTCCGGGTTGTTGGTCAGCAGCTCCACCTTTTTAATACCCAAATCCGTTAAAATCTGGGCACTCAGATTGTATTCACGCAAATCAGGGGCAAATCCAAGCTGTTCATTCGCTTCCACTGTGTCCATTCCCGCATCCTGCAGCTGATAGGCACGAAGTTTATTAAGCAAACCGATACCGCGGCCTTCCTGGCGCATATATACCAGCACACCTGAGCCTGCTTCATTGATTTTTCTCAGTGCCGCGTGCAGCTGTGGTCCGCAATCACAGCGGAACGAACCAAATATATCACCAGTCAGACATTCCGAATGAACCCGTGTTAGAACCGTGTCCTCAGAATCAATTTCCCCTTTAACAAGGGCAATATGTTCCTTGTCATCAAGGTCGTTCGTGTAGCCAAATACTTTAAACGTACCAAATTCGGTTGGCAATGTTGTTTCAACCACCCGGCTGACATGAATCTCGTGCTGTTTGCGATATGCGGCCAAATCCGCAATCGTAATAAATTTCAAATCGAATTTCTCAGCCATTCCCTTTAAGTCAGGAACACGAGCCATCGTGCCGTCATCTTTTATAATTTCGCAAATAACACCGGCAGGAAAAGCACCACTTAACATAGCCAAATCAACCGAAGCTTCGGTATGTCCGGAACGTATCAGTACACCGCCATCTTTAGCAACCAGCGGAAATACATGCCCAGGCTGTTTGAAGTCACCTTCACTCGCTTCAGGATCCAATAGCGCCTGAATTGTTTGCGACCGCTCCGCAGCACTGATCCCGGTTTTGGTATCTTTATGATCGATACTTACAGTAAAAGCTGTTCCAAACGGATCACTACTAAGGCTGGTCATCATTGGCAGATTCACCTTTTTTGCCAGCCTTTTTGTAATCGGTGTGCAAACAAGCCCCTTACCGTGTGTTATCATAAAGTTGATAACATCCGGTGTCGCCTGTTCGGCAAGCGCGACCAGATCACCTTCATTCTCCCTGTTTTCATCATCAACAACAATTATCGGTTTTCCTTTTTTTAAATCTTTTACTGCACTTTCTATTGTGTCAAACATTATTCCACTTCCTTCACATCAATCCTTATTTTTAAGTAAGTTCGCACGTTTTGGGCATGACTTCGCACGTTTGGGGGGCCTGTTCGCACGTTTGGCGCCGACTTTGCACGTTTGTGTAAATCATCATTTGACCCAATTTAAAAGTGCCAAAATTTTTAATTAAGCCAGCCACATTATCTTAATCGCGAAGAAACGCTTGGTTAATCCCATCTTTTTGTTCCATACTTTGTTTTGGGACCATATTATAGACGTGTTTTGCGAGCATATCACACTCGATATTTACCGTGTCGCCTTGCTTTTTATCACCTAAAATAGTTTCGGAAACAGTGTGCGGAATAAGTGAAATGGTAAACGCGTTTGGCATGACATCAAACACGGTTAAGCTGACACCATCTACCGCTACCGAACCTTTCATGATAAAAAAGTCAGTAAACTCTTCCGGAATTTCAATATCGTAATAAACCGCATTTTCATCTGCCTCTTTTCGTGTAATCTTTCCCGTCCCATCAACATGCCCGGAAACAAAGTGACCGCCAAACCGTCCATTTGCAGGCATCGAGCGTTCCAGATTGACACCGTCCCCTTCACACAATTCATTTAATGAAGTCGATTTAATGGTTTCCGGCATAACATCAACCTGAAAATCAGTTACTGAAAAGTTAGTCACCGTCAGACAGATTCCATTGACTGAAATACTGTCTCCAACATGAATATCCTCAACAACTTTTTCCGAACCGATTGACATCTCCACCGTCTGTTCGGATACACGCTTCATTTTTTTGACCGTTCCTTTTTCTTCAATTATTCCTGTAAACATGTAAATCGTCCTTTCGCGGTTCTGCGACTATTTTTACATCATCACCCAGCATCGTTACATCCAAAATATTCATCTCCTGCGTATCTTTCATTGTTGAAAAGCCATTGCCGGCAATGGACGTTGGGGCATCCCGACCCCCGATTAATTTCGGAGCCATGTACGTAATCAGTTGATTGATATAACCACTTTCCAAAAATGAACCGTTAACTGTTGCCCCCCCTTCGACAAACAGAGACATAATGCCCCGTTCACCCAAAAATTGCAATATATCCTCTATATTCAGTGTTTCCAATCGATAAATCGTTACGCTTTTTTTCATTTTGTACGGTTCCAGCGCTTCATCCGATACGTTTTTTCCCGAAAAGATCCATGTATCTGCTTGACCATCATTCAGAACATTTGCATCCAATGGGGTCTTTAGGGATGTATCCAAAATAATGCGGATTGGATTTTTTCCGCCGTTCGGAAGTCGTGTGGTCAGACTCGGATTATCGGCTAAGACAGTCTGCACACCAACCAGAATAGCATCGTGTGTATGACGATACTGATGGACATCCAGTCGTGCGGCTTCTCCGGTAACCCATTTGCTGTCACCGGTATGTGCTGCCGTTTTCCCATCCAGACTGACAGCAGTTTTCATCGTTACAAATGGTGTTTTTGTCTGTATATAATGAAAAAAGACAGCATTCACCGCATTTGCTTCTCTTTCCATAATTCCTTGCTTAACTTCAATTCCGGCCTGTTGAAGTTTTTCAATTCCTCTGCCTGCAACTTTCGCATTTGGATCTGTCGCAGCAATCACGACCCGGCTGATTCCTTTTTCAATGATTAAATCAGCACATGGCGGGGTTCTCCCATGGTGACTGCACGGTTCCAGGGTGACATATATCGTTGCATCGCTTGCTCGATCCCCCGCCATTCGGAGTGCATGAACTTCCGCGTGGCCTTCTCCCGCCTTCAGATGCGCCCCAAGGCCAAGAATCGCGCCATTTTTGGCGATGACTGCACCGACCGGAGGGTTTGGACTTGTCTGACCGGAAACGGTACGGGCCAGATCAAGGGCTATTTTCATATAATGATGATCATCCAACTTCATTTCACTCCCTTTTTTTTATACTAAAAAAACCCCTGAATCAGCTTCAGAGGCATAAGGGTAGAATTTTATAAGTATAACGCATCGATATACAGAACCAGAATTGCATATACAAATAACACTGCATTTTCATCCTGTAAACATGCGAACACCAGAAAATTCCTTCTCCCATCCAGACTTTAACTGTCGGCTCCAGAGTTGCACTGGATCCACCGCTTGGCTGACCGCCGCACGGGTCACGGACTGAGAAACATACATTTCATCACCGTCGATTGGGAATTTCACCCGACCCCGAAGGAACTTGCATATGGAATTATTTTTTTAAGTATAGCATTTGGCTGAGGATCATTTCAATTATTATCAATTCACGTGTGTCAGAACAGGCCCCGCATGTTTCCTCTAACTTTAGTTCCGTGACATTTGAACTCTTTTTAAGGCAGCTAACCATTATTTTTTAACGTTGGGTTAATTTTACCCTTATGAAAGTACTGCTTTTTTTACATGCTGTTTACGTTTCCGGTAAACTTCCGTCTTATACGACAAAAAATAAACCTATTCGACTATTTAACTAGCAGACCTCTTCCATTAACCTGATAGTAGATTCACAAAAAATTCTGAGGAGGATAAACATGTACAAAAGGCTTTTGGCTGTTTTAGGAATTTGTGCACTTATCGCAGGAAGTGTCTTGACCATGACTGGCGGAAACACCACCGCAGACGCAGGAAACAAGTTCAATTCTCCCAACAATGGAAAAGTGAAAAATGTGATCGTTATGATTGGTGATGGCATGGGACCGGCATATACAACAGCATACCGCTATATGAATGATGACCCTTCCACACCGAAAATGGAACGCACTGCATTTGATAATTATTTTGTCGGTATGGCAAGTACAAATCCTGAAGACGCGGAAGAAAATGTAACGGACTCTGCTGCTGCAGCAACTTCGATGGCGGCGGGTGTCAAAACGTACAATGGTGCCATTTCAGTCGACAATGATCGTAAACCAGTAGAAACGGTACTGGAGGCTGCAAAAGAAAAAGGGATGGCAACCGGGCTTGTGGCAACTTCACAAATAAACCATGCAACCCCGGCGGCATTTGGAGCGCATGATGTATCACGACATAATTACAATGATATTGCTGATGATTATTTTGATGACATGATTAACGGTGCACATAAAGTCGATGTCATGCTAGGCGGTGGAACAAGTTATTTTGACCGCGAAGGAAGAAACCTTATCAAGGAATTCAAAAATGACGGCTATAACTATGTAACTTCCACTGAAGACATAATGGAAAACGATAGTGAAAAAATGCTGGGACTATTCGCCCCTGTTGGCATGCCCAAAGCGATTGACCGCCCGAAATCTGATCCTTCCCTGGAACAAATGACAAAAGCAGCACTTCAGCAATTGGATAAAGAGAAGAACGGATTTTTTCTGATGGTGGAAGGGAGCCAAATTGACTGGGCAGGACATGCAAATGATGCAGTTGGTGCCATGAGTGAAATGAACGACTTCGCCAATGCATTCGAAGCAGCCGTTGAATTTGCCAAAAAGGACAAGCATACCCAGGTTGTTTTGACAGCGGACCACTCGACCGGCGGATTCTCCATTGGGCGTGATGGTAATTATAACTTCAATCCTGAACCAATCAAAGCAGCTGACCGCACACCGGAATTCATGGCTCAGGAAATTATCGACGGAGCTGATGCGGAAGAGGTGTTGGATGAATACGTGGACTTTGAATTTACAGACGAAGAAATGGAATCCATTGAGAAAGCTGCTGATACAGAGAATTTTGATAAGCTGTACAGTGCCATATCTGAAGTCTTCAATAAACGGGCAGGTGTTGGTTTTACAACTGGCGGACATACCGGTATTGATGTTCCGGTCTATGCCTACGGGCCAAAAAGCGAGGTTTTCTCAGGTCTGATTGATAATACCGATATTGCAAATGAAGTGTTTAACTTTTTGAAGTAGGAAAATCTATTATGAGCAGGCTGCCTTTTTAAATGGCAGCCTGCTTTTTAAGATGGCAGTTTAAATATCAACCGTGCGGGGCCAAACATCAACCGCAAAATGCAATTATCAACCGCTAGAGACTAAACATCAACCGCAACATGAAATTATCAACCGCTAGAGACCGAACATCAACCGCAAAACGGAATTATCAACCGCTAGGGACCGAACATCAACCGCAAAACGGAATTATCAACCGGTCGTGGCCAAATATCAACCATCCAATCGTTACAAGATAGACAATAAACATATACACTCTATGTTTTTGCTATAATGCAATCATGAGGAGGAATGATTCACATGCCGTTGCCAAAAGGAAAACATAACTGTATTACCGATATTGACGGTGTGAAGGTCGGCCATGTTACCCTATACGAAAAGATAACTAACGAGGACACGATTTGCACCGGTGTAACTGCCATACTTCCGCACGAAGGAAATTTATTTCAGAAAAAAATGCGCGCGGCAAGCCATGTAATAAACGGATACGGAAAGACTGCAGGACTCGTCCAGGTGGATGAATTGGGTCTCTTGGAATCACCGATTATGCTGACAAATACATTCAGTGTCGGTGCAGTGCTTCAAGGGGCACTGCAGTACATGCTGCGGCAAAATAAAGACATTGGCGATACAGCAAGCTCTTTGAACATCGTTGTTGGTGAGTGCAATGACAGCTACCTGAATTCGATGCGTCTGCAGGCTGTAAAACTGGAACATGCCGTCAAGGCAATTGAAAATTCCAGCCGGGAACCTGTACAGGAAGGTGCGGTTGGTGCTGGAAAAGGCATGATTTGCTATGGCTATAAAGGTGGGATTGGAACAGCATCCCGAAAAGTGGATGAATATACTGTCGGCTGCCTGGTTCTGAGTAATTTTGGAAAACGGGAGCACGCCCTATTCGCAGATTTTGCTACAAAAGAAATGGATACAACAGACGGATCAATTATGATGGTAATTGCAACCGATGCACCACTCTATGACCGGCAATTAAAACGGCTTGCTAAACGTTGTGCTGCTGGACTCGGCAGAACCGGTAGCCATATCGGTAACGGAAGCGGCGACATTGCCATTGCATTTTCGACGGCCAATACATATGATCATCAATCAGACTCACAAACAGAGACGCTTTCGTTTATTCGTGATGAGCATCCGGTCATGAACAAGCTGTTTCAAGCGGTAATTGAAACAACGGAAGAAGCAGTCATCCGGTCGCTTAAATGTGCAAAAACAACGGAAGGAAGGGACGGAAGGGTTGTAGAAAAGGCACCACTTGAGTGAACTGGTGCCTGGAAAATACTTTGTAAAAGGGTGCAGGTATGGGCAGACGTTAGCATACTTTCACCCCCTTAGTCTTTAATTCCCTGTAAACGCATCTTTTCGAATTCACGTATTTTATCATAGGACCTTACTAATTGTTCAGGAACCAGTGTCCTGCCATATTCCCAGGCATTCGCTTCTATTTCCGATTGGAGTTCTTCTTTTTCATCATCTTCCCCGTAGATTAGTATCTTTAAATCACGTTTGTTTTTCTTAAAATCCAAATAATAACCAAGTTCATGATAAAGGATTAGTTTAACAATATTTTCATCTGATTCTTTAAGTTTAAATAATTCACCAATATACCCATTAACTTGTAGATAATTAAATTTGATCGTCTTTGTTGATACATTATAACTCATTGGTACAGTTAGATCATTGTTAGACTCACAGTTAATGTCCAAATTTAGTTCTGTTAATGTTGCCATAATAATCCGCTCAATGTTCCATATATAAAGCATTTTTTCATCACTGTCCTTATAGTCCGTAACCTTTTTAATTATTCTTACATGAACAAGGGATTACGTCAATGGGACCCCTTTCTATTCTTGAATTAACAATATACTTCCATTTGATACATTCTTTCATTCAATTAACGCACCTGAATAGACCCTTCCAAAGCAGTTGCATTTTCGCTGATTTGGGAAAAGAATAAATAAATGTCGATTGTATTAAGGAACATCTTTATTATCACGCCTCATTAAAATACTTTGTCACTGGTTGACCTAACTCTCTTTTTGATGATCTCCCCGTTGCCTATCTAAAAATCTCTGAATTGGCACATTCGTATAAAAGAAGATTCCCCCAATTAAAATCCCGAAAAACCACCCGGCAACCTGCCTGTATATCAGCATTTCATCGTATCCATCCACACCGTATTCTTGCAGCAGGTATACCTTTAAGCCTGCCATAAAAAGCCCTCTCACGATAAACAGGATCTGAATATACTGAAACCACTTGAAAATCCCTCTTTGAAAAAATAAGTTGGTGCTGTCTTTTCTTGCGTGGCCCTGCAAATATGCAAAGTCGACTGCAAAATATAATGCTAGCGGGCGCCGGACAAAGAACGTTATTATATGGATACCCACATAAAATAAGCCTAAATATACGCTATTCCACAGCATTTGCTCTGCTGATCCGGAGAGAAGGTCAACTGTTGTACCTAGAAACAATGCACCTATCCCAAGAAAACCAGCAATATTAAATTCTTTCTCAACAAAAAATCGATAAATGGTGTAAAGAAATCCTGGAACAGTAGAGATAAGCATAGCCGCATAATCCCCTAAAGGGTCCTGGCCATATTTCCATATGAAATACGGAAGTGCTGCATAGAAAATCAGATCCATTATAATCAGCTTTTTATCAATGCTTTTCTTTTCAGTCATAGGCAGTATCCCTCAGCTTTTCTGCGTATTTAAAAGCATTTTCAATGTATTCCGTTACCTCGCTGTCAAATTGCACCAATCCGATATCGGCTTTTTCCCGTTGAATCTCCCAGGTCTTTTGCGCTAATTCCATATTTCCCGAATACATTTCTTTTACCAAATCGGACCATTTTTCAGCGAGCTGCAGGCCTATTTGTGTCTCAGCCGGATTACCTTTTGTCCGTTCACTTCTAATTTCCTGAAATAGGGATTGCCATTGCTTAATCAAATCATTATCGTCGGCAAAATTGGGTAGTTGTGCAAGCAGTTGCTGTTCTTCCTTGGAAAAGTATTGATCCCTGTTCTGCTGCACAGTATTATTTTTCGTTGCAAAATGCCTAAAAGTACTGAATATATCCTCCGAGTATTCTTTTCCGCTAAGGTCGACTAACTGTATGTACGCCTTGATTTTTTGTTCCATATATTCCAAGTTCCGCTTCTCTTCCCGAACCGCATTCAAACGTATTTGCAGTAATTCCTGCACAGACTGATTATTTTTCAAGGTGATTTCTTTAATACGATCCAGGTTAAAACCAATTTCCTTAAGTGTTAATATGTATTGAAGCTTGATAATGGAGTCAGAATCATAGTAGCGGTGTCCGCCTGTACTGATTTCCGCAGGCTGCAAAATACCAATCTCATTATAATACCTTAAAGTCCGAACACTTACCCGACTCATTTCAGCTAGTTTTCCAATTGAGTATGTCACGATCCCCCCCCCCCTTATCCGACCCTATTATATAATATGACGCTACGTTAGATTCAAGGGAATTTATCGATAATTATTACGTTTGAAAATCAGGTTAACTAAATACATCCTTATCGCTTGTCGGCAGTACAAACATCCTGATTTCAGCAGAAAAAAATAACCCCCAATAGCAGGAGGTTACTTCCGCTTTAGCCATACACTCAGGAAAAGCCTAAAAATTTCTTATTCCTAACTCTTATACGGAGAATTCTCATAAGCTCCCTTAATCCTCATCCTTCACATCAATATCTTCCGGGAGCGATTCCCGTAAATACTCCTGAATCGTTTCCCGGTATTTTTCCATTTGTTCCAGGTGTGTGCTGAACTGATCCTTATTAATAAGATACTGTTTTCCGTCATAAACTGACCGTATCTTACACTGCAGTACGAATGCCCTGATTTTGGCTTCATCCAATTCTAGGTATTCAGCTGTTTCAGAAATCGTTAAATACATGTCCGCACCTCCCCTGAATAATAAGGAAAGCAAACGATTTTCATCCGGTTAAATCGCCTGCTTTCCAAACTTTCATTATATAGTTATTTAACCAATATATCCCGGTACTCCGGAGTATCTTCAATTTTCTTTTGGGCGTATGGACAGGTTGCTTCAATCTTCCTTCCTTGTTCTCTGGCGAATCCCACCATTTTACCGACCAATTCACCCGCAATGCCTTGCCCACGCAGTTCATCTGCAGTGTATGTGTGATCCACCTCAAACACATCGTCACCAATTTCTTTGTAGGTGATTTCAGCAATTGGATTTTGTTCGTCCTCTCCCATGTAAAATTTATGATCGCCTTTTTTAATGTCAGCCATGTTCCATTCCTCCTTCTATTTTATCTATTCCCACAGCAACTGTAACTAAACAAAGCAGTTGTTACATAGTCACAACAATTGCCAGCAGGAACACAAACATTAGATAATTGACGGAGAATAAAAACATCTTATTAGCCCATTTTAAATCATCTTTCCCGAAAAGTCCGCGGATGGCAAATATGAGCCAGCCAAAATTCAGTGCAGATACGAATACGATAAAAACAGTACCAAGAGATGCAAGATAAAAAGGCAGTGGCAGAAGACAGGCAATATAGATCACAATTTGCCGTTTGGTAATTTCAAAACCATGTACTACCGGAAGCATTGGTACGCCGGCTGCTTTATATTCGTCATATTTCCTGATTGCTATTACAAATGTATGGGGAATCTGCCAGATAAACAGGATAAGGGCCAGCATTATCGGCACAATATGACTCGCCGGTTCAATCGCTGCCCAGCCAATCAACGGTGTCACCGCACCCGAAACACTGCCGATGACAGTGTTCAGCGTAAATCGCCGTTTTGACCACATTGTATACAAATACACATATACAAACCAGCCGACAAACGCATATAATGCTGCCTCAAATGTTGTGAATAATAATAAACCCATGCCAGCAGCCGACAGGATAATACCCGCCCACAATACGGCTTTCAGTGAAAAATTCCCGGTTACGGTCGGGCGATTTTGGGTCCGGGCCATCTTCCTGTCAATGTCCACATCAAACCAATTATTAAGAATAAGCGCACCGGACATAACCAATGTACTTCCAGCGATTGTCAGGATGAGAGCATCCAAATGGGCTGCCAATGTGGATCCGGTAAAATAAATTGCCAGCCAAAAACCGGCAAAAACCGGGACAACATTCGAAATTAAAACAATCAATTTAAATAGTTCTTTAATATCCCCTGCCAGAGTTGTACGATTACTCTCCATAGTATATACACCACTTATTTCAGCATTCTTTGAAATGAGCGATCCCTCTTTACTCATTTTCATTTTCCTCCCTTTAACGGGTAACGAAAGTTTTTCATTTATAATCATTATATCACTGAAAAGCATTTCTATCTGACCCATAATATCTAATATAGTATAACAATAATCATTACTCATCACACGTGTCTTTGCTTATTGTTAAAAAAACTGTCAGAAATGGGCTGAACCTGTATATTTTTTAACAAACAGGGGAAATACAATAATTTCCAATTAGAAAGATGGAAATACCTTAGAAAATTTGATTGTCAGCAACGCTTGGGGGACGCCTTAAGCTCACTTCTGATACTGATCTGCCTAAAAAGAGCCCTTTCATTAATGATGGAAGGACTCTTGTAATATCATTTCCCGCTCTTTTTTTCATTCAGCATCTTTTTAAATTCTCTCTGTTCTTCCCGAAGTTTTTTCACTTCCTGTTCCAGTGACGTGATTTTTTCGGTCAACGGCTTAAGCGCCTCTTCTAACTGACTTTGCAGGCGTAGTGCCTTCTCATTATTCGCTGATTCCATGATTCATGCCTCCTTCCCTTCCATGTTACAAAAGTATTGACCATTTTGAAAGAAAGCTGGATTTTTTCCAAGACACCTGCTCCGATGTATAATGATAGTAAAAGGACGGTTGCTGATGTGTTTAATAACCCTTCAATTCCAACACCATTCCAAATACAAATTAATCGTTGCGGCCAACCGTGATGAGTTTTATCAGCGTCCTACGGCAGATGCTCACTTTTGGGAAGATAATCCTGATATTTTAGCCGGACGTGATTTAACTGCTAAAGGCACATGGCTCGGCATTACCAAACAAGGCCGTTTTGCCGCGCTGACTAATTTCCGCGACCCTGAGCAGACAACTGCGGGGAAAAAGTCCCGCGGGGAAATTGTCAAAAGCTATCTTGCCGGCAAACTTACCCCAATCGAATACTTAATGAAACTGCAAGACCAGCAGCACGAATTTGTGGGATATAATGTTATTGTCGGTACACCGGATGAGTTGTACTATTACAGCAATGTACAAAATGAAATCAAGCAAATCCCGGCAGGCACCCACGGACTCAGTAATGAATTCCTGAATACACCCTGGCCGAAAGTAACGCGAACGAAGTCAAAACTTCAGGAATACGTTATGGCAAATGACAGCCTGGATCAAAATACATTGTTTGAAATCATTTCGGATACTGAGGAAGCCGCGGACGAACAACTTCCCGGAACGGGCGTCGGTCTCCAACTGGAACGAAAATTATCGCCTCCGTTTATAAATACACCCGAATATGGGACCCGCTCCTCCGTGATATTGTTGGTTGATTACGAAAATAACGTAACATTTACAGAACGGACATATGATAAAGGAAAGTTCAACCGCGAAAAGCCCTTTTCTTTCCGAATTTGTGAAAAATAATGGATTGGTCCCTCCCCCGGGCCAATTCATTATTTTTTTCCGCAGAAATAGCAGTCGAATCAGCAACCCACAAATATACCGAATACCGGAACAAAATAATTGTAATGTTACTTAACATGCATTATAATATAATTAAGTAACATAATTATCGGAGGAAGATCTATGGAATTCGTTGAGCCTATCAGAAGTTTGGATGACATAAAAGCTATTAAAAAACTACTTAAAAAACATTCACAACGCGATTTATTATTTTTTGTTCTTGGAATTAATACAGGCATGCGAATTAGTGATTTGCTTTCCTTAAAAGTGAGCGATGTATGGGATGGAACAGAAAGCAGGAACTTTTTATGTATCACAGATACCCATACTGAGCAGGAGAAAACCTTCTATCTAAACAGAAGTGTTGAAAGGGAATTAAAAAAACACCTTTCCTCAGTCAATTTCGGGCAGCAG
This sequence comes from Virgibacillus siamensis, assembly GCF_039522605.1. Classification (GTDB taxonomy): domain Bacteria; phylum Bacillota; class Bacilli; order Bacillales; family Amphibacillaceae; genus Lentibacillus; species Lentibacillus siamensis. Next base: position 86,478 of record NZ_BAAADS010000009.1, read on the forward strand.
GACTACCTTTTTAAATCAAAAAGAAATAATTATCCCATCACGCGTCAACAGGCCTATCGAATCATAAATCAATCCGCAAAGGAAGCAGGGATGTCTGGAAAAATTGGTACCCATACATTACGGAAAACATTCGGATATCACGCTTATCGCAAAGGAATCGCTATCTCCTTTATCGCTAAGATTTTGAATCATCAGTCTTCCTCTGAAACGTTACGCTACATTGGAATTGACAAAAATGAAAAACAATTAGTGAAAGTGGATGTCAATTTATAACCGCACGCTTGGTTTTTATTAGAAAACTTGGTTGTCACCAAGCCTTTAGGTGACAACCTTAGTGGAACTTATGCAGTAAGAAAGTATTTTTTACTTATCTGCCTAAAAAAGAGAAAGGATGAACAAGCCGTTGAATGTTCTGGTTTCAAAGTTAAAAGAAGTATTGCTTGCCGTACTCCCCATTACCTTAATGGTCCTAATCCTGAATTTTACTTTAACGCCTCTTGACCCCTCACTGATTGCCCGATTTATTATTGGAGCAATTTTAATTATTATTGGATTATCGATTTTCTTGTTTGGTGTAGATATCGGAATTACTCCCATCGGCCAGTCAATCGGAAAGGCCATTGCCAAGTCAAATAAAATCTGGATTGTTATGATTGCAGGCTTATTGCTGGGCTTTTTCATCTCAATTGCTGAACCGGACTTGCATATTCTTGCCGGTCAGGTCGAGATGGTTACGTCTGGACTGATAACAAAAACAAGCCTCGTTATCGTCGTATCCATAGGGATTGGTTTACTTATCGCTACCGGTCTGGTACGAATCGTCTATAATATCCCGCTTTATAAACTGTTAACGATTCTTTACCTGATCATTCTTGTACTTGCAATTTTTACATCTCCAGAGTTTTTAGCCATTTCTTTCGATGCATCCGGCGCAACTACCGGTGCATTGACCGTACCATTTATTCTGGCGCTCGCTTTAGGTATTTCGACATTGAAAAAAGACAGTAAAGCATCCGAAAAAGACAGTTTCGGATTAGTAGCCATTGCCTCAACCGGTGCTATCATAGCCGTGATGCTCATGAATATCATCATGCAAACCGATAAAATGACCGGCAGTTTGGAAGAGGCACATGAATCCAATTCCGTAATCAGACCTTTTCTGCACGAGATACCGGTTATTACGTTTGAAATAATTGTAGCTTTGTTACCGATTTTATTAATTTTCCTTGTATTTCAGAAAAAATCGTTTAAAATGTCTAGGAAAGCAGTTAGAAAAATTCTAATGGGGATGCTGTTTACGTTTATTGGTCTTGTATTGTTTCTTGTCGGTGTAAACGCCGGGTTCATGGACGTTGGCAGTGCCGTGGGATATAATATAGCATCGCTTGATAATAAAGTGTATATCATTATCATAGCCTTTGCATTAGGGCTCGTTACCATTTTGGCTGAACCTGCAGTACATGTACTTACCAATCAAATCGAGGATGTAACGAGTGGCTATGTTAAAAGATCAGTGGTTCTGGGTACGCTCTCATTCGGGGTTGGCCTGGCAGTTCTGCTGTCGATACTGAGGGTGCTGATTACTGACTTGGAATTGTGGCATTACCTGCTTCCAGGATATATCATTGCAATTACACTTACTTATTTTGCTCCAAAACTGTTTGTCGGGATTGCATTTGATTCCGGTGGTGTTGCCTCAGGACCGATGACAGCAACCTTTATACTGGCGTTTGTCCAGGGAGCTGCGGAAGCTACAGCAGGTGCAGATGTCCTTGTTGATGGATTTGGCATGATTGCACTTGTTGCAATGACACCTTTAATTGCATTACAGGTATTGGGTCTAGCATTTAAATTTAAATCAGGCAAAGGAAAAGGGGGAGTAAAGCGCAATGTCGAGCAACGCTAAATCGGCAGATCTTGAATTGATCTGTATTATCGTTAACTTCGGGCTAGGAAGTAAAGTTATGCAAACAGCGAAAAAGAACGGTATTTCAGGTGGGACTATACTGGTCGGAAAAGGAACGATTAAAAATAGAATGCTTGAAATGCTGGGTTTAACCAATGTCAGAAAAGAAATCATTCTATTGGGAACCAGTAAAGCAACAGCCGGTCAGATGCTTGAAAGACTTAATGAGAAATTCAAATTCACCAAGCCAAATCACGGCATCGCCTTTACTGCCTCAATTAATCAAATCTTTGGTGCTAGAAGTTTTCAAAGTGATCGTACGATGGAAAGCGGAGGTGCAGATGACAAAATGTATCATGCCATTACGGTAATTACCGAAAAAGGAAACGCAGAGGACGTTATTGATGCAGCAACTGAAGCTGGCTCAAAGGGCGGTACAATCATTAACGCTAGAGGGTCGGGTATCCACGAAACCAGTAAAGTTTTTTCGATGGAAATTGAGCCGGAGAAGGAAATTGTTCTGATTCTATCCGAGAAAGAAAGCACCGATGCAATTGTTTCCTCCATTCGAAAAAAACTCAATATCGATGAACCAGGCAACGGAATTATTTTCGTTCAGGATATTAACAGTACGTATGGATTGTATGAGTGATTTTGGCTCAAGGTATGTAGTTTAATAAAATACAGTATAAATCCCATTTGCAACGGCAAATGGGATTTTTGTAACGCTACTTCGGCCGCTCGCAGGATTACTATTCTTTCACCCAAAATTATCGAGCAATGCACGCACTTCATCTGTTGATTCTGCTTCCATCAACTGGTTTCTTAATTCACTTGCCCCCCGAAACCCTCGGATATATATCTTAAAAAAGCGACGAAGCGGTTTGAATGGGCGCGGCTCAAACTCTTGTGAATATTTATCATGGAGATCAAGCTGCAGCCTTAAAAGATCAAGTAATTCCTTACTGCTATGTTCGTGAGGTTCTTGTTCAAATGCAAATGGATTTTTGAAAACTCCTCGTCCAATCATAACCCCATCAACACCGTATTTATTGGCAAGCTCCATTCCGGTTTGACGGTCAGGAATATCCCCATTGATCGTTAAAAGGGTATCCGGTGCCACCTCGTCACGCAGTTTTTTGATTTCCGGAATCAGTTCCCAATGGGCATCGACTTTGCTCATTTCCTTTTTCGTACGCAGATGAATAGAGAGATTGACGATGTCTTGTTCCAATAAATGTGTCAGCCAATCACGCCATTCATCCACATCTGTGTAACCAAGCCTTGTCTTCACACTTACAGGCAATCCACCGGCTTTTGCTGCTTGAATGATTTCCGCTGCAACATCCGGACGACGGATAAGACCGCACCCTTTTCCTTTGGGGGCCACGTTTGGTGCAGGACAACCCATATTGATATCCACACCCTGAAAGCCTTGTTTAGCCATACCAATGCTCATCTGCCGAAAATATTCCGGCTTATCCCCCCATATATGAGCCACCATTGGTCGTTCATCTTCTGTAAACGTCAAACGCCCGCGCACACTATAGATTCCCTCTGGATGACAATAGCTCTCTGTGTTTGTAAACTCTGTAAAAAACACATCCGGTCTGGCTGCCGCGCTTACTACATGGCGAAAAACAACATGTGTCACATCTTCCATTGGAGCCAGTACAAAAAACGGACGTGGTAATGTATGCCAAAAATTATCTGTCATTTCAATTTCAATTCCTCTCATTATAGGACAAAAAATGCAAAGATGTCCCGATTCCCTTTACACTTATACCACGTTTAAGCGCGTTTTATCAATCTGATTGCAAAAGACAATCATCTCTCCAGCCAGCATACACACTCAATATGCGGTGTCTGCGGGAACATATCAACCGGCTGTACTTCCTGTGTTTTAAATCCGCCGTCTTCCAGAATGCGCAGATCTCGCGCCAGTGTAGATGGATTGCAGGAAACGTAAACAATCCGCTTCGGCTGCATTTCAACCATTGCCTGGAGCAGCTCCTCGTCACATCCTTTACGTGGCGGATCTACCACGATAACATCCGGATCCAGCCCCTGCGCCTTCCACCATGGCATGATTTTTTCCGCTTCACCGACATAAAATTCCGCGTTTGTGATGCCATTCATTTTTGCATTTTTCTTGGCATCGGTAATTGCTTCCGGCACGACCTCCACGCCATAAACTTTCTTCGCTTGCTGTGCCAAAAATAATGAGATCGTTCCAATTCCGCAATACGCATCGACTACTGTATCTTTACTACCCGCGTCCGCGTACTCCAGTGCTTTATCATAAAGCGTCTTCGTCTGGAGTGGATTAACCTGGTAAAATGATTTAGCTGAAATCGCAAAGGTTATGTCACCGATTTTGTCATAAATATATTCATCGCCCCAAATTAATTTCGTTTTATCACCCATGATGGCATTTTTCCGCTCACTATTAACATTTTGGACAATCGATTTGATGTGTGGAAATTTATCAGTTAAGGCTTTGACAATTTCTTCTTGGTGCGGCAGCTTAGCTGTCCGTGTGACCAACACAACCATAATATCTTTCGTTTCCTGACCTGTTCGCACCATAATATGACGCAGCACTCCTTCATGCGCCACCTCATTATATGCTTTTATACCAAGCTTGTTGGCAATTTTACGGATTGTCTTAACGACCTCATTAATTACTTGATTATGGGTTGTGCACGTTTCGGTATTTTCAATAATCCGATGGCTGCGTCTTTGATAAAACCCGGTTATGAGCTCGCCGTTCTTCTCACCGACCGGAATTTTCGCCTTATTCCGGTAATGCAGCGGCTTGTCCATGCCGATAATCGGATGAACTGGTACATGATCCAGGTGAGCAACCTTTTTCATCGTATTTTTCACCTGAGCTTGTTTCATCTCAAGCTGCAGCTGATAGCTCATGTGCTGAAGGCCGCATCCGCTGCATTTGATATCACATACCGGTTCAATACGTTCAGGACTTTCTTTCGTCAGCTCCAGCAACTTACCAAAACCAAAGTTTTTATTTACTTTAACGACTTTTATCGTACCCTCTTCGCCGGGTAATGCCCGCGGGACAAACAGCGGATAACCATTTATCTTGCCGACGCCACTTCCTTCATGGGTGAGGTCTTCAAATTGCAATGTGATTGTTTCATTCTTTTTAACTGGAGGAGTTTGTTTACTCATGGGAACCTTCCTTTTCGCGTAATTTTCGTCTTATCATGGCTGGAACTTGAATTGCCTGCGGGGTAATATACGATTAAAATGAATATATAATGTATCTGCAGTGTATTTGTTGTAATTCAATTGTGGACAACATATATTTTTCTAAAGGAGGTGAACTTGTGGAAGCAATACCTGTCATGGCAGCATTCATCCCAATCATTATTATGTTTCTCTTGTACATAGGAATTTTAGCGCTGATTGTTTGGTTTGCTGTTACCTTCATCAAAACGCAAAAGGAACGAAATTCGATACTTCAGTCCATTTCCGATAAAATGGACTATCCGGAAAAAAAGCATACTGATTGACTTGAAATGGAAAAAGATCCATTCCCCTACATACTACCGGGATAGTGGATCTTCTTCCATTTCAGCTGCAGACCTTTCCTTTTCCACAAATTTATCCGGAACAAAAAATTCAATATGCTGCTGCAAGTTGGTAAATGTCCCCGGTAAAAGCCCGCCGAATTCGCCATCTATATTCAGCTGCATTTTTTCGTCCGTCGTAACGTTAACCTGCTTCGCCTGGGCGTAGATGATATGCTTATCCTCCAGGTGTGCCCCGCGCAGTGCCAGACTTGCAATGCGGACAAATTCTGCCAAATTAGCATTCTTTATAATGATAAGATCAAAGTAGCCATCATTTGCTCTGGCATCCGGTGCCAGTTTTTCAAATCCACCGACAGAATTGGTATTGGAGACAAGAAAAAGCATAATATCCTCGTCAATGACAGTTCCATCATACTCAATTCGTGCCCGTGTCGGTTTCAAGGACGGAAGCATTTCAATACCTTTCATATAATAAGCCATATGACCCAGCATTGTTTTTAACTTGCTTGGCACTTCATATGTTAATTCGGTTAACTTACCGCCGCCCGCTATATTCATAAAATAATGGTCATTAACCCGACCGATGTCAAGGAGCATAGATTGCCCATCCAGAATAATATCAACAGCCTTTTTAATGTCACGGGGAATGCATAATGCCCGGGCAAAATCATTGGTGGTGCCTGTCGGAATAATTCCGAGTTTCGGACGGTATTCCTGTTCCGCAAGCCCATTAATGACTTCATTAATCGTCCCGTCCCCGCCGGCAGCAACAACCAAATCAAACTGGCGTTCAACGGCAATTTTTGCAGCGTTAACAGCATCACCTTCACTTGTCGTCGCGTGTGCGGACGTTTCATAGCCCGCAACTTCAAAACGCTCCAGGACAGTTGCCAATTCTCTTCGGAAGACTTCCCGTCCAGATGTCGGATTATAGATTATACGTGCCTTCTTCATCATATCCCCCCCATGTTTCCAAAATGCGTTAAAAAGGGCTAATTTATTTCTGCATACAACGTATATCATAGCCTTTTTTTGTCCATTTGAAAAGAGGTAAGCAACAATGAGCATGCAACCTATCCATCGTAAGTTGATTTGCTGTGCAGGGTAACATTCGAATCAGGCGAACTTTGCACTTATGCAGTAAGAAAGTTTATACTTTCTTACTGCTTAGAAAAACTCGGCATTCGCCTCGTCTTATAGCGATTGCCGAAGTTTTTCTTATAAGGTCAACCATAATTTATACTTTCTGACGTTACAAAAAAAACGGAATGTTTCCCTAACCGGAAAACACCCCGCTCCTTCTACACAGCTAACCTAAAACAGCACGGTCACTTTCAAATTGTGCTCCGCGAATGCGCTGGAATTCTTTTAACAGATCTTGAATGGTCAGCTTTTGTTTTTCCTCTCCGGCGATGTCGAGGATAATCTGCCCTTTATCCATCATTATCAGCCGGTCACCTAAATCAAGCGCCTGCTGCATATTATGTGTTACCATCAATGTGGTTAAATCATACTTCTTAATAACATCATCTGTCAGGTTGGTAATCAATTTTGCCCTGGAGGGATCAAGTGCGGCTGTATGCTCATCAAGAAGCAGAATATTCGGTTCGGTGAACGTTGCCATCAACAAGGATAAAGCCTGCCGCTCGCCGCCGGAGAGAAATCCTACCCTGGCATTCAGCCGGTCTTCAAGCCCCAGGTTCAGACTGGAAAGTGTTTCTTTAAACATATCCTTCCGTTTTTTCGTAACCCCAGGAACAAGTCTCCGCTTTTTGTTGCGGGCGTACGCCATTGCCAGATTTTCCTCAATCGTCATGGAAGGTGCAGTTCCGGCCATTGGATCCTGGAACACCCGACCAATAAATTTGGATCGTTTATATTCCGGAAGATGGACAACATTTCTTCCATTAATGTTTACTTCGCCAATATCCGGAATAAGGTTCCCGCTGACAACATTCATCAAGGTTGATTTTCCGGCACCATTACTGCCGATAACCGTGACAAATTCACCTTTGTCCATGTCCAGCTCAACATGCTGCAACGCCTTTTTTTCATCAGGTGTTCCCTCGTTAAATGTTATGGAAATATCCCTCATGCTAAGCACTTCCATCCACCTCCCCGGCCTTACTTTGCTGCAGCTTAATCTGTTTTGCCGCCCGGCGCTTTTTCTCTTTTCTGGCGTGCATGTATTTTGGCGCAACAAGCGCAACAATAACAAGTAATGCAGTAATCATTTTCATATCACCGGTTTCCAAAAATCCAACACGGAGTGCCATGGCCACCACAATGCGGTAAATGATGGCACCGCCGATTACTGCCAAAGTGGCCCGGGCAATTGTTTTGGTTCCGAACAGTGCCTCACCGATAATAACAGAGGCAAGACCAATAATAATCATTCCAATCCCCATGTTGACGTCAGCAAATCCGCCATGTTGGGCAATCAGCCCGCCGGAAAAAGCAACAAGTGCATTGGAAACCCCGATTCCGACAATGATTAAGGAGTCTGTGTTCGCTGACAAACTTCTGATCATCACCTGGTTATCGCCTGTCGCACGAAGCGCCAATCCGACTTCTGTTTTCAAATAATAATCGGTCAATAATTTGATAGCAAGGGTTACCACAATCATGATCAGTACAATACTCCAAGTTGGCGGGGCATTGTTGGTGCCAAAAAATGTGAACAACCCATTCAAAATTGGATCCAGCCCGGTTTTTTCCCATAGTGACTCCAATTGCTTAAAAACAGTTGATTCACTCAACAGCGATAATGTAGGCTGACCCATAATCCGCAGATTAATGGAATAGAGGGCAATCATCATGAGAATTCCGGAAAGAAGTGCATTGATATTTCCTTTTGCATGTAGAATTCCTGTAATACAGCCTGCCAGAAAACCAGCCAGTCCTGCCAGCAGACTCGCGATAATGGGATGGACTCCACTTATGATGGAAATCGCAGCAACCGCAGCACCCGTTACAAAGCTCCCATCAACAGTCAGGTCAGGAAAATCCAGAATGCGGAAGGATAAATAGACTCCTAAAGCCATAATTGCATAAATAACCCCTAGTTCAACCGCGTTAAATACTGATAGAAACATATTTTCCCCCTTCTCGCAATCTACTTTGTTGAAGATCGGATTAATAAGGCATGTGTTCCGGGTGCCCTACTAATCCGTATCAAACTACTTCTCTTCCACAAACTTTGCTTCGTCCCATTCACTGTTCCACTCAATCCCCTGTTTCTCTGCAGCCTGTTTATTGATATACAATTCGATTTTAGGCGGATACTCAACTGGAATATCGGACGTTTCCTTTTTACCCGTTAAAACCTTAACAGCCATTTCACCAGTGCGATAGCCTATATCATAATAACTGATTCCATATGTTGCAAAACCGCCTTTTTCAAGTGAATTCGGCTCTCCGACAATCAATGGAATATCCTGTTCATTGGCCACGCCGACAACAGTCTCCAATGCGGAAACAACGGTATTATCAGTCACAACATAAATAACATCAGCTTCACTGACAATGGTCGATGCTGCCTGCTGAACCTCAGAAGAATTTGCGACTGTACGCTCGACAAACGTTAAACTCGTTCCTTCTGCAGCCTTCTTAACGGACTCAATCTGTGAAACTGAGTTTTGCTCCCCGGCATTATAAATTAACCCGACGGAAGCGCCTTCGAAATATTTATCGATAAATTCAACGGTCTTTTTGATGGCATCTGGATGGAGATCCGTTACCCCCGTAATGTTTTCACCGGGCTTATCCATTGCTTCAACCAAGCCGGCACCGACTGGATCCGTTACCGAAGTAAACAAAATCGGGATGTCCTGTGTTGCCTGCAGTGCACCCAACGCACTTGGAGTGGAGTTGGCAAAAATCAGATCCACACCGTCTGTCACAAATTTATTGCTGATTGCGCTGACGTTGTTCATGTCATTCTGTGCACTTTGATAATCATACTCCACATTTAATCCGGCTTCGGAAATTGCGTCCTTAAAGCCTTTATATGCGGCATCGAGCGATGGGTGTTCCAGAATTTGGGTTGCTCCGATAGTGTAAGTCTCCCCGGATCCTTCACTGCCACTGTCAGAATCCTCTGCTCCGGAAGATTCATTCGAACCGCATGCTGCAATCATCATCATGCCAATTAACATCACCAACATAAGTAAGCCCTTTTTCATCTGCATAGTCCCCCATTCCATTTTGGATTTTTTAGAAAACGAGGCTTATCACCGGACATTGACGGTGAAAGCCTTCGTTAACTTATACGACAAGCAAAATTTTCACATTTTACAACTGCCAAAAAATTCAATAATTTAATTGTACAACGTTTCTGTCAGAATGGAAATACTTCGTGGTAAAAAAGTTTTATATGTAGCGTACTCTCCGGATCTATAAACTCTTCCGAAGAGCAATATAGGATCCTTTAGCAAAACTTCGGCTTATCGCTAAAGGGATCTTATGAAAACGTTTTGTGCTTATTGGAGGCATTCGATGTTCTTGTTTGGGCTTATCCAGTAAGAAAGTATTTATACGTTCTTAGCCGCTAAAAATAAACGGCTTTTTCGATACTTTGCAGCACCCGGTCAGCACTTGGCAAATAATAATCCTCCAAGGCAAAGAATGGAACCGGTACATCGAATCCCGCAACCCGTTCAATCGGAGAACGAAGATACAGAAATGCTTTATCATTTATGGTGGAGGCAATATGTTCCCCGAATCCTCCCGTTGCCTGTGCTTCATGGACAATAACAGCTCTGCCTGTTTTTTTTACTGATTCCGCGATAAGCTTCCGGTCAAGCGGGTATAATGTCTGCACATCGATTATGTCACAGTAAATTCCTTTTTGTTCCGCTTTTTTTACTGCCTTCTCCACAACGGGAATCATTGCACCCCAAGCAATTACACTGACATCAGTTCCTTCACTTAGCTGTCGACCTTTTCCAATCTCAGTTAGGTATTTTCGGGTCGGTACATCTTCCCTGGATGCCCTGTAATTGTGCATTGGTTCTAAAAAAAGAACCGGATCGGGATCTTCAATTGATGCAATAAGCAATCCTTTTGCCTGTGCTGGCGAAGATGGGCATACCACTTTCAGACCCGGCATATGGGTAAAAATTGCCTCCATACTATCTGAATGTACTTCAGGTGCACGAATTCCGGCACCATATGGAGCCCTGATCACCATCGGTACACTAAAATGGCCCATCGTTTTCATCCGGATTCTTGAAACATGAGTCATGATTTGGTTGTACGCTGGATAAATGAATCCCATAAATTGAATCTCCGCTATTGGTTTGAATCCATTTACAGCAAGCCCTACCGATGTACCAATAATTCCGGACTCAGCCAACGGTGTATCAACAATACGATCCTCCCCAAAAAGTTCCTGAAGTCCATCCGTTGCACGGAACACACCACCATTTTTGCCTACATCCTCGCCAAGCACCAGTGTACTGTCATCCAATTCCAGCATTGTTTTCATAGCGTCATTGATTGCCTGAATCATTGTCATTGATTTAACTGCTTCCGGTTGTTTCACTTCACGGTTCCAGTCAATGGCCATAATCATTTCTCCTTTCCAATCTCAATCAGCCGGTTAATTTTCCCTCAATAATGAAAGATATGACTCCTTTTGATCGAGAAGCTGCTCCGGAAGTTCTGCATATATATGGTCAAACATATCTTCCACGTTTGCTGCGGGGTATTCTTCCATCGCCTCAATTGCCCCATCAACTTCTTCTTTGAGCGTTGATTTGACTTCGATGATTTCCTGCTCATTCCATAAGCCATACAAATTCATGAATCCTTCGAGACGTGTCAGTGGATCAACAATATCAACGCCCTTATCAGCAGGACGGTATTTACTTGGGTCATCTGCGGTAGTATGTGCACCGGTTCGCCAGGTAACCGCTTCGATTAACGTTGGTCCCCCTCCGGCACGTGCATGGTCAACCGCCTTTTTCGTTTCAAAATACACAGCAAAGCAGTCATTACCATCTACCCGGACACTCCGCATGTTGTAGCCGGATCCTTTTTGAGCAATTGTTTTGGAATTCATTTGCTTTTCAACGGGAAGGGAAATCGCATAACCGTTATTTTGATTAAAAAATATAGTAGGTGTCTGAAATACACTTGCAAAATTCAATCCTTCATGAAAGTCGCCCTGTGAAGTTGCACCATCACCAAAATACGCGATAGCGACACGGTTTGTTTTCTTTCTTTTTTCAGCCCATGATGCTCCGACTGCATGCGGAATCTGACTCGCTATGGGAACTGCCGGCGGGAAAATGTTTTTATCATCCGGTGGAACACACCCCTCCATTCTGCCATTCCAATACAAAAACATTCGCGTCATGTCAGCGCCATATGTCAAGGTTGCTCCGTGATCACGGTATGTCGGGAACATCCAGTCACCTTCAGACATTGCCAAGGCACTGCCCACTTGTGCAGCCTCTTGCCCGCTAAAAGGCGGATATGTCCCAATCCTCCCCTGACGCTGCAACCTGGTTGCTTTTTGATCAAATGTTCTAATTCGATACATGTGATAAAACAATTTATTGACGAACTTGGAATCGAACCGGGATTTATCGGAATCATCTACAAGGTGTCCTTCATCGTCAATGATTTGTTTGACAGGATATTGTAACCCCATTTGGTTTCCCCCTTCTTAATTACGGATATCCCATTTCGGTTTGATTGATCGGGTATAGAAATTATTTCGTCTCCTTCTTGATTCCAATACATTTTCACAAATATGATTTGCCGCTTCGATTGTAGACTGACTGCTTTTATCAGCTTGTTGGTAAACATTTAACAAGACATTATAAATTTCCTTCGTTTTCATGAGCACTCTTTCCTTATTTGCACCATACAATTCATCAGCAACCTGGATTAGTCCTCCCGAATTAATAATGTAATCGGGAGCATACAAAATTCCCTTGTCAGCCAACTCCTCCCCATGCTGTTCTGACTGAAGCTGGTTATTAGCTGAGCCTGCAATTGCTTTTACGTTCAACTCATTGATTGTTTGATCATTAATGACCCCTCCAAATGCGCATGGAACAAATATATCAGCCTCCTGTGAATAGATTTCATCACTTGGCACACACCTGGCAACTCCCGGTGCAGATTCAGCTTCTTCTAAAATCGAATTCACATTTTTCCCGCTGATATCTGTCACATAGACTTCTGCACCTTCATCAAGAAGACCTTCAGCTACCTTATATCCGACCTTTCCAAGACCTTGTATGGCATATACAGCTCCGGATAGATCGTCATTACCAAACAGCATCTGATTTGTCGCTTTCAATCCATATAATACCCCATTGGAGGTCGGAATCGATGAATCACCACCGCCCCCATACACTTCGGGAACGCCGACAATATTGTTTGTCTCCTTCATGGCATATACGAAGTCATCCATGTTCGTTCCCATGTCGGTTCCGGTATAAAACCGTCCTCCCAGGGACTCGACATACTGACCGAAACTGCGAAACAGTTCCGGTGTTTTGTCTGTTTGCGGGTCTCCAATTATAACTGCTTTTCCACCGCCAAAATCTACATCGGCTGCTGCACATTTATATGTCATCCCTTCTGCCAGGCGAAGCACATCCTCAAGTGCCTCATCAAGGTTAGAATAAGGGCGCATTCGGCATCCTCCAAGGGCCGGCCCCAGTGTCGTATTATGTATCGCAATTATTGCCCGTAATCCTGTTGCAGGATCATTGCAAAAGACAACCTGCTCATGTTCGGACATTTTATCGAGCAATGCAAATTCCTGCGTGATGGATGAATCCTTAACTAACCCCATAACAATCCTCCTATAGCGGTATTTTGATGTGTTCATCCCTAGTATTAAAGCGCTTTCAAAAACAGGCATCATATGACGTTATTTCAACGCTATTTTATCATTGTGTGATAACACCGTCAATATTTTCCGAAATATTCCTATTTTTAAACAAAGAAGCGATCACCCGGATAAATGGGTGGTGTATGTAACCAACCTTTTTAGCCCGGGAAATTACTCCAGCAAACCTGCCATATTCTCCAATTGTTCTTTTGCACCATTTACCATCCCATCAATAACTTCCTGTACAGTCATAACTCGTTCAATTAAACCTGTTACCTGACCGGCATTCATAAATCCGTGTTCCAGATCCCCGTCAAGCGCACCCTTCTGATGCTGAAGTTCCGATGTCATCGTGCTGTACTGCTCCAGGGACATACCATTCTTCTCGAGTTCCTGTAATTGTTGGGCATAATCGGTATTCAAAATACGCCGCATCCGGCCATAGGTTCTACCGATAAGTACTGTCCCGGTTCCTTCTGACGCAACAAGCCCCTGTTTATAAACATCATGAAAAGGTGCTTCTTTTGTTGAAATAAGACTTGTTCCCAGCTGTACCCCCGATGCTCCGAGGGCAATTGCTGCCGCCAATCCCCTGCCATCACCTACACCACCAGCGGCTATAACCGGCACACTGACATTACGGCTAACCTGGGGAATCAGTGTAAATGTCGTCAGCTCCAGATTGGAATTAATTCCAGCGGCCTCAAATCCTTCAGCAACAATGATGTCAGCACCAGCTGATTCCGCTTTTTTGGCATGTTTAACGGAAGCAACCACGGTTAGAACTTTAATATTGTGTTCATGCAGAACAGAAATATGACCTGCCGGGTTCCCGGCCGATAAAGAAACAACTGGTACATTATATTCTGTTACCAATTGAATTATTTCCTCAACGTGCTCCGAAACATTGATGGCAATGTTGACAGCAAACGGTTTATTTGTCCGTTCTGTCGCTTCCTTAATAATTTTTTCAACCTGTTCCGGTGTCATTGTGCCACACCCGATTGTCCCAAGCCCCCCTGCTTCAGACACAGCTGCAGCGAGCTGGGCATTGCTGATATTCCCCATTCCGCCCTGAACAATCGGATAGGTTATTCCAAGCGTCTTACAGACCGGGTTCATAGTTACCACTCCTTTGACTTTCACGATTATCTATTTTCCTTTAAACTCTGGATTCCGTTTTTCGTTAAATGCGGCAAGTGCCTCAAGTCGGTCTTCGGTTGGAATCGTTAATTCATACGCTTTTGCTTCCATTTCCAATCCGGTTTGCAAGTCTGTGTTCATTCCGCTTGTAATTGCATACTTCGCTTGTTTTACTGCAACTGGGCCGTTCTTCATTATATCAGCAGCAATTTGCAGACAAGTATCGTGCAATTCATGCTTCTTTACAACCTTCAAAAGAAGTCCCATTTCAAGCGCTTCCTCAGCAGCGAATTTTTTGGCAGTAAGAATCAGTTCTTTTGCCTTCATTTCGCCAACCAATCGCGGCAGACGCTGCGTTCCACCGGCTCCAGGGATAATTGCCCAGTTCGTTTCCGTGAGTCCCATGACGACCCCATTTACGGCGATGGCAAAATCACAAGCCAGCATCAGCTCAAAGCCACCTCCAAATGCATAACCATTTACCGCGGCTATTGTTGGCTGCGGCAATGAGGCAATACTGTTAAAGACATCCCGGATTACTTTTACATTTCGTCGGACCTCCTTTTCGTTAAGTATTTTTCGTTCTTTCAAATCAGCACCGGCACTAAATGATTTATCACCCGCCCCGGTAAATAAAACCGCTTTAACCTCCGGATCAAGATGGACTTCTTCAACGACTTCCCGAAACCGTGAGAGTGTTATGTAGTCAAAACAGTTCAATACTTCTTCTCTGTTAATTGTTACAAATGCAATATTATTTTTCTTTTGCAAAAGTATAGTCGACATAAGGACAGCCCCTTCAACTTTTCTAATCCCCGGCATTCTCTACAATTGTTGCAATTCCCTGGCCAACCCCGACACACATCGTCGCCAACCCGTATCTTGTCTTTTGCTTTTTCATCTGGTGGATAAGCGTTGTTAAAATCCGTGCGCCGCTTGCACCGACCGGATGGCCAAATGCAATTGCTCCACCGTTCACATTTACTTTCTGTTGGTCAAGTTCAAGCCGGCGGATACATTCAAGCGACTGGGAAGCAAATGCTTCATTCAGCTCAACCAAATCGATATCCTTCACACTAAGGTCTGAACGTTCCATCGCTTTCCGGCTTGCATAAATCGGACCAAGCCCCATAATTTTCGGTTCCAGTCCCGCTGCAGCACCAGCAACATACTTCACCAATGGTTTGAGTTCTAACTCACTGGCTTTTTCAGCACTCATTACAAGCAATGCGGATGCCCCGTCATTAACACCGGACGCATTTCCCGCAGTAATCGTGCCTCTTTCAAAGAGTGGCTTAAGGTTGCCGAGTTTTTCCAGTGAGGTTTCCGGGCGCGGATGTTCGTCGGTATCAACCGTAATCTTACCCGCTTTTCGATCTGTGTAGATGACGGGTACAATTTCGTCAGCAAACTGGTTATTTTCCATCGCCTTTTTCGCCCGAATCTGGCTTTCGTAGGCAAAATTATCTTGTTCCTCACGAGTAATCCCAAATTGTTCTGCAACATTTTCAGCAGTTTGCGGCATGGAATCTGTCCCAAATGATTTTGCCAATTCAGGATTTATAAAACGCCATCCGATGGTCGTATCATAAAGTTCCTGATTACCGCGCGGAAAAGCTTTATCCGGCTTGGGCATTACCAGCGGCGCCCGTGTCATGCTTTCGGTTCCACCGGCAATAAAGATATCCCCTTCCCCGACAGCTATTGCCCGTGCAGCATACATGACCGCATCAAGACTTGATCCGCACAGACGATTAATCGTTGTACCACCCACCTGTACGGGAAGTCCGGCAAGTAACCCTGCCATTCGGGCGACATTACGGTTATCCTCACCAGCCTGATTGGCATTTCCAAGCACAACATCTTCAATTTCTGCTGCAGGCAGTCCTGGATTCCGGTCCAGCAGCGCTTTAATAACGACAGCGCCCAGATCATCGGGGCGGACATGCTTTAAGGATCCCCTGTATCTGCCAATTGGTGTGCGGACTGCATCAACGATAACAACTTCTTTCATTTTTTTACCAACTCACTTTTTTCCGTATAATCATATACACCTCTTCCGGATTTCCGACCCAGCCGGCCAGCTTTCACATATTGCTCCAAAAGAGGTGCCGGACGATACTTTTCACCAAGGGTTTCATGTAAATACTTCAAATTATTCAACCGTGCATCCAATCCGACAAGATCACCAAGCTCCAGTGGCCCCATCGGATAGTTCAAACCAAGTTTAATGGCTTTATCAATATCTTCCGCAGCAGCTACACCCTCCTGGAGCATAAGAAATGCTTCATTTCCGACCAGCGCACTGATTCGGCTTGTCACAAACCCCGGAAACTCATTCACTTCCACCGTTTCCTTGCCCATTTGTTCAGCCACGGATCGAATAGCAGCAACAGTTTCATCTTCTGTATCCAGTCCTTTGACCATTTCCACAAGACGCATCCGATGAACCGGATTAAAAAAATGCATGACAGCAAACTGACCCGGGCGGTTTGTGTACGAAGCAAGTTCGGTTGGACTGATTGTCGATGTGTTGGAAGTCAAAATCGCGTGATCCGGAGCATTTGCCGAAGCAGTTTCCATAACGCTTTTTTTTAGGTCACGTTTTTCCGGTACAGCTTCAATGATAAAATCTGCAGTTTTGGATGCTTCTTCAAGTACAGGAGACGTACGAAGATTAGCCGTCATATTCCTCGCTTGTTCAGTGGTAACTTTACCAAGCTTCATTCCCTTTTCAGATGTCCGTTTTGCATAAGTTATTGCTTCCTCAAGCTTTACGCCGGAGACATCCACCAATGTCGTGGAAAAACCGGCAAGGGCAGAGACATAAGCTATCCCGCGCCCCATTACACCGGCCCCCACAACAGTAATCTTTTGTACTGTCAAGGCAAAACTTCCTTTCTGTTT
Source organism: Virgibacillus siamensis (assembly GCF_039522605.1). Taxonomy (GTDB): domain Bacteria; phylum Bacillota; class Bacilli; order Bacillales; family Amphibacillaceae; genus Lentibacillus; species Lentibacillus siamensis. The sequence continues at coordinate 103,849 of NZ_BAAADS010000009.1, forward strand.
GTTTTGGTTAAATCTATCATTTCGTTTTGCGGATTTCTTCACGGTATTATATCTACCGCCGTACTTTTCCGGGAATCCGCTGTATAAAAGTGTAATCGCGCCGTACTTTGGCCCAATGTCACCGTATAAAAGAGAAAACCCGCCGTACATCAGTGGAAAGCCGCTGTACAAAACGTATTACCGCGGGCTGAAATGGGCGAGACCCCCGCGAATGAGGTGTGAACTTAAAATAATTCTACACTCCAAAAGGATTTAACGGCTTGGATCCGTAGTATGAAAGAACACTCTTATCCTCCATATACAGATCAAGTGATTCAACGGCCAGTTCACGTCCGAAGCCAGATTCCTTATAACCCCCGAATGGTGTCCCTGGAAATGCGGAAAACGGCGTATTTACCATAACAATACCGGCCTGAATCTGGTGGGCTACACGAGTCGCCCGTGCCTGGTTTGTCGTCCAGATTGCCGAACCAAGTCCATATTTTGTGTCGTTCGCACGCTTAACAACTTCTTTTTCGTCCGTGAATTTTTCAACAACTACGACGGGTCCGAAAATCTCTTCCTTTACAGCCTTCATATCCGGGGTAACATCAGTAATGACAGTTGGTTCATACCAGTGGCCATTTTCAAACCCTTCGACATGCATGACTTTTCCGCCGGTTGCGATCGTTGCTCCTTCTTCTTTGGCAGACTGAACATATCCATCAATAACTTCAACCTGATCCTTGCTGATGATGGAACCTAAATGGGTCCCCTTATCAAAAGGATCACCGGATTTCAGCTTTTTCGTTTTTTCAATAAACCTCTCCATGAATTCGTCATAAATGGATTCGTGTACAAACATGCGTGACCGTGCCTCACACGACTGTCCTGTATTGAAGTAAATACCGAATAAAGAACCGACTACTGCAGCTTCCATATCTGCATCCTCAAACACAATATTAGGTGATTTTCCACCAAGTTCGAGTGTAACCCGCTTCAGCGTGTCAGATGCTTTTCCCATAATATCCTTGCCGGTTGGTGTGGACCCTGTAAAAGCCACCTTATTGACATCCTCATGTTTCACAAGATAATCCCCAATAACCTTTCCGGATCCTGGAACGGTATTGATCACCCCTTCCGGAACGCCCGCTTCATGACAAATTTCATTCAGAAGGATAGCGGTTACCGGGGTTAGACTTGCCGGTTTCACGACAACAGAACACCCCGCTGCAAGTGCCGGAGCAATTTTCCATGCTGCCATCATCATCGGATAATTCCACGGGATAATCTGCGAACATACTCCAACAGGCTCTTTATGTGTATAGTTGAAAAAGCCGTATGGCATGTTATTTACAGTACCGCGATGGCCGACAATTGCCCCTGCGTAAAATTCAAAGTCTTCAATAGCCTGATTCACCTGTACCTGCGCTGCTCCAATTGATTTACCGCTGTTCAGAACTTCCATTTCGATGAGTTCATTGAACCGTTCCCGCATAAGTTGTGCAACTTTATTAAGTACTCGTGAACGTTTTCCAACCGGATACTTGCGCCATTTACCATGATCAAACGCATTCCGGGCTGCCTGAACTGCCTTTTCCGCATCTTCCTCATGAGCTTTTGCTACAGTTGCCAGCACCTCCCCTTTTGCCGGATCATAGGTTTCAAATGTTTTGCCTGCACTTCCTTCAACACGCTCTCCGTTAATGATCATTGCATAATGTTCCCGTTTCATTTCTCCAACTTCTGTAATCTTTTCCACATTTACTGTTTGCGTCATGCAAAAACTCCTCCCCTGATTTTTAGTGTGTTTTTCGTTTTATTTTCCGTGAAATTCCGGCTTCCGTTTCTCCTGAAAAGCTCTTAACCCTTCTTGATGGTCGTCAGTCATCCCGGCAATCCGCTGTGCCTGCGCTTCATTTTCCAAAAAGTCCTCATACGGCTGATGCATCCCGTCTTGCATGTACCGTTTGATCAAAGCAAAGGCCTTTGTCGGCATGGCTGCGACTGAACTGGAAAACTGCTGGACCTTTGCTTCCCAGTTATGTGGGTCAATGACTTCGGTTGCCAAACCAAGCTGTAATGCCTCTTCACCGGTTATTGGTTTCCCCAACACCGCAATTTCCAGCGCTTTAGCATAGCCGACCAGGCGCGGCAAGGAGTACATAAAGCCGGAATCTGGGACAAGCCCGATATTCATAAATGCACTGATAAATTTCGTCTCCGGCTGAACCAGTCTGAAGTCCGCCGCCAACGCCAAACTCATTCCCGCCCCGGCTGCTGTGCCGTTTACGGCTGCGATAATCGGTTTTGAAAATTCTTTGATAGCCTTCATCATTGGATGATAGCGTTTACGAAGAAATTCAGCATGGTTAGTATTTTCATCTACGCCTGCCAAATCTTCACCTGCACAGAAAGCCTTTCCATTACCTGTAATGACCACACACCGGATAGCATCATTTTTGGCGGCTGATTTTAGTGCATGCGTAATTTCTTTATTCATATCAGTCGTAAAAGCGTTATATGCTTTCGGCCGGTTCAATTTGATGGTTGCAATGTTGTTTTCAGATATATACTGTAGGGTCTGATAGTCCTCGGAACCCATTTCTACACCCCTTTAAACGAAGGTCGCCGCTTATCCATAAACGCCTGCATACCTTCTTTTTGATCATTCGAGTCAAATGCGAGGTAAAAATTTTTCCGCTCCAGTTTCATCCCATCCGTTAAGGAAAGTTCTTCAGCTTTATGTACCGCCTCTTTGATGAGTCTTAGTGGAATTGGTGCCTGGTTCGCCAATTGCTTTGCCAATCGCATTGTTTCCTCTTCCAGCATTTCCGGTGCAACCACGCGGTTGATCACACCAACCCTCTTTGCTTCGGCTGCGCTCATCGATTTACCAAGCCAAATCCATTCCAATGCTTTTCGTTCACCCATGGCTTTTGTTAAAAATTGGGTTCCGCCTGCTCCCGGCATAACACCTAGTTTGACTTCCGGAAAGCCGAATTTAGCCTTCTCGCCGGCAATAATCAAATCACAGTGAAGAGCCAGTTCAAATCCACCGCCAAGGGCAAAACCATTGACAGCCGCAATTAACGGTTTTTTAATCAGCGTTATCCGATCCCAGACGGCAAACGGGTCCAAAAGCTCAAGTGACAGTGGACTATCCTCCAGCATCTCCTCGATATCTGCACCAGCCGCAAAAAACTCCTCATATCCCTTCACAATTATGACACGGATTGTTTTATCACAGTCGAGTGCCTCCATTTCCCCAACGATTTCATCAACCATTCTCCGGTTCAGTGCATTGGAAACGTTGGGACGATTGAGTTGAATTACACCAATACCATCTTCTTTGACTACGTTGATATGTGCATCGTCACCCATCAATTTCTTCACCAATCATTAAGGTTACAAGATCACCGGCAAATTCCATGACATCTTTTCCGGAAGCCTTTCCTTCATCGGTTTTCATTGCTTTTTGAAGGGATTCCTGGTCATCATAAATCATTTCACAAAGCAGATAATAATCACTCTTGCCCATCGGAGACCCGACAATTTTGGTCACTTTCATTTCACGGAGTCCGGGAATCTCCTTCGTGATAGGTGTGTGTACATTAAAATAATGTTCATCGAATTTTTCCTTATCCTCAGGCTGTTTATACAAAGCTATCAATTTAGTCATCCTAATTCCTCCTCATAGATTTCAACCGCTTTTTTGTCTGGCTCCTGTTCTAATCACTGGCTTCATTGCCTCAAATGGATTTCTGCATTCCATACAATACAAAATACTTCTGCACGCGGTCGGACCGAATACATTTTCCATGGATGTATATTCCGAGTCACAATAAGGGCAATTAACGGTCCACTGCTCTCCTGGAATATAATGGTCAGGTGGTGGTGCAATCCCGTGTTTTTTCAGGTTCCGCTTCCCCGTATCCGTAATTGCATCTGTCGTCCATTCGTGCTGAAACGAAAATGCCACGTGACATTCCTGTACCCAATCAATTTGTTCAATTGCTTTTCTGACGTCCTTTTCAATAATGTCCAGAGCAGGACATCCGGCAAAAGTCGGCACCATTGAAATGGATACGATGTTTCTTTCAACCTTGAGGTCATGAATCATGCCCAAATCATAGACACTTACCGCAGGAAGCTCTGGATCATCAACTGTCTTTAATACAGCGAATAATTCATCGCCTTTCTTTTCCATCTACATCACAACCCCCTTTTATTAAAAGGTAATGTTCGAATCTACCATACCGCTTCCTTGTCACTGCTATAGACTTCAGCGAAAGTACGGATTGCCTGATCAAGATCAGCTGTGTGCCCCTGATTCCGCCCATTGCCAAGCCTCTTTTGAGGGATACCAGCCGGCGGGGAAACCAGTACTGCTTCCACTTCCTTAAGCCATTGCTTTTGCATAAATTCTTCACTGGCAATCAACTGGAATGTAACAATGTCTGATGCTTTCGGTCCTAATTCAAACGCATCACCAAACGCATTCCAGGCCTCTTCAATCCTTTCCTGAATTCTGGAGCGTGCCTCTTCATTAGCGTGCTGCAGCTGCTCCATCCATAACTTCCAATGCGCCAAATGATAGGTTTGCTCCATCAAAACTTTCTGTCCGATATTAGCAAGTGGCACATAGGAGCTCCGTGTAAGTGCATCCAATTTGACCCTTTTAAGCTCCTCGTAAAAATACTGACGTACAACGACTAATGCCCAGTCATAATATGGTTCCTCCAGATAGTTTCCGTCCCCATTGCGTTTTTCAAGAAAGACTGCATTTTTTCGCTCATCCGCAGACCGATCATGCGCAAGTATGTCTGTTTCACCTTCTCCAAGTTCCTCCAACAGGCCAAAATACATATTCGCATGCCCCATCGTATTCTGTGTAATGGACGAAAAAGCAACGTCTTCTTCGATATGCGGTGCAAGTCCAAGCCACTCCGACCCGCGGAATGCCACAATAAATTCATCGTCCGCCATCTGATAGATTAAATCTTTCAATGCCGCCAAATAAACAGGATTTTGTTTTGCTTCTTCAGCGGACCCTACGTTATCTGTCATGATTTCTTCACCTCTTTCCATGACATGATTTCTTTTTCATCAAGCATTCCCTGCTCTTTTTCACGCCATTTTTTCCGCAAATATCCATAACCTTTTGTTGTCCGGTATTGTTTATTATCCAATCGTTTTGTCCAGGTTGTTCGTTCCTCACTTGTCATCGAGCGAATATGATCCCGCTGTACAACCCATACATCCAAAACAGCTTCACGACGCATAAAGTTTTCCTGTGCCATCAACATCGCCATGTCGTCATTCGGTGCAAGCAGGCTGAACTGATGCTGGATTGGCGCTTTAGCACTTTTCTTGCTGAACACTTCATATTCCTTGTAAAACTTTGACTCATCCTGCATTTCCATCATAACTCCCCTTCCAATTTGTGGATTGTCAATTCAACTATTATGAACTCATTTCCTGCGGGATTAGCGCCTGGCGTACCCAACGGTTTTTCTCGTAGGCGATTTCCCTTAACCGCAGCCGTTCTTTTGACCTTGGTCCATTATTTTTAATGATATTCTTAAATTCCTTCCAGTCAGGCTGCTGATAAACCCACTGCCCTTTTTCCTCATCGTAATGGATGGTGTCGTCCGGTACAGTCAGACCGAGTGAAAAAGCACGCGGTAAATACTTATCCAGGAAGGCCTGTCGCAGTTCTTCATTGTTGCTCTTTCGAATGCGGTATTTCATCATAATATTCTGTTTGGATGACCCGGTTGTATCTGCAGATGGCGGGCCAAAAAACATTAGGAGTGCAGGCCACCAGCGATTAAGCGACTCCTGTAAAATCTCCCGCTGGTGTTCGTTACCTTCCGCGAGTGCCATGATAATTGCCTCACCATGTTGAGCATGGAACACTTCCTCCGCGCAAATACGTTGAAGGGCGCGCTGGTAAGGGCCATATGACGCATCCAGCATATTAGTCTGCGAAATTATGGCTGCACCATCAACCATCCAGCCGACCATGCCCGCATCAGCCCATGTCTTCGTCGGCATGTGAAAAACGTTGTGAAACTTGAGGTCCCCGCTCAGAAGATCCTCCATCAGGTTCTCGCGTGTTTTCCCGTAAGGCTTCATTAAATCTTCCGCCACGCGAAGCAGCAATTGCCCATGCCCCATCTCGTCCTGCACCTTAGCCATAATGCCAAGTTTACGTTTCAGTGTCGGCGCCTTTGGAACCCATTCTTTTTCAGGCAACGCACCCATAATTTCACTGATACCATGCATGGAAATAAGCTTAATGAGTGCCTGCCGGTAGTCATCCGGCATCCAGTCATCGGCTTCAATTTTTTCCCCTGCTTCAATCCGTTCCATAAACGCTTCGTATTTTTCCTGATCCACTTCGGAATAATCGTTTGCAACATAATCTCCATCCGGAATGTAATTGTACATCATTTCATCCCCTTATTACGTTTTATTAACGTCATTTTATCAAATCGTTATATATTGTCAATACAAATTTAAAAATTGTTTGAACAGTTTGTCTTATTTACATAGAAGCAGCAAGCTTGTCGACACTTATTTAATTGACAGAAGTGCTGAAACACTATACGATTAATATCACAAATTTATATTTAACGTTTATAATTAATCACATAAACTTTTTATTAAGAGGTTATAAGAAAGGAACATAACATGGAAAAACAATTTAATACACGTTCCATGATTTTCACTCTTTATGGTGACTACATCAGACATCATGGTAATGTTATATGGATCGGCAGCCTTATACGGTTGCTGAAAGAATTTGGTCACAATGAAATGAGTGTGCGTGCGGCCATTTCCCGCATGCATAAACAGGGGTGGGTACAGTCCGAAAAAATAGGCAATAAAAGCTACTATTCGCTGACAGAACGCGGAAGGGCACGGATGGAAGAGGCGTCCAACCGAATATACAAGTCCAAGTCCCCTTCCTGGGATGGCATGTGGCGTATGCTTGTATACACCATTCCCGAGAATAAGCGTCATTTGCGTGACGAACTGCGAAAAGAATTGGTTTGGAGCGGCTTTGGCCTTCTATCCAACAGTTGCTGGATAACCCCGAATCCGCTGGAAGATCAAATAAATCGATTGGTTACAAAATACGGAATAAATGATTATGTATCATTCTTCCGTTCAACGTATGAAGGAATGAGCACTAACCAAGAGCTTGTAGCGAAATGCTGGGATATAGATGATCTTAATGATCATTATTCTCAGTTCATTCAGGAGTACAGCCAAAAGTATGTTATCGATAAACCGAAAATTGAAAAAGGTGAAATCAGCGATGGCAGTTGTTTTGTCAAAGCTGCAATGCTTGTTCATCAATACAGGAAATTTCTTTTTATTGATCCAAACTTGCCTGCTGAACTGCTGCCCGAAAAATGGCTTGGTGATTCAGCAGCATCTCTTTTTTCAGACTATTACCAGCTGCTCCAGAATCCTGCAAACCGCTTTTTTGAATCGGTATTTGAGCTTGGCAATGTTCATGAAACAAATAAATAGGGTCAGGCTTTCCGGAGAACCGGAAAGTACTGCCTTTTTTTCAGTTAAGAACCCCAACTTTCGCAGTGTAAAATGAGCATATTATTTTGAAGTTCTTACACACACGCAATATACACTGAGCGGCTTGACTTTGGATTAATTTTATGGAAATGTACATCCGCCGCTGCGGAAATCAAACGCGGCGGATGTACATTTTTCAAGATTGTCGAGGTATCCATTAGAGAACAGCTTTATTGATCTTTTCAAATACTTCCTGTTTACGGAATTCCTGACCCTTTGCTGAATATGTGGAAATCGTTTCTTCAATCATTTCCATATCCTTATCGGTTAGCGTTCGGACCACTTTTCCAGGTGAACCGACTACAAGTGATCGGGGTGGTATTTTTTTGCCTGGTGGAATAAGGCTGTTGGCTCCGATAATGGAATACTCCCCGACCTCAACTCCGTCCAGCACCGTAGCACCCATCCCGACAAGCACACCTTTCCGCAAGGTACAGCCATGAACTATGGCATTGTGACCAATGGAAACTTCATCTTCCAATGTAAGCGGAAATTGTTCATATAGGTGGCACATGCTATTTTCCTGTATATTACATCGTTTTCCGATTTTAACAGGCCCTTCGTCCCCCCGAATCACTGTATTGAACCAGACACTGGACTCAGCGCCAATTGTTACATTTCCAATAACTCTTGCACCGTCAGCTATGAACACCGAATCGTGGATATCCGGACGGTACTCCTTATATCTGTAAATCATCAACTATACCCTCCTTCTATTAATCCTCCATCGTTTTGATTAGTATGGAAGAAACACAGGTTGCAGCTTTTTTACCGTTTTGCTCCAGTTCTGTCACAACATAAGCCAGTGTTCTGCCAAGCCTCTCCACTTTTGATGTAATTTCCACTTCACCCTCGAAAACCGGTCTATGAAAGGTTGTATCCAAATCAATTGACGCAAAACCCTGCCGATCCGTCAGCCTAGATGAAATCGCATAGGCCATCATAATATCTGCAGCCGCTGCCAGAAACCCGCCCATGGCGACACCAATACCATTCATATATTTGCTGTCAACCGTCCAGGTCCCATATGCAACACCATCCATTGCTTCATGTACCCTAGTTTGCATAGTGGTATCACATGGAGGCGGTGTCATGTTTTGATTCGCCACTTTCTGCAAATCACTCATTTTGAAAGTAGTCACCATGAATTCCTCTCTCCAGTCACTTCAAGTTTGCTTATAAAATTTGTTTTTTTAATATATACCATCCCTTCCATGGTAGCCACCACTTCGCCAGTGGAGAGCTTTATCTGTATATCATACACAGCTATTTTAGGTGTCCGTTTCTTTTCGGAAGCCGTGCAAATTAGCCTGTCTCCTACCTTTGCCGGTGCAAGATAGGACATGTGCACATTCAACCCAACTGCAACTTGACCATGCGAATTGCTCGCAATGGCAAAGGCATAGTCCGCCAGGGAAAACAGCAGTCCGCCATGTGCATACCCATGAAAGTTCAGCATATCGTCTTCAATCGTTAATCCTGTTTTGGCAAACCCTGTATCACATTCCAGAAGCCCTATGTTTAACCTGTTTGCAAATGGATCCTGTCTGAAAAAGTCCTTAAGTTCCTTATCCATTGATTTCTCCTTTATTTTCATCAGTAACCAATATTAATTGACTGTCTGTTCCATACGTTTATCAACTATCCGGACTGCTTTTCCTTCTGAGCGCGGAATGGATTTTGGAGGTTTAACATCAATATCAATTGACACTAGACACTCTTGTTTAATGGCTGTCTGCAATTGCTGTTTAAGCCTGGAAACTTCCGCGTGTTCCAAATTCTGCTGACATCGTACGTATGATTCTTCAGAAAGCTCAACACTAAGTTCTACAGCATCCAAATGCCCATCTTTACTAAGGAACAACTGATAATGTGGTGTCAGTTCTTTTACATTCAGCAGGGAACGTTCCATTTCAAACGGAAAAACATTGACTCCACGTATGACGAGCATATCATCAATTCGTCCTTTTACCCGGGTCATCCGGGCAGTCGTTCGGCCGCAGCTGCACTTTTCACGATTAATTGCAGCAATATCACCTGTGCGATACCTTATTATTGGAAGCGCTTCCTTTTTTAAGCTGGTAATAACAAGTTCGCCGTATTCTCCATCCGGAACCCGCTCATTTGTATCAGGCTCAATCACCTCAAACAGGAAGTGGTCTTCCTGAATATGAAGCCCATCCTGTTCTTCCATACATTCGATCGAGACTCCTGGGCCGACTATCTCACTAAGTCCATAAATATCCATCGCTTTTATTCCCAGCTTCTGTTCAATTGTATTACGCATTTCTTCAGACCATGGTTCAGCGCCGAAAATACCGTATTTCAAGCTGGTTTCTTTTGGATCGATCCCCTGCTCCCTCATCTTTTCGGCAATATGTAGTGCATAGGACGGTGTGGAACAGATGACTTGTGGTTTGAAGTCCTGAATCAGCATAATCTGCCGTTTCGTATTTCCGCCAGAAACAGGAACCGTTGTAATCCCCAACTTCTCTCCACCGTGATGCAGCCCGAGTCATCCGGTAAACAATCCATAACCATATGCATTATGCATCACATCATTTGGACTGCCACCTGATGCTGCAATTGACCTTGCTACAATTTCAGCCCAATTATCAATATCGTTTTCGGAATAAGCTACAACGGTTGGCTTCCCGCTCGTTCCAGATGAAGCATGAAGACGGACAATATCCTTCATTGGAGAAGCAAACAACCCATATGGGTAATGGTTCCGGAGGTCTTTTTTGACAGTAAAAGGCAGCTTTTGTAAATCATCCAAAGACTGAATGTCATCAGGATTGAAACCAGCCTCCGTAAACTTTTCCTTATAAAATGGAACCTTATCATACACCCGCTGCACCGTTTTTTGTAAATTGTTCAATTGCAGCTCCTCCAGCTTATCCCTCTCCAATGTCTCCAATTCTTCATTGAAAATCATGAAATCTCCCCTTCTGGTAATATATTCTCAGCAAATCCCTGTTGTATGACATAAACATAACTGACGTAGTAAATACGTTATTTATAATGATATCGACAGCTCCAAAAGTTGTCAACTGTATTTTGAATTTTTAAAACTGATTATTTTTTCAATCTGTTTATTTGAGTAGCAGTTTAGTCAACTGTCTTCTTTAATCCTTTTCATATGCTGAATGATTCGGATTCAGAAAAAAAGTAAATTTACTGTTGACAATAGAAATGGACTTTTATACGATTTATATAATAAAATAAAATAGTCCGTTTTATATTCGTTATATATAAAAAGGGAGGATACTAATGGCACTTTATACGATTGTTGACCGAGAAACATGCATTTCATGCGGGGCCTGTGGTTCAGCTGCCCCCGATTTGTTTGACTACGATGATGAAGAAGGGTTGTCCTATTATATCGGTGGTGACAATTATGGCTGCAAACTGATAAAGATCTTGCAGAAGACCTGGAGGATGCCTATGAAGGGTGTCCGACTAGTTCCATCAAGATGGCGAACGAGCCATTTGACGGAGATCCGAATAAATTTGAGTGATAAAGGAGTTGCATGAAAATGGCAGAGGAAAAAGTTTATGATATTACCATTATTGGTGCTGGGCCGGTTGGATTGTTTACAGCCTTTTATGCCGACATGCGCAATGCATCGGTACACATGATTGACAGCATGCCCGAAGTCGGTGGGCAATTGGCTGCTTTATATCCGGATAAATATATTTATGATATAGCAGGCTTTCCTAATATCAAGGCAAAAGACCTTGTGGAGCAGTTGTATGAACAATCCAAAACATTTTCTCCGGCATTAAGTCTGAGTGAATCTGTCAGAGATGTCATTCAACTGGAGGATGGGACGTTCAGAATCGATACATCTGCTGCAACACATCATACCCGAAGTGTTATTATTACGGCAGGAGCGGGAGCATTCCAGCCGCGTAAGCTGAAAATGGAAAAAGCTGCAGAATTTGAAGATGGAAATCTGCACTATTTTGTTAAAGAGCTCGATAAATTCAAGGATCGACGTGTGCTTATTTGCGGTGGCGGTGATTCAGCGGTTGACTGGTCGCTGGCGCTTGAATCAATCGCTAAAGAGGTAACACTTATCCATCGGCGCGATAAGTTTCGCGCACATGAGCACAGTTTGTCCTTGCTGGAGGAGTCTGATGTCAACATCAGAACACCTTATCAAGTAAGCAAATTAATTGGAAATGATAAAATTGAGCAAGTGTTGCTTCAGGAAATCAAGGGTGACAATGTGCATTTATTGGATGTGGATGATGTTATCGTCAACTTTGGATTTGTCACATCACTCGGTCCATTAAAAAACTGGGGAATGGAGACATCCAAAAACGCCATTTATGTCAATCAGCAAATGGAAACGACGGTCCCAGGTATTTTTGCAGCCGGAGATGTTTGCTCATATAAAGGCAAGCCCAAATTGATTGCCACCGGGTTTGGTGAGGCCACTCTCGCCGTTAACCATGCCAAGGCAATGATTGACCCAAAAGCAAAACTCAATGTGCACAGTACACAATTATTTGCGGCTACGACATAGACATAATTGGAAAAGGCAGTACGGTTTAACGGGCATATCTTTGCATGAAGTCAAGAATTTGAATGGGGATTGCTTAAATTTAAGGTTATCCCCCAGTGGCAAGCGCCACTTGTTCCTGCTGCGTTCGCACGTTTCATGTTTTTATGTAAAAAAACACCTCTGTCGACTAAAACAAGTTGACCAGAGGTGTTTTTTACATTATGAAAATTATCTTTTCTCCATTTCAGCAAGAAGTATTTTATTGACCATTGGCGGATTTGCCTGGCCTTTTGTGGCTTTCATCACCTGACCAACGAGAAATCCTAACGCCCGGTCTTTACCATTTTTATAGTCGGTTACTGATTGCTCATTTTCATCAAGTACTTTAATAATAATCGGTGTCAGCTGACTTTCATCGGAAATTTGCACCAATCCTTTTTCCTTCACAATCTTTTCCGGATCGCCGCCTTTATCAACCAGTTCAGCAAAAACTTTCTTGGCGATCTTTGAAGAAATTGTTCCATCTTCAATCAGTTTAATCATTTTGGCTAACGCTTTCGGTGTCATCTCTAAATCCTGCAGTTCTTTCTGATGCTTGTTCATATAACCGGAGACTTCACCCATCAGCCAGTTGGACGCATGCTTAATTTCAGCACCATGATGAATGGTGTCCTGGAAAAAGTCGGACATTTCCTTGGAGCTTGTTAATACGCCTGCATCGTATTCCGGTAATCCAAGCTCAGCAATGTATCGCTGTTTACGTGCATCAGGCAGTTCCGGAATCTGCTGGCGAATCCGTTCTTTCCACTCTTCATCAATATACAATGGAACAAGATCCGGTTCAGGGAAGTAGCGATAATCATCGGACCCTTCCTTAACCCGCATCAAAATCGTTTCTTTCGTTTTCTCGTCATACCGGCGCGTTTCCTGCAGAATTTCACCGCCGGCCAGCAACACTTTTTCCTGCCGCTTTTCTTCAAATTCCAATCCTTTTTGCACAAACGTAAATGAGTTCAGGTTTTTCAATTCGGATTTTGTTCCGAATGCTTCCTGACCGATTGGACGAATAGATAAATTGGCGTCACAACGCAGTGACCCTTCTTCCATTTTACAGTCTGATACTCCCGTATACTGGATGATATTCTTCAGTTTTTCCAAATAGGCGTATGCTTCCTCCGGTGAACGCATATCCGGCTCCGAGACAATTTCAATCAGCGGGGTACCTTGGCGATTGTAGTCAACCAATGAATAACCATCATCCTGGTGATTCAGTTTCCCGGCGTCTTCTTCAAGATGAAGACGGGTAATGCCTATCCGTTTTTTCTCCCCGTTCACTTCAACCTCAATCCAGCCGTTTTCACCGATCGGTTTATCAAACTGGGAAATCTGATATGCTTTCGGGTTGTCTGGATAGAAATAGTTTTTACGGTCAAATTTGGTGTCTGTCGCGATTTCACAGTTCAATGCCATTGCTGCTTTCATGGCGAAGTTCACTGCTTCCTCATTTAAAACCGGCAGTGTACCCGGAAACCCAAGATCAATCGGATTTACATTTGAATTTGGTTCATCTCCGAATGCATTTGGACTTGGGCTGAAAATTTTCGAATCAGTTTTCAGCTCAACGTGTACTTCAAGTCCGATAATTGTTTCAAAGTTCATTTATCAGCACCTCCTATTTGAGGGCGTTTTGTATGGTAATCAGTCGACTGCTCATATGCATGTGCAGCACGGTAAACGGTACCTTCATCAAACGGTTTGCCGATGATCTGCAGACCAATTGGAAGTCCTTTTTCTGAAAATCCACACGGCACAGAGATACCCGGTACGCCGGCAAGATTAACAGGAATGGTTAAAATATCATTTGCATACATTGTCAGCGGATCTTCAATCTTTTCGCCAATTTTAAATGCTGGTGTTGGTGTTGTTGGTCCGATGACAACATCATAGTCTTCAAAAATCCTGTCAAAATCATTTTTAATCAATGTACGAACCTTTTGGGCCTTTTTATAATAGGCATCGTAATAACCGGAACTCAGCGCAAACGTTCCGAGCATAATTCGACGTTTTACTTCTTCGCCGAATCCTTCACTGCGCGAGTATTTAAACATGTCAATCATGTTGTCGGCTTTTTCTGAACGAACACCATAACGGACCCCGTCAAAACGGGCAAGGTTTGCAGATGCTTCAGATGATGACAGCAAATAGTACGTAGCCACCGCATATTTGGAATGCGGCAGTGAAACTTCTTCCCATTCCGCTCCCATCGATTCATATACTTTCAGCGCCTTTTCAACGGATTCCTTTACCTCCGGATCAACACCTTCACCGAGATATTCTTTTGGTACGGCAATTTTAAGTCCCTTTACATCACCAGTTAGCGATTCGGTATATGCCGGCACATCGACATTCGCACTGGTTGAGTCCATTTTGTCATGACCGGATATGATTTCCAGAACTCGGGCATTATCCTCAACGTTACGTGTCAATGGACCAATTTGATCAAGTGACGATGCGAAAGCTACCAATCCGAAACGCGAAACACGTCCATATGTAGGTTTCAATCCAACAACACCGCAAAATGCTGCTGGCTGGCGAATGGAACCACCTGTATCAGAACCCAGTGAAAACAGTACTTCGCCAGCTGCTACTGCCGCAGCTGAACCGCCGCTCGAACCACCTGGAACATACGCAGTATTCCATGGATTACGAGTCGGCTTGAAACTGGAGTTTTCATTGGATGATCCCATCGCAAACTCATCCATGTTCAGCTTGCCGATCGTTACTGCTTTTTCCGCATTCAGCTTATCAACAACGGTTGCATCGTATAATGGGTTGTCAAAGTTCCGTAAAAATTGACTTCCACACGTTGTCCGCAGTTCTTTTGTAACGATATTGTCTTTAATGCCAGCAGGTATTCCAAATAAACTTGATGTTTCATCCGAGGAGTTCTCCAGTAATTTTGCCTGGCTGCGTGCATTTTCTTCATCAAGTGTCAAAAAAGCATGGATGTCATTCTCGACTTCGTTAATCCGATCATATGATGCATCAACAAGATCTTCTGGTATAATTTCTTTCTTTTTCAACATTTTTTCCAATTGCTTTATACTGTGGTCAAACAATGCCATTGTTTACTACCCTCCCTATTCCAAAATTGACGGAACACGGAACAGACCATTCTGTTTATCCGGAGCATTTTTCAATGCTTCCTCTTTTGTGATCCATTCTTTCGGTTCATCTTTTCGAAGTACATTTTTCAAATCAAGCACATGTGTTGTTGGTTCCACATCATCTGTATCCAGCTCATTCAGCTGTTCAGCATATGTAATGATGGAATCCAGCTGATCAGCAAGCTTGTCCGCTTCATCCTCGTTAATTGCCAACCTCGCCAAATGCGCAACATGCTTTACCTGGTCTTTGGAAATATCCGACATATGGTATACACCTCCATGACAATTTTATTTATTTTCTTCTTATTATAGTATTATTTTATTTATTTAACACTATTGATAATAGCAGAGTCAGCACTCTATAAGCAACTAAACCACAAAAACCACCTTCCCAATGAAATTGAGAAGGTGATATTCTCTATAAATGTTATTCGTTTAATTTAGCAATTGTTTCATCAAACTCATCTTCCATGTCTGTTGAAGGCTTGCCTGCCATACTTACCAATACCGTCACAACCAAGTTAAACAAGAAACCTGGAAGAATTTCATACAGGTCAAAAATCCCGCCGGACAGGTAAGTACCCCAGATTACGACGGTTGCAGCGCCGACGATAATTCCCGCCAACGCACCGTTTCTGGTAGCGCCTTTCCAAAACAGGGACAAGAGAATGATTGGTCCAAATGCGGCACCAAATCCAGCCCATGCATAGCTGACGAGCTCCAGAACAGAACTTTCCGGATTCATGGCTATAATTGCGGCAATCAGAGCAATTGCCACTGTAGCAACCCTTCCCACCCATACAAGCTCTTTATCAGAAGCCTCTTTACGGAAAATTGCTTTGTAAAAATCTTCCGCAAGAGCTGATGAGGAGACAAGCAGCTGTGAGTCAATTGTGCTCATAATTGCAGATAGAATTGCTGCCAGGAGTATCCCTGCTACAATAGGATTAAATAGGATCTGTGAAAAAGCGATAAAGATTTTTTCCGGATCTGCTAGCATCTGCAGCCCATTTTCATTAACGACACGAATACCAAATTCGCCAAGCATATTTACATCCTGTGTACTGATAAATGCCAGTCCGACAAAACCAGTGAAGATTGCACCATATAACCCGACGATCATCCATGTTGTACCAATAAACCGGGCCATTGGAACGTCTTTAGCTGAACGCAATGCCATAAACCGGACGATGATATGCGGCTGTCCAAAGTAACCCAGTCCCCACGCAATTGAAGAAATAATGGCAAGCACCCCCACTCCTTCAATCATATTTAAATGCTGCGGGTTAATCTGTCCAACTGCATCAACTGCAGCATTCCAGCCGCCCATATTGTTAAGCGCAACAATAGGAACAACGATTAAGGCCAGGAACATGAGACTCCCCTGAATAAAATCTGTCCAGGATACCGCCAGAAATCCGCCCAATAATGTGTACGAGACAACAACAATAGCACCAATCCACAATGCTGATTGATACGATAAACCGAAAGATGCTTCAAATAGTTTTGCTCCAGCAACCATTCCCGAAGAAGTATAAAACGTGAAGAACAATAAAATAACCAATGCAGATATTACTCGGAGAATATGTGACTTATCTTTAAAACGATGCTCCAAAAAATCCGGAATTGTCAAAGAATCTTCTGCTACCTCCGTATAAACTCGCAATCGTTTTGCAACGAATTGCCAGTTCAGATAGGCACCAATCGCCAATCCAACTGCGATCCATGTTTCCGACAGGCCGGATGCATACACAGCACCAGGCAGCCCCAACAGCAGCCAGCCACTCATATCTGAAGCACCAGCACTTAACGCAGCAACACCCGGACCAAGTGAGCGTCCTCCCAGCACATAATCGGATAAATCATTGGTTCTGAAATACATAATAATACCAATAGCAAGCATACCAAGCAAATAAACGATAAATGTCACCAGCGTTGCAATATCCATCTACTTTTTCCCTCCTTCTGTAAATAGTGTGATAATCGATAGTAAAATCAAAATTGGCATAGGGACAAATAACCAAAACCAGGTAGCTCCTTGGATTGCATATTCCATATTTAATCCCCCCCTTTCTGAAAATTACTAATTGTATTCACTTTATATAATAGCATAAAATTTACGATTACACACTATTAAACTGTTTTATAACAGTGTAAAAAGGGAATAATTGATAACATATTCGTTTTGACTGCATATATTATCGTGTATATAAAAACACACAAAAAAATACCTGGGACGGTTTCCACACCACCCAGGCAAGTTCATATAGTAATAGGGTAAAAATTTTAGCAATCAGTCTCTAGCAAATTAGAGGCTGATTGTGTTGCCGATTGAGAGTACGCTAGGGTGTGCATCCGAAGCCAGTTCAGTTGGCTCGTCAGCGAATAAAAACCCTGCTGTCAAAAGTGCACCTAATGACAATGTTAAAATCAACTTTTTCATTTATATCCCCCCTTAAAAAATATGTTTCTATAAATTAATCAGTTCTTCATAGGTTTCATTGGCTAATTTATAATACTTTGCAGATTCCTTGTACCTTTTTAAACCTTCAAAGTGTTTGCCAAGCATTCTAGCATAATCAGCTAAATTCGCAAAATCTTTTTGTTTCTGTAAAAATGGTATTAATTCATTTATTACAAGCTTTTCAAATTTTTCATATTCTTGTCTTATTACTAAATCATATGATTTTAAAGCTAAAAAATGAACTTTATAAGTACTTTTATCTGAAATATCTTTGAATATTTCACAACCCTTTTCAATCATTTCACTGGTTTTATAAATCTCAGAAATTGAGTAATATTCTTTGATTAACGAAATAACAGTAAGAAGCCTAGTGTTTAAATCAACTTCTTTATTATTTAGAACTTCATTATAGTAATATATTGCTTTTTTTCTTTCCCCTTTGGTTGAGTGAAGATACCCTAAATTATGATTAGTAAGTTGAATGATTTGAGGATTTTTACTTAATTCACCTAAATGTTTTGCTAAGTTATGGTGCTTAATCGACTTATCATACATTCTTATTCTTCGGTAGGAGATTCCTAGAACCGAGTGACATTGGGCACAACGAATAAAATTATAATTTTTTCTAAAGGTATCAATTGCCTTTTCAGCGTATCCAATTGCCTCAAGTGTATTATGCAATGTACTATGAGTCACCGCAATAACATATTGAATATCTGCAATGGCTTCTTCCGATAGGTCAAGCTGATTCAACTTCTCCTCAGCTTGTTTATACATCCTCATTGCCTGATTATGTTCACCCGTAACTGAGCTGTGATTCCCCTTAAATTTATACCAATAAAACTGATGCAGGCGGTCAAAAGTTCCTGATAAATCCGTTAGCTTATTAATCTGTCTTAACGCTTCTTCATTTTCACCGATAATCAGAAAATATCTGATTTTGTGGATTTCAAACATGATTAAATTATCAGACTGACTTTCATAGATAAGCTCATTTAGTTCATTATATGTTTTTATTATTTCATCTTTGTCTTTTGTATCAAACAACATCCCATACCAATCCTGGCATTTCTCTTTAATTGTTTCATCTGTTTCGTCGGTAAGCTGGATGCCAAGACGTGTGCACAGCAGGCTGATCACATTGGGACTTGCCTCTGTTTTCTGGTTTTCAATTTTAGACAAATAAGCATACGATACAATTCCGTCAGCCAGTTCGGCCTGGGTCATTTCCTGCTGAATTCGATGTAGTTTGATATATGGACCAATTTCCATCTTTATACCCACCTCGCTAGCTGAATTGAAATTGCATACAGGCTTTTTCTATATTTCTATAATAGCATATTTTCAAAAAAATTCATATTGGGAAAGTTGAAGGCTTTCAAGGTGTCTTAAGTACCAAAAATCTTGCTAACTTTCCTGATTCGAGGAAAGTTGTACAAAAAAAGTCCTTTTTTACCATGTTTTTGTGTAAAAAAGGACTTTATCGAATTTTGTAAGTCTATAGGCTTATAACATTTCTGATGTAGTTTTACCTTGCATATGATGGATCAGGTAATCAGGTCCACCTGCTTTGGAGTCTGTACCTGACATATTGAAGCCGCCAAATGGTTGATAACCAACGATTGCTGCTGTACATCCACGATTGAAGTACAGGTTACCGACATGGAAATCTTCACGTGCCTGTTCTATATGTTCGCGGTTATTGGTAATTACGGCGCCAGTCAGACCGTATTCGGTATTGTTGGCAATTTCAATCGCATTGTTAAAGTCTTTTGCTTTTGTCAGTGCTACAACCGGGCCAAAAATTTCTTCCTGCATAATCCGTGCTTCCGGATCAACATTACCAAACACAGTTGGATTTATGAACCAGCCTGTGCTGTTATCACCGGTTCCACCCGCCAGAAGTTCCCCTTCTTCTTTTCCGATTTCAATATAACTCATAATCTTATCAAATGCGCCCTGATCAATAACAGGGCCCATAAAGTGTGAATTATCATGCGGATTCCCCGTTGACAGTTCTTTTGTCAATTCCGCAACACGGTCTTTCACCTGATCATATACTTCTTCATGAATAACCGCGCGTGAACATGCCGAACATTTCTGACCGGAAAAGCCGAATGCAGATTGAACAATGGATTGTGCCGCAAGTTCAAGATCTGCTTCATTGTCAACCACGATTGTATCTTTACCGCCCATTTCGATAATCGTACGTTTCAGCCATTTTTGACCAGGCTGTACTTTTGCTGCGCGTTCGAAAATACGTGTACCGACATCACGGGATCCGGTAAAGCTGACGAAACGTGTACGAGGATGATCAACAAGATGGTCTCCAACTTCACTACCCGGACCTGGGATATAGTTGATAACACCTTTCGGAAGTCCCGCCTCTTCCAGCACTTCCATCAGTTTGTACGCAATAACAGGTGTTGCGCTTGCCGGTTTAAGCAGCACAGTATTTCCCGTGACCATTGCTGCAACTGTTGTCCCCGCCATGATTGCAAACAAGAAGTTCCAAGGCGAGATAACCACACCAACACCCAGAGGAATGTAATGGAACTGATTATGTTCAATTGGACGGCTGTTTACATATGCACCATCTTTTAATTCAAGCATTTGCCGACCGTAGTACTCCATAAAATCAATTGCTTCCGCAGTATCCGCATCTGCTTCTTTCCATGGTTTTCCACCTTCTTTTACCAAAAGAGCGGTGAATTCATGTTTTTTTCTGCGAACAATTGCTGCTGCCCGAAAAAGTACGTCTGCTCGGAACTTCGGATCTGACTTTCTCCATGTTTGAAATTTTTCATCAGCAGCCTTCATTGCTTTTTCAGCCAATTCTTTGTCCGCTTTTGAAACGTATCCGACTACCTCGTCTTTTTTAGCCGGATTAACTGAAACTATTTTATCTTCGGTTGTAATACGCTTTCCGCCAATAATCAGCGGGTACTCCTTACCAAGTTCAGCTTCAACCTTTTTAAGCGCTTCGAGCATTTCATTTCTGTTTTCTTCCACACTGAAATCTGTGAAAGGCTCATGTTTATACGGTACTACCACGTCAATTACCTCCTTGAAAAGTATATTGCTACTCCTGTGATTGCGTTTTCATAATTGGCAGGACGGAGTATCCCCGTACATAAGTATAACCGAGTTTAGTTTAGACTTCCATAAAACGATTCCTAAAAATAACAGAATGCAGACAAGAACAAAGGCGTAAGCGCCCGTATAGCAACGTACAATCTGCGCCCTGCCATTTAGTGTGGGACGGCGTTGCCGGGCAAAGCTCCCACCAAGTTCTCTGCTAGTTGCTGGGCGCTGGAGCTGAACGTGGATGAATTAGGGGCAACTGAATTATCCTCTTGTAAAAAATTTTATAATTTCCAGACAATTAGAAAAGGTATGAATCAGACTGATTCATACCTTTTCGTTAATGCAGAATATGGACTTCCGGTTTATTGGAGCCCGCTTCCCGGTAAATAAAACTTTCCAGGCGCTTGTTTGACTTAATTTTAATTTCCAGATCATAATAGTCTGGGAACATTTCTTTCACCAGCCCATACGTGTACTGGGTAAAGCCAATAACTTCACCTTTTCCGTAAAATTCAATCGGGATCTCCAAAGTCAGCTTTTGAAGCTCATTCTTAATATAAAAACCTTTACCAATTACCCCCACATAATTTGGAAAATATTCGGCGACATCTGCAGCAAAGTCGTCAATCAGCTGCTTGTCATCAAAATGGTTTTCTTGAGCAAAATCGGACGGGAACAGAACATAATCTTCCTTTATTTTTTCCCACTCATTAATTTTTGAGTCTCCGCCTTTAACCGCTGTCTTCGCTACATAATCACCTGGTACGGGAGAATTTTGCCCCTCTTCGCGATAAATAGCAATGAGAATAGGGATGTTCTTCAACCCTTCCATTTTCCGGATGCGTTTCAGAACCGTCTGTGCTATCTTCTTTCCTTTTTTCAGCATGACATCCTTCCCAATTTCCTCATAATATGACGGCCCCCCGACTTCTGTCTGGAAGCTGTACACGGATTTCATGGCAATGCCAATGGACATTCCCTTCAGCTCAACGGAATTATCTTCTTTTTTCACAAGATAATTTTGCTCCAGGACATGTGATAAATATTTTGGGTTATTCCGTTGCTGTTTTTCTGAATTCTCGTCTTTGATTGGCGGATTCAATGCCATTGAAGACACGTGCCGGACTTCCTTTTCCACTTGTTTCCTGTGTTGCTTGGCCTTTTCAGCACTCGGGTTTTGGCTGTTTTTGTATACTTTCATTTTTTGGTCAACTGCTTCTTTGATTTGTTTTTCGGTCAACTCCCGTTCCAGCCATTTATACATCATGTCTTTGCCCAAATATTGACCTTCTTCAAAGAAATACTTGTCCGGATCATAGTATTTCTTGGAATGCCTTCTTAACCCCTCTGACATTTCATCAATATCAAGCCGGTTCCCCATTTGGTTAACAATAACACCACGTGCTGCACTGGGACGATAAGGCAAAATGGTCCGGTACATTTCATCAGACAATTGGTAACTAGGAACAATCGATGTCTTTTCAGACTTATTTTCGTCTTCTTTTTTAACTACCTCTTTCTCATCAAATTTAGGTGAACAGCTTGTCAGGATCAGGAGGGCTCCCAACAGCAATATTATACATTTTTTCAACTTCCCCGCTCCTTACTAATCTAAGACTTCACTTAGTTGTTGCTCATTCCAGACAGTCACACCCAACTTTTCTGCTTTTTCCAACTTTGATCCGGCATCCTCACCGGCAATTACAAAGTCTGTCTTTTTGCTGACACTTCCCGTAACTGTACCGCCGAGTTGTTCAATAGCCTCTTTTGCTCCCTTTCTCGTAAATGACTCCATCTTCCCTGTAAGGACTACCGTTTTTCCTGAAAAGACGGAATCCCCGGCGATATCCTGTTGCTTGGGACCAGTGTATTCCATATTAACATTCAGATTGTTCAATTCATTTATCAGTTCTTTAACTTCCGCTTCATCAAAATAGCGAACAATGGAATCAGCCATTTTTTCACCGATTTCATCAATTTCTACAATATCTTCAAACGTTGCCTGTTGAAGGTTTTCCATTGTCTCAAAGTGGGATGCAAGTGTTTTTGCGGCCTTTGATCCGATAAACCGTATCCCGAGCCCGAAAAGCAGCCGTTCCAGCGAATTTCCTTTTGAGTTATCGATGGATCGAAGCAAGTTGCTGACAGACTTCTCGCCCATTCGCTCTAGTTGCAGAAGGTCATCCTCTTTCAGCCGGTAAATATCAGCAATCGTATGAACCAATTTTTCCCTGAACAGCTGAATGATGACTTTTTCGCCTAGGCCGTCGATGTTCATGGCATTCCGCGATACAAAATGAATCAGTCCCTCTTTTAACTGTGCCGGGCAGCTTGGATTAATGCATCTTAGTGCAACTTCTTCCTCCAGGCGGACAAGTTCACTGTCGCATTCCGGACACTCTTCCGGCATAAAAAATTCTTTTTCCTTGCCCGTCCGTTTTTCCTGAACGGCACGAACGACTTCCGGGATGATATCACCGGCTTTTTTAATGACAACTGTATCGCCAAGACGGATGTCTTTTTCACGGATCAGGTCCTCATTATGCAGGGAAGCACGCTGGACGGTTGTCCCGGCCACCTTAACCGGATCGAGTACTGCTGTTGGCGTGATTACGCCGGTTCGTCCAACACTCAATTCAATCTCACGCAGAATTGTGATAACTTCCTCGGCAGGAAATTTATATGCTATTGCCCAACGCGGACTTTTGGCAGTAAACCCTAATTCATCCTGCTGGTCAAGATTATCCACCTTAACGACAATCCCGTCAATTTCATAGTTCAGGTTCGGGCGCTCATTCTCCCAATATTCCACATACTCAATGACTTCCTCAATCGTTTCGCATTTTTTCCATTCAGGATTCGTTTTAAAGCCTAATTCTTTTAAATACGTTAGCCGTTCACTGTGCGATGAGAGCGTTTGCGACTCCCATTCGCCTACCCCGTACAGGAAAATATCAAGGTTCCGGCCGGCGGCAATTTTTGGATCAAGCTGCCGCAATGATCCCGCCGCTGCATTCCGCGGATTGGCAAATGGCTCGGCGTCATTGTTTTCACGTTGTTCGTTTAATTTCAAAAAAGATTGATGCGGCATAAACGCTTCACCGCGCACTTCAATTGTTTCTGTATCTTTGATGGTCAACGGCATACTGCGGATGGTCCGTAAGTTGCTGGTTATATCTTCACCGGTTGTACCGTCACCACGGGTTGCGCCTCGGACAAATCTTCCATTCTCATAAAGCAGCGAAACGGCAAGCCCATCAATTTTCAGTTCGCATACATACGAAATGGGTGCATCCGTGCCTTGTCTTGCCCGCCGTGCGAAATCCCGCAGGTCTTCAGCACCGAAAGCATTTCCGAGACTCAGCATTGGTACGTTATGCTGCACCTTCTGAAATGCATCAAGCGGCTCGCCGCCCACCCGCTGTGTCGGTGATTCCGAAGTAACCAGTGCAGGAAATTGTTCCTCAAGCTTACGTATTTCCTGCATCTTCTGATCATATTCCGCATCCGGTACACTCGGATTGTCCAGTACATGATATTCGTAATTATATTGATTCAGCAGGTCTGTCAATTCAGCAATCCGTTGCTGTGCTTCTTGCTTATTCATCAGACAGGCACCTCCCTATTGTTTCGTAATTGGGGCAAATTTAGCCAATACGCGTTTGACACCAGTCGGTGCCGGGAATGCAATATCCAATTCCATTCCTTCACCTTCACCCTGGACTCTCACAACTGTTCCGGTTCCCCATTTTTTGTGACCTGCCTTATCGCCAGGTGACCATGTTTCGCTTTCTGCACCAGTTGTGTGCTGCATTTTTTCAGCTTTGCGTTTCATCGGCTTATTTTTCGGATTCTTCTCCATTGGACCAAACATGGCGGAACGGGCCTGTTCAAAACCATCCATCAGTTCTTCCGGAATTTCGTTTATAAATCGGCTGATTGGATTCATATTCGTTCTTCCATATAATGTGCGCATTTTTGCATGGGTCATGTATAACTGCTGCTCTGCCCGCGTAATGCCGACATATGCCAAACGTCGCTCCTCTTCCATTTCTTCCTCGTCAAACATTGATCGGCTGTGCGGAAATACATTTTCCTCCATTCCGATCAGAAAAACAACAGGGAATTCAAGACCTTTCGCTGCGTGAAGTGTCATCAGCGTGACTTTCGCTTCTTCATCGGAATCCGTGTCCTCATCGACTTTATCGATATCGGCAATCAACGCAAGATCTGTTAAAAAAGCGACCAATGTTTTGTCCTCACTTGTCTTTTCAAAATCCTGCGTTACCGTCATGAACTCCTCTAAGTTTTCCAGTCTGCTCTGGGACTCAATCGTTCGCTCGTTTTTCAACGACTGTTCATATCCGGTTCGCTGCAAAACCGCCTCCACCATATCGGTCGCAGTCAGAAATTCCTGCTGCTGTGTCAACGTTTGAATGAGCTTACCGAATTCAGCAAGTGCTTTAGCCGCTTTTTTTGGTACTCCGGCGAAGTCTACCTCTTTCACAGCCTGATAGAATGAAATCCCTTGTTCTTCGGTATATGAACGCAGCCGTTCAATCGATGTTTTGCCAATACCACGCTTTGGTGCATTGACAACCCGTTCAAAACTCAAATCATCATTCGGATTTGTAATCAGCCGTAAATATGCTGTTAAATCCTTGATTTCCTTCCGCTCATAGAATTTTTGCCCGCCGACCATCTGATATGGAATAAAAGATTTGGTGAAGGTGGATTCAATCGCACGGGACTGTGCATTCGTCCGGTACAGTATTGCAACATCATTACGGGAAAAGCCATCTTCGGCAGTAAGCTCCTGGATTTTCTCCGTAATAAACAACGCTTCTTCCTGTTCTGTGGTCCCTTGAAAATAATGAATGTTTTTCCCCTCATCATTTTCCGTCCAAAGGTTTTTCGGCTTGCGTCCGGTATTATTTTTGATAACTGTATTTGCCGCTTCCAGAATCGATTTAGTCGAACGGTAATTCTGTTCAAGAAAAATCGTCCGTGATGACGGATAGTCCTTCTCGAAGGAAAGTATATTGGCAATATCTGCCCCCCGCCAGCGATAAATGGACTGATCGGAATCCCCGACCACACAAAGATTTTCATATTTACTCGCCAGTTGTTTTACTAAATAGTACTGGGCATGGTTTGTATCCTGATACTCATCAACATGAATATACTGAAACCTGCGCTGATAGTACTCCAGCACTTCAGGCACCCGTTTGAACAGATGAATCGTCTGCATAATCAAATCATCAAAGTCGAGGGACTGATTTTTCCGCAGTGTTTTCTGATATCGATCATACACCTGGGAAACCTGCCGTTCAAAAAAATCCCCCACTTTATTGCTGTATTCTTCCGGCGTAATCAGTTCATTTTTGGCGGAACTGATCGCACCAAGCATCGCCCGAGGTTCAAATTTTTTCGGGTCAATGTTCAAATCTTTTAACGTTTGTTTAATCACAGAAAGCTGGTCACTGCTGTCCAGAATCGTGAAATTACCACTGTAGCCAATCCGGTCAATATCTCTGCGAAGAATCCGCACACACATCGAATGGAACGTCGATACCCAGATCTGTTCACTTCCTGGACCGACAAGTCTGCGGACACGCTCTTTCATTTCACGTGCAGCTTTGTTGGTAAATGTAATCGCCAGAACATTTCGTGGCGGTACATCTTTTTCCCCAAGCAAATAAGCAATGCGGTGTGTGAGCACACGCGTCTTCCCGCTGCCGGCACCTGCCATAATCAATAATGGCCCGTCCGTGTGTTTAACAGCTTCCCGCTGCTCGTTATTTAATCCTTTCAGTAAATTATCCATTGTTTGACTCACAATGTCACCGCCTTTATTCATCGTTTGTTTCGTTAGCTGCTTTCACCGTTTTTAATGCTTTTTTAATATCCTCATATATAATGTTGCCGACCACGATGGTATCAGCATGTTTTTTCATTTCACCAGCCTGGAAACTGTTTTCGATTCCACCACCGTAAAACAATTTCGTATGATGTAATTCATTCTTTACTTTTTCGACAAGCTGCGGGTCCCCATATGTGCCGCTGTATTCCATATAAAAGACCGGCAGATGAAAAAAGTTCTCCGCCATTGCAGCATATGCCAGAACATCTTCTTCATCGGGTACCGTACAATTTGTTTTTGTAAATGCTTTTGCTTCCTGGTTTAAAATGCAATACCCTTCAACAGCTGTTTCGTCCCAGTTCATCAATGCTTTATATTCTTTAAGAGCCTGATGCTGAAGATCCATTACCCACTTTTTTTCCATGCTGTTCAAGACCATTGGAATATAGTAATAATCAAAACCTGGCGTAATTGTCTCCATTGATGATAGTTCCAAAATACATGGAACCGTGTGCCGGCGGATGCGGGACAGAAGATCCAAAACCCCATCCAGTGTAACTTCATCGGTGCCGCCAACAATAACAGCATCTGTTCCAGACTCACAAATTCTGTCGAGGTGTTCGTCCGAAATTTCTTTGGCCGGATCCAGTTTAAATAAATGATTCCAATTGTTTGCTGTATAACCCAATATAAATATCCTCCATCATATAAAATCCGGTTAATTCTTTACTATATTTCAGTATACCAAAAATCGCGCTATGAATTTAGGATTATGTGGTATGTTTTAAAAATTGTTATAGGGAAGGAAAGGAACTGAACCCACAGCCAGATTCACTTCTTTTTCACAGTGTTACTTTTTAAGCACGTAGTTGAACCAAACTGCGACATAGTTCCGATTAGCATGTCGCACTTTATGGTTTCCGCGTCAAAGCATTCTATTAACAAATTTTCACTAAAAATCTGTGTCATTAGTTGGGGGAGATACTGAAGAATGGAAATGCTGCTGCGGGGTTGGCAGCAGCATTCTGTAAAAAACTACTTATCGTCATCCATGATTCGGTCCAGGACGAGTTTATACCCGTCACTGCCGAAGTTGATGCACCTTCGCACCCGGGATATTGTTGCCGTTGAAGCATTGGTTTCTTTTTCAATAATATTGTACGTATGGCCTTCTGTCAGCATTTTTGCAACCTGCAGACGCTGGGCAATGGAATGTATCTCAGACATTGTTGCAATATCATCAAAAAATTTATAGCATTCTTCTCTGTCTTTCAATGATAAAATTGCATCAAAAAATTGATCCAGCTGCTTTCCGCGCAGTTTATCGATTTGCATGACAAGCCCACCTTCTTTCCTTAATTTGTGATCGTTACGGACTGATCCATTCCCGGCTGTTCAGGAACAATATTAATCCATGTTTTCCCCGGTACAAACCCGACAGGCTCACCATTTTTCACGGGAATAATTCTGCCATTCCTGTTTTCCCACTGTACTTTCCGAATCTTTCCTCGTTGAATCAGGTATCCATCACCGCCTGACGTAATATCGATTGCACGGCGGCCGGCATCATCAATTACCTCATGGTGTGTCTCCACAATAAAAACGTTATCAACTTGTATCGGTTTACCGGAATTTAATTCGACTGTTTTTTCTCGGTCATTATATCGGGTGTACTTTTTGCTTTCGTTGTCATAATTAAATTCAACAATTTCCATCGGGTTGTCAGAATAAACAATTTCAACATGTTTGGCCGGCTCACCATTGAACGAGCCAATGGCTTTGTCCGTCATAAACGGCAGTGGGTTGTAGGACGCCTTCACATCGTACCCTTTTTTCTTTGCTGCGTCATACACTGCATCAAACAGCAGGTAGGAATTATGCGGGGCTTTACGGAAGGATTCCCGCTTAAATAAATACCCATCATTATCATGAAGTGATCCATTCAAATGCTCGATTCCGCGCTCTTTAATCATATCATTTACAAAGTTTGCTGCACCATGGTAAACATAGATGGCATTATAACCGTCAGCAAGTTCGAAATAATACTCTCTTGCACTCCGGACTGGCCCTATCACTTCCGGCTTCTCACTCTGATATAAAGCCAAAAAACGGGTTATGTATCCTTCAGCCAAAACCTCAAAAACGATATCAGCTTTTGACAAACCAGTCTGCGGACGTGCATTGGTATGATTGTTAACCATCACACCGACAATCCGGGCATTCGCATTCTCATCCGCCCTGATTCCTGTCAGAGGAAATACCGCGGCTTCTTCAGGCATTCCGCTTTTTTCTTCAACTGCATTTTCCTTTGACTCGCTTTCATTGGCATTCCGTTCCTCATCTGAACAAGCTGTAAATAAGACAGTCAACAACAGAACCAGTAATACGTATACTCGCTTCATGTTCCCACCCTTTTATTAGAAAACTTGGTTGTCACCAAGCCTTTAGGTGACAGCCATAGTTGCACTTATGCAGTAAGAAAAGTTTTTATACTTAACTGCTTAGAAAACTTGGCTTATCGCCAAGCCTTGGCGAAAGCTTTAATTGCACTGATGCAGGAAGTTTTATACTTCACTGTCAAAATAGTAGTAGTTACATTATACGCTATCGCATGATTGCTGGAAAGAGTACTTCACGTTTTTTAACATCCAGGATTCCCTGCTGGGTAACCCGAATATACGGCAGATGCGTTGCGGAAAGAAAAAGAATCGTATATATCGGATCAGCAAACGGGTAGCCGAAGTCTTTCAACAGGTCCTTCAACCCTTTTTCTTTATCAATTAAGGCGGACATGTCACCATCAAACATACTACCGCCAAGACGAAGCGGCAGTTCAAAAATAATCTCACCCTGATGAGCAAGCACAATTCCTCCGCCATGCTCTTTAACACGCTGCCATGCCAAAATCATATCCGGTTTGCTCTTTCCAATGCAAACAAAATCTCCAGTTGTTGAATAGGAGCTTACCATTGCCCCAAGGTTGTTGGTAAACCCTTTAATGGCAGTATTGATGCGCCATTTGCCTTTTCGGTCAACAAGCAAAAGAAACGCATCATTATTTGTATTCGGTATAACATCAAGTGTCACATCTGTCTCAATTGGATATGGCTTAATGATCACATTATTCATCAGCTCAAGCCCGATTGGTACGGAAAACTGCAGATCCGACTTGCTCAGCTCCCAATCAACTTCAAGGGGGGCAATGTCATACTTTTCCCACTCAAAGTCCACAGTTGACTGTTGCACTTCATAATCCCTTTTAATCCATTTCCCTTTAGCCAGAACACTGACAGGGTGCGGATTTTCTTTAGCATCCAATATGTTAATATTTGCTAACCGTCCGGGGGCAATCGTCCCAAGCTGCTCTGTCATACCATAATGCTGTGCTACATTATGTGACGCCATCCGGTATGCATCAGGCAAAGGAACCCCTTTTTCAATCGCAATCTCAATGCAAATATTCATTAAGCCTTTTTCATAGAATGCTGGTGTCGCACCATCCGTTGTCATCATCATGTTATCATACGTATCGATGCCGGCGTCCATAATTTCTTCCAGCAGCTTCGG
This sequence comes from Virgibacillus siamensis, assembly GCF_039522605.1. Taxonomy (GTDB): domain Bacteria; phylum Bacillota; class Bacilli; order Bacillales; family Amphibacillaceae; genus Lentibacillus; species Lentibacillus siamensis. The sequence goes on from NZ_BAAADS010000009.1 coordinate 134,098, forward strand.
CAAATCCGGTCTGATTGATGAATATCGAAGACCTACCTGATAACCAAGCCGCAGCCGTCGGATGACTTCTTCGCCCGTTATCGATTCATGATCTGCGGACACACCAAGCAGCTTCATTTTAGTCAGCGTCTTTTCCGAAGCACCAGGCAAGTGCCCCTCAACCGGTTTTCCCATCCGTTTCGCTTCCTGTATCCAATACAGCAAGCGGTCATCACCCCTCAGCAGGCTGGGCCATGCAGTCAGTTCGCCACCCTGTACAACCGAAGAATGTTCAAGCCAGGACAGCACCTCTTCCGTATTAAAAAATTCCTCCTCATTCTGCAAAGCAGTCTGAGAATCGAAGCGTGCCCACCAGAACATGGACACCGGTAATTTATTGAATGCTCTCAATAAAGTAACCGCTTTCTTTTTATCCATCAAAAAATTCCATACAAGATTATCATTAATTAATGTTGTTGTTCCAAAATCTGCAGCATACTTAGCTAAAGATACCGGATTATACAATTGAAACGGATGAGCATGCGGCTCCATATATCCGGGTACAAGGTAAGAACCTTTGCAATCTATTATCTTAGCGGACTGGTTTTCCGGAAGTTTATCACCAACATAGACAATCCGGTCATTTAAAATCCAGATGTTCCCTTTAAGCCACTGCTTTGTATATGTATTCAAATAAGTTCCATTTGCTAAAACAAAATCAGGTTTCACGGTACCATCAATTACAGCTACATGTTCCCTTATTTCACGGTTTCTCCAATAGTATCCATTTTCCAGCATTAACAGCACTCCAATAAAACAATTTCCTTTATTTTACCATATTTTCGCACTTTACTGCACTAAATAAACGCTATTATCGTGAAAATTCTATGACACTTCTTTCTATATTACCGTCTCCCCCTTTTACAAAAACAAGGAACACTTTTTCCTCTTACCTAATACAATAGCCTATAACCGATTATCTATTTAATTTTCGTCAGGAGTGTTATACATGCCAGCAATTACCGGGAAGGAATACGTTAGCCGGATTAATCAGCAGGGGGCAGACATATGGTGTAACGGCAGCAAAATAAATGGATACATTTCTGAACATCCCGCCTTTAGAGGAATCATCCAAAGTCAGTCACACCTGTATGATATGCAATATGATAATGATTTAAGGGATTTGATGACTTATCGCTCACCAGCTACAGGCAATCGGGTCGGCACTTCTTATCTGCAGCCAAAAACGAAAGAAGATCTTGCCAAACGGCGCGGAATGATTCGCAGGTGGGCTCGAACAAGTGCAGGGCTGCTTGGGAGAAGTCCTGATTATTTAAACACCATACTAATGGCTTTTGGCTCATCGGCACAACTGCTTGAAGGAAAAGAAAATTGCTTTCCTGAACATTTGCGTGCGTTTTACGAAAAAGCGAGAGAAGAAGATTTATCATTTACACATACGTTTATTAATCCGCAGGTCAATCGGTCTGAACTGTACTTTGAAGTGTCAGATGAACCAATTGCCGCGAAGATAGTTGATGAAAATGAAGAAGGAATTGTGGTGAAGGGGGCGCGGCTTCTTGCCACACAAGGTGGAATTACCGATGAAGTACTCGTTTTTTCACCGGGTGGCATCCTTGATACAGCAAATGCCTTCGCTTTTTCCGTTCCAAGTAATGCGAAAGGGTTAAAATTCATTTGCCGTGAATCATTTGTTCATGGGGATTCACGCTTTAACTATCCACTAAGTTCGCGATTTGAAGAAATGGATACAGTGGTTGTATTTGATAATGTTACAATTCCGTGGGAGCGGGTGTTTTTTTATAAAAATCTGGAGGTTGCCAACTCATTTAAGGCGAAAAGTGCTTTTCAACCATTCACACTGCATCAAGCAGTATGCCGGCAGACCGTAAAAGCGGAATTTATGCTTGGCGTTGCGCAATCGATTATTGATACGATTAACATTTCTGAGTTCCAGAACGTCCAGGAAAATGGGGCGGAAATCATCACCACACTGGAAACAATGAAGGCACTTTTGACCAAAGCCGAAGTAGACGCATCGACCGATGAATTCGGATTAATGCGCCCCGACCCGAAACCGTTGCAGACTGCTATCTGTTTTTTTCCAAAAATCTATCCAAGGCTGACGGAAATCGTCCAGCTGCTTGGTTCAAGTGGAATGATTACAATTCCGACTGAAGCCGACTTTAACTCCAACATACGGAGCGACCTTGATCAATACTTGCAAAGTGCTTCCAGTAATGCTGAGGATCGTGTTAAGCTGTTTCGGCTTGCCTGGGATTTGACTATGAGTCCATTCGGCACCCGTCAGACGCAATATGAACGGTTTTTCTTTGGTAACCCGGTGAGATTGTCGAGCCAGCTTTACTTTGACTATGAAAAAGATTCATATGTTGATTGGGTACACGAGTTCATTAATAAGCCCGAGGAATAATCCCCCGGGCGTTATGATTATTCTTTACCGATATCCGTGCGATAAAAGAAGGCATCCAAATTACCGAAAGACTCCAGACATTGATACGCATTATTTGCAGCGTGATTCAGGCTTGGTCCTCTTGCCCCAGCCAAAAGCACCCGGCCGCCGTCTGAAACAAGGCCATGCTCTGTTTGTTTTGTTCCGGCATGCATAACATAACCGGTTTCCGGCAAATTCATATCAGGCAATGGAATGCCTTTTTCATATGCTGCCGGGTAGCCTTTTGATGCGAGCACAATACCGAGACAGCTGTCATCCGCCCAGTTAAGCGCCGGATCTTTCCCCGCTAAAACATCCTGAACCACCTGGACAAAGTCATTTTCAAGAAGCGGCAGTACGACCTGTGTTTCGGGATCACCGAACCGCACATTGAATTCAATCACTTTCGGTCCGTCTTCGGTCATCATCAGACCAGCATATAAAATCCCTGTAAATGGACGGTCTTCCTTCATCATGCCGTCCGCTGTTTTCTGAAGGATTTCTGTCATGGAAAATTGGAGTGCCTCGGCAGAAACATCTGTTGCCGGCGCAAATGCACCCATTCCACCGGTGTTTGGACCCTGATCATTGTCAAAAGCACGCTTATGATCGCGGGCGGTAAGCATCGGGTACACATGATTTTCATGAACAAATGCCATTAACGAAAACTCTTTTCCAACAATACAATCCTCAATAACAATCATTGCCCCCGCTTCAGAAAATGTTTTATCAATAAGCATTTCATCAACAGCCTGCAGTGCTTCGTCTTTTGTTTCAGCAACGATAACGCCTTTTCCTGCAGCAAGACCATCAGCCTTGACTACAATCGGCGCACCTTGTTCCTCAATATACAGTTTTGCATCGTCAGCATTGGTAAAACTTTCATATGCGGCCGTTGGGATTTGATATTTTTGCATGAATTCCTTGGCGAACCGTTTGCTTCCTTCCAGGAGTGCAGCCTCTTTTGTCGGGGCAAAAATGGCCAGCCCTGCTTCACGGAAACGATTGGCAATTCCGGCAAGCAGCGGATTTTCCGGTCCAACGATGGTAAGATCAACTGATTTTTCCTTGGCAAATGCAATCAGTCCGTCAATATCCATCTCATTAATATCCACACAATCAGCAGTTTCAGCGATTCCTCCATTACCCGGCGCCGCATAAATTTTGTCCGCATTATCACTTTCCGCCAGCTTCATTACAATACTGTGTTCACGTCCGCCCCGTCCAACAACTAAAATGTTCATGTGAAAACACCTTTCCTGATTAATGTTTAAAATGACGCATTCCGGTGAACGCCATGGAAATTCCGTACTTGTCGCACATATCGATTGAATCCTGGTCACGCTTGGACCCGCCAGGCTGAATAATGGCTGTTACACCGGCTTTTGCAGCGATTTCCACTGTGTCCGGCATCGGGAAAAATGCGTCAGACGCGAGCACCGCTCCTTTTACTTTTTCTCCTGCCTGTTCAATGGCGATTTTAGCGGCACCTACACGATTCATCTGTCCTGCACCAACACCAACTGTTTGCTTGTTTCCTGCCAGAATAATCGCGTTTGATTTAACATGTTTGACCGCCTTCCATGCAAACAGAAGGTCGGCAATTTCTTCATCAGACGGCTTCTTTTCAGTTGGAAATGTCAACCCATCTTCGTTCAGTTCACCAGAATCGTTGCTTTGAACCAAAACACCGCCCTTGACGGTGGTCAGCTTATGATAGCCGGATTCACCATTTTCCATTTCCAGCTCAAGTAAGCGGATATTTTTCTTTTTCGTTAAGATGGTCATTGCCTCTTCCGAAAATTCCGGCGCAATAACAATTTCCAAAAAGATTGCGGAAAGCTGTTCAGCCGTTTCGGCATCCACCGGCCGGTTGCAGGCAACGATTCCGCCAAAGATGGATCTTGAATCGGATTCATATGCTCTTGAAAATGCTTCGCTGAGATTTTCGGCAACGCCAATACCACACGGATTCATGTGCTTCACGGCAACTGTGGCAGGTTCGTTGTAGTCTGCGATGATTTCCAGTGCTGCGTTGGCATCCTGAATATTGTTATAGGAAAGTTCTTTGCCATGGAGCTGTTTGGCTGAAGCGAGGCTCATGCCAGTTTCCAGCGCATTTTTATAAAAAGCAGCATTCTGATGCGGATTCTCCCCGTACCGCAATGTCTGTTTTTTCTCGTAGGTAACAGTATAATTTTCCGGGAATTCCTCTTCGGTAAAGTAGTTGGCAATCAGTGCATCATATTGAGCTGTATGACGGAAAGCCTTTGCAGCCAATCGTTTACGTTCAGCCTTATCCAGCTGGCCCATTTTCAGGGAGGCCAGAACAGAATCATAATCTTCCGGATCCACAACAACCGATACATCCGCAAAGCTTTTCGCCGCAGCACGCACCATTGTCGGCCCGCCAATGTCAATATTTTCAATGATGTCCGACTCGGTAACACCTGATTGTTCAAGCGTTTGTTTAAACGGATAAAGGTTCACTACAACAATGTCAATCGGGTAAATGCCATGTTCTTTCAGCTGCTCCATATGACTTTCATTGTCGCGTTTCGCCAGCAGTCCACCATGAATCGTCGGGTGCAGTGTTTTAACCCGACCATCCATAATTTCCGGAAATCCGGTTGCTTCCTCAACTGCTTTCGCTTCCACACCCGCTTCCTGCAAAACTTTTAACGTTCCGCCTGTTGAAAGAACTTCATAATCCATTGCTGCCAGACCTATTGCAAAATCCGCAACATTCTCTTTATCAGACACACTAATCAGCGCACGCTTTTTCATCAAAAATTCCTCCCTTTCCTATTAGTCTGGTCTTGTTAATGGCTCTTCTGGTTAAAATTGTTGATCCGGAACACATTGCGCTAAAGATTGTTTACTACATCCTAATACTATTAACCACCGCCGTACTTTACCGGGAATCCGCCGTATAAAAGAGCAATCGCGCCGTACTTTGACCCAAAGTCGCCGTATAATTGTGAAAACCCGCCGTACATTTGAGGATACCCGCCGTATCACAAATTGTTCCCAACTGTTAAAGATGGCAGCAACGACATTAAACTCGGTGATGCGCACTTATACTGCAAAGGAAAGACGAATATATTTCTAGCGGAGGAAATATACGTAGACTCCTGGGGGAGCTAAGGCATCGGTGAGACACCGCAGTGCGGTAGCACAAGGTGGCTCACCAGCCGCCCCCGGTAAAGAAGACACAGCGAAAGTGATTTTCTTGAGCTGATGTCGCACTTATGCTCGAAAGTGAAAGCGAAGTATATTTCCGGAGCGATGTTATAGCACTCTTTTCTTCACCACACACAGTTTTTGAGTCAACAATAACCTACTCCCTCACCAACCGATTGATTACCTCAGGATACAATTGATGCTCCACATCCTGGATCCGTTTTTTCAACGCTTCTTCTGTATCATCCGGCAAAACTGCCACACCTTCCTGAGCAATAATTGGCCCGGTATCGATGCCTTCATCAATATAATGAACCGTCACACCGGTTTTGCCGACACCCGCGGCATACGCCTGGCCGATCGCGTCCTTGCCCGGAAAATCTGGAAGCAGGGACGGGTGGATATTAATGATATTGTTTTCAAAAGCCTGGAGCAGTACAGGACCAGCAATCCGCATGTATCCGGCTAAAAAGATCCACGTTACACCAGCTTCCATCAATTTTTCAACCAGCATCGCTTCATATTCCGCTTTTGAAGCATACGATTTCGGATTAAATTCAAGCACCGGCACATCATACTTTTCCGCCTTCCGAATAACACCGGCACCTTGCTTATCACAAACAAGCAGAACAACTTCACAATGAAGATCCCTTTTTTCCATTATCGCCTGAAAATTACTGCCGGTTCCAGATGCGAAAACGGCAGCCTTTATCTTCCTCATGATGTAAAATGCACTCCTTCATTTGCGGTCACTTTTCCAATAACGGAAGCTGATTCTCCTTGTTCATCCAAACAATTCAATGCATCTTCAGCATCATCCGCTGCAACGACGATCGCCATGCCAACCCCCATGTTGAACACACCATACATCTCATCATCTGCAATATTCCCCTGTTGCTGTAAAAAGTTAAAGATACCAGGACGTTCCCAGCTCGTCGTATTGATTTCCACGCCAAGTCCTTCAGGCAGCATCCGCGGGAAATTTTCATAAAAACCGCCGCCGGTAATATGGGAAATTCCTTTGACATCCATCTTTTGCATAACAGCAGCCACTTGGTTTGCATAAATTCTTGTAGGTTCCATTAGTGTATCGGCAAGTGATTCGGACAGTCCTTCATACTTTTTCGTCAAATCAAGACCTGAAACCAGATTGCGAACCAAGGAATAGCCATTTGAATGAATTCCGCTTGATGACAGCCCAATCACTGCATCACCTGCTGCAATCTTTTCACCGGTTATCAAGTTGGATTTTTCTGCGATTCCAACCGTGAATCCCGCCAGGTCATATTCATCATCACCGTACATACCGGGCATTTCAGCCGTTTCTCCACCAATTAAAGCTGCCCCTGCGTCCTTGCAGCCGTTGGAGATGCCGGAAACAATCTGTTCAATCATTTCCGGGTCGTTTTTTCCGCATGCAATATAATCCAGAAAAAATAACGGCTGGGCACCTTGTGCGACAATATCATTGACACACATCGCAACCAGATCAACGCCAACGGTATTGTGTTTCTGCAACTGAAATGCAAGCTTCAGTTTGGTTCCGACGCCATCGGTTCCGGATACGAGAACCGGTTCCTTGTAATGAAAGGAAGAAAGATCAAAAAGTCCCGCAAAAGCACCAATTCCGCCAAGTACTTCAGGCCGGTTTGTTTTTGCAATATGCTTTTTCATCCGTTCCACAGCTTCATAACCTTTTTCCACATCAACACCGGCATCTTTATATACATTTGACATGCCACACACACCTTTCAGCATCATTAGCTAACTTTTCGAGTAGGAGATGGTTGATTCTTTTTCCTTTTTAACCGGATACTTGCCGGTCATGCATGCCGTACAAATCCCCTGATGAATTGTCTTATCTTTAACAATCGCTTGTTCAAGCCCATTTTCCGACAAATATGCAACACTGTCTGCACCAATCTGATCGCACAGTTCATCCAGCGTATTATTGGCGGCAATCAGTTCTTCCTTTGATGACATATCAATTCCGTAATAGCATGGACTGATAATCGATGGAGAAGCAATGCGGACATGCACTTCTTTTGCACCAGCCTCTTTCAGCATTCGTACAATTCGTCTGCTTGTTGTACCGCGCACAATCGAGTCATCAATCATGACAACCCGTTTACCTTCCACAATTCTACGGACCGGAGATAGCTTCATTTTAACCCCCTGTTCCCGCAGCTCTTGTGAAGGCTGAATAAACGTTCGGCCGATATAACGATTTTTGATGATTCCCATTTCATATGGAAGCCCCATTTGCTCCGCATAGCCTATGGCAGCTGAGATGCTTGAATCCGGCACTCCTGTTACTACATCAGCTTCAGCGGGGGCTTCCTTTGCTAGTTCCATTCCCATCCGTTTACGGGAAGCATGAACATTCACATGGTTCAAATCACTGTCCGGCCTTGAGAGATAAACATATTCCATCGCACACATCCGGCGCTGTTCGCGCATCGCAAATCGAGTCGATTCCACACCATCATCACTGATTGTCAACAATTCCCCCGGCAAAACTTCACGTTCAAAGGTGGCGCCAATTAAATCAAATGCACACGTTTCAGAAGCTACCACATATGCATCGCCAAGCCGGCCAATTGATAATGGACGGATGCCTCTTGGATCAAGCGCGACATACATTCTGTCCTCGGTCATAATCAGGTAGGCATATGCACCGACAAGCTTTTGCAATGCGTCTATAATGGCTTCTTCCTTGTCTGCTTTCGTACTCCGCTTGATCAGATGGGCGAGCACCTCTGTATCAGATGTCGTCTGCAGAATACTTCCCTCATTTTCAAGCTCGCCTCGAAGTTCAAATGCGTTCATAACATTACCGTTATGCGCAAGCGCCATGCTGCCCTGCTGCGTATGAAACAATAATGGCTGTACATTCGCATACCCTTTATCTCCCTGGGTTGAGTATCGGACATGACCAATTGCTGCTTTACCGGCAAGGTCGGAAAAATTTGCTTGTTTAAATACATCATTAACGAGTCCAGTATCTTTATGAATCTTCAAAGATGTACCATCACTGACGACCACTCCGGCACCTTCCTGCCCGCGATGCTGCAGGGCATGAAGACCGTAATATGTCAGTTCCGCTGCCTTTTCGTGACCCCAGATTCCAAACACACCGCATTCCTCATTTATGCCTTTGATTTCAGTAAGCATGGGATTGCTCCTTTCCAAAGTTTACTGAGCTGGCTGGTATCTTCCTTGATTATCGCTGCATTATTGACAGTTACATTCAACATTCCAGAGCCATTTACAGTTCCGATATGCTGATAGTCGTTTATTACCTTTTCAAATGCTTCCTGATTTTTCGGTTTTACGGTTACTAGAAAACGGGATTGTGATTCACTGAACATTTGCACCGTAGGATCCCCTGCCAGATGGACATCTGCGCCGAGTCCGTTTTGGTCAAATGTACTTTCGGCAAGCACCACACCAAGCCCGCCTTCTGCCAGATCATGTGCTGACTGAACGAACCCGCTGCGGATTGCCTCATGCAGCTGCTTCTGTCGGGATGCCTCCACTTCCAAATCAATCGCAGGTGCTTTTCCTTCATACTTGTCACCTACGACTTTTTGCAGTTCACTTCCACCAAATTCAGCGTTGGTTGTCCCGATTAGATAAATCAAGTCACCTTCCTGCTGAAAAACATTTGGTATCAAATGGTCAAGCGACTCGAGCAGACCTACCATCCCAACGACAGGTGTCGGAAAAATTGATGTTCCTTTTGACTGATTAAACAATGAAACATTACCGCTGATGACGGGAGTTTCAAGCATTCGGGATGCTGCACTCATGCCTTCCACACTTTTTTCCATCTGCCAGAACACTTCGGGGTTTGTCGGATTTCCAAAATTCAACCCGTCGGTAAGCCCTAACGGACGGGCACCGGAGCAGACAATATTACGGGCAGCCTCAGCAACCGCAATCTTTCCGCCGGTTTCTGGATCAAGATAAATATACCGGGAATTACAGTCCGTTGTAATAGCCAGCGCCTTATCCGTGCCTTTAATCCGCACCACTGCAGCGTCCGAACCCGGTGTAACGACTGTATTGGTCTGGACCATCGAATCATATTGGTCATAAACCCATTCCTTACTGGCAATTGTCGGCTGCTGCAACAGCTGTTTCAGCATTTCCGCATGATGTTCCACTGCTGGAACTTTATTGTCCATCTGTTGGTATTCTTTGAAATATTCCGCCTCTTTTGCTGGCAGGTGGTACACAGGTGCCTCTTCAGCCAGTGCATCGACCGGAATATCTGCCACCATTTCACCATGCTGTTTCAGACGAAAAACTTTTTCTTCCATTACTTCACCGACTGCTACTGCCTGCAGTCCGTATTTTTCAAAAATAGATATAATTTCCTGCTCACGGCCTTTTTTGACAACAAGCAGCATGCGTTCCTGTGATTCCGACAGCATTAATTCATAGGCGTTCATGTTCTGTTCGCGCTGCGGAACAAGATCCAAATCCATTTCCAGTCCAGTGCCGGCCTTGCTTGCCATCTCGCTTGCCGATGATGTCAGTCCGGCAGCTCCCATATCCTGCATGCCAACAAGAGCATCCGAATGAATCACCTCGAGACACGCCTCGATGAGCAATTTTTCCATAAATGGATCTCCAACCTGAACTGCCGGACGATCTTTATTCGAATCCTCAGCCAGATCATCTGATGCAAAAGTTGCCCCATGAATGCCATCCCGTCCTGTTGGAGCACCGGCATAAAGCACTGTATTTCCAATTCCTTTGGCAATGCCTTTCTGGATGTCATCATGGTTGATTAATCCAACACACATCGCGTTGACAAGCGGATTATCCTCATAGCTGTCATCAAACTGAACTTCCCCGCCAACCGTTGGCACGCCGACACAGTTTCCATAACCGGCAATACCGTGGACAACTTCCTGAAAAAGATATTTTACACGTTCGGTGGTGAAATTTCCGAACCGAAGCGAGTTCATCAGGGCGATTGGACGTGCACCCATGGAAAAGACGTCACGAATTATTCCACCGACACCTGTTGCAGCACCCTGATATGGCTCTACCGCGGATGGATGGTTATGGCTTTCCACTTTAAATACAACCGCCTGATTATCACCAATATCGATAACACCAGCTCCCTCACCAGGTCCTTGCAGAACATGCGGACCTTCCGTCGGGAATTTCTTTAACAAGGGCTTCGACGTTTTATAGCTGCAATGCTCCGACCACATAACAGAAAAAATGCCTGTTTCGGTAAAATTCGGACGGCGCTTTAGGATGTTTTTGACCATGTCGTATTCCTGATCGTTCAATCCCATATCTGTGTACAGTTTTTCACGCTCGATCTGTTCCGGACTAATATCATGTGTTGATAACATAAACGTCCCTCCAATTCTCTACGATGGACTGAAATAGTTTTAAACCATCATCACTTCCGAGCATTTTTTCAACAGCACGCTCCGGGTGCGGCATCATGCCGAGCACATTGCCTTCTTTATTCACAATACCGGCAATATCCGCAATCGAGCCATTCGGATTGTTTTGATAGGTGAACACAATCTGATTATTCGCTTGTAACCCGGCCAGGGTTGCTTCATCACAGAAATAGCTGCCTTCACCATGTGCAATTGGGAAATGAATGACTTCAGTGTGCTCATAGTTTGTTGTAAATAGAGTCTGATTGTTTTGTACAATAAGCGGTTCCTGATGACACATAAATGCCAGATTTTTATTGCGGAGCATTGCACCGGGCAGCAAACCCGCTTCCAAAAGTATTTGAAAACCATTACAGACGCCCAGAACCGGTTTGCCTTTTCCCGCCGCTGTTCTGATTTGCCTCATCACATCTGATGTGGATGCAACAGCACCTGAACGAAGATAGTCCCCATATGAAAAGCCGCCTGGCAGCAGAATCCCGTCATAGTTTTCCAGACTGCTGTTCTCATACCAGACAAGTTCCGCCTCTTCTTTCAACACCTCTTTTGCGGCATGATACATGTCACGATCACAATTCGACCCCGGAAAAACAACTACAGCAAATTTCACAGGACCTCAGCCTCCTCCACATCGAACCGGTAATCCTCAATTACGGGGTTTGCGAGCAGTTTGTCACACATCTCTTTTACGCGTTGTTCCATGTCCGCTGTTTCTTCCACCATCAGTTCCATATATTTGCCCACACGAACTTCCTCAACAGCCTCATATCCAAGCGAATTTAATGATTCCTGAATGGCCTTCCCTTGTGGATCAAGGACCCCCTCTTTCAGTGTGATATGAACGGTAACTCTTCTCATGACATTGCCTCCAGTCGTTGTAGGATTTCCTGGTAAACCTCCAGCAGATCACCCGTACCCTGCCGGAAAACATCTTTATCCAATTTTTCCTTGGTGGTACTGTCCCAGAGCCTGCATGTATCTGGTGATATTTCATCCGCAAGCACAATATCCCCGCTTGCCAGGCGTCCAAATTCCAGCTTGAAATCTACTAAAGCGATATTAATAGATGCAAAAACTTCCTTTAGTTGTTTATTAACGTGACGTGCTTTCTCTTTAATTTCCACCAGCTCGGCAGCACTGATATCACTCAGCAGTAATGCATGATCATCATTGATGAGCGGGTCACCAAGTTCATCATCTTTGTAAAAAAGTTCAATAAGCGGCGGGGTGAAAGGGGTCTTTTCTTCAATTCCCAGCCTTTTTGTAATGCTTCCTGTCGCCTGATTACGGACAACAACTTCCAATGGAATGATCTCGGTTTGCCGAACAAGCTGCTCTGTTTCGTTCAGCTTTTCAATAAAATGTGATGCAATCCCTTTTTCCTGAAGCAGTTTAAATACTCTGGATGAAATTTCATTATTCAATCTGCCTTTCCCGGAAAAGATTGCTTTCTTCTCCCCATTAAAAGCGGTGGCATCATTTTTGTAGGATAAAACGAGCTGTCCGGGCTGCTCTTTTGCCGTATATACACGTTTTGCCTTGCCTTCATATAACAGGTAAGCTTTCATTTATTCCACCCCAAGTCCGATTCGGTTAAAGATCGCATCAACATTTTTCAGATGATACGTATAATCAAAACAGTCGTCCATTTCATCCTGGGTCAGCTGTGAATTGATTTGTGCGTCATCCTCGACCAGTTTTTTGAAAGGTGTTTCGGTTTCCCATGCATGCATCGCTTTCGGCTGGACAATATCGTAAGCTGCCTCCCGGCTCATACCTTTATTAATTAACGCAAGCAGCACACGCTGTGAAAAAATAACCCCGTGTGTTTTATCAATGTTGCGTTTCATGTTATCCGGAAAGACTGTCAGCTTTTCAACGATGTTGGCGAACCGGTTCAGCATATAGTTCAAGCCAATCGTTGTGTCCGGTAAAATAACGCGCTCAGCTGATGAATGCGAGATATCACGTTCATGCCACAGTGACACATTTTCAAATGCTGTTACCATGTTGCCGCGCAGCACTCGTGCCATCCCAGTCATATTTTCCGAACCAATCGGATTCCGTTTATGCGGCATTGCAGAAGATCCTTTTTGTCCTTTAGCAAAAAATTCTTCCGCCTCACGGGTTTCTGTTTTTTGCAGTCCGCGGATTTCGGTTGCAAATTTTTCAATGGAGGTAGCTATCAGCGCCAATGACGACACATATGCTGCATGACGGTCACGCTGCAATGTCTGCGTTGATACCGGCGCCGGCGACAATCCCAACTTTTCACAGACATACTGTTCCACAAACGGGGCAATATTGGCATATGTCCCAACCGCACCTGACAACTTCCCGAACTCAATATCTCCTGCAGCTGCTTCAAAACGTTCCAGATTACGCTTCATTTCTTCATACCACAGTGCCATTTTCAGACCAAATGTGGTCGGTTCTGCATGGACGCCGTGCGTTCTGCCCATCATGACGGTATGTTTATGTTCAATGGCTTTATTTTTCAAAATATCAATAAAAAGGTGTAAATCTTTTCGAATAATTTCGTTTGCCTGACTGAGCTGGTATGAAAGGGCCGTGTCAACAACATCCGTGGAAGTCAGACCGAAATGGACCCATTTTCGTTCATCCCCAAGCGTTTCAGATACAGCACGTGTAAAGGCAACAACGTCATGGCGGGTCTCCTGTTCTATTTCATAAATCCGTTCCAGATCAAATGAAGCATTCTGACGCAGTTTTTTCACATCGTCCGCCGGAATGACCCCAAGCTCACTCCATGCTTCACATGCCAGAATTTCCACTTCAAGCCATGCGTTGAATTTATTTTCTTCTGTCCAGATAGCACCCATTTCTTCCCGTGTATAACGATCAATCATTGTTTTGCCTCCTCATAAGCTTCAGCCATATCGGTAATCTCTTTAACAGAATTCCCAATAAACGTTACGTGTCCCATTTTTCGTTTTGGTTTAACACCGTCTTTACCGTACAGATGGACAATTCCGTCAGTAAGACCCGGCATCTGAGTAAGTGTCGGCTCCAGATCCTCACCTAAAATATTGACCATCGCCGCACATTTCAGCAGGCTTACTGGCGTTAATTCAAGTCCGCAGACAGCCCGAATATGCTGTCCGAATTGGGAAATATTACAGGCTTCAATCGTATAATGTCCGGAATTATGCGGCCTTGGTGCCATTTCATTCAAAAAGATATTGTCCCCATTCACGAACATTTCAATCGCGAACGTGCCGACAATGTTCATTTTTTCTGCCAGTTTTTTTGTCGCATCAATTGCTTTTGTCTGAACCGTTTCCGAAATATTGGCCGGTACGGTTGTCTGGTAAAGAATATGATCTTTATGGTCGTTCTCAGCAATCGGGAAAAATGCCATTTCGCCTGATTGCGCGCGGGTAAAGACAACGGAGATTTCCCTATCAAACGGAACCCATTGTTCGATAATACATGCCTCATTTTTTTCAACAAATGCACAGGCGGCTTCGATATCGTCCGCACTTTCCAGTTTCAGCTGCCCTTTTCCGTCATAACCCCCGCTGCATGTTTTGATGACTGCTGGAAATGTAAAGTTATCAAGTGCCTGTTCACATGACCCGGCATCCGATACGATATGGAAATATGGCACCGGCAATCCGGCATCCTGCATTACCGTTTTTTCCTTTTCCCTGTTTTGGGTGACTTCCAGTGCATATGCACCCTGCGGAAGTTTGCCGAGTTGTTCCAGATATGTTGCTGCATCCAAATCAACATTTTCAAACTCATAGGTAATGACATCACTTATTTCGGCCAGTTTTTTTATACCGTTCCTATCATCATATGCAGTGGTAATCTGCTCATCGGCCACCTGTGCTGTCGGACAGTCCGGTGTTGGATCAAGCACAGCAATTTTATAACCCATATACCGTGCAGCAATCGCCATCATCCGTCCGAGCTGACCGCCGCCGATAATTCCAATTGTTTGTGGTGGAAGAACTACATTATTTTTTGGCAAGATTGTCCCTCATTTCTTCAACATTTTCCTGCATGGCCGTTCGTGATTCCGTAAGCCGTTCCGCAACGTTTTCATCAAATGCTCCAATTATCTGTGCAGCGAGCATCCCGGCATTTTTGGCACCGGATCTGCCAATCGCTACCGTGGCTGTCGGTACACCGCCCGGCATCTGGACGATGGAGAGCAATGAATCAAGGCCATTCAGTGCTTTTGTTTGAACGGGAACACCGATTACCGGCAATGTTGTCTGCGCCGCAACCATCCCCGGCAAATGAGCGGCACCGCCTGCACCGGCAACAATCACTTTCAATCCCCGGTCGCGGGCTGTTTTAGCGTACTTAAACATCGCATCAGGGGTCCGGTGTGCAGAAATAACATCTTTTTCGTATGAAACACCCAAATCATCAAGCATCGTACATGTATGCTGCATTGTGTCCCAATCTGAAATACTTCCCATGATGACACCAACCTGTGGCATATAAATCCTCCGTTCTCTGGAAAATAATATTCAGGCTTATTTCCTTCACCTGCAAATAAAAAGTCTATTCGTCTCCCCCAAGTATGAGAGAAGATGAATAGACTTTTCTAAACATAATAACGGATCATTGCATGACAATGATTCATCTTCCCTCATAGTCCAGCATTTATGGTGCCGGGTAGAAACTTCCAGGCCGTATCCCCGAAAATATATGAGGTACCGTATTTACTTCTGGTTTTAGAATATCAAAATAGATTCCAACATGTCAATAAAAAATCGAACAATAATAATTCTTTTTTAATCAATGTTCGGTTTTTGCAACAAACATATACTTGTGCTGGCAGCTTAGCCCCATCAGAATTGACTTCTATTTAAAACTACCGCAAATTTATTTTGCGTCTCATTAAATTACCTTTTATAATTGGGAAGTATGAGGAGGATGCTTCATGAAGAATGATGATCAACAGTCGTTAACTCATTTAAATTATTTATATAAACAGCTGCTCAATGAAGTGAATGTCGGTGTTCATGCAATCGATGAACAAGGAAAAACAATTATTTATAATAAGAAGATGATGGAAATCGAATCGATGGAAAGTAATGATGTTCTTGGGAAAAATGTATTGGACGTTTTTTCCTTCAATGAAAACCAGCACAGTACACTTGTCCAGGCACTTAAGACTGGGAAAGTCACCAAAGACGTGAGACAAACATATTTCAATAATAAAGGCAAGGAAATCACCACCATTAACAATACATTTCCCATCATGAAGGACGGCAAAATTACCGAAGCGGTTGAAATTGCAAAAGATGTGACACAATTGGAGCATGTTATTAAAAAGAATGTGTTACATAAAAAAAACAGCAGCTATACGTTTAATCAGATTATCGGAGAAAGTGAAGCATTTACTTCTGTGATTGAAGAAGCAAAACTCGGGACCAGAACAACTTCTTCCGTCCTGATTGTCGGAGAAACCGGTACTGGCAAGGAACTGTTTGCACAAAGCATTCATAATGGAAGTAATCGTTCAAGTGCATCCTTTATCGCGCAGAACTGTGCGGCAATCCCCGAAAGCCTGATGGAAAGCCTGTTATTTGGTACGAAAAAAGGGGCTTTCACCGATGCAGTTGATTCTCCGGGTCTTTTTGAGCAAGCAGATGGCGGGACGTTGCTGCTTGATGAAATCAACTCGCTGAACTCAGCTCTTCAGGCAAAACTGTTACGGGTCATCCAGGAGAAATCCATTAGACGGATTGGTGATACAAAAGATAAAAAAGTCGACGTACGGATTATCACAACGATTAACGAAGACCCGGCTGATATTCTGGCAAACAATCAAATACGAAAAGACCTGTTTTACCGGCTTAGTGTCCTAACCTTACACATACCGCCATTACGGGAAAGAAAAGAGGACATTATATCACTATCCAGGGAATTTATAGCTAAATACAATGCGCTTTTCCATATGAATATACAAAAAATAAGCGATGAAACAATATCCCTTCTGTACCAGCATGACTGGCCGGGAAATGTTCGGGAACTGGAACATACCATCGAAGGGGCGATGAACCTGATTATTGACGAAACAGAAATAAAAACACACCACCTGCCAATCCGCTTCCGAAAAAGATACCAGCATCATGGGGATAATCATGCAAGCGTCAATACAGCGGCTAATCCTGAAACCCCTTCAACTTCCAAAACATTATACGCTAAAATCAATGATGTGGAAAAGGATTATATTGAACAAGTTCTAGCGGAGGCTGAATTTAATATAACACAGGCCGCAAAGACGCTTGGCATCAGCAGACAAAGCCTGCAATACCGGATTAAAAAGCACAAGATTCAACTTTTGACTGTTTAGAAGTGATCGTACCTGATTAGAAAGCAGTTACGAACGACTTAAAAATAGTACCGATCATCGATTTTGATGATCGGTACTATTTTTTTCGGATAATCCCATTATCTATTGTTTAAATTAGATACTTTAAAAAAATACACCGCAAAATTATATCTTATTTATCAACGGTACCTGCGTCTTTCGGATGGACACCGTGACGGTAATAGTCCTTATATTCAGGCTTCATTGGTTTTTGTCCACGGATAATATCAGATGCCTTTTCTGCCAGCATCAACACGGGTGCATGGATATTTCCATTTGTCGTATGCGGCATTGCAGACGCATCCACTACCCGTACGTTGTCCAGTCCATGAACTTTCATAGTATTTGGGTCCACAACAGCCATCGGGTCTGTAGCAGGACCCATTTTTGCCGTACAAGATGGATGAAGTGCAGTTTCCGCATCACTTGCTACCCACTCCAGAATCTCCTCATCCGTTTGGACTGAAGGACCAGGTGAAATTTCACCTGAATTGTACGGTGCTAACGCTGACTGGGAAATAATATCCCGCGAAACTCTAATTGCTTCAATCCACTCACGCCGATCCTCTTCGGTAGACAAATAGTTGAAAACGATACTTGGATGCTGAAAAGGATCACGTGAACGGATTTTCAGACTGCCACGGGAGTTGGAGTACATTGGTCCAACGTGCACCTGGAACCCATGCTCCGTGTCGGCTTTTTGCCCGTCATATCGAACCGCAAGTGGAAGAAAATGGAACATAAGATTTGGATAATCCACACCGTCATTTGAACGAACAAAACCTCCTCCTTCAAAATGATTCGATGCTGCCGGACCAGTACGCCCAAGCAACCATTGCAATCCGATCCAAGGCATTTTTGCTTTATTCAAGCTCGGTTGTTCCGAAACCGGCTGCGGACAAGCATGCTGAATATATACTTCAAGATGATCCTCCAGATTTTCGCCTACCCCCGGCAGATCAACGATTGGTTCAATTCCAAGTGAGCGCAAATGTTCCGCGTCTCCCACACCGGACAATTGGAGCAGCTGCGGCGTATTAAATGCACCACCGGCAAGAATCACTTCTTCCGCATTCACTTTATAGGTTTTTCCATTCTTTTGGTATGTCACACCATTTGCTCGCGTTCCATCAAAATCGATGCTCGTAACAAAAGCACGTGTTTCCACAGTAAGGTTTTTACGTCGCATTGCAGGACGCAAGTAAGCGCCTGAAGCTGATACACGTCTGCCATTGTGCACGTGACTGTCGAACGGACCAAATCCTTCCTGACGAAAACCGTTTACATCCGGTGTTCTGGAGTAACCAGCCTCGACCGCTGCATCAAAAAAGGCATCAAATAAAGGGTTTGTGGCAGGTCCACGTTTCAACTTAACCGGACCATGATGACCCCGGTGTTCATCGGATGGATCTGCTCCAAAAGCAGTTTCCAGTCGTTTAAAATACGGCAGACAATGTGCGTAGTCCCAAGTTTCCATGCCGGGAGCGGAACCCCACCTTTCATAGTCCATCGGGTTTCCACGCTGATAAATCATGCCGTTGATAGAGCTCGATCCCCCAAGCACTTTACCCCGGGCATGTGCGACATTCCGTCCATTCATATATGGCTCAGAGTCAGTAGAGTAAATCCAGTCATAAAAGCGGTTGCCTGACGGAAACATTAAAGCTGCCGGCATCTGAATAAACAGATCCCATGGATAATCACTGCGCCCTGCTTCCAGGACAAGTACACGTTTTGATTTATTTGCACTTAGACGGTTACCGAGTACAGAACCTGCACTGCCGCCGCCAACAATTACATAATCATATGTTTGATTCATTTGTAAAACCTCCTAGATGATTGTAAATGGAATAAAGTGTGCAAGATAACTCATTCATTTTAACTATTCGTTGCAATCATTTTTAAGTGATAATGATACACCTTGCACGCATTGAAATTAACTTAACCCATGACTATGGATGAGCATCTTTCGCGATCCCAATTGCATCAATTAAAATTTATTTTGTTAAATATTTTTTTAATGTATTGAACAAAGTAAATATAACATTGTCGATTAAAATTGTAAAGCCTAAGCTAGACTCCAATTTTTCAATTTTAATAGAAACTGCTTAGAAAACTGTTATTATCAAGTGCATGCATTCTTACTTACCTGCGTAAAAATAGATGCAGATGCTGCTGATGGAAAAAATTTTTATCTTTATTAACTGTTAAAAAAGCATTACAAGCATGCCTGATAGCATGCTTGTAATGCTTCATTTATTTTTCTCAACTTGGTTTATTGATCGGCCGTGTCTTCCGGCTTCACTTCTGGTTTAGCCGATGGAACATTATTTTTTCTTGAATTGAACAGTCGTCCTTTACGAACTTGCTTTACCCAAAAACCGCCATTAATCTGTTTCGGCTCATATGAAATAATAAACGCTTTTGGATCAATGCTTTTAATGGTCTCATACAGCTTCAGTTCATATTTTCTCGGTGTAAGAATTTGCATTGCCAGCCGGTCACCATCCATCCCATAGGCAAACCAGCTTGTCACCCCATAGCCGCGATCCCTTAGTTTACGGGTGAAGGCAATATCGGGATCTGATGAAATAACGTTGACCGTTATATAACCAAGAGCAAGTTTCTCCTCAATCTTGGTTCCGACGATTACCCCAAGACCGAAACCTATCGCATATGCAATCAGGTTCTGGATTTCATTTAAATTATCCAATACTAGCCCAAGACCAACTACATATACGACAATCTCGAACATACTTACAAACGCAGCTGTATATCTTCGTCCTTTTAACGTCAGAATCATACGCATTGTCGAAAGTGATACATACACAATATTGATTACAAGAATAATTGCAACCATAACAAATGCGTTACCCAGCATAAAAAATACCTCCTGCATCTCCTACCAGATATCATACTCCATACTTAATGTGTATGTACAACATTTTTTTGCCATGCAATAATTTTTCCGAACTTATGGTTTGTTCGGGCCAAAGACTCTTTTTTCGACAGATGACTGTTTGCCGTGTAATCTTTTGTTTAAGGTCCGTTTCCAGTTTGGTGCGAGTAATTCGCAGGAAGCCAATGCTTCGGCTGCCTTCAGGTCCGTTTTCTTCACATGCATCACTTCATTACAGGCAGCGATTGTCCATTGTGAATAAGGACGCTCCATTAATTCCAGGTGCATTCCCGCTTCTGCTTTTCCTTCCTTGAGCACACGAAAATACCAGCCTGTACGCCCGCTATTCTGGATGCGAAGTGCAAAATCCATGATTCGGAATTTCCGGGCGGGTTTCCAGCACGGCTGACGGGGCTGTGATACCTGGATCAGACTATTACCAAACCGGTATGTATCACCTATACAAACACTAAACTCATCAACTTTTTCCACTGACAGGTTTTCCCCCATCGCGGACACACCAATTGAATCCAGCTTCAGTTCATTCTGCCAAAACGCATAATGCTTTTTAGGATATGCAAATACAGCCTTTTCCGGGCCGCCATGATTTTTCGTATCGGCCACCTCATCATCAGTAAACCCGGTTTTGCCAAGCCACTTTTCACCTTGTTTTTCCTGTTTGAATATACCGCTTTTCCAAGGCCGGTCCATCCGGTTTTCAGCACTCTCATAACCCATGTGTTTCACTTTTCCTGTAAACAATTTATGTACGTATGGTGCATCCATATTTGCCACCTTCTTTCTTCCAATATTGTATATGTAATTGCAACAAAAAGTAAATAACACAGAACTTTTTTAAAACCACCGTGCAAAATAATTTATCCTCAATCCTATTCCATGATATATTTAATAAACATTTATTCACAACTGGAGGCGAAAACAAGCATGACTGGTCAGTTGAAACAAGCTACATTTGCGGGCGGATGTTTCTGGTGCATGGTTAAGCCGTTCGATCAGTGGGACGGCATACATGACGTTGTATCGGGTTATACAGGCGGGCACATGGAAAATCCGACATATGAAGCGGTAAAAAAGGGTTCGACCGGACACTATGAATCAGTTCAGATTACTTATGACCCTGCAGTGATAGCGTATGATAGAATACTTGAAATCTACTGGCGGCAGATTGATCCAACTGATGATGGCGGCCAGTTCCATGACCGTGGTGATTCGTACCGGACAGCCATCTTTTATCATGATAACCAACAGAAGGAAGCTGCTGAACAGACTCGAAATGCACTTGCAGCGAGCGGAAAATTTTCCAAGCCGATTGTGACGAGGATATTACCTGCTTCAACGTTTTATCCCGCAGAGGATTATCACCAGGATTTTTATAAAAAGAATGAATCCTATTATAAGGAAGACCGGGCCCAATCCGGACGGGATGAATTTATAGCCGAAATGTGGGAGCAGCAGGAATAATGCTGCTCCCTTTTTTGCAGGAGGGATCCATAAAATAATCTATATGCTCGTTTTTGAAGCCGATATGCGCGGTTTCAACCAATATATGCTTGATTTTATGCCCAATATGCTCGATTCCGACCCATATATGCTCGATTACCATTTCTGATTAATCCAGGGATATCGTTCTTGCACCTCACAATCATATTTACCTGACACGGTATTTAAACCACCGTAAATATAGTATAATTGGTGTTCATGAAGTGAAGGAGCGTGTATATGACTAATCAGAACTCACTGACACCGTTAAAAATGCTGTTATTCAGCTTTCATGCTACAAACACCATCATTCTCAGTTTTTTACCATTGTATCTGAGGTATAAAGGATTAAATGGAACGGAAATTGGCTGGGTTCTCGCTGTTGGTCCGTTAGCATCTATCTTTTCCCAGCCGTTTTGGGGTTATATGAGTGACAAATATAAAACGGTCAAACGAATGCTGATCATCTGTATAATCGGACTACTGATCAGCAGTGTTTTATTTTTTCAGATGAACGGATTACTCGCAATTATCCTGATGGGGGCAGTCTTTTACTTTTTCACCTCACCCATTGGGGCATTGGGCGACAGCCTTGCACAGCGCCGTGCTGATGATCTGCAAGTGTCGTTCGGTACAATCCGAACGTGGGGGTCAATCGGATTTGCCACTTCCTCTTTGATTGTCGGGGAAGTTCTTTCCAATATAGGTGTTCAATATATGATTTGGCCATATGTTTTCTTTGGAGCAATTGCCCTGATTGTCGCGTTCCGACTGACAGATGTGAAAGTGGAATCCGATCCGATCCAATTCAGCGATATTAAACAGTTATTGCAAAATAAAACCTTTCTTATATTTTTATTTATGATTGTGTTTCTGACAATCTCACACCGGGCCAATGACAGTTTCATTGGACTCTATATTGTTCAGCTTGGCGGCAGTGAAGGGCTTGTCGGTCTCGCGTGGTTTGTCGGCGTGATAAGCGAGGCAGTTGTCTTTGCACTTGCAGGACGCTGGTTTCGAAAGTTCCACACGCTCATTTTCATCATCATTGCCGGTGTCCTCTTTAGTTTACGCTGGTTTATCTATGCAGCCGTTAAGGATCCGATGGTTATCATTGCCTTACAAGTTCTGCATGGAGTCACATTTGGTGTCTTTTATTTATCAGCACTGGAATATGTAACAAGAATCATTCCAAGATTGCTGCAGTCAACAGGGCATCTAATGTTTTACGCCGTCTTTTTCGGAATTTCAGGAATTGTCGGCTCACTAATTGGTGGAGTATTGATTGATTCCTACGGCGGGGACACGTTATATATGCTGATGGGATTTTGTGCACTTACCGGAACTATATTCCTTATCATCTATCACGCACTGCCGTTTGGGAAAAAAGCTCGCGGATAGATGTGCGGTGTTCCTGCCCAAGCGGTTGATGTTCTGGTTCCTGCGGTTGATGTTCCAGCTCTTGCGGTCGATGTCCTGGGCTCAGCGGTCGATGTCCTGGGCTCAGCGGTCGATGTTTCCGCTCTTTCGGTTGATGTTCTCACCTCAGCGGTCGATGTTACGCCCGTATGCTATTTCCCGTAAAAAATACGAAAGCGGAACCGCCACGATGGCGAGTCCGCTTTTCCATTTCTAACTCAAAAATATAAAATACAGAATAAAGATGACAAACAGTCCGTACATGACTGGATGAATTTCTTTGACACGTCCTTTTAGTGCCATTGTGATCGGATAAAAAATAAATCCCAATGCGATGCCTGTTGCGATGCTGTACGTCAGTGGCATCGTAATGATGGTGAAAAATGCCGGCACCGCGATTTCGAATTTGTCCCAGTCGATCTCCTTCAGCGACGATGACATTAAAACACCGACAATAATCAGCGCCGGTGCGGTTACTTCCGCAGTTACAACACTCAATAACGGTGAGAAAAATAAGGCCAAAAGAAAGAATCCTGCTGTAACCACGGGAGTGAACCCGCTCCGTCCGCCAGCTGCCACACCTGCTGTAGACTCAATGTATGAAGTTGTAGTGGATGTACCCACAACAGCGCCAACCACTGTTGCACTGGAATCGGAAAACAATGCTTTTCCGGCACGCGGCAGTTTATTATCTCTAATCAGCCCTGCCTGTGTCGCAACTGCCACAAGCGTTCCGGCTGTATCAAAGAAGTCAACAAACAGAAATGTTAAAATAACAACGAGCATTTCCAGTGTAAAAATATCCCCAAAATGAGCAATGGCCTGTCCAAAAGTCGGCGCTAGACTTGGAACCTCACCGACAATGCCGCCAAAACCAGATGGGGCATCAATCAATCCACAAAGAATACCAACAATCGATGTCAGGATCATCCCGTAAAAAATGCCGCCCTTAACATTCAATGTCAATAAAATCACAGAAACGATAACCCCGAACAATGCCAATAAAACATGTGGGGAAGTAAGGTCTCCTAAAGCAACAAGCGTAGCATCGTCACCCACAATAATCCCGGAACTCTGAAATCCGATGAATGCAATAAATAAGCCAATTCCAGCGCCAACTGCCAGCTTCAGGTTCGCGGGAATCGCATTAATAATTTTTTCCCGAAATCCTGTTAAGGTTAAAATAATAAATATAATGCCGGATGCCAACACACCGGATAACGCTGTCTGCCATGGTATACCATAACCAAGCACTACAGTATAAGCAAAAAAGGCGTTGAGCCCCATTCCGGGTCCAAGAGCAATCGGGTATTTCGCAATAAGTCCCATAAAGAGTGACCCAACTGCAGCTGCGATTGCTGTTGCAGTAAAGACCGCTTCCTTATTAATCCTTGTCACACCTTCAGGCAATTGGTCCACACCTTCCAATGCCATGGTCGATGGAATGACAAACAAGATATAGGCCATGGCTAAAAAGGTGGTTAATCCGGCCATGAATTCTGTCCGATAGTTCGTCCCAAGTTCCTGAAAACGAAAGTATTTTTTCAATGCAAATCCTCCTCATCATCTGAAAGAGTACTGCATAACTTTTGTGGAAAATGATACAAAGAACATGATTGCATGCTTCCTGAATTCTGCGTAGTCAGACCGTTAGCGGCGGTCCGGTAGAAACTCTCAGGCCAAATCCCCAAAATTATACGCAATATCTTATTATTTTTCTCGGCTACTCCCATTCAATTGTTGCAGGCGGCTTGCTCGTAATATCGTACACGACGCGATTGATATGTTCGACATCGTTCACAATTCGAGTTGAAATCTTTTCCAGAACATCCCACGGAATCCGTGCCCAATCTGATGTCATTCCATCGATTGAGGTTACCGCTCTGATGCCGATTGTATAATCGTATGTCCGGGCATCCCCCATCACGCCGACACTCCGGATATCCGGAAGCACGGTAAAGTATTGCCAGATATCCCTGTCGAGCCCGGCATTGGCAATTTCTTCGCGTAGAATTGCGTCCGATTCACGAACAATCGACAGCTTTTCTTCCGTAATTGCGCCCAACACACGGATGGCGAGACCCGGTCCCGGGAACGGCTGCCGCCAGACAATCCGGTCAGGAATCCCCAGTTGTGTCCCAAGTTCACGTACTTCATCTTTAAACAACGTATTTAATGGCTCAATCAATTCGAATTGCATATCTTCCGGAAGACCGCCAACATTATGGTGTGATTTGATTGTTTGTGCTGTTTCCGTACCACTTTCAATCACATCCGTGTAAAGGGTCCCTTGCGCAAGGAAGTCTATGTCTCTAAGTTTGGCCGCTTCATCATCAAAAACATAAATGAATTCATTCCCGATAATTTTACGTTTGAGTTCCGGATCATCTACATTTTCCAATTTGGATAAAAAGCGCTCAGAAGCGTCTACCTTAATAATGTTCATATGAAAATCATCGGCGAAAACTTTCATTACATCGTCTGCTTCATTTTTCCTTAAGAGACCATGGTCAACAAAAATACATGTGAGCTGATCACCGATTGCTTTATGAATTAGTGCTGCTACAACAGATGAATCAACACCGCCGCTAAGTGCGCAAAGTACTTTGCGGTCACCGACTGTTTCGCGGAGTTTATCCACTTCCATATCGATATAGTTTTCAATCGTCCAGGTAGCAGTACAGTCGCACACATCAAATACAAACTGTTTCAACAGATGATTGCCATACTCAGAATGGCGAACTTCCGGGTGAAATTGAACCCCATAAAGCTTCTCCTCCGGGTTGCTCATCGCTGCAATCGGAGTTGATGGACTGGTTGCATCCACCCGAAACGTTTCCGGCGCTTCCAGTACTTTGTCACCATGACTCATCCAAACAGACTGCTCTTTCGGTGTATCTCGGAACAACACAGGATTATCAGCTAACTCAATCATAGCCTTTCCATACTCGCGGTTTTTCGCCTTGGCAACTTTCCCGTCGTAATGTAAAGCCATCAGCTGCATTCCATAGCAGATACCCATAACAGGGATGTCCAAATCAAAAATCTTCTCATCACACCGGAAACTGTTTTCATCATATACGCTATGGGGACCACCGGACAAAATTATCCCCTTTGGATTCATCTTGCGGATTTCATCGGCGGTCAGCTTGTGCGAATGCAATTCACTGTACACACCATGCTCGCGGATTCTTCTTGTAATCAGCTGATTGTACTGACTTCCAAAATCCAGCACTAAAATCATTTGGTTATCCATACCATACTCTCCTATCTGTAATCGCATTTCCTCACTGGAAATTCAGGGATGCATGAGAATCCAGATGCCTTCTCCCCCGAGAATCCTTTTTCTCTCAAGTAGTCTTACCTTCCCGAACTCAAAAACCCGGATTTTCTCCTTGCATGCGGCACTTAAGCTGCATAAAGGCAGAAAATCCGGGTTTGACGCTGCACACACCAACAGATTATTCCGCCTTCATAGTCGGTGCATTTACGGTGCACCGGTAGAAACTTTCGAACCGTATTATCGAGGATATACAAATGGCGATTTATGTCGTTTTTTAATAATCCTTATTCTACTAACCAGAGCGATACAAGGTCAAGCCTTTACACGTTTTATTAAATATTTCCATAATTGATTTAATTCGGCGGCTTCCTGATTGTCCGTTTCATTCTTATAGAGCATTCGTTCATAATGACTTGTAAGACGCCGCATCGCATCAGTCTGGAAGCGGGAATCAATGCGCTGGGAGTACTCGCGTAATGTTTGGTCAGGCTTTTTCGAAAGACCATTTTTAGCTAGTACCTTCAACAACAAATGGTAGGCTTCCTGATACGTCTTCGGATCACTTTTGCTGTTGTATTTTAACGTTACAAACAGCGTCTGCCAGCGTAACCTGGTCCGGTAGAGAATGTATGCCACAAGCAGCACCACGGCAGATACAAGCAGCACAAGCCACCAGTTCAGGTTTGATTCTGCCGTACTATTACTTTCACTTGTTCCACCGTCAATCTGCGGCTGCTGGGGGTCAATCGGCTCAGGTTGTCTCTGTTGCTGCTGTTGTTGATTATTGCTTCCGGTGGATTGATCTGCCCCTCCAGTGGCAGTGTCATTATCAAGATTCAGCTCAAAGTCCGATAAATTGGAAAAACCTTGTGTTGGCTCAAAAGGCACCCAGCCAATTTCAGGAAAATATACTTCGACCCACGAATGTGCATTTGCGTTGGTTACCTCATAAACATTTTTACCGTTGTCCTTATTGTCAATCTGTTCGCCGCCTGTAAACCCTTTAACCCAGCGGGCCGGAATATCTAGCGTTCTGAGCAAAACTACCATCGAAGTGGAGAAATTATCACAATATCCCGCTTTCGACTCAAATAAAAACTGGGCAACGTAATCATCTTCTTTCCCGGGAACCGGTACATTCTTGGTCTGATAAACAAAACCATGGCTGTTGAAATACGATTCAACTGCTTGTGCTTTGTCATAACGATTATCCTCTTCACTTGTTATTTCTTTGGCCAGTTTACCCACTTTTTCAGGAAGCGAGTCAGGCAGCTGTGTATAGCGTTCGTCAATAAATGCAGGATCCTCCATAACGGCATCGCGTAACTTATTGATGGCAAAGGTTGGTTTTTCATACGTAATGGAGTAGCTGTTCAATCGTACCCCTTCATCGTCAATTTCTGTCCGAATTTCCCCGGAACCTGATTCCAGCAAATAGTTTACATCATTTTGTTTTGTCTTTACTGCTTCAATCCCATATGGATAGATCAACTTTTCCAGACCGCTGTCACCCTGAAAGTTTATTTCTGTCACAAGCTCTTCCGTTTCCACACTGCCTGCAAACGTCTCCAGTGTAATATCATTCGGATTTTGCGTTGAGTACGATAAATTTCGTGACTTTTTCCACCCTTTACCGGTATAGATATCCTTCGTCTCAACCCGCCAGTAATTCTTATCTTCAGCAACTGCCCGAAATACCGGGGTATTGTCCTGTACAAATGAACCGCCAAGCCTTGTATCATCATTTCCGTACCCGACTTTTTGTATTACGGATGAACCTTCACCTGAACCACCCGCATTTTCAGCCGCACTTTTTATAAATGGTACTGGATCAGGCCACTGTGGATCAAACTTCGGAGCAGCATAGCCGACCAACGTGGAAAACATGACAACAACTACCAATGGCGCAATCCAAACGGTCTGCTTTTTCATCCAGGAGAAATGGATTGCCTCCTGGTCAATTTCCTTGAATAGACTTGTCATTCCAAGCGCGATAAACGAAACAATAAATGTGCGGACAATTGCCGTATCCGCCTCATAAACGGTAAATGTATCCAGGACTGTCAAATAAATAAACGTAAGCAGGATAAACAGAAAAATTCGTTTCATGATAATAAACCAATACTGAAGCAGATAGCTCATCAGCCAAATCAGTATCAGGAACAGTACACTGCGAAAGAGCGGGGTCAGTTCATACCACTGTTCGGAAAACAGCGCATTTATGTTATAGCCGATTTCGGTGAACAACTGGGTGACCCATGGTTTGCTCAAAGGAGTACCTGTCATAAACAGGGAATCAATGATAAAAATCAGGCCGACACCTTTTAATGACATCGACAACAGCCAATGGAGCTGGAGAATTGAGACAAAAAAACAGAATAGCGTATACAAAATAAAAACGGTTAAATTATTCACATCGCCAACGACATTAATCGGGTACAGCCATTCCAAAAACAAAACAAATGCGCAAATGTACAGAACGATGGTATATAACATTGGAATTTTCGTATTCATGATACACTCACCTCGGTGGCATTGTGGATCAGCTGTTTTTCCGTAAGTACATTAATTACAATTCCAGTCAGGCGAAGCTGTTGAATGATCTGGTTCTCCCTGTCCGATATCAGTGCGGAACCCTGTATAAACAGAACAACAAGCTGTTTCGCCTGCTGTCTTGCCTTCTGAATCATTTCCATGAAGCCGTCATCAAAATGATTGGTAACCATTATCATGTTTGACCCTTTTGGAACTTTTGGCAATTCCTCCTGCATCTTCTTGGAAAATGGCTGGGGACCAGCAGGCTGTATCCGTGTCAGATGCTTGCGAATGGAGTCTGATTTGATTGGATCATGATGCATTGGAAAGAAAACCGTTTTCCCGCCAACCGATAAAAAGCTGACTTGGGATGCCTGCCTGCGGACATATTCCAGCAGGGATACAGTCAGTTCAATTGAAGCTTCAAAAGCAAGCCTGTTAATCCCCTGATAATCACACGCATCCAGAACAACCAATGTGTTCGTGCTTTTCTCCTGCTCAAATTCTTTGGTGATGACGTTGTTTTTCTTAGCTGTTTGTTTCCAATCTATCCAGGAAAATTTATCACCCGGTTCGTATTCCCGAACACCTGAGACAATATTGGTGTTGTTCAAATTCAGGGCATGGGACGAAATGGATCCCTGCTCGAAACTGCTGAATGTGTCATTCATATGGACGTTCCGGTTATCAGGAAATGCCACAACCTGATCTTTCACTTGGAAGGTATGTTCTTTTTTGACAAAACCAAACACATCCCCGACCCTGATCCGGATATATTGCAACTGATGTTCACCGCGGGGTACCTGCTGCAGTACGTATGGAAAATTGATTTCGCGGTGAAAGCCCGGAAACACGATTTTTTTAATACTACGGTTTACTTGCATTCTGTCAGGTTCATTTAAATAGCGATAGGACTCATAGCTTCCTTTCGTCCGCTGTAACGTATCGGGAAAAATTTCTTCACAGATGCAGAAATACAGTGGATAAGGCATCGTACGTTTTACTTTCACTGTGACATCAACGTGATCACCTGTACGAATAACATTTCGGGAAAAATGGCGTGTAACCTGCCATTTATGGATGGGGTACAATAACAATCCCAAATGATAAAGGAAGATAGGCAAAAAACCAAAAAACAGAAACCAGCTGGTAAATCCACCCTGGAACATGGCATATGAAAACAGGACCAGGATCAGAAGTACAACAGAAAACAGCTTCCCGACAAATATCAAGCGTTTATTCATCAACCAAATTCCTTTCGAATAGGTATATGTGTATCCGTAACGATCGATTGGATAACCTGATCACTTGTTAACCCGTCATATTTTGCCTCTGAATTCAGGATAACCCGGTGTGCAAGCACATATGGCGCCAAATATTTCACATCATCCGGCAGAACATAGTCACGTCCGAGCATATACGCATACGCTTTCGCCGCTTTCATAAGTGCAATCGACCCGCGGGGGCTGACTCCTAAATAAATAGATTTACTATAACGGGTTTTTTGTACAAGATTAATAATATACTGTTGGACATTCTGATCAATATACGTATTTTGCACTTCTTCCTGGATGGAAATTAATTCATCTCTGGTCAAAACAGCGGAAATAGATTCGATTGGATGATTTTTGGATGTGAGATCAAGCATCTGCAGTTCCTGCTCTGGCGAAGGATACCCCATGTTCAATTTAAGAATAAACCGGTCAAGCTGGGCTTCCGGAAGTGGATATGTGCCTTCATACTCTATCGGATTTTGAGTAGCCATCACAAAAAATGGCCGTTTTAATGGGATGGTGTTGCCATCAACGGTAACATTTTTTTCTTCCATTCCTTCCAATAGTGCAGATTGCGTCTTAGGAGACGTTCTATTTATTTCATCAGCAAGTACTATATTTCCTAGAATCGGTCCGCTCCTAAACTCGAATTCCAGTTCTTTCGGGTTATAGATGGAAACACCCGTTACATCTGACGGCAACAAATCCGGTGTAAACTGGATTCTTCTGAAATCACAGTCCAAAGATTTCGCCAACGCTCTGACAAGCATCGTTTTACCGACTCCAGGAACATCCTCCAGCAGCACATGCCCCTGTGCCAAAAGCGCTATCAAGCTCAGGGCTGCTTCCTCTTCCTTGCCGACTATCACATTATTTATATTCGTTAACACTTTTTCAATACGCTCGTTGTATAACGTTTTCTCCTGCATCATTCGATTGTTCCCCTTCCTCGCTACAATGGTCAAGGCTGAAGCTTTTCGTCAACCACCCTGATAATCCGACAGCCTAAAGTTGTTGTAATTTGCTAAATAATCTATGAAAATATAGCTACCTTTACTATACTAAAAAATACCTATGAAGTACAAAAAGAAAACTGGTTATCAGCCAGTATACATGGTTTGAAAGATTTTTATACATTTCGCGGCATACTGTTCCGCTTGTGAACTTTATTATTTTAAGAAAA
Source organism: Virgibacillus siamensis (assembly GCF_039522605.1). Lineage (GTDB taxonomy): Bacteria > Bacillota > Bacilli > Bacillales > Amphibacillaceae > Lentibacillus > Lentibacillus siamensis. The sequence goes on from NZ_BAAADS010000009.1 coordinate 165,622, forward strand.
CCTGGTTGTCACCAAGCCTTTCGGTGACAGCCTTAGTTGCACTTCTGCAGTAAGAAAGTTTCATACCAAAAAATCAGGTATGCGGCCCTGGCTCAGCCGCTTCATTTATTCAGGAAGCTCACTGACATCAGGCACAGCATCTGGGTTCTCTAATCGATGAAATACGGATTACCTTTCATGCCCAGCCAAATATCGGACTGCTCTATCTGCCATGACAGCTGTAAAAGCCTGTGCTCCTCTCCTTTTGGTGCCATTACCTGGACACCAAGAGGCATCTTTTTAGCAGATACATATATTGGCAGTGACACAGCCGGCTGCCCCGTTAAATTCGCCAATTGAGTATAAGGGGTATAGGTCAGGCTTGGCAGAAACATATCATAAATCAATTTCTGCTGCTCACCGCTGTCAGACTCCCGCATCAACCCGCGCAGTTGTGCCTGTTTTTCCGGTGAAAGTGTCAGCTCACCCACTTCTGGTGCTGTATACGCTGTTGCGGGTGTAATATAAAAATCGTACGACTCATGAAAAGCTGCCATTTTTGCTGCAGCAGTATCCCATGAGGCAAGGCTGGCCGAAAACTCCGCTGCCGATAATGACTTGCCTGCTTCATTCAGCATCCACGATTCAATTTCCAGGTCGTTTTCCGTAAGCTCCCGGCCAAGTGATGTTTCCAGCTGTCCTACAACCGAAGACATTTCACCGCTGTTCATCAAATAATAATCCTTCATGAGCTGAATTCCATCCACATTATTTTCCTGTTCTTCGACGATATTTCCTTCACGTTCCAGCCATTTGACCAGTTTTTCAACCGCACTCCTGGCGTCCTCTGACACAGGAGTGCCAACAGGTGACTTGGTCGAAAAAGCTATTCGAAGCGGTTTTTCAAACGGTTTTTCCATAACATTGGTATACCTTCCCCGGAAAAGCGGCGTCTGGAATGCAGCTTCAGGCTGGATTATCTGCAGCAGATCAAGCATTGCCGCACTGTCCCTTACTGTTCGGCTCAATGCAAAATCAATCGCAGCCCCTTGCCAGGCCCGGCCTGCTCCTGGGCCAACCGGTGTTCTTCCTCTTGTTGGTTTCAGCCCAAACAGACCCGTAAAGGACGCTGGAATCCGAATTGAACCTCCGCCATCACTCGCTCCAGCCATTGGTACAATTCCTGATGCAATGGCTGCAGCTGATCCGCCGCTCGAACCACCGGGTGAATACCCCGGGTTCCATGGGTTTCGTGTTGGACCATGAAAAGCCGGCTCCGTTATATTTTTCAGTGCAAATTCAGGTGTATTGGTATGACCCAGCAACAAGAATCCTGCATTACGAATTCTTTTAACCAGATGGGAGTCATGATCACTGATGAATCCCTTCATCAGGAAGGAGCCTGAGGTCAATGGTTCATCTTTGATTGCTTGTGAAATATTTTTAAGCAAAAGGGGAACACCGAAAAACGACTGGTTATCCTTCATTTTCTGGAAGTCGTTTTCAAGTCTTTGTTTCCGGTCATGCACAACTGCATTCAACTGCGGATTAACTTGTTCCAACTGTTTAAAAGCTGCACATAACAATTCTTCCGGCTTTATTTCACGTTGTCTGATCCGTTCCGCCATCTCCGTAGCGTCCATTGATAAATACGTTCTGGAATCCATACTACTACCCCCAATAAAAGAATATTTTCATTGTATCATGCAAAACGGATTCCAGATATTCACTTCTCTTCTTTCCAGGGGGGGTCTCCGTATTTATGCAGTTCCTGATTTATTTTGCCGATAATAAATGGGATAGCAAACGACAAAATCGTGCAGATGATTCCCAGCGTTCCGGGTACGCCTTCTATAATAAACTGCCACATAATATTCATCACCTCAATCGCTGGTTTTATCGGCTCCCCCTGTTGCCCTGATATTCACATTGACTTGAACGTTAATGTCACTGTCGACAAAATAGTTTTTACCGCGATCCCAGTTCTTTTCTACTTTTTTCCAAAAATCATAGTGATGCCGATGGAGAAGTTGTTCAATACCAAGGACATCTGTACGCAAATCCTGCTGCATTTTTTCCACGGTTTGGTTTACAAGTTTGGTTATTTTTTCCTCCGCCTTCGTTTCGAGCTTCTCTAAATTTCGCTTATTAGCTACATCGACTGAACTGAACGTTTCGGCAACCATTCCATCCATATTGATTGTAAGCGATGCATTCACTTTATTTTGTTCTATACTTGTTATGCTCATATTGCTATTCACTCGCAGGATCTGCAGTGTTGTCAAGTGCTCATGCAGTTCTGTCTTAATCATACCTCCCTTTATTTTTCCTGTGATGAAATTCAAACCCTTTATTTCTTTGGAATTAAGTGATCCTACGACGCGTTTTTTTCCACCATTATAAACTTCAGCACCCTGATACTTTACCCTGTCACCTTCCATTTCAAGTTTTGGAATGACAAAGCTTTCTGTAGTTACCAGAAAATCATGAACTTTGCCAACCCGTAATGGTTCCAGCACATCAGCATTCTTAAAATCATTATCCATCATTGATTCAATATAAATAGTCGGGATGTTCTCATTATCGGATGTTGCCTCAAGTGCTGCCATTGCTTTCCCATCCATGATTACAACTCTGACCCCCCTGCGCATTTCATGGTCGCGAATAAAAAAATCCATCAAACTGGAAAGCAAATTTGGCTTGTTCGCCACTTCTTCCGACATAATAATCATTTTTAAATGCTGAAAATAGGGCGAGCGGCTCGTTTGTTTGGCCATTTTACGTTCAATAGCAAATAAACTGTGACCCGTCGCCGAAATGTTCATATAAGCCTTCTTTTTGCTGCCCCCGCCGGTTGGTGTTCCAAATCCAGACGGTACAGCAATCTGCGTTGTCAACGTCAATTGAAGTTCATCGTCAGTCTGTTCCTCGGCAACATCTATCGCCGCACCCAGCACAAAGCCACGCTGTTCGATTTCCACCCGGTCCCAGCATCCTGCTAATAACACAACTGATATACTGCTGATCATCAGACAGATTAGCTTACTTTTTGCCACGCTTTGTCACTCCTCTGAGCTTTGCGACAGCCAGTAGTAAAAGTGTCACAAACATTGTAATTCCTAACCCATAGTAGCCGACAAACGACCCAAATTCACTGAGCTGGGTAATATCCTGTGGCGCCAACCCAATTAAGTAAATTATTGGAGCAAGGATTAATATAATTTTTTGTTTAGCACCTTTTCCAAAAACGGATTGCAATGCGAAAACGGAAGCATCCAATGCCAATGTTGTGGTGTTAAATATAGCCATAATCCAAATAACAAAAAACACGGATTCAAAACGTTCGAAAAAGCCGCCGGGGATTTCCACTTCCTTGGCCAGTTCCACTGTCGGATACAGCAGATTTGTAGTTGCCTGATTGCCAAATACTGCAATACATGCAACAAACAGAATCAAATACATCACTACCGCAGCCATCATACCCAGTGCTGCTTTTGCAGGTGCATTCTTTGGCCGTTTAACCAGTGAAATATAAAATAGAAGGATCCCAAATCCAAGGTAGGAAAAAATGCTTGAATTTAATGCAGCCAAGTATCCATCTATATCCGTTTGAAAGACCGGCAGCATATTACCTTTATCAAACCAGCCAAGCGTGAACAAAATTACAACCATTGCTATAAAAATAATGATCGGCAGGAACAACATATTCAGGCGGAATATACCGGAACGTGAACCTGAAACCGCATAGATGATGACGAGAAAAAATGCCAGCATGATTACTTCAATCGGGGTCCGATCAAACAGGTAATGCTTGGCAAGATCGCCAATAGCCCGCGTTTCAAAGGCGGTAATCAGCAACCCTTGCACAGCTAATAGTAAAGTAAGGCAAATACCAACTGGTCTTGATACAATCAGCGACGCATAATCAAGAAACTCCTGCCCAGGAAATTGTGCGGCGAGACGGGCAGTCAGCCAAGTTAAAAATGAAACGATTATCCCGCCAATAAGTAATGGAAGCCAGCCGTCCAAGGCAAGTGTACCTTCTGCAAGTGATCTTGGAAGGTAAAGGATGCCAACACCGATTACGATGGACGGAATGGCAATCATAATTTCTTTGTCGGTAATCTTATCGTCCCCGTACTCAAATCGATCCATCCATCATCTCCCCTTTTTGTCGGCAGACTTTTTATCATCCGGAAGTAAATAACCGGGACGTTTGGTTAATACCGGAATTGGTGCCCGAAATACAAGGTCCTTCCAATCCTGAAAGAAAGTCGGTGCAAAAGGACTCGAATACGGAACACCGATACTTTTTAAATTAACGATATGGATATTGATCATAATGTAAGCAAGGATGATTCCATACAGTCCCAATATGGCTGCTGCAAGCATGACACCAAAACGAAGCAGCCGAAACGATATCGCAACACTATAGGCAGGAACGCTGAACGATGCGATTGCCGTCAGCGCAACGACAATAACCATAATCGGACTGACAACACCGGCATTAACGGCTGCCTCGCCAATGACCAGTCCTCCGATAATCCCAATCGTCTGCCCAATTGCTTTTGGCAGGCGCACACTCGCTTCCCGTAATAGCTCCATCGTGATCCCCATTAGAAAGGCCTCTACAACGGATGGAAACGGTACCCCTTCACGGGATGCGGCGATCGAGAAGGCAAGCTTGGTCGGAATCATGCCCTGATGGTATGAAACCAGCGCAATATATAATGCAGGCAGAAACATTGCCAGAAATGCTGCCAAATAGCGCAGCATGCGAAGTCCTGTTCCAATCCACCATCGTTCATAATAATCCTCAGGCGCTTGCAATGTATTCCCGATTGTCGCCGGGGCAATCAATACAAACGGGGTGCCATCCAATATAATCGCGAATTTCCCTTCAAGCAGTGCTTCTGCTACCGCATCAGGCCTCTCCGTATTCAGCATTTGCGGAAATGGAGACAAAAAACTGTCCTCAATCCACTGCTCAATATAACCTGATTCCGGTGCACTATCCATATCAATCGAGGAGAGCCGTCGTTTCACCTCTTTTAAAAGATCCGGATGAATGATTCCATCCACATACGTAAGCGCCAGTTTTTTCTTAGATCGGCGACCGACATCATAGGTATTAAAACGCAAATTCGGATCACGAATATACCTGCGGATCAAAACCATGTTTGTCCGAAAATTTTCGATAAACCCTTCACGTGGACCGCGAATAATGGTTTCGGATGGCGGCTGATCAATCGAACGGGTTTCCCAGCCTTTCACATCCGCGATGATTGCTTTGCGAACACCATTAATATAAAGAATTGCACTTCCATACAGAAGAGCATTGGAAACATCGTCCAGATTTTCACCGGTACTGACATCACTGATTGAAACAAGTTCCTGTTTGATATCATTGAATAAATTCGCATTTGTCACAGGAAGATCCTTCCACTCGGCCATTACCTGTAGGTTCTTCAGGATGTTATTATTGATCAGATTTTTATCGACAAGTCCATCGATAAACACGAGTGCACATTTGTGATCTGTATGACCTGCAGTAAATTCCCGTATAACCAGATCATTTGGTTCCTCCAGCATTACTTTGAGGTTGGAGATATTTTTATCAAGATCTTTATAGATATCAAGCGTGAAATCTTCCTGTTTTTTGTCCTGTTGCTTTTTGCTACGTTTGGAAAAGAACCCCATTTCGCTCCCCCTCAAAAGGTCATTTTCCTTCTGTTTCCCTCGCTTGCCATTTTTTATACAATCGTATAATAATGCACTTTACGTCCACACTAACTAATAAATGTAAAAAGGAGATGAAAATCACTTGGAGAATCATACCAATAATGTTCCACTTACAGCTGCGGAAATTTCCTCGTTTTGGAATTCGTATCAAAGTGCAACGATGACCATCTGTGGCCTTCGTTATTTTCTGCAACATGTTAGATGTGAACAAACAGAGGCCTTATTGAACTTTGCACTTGGGCAATCAATGAAAAACAAAGAACTATTGGAGCAGTTCTTCCATGCTGAAGGTCACCCCGTACCACAGGGTTTTACCGAAAAAGATATCGATTTGAATGCACCAAGACTATTCTCGGACAAACTTTATATTTACTATTTGCTCCATATGTCCACGATTAAACTGACAACATGCAATTTAGCCATGGTAATGTCTTCAAGACAGGACATTATCAATTTTTACAACGACAATATTGACCATTTGCAGGAATTGCATTTTAGCTCCAAGAAGCTGGCAAAAGAAAAAGGGATATTTATCCCCGGCCCGCACATACCGCAACCTGACCAGATTGATTTTGTGAAAAAACAAAGCTTTATGGCGGGCTGGTTCGGGGAAAGGCGTCCATTGCTCGGACAGGAAATTGCAAGTCTGGTATACAATGCCAAACGTAATGCATTGGGACAGGCACTGATAACCGGCTTCAGCCAGGTAGCCAAGTCAAAAGAAGTAAGAAAATATTTCGAACGGGGCCGTGATATTTCCGGAAAACAAATGGAAGTTTTCGCATCGATTTTAAATAAAGAATACATTACGGACTCATCCCTAATGCTGACTTCAGAAGTTACCGATTCAACAACAGCACCATTTTCTGATAAATGCATGATGTTTATTGTTACCCTGCTCAGTGCATCCGGTATCGGGCAATATGGTACATCCATGTCAACAACCTCCAGGCATGACCTTAGTGTTCAATATACTCGTTTAATTGCTGAAATTGCCCATTATGCCGACGATGGAGCTGATATCATGATTAACCATGGCTGGATGGAACAGCCCCCTATGTCAGCTGACCGAAAAGATCTGGCGGAGTAGGCTGCTTATGGAAAAAGGAAAAAACAGAGACAAACTTGAAGTGCTGTTCTGGAGTATTGCGTTTCCAGGGTTCGGACAATTGCTGAATGGGGCATACATTAAGGGATTACTGTTAGTTGGATTGGAATTTTTAGTAAATGTAATGGGCAATTTTAATCAGATTATCATTTTAAGCTTTAACGGTGACATACAAAAAGCAGTGGAAGTAACGAATTACGGGTGGTTGATGTTCTATCCATGTTTATATTTCTTTGCCATCTGGGATGCCTATAAAGATGCAAAAGGTGATAGCAGACCATATGCATTTCTGCCATTTGTTTTCTCGGCTTATTTTGTAACCGTTGGGGTTATTTTCTCAGCTGACTTGAAAATGTTCGGCTATCTGATTGGACCGGTCTGGCTGCCAATCATGTTTTTGCCGGTTGGACTTCTAGTAGGCGGAATGATTAGGTGGATATTGTTAAAAAGATTGGAATAACCGCTTTTTAAAGGATTGAAGCCTTTAAAAAGCGTTATTTTACTGTTTAGTCTGCAGTTGATGATAAATCATTTTTTTCCACTGTAAAAATTCTTCCGAAAGCGTCAGATCCTTTTCCCTTGGACGTTCAAACGAAATTTTCAGTTCTTGTTTGATGGTGGTCGGTTTCTGCGACAGGATGATAACACGATCCGATAAATAGATTGCTTCTTCAATATTATGCGTTACGAACAGGATTGAACGCTGATAGGACTGCCAAATCGACAACAGCCATGCCTGCATATCGAGCCGGGTAAATTCATCCAGTGCTGAAAATGGCTCATCCAGACAAATCAGGGACTGATGGCTTAATAGACTGCGGATAAAAGCAGCCCGCTGCATCATTCCCCCCGATAATTCATGCGGAAAAGCTTTTTCATATCCTTGCAGACCAGCACGTTTCATTAACGCAAGGGCCCGCCGTTCATCCTTATCACCAGTTAATTCCGCACCAAGCATCACGTTCTGCAGGATTGTTCTCCACGGCAAGAGCGATGGTGCCTGTGGGGTATAGCTGATACCACCGCGCTCACCGTTCATCCGTCTCCCATCCAGCAATATATCGCCGGAATCAGGGTTGGAAATTCCGCCAATCAAATGAAACAGGGTGCTTTTCCCGCTGCCGGAGGGACCCAGTATGGAAACAAACTCCGCATCTCCTACCGAAAATGACACATTATCCAAAATAGTTTTACCGCTGAATGTTTTCGTCACGTTTTTAATACACAGCTTTGGCATGTTAACTCCCCTCCGGCCGCCATTTAATCATGATACGTTCCAACAAATTAATGAAAGCAAAAAACACCAGGCTCAAAGCCATAATATAAGCGATTGCTACGAAAACGCGGTCTGTCTGAAAGGAGGAGGAAGCTAGCGTCATGTAGACACCAATTCCTTCACCAGCCCCCAGCCATTCCGCGATAACCGCACTCATCACACTATATGTGGCCGCTATTTTCAACCCGGAAAAAACGGACGGTAATGCATACGGCCATTCCAACTTCTGAAAGACCTGCCACCTGTTTGCTCCGGCCATTTGCATGTAATGCTTCAAATTGGCATCCGTTTGTCTGAAACCATCCAATGCAGCGACAGCAATTGGAAAGAAACATACTACTATAATGATGATTAATTTCGGCAGCATTCCGAATCCAAACCAGATAACAAGCAGTGGTGCCAGGACAATGATTGGAATATTTTGCGATAAAATAATGAGCGGATAAAATGCCTCCCGGATTAATGGAAGCAAATGCAGACAGCAAGCTGTTACAATTCCGAATAAGCTGCCAAGTACAAAGCCCAGCACAGCAAGTTTTATCGTGGCCGTTAAGTGCGGACGGAATTCCTCCCACCCTCCTATTCCTGCCTGCCATATTTGGGATGGCGCCGGCAACAGCCACTCCGGGATTTGAAAAAAACTGCTGAAAATTTCCCACAGCAACAGGACCGTGAGCAGAACAACGGCAGGCTTCCATCCCCGCTTCACTGCCCGTTTCATCACCTGTATTTCTCCGTCAGCTCATTCATGGAGACGTTGTCAGGTTTATACAGCACTTTTATTTGTGAGATAACACTTGGGCAGCCCAGTTCCTCCATTTTCCGGTTCATTTTTTCGACGATAACCAATAATTCCGGCAGCTCACCTTCCATTGTCGTTTCAAGCGGATGCACTTCATACTTAACTCCTGCCGCATCGATGACTTCGATTGCGGCATCCACATACGGAATAACATCTTCCCCGTTTTCAGTTTTTGGTATAATTTGTATACTCACCAATGAATTACTCATGATTTATCCCCCTCATCATTTGGCAAAAATTTATTTGTAAAGGCATTCTTACTGTTCAGCTTTTTATCAAGCAAATCATTCTTGTACATCCAGTTAGCGTAGTTGTCCCAGACTTCAAGCTCCTGAACACCCCATCGGTCCGCATCTGCTTGATATTTTGGCGATAACCATTTCTGACTTGCTTTTACTAGTTCGGCATCAATTTCCGGTACAGCATTGATTAATATTTCAGCAGATTTTTCCGGATAATCGATTGCAAAGTTATACCCCTTTGAAACTGCTGCCATGAACTCGCTGACTGTTTCCGGGTTCTCGCTGATCATGTGTTCATTCGTCATCAGTACAGGTGTGTAATAGTCCAGTTTCTTGGAATAATCCGTTACATACAACATGTTCAAATCAACACCGCGAAGTTCTGCCTCGATACCGGTCCACCCATAATAAATCCAGGCAAAATCGACATCCCGTTTAACAGCGGTAAAAAAATCCGTGTTGCCCATATTGACAATGTCGACCTTGTTGAAATTCGCTCCGGCTTTCTTCATCAGGGATGACAAGATCGCCTTCTCAACCGGAGCACCATATCCGCCGTATGTTTTGTCTTCAAAATCTTTCAGCGAATCAATGCCTTTTGATTTCGGGGAGGCAAATCCGGAAGTGTTATGCTGAATGACAGCAGCTATCGAGACAATTGGAACATCCTGAACCCGGGCTTCGGTAACCCCTTCCTGATAGCTCACCCCAAAATTCGCCTTGCCTGCTGCCACCAGCTGATTGGATCCCACTTCTCCAGGCATGATAATTTCCACATTCAATCCCTGGTCAGCAAAATACCCTTTTTCTTTTGCAACATAGATACCGGTATGATTCGTGTTGGGAGTCCAGTCCAGCACAATGGACACATCCTTCATGTTTTCCTCTCCCTTGGACTCCTTCGCTTTTCCGTTATCCCCGCATGCAGCAAGGATCATCAGGAAGCATAAAACGACGAGTATTTTCTTCAATATCCATTCCTCCTATCCGTTGTGGAACCGATCTGGTGCAGACAGGTGCAATGGAATGTACAGCAATAAAAAACACCATAGGTTCAATACCTACGGCGCACGCAACGTTCATTCATATCTCATCAGCATGTTCCCTACGCCGGTCTCAACCAGATCAGGTTCCAAGGGTCAGTATCTAACGGATACAATCTCAACCAGCATACACTGGTCCCCCCACAACTTGTATTATTTGAATGTCCAACCACATTTTAACAGATTGATAGCGTTTTAACCAGCTTTGATTTTAAACTGGCGGGTTATGGGTGAACGAACTTCAGGTCCAATGACATTTTTTAATCCCTTATCCAGGCATTGAAAAATATCAGTAAAATTTAATGTTCTATCAGCGAAAACCGGACTTCTATCATTAAGTTCCTCGGTTCTATCAGTATACAAGCGCCTTTTTTGCTTCATACCTCAACAAACACCGCGTCCACTATTTTGTTTACTCATAAAATGAACCGAAATGAATAAAAAAAGGTGGTATATATGCTAGGATTTTCAATGATTCAACTCATCCGAAATCATGATCAGAAGTTTGACAAGAGATTGCGACAAGGTCTGTTACACATGTATCGGCCTTTTCGCCGCATTCCGTGTTTTTTGCATCGGCCCATCGAGAATTTTTTGAAAAAGTTCAGGCGATACCCAGTCGTTATTGAATTCGAAAAGAAAGACGCACCTTTATCACTGGCTGCTTATGAAGCGAATCTTATAATTAAAACAGAATTTCGTTCCAAGCTGATACACCAGTATCAAAGCATTAGCAGCTGTTCAGCAGTTTTGACAGCTTCGGCAATCGAAAAACTTATGAACAGCAACTGCAGCATTAAAAAAGTTCATTACGACCGGGAAATTACCGCACTGTTGGATGTTGCTTCCCCATCTATTCATGCAACACAATTGAATGAACAGGGTTTAACCGGAAAGGACATCAATATTGCTGTCGTTGATACAGGAATTTATCCGCACGAAGATTTGACACAACCGAACGACCGAATAGTTGCCTTCAAGGATTTTATTAACAACAAAGCTGATCCGTATGACGACAATGGACATGGAACACATTGTGCTGGGGATGCAGCCGGTAATGGTTTTTCATCAAATGAAAAATACAAAGGCCCTGCTCCAGAAGCCGGCGTCATCGGTGTGAAGGTACTCAATCAAATAGGATCAGGTTCACTTTCCACGATTGTTGCCGGAATTCAATGGTGTATCGATAACAAGGAAGAATATCAAATCGATGTTATTTCCCTATCGTTGGGAGCGGCAGCTGATGAATCAAGCTGCAGTGATCCCCTAGTCCAAATTGTCGAACAGGCATGGGCAGCGGGAATAGTTGTTTGTGTCGCTGCAGGAAATTCCGGTCCGGATAAACGAACAATTGGAACTCCTGGTATCAGTTCCAAAGTGGTAACCGTTGGAGCAATTGATGACCAAAATACAGTCGACAGAGCTGATGAACAAATTGCATCATTTTCCAGTCGAGGCCCTGCGTGTGGTGAGGAATCAAAACCAGACTTACTGGCTCCCGGGGTGAACATTATCTCTTTACGGGCGCCAGGCTCTTTTCTGGACAAAACGTCTAAATCTGGTCGAGTAGACAGTAATTATTTCTCATTATCGGGAACATCGATGGCAACTCCAATCTGTGCAGGTGTTGCTGCTCTTATATTACAAACTAACCCGAGCTTTTCCCCTGACCAGGTAAAACAAAGTCTCCTGCAAGGTTCAGTTGATAAAGGATTGCCTGCTTATGCGCAAGGTGCCGGGTATTTAGATGCAGAACAGGCTGTCACCAGAAATGGTAATTAAAGACCAGGTTGGTTTAAACAATATCGGGTATACAGAGTACTAACTTGTGTACCCTTATTTTTACGAGGAGGAATGAACATGCATTTAACTTCTCAACAAGAGGAAAGGTTTATCCCGGTGACGACTGATGGGCAACGTCTCGACCAGATTATCACGCAATTGACCAATACGCAGAAAAAAATACAGCAAGACGAAAAAAACTATTATGATAAGGAAAAAGATCAACAAATCATCGATCAGTATTATCAAAACATCAACTTTAAAAATCCAGGCAATGAAAAATTAGTTCAAGCGCTGCAACAACTTCTTACAGAAACCCATACAAATCAATTAGATTACGACCCAAGTGAGTATGTTTACCCCTGGGTTGATTTAAGACCAGACGGAAGCTTAGCCAGTGTTTATTCGGGAATAAAAAGGCAGGCAGAGGAAGTACTAAGGGAAGATTATGAAACCTCATTAAAACGGAAAGAACAGATGAAAAAAGTTCCGGATGATGAACAGAAAGAAAGCAGACTGAGACAGATTGAGGCAGATTTCAAATATAACTGTGAACATGCCGTCCCACAATCCTGGTTCAATGAACGAAAGCCGATGCGCGGCGACCTTCATCACCTGTTTACGTGTGAACCCGCATGTAATTCGACCAGAAGCAATTACCCGTATCACGATTTTGCCGATTACAAGCCGAAGAATCAATCTGAGGCAGCATGCGGTAAAGCTGATGAAGAATTATTTGAGCCGGCACATGCTAAAGGTGCAGTCGCCAGAGCCATGCTGTATTTTTTAATTCGTTACCCTGACGAGATTGAAAAATCACATTTGAAAGGGATTGATACAAACCTGCTATTCGACTGGCATCAGAAGTTCCCGCCCACCCTTTATGAGAAACATCGGAACCTAGCGATCTATAACATTCAGGGGAACCGAAACCCATTCATTGATTTTCCTGAAAAAATGAGGGTTTGCTCACTGAAATAGTATAAACAATAAAAAGGGCGTTTGGTATAAGTAAATAATCTTATACGAAAACGCCCTTACCTTTATATTCACTGTACCCCTATCATAATTCCAAAATAAACAGACACAACCATTAACAAAGAAGCAATCGTTGAAATGAAAATGGACTTCTTCTTAATGGCTGCAAAAACGGTCAGCACGCCAAACAATACGCCTAAACCAAATAACGTATAACTTTCCAAACCAAAAGCGACCGAAACATTAAAAATACCGGTACTTTCAGCATTATGAATAGTGCTTATGAAATCCCCGTCATATACTGCCTTAAAAAGCGGTGAAGCTCCATAAGATTTGATCAGTGTATAGATTTGATGCGGCGGCCAGGATTGCCCCATAAATGCTGTAAGTCCAAATACAAGTAATGCATAAACGCTTTCCAGCCGTCCCCATTTTAATGGATTAAATGATTTGTCATGGTGTTTTTTTCGAAACAATATTCCATTAAGAAAGGCAAATAACACAAGCGAAATAATAAATATGTGTTTAATTACCAATGCCTGTCCGTAATTAACGACGAGACTGTTTTGATACTCCTGAAAAATCGAAGCATTCGGATCATCGTACGAATTGATGTCAATTGACATGGTAAAATAACCTGCCACCAATGTAACAACTAGGCTAATAACAGCAACGGGCGTAAACCATTTCAAAAATGCCAACCAGTTCGTTTTGTTTTTGGAAAACCAGCTTGCCATAAATAAAATCCCAATCCACACGGTAACCGCCAAAAAATGAAATGAATGCGACAGAAAGCCCTGCCAATTCGTAATGGTTGCTGCATGACTTGACCGTGTATAGCCAAACAGCATTAACAAGGTTAAAACAAGCGCCCATGTAGTTAAATGGGTTTTTGATTTCAATTGTTTGGCACGCAGGACACAGATCAGAATAATCGAAATGAAGGTGATAAATATCCATGCCTTACCAATTTCAAATGTCGTGATAACACTTTTTAAAATTGGCCACAAATCCCTTTCAGCTGCTAAAAGACTGGCTGTGTGAAAAACTGGCAGAAACGCTGTTACAGGTATTAACCCGGCAGCTAGATAAAGTACTTTTTTGGGAATGTCAATTGGCGGTTTCTTATCTTTCGGAACCATGAACAGAATCAGGGAACCTATCAAAATTGAGAAACAAATGTATAATATAAACTCCGTCAATGAGACCAACAGCATCTCACTTCACCTCCAACCTTATTCGGTACGTTTGCTGAAGAACATCCAGGCTATTAACACGATTCCTGCAATCACCAGAACTATAATAATACCATTTCCCGGAAAAGATTGCTCGTCTTCATTATTTGTCTTTTGTTCGGATGAATTTCGTTCCTCGGTATCCTGGTTGCTTTGCCCTGTTTTGTCTTTGTTGGAGTTGCCGGATTGTTCACCTTCGTTTTGGGAGGCATTATTTTTTGGCTGTTTCGCTTCATCTTTTTTTATAGTAAAAGAATATTGATTTTCAATTAGATGCCCATCGGCCCCAACAACTTCCCATTTCACCTGATATGTCCCCGAATTCAGTGATTTTTGAAACGATGCAGTCAGTACATCATCCGTTATCTTAACAGATGCAGGCTGAAGCTTATTCCCTTGATCATCTACCAGATAAAGTGTACTGCCTTTTTCAATTTTAGTGTTGAAATTTAACGTTACATTATTGATGGATTTCTCCAGTTTTTGACCATTCGCAGGTGATGATTTTTCCAATACGGAATGGGCATTTGCTGCGTGCATTGGAACTAACGCCATTAACAGAAATATGAATAATGCGGTGGCAAGTGTATTTTTCAGCATGTTACCTTCCTTCCAGTTATCATTATTACGCGCAAGCGCTTCAACAACATTTCTATCAACAGTATGTTAACATACAATTAAATTAAACAAATAGAAGGAGGCACACGATGACTAACCAAATACCTGAAATCACACTGAATGATGGTACACACATTCCAGCAATTGGCTTTGGTACGTATAAATTGTGGGGAAATGACGGTGCAGCCGCTATTGCAACTGCCATCGATAACGGCTATCGTTTGATTGATGCAGCCTACAATTATGAAAATGAAGGAACAGTCGGAGCGGCTCTTAAGCGGACATCCGTGCCGCGGGAAGAGTTGCGAATTGCTTCAAAACTTCCCGGCCGCTATCACACGTATGACAAGGCTGTAAAAGCAATCCAGGAATCACTTTACCGTGCGGATCTGGATTACTATGACCTGTATTTAATTCATTGGCCAAACCCAATTCAGGATATTTATGTAGAAGCATGGCAAGCCTTGGTTGATGCAAAAAAATGGGGGCTGATCCGTTCCATTGGTGTTTCCAATTTTCTGCCGGAGCACATGGAGCGCCTTAAAAAAGAAACCGGAGTGCTTCCTAGTATCAATCAGGTGGAACTGCACCCGTTTTTCAACCAGGAAGAACAGCGCAAGTGGCATGACGAACATGGCGTAGCAACGGAATCATGGAGTCCTTTAGCCCGTGCCAATGATCTTTTTACAAATGATACAATAAAAGAGATTGCGTCCAAGCACGGCAAGAGTATTTCGCAGGTTATTCTGCGCTGGCATTATCAGCATAATACAGTGCCAATTCCAAAGTCTGCTTCACCAAAACGGCAACTGGAAAACATCACTGTATTCGATTTTGCTTTGGATGATGACGATATGACGACATTGGATAAACTGACAAGGCCGGATGGCAGAATGAATGACCAGGATCCGGCGGTTTATGAGGAGTTCTAGAAAGAACAAAGGCGTAAGCGCCCGTTTAGCAACGTACAAACTGGAGCACTCCGCAATGAGATAAAGGAAACACGGTGAGCTGAAAGCGAACCGATGTTGACTTTCACCGCAAGG
>NZ_BAAADS010000009.1:181537-230776 GCF_039522605.1 Virgibacillus siamensis
TTATCGTAGTGAGGAAGTGTGAAGTTTGCTAGTTGCTGGGCGCTGGAGCCGGACGTGGCTTTTCATTAATATAAAAATTATCCACAAGTATTAAATTTTATAGTTTCCTGGTGTATGAAATAAAAAAAGGCTGTCCCCCTGCTATGTTAGCGGGGAGACAGCCTTGATTTATATTTCTATCGACATTTTTAGCTGAAAGCCATAGAGTATAGTTATGTAATAGAGCCGTCAGATTTTATCTACGACGACTCAGGTTCACGATTTTAAGCTTCACCATAACTCTCAATCAAATTCGCTATATGTGCATAGGAACCGCCAGCCAACAGCGCGGAAGCAACCAATACTGCTTCAGACAATTCCTCTCTTGTTGCTCCTTCTTTATGTGCGCCTTTGGTATGCACATCGATGCAATATGGACAAAGTGTTGCATGACCTACCGCAACCGCCACTATTTCCTTGAATTTCTTGCTTAATTCGCCTTCCTTCATGGCTGCTGAGTTAAATCCGGAATAACCTTGGAACCCGTCTTTCGCATGCTTGCCAAGTTCCTTGAGATTCTTCAAGTTGGAGCGTTCATACAATGAATCATCTGCATCATCTGCCAGTGCATTATGCATATTGGTGCTGTGTGTTACAGCCCCGCCCGCTTCAACTGCGGATGTAACAAAGACAGCTTCCACCAGTTCTTCAAGCGAAGCACCTTCCTTTTTGGCCTTTTTAGTATGTGTATCAATGCAATATGGGCATTCCGTTACATGGGCTATCGAAACGGCAATGATTTCTTTTTCCTTTTTAGTCAGTGTACCCTCCGTGAAAACACCCGAATCAAAATCGGCAAAAGCCTTTGCCTGTTCTGGTGCGAGGTCCTTCACTTTATTTAAATTATTTGCCTGACTTTTATCATAAAAACTATCAGTCAATTTAAATCCTCCTCAGCTAAAGTAATTTTTTTATCCATTGTGTATGCTTCCACCGATTTGATATGAATAAACAACTATCTATTCCATCACTTCCAGAACAAGTCATAGAGCTATGGATGTTCAATCAGAATAAATTACACGTTATTTGAAAAATTGCCACTGGACGTCACTGAGCTTCACTGAGCTTCACTGAATGATCTAAATGCCGCTCATTCACTGTCAGTGGATTTGGTGAATGTGGCATGACTTTGATACTATTCTAGTTATTCGAAGCGACCAGAAGGAGGTATTTCTATGGGGCATAAAAAACCAGCAATCGTCGATACAGATATTCATGAACGTGCTCAATATAGTGATATTGTTGACAAGCTGGATGAACCGTTCAGACATTATATTGAAAACTGTCACTGGATGCAGGAAAAACATATGCCTTATACACAGCCAACCGTTGCAGGTGTCGACAGAGCTGATGCAGCACTTGCGGATGGCCGGCCAGCAGGTACTGACCTGGGATTTATGCAGGAACAACTGCTGGATGAAATCGGTCATGACGTTGGTATTTTAACAGGAGCCCTCGATCCTTCCCCATCCTCTATGCATGGCTGGCATGAAATGGCAACTGCGCTGGCGACGGCCTATAATGACTGGCAAATTGAAACTTGGCTTAATCAGGATAAACGGTTATACGGTTCAGTTCATATTGCGGCTCAGGACCGTGATGGAGCAATTAAGGAGATTGAACGTGTCGGATCTCATCCGAAAATGGTGCAGGTATTACTGCCAATAGATGACATTATGTGGGGCGATCCGTACTACCACCCCATATTTGCAGCAGCTGAGAAGCATAACTTAATGATTGGTATGCACCATAACGAGCCACCTGTTTATTACGGCAAATGGCCACGCTATTTTATCGAGTGGCATACGCTGATCCCGACCGCCCACATGAAGCAAATCACAAACATGATGTTCAATGGCGTATTTGATAAATTCCCAAACCTGGGACTCATGATGATTGAAGGCGGTTATACGTTCATCCCGCATCTGATGTGGAAGATGGATCAGCAATATCGGGATTTGCGTCATGAAGTCCCGTGGCTGAAGCGAAAGCCGAGTGAAATTATGAAAAAACAGGTACGATTCGCAACGCAGCCTGCAGAGGAACTGACGAAACAGGAATTCTACTCACTGATCGAGCAGATGGGTACAGATGAAATGCTTTGTTTCTCAACTGATTATCCGCACTGGGATTATGATTCACCGCATCGGGCATTGCCACGTATGGATGAAGCGCTTAGGAATAAAATTTTTGCAGAAAACGCCAGAAATTTTTATCCGAAATTGCCGAAAGCGGAGGATGAATAACATGGAAGAACAAATTGTATGTCAAACTTCCGATATAGAACCAGGTGATATGATGAAAGCAGCATTTGGAAAACAAACAATATTAGTGTGCCGCACACCGGATGGAAAGTTTTATGCGTTTTTGAATCAATGTATCCATCAGGGTGCACCGCTCGATAAAGGAATGATTTGCGGGGCAACAACTGCTGATAGCAAGCCGGGTAATTACGATTATTGTCATCATGGCGAGATTATCCGCTGCCCCTGGCATGGCAGAGAATTTGATATTAAAAATGATGGTCGAATGCTTGCCAACCCGGATAAACGGATTCCGAGTTTCAATGTGCGCACAGAAGGTGAAAATGTCATCGTTTATAAATAATGATGATGTGAATAAGTTTGATAACATTCAGTTAATAAGAACGATCCATCGTATAAAGAGCCAATCAACTACGATTGGCTCTTCAAATATTTATTGATTTCCGTTTTTAACCCATTCAGCAACATTTACCGTACGCTTGGCCTGATGCTTAGCTGCACCTTCAACATCCTCGACCATTTTACCATTCTGATCAACAGAGACGCTTGTTCCATATGGATTTCCTCCAGCTCCGAAAAGTACCGGATCCGTATAACCCGGAGCTGCTATGATGGCACCCCAGTGCATCATGGAAGTGTATAATGAAAGCAATGTGGCTTCTTGACCACCATGTGGGTTTTGTGCAGAAGTCATCGCACTTACTACTTTATTCACTGTCTTGCCGTTTGCCCAAATGCCACCCTGAATATCCAGAAATTGCTTCATTTGTGATGGAACATTGCCAAAACGTGTTGGAGAACTGAATATAATAGCATCTGCCCATTCAAGGTCATCTGAAGTTGCCACCGGAACGTCTTTTGTTGCTTCCACCGTTGCTTTCCATGCTTCATTGCCATCAATGACTGATTGTGGAGCCAGCTCTTCCACTTTAAATACTTTAACCTCAGCGCCTGCCTCTTTTGCTCCTTCTTCAGCCCATTTTGCCATTTGATAATTTGTTCCACCCATGCTGTAAAATACAACTGCTAATTTAACGTTTGACATATTTTCATTCTCCTTTGTTTTTCCTAATAATTTGTCTAAAAAACCCATTTATATTTACACCTTCTTTTGTTTAGTTTTAACATCCTTTTCGTAAATAACCACCTCCTTTGAAATTAATGTTTAAGATAGTTGAGGTGATTGATTACGGGTGTCTGCAGTAATTAACAAAGCAACTTGCCTTTTGTTACTAATTTGTATATTATCAGTTCGTATATCCTTAATTCAAAATATATGCTTGTACTGTTCTATTACCCACCATTTTTTGCATAAAAGGACAGAACTTAATCCAGATTTCTTACTTCGATTGGAGCCAGTTCTGTCCAGCTGTTCAGGTATTGTTCAATTGTGATAGCAGTTTCCTGCGGATAGCTAACAAAAGAAGTAATATGTCCAATTCCTGCTGTTTTCTTCATTCCAGTTTTAGTTAATGATTTTCTGCGCCTCTTGTAATTGAAGCCTTCGAACTGTTCTTGGCAGGAACTTGCGGATCTCATCCTCATTAAATCCAACTTGCATACGCTTTTCATCCTTAATAATGGGTCTCTTTAAAATACCCGGGTTTTCTTCAATCAAGCTGTATAGCGTTTTTATTGGTAATTGCTCAACATTTACATCTATCGTTTTAAACACTTTGGAACGTTTCGAAATAATCTCATCCGTTCCATCCTCCGTTAAGCGCAAAACACCCTTGATTTCGTCCTCGGATAATGGCTCATGAAATAAGTTACGTTCTTTAAAAGGTACACCCTGCTCTTGCAACCACTTTTTTGCCTTTCTGCAGGATGTGCAACTTGGCGTCGTGTAAAGTGTTACCATGAAATCACTCCATAATAGTTTTAATAAATGTGTTATCATAAATACTCTTATTTCATAAATCCTGAATTCAGAATATATGGTTAAAAAAATTTAAACTACATTTCTTTAGCATGATGACCTGCTTTCTTTAGTAAATCAATCACTATATCGTTTTCTTCTTCAGACCATACATTAAAAACAGCTTCTATTTTTTTCTCATGTTCCGGAAAATACGCATCCATAAATTCTTTTCCAGGTTCTGTAATGGCCGCATACATGACGCGACGATCATCCGGACATGCTCTTCGGTAAAGATATCCCTTTTTTTCAAGCTTATCAACAACGTAAGTGATGCTGCTGTTGGCAACCAGAATATTTCTTCCAATTTGTTGTATCGGCTGATCACCTTTATGATACAGTAATTCCAAAACAGCAAACTCATTAAGATTCATACCATACTGAGCCACGTCTTTTTTAAGAACATCCTGTATGGATTGTGCTGTCCGATTTAGAACTGTAAAGGCTTTAAGCTGGGGATTAACATCGCTCAATTGTCTCACCTCCATCAATAAGCTGCCGTTTATATCAAAAAAATTATCTTAAATTCATTTATTTCAAATTCGTATTATCTAATTTAAGTATATAATACCATCGAATTAAAATACTGTCAATAACGATGCAGGCATCCAGAGGAAAACAGTGAAACATTTTTGCCAAAAAATAGTACAAATCACTTATATACTGGGGTAGCCATTAATGCCAGGACACAACTATATGGGAACACCGGCTTATTGAACCTTTTCATAAGCAGCATTAAAATTACAATATAGAAGCTGTTAATAGAAATCTGAATTTAGGAGATGGTCATTATCACAAAACCGGTTTTCATTATATCCACTGGACGAAGTGGATCAACAGCCTTATCAAATTGTATTAATTTACACCCTAATATACTTAGTCTTTCGGAATTCTTATTATCCATCAACATGAATGCTGCCGGTCCGGATCCGGAAGCAAACAGCTGGCCGGGATTGTCATTGGAAAAATGGGACGGAAAACAATTTTGGGACCTTCTTGCAAAAAAGGTGCCAATTAACATCGAACCTTATATCCAAAAAGGGGTGCGGCTGAAAGAATTTTTATATGAAATTTCAGACACATCACGATTCAACTTAAAAACCGGAGTACCGGCTATTCTTGCGATGACACTTCCCCATATAACGGAAAACCCGGACGAATTGTATGAGGAATTGGAATCAGTCGTTCCCCAATTCCCGGAAGATCGGCTTGACCGCCAGTACCAGCGACTATTTGAATGGCTGCTGCGGAGATACCAAAAGGATGTTTGTGTGGAACGATCCGGAGTGTCCGTCCATTTTGTAGATCGTTTAATCGACATGTTTCCGGATGCTAAATTCATCTTTTTGTACCGCGATGTCAGGGAAACGGCGATGGCTTTCAACCGATTTCAAGCCTTTAAACTTGGCACCGCATTAAAAAAGGCTAAGGAAACTACTGGAGAAGACCCAACGGACCCAAATAGCGATATATCCCGTTTGGGTGAGTTTAAATGGCTGCACCCGGATTACTTTGACATGGAGCAGTTCAATAACTATGAAATGTCGTATGAGGCCTTGGGAGAAAACTTATCTTCATCCTTGGTGTCAGCTGAAAAGAATATTTCTAAACTACCAGCAGAGCAAGTACTTTATCTCCGTTATGAGTCGCTTACAAAGGCACCGCATGACCAACTCAGGCGCATCATTCAATTTATACAACCGGAATCAGCGACTGCTCAGGAAAATGAAAAGTGGGTTGAACAAAGTGCTTCTATGATTCGGTCGAAACCAGCCACTTGGCCTGAATTACCAAGCGAAAAACGGAAAAAGCTTGAAAAGGCTAGTGAACCGGCGTTGAAATTACTGGAGTATATCTAGATTCTTTAGGGATATCAACGAGGCGCTTTTAAAAAAAGCGCCTCGTAAAGTTTTTTCTTATATCAGGATTTATGCTGTCACTCGACCTTCATCGCTTCATTCGCCCATTTATACTCTGCTGCAAAAACAAAATCTCATCAGCCAAATTTTGCAGTCGTTTCGCTACCAGCTTATCGATAATTTCTTCAGATTCCAGGTCAAAGCAATCATTCTGAACAAACACATTCCCTGTAGGGACCAACCCTTTAAAATAGGATAAAATGGGTTTCAGCTGATATTCCGTTACAAGAAAATGTTTCTCGGACAAACCAGTTGCAACAATGCCGGTAACTTTATTTTTAAACGCGTATTCTGGAAGATGATCCAGCAGATTTTTCAGTACCCCGGAGATAGAAGCTTGATAAATCGGTGTACCAAGTACTAAACAGTCCGCCGACAAGATTTTATCAGCCACAGGCCAAGTATCATCATCGAAATAAGCAAGCGGGGATCCGTCAGCAAATGATAGCTCATAATCCCTTAAATCAATCAGTTCGGTTTTTAACGATCTATCCATCAGACTGGCTGCTTCGAGCACATCATAAACAGCCTTTGCTGTCTTACCCCCAGCCAATGTTCCTGATACGCCAACTAATTTCAACATTACGCCTCCTCTCAGTTCAGTTGTTACACTTGTAACCACTATTCTATCATAAGAAGTGTAGAGGAAGAGAAACTCTGGCCTCTCACCTTAATCAGAAATATGACATAGGTGAAACATGAAACGTACCTACATTGTCCCTCCCTATTATTGGATAGATAATCAAGTAACGTTTCATACTTCAATTTTCATGAGATTTAACTTCTTCTCTGATCTTCTTTGCTATCAACTCCCAAGCTTCCTTAGCTTTTGCTTTTGGACCAAAATGGGTGAAAGCATGTGAACAGCCTGTGAATAATGCTGCTTGAACATTTATCCCTGCTGCTTTTAATTTTTCAGAATATACTTCTGTTTCTGGTCTAAAAGCGTCATACTCTGCAATAAGAATAAGAGCGGGGGCTAAACAATCACCAATATCAGCAAGGACAGGAGAAGCCAGAGGATGCTCGGCTTGTTCTCTTTCAGGAATATAACACATGTTTAACAAGCTTGCGACCTGTGGGTATCTGGAACGCCACTTATCTGGTTCTGGTTTATCTGCATGCGGCGTGACAAAATCCAGAATAGGGCAAGCTAATACCTGGAGGAGTGGCTGAAAGTCCTGTTTATCTTCAAGGTAAAGACAGAGTGCTGCTGCGATATTAGCACCTGAACTTTGACCGCCCAACATGACTTTTTCCGGATTAATATTTAAGTCATCCGTATTTCTTTTCATCCATTGAATAATTTCATAGCCCTGTTCAATTGGCTTAGGAAAAGAGTGCTCCGGTGCTTTCGCATAATCGACATTTAGAATGACACAGCCCGTCTGATTGGCTAAGAAGCGACAATAAGGATCATCCATCTCCTTTTCATTCATTATGAATGCACCACCATGAAAGTTGATGTAGACAGGAAGCTTTTTCTGTTCCACTCCTAAAGGATAATAGAAAGATATGTAAGTCGGTTGAACAGATGTATCAACTAAGACTTCTCTTTTTGTTCTTACAAGTTCCAAGGGAATCATCGGTGTTTTTTTGGCTTGATTAGGGAAAAGCCGCAGTAATCTTACAATAATAGCAGTGAACATACGTAACCTCACTTTTGTTACATTGTCTCTTCATATAATATAATACAATTAATTCTATCTGGAAATTTGTATAGCACATGGATGGTGCCACTTCCCTTTAAACGTCTATTTTCCGATCTTTCCATTTAACAGAATGCAAAACATATACCCTGAACAAGGAATATATATAAATTCCTGTGAAAAACAAAAACAAAATAGGATGAAAGAAGAAAATAAACCATCTGAAATCACCGCATCTTTTGGCAAACAGCAATGTTTGAACCATATAGAGAAGATATAACAGTCCAGTAAGCATGATGGGCAATGCCTCCATTGCTGCAATGGCAGAAATTAGTGCTCCGGTACTTATAAAACTACCTGAAATCCAAATGATAATCATTAGCATAATTACAGGTTGTGTGGACTTTGAGCCAACGGCAAAACTTTTACACCAGCCCTCCACAAGACTTTTAAAGCCCTCAGGGTACATACGAAAAGATATAACTTCCTTACCCCCCATACAATAAACTGGCAATTTTTTATCAAGGAACGCTTGTCCCAGTGCCAAGTCATCCATAAGAGCCTCTTTGATTTTTTTATGTCCGCCTGATAAATAATAATCGTCTCTGTTACATAAAATACAAGGACCAAACGATCCAGCGGTTTTAAACTGGCGTCCCCAAATGGTAAATATATTCATTCCCACAATGACAATAATGTTGAAAATTGCTGAGAGATTTTCATACATGTGTTGCATTGAATGGAAGGGTTGCAAAGATACTATTCCCCTGGCTCCTTTTCGTTGATAGAAAGTCAGTATACCTTCAAGGCTGTCAGGATTGTAGAACTGTGTATCGGCGTCTAAAAATAACAGCCATTTCCCTTTTGCGTGCTGTACACCGTGCCAACAGGCTCTCGATTTTCCCGCTCCATCCTCTTCTGTTTCATTATGTAAAAGTTTTACACCAAAAGCCTTTGCAACAGATGCTGTATTATCAATAGAATGGTCATCAACAACCAATACTTCGAATGACTGGAAGTTTTGTTCCTGTAATGAAGACAGTAACGAAGATATTCTCTCAGCTTCGTTTCTAGCGGGAATAATAATAGTTAAAAAGGGAAAGTTAGCATTTTTATTTTGGTTTGCAGGGACTGGTAAGGACCAGAACATGATAACCCCGAAAATGATTGCGACAAACCCCAAAATAATATTAATCATTATAGAAACTGACATGCGATTTTCTCCTTTTTAGTTGTATTTAGCACAGAAAATTGGTTTTACGAAAGATTACCTCTCGAAGATTTGTACATTTTGCGCCTTTATTTTCCGTCATTACCATTACTTTCCGAACTGATACAAATCAAACAACACTTACCCCGACTCAGTTACCTGAATAGTCAAATAAAATTTCTTTGTCGTCATGCATAAGTTCCTGTGCAGCAATCCTAGCTGATAGAAGCACAATTGGTACACCTGCACCTGGATGTGTACTGCTTCCTGTAAAATACAGATTAGAGCAGTCTGAGGACTTGCTTTGTGGACGCAGGTGCATGCTTTGAGAAAGGGTAGGCTGCAAACCGAAACTGGAACCATGATACGCATTGAACTTGGACTCAAAATCCAGTGGTGTGATATAGGTTTCAGTAACAATTTCATGATCAACATTTTCAAACCCGCGTATTTTTTTTAGTGTATCTAAAATGTAGCTGCGATAATAATTAATTGTTTCCTGGCCCCACTCATAATCGCTTGCAGCAATATTAGATACTGGCATCAGTATATACAGACCATCTTTTCCCTCGGGTGCCAGTGAAGGGTCCATTTTCGATGCAATATATACATAAAAGGATGCATGTTCCAACCTCTTTCCTTCAAAAATATCATGCATGTTCTTTTCAAGCTTTTCATTGAAAACAAAATTATGAACATGTTGAATTTCCTCGTACTTCCTGTTCATGCCCAAGTATAGGAGGAAACAAGAACAGGAGTATTTCATATGTTTAATCTTTTTATCGGTAAATTTGCCTTTGGCAGCAGGCTCTTTAATCAGGTTTTTCATTGCATATGGAAAATCGGCATTGCAAACTACAAAATCCGCAGAAACTTTATTACCATCGACAATAATTCCAGTCGCTTTCCGATTTTGGATAGATATTTCCTGTACTTGTTTGTTATAAAAAATTTCACCGCCAAGTTCTTTAAAAAGTTTCTCCATAGATAATGCCATTGTATACATGCCCCCTTTGATGAACCATACACCATATAAAAATTGAATCATTGGTATCATCGTATAGAAAGACGCACCATTATACGGAGAAATACCAATGTACAATGTTTGGAACCCGATAATCTGCTTTAATCTTTCGCTTTTGATGTACCTCCCGATAAAATGATCAGCTGTATCCATTATTTTCAGTTTTGATGCCTTCTTAAGCATAAATAAATTATAAAAATCTTCTTTCTTGCGGAATGGTCGTTGAAGGATATTGTGTTTAGCAAAAATAAAATGTTTATAAATTTCATGGAGATAGTGAAAAAAACCTACCGTATCTTCTTCGCTAATCGATTCAATCGTTTTGGTCAATTCAGTCAAGTCAGAGGAGATGTCGATAGGATCATCCGGAATATCACGGAAGTATACCCGGTACATGGGATCCAATTTTTCCATTGGAATGTAATCATCAGGGTTACGGTCACAAAGTTCAAATATTTCCCAATATAACTCCGGCATCATAACAATGCTTGGTCCCAGGTCAAATTTATAGCCATCTATTTCAATTTGGTTCATTTTTCCGCCAGGTGTGAGTTCTTTTTCATAAATTTCCACCTGATATCCTGCATGCTGTAATCTGATGGCACTGGCGAGCCCCGCAACACCTGCACCAATTACAATCACTTTCTTGTCCATGCATACCCCTCATTTCCTTGTTAAAATTTCAATAATACGTCCACGATTATATCGTTGAGCAATGATAATGGGCAGATTGAACACAAGTGCATATACAATCATTACCCAGCCAACCCAAAACGGGTTCCATAAAAAAAATAATGGAGCAGGAAGAATCGACAGCCAATGTGTTAACTCAGCCCGTTTGGTCTCGTCGGCGAAACTCCTCAAGTCCTTTACTCTGGTGCCATGCAATGCTTTTTTCTCGTAACCTTTTTTAAGAAAAATAGTCCCGTCGATTAGTTTGCTTTTCCATGATTTCACCCGAAATAGGCGTTGCCATAAATCACCTGATTTTTCCCAGGAGTAGATTTGAAACCAAAAGTTGTTTTCCTGAAAAATTGTCAAGGGCAGTTTCAAACAAATGACTGAAATGAACAAGTGAAAAAAAGTCCAAGCGCATATGTCTATAACGATAATCCAACTGACAGATAACGAGATAAGCGGCATAGGTAATCCTCCTAAACAAACTCATTTTTCACAGCAGCCATTTGCGAAGCCTTTTTAAGATTCGCATATCTTTGTTCGAATAAGGTGGGAATTTATCTGGAACATGCATATAATGATATGCCTTGTAATCCGTTCTGTCGTAGCTGCAAGCATAAAAACCTGCTTTGCCGTGATATGTGCCGTATCCACTGCGCCCAGTTCCACCAAAAGCAACATGTGGATTGGCAGCGTGATGGATGACTTGATTGATACTGATACTAGTTGAATGCATGTACCGCTTAATCATTCGGATATGCTGTTTATTTTTGCTAAAAACATAAGCTGTCAGAGCATCACGCTGAATTAATTGCTGTGAAAATAGACTTTCTAAATCTGTGTAAGGAACAACAGGAAGTACCGGACCGAAGATTTCTTCTTTCAAAATGGCGCTCCCTGGCTTGATGTCTGTCAATATTGTTGGGGCAATGAACAAGTTTTTTTGATCATAATTACCACCATGCCTTACCTTCCCTTGACCAATAAAATCAATCACTTTTTGAAAGTGTGCCGTATGACATATCCTTCCATAGTCTTTACTATTTTTGGGATTCTTGCCGTAAAAATCAATCAGTGCTGCGGAAATTTCCGACAATAATTTCTTATAAACGGATGTATGTACAAAGAGTGTATCTGGCGCAATACAGGTTTGACCAGCATTAAGAAATTTGCCCCAAACAATTTCCCTGATTGCAGCTTCAGAAAAACCTGTTTCATCCAAAATGCAAGGGTTTTTCCCTCCGAGTTCCAGCACAGCAGGTATAAGTTGACTTGCTGCTTGTTGTGCCACCTTTTTCCCCGTCTGCTGACCTCCTGTGAAAAAAATCAGATTAAAAGGCAATGTGGTCAAAAATTCAGCCGTTTGTGCATCTCCTGTGACTACTGCCAATTGTTTTGGAGGAAATAACCGTCGAATGACTTTTTTCAATAGCTTACTTGTTGCAGGAGCATATTCAGAAGCTTTGATAACACAACGATTCCCAGCAGCAATTGCACTAATTGCAGGCATAAGCGCAAGTTGGAGTGGATAATTCCACGGACTAATAATTAATACACTGCCATACGGATGTTGTGTTTTTTTAATTGCCTCTACATATCCTAATTTAAGATGCCAAGAGCGGTCAGGCTTCATCCACTTACGTAACTTCCTGCATTGGTAGTCAATTTCGTTTAATAAAACTGCTATTTCAAAAGAATAGCCTTCAAATGGCGCCCTGTCGGTATCGGCTACAAGTGCTTTTATCCAATCCTCTTCATAGTCTATGAGCATTTTCTTTAATTTTAAAAGTATTTTTTTCCGCTTTGCTGCATAAGGATAGGGGTTGTTGAAATAATCCGTACGCTGTTTTTTAAGTAATTCTTCTAAAACAAGACTATTTTTCTCAGCCATGTTTCGAATCCCTTTGGACAATTTTTTCAGATACCTGCTGCCCACTTAATGTAACCATTGGCATCCCACCTCCAGGATTTACCGTTCCCCCGACAAAATAAAGATTATCATAGCGTTCACTTTGTTTTGGGTGTTTAAACCCTTTATTTTTCTTGCGATTCGATAAGGTGCCATAAATAGCACCTCGGTCGGATCCGTAGACCCGCTGGATATCCTCCGGTGTCCATATATCTTTTGTTACAATATTTTCCCGTAATTCTGTTAAACCCATTTTTTCCAGTTTGACAAGCACCTGCTCTGCAAATCGATCATAGTCTGCCGGTGTAAAAGGTTTATCCTGAATATATGGAATATGTGGAAGCACTTTTAAATTCTCGTATCCCGGTGGAGCCTGTCCCGGGTCTGTTTTATTTACATTCACCAGATAGATAACTGGATCGTCAGGCAATTCATGACGATGAAATATTTTTTTCATTTGCCGCCTCATATTTTTTGCAAAGAAGAAATTGTGATGAGCAAGTTGCGGATAATTTTTCTTTACTCCCAAATGCATGACAAGACCAGAACTTGCTGGCACAAAATTCTTTTTTAGTTTTTTAATATAATGCTTCTTTTCCTGAAGCAGTTGTTCATAAGCCGGAATAACTTCCATATTGGAAATGTAATAATCTGCGGTCAGTTTTGTACCATCCTCCAAAACGGCTCCGGTTATGTTACCCTTCTCTTTTTGGAGTTTGGCAATACCCTTCCCAGTATGAAATGTCACGCCAATTTCTTCAGCCAGTCGTTCAAGACCATTGGCAAGAATGTCCATTCCACCGGGTATATACCAAACGCCCTGGTCATGCTGCATATATATCATCATATTCAACACGGCGGGTGCATCGTAAGGGGATGAACCAACATATTTGACGAAATAAGCGAGCATGTCCCGTAATTGCTTATTGCTGATCCGCTTGTCAATGGATTGATGTACGGTTGAAAATAAATCAAAGTTTGACAAAGCGCTGAACATGCCATTATATTTTAGAATGTCTTTCGTGTTATCAGCACCCTTAAAGTAACTCTTCTCAGTCATGTCATAAAGTTTTTTAGAATATGTAAGCAGTTTTTGATATTGTCTAATATCCCGTTTTTTCAGTGATGGATTTTTTTCCTGCATTTCTTTTAAATCCTCATAAAGATCAATAATATTGCCATCCGGGAAAAAGGAGCGCCATTGATGGTTCAACTTCATGGTTGGAACATAGTCCTTCATGTTTTTTCCACTTGCAGCAAATAGTTTTTCAAATACTTTAGGCATCGTTAAAATAGATGGGCCAAGGTCAAAACCAAAACCATCTTGCTCCAGACGATTTAATTTTCCGCCTAAGTGATTATTTTTCTCATATAAAGATACATTATATCCGTTTTGCGCGAGGGAAATGGCAGCAGACAGTCCTCCGAGTCCACCGCCGATGATTAGTATGCTTTTTTTCGGCACTTCACACAACTCCTTTTAAGTTAAGAGTAACTGCTGATAGTAGTACTGATTTCCTTCATTCTATCTTTGGAAACATAATTTCGTTTGGATAAACAATCATATCCGTTATTTCTAACTGCATCCAATATCCCTCTATAAATTCGAACAGACAGCGAAACAGGTATACGGCTGTCAGGGTCAAATTGGCTGATGTTATGCAAAAAGCGGTCATATAAGTGTTCTGCACGATCAGCCAACTTTTCCCACAAGTTAATAAATTGTTTAGTAACAGCACCGGTTTGCAAATCTTGCGGTGCATAATGAAAATAGTCTAATTCATCTTTTGGCAAATAGATACGCTGTTTTTGGTGAAAATCTTCCCCTACATCACGAAGAATATTTGTTAACTGCATTGCAGTGCCGAGATCGATTGCTGTTGCACGTAAATCGGCTGCATTTTTAGAAGCAATCACAGGAAGTAACATCAAACCGACAGATCCGGCAACATAATAACTATATTGTTCCAGTTCATCCATCGTTTGCGGCGTGGTGAAATCTGCATCCATTGCTTGTCCAGTCAGCTGATCAAAAAATGGTTGAATTTCCATATCATAGTCATCAAATACTTGCCGGAGTGCGCGCCATAAGGGTTTATCCATCTCATTCCGGTTTTCAAATAGATTCAGTTCTTTCTTTAATTGTTTCAGAAGCTGTTGCTTTTTTAATTGTGAATGATTGCCATCAGCGCAGTCATCAGCAATTCGGCAAAAAGCATATATGGCATAGACAGCATTTGCTTTTTCGGAAGGAAGTTTTGAAAAAGCATAATAAAAGCTTTTGGACCGACTTCGTATTATCTGTTCACAAAAATAAAAGTCTGCCTCCGTTTGGCTGGAGTGCATAACAATACCTCCCTAATTATTGGTAGTCATATATGATTCCCTGATCATCATGAATTAATTCTTGTGCAGCAATTTTGGCTGACAACAGCACGATGGGAACCCCTGCACCTGGATGTGTACTACTTCCGGTGAAATATAACTTTTTACAATGAGTTGCTTTACTTTGAGGTCGCAAATGGTTACTTTGTGAAAGCGTTGGCTGCAGCCCGAAACAGGCACCATTATAGGCGTTAAATTTGCTTTCAAAATCTTTTGGAGTCATACAGGTTTCTGTAACAATCTCCTGGTCAACTTTTTCGAACCCTTTAATCCTTTTCATCGAATCCAGGATATAGTTGCGATAATAGTGAATTGTTTCTTCATTCCATTCATACTTTGCTGTAGATAAATCAGATACAGGCAGCAATATGTATATGCCATCCTTTCCCTTTGGCGCCATGGAAGGATCCATTTTAGATGCAATGTATATATAAAAAGAACCGGTCTCCAGCTTATTGCCCGCAAATATATCATTCAAATTCTTGTCCAATTCTTCATTAAAAACAAAATTATGAACATGCTCGATTTCTTCATATTTACGATTCATTCCCAAGTACAATAAAAAACAGGAACAAGAGTATTTCATGTTGTCTATCTTTTTATCTGTATATTTTCCTTTTGCTTCCTTTTTCTTAACAAGGTGCTTCATGGCGAATGGAAAATCAGCATTACACATAATAAAATCCGCTTCCTCTTTTTCGCCATTAGCACGAATGCCAGTTGCTTCGCCGTTTTCTATAGTTATTTCCTTTACATTCGTGTTGTATTGGATATCACCGCCCAACTCCAGAAACAATTTTTCCATTGCTTTTGCCATGGTGTGCATCCCGCCCTTGATAAACCAGACACCATATAAAAATTCGATCATCGGAATCATCGTGTATAATGAAGGACCGTTGTACGGCGAAACCCCAATATATAAGGTTTGAAAACTGATCAT
Organism: Virgibacillus siamensis; assembly: GCF_039522605.1. GTDB lineage: Bacteria > Bacillota > Bacilli > Bacillales > Amphibacillaceae > Lentibacillus > Lentibacillus siamensis. Next base: position 197,473 of record NZ_BAAADS010000009.1, read on the forward strand.
TTGTTTCAGCCGTTCATGTTTAATATATTTACTGATAAAGTGATCGGCACTGTCCAAAGTTTTCAACTTCATAGCCTGCTTCAACATGAAAGGGGTAAAAAAATCTGCCCGACTACGGAACGGACGTTGGATAAAATATTTTTTTGCAATCGTAAATCGTTTGTATATCTCTTGCAAGTAGTCAAGGAAACCTTCCGCATCTTCCTCGCTGATTTGCTCGATCGTCTTTATTAAGGTTGTCAAATCAGAAGAGATATCATATGGGTGTTCCGTGTCATCATGGAAATAAACCCTGTACATGGGATCCAATTTTTGCATTGGTATATAATCATCTGGATCTCGTCCGCATAACTCAAAGACCTCTTTATATAATTCCGGCATCATAACCAGTGTCGGACCTAAATCAAACTGATAGCCATCTTGCTCAATTCGATGCATTTTCCCCCCGGGCAGGTGCTCTTTTTCAATTACCCTTACTTGATAGCCTGCATGCTGCAAACGAATTGCGCTTGCCAAACCAGCTACACCGGCGCCAATCACAATCACTTTTTTCTTCATATATGTCTCCTTAATATATAATTATTGTTGTCATTTAACATTATACATTAATTTAAAATCTTGTACAGTGTAATGATTTCAACTAGATTTATAGACTTTTTTTCAGGAAAATGCATTTAATTTGTACAATCTTATGTTATAATTTAATTACTTTTGTAAAAGGATGAACGCTATGGCAAACTTAGCTGAGAAACATTACTATATTAAAGAAGTTGCTCAATTAACGGGGCTTTCAGAACAGCTAATACGAAAATGGGAGAACAGATATCATATTATTCAGCCGAAAAGATTAAACAATGGTTACCGTGTTTATACACACGAAGATTTAATAACGCTGACAGATTTAAAAAAAATACGAGATCAGGGTAAACCGATGAAAGCGGCGATACAAACTGTATTGGCCAATAAAGATAAAGCAAGGTGGTATGAAAAACTGAACTTGGTCGAACCAAGTCATTATGTTTCAAAGCTGATTGAGAAAGGGACAATTTATGATGAGAATGGTTTGATGTTCCTGCTAAAACAAGCGAACCATCAGTATGGGCTTGATTTGTTTTTGCAAAACACAGTGCGGCCCTTCTTGGAAAAAATCGGGCTTTTGTGGGAGAAAGAAGAATGGGATGAGAGTCAGGAAATAGTATCGAGTCTAGTAGTTCGTGATTTTTTAACGCAGATTAGCCGAAATTTCAGTAACTATGCACAAGCACCTCATGCACTTGGTTTCTGTCTGCCTGATGAATTGCACGAGATACCACTGCAAATTGTATTACTGCAAATGCGAATGCAGGGGTGGAGAACAACCAGAATTGGGGCTTCTCCGAAGTTTACCGCTATCGAACAGCTTATTGAGCGAATTCAACCACACAAAGTATTATTTTCCGCAAGCACATTAATCCCTTTTCAGCATAACGAAAACCTGCTTGAGGAACTGGATGCCATCGCTGCCCGTTATTCTTATATTTCCTTTTATATTGGCGGAAAAGGAGTTTGGGAATATACTGAATTGGTTAAACCAAAACACATGCATATTTCCTTTACTGTTGACGATGTCCTTCGATAAATTTACACCTGGCAGACGACATGATCGCCCATCCAATACAGGGAAGATTGCGGTAATTCCTTGCTTTGATGTTTCAGCCTGTATGGTACCTTGTGGAATGGCCGTTCCCGCAGACGTTCCCACAGGCGAGAATACAGCAGATAATCAACATGGTGGATCCCTGCCAGCTGTTCAAGTTCACGTATAGCTTGACTGGGGTTTTTCCGGATCAACACATTCAAGTTGTGTTTCGCACCAGCCGGCAGCTGCTTTTTAAAGTAACCGGCTATATGTTGAAGTGCATTAATGATTTGCGGCAACTGCCCACTCGGCACATTCCGGAAGCGGGAATCAGTCTCCTCCATCAGTTGATAAGCAACATTAAATTCTTTAACATCCGGGCGCAAGTGTTGCCTTATTTTTTGATAGTTTTGTTGACTGCACGCCAAAACAAAATACTTATTTGCCGCCCAAACAGCTTGGGCAGTCTTTAAAACCAGTTTTTCGTCATCCATTCGTTTTGCATTGATGCACATAGTTGTCACCTGCTTTTTTACGAAGTTTAACCTTTTTGGACGAATGACTTAATTGTATTTATGCGCAGAGCAGGAAGTTTGTAATTTATACTCTGCCAAGATTAACCTGAGTCCATTATAGTACTAATTTAGAATATGCGGCAAAAACAAGCGTTATTTTGATGGGAGGGGAATGTATTGAAGGTTTATCAATTACGAACGAAACAGCAATTGCCTATTTCCCTGCAAGAAGCGTGGGACTTTTTTTCAGACCCGGGAAAGCTGCCGGAATTAACACCACCTTGGATGCAATTCCAAGTAGAAAGTGAGCCGGATGGGAAAATGTATCCCGGTATGATTGCTACCTATCGGGTAAAACCAATTCTGGGCATCCGGCTTTCATGGGTTACAGAAATCACCCATACGCAGGAGCAGGTCTACTTTGTCGATGAGCAGCGCTTTGGACCATACCGATTCTGGCATCATGAACACCACTTCACAGCAACAGATAATGGTGTCGAAATGGCGGATATTATACATTATGCACTGCCGCTTGGCATACTCGGTCAACTGATGCACAAAATAAATATCGAGAAAAAACTGCAGAATATCTTTCAATTTCGGTATCACACACTGGAAGAACGATTTGGAGCCATCGGGAAAAGGAGCATATGAAATGAACATTTACTTACTGGGAGCAACTGGCAGAGTAGGCCGGGAAATTTTAAAAAAAGCTATCGCAGACCGGAATCATGTAACAGCACTTGTCCGGGCACCAGAAAAATTACAGGTTACGTCTGATTACCTGTCTGTCATTCAGGGAAATGTGTTGGACGAGCAAGCTGTCCGACGCTCCATGTCGGGTACATCCGTGGTGATCAGCGCTTTAAGCACTGATAAAAACCAAACGTTATCCAAAAGCATGCCTCACATTGTACAATCTATGGAGGAGCACGAACTCAACCGTATCGTAACAATTGGGACTGCCGGTATTTTAAATAGTAGAACACGGCCCGGCCTGTACCGTTTTCAAACAAATGAATCGAAACGTAAATCAACAGTCGCTGCAGAAGATCACTTAACTGCTTTTCAACTGCTGAAAAACTCAGACCTGACATGGACAGTTGTCTGTCCCACTTACCTGCCTGCGGGTGAAGAAACAGGGGAATACCGCACTGCTGACAGTGTATTGCCCGAAAATGGCACGAAAATTTCCGTTGAAGATACCGCTGCATTCGCTTATAAGGAGCTAACAGAAAACACCCTTCTCCATAAACGGGCAGGGATTGCTTACTGACAAGTTTCATCTTTGAATAAATTACTTGTACAGAAAAAGTCCAATTATATAAATAATTAAACCTAATATGGGATTTGTTACCCAAGCCTAACTTGCCCAGCCGTAATTGAAACAGTATCTTCTTCATGATACACCATGTTTTAGACAGCAAAGTCTTCTTAAGGCAATAGAACATCCACTAATGTATAGTATTACTTGAGGCCTGATTCGTTTTTTGCTAGTTTTTAAGAAAGCTTTATTTATTTGAAATAAAAAATAACAATAACAAGGAGAGAATAAAGGGATGGTAGAGCCATTTTCAGGCGACTTTAATTTCATAAAAAACAATGAATTTATCTCCAAAGCAATTGATTTGGCTGGAGTAGGAGTAGTCATTACAGACCCTACGCAATATGATAACCCTATAATTTATGTTAACAGAGGGTTTGAGGAAATCACGGGTTATGCTGGGAAGGGTATTGTTGGTCAGAATTGTCGATTCTTACAAAATAACACAGCAACTGAACAAGAAAAAAAGCAAATTCGTTCAAAAATGGAAGCTGGTGAGCAAGTACACATTGTATTAAAGAACTTTCGCAAAGACGGCACCCCTTTTTGGAATGAAATAAATATAAATAAAGTCTATATGGAAGAACTACAAAAAGCTTTTTTCATCGGTATTCAAAAGGACATCACAAAACAAAAAGAAGCTGAAGAAAGAGCGCAACAGCATTTACTTGATATTCGTAAACTTTCATTACCTATCATACCAGTTGATAAAAACAGTGCTGTTATTCCTGTCGTAGGCAGTATTAATGAAGATATACAGCAACAATTGAAAAATAAAATTGGTGATTATCTAGAAGCAGAAGATAAAGAATACATAATTTTAGATTTATCCGGCGTAGAAGAATTTAATGAGCAGGTCAACTGGACAATTTACTCATTAGATCAATTAATTGGACTAATGGGTGCCAATTTATACATTTCTGGCTGTACACCAGAATTGGTTTTGCACAGTCTTAAAGGATCTTATGATTTAGCTTCCATTCCAACATTTCAAGGTCTAGAAACAGCAATCAGCCATATATCAAGAGCCTAATATGTTAATCCTCATGAAACAAATATACGAACCAGCTTAATTGATCTAGACAATGGGTATCAAATTAACAAAAAATTGTCACAGGAGTTTTTTCATTGAAACCAACAGTAAAGGAATTCCAAGATGATACAGCATTAATGGAAGAAATAAAAACACAATCGAAAACAGGTATATCTAAAGATAACATGTACGTCATGTCCCATGATAATGACTGTACAGACAGAGTGGCATTACCCCCTCTATAACAAAATTTTATAGGGGTGAGTAAACTTTTGACAAGTAGGCACTTTTTTGTTTAAAAGTTACCAAAGTATACTAATAGTTAAATAGTTTTAAATCATTATGCTTTTTCCCTTTTTGTTTTTTGGTATAAACCAAACAAACATCCTACTCTTTTACCGGGTCAATAGATTTACTATCAGCCACTACTTCAACATGATTTTCTCCCCATTTAGAAAGCATTGACAACGCCGGTTCCAGATCTTCTCCATAAGATGTCAGAGAGTACTCAACTTTTGGTGGAATTTGATTATAAGAAACTCTTTTTACTAATCCATCATCTTCCAATTCGCGCAGTTGCTGTGCAAGCATTTTTTGAGATATCTTTGGGATTTGTTTTCTAAGTTCCCCAAAACGCAATGTTTTTCTGAGCAATCTGCACAAGATGACCCCTTTCCATTTTCCACAAACTACTTCCAATGTCACTTCAATCGGATGATCATATTCTATTCTTATATCCAATTACCCAACCTCCCCAATAGTTTCGTAAAGTAAGTGTAAATCATAATTTCATTTATTTCCAATAATAAATTAGCTGGTTGTTAATGCTCTCAAAAAGTATATTTCAGTAAGTGAATTACGGAAAAGTGGGTACTTGTCAATCTACTATTCTCGTATTTACACTTTTGTTAAGTAAAATTTAACATCTTTTCACTTTCCAGACTAGTAAGTTAACGAATTGTAAGCTTTCACTATGTGTTTAACCATAAAAAATCGGGTAGATAAAATTAAATAAATCAATTCAATTCCTATATTGGAGGTGACAACATGTTTTGGACAATTATCGCCATCTTACTAATTTTATGGTTGTTAGGCTTCTCTTTTCATATACTGGGAGGGCTAATTCACATTCTGTTAATTATCGCGGCGGTTGTTATAATTATCAAGGTAATTCGTTCCGTGACAAACAGTTAAATTCACATTAGAAAGGAGATTAATGCATGATGAAGCAACAAAGAACGCGGCAAATAACAGCAGTTAGAATTCGGGTTAAAAAACTTACCACCAACCAATAGTTGAAACTCTAATTCCATCGCCATGATTTATATGCGTCAATTGAAATTGGTAACTATCCCGAATTTAAACTAGGTAACTTCGCAGGAAATAGTTATATAAATGAAGCTGCACTTAAAATAATACAATATCATGCTGATGAGACTTTTTCACATTATAAGGTGATTAGTGCAACACACGGAGGCAAAAAACGGTTGGATAATCAAAAATTCAGCAGTAACAGCGGTGTAATGATGGATGATGGTTGAACGTCTTCACACAATAATTCATTGCTGCAATCGCTGAACACAGCCATTGGAACCATGAACGTAAAATAATCAAACTAAACTAAGATATGAATAATTGGAGGTGAGGTACTTGTCACAATTAACTGTTGGGCTTATTCCTTGTCCCGATGCGCCAGAAAAATTAGCTGAGACTTTCAAAAGTAAATTACCTGACTTCTTATCTGCAAAGGTTTCAGATCAAGTCAAATGGTCTGTTGAAGTTACAACAGACCCTCTTATTGGCTCAGCTGAAGACACACAAGAACTGATGGATGAGACTGAATATATAAGAAAGCAAGAAAACTGGGATTTTGCCATATGTTTAACAGACCTCCCATTGTTTGATGATAAGGATTTGGTCGTGGCAGATGGTGATTATAATCGGCAAATAGGGCAAATATCGATTCCAGCATTTGGATCTTTTCCTTTAACCGCCCGCATAAGGAAAGTATTGCTACAAGTTGTAAAAGAATTACACAACCATCAATCGAATAATAAAGAAACAGCTGCTACCACTGAAAAAGGCATGTCTGATCGTGAAAAAAACACTGTATCCAGACAATTTTTATTTTCACTGATTCGTCGTGAACATTCAACTCCTATGGGTAAAAAAATGGATCTGCATCTCGTTATTCGTCCACGTTTTCAGGCAAAACTGCGTGTTTTAGCCGGGATGACATATGCAAACCGCCCGTGGGGTATTATTCCATCATTTAAGCCTATCGTTGCAGTGGCTTTTGCAACAGGGGCTTACGGCCTTATTTTTCCTACTTTATGGAAGTTAAGCGGAGCATTCGAACTCTTACGCTTTTTAGGTTTAATGGTTGGCGCAATCTTTAGTATTGTGGTGTGGATTATCGTGTCTCATAATCTGTGGGAAAAGCCAGCTATAAATAATGATAAGGTTATCAGAAAATTGTATAACCGAACAACAATAGCTACTTTAACAGTGGCAGTATTATGTTATTATATTACGCTTTTTGTATTATTCCTGCTGACAGTCCTTTTGTTTGTTCCGCCGGGTTTATTTCAATCTTTAGGTGGTTTAAAAGAATCCGTTAATTTCTGGAATTATACAAAATTGGCCTGGTTAGCCACTTCCATAGCAACCTTTGCGGGATCAATTGGGGTCGGCCTTGAAAACGAGGAAAAGGTACGAAACATTATGTATGGATACCGACAAAGCCAACGTTCCAAATACTATCGGGATCAGCAAGATGAAGAAAGCAGCAAAACCAAAGATAGTTAACATAAGATAGGCAAACAAGACCTTTATAAGAGCTTCAGGTTTTTCTTGATTTAAAGGCGGTTATAGATCATACATGTAAAAGGCAGAATAATGTTATGAAGGATAAGCGTACCGGAGAAATTATGACAAGACAATTATTAGAATGGGGGTAGACATCTACGGCCTCCAGGAGACTCAATAACGCATTTGCTAATGATTTTAGGAATAAAGAAGATGTTATCCATTTTATACAGGTACGGCATGAATAAGTCGCTGAATAATGCAGCAAAGAAGATACCTTATTAAAAAATCAGAGGATCTTTCCAATGATTCAAGTCTTCAAAACCAGTCGTGATTGATGTTGCTAAAGAAGTTTTGACGCCGTTGCCTGGCAAGTTTACTTAGATTAGGCGGTCAAATACGAGATATTTTTAATAAAAGAGTTTTTTACCAACTATAAAGCGGAAATTCCAGACATTTAAGAAGTCATTGACACGGCTATAAAATAAAAAGTTGGACAAGTAGGAGGGACAGACAATGCGGTTATGGCATGAAAAGCTGTTATCAGAATTACCCAGGCAGCAATTACTTGGTCAGCACCGAGAGTGTTGCGCATTACGGGGGAATGCCTGGGGGAAAAATCATACAACGGTTAACTACGTGTTCAGCTACTCTCCGTATAAATTGTATTTGTACCACATGATTGTAATAAATGAGATGAAACAGAGAGGCTATAAAAATGATCCATTATGGGAGAACCCATCATATCGAGGAAAAACTTGCCCCCCTTATAAGGATGAACAATTGAAAGAAGCATGCAATAAGCATGACGGGAATTCTCCGATTTATCCGGAACACAATGGGGAATATTTGCAAGAATGCATTAACAACCTGAACGCAAAAGGTATCCGTCTATAAAAATTAGATCGTTGGTGCGTTTATAATATAATTAGAAAGACACCGGGTAATTAATATTTGACCGGTGTCTATAAAATTCTTGTTTATTAAAACAGCATAATATAGCTTGTAATTCCAACGTCTTATAAGGGTTAAAGGTCCAATCATTTTCATACGAAAGACAAGGTGATAAGCAAATGTGGATCCACCACAATTTTTTTAAATACATGACAGGCGCAATATTAATTGTAATTTTTATCTTTTTTCTTGGAAAAATTGATTTCTTTCTTGCCCCATTCAAAAAAGTGGTGGCTACTTTATTTTTCCCGATTATTTTTGCTGGTCTTCTCTATTATATTTTAAAACCGGTAGTTAAATTGTTTTCAAAACCAAAATATATGACTAAATCATTATCCATCTTACTAGTTTATATTATTATTGGTATTCTTACTTTTCTTGTGGGTCATTTTGCGGGAAGTGTCATCAGCCAACAATTTGAACAATTCTCCAATCAAATTCCAAATAAAATTGAACAACTGACAAAGGAAACAAAACATTTAGTGAACAGCTCTCAGCTTGAATCATTTTCGTTTCAAGAACTGAAACAAAAAGCGGTTTCTTATTTTGGTAATTTGTTGAATGGAATTGGCAGTAACATTTCCCAAATTATATCCTTAATAACAGGGATAGCAACAACATTGGTGATTGTTCCTTTTATTTTATTTTATTTTCTTAAAGATGATCGCCAGTTTGCGTCATTAATTGAAAAGCTCATCCCAAAAAATTACTATGAAGAAGGAAAGACACTTTTAAATGATATCGATCATACACTTTCTGCATACATCATCGGTCAATTAACAGTGGCTTTTGTGGATGGATTTCTAATGTACATTGGATATCTGATTCTGGGGGTCCCTTATGCTGCAATTCTAGGAATATTTGTTATGATTACCGCTATTATTCCATTGATTGGTCCACTTTTAGGAATCATACCGGCCATTATGCTTGGCCTACTACAAAATCCAGTCATGGTTATTTATATTTTTATTTTAATGATAGCTGTGCAGCAATTAGAAGGCAACCTTATTTCTCCGCAAGTGTTAGGCAAACGATTGGATTTACACCCTTTAACCGTTATTTTGCTGCTCATTGTCGCAGGAGCATTATATGGATTTATTGGAGTTCTGCTTGCGGTTCCTTTATATGCTGTTTTAAAGGTTACCATCAAAAATTTCTATAAGTTATACCGGCTTCCTAGATAATGAGGTACTTTATATTTTGATGTATCAAATTATTCTTATGTAACCAAATATGTTTGCTCCAACTTCACTGTTGATTTTCGCAAATGCTTTATATGAATACATTGAAGCCCAGACAGAAGCATATACATTCCTTGGAGTCTAAAAGAAAGAGACTTCAAGGAATGCTTTATCACTGATATGCCGCAACATAGGCGTAAACTGTCCAATTCATTTAAAGTTCCAATGTTTTTGGTTCAATACCAGTTTTATTCATAATTCTTATTCTAACTGGTGTAATTTCCAGCACAACATAATCCGGATCATCAGGACCATTAAACCAATTCTCTAGATAGGAATTCCATAATTCCTTTTTCAACTCAGTATTACTGTTTATAGTAGCCTTACCTTCATATTCCACATATTCATCACCGAAACCTTCTCCTTCATAGCCTAACAAAATATGGGTATATGGGTTTGCTTTTAATTCTTCAGCTTTATGTGTTTCCAAACTGGTTGCTGTAAAAAGCTTTAAATCTTTTCGTATAAAGGTCATGTATCTTGAATGTGGCTTATTTTGTTTAACTGTCGCCATTGTACCAACAGCACTGTCATCTATAATTTTCTCAACCGTCTCTTTTATTTCATGTTGACCCAATCGAGACACTCCTTTCTTAGTTATGCAAAACTGACATGTTCCATTATTCTACTGATTGTTTGTTCTCCCAAGTCTTCCCATTCATTTTTATCTCTTATCAAACCATCTTGATCAAGCGGCTCCTGAAACTGGCTGAATCCTGAGGCAGCTCCAAGTGCATTTGCATTTTTATCCAGCCCTGTATTAACAACATGTTTAATTACATACGGAGTTTCAAACTGGATATAAGCATCCGGACGATCAAGTTCTCCTTTCAGCACTTTAAATGGCATTCTTAAATAAATGGATTCACCTGCTTCTCTCCATAGTAATCCATCCAGACATCCCTTATGATAGTCCCAGCATCCTCCGAGACAATAACCAAGTTTTTTAGAGTGCTTTGCCATATTGCGATAATAGGTCCTTTTGCCTTCAAGTTCTGTTTGCAATTCAATCATTTATGCGCTCTCCTTTAAACATGTTTGTCCATATTATTTACTTATGGAAGGAAATAATACCAAGAGCGCTTCGTTTTTTCTAATCTGTAGACGATGTTAAAAAAAATAAGGGATGACTCGCAATTTCAAATTAGAGTTAAGATGCAGGTTAGAACAAAATAGATTAGAGGAATTGTAAAGATGCATAACAAAGTCGTCAACAGAACACCTGATGTTGCAAAGGACGTATCTGCCCCGAATTTTTGTGAATACAGAGAAATTGTCGGAGCAGAAGGCATTCCCGATACTAGAATAGCAATGATAAGCAGCACATCAGGTACAGGCATAGTGATAAACGGGAATAATAGGGATGGAATAATAACCAGCCTAACTGCCACTGATTTCCAAAGATAACTATTCCTGACCATTGCCGGAAATACATTTATTTGAATATTTGCCATTAAACTTCCTATTAATATCATGGAAAGAGGTATCGTCATTTTCCCTATTTCCTGAAGTGTCTCAGAGATTGCTGATGGCCAACTCAGCGGTGAAAACAGGACTACCAGACCCAATAGTGTCGATAAAATTCCAGGGTTTAAAAACACATGTTTCCAGTTGATCCCCTTGTTTGTTTTTGTAAATAAATAAATTCCATATGACCAAATCAACAATAGATACCACAAATTAAAAATGGTCAGATAAATAATACCTTGCTCCTGAAACAGAATAAAACATACGGCATAACCAATAAAACCCTGATTACCAAAAATAATAAGGCTTTCATATACATGTTTTTGTTTGGACGGAAGCTGTGCACGTCTTCTCATTAACCCTGCCAGCAGACAGGACAGCAACATTATATATGCAGACATGGATATAAGCCACAGAAATTCTTTTAGGATGGAAATGGAGAACGGAATATCCAATGAAAATAAAATTAGTGAGGGTAACGTAATATATAGAATTAGCTGGGTCAAAACTTCATTTGTATTTTCATTTAGAACCGCCGTTTTTCGTGCTGTAAAACCGAGTAATGCAATACTATAAAGCATCAGCATTTCAGTCAAAAAAGAACCTGTCGTCATGTGATGACCCCCCACTGGTTTACTATATGAACAGATAAACCAGATGGTACTGTAGTCATCGTAAACAACAGGCCCTAAAAAAACTAATGACTTTTATGCTGCAGTTCCTGAATTGCATCTTGTACAAGTGTGACAGTCTAAGATAAAAACAAATTGGTGTTAAAGCACTTTTTATTCCCGTTAAGCCAGCCTTTTTTCTTTTCTGAACCCCAGCATACATGGGAAAAATAAGAACAAATATTAAAACGATAGATAAGATAACCGGTTTATTCGACTCCATTTTCTAAAATTGAAAAAGTCTTCCTGCTACAATTAACCTCTGCCATCGCACCATATGGCAATATAAATTTCGGCTCTGTATGGCCGAAATTTAAGTTATAAAGAATCGGCAAGTTTTCCAAATCGTATTCCCCCATAACCTGATAAATGACTTTTTTATACTCCTCGTAATAGGTCTCATCAAGCGGTTTAGCAAAAATGATTCCATTGGCTTTTTGAAAAATGCCCTGCGCAGCATAATTCCGCAACCAACGTTTTATCATTTCCGGATCTGTCTTTTCTTCGGAGGTTTCAAAGAAAAGAATGGCGTCATCCCAGTATGTTTCACTTGGCCATAGCTCCGTTCCTTTCGCAAACTCCAGTACTTCGATACAACCACCCAACAGACGCCCTTGTATAACATCTGACCCTTGTAACAGTTCGTATCCTGAATTCGGCTGCATCGTGCGTTGCTGATCCTTATTCACTTCATCCCATTCAATAAACTGACTTGTCCAATCTTTAGCCGATTGAATTTCACCTATAATCTCATTGGAAAAAAGAGTTCGGTTTACATTTGAAATAAAACCACAAACTTCCAACTTTTATAGGCACCCCGATGATTAATCCACTCAGATACGATTCAGATACGATTCAGATGGGTATCCTGAAACTTTGTCGGATATTTCAATCCATATCCAAGCATTCTATCCATCCCGATATGAGCTGCCCAAATTAGGCCAATCATTAAAAAAATATGGCTATCTACCAAAACACCAAAAAATATTATTGCTGCAGGAAAACTATAAGTGTGAAATAAGTTATACAATATCGAGCCAACCTTGTTATTTTTCAAGTATCCTAGTGCTGAAAAATCTGGTGCGAGCAATAAAATGAAAAACGCAAACCAACTAAATTGTAAATAGGCGTAAAAATAAATGCTTAATGCCAGAACTACCAGTCCCTCAATGTGCAATAAAATTTTATTCAAGAATCTTCACCACTTCCAGGGTTCCTAAATTTAATTTTATCATAATTCACTTAACAATCTGGCTCTTTCATACGATATTACCGCTTTTCCTTATTAGGAAAAGCGGTTCATACTTCATTGAACAGCTTTTTCTCCTACTATTTAAGCTTCAACAGACGCAACGCATTTAAAATAACAATAACAGCAGCTCCTGTATCACTCAGAACCGCCATCCAAAGCGTAAGCCATCCCGGGAATATAAGGGATAAGGCAATGAATTTCACTACCAACGCAAACCAAATATTTTGTTTGATAATCGTCAATGCTTTCTTGCTTAATTTAACGGTATATGGGAGCTTTTCCAGGTTATCCGCCATTAGAACAATATCAGCAGTTTCCATTGCGGTATCTGTCCCGGCACCACCCATCGCAATCCCCAGATCAGATGTTGCAAGTGCCGGGGCGTCATTTATACCATCACCGACCATTGCTACCTTATGACCTTCACTTTGCATTGTTTTAATCGCCTTCACTTTATCTTTCGGCAATAGCTCAGCAAAATAACGGTTGACATTCGTTTTCTTTGAAATCATTTTTGCCGTTCCTTCGTTGTCACCCGTAAGCATCGCCAATTGATGTAACCCAGCCTGCTTTAGACCTTTTAACGCCTCCATTGCCGTATTACGAATGGGATCAGCTACAGAAATGACTCCGAATATCTCCTGTTCTGTTCCAATTATCACAACTGTTTTTCCATGACGTTGAATCCCTTCTACATTAGCTCTAATATTTTCCAATGGTACAGTCATTTCTTCAAACAGTTTCAAGTTGCCGGCATAATAAGTTATTCCATTAATTGTTGCCTGAACCCCTTTACCAGCCATATTCATAAACGACTCACCATGTTTTTGCTGAACGCCCTGATCCTTTGCACACTCCATAATCGTTTTTGCAATTGGGTGTGTGGAGTAATTTTCTAATGTGAAGGCAAGAGACATTAATTCATTTTCTGAAACAGTCAGTGCATTGATTTCGGTAACTTTTGGCTTTCCTTCCGTTAAGGTACCTGTCTTATCAAATGCTATTGACTGAATTGCACCAGCTTTCTCCAGGAAAGTACCACCCTTAATTAACACACCATTCTTTGCAGCATTTCCAATAGCAGAAACAATCGCTACGGGTGTGGAAATAACCAGTGCACATGGACAGGCCACAACTAATAACGCAAGGCCTCTATAAACCCATTCACTCCAAGCACCAAAACCAAATAACGGCGGCAGAACAATGACAGCTAATGCAACACTGATCACGATAGGTGTGTAGATACTTGCAAACTTATCGATAAATGCTTCCGTGGGTGCTTTTTGTTCTTGTGCTTCCTCAACAAGATGGATGATATTCGATATAGTTGTATCTTCAACCAGCTTTGTGACTTTTACTTCAAGAGATCCACTTTCATTAATCGTACCTGCATAAACTGTATCACCAATCATTTTATCCACTGGGATAGATTCTCCGGTAATTGGAGCCTGATTAACGCTGGTATCACCTCGGATGATTTCACCATCTAATGGGATGCGGTCACCGGGCTTTATCACAATGACCTCACCAACAGAAACGTCTTCCACCGACGTTTTAACTAATTCTGTGTCAGCCTTAATCCAAGCCTCAGATGGTGCTAACTCCATGAGGTTACGGATAGATTTCCTCGTTTGTTCAATAGATCTGTTTTGAAGTGCATTCCCAAGCGCAAATAACCAGACCACGATTGCACCTTCAAACCATTCCCCTATTAAGGCGGCTCCAATTGCTGCAGCTGACATAAGGACATTCATGTCTAATGAACGACTTTTTATCGCGTAATAAGCACTTTTTACAGGCTTATAACCACTAATTACAATTGCGATAGCATAAAAAAACGTTGACATTAATGGAGAAGTTTCATTGAAAGAACCAATAAACCCTAGTGCGATTAGAATACCTGATAAGGTAATTAGTCCATACCCTTCCTTGGCTTTCGGCGTTTCCACAGCTTTATTATTATCTGAATGCAAAGAGGCTATATATCCGATTTTAGATACTTCAGCAACAATGTCATCAACGCTATTTTCATGTTCCACTTTCATTTTTCCGGTTGAAAAATGAACACTGACATCATGAACGGATGAAATCGTACTTAAATGATTTTCAATGCTTTTAGCACAACTGCCACAGTCCATTCCAACAACATCATACGTTTTGTAATGCCTGCTTAGTCTTAGCGGTTCAGCCATATACCCTAATTTTTGAATCTCATTTTCGACACTGTCAAAGGACAAGGCACTGCTGCCTGATATTTGCAGTCTTGCCGTATTATAATTGACGTTTACCTCTTGAATATCGTCCAATCGATCTAACCCTTTTTCGATTGTCACAGCGCAGGTTGGACAATCCATCCCGTATATGCGATATTCGGTCTTTTCACCGTTATCACTTGTTCCAGACGTTTTATTGCCACTTGGAAATGCCACAACACTGTTGCTGCAGCAAGTTGTTCCCTTTGTCTCCATATCTCCAGATGGCGTGTGATTGGCACAACAGTCGTCATGCTCATTCTCAGATTTCGTTCCTTCGAGATAATAGCTGCAACAGGCTCCCTGATTGGACTTTACTTCAGACGCTGTGTGACTGCTGCAGCTACCGGTATGCCCCGTATCAGATGTAAACTTGTGATCACAGCATGCATAAATGCCTTGTTCCGTTTTCAGCTCTTGTTCATTTGATCCACAGCATTTATCTGACATGAACGTCACCCCCTACTCTATATGATTTTCACAGGTGGCTATATCGCTTTCCACGTCTACAAGAACCACATCAATCATCGTCAATAAATCACGCACCCGTTGATTACGTAATCCATAATAAACGTATTTTCCTTCCTGTCTCCCTGTAATAATGCCGCAACCTTTTAAACATGCCAAATGCTGTGAAATATTCGATTGATTGCCCTGTATAGCTTCAACGATTTGTGATACCGTTTTTTCATCGTCTTTAATACATTCCAGTATTTGAATTCTTGTTTTATTTGAAAATCCATGCAAAAGCTGAACTTTTGACTCATAATCCACAGTTAACATTTTGTTTCCTCCCATCATATTAGAAACTGCTAATATATTGTATTGTTATCATATTAGCAACTACTAATATGTGTGTCAATATTTAAGACTAAAAAACACATCTCTTTAAAAAAGGTGTGTTTTTTAGTCTAAATTAAAATGGCCGAACGGCAACTCGCTGTTCAATTCTTTCGCACATTGTATGATGCGTGCAGAACATCCTTTAAAATATATCATACGTTTTTCTTTATTTGACCCAGTTGAGGAAAGATATGCTGAACATACAGGTTATGCAGCTGTTCACCAGGTGCATTATAGGTGGGATGTTTTATAAAAGAAATAATGGGTTGAAATTTAAATGTTCTATTCATTCCTCAACTTTTTCTTTATAGTACTGTTTTTCTTCTTTTGCACTACCAAACGTTTTTTGTGTTGGATAATGAGCTTTTGCAAGTGAACCACCACTCACATCTTTTACAGTATGGACAACCGTGAACGCACTTTCATCAATCTCACGAATCAATTTTTTTAAATAAAACAGTTGCTGTTTTGGAACTGCAACGTAAATAAGATGTTCATCATTTCCATCACCATCATTTTTACCTTGCAAAATTGTTGTATGAGCGCCAAGATTCTCCCGGATAGAACGAGCTATTGTTTCATTGTAATCCGAGAATATATGAACAATCTTTTTGGATTCAAAGCCTTCCAAAACATAGTCAGTCACTCGTTTTCCAATAAATAAAGCCACTACAGTGTATAATGTTAATATTGGGCCAATAACTAATATTCCACCTGCAACAACTAAAGCATCTAACACAAAATTAGTTCCTGTCAGTTCCCAACCAAAGTTATAATTTAGCATTTTTGCAATGGTTGACGTCCCACCAATAGTACTTCCTGAACGAAAGATGAAACCAAAACCAATTCCTGTAAACACTCCTGCATAAACGGCCGCAAGAAGAGGATCATCCATTGTAGATCCAAAGCCCTCCATAATGAACAGAAATATTGAAAATAAAGGAATGGCAACCATTGATTTTATAATCATCGCCCAGGGTAAGTAGCGATAACCAATTAATAAAATGAGTCCATTTGCGACGAAGGTCACCAATGCAGGAGACCAGCCTAAGCTAAAATAAAGCAAGAGGGATAGTCCCGGGATACCACCTTCAACGAGCGAGTTGGGCATTGCAAATATAGCTACTGAAAAAGCAAAGAAAAAAGTACCCAATACCATGAGTCCAAAATCTTTCATATCGCACTTCCTTTTTCTCTCTCTAATCAATAACTAGTATATAAGCTTTTGTATTATGTTGCACGAAAGGAGTAATATTAATTCTTCGATTTAGGATAGAATATTGCCTGATAATATTACGGAAGACCGTTTTACAACCATATTCCCTGTTACGACAATAATTACCTTTTTGCAAACAATGTCTCTACACCCCCCCGAAATTATTGCCAAAAATACCACTTTAATTTTTTATGAAAAAGAACTAGACATATCCTTTATAAATGTAGTAGTATATTCATTCGTGATTAAAAAAATAAAGGGGTGTAGCCAATGATGCGCATAAACTTCTCAAAAACATGATCCTGATTGTTTTTATGCTTGGAACATTTGCCATTGGGATGGCAGAATACGTCGTCACAAGTTTACTAACACAGTTTGCAGCAGATTTAAACGTAGCTGTGTCAACTACAGGATTGTTGCTGAGTGTCTACGCTATAAGTGTAGCTGTCTTCGGACCACTCCTTCGCATAATCACAATCAAGTTTTCACCCAAACCACTTCTCTTAGCACTTATGGGTATATTTATTGTAAGCAATGTCATTGCTGCAACCGCACCAAACTTTGAAGTTTTATTACTATCCCGTTTATTATCAGCAGCCATGCACGCGCCATTTTTCGGTCTCTGTATGTCCATAGCCGTTCAGATTTCTACACCTGAAAAGCGAACGCGTGCGATTGCCGCCGTTCAAGGAGGACTTACGATTGCCGTCATGATAGGTGTTCCTTTCGGTTCATTTCTAGGAGGAGCATTTGACTGGAGACTCGTTTTCTCGTTCATAGCTATTCTTGGTATTATTTCTTTTGCTGGTCTGTCGATTGTTACACCGAATGTCAAACCAGCAGAGGCTCCGCAATTGAAAAAAGAACTTGGGATTTTTAAAAATAAAAATGTCCTCATGGTGATTGCAATTATTGTATTTGGCTTTTCTGGGGTTTTTACCGCTTATACGTTCATAGAACCGATGCTGCGGGAATTTGCTGGCTTTGGAATTACCGGCGTCACTGCCGGGTTTTTTTCTTCGGACTTGGAGGTGTCGTTGGTAACATTGTCTCCGGCAAAATCCAACCAAACCGCTTAACAGAGCGACTTATTGCAACCCTGGGTATATTTGCTGTAGTGCTTGCACTGTTTACGTTCTTACTCCAATTTGCATCCTTAGCATGGTTCATGTGCTTCTTATTTGGAGCAGGAACATTCGGATTAGTACCCATCTTGAACTCCAAGATTATTATTCCGGCACCTGAAGCGCCAGCCTTATCCGGTACGATTGCAGCCTCTGTCTTTAACTTGGCCAATTCCATCGGAGCAACTCTGGGAACCATTTTGCTAAACAATCAGTTGACCTATACAACAACCACCCTCGTCGCAGCAGGGATGATTCTGTTTGGGATGATCCTTACAATTTTTATGCACAGAGTTGAAGACAAAACATTATTCCAAATGCATGAGGAAGCTGAGCAATTTTGATTCTCGGCTTTCCCTCTTTTTTATGATTATCCTGCCAGAGCACCCGAAGTTTCATCTAGATATTCAGTAAAATGCTCACATAAAGAAGTAAGGGCTTTCCCTTATTCCAGATAGGCGCCAGTTCGTATTGCTAAAACCTTTCAAATTACTAGCCACAAGTTAAGTATTGCTATTACAAAAAAAATAATTGCGGCAACAAGTGTTAATGCAAAATATCTTTTTTCACCTGTAACAAACATTTCGATAACCCGAACGGCATAAGTCATTGCTAAGGAAAAGAATGCAGCATTGATAAGTATATTTAAAGAATCGACTGATTGACTTGAACCTACTAACACTGGTATTGATATAAATAATAACCAAATACCTAGATAAGTCGTCAAAAGAGTGAAAAGAACATCCAAAGCTAAAAATAACTTATTTCTTTCTCTATATCTTTCCTGAATATTGTCAAGCAGCTTCACACCCTACTCCCCCTCATTTAAAGCTTCCTCTTAGCAAGAAAAATGCCAATAGAGGTATACATTCGACATACCGCCAACCTATTTTTTAAAGGCATTATGAACCCAAAGGAGATGAAAGGGCATGAATCATAAAAGCGTTGAAACCATTGAAACTGCCGAAACTTGGATTGAATTTTCAAATCAAAGAAATTTGGAAGGTTTATCAAAAATAACATCTCATGAGCTAGAATTAATTGGACCTAAAGGTGCTGGAGTAATAAATCATCGGCAATTGGGTGAGTGGATTGAACGGGCTAATTTACAACTAGCAACTATTGAAAGGTATGCAAAAGACAACTACATTGTATTAGAGCAGCATGGAACTTGGCTAAATGATGATGACACAATCAAAGGTAGGGATATAGTATTTACCGTATTTAAGGTAGTTGATCGACAAGTCAATTTCCTAGCAAGGTATGATAATAAAGAAGAGGCATTTAAAGTTAGTGGTTTGGATGATGAGGACAAAATCAACTAAAAACAGCTCTAACACAGTGCTGTTTTTCCATATACCTTCTTCCACAATCTGACCCGTTCGTATTGACAAAGATCGTTTATTCAAATATCAACTGTTGTATTTTTTCATTGATGGCTAAACATTAAGTTGCAGGCACATTACAACATTCGGCCAACTAGCATTCATCTATTCGACTAATAATTACATTAACCATAACACAAGCTATTAAAAATAAAAAAAGACATTTCCGTAAAAGTCCACAACTTCTACGAAAACGTCCT
Organism: Virgibacillus siamensis; assembly: GCF_039522605.1. Classification (GTDB taxonomy): domain Bacteria; phylum Bacillota; class Bacilli; order Bacillales; family Amphibacillaceae; genus Lentibacillus; species Lentibacillus siamensis. The sequence goes on from NZ_BAAADS010000009.1 coordinate 217,376, forward strand.
TTATAGTTAATTCTTGTGACTTTTAAATTTTGCACATGAGCAAAACCTTGTCATTTCAGGGATGGGAGCATGCTTACATCATGCCGCCCATACCTCCCATGCCACCCATGTCTGGCATGCCGCCACCGGCACCGCCGCCGTCTTCTTCTGGATGGTCGGCTACAACTGCTTCTGTAGTCAGGAACATCGCTGCTACAGATGCTGCATTTTGCAGTGCATAGCGGGTAACTTTAGTTGGGTCAATGATACCTGCTGCAACCATGTTTTCAAAATCGCCTGCTGCAGCGTTGAAACCAACACCAACTTTTTCGCCTTTCAGACGCTCTACAATAATGGAGCCTTCAAGTCCAGCATTGTGTGCAATTTGGCGCACAGGCTCTTCCAATGCGCGAAGCACGATGGATGCGCCCGTAGCTTCATCACCTTCAAGTGTCAATTCTCCGATTTTGTTGAGTACGTTAACAAAAGCCGTACCGCCACCGGAAACAATACCTTCTTCAACTGCAGCACGAGTTGAGTTCAGTGCGTCTTCAATGCGGAGTTTGCGCTCTTTTAATTCAGTTTCTGTTGCTGCTCCGACTTTAATTACTGCTACACCGCCTGCCAGTTTAGCAAGACGCTCCTGCAGTTTTTCTTTATCAAAATCAGAAGTCGTTTCTTCAGCTTGTGAACGGATTTGGGTTACGCGCTGAGAGATTGCTTCAGGATTGCCTGAGCCTTCAACAATTGTTGTGTTATCTTTTGTAACGACAACTTTGTTTGCGCGACCAAGCTGTTCCATTGTTGCGCTCTTCAGATCCAGACCAAGATCTTCCGTAATCACTTCTGCACCGGTCAATACAGCGATATCTTCCAGCATCGCTTTACGGCGGTCACCGAATCCTGGCGCTTTAACCGTTACAGCGTTAAATGTTCCACGAAGCTTGTTCAGTACCAACGTTGCCAGCGCTTCGCCTTCAACATCTTCAGCAATCAACAGTAGCGGCTTGCCTTGCTGAACAACTTGTTCCAATACAGGCAATACTTCCTGGATGTTATTGATTTTCTTATCCGTAATCAGGATGTATGGATCTTCCAGTTCTGCTTCCATTTTGTCCTGATCAGTAACCATGTATGGAGAAGCATATCCGCGGTCGAACTGCATCCCTTCAACAACTTCCAATTCAGTGTTGAAGCCTTTTGATTCTTCAATCGTGATAACACCATCATTGCCAACCCGTTCCATTGCTTCTGAAATCAGGCTGCCCACTTCTTCGTCACCAGAGGAAACAGATGCAACTTGTGCAATGGATTCTTTGCTTTCGATTGGTTCTGAAATAGTTTGCAATTCTTTTACAGCTGCTTCAACTGCTTTTTCAATTCCGCGGCGAATGCCCACAGGATTAGCCCCGGATGTAACGTTTTTCAAACCTTCCGTAATCATGGATTGTGCCAAAACGGTTGCTGTTGTAGTACCATCACCAGCAACATCATTTGTTTTGGATGCCACTTCCGATACAAGCTGTGCACCCATGTTTTCAAAATGATCTTCCAGTTCGATTTCCTTGGCAATAGTCACACCATCATTTGTGATGAGTGGTGAGCCGAATTTTTTATCCAGGACAACATTGCGGCCTTTTGGTCCCAACGTTACTTTTACAGCATTTGCAAGTGTATCGACACCGCGAAGCATTGCACGGCGGCCATCTTCACTAAATTTAATTTCTTTAGCCATATGAAAGTATCCTCCTTAAAATCAGTTCAAATTTTTATAAAACATCGATTATTAGCCGATAACAGCTAAAATGTCATTTTCTCTAAGAATTAAGTATTCTGTTCCTTCGTATTTCACTTCTGTTCCAGCGAATTTAGAGAAAATAATGCGGTCTCCTTCTTTTACTTCAAGTGCAACCTTTTCCCCATTGTCTGTAACTTTGCCGGAACCCGTTGCAACCACTTTACCTTCCTGTGGTTTTTCCTTTGCAGAGTCTGGGAGCACAATACCGCTTGCAGTTTTTTCTTCTTGTTCAACAAGCTCGATGACAACACGATCTCCTAGTGGCTTAATCATGTGACAACCTCCTTAATTCGTCTCAATTATTTGATTCGTTATTAGCACTCTCAGATGCCGAGTGCTAAACCCAATTATTATAATAAATAATTCCGCTTAAAAATGCAAGTATTGGCTTTCAAATTTTGCAACTTTTCTATTATACATCCATCTGAACCATTCCATTATAACGCGGGGAAAAATTATGATAAAATATTTATTATAGTTTTTCTTGGCAGACAAAACAGTTACTGGTTAAGTAGATTGCCATGAAATCCTGATAATAAGCTTATTTTTCTAATATCCGGAAGACAGGCTGCATAAACTTATAGCAGCCTAAGAAGTAAAAGGAGTCGTTATTTTGACGAAACGTTACTGGTACGTGATTCTAACATATATTTTAATGCAATTTTCCGGAATTCTGTTTATCCCATCAATGCGCCTCATATTACAGATGGGCCGGCAGGAAGCAATTGTAAGCTGGACAATCATCAGCTTTATAATCGGACTTGTCGTCATTTTATTCCTGATGAAACCGGATATGAAGATGCCGCAAAGCAGGGATGCTTCATCTCCGGGAATCATGGTCGTATGGATACTCGCCGGTCTCTTTATGGCCTATCTTGCCCAGGGAATTGCGGCAATGATTGAAACATATGCATTCGGAATTCAGCCCGGGTCACAAAATACGGAAATGATCATGGACATTGCGCGGGCAGCACCGATATTTATGGTTATTCCGGCATTGATTGCTCCGATTATGGAGGAAATCATTTTTCGGAAAATCATCTTTGGCGCGTTTTACAAACGAACAAACTTTTTTATTGCGGCGTTACTTTCTTCATTCATTTTCGGCATTATACACGGGGAGCCGGAACATATCCTGATTTATGCATCCATGGGGTTTGTATTTGCTTTTCTGTATGTCCAGACAAAGCGGATTATTGTACCGATTGTTGTTCACATGCTGTTGAACTCGATTTCCGTCACGGTACAATTCCTGCTTGACCCCGAACAGCTTGAAAAAATGATGAAGCAATATGAGCAAATGCAAATGATTTTAATTGGAGGCTAGCTTTTTTATGAAGACGACACCAAAAATGATGTTTTTCGTTTATTTTGTGATGGGACTTCTGTTTACGTTTGTGGCCATCCGGAGTTCCAGCGGCACTGTCTGGAATGTAACGACAATCATTCTGGCAGTCGCAGCAACACTTAACTTCGGTGTCAGTCTGCGAATGCTGCTCATCCATTTTAAATTGAAGAAAAAGAATAAATAAGAGCAGTGCTCAATGTGCACTGCTCGTTTTTATACCCGGTTCGCAACAAACCGAGTCACATGACATGATACTTAGTTGTCTTTATAGTAATCCCCGGATTTGCCGCCATGTTTGGAAAGCAGATAGGTTTGTCCGATCATCATGCCCTTATCAAGTGCCTTGCACATATCGTAAACCGTCAGTGCGGTTGCAGAGGCAGCTGTCAATGCTTCCATTTCCACCCCAGTGCTTCCTTTTGTTTTGACGAATGCCCGAATCTCAAGCTCATAGTGTTCCTTTTCCACTTTCCAATCAAACGTAATATCGATTCCTTTCAGCTGGAGCGGATGGCACATCGGGATCCAGTCCGAGGTGTTTTTAGCAGCCATAATTCCCGCTACCTGTGCAACGGCCAGCACATCCCCTTTTTGAATGTCATTGGAATTGATTTTTTCATAGATTTCCTTTGTGACAATGATGCTCGAGGCAGCAACAGCGGTACGTTCAGTCTCGCCCTTCTCGCTGATATCGACCATTTTTGCCCTTCCCTGTTTATTGAAATGTGTAAACTCTGCCATACAATCACTCCATTACGTAGTAGCTTTTAAACCATTTTATCAGAAACAGCGGACAAATTATAAATTACAACCAATTGTATTGCCCACCATGTTCCATGTACGGTACACTGATGGAGAACGAGGTGACATAATGATTATCATGCAGTTAAACGATATATCGAAATCTTTCGGAGCAGATACCATACTATCCAATATAAAACTGGAAATCAAAGAAAAGGACCGGATTGCCATTGTCGGCCGGAATGGTTCCGGAAAATCAACATTACTGAAGATCATGGCAAATGAGCTTTCACATGATGAGGGTGAAATTTTTAAACCAAAGGGCCTTACGACAGGCTACTTGTCCCAGCATACCGGCCTTGAATCAGATCAATCCATCTGGGAGGAAATGTCTGCAGTATTTCAACACCTGAAGGAGCAGGAAAAAGCATTGCGGGCGATGGAGAAAAAAATGGAGGATGTTGCCGCCCATACGGAAGAAGAATATGAACAGCTGCTGCTAGATTATGACAAATTGCAGCAGGCGTTTGACTCAGATGGCGGTTACCGTTATGAAGCTGATATCAAGTCTGTGCTGAACGGTCTGCATTTTCACGATTATGACTTTGCTACGCCGATTACGGAATTGAGCGGCGGACAGAAAACCAGGCTTGCACTTGGAAAACTGTTGTTAAAAAAACCTGACTTGCTGATTCTCGATGAACCGACAAACCACCTTGATATTGATACACTGACATGGCTGGAAAACTATCTGGCCGGGTATCCCGGGGCTGTCACAATCGTCTCACACGACCGGTACTTCCTTGATAAAACGGCATCGATTGTCTATGAAGTTTCCCGGCATAAAGCTAAAAAATATCTCGGCAGCTACAGCAAATTTTTGGAACAAAAAGCTGCTGATTTTGAAAAAGAGATGAAAGAATACGAAAAACAGCAGACTGAGATTAAAAAGATGGAAGACTTCATCCAGAAAAATATTGTACGGGCATCGACAACCAAACGGGCACAGAGCCGGCGAAAACAGCTGGAGAAAATGGAAAAGCTCGATAAACCAAAAGGTGATGAATCATCTGCATCGTTTTCCTTTCAGGTCAGCAGACGAAGTGGGAATGATGTTCTGAAAATTGACCGGCTGGGTTTCCGATACGACCAGGAGCCGGTTTTCTCCGATGTTACGTTTCACGTCAATCGCGGTGAACGTATTGCCTTAGTTGGTCCGAACGGGGTCGGGAAAACAACCTTGCTAAAAACAATCATGGGAACCCTTGAACCTTCAGCCGGCACAATTCAAATCGGCACCAATGTGGAAATCGGCTATTACGACCAGGAGCAACAGACATTATCATCCAATAAAACGATCCTGCATGAACTGTGGGACGAGCATCCAATGGTTGATGAGAAAGATATCCGAACCGTTTTGGGCAACTTTTTGTTCAGCGGTGATGACGTTCTGAAAAACATTCCTGCCTTAAGCGGCGGAGAGAAGGCTCGGCTGTCACTGGCCAAATTAATGATGCAAAAGGCAAATTTCCTTGTATTGGATGAACCGACCAACCATCTGGATATTGATAGCAAGGAAGTACTTGAAGCGGCACTGATGGACTTCCCCGGGACGATTATATTCGTTTCCCATGACCGTTATTTCATCAATAAAATCACCGATCAGGTTGTGGAAATGCAGCAGGATGGTTCTGCCGTTTATTTAGGCGATTATGACTATTATGTTGAGAAAAAGCAGGAAGAGCAGGAACTGGCGCGGCTTCGCGAGGAAGAGATGCTCGTCCATAAGCAGGAAGACCGGAAAACAAACATTAAAGAGGAAAAAGCCATCCGCAGTGTGGAGCGGAAACGAAAGCGGCAAATCAACAGTCTGGAGAATTCGATTGAAAAGCTGGAGGGTGAACTGGCTGAAGTGGAACAAAAAATGACCGAACCCGAAAACTTTCAGGATCATGAAAAAGCTTTGGAACTGACCAAACACTCCAGTGAATTGAAACAGCAAATCGAACAGTTAATGGAAGAATGGACGATGTTGCAGGAATAAATTAGCCTGAACAAGGACTTGTTTCCATCAATAGTGAAACAATCAATGCAAGGATATTTCCGGAGCGGTTTTTATGCACCATTTTTCAGTTAGAGCGGATTTTTTAACTTGTAACAACACAGAATATCTGTTACCCTAAGTCTAATAAAATAATTTCTTACCTCAATATTATTGAAGTGAGGATAGAGGATGCAAAGACCATCAGTACACAATAAGAGGATAATGAGGTCCCGCGATGATTGTGGAAAGGGGAATTTGCCGAAGCCGAAAGAGTACTCATGTTCTGGTGGCTGGGACTGTAGTGAATAATTACAGGACTGTCATGTAGGAGACTATATGGTGGGCTATCATGCGCGGAAACTTTTTCATACTAATTTGTTTCTACTGCAGCAACGATACCCTCGTTGTTGCTTTTTTGCGTGTATATTCAGGCCCTGACCATCTTTCATTCAAAAAATTAGCAGAAGGATGTGAAGTGATGAATTTTGGCCAAGTTTTAACAGCAATGGTTACCCCATTTGATCAAAATGGAGAGGTTGATTTTAACGCGGCAAGATCATTAGTCAATTATTTAATTGCCAACGGTTCAGACGGATTAGTTGTAGCTGGTACCACTGGAGAAAGCCCAACTTTAACAACAAATGAGAAATTGAACTTATTTCAATGTGTTGTGGAAGCTGCTGATGGAAGGATACCAATAATAGCCGGAACCGGATCCAATAACACCAGAGCATCCATTAACCTGACAAAACAGGCGGAACAAACAGGTGTTGATGGAATTATGCTTGTAACACCGTACTATAACAAACCATCACAGGAAGGACTGTTTCAGCACTTTAAAGCAATAGCTGGCGCTGCATCTTTGCCTGTTATGCTCTATAATATACCGGGACGAAGTGTTGTCAATATGTCTGTTGAGACGATTGTACGTCTTTCAGAGATCAGCAATATTGTTTCGATCAAAGAAGCTGGCGGAAATTTGGATACCATAGCAGAAATTATCAGCAAAACACCAAGTGATTTTACATTATACAGTGGTGATGACGGATTCACATTACCGGTTCTTTCCATTGGCGGTGCGGGTGTTATTTCCGTTTCGTCGCATATCATAGGCAATGAAATGCAGCAAATGGTTCAACATTTTAAAGATGGTACTGTTCAGGAGGCGGGTGTCATGCATCGAACGTTGCTTCCGGTTATGAAGGCCTTATTTGCTCAGCCAAGTCCTTCTCCGGTGAAAGAAGCATTAAACATGAAAGGAATTAATGTTGGAAACGTCCGGTTACCGATGATTCCATTAAATGATGATGAAAAACGTGAATTGCGCAGAATTTTACAATTGAATATCGACCAGGCAAGCTAACTGCCAAAAAAACCGCAGCGGAAAGATCATTCTCCTTTCCTGCTGTGGTTTTTTTAAAAATTGTTGGATAAAAAGGTAAAATACATTAGAACAGATAATCCTGTTGAATTGTATATTCCACTGCGACCCGGTAAACAATGCCGAGTCCGATCATTGTTGCCAGTACGGAGCTTCCGCCGTAGCTGACAAGGAGCAGCGGAATACCCGTTATCGGCATAATTCCAATCGTCATTGCGATATTCTGAAAGGCATGGATAAGCAGGATGCTCATGTATCCGAAGCACAAGTAGGCACCAAAACCCGAATAGCGCGACATGTTTAAACCGAGTGTCAGTAATTTATACATTAACAGAAAGTACAAAAGAATCACGCCCGCGGTTCCCAAAAAACCAAAGCCTTCACCAATTACTGAAAAAATGAAATCAGTATGTGCTTCCGGTGTCCCAACCTGCAAGCTGTCGATACCTTTCCCAAGCAGCTGACCGGAACCCAGAGCAAGCATAGACTTATCCACATGGTAAGTATCATCCTCACTCTGCTTATCGGGATTAACCCATGTCATAATCCGGTCAACTTGATAGGCATCGAGACCGAGTGTATCCTGTGACATTTCCGGAAATTTAACTACCATGCCCAGTACACCTGCTAAGACGAGCGATACAGACAAAATAAGTCCGAGAATTATTTTCCAATCGATCCCGGACAGCAGGACCAGCATTGCTGCAAAGAATATATATACCATGGATGTACCAAAATCCGGCTGTTTCATTATTAACAGGATGGGGACTGCAGCAAAAAAGGCTATTTTGATCAACAGCCAGCCATCACTTTTTAATGTGGCATTTCTGTATATTTCCTTGTGCTTGCTGATAACAGCCGCTAGATACAGGATGGTTGTCATTTTTGTGAATTCAGACGGCTGCACCGACAATCCCGGTAATGTAAACCAGCTTTGTTGACCCTTAATTACCGGAGCAATCCCCGGTGGACTGATCAGCAAAACAGCCAGGACAAGCACACCAACTCCATAGATTAATAGACTTGCCTTATACAACTGATCCAAATCAAAAAATTGAATCATCGCCACCGCAATCATTCCCACGATAAACCATACAAGCTGCTTCCACACATACGAATCGCCTTCAAATTGCGGAAGCTGCTCTGCATTATAAATGGATAACAGACTCACACAGACAAAAAGAGTGAGTAATATCAAAAAGTCTGTTTGTACATAATAGGATTGTTGTTTTGACATGACCGATCCCCATTTTCTTTAACAGCTAAGAAGCATATATACGTTTCTGCACTCAAGACGGAATGCCAGGTTTTAAACTTTCTAACAAGTTATTCAGATAATCCACAGACATATGCACAACTAAATTGCTTTTTCACCCTTTTTCCGAAAAGTTATGCACAATATCCACAGTTATCCACCGAGTTATTCACATTTTTTGTCCACACACAAAATTCATTTCCAAATTGGTTTCGCAAAAAATATCCACTGCCTTGTGGATAATAGGTGTGGAATACTCTCTGACATTATTAGAAAACTTGGTTGTCACCAAACCTTTAGGTGACAACCTTAGTTGCACTTATGCAGTAAGAAAGTTTTATACTTTCTTATCTGCTTAGAAAAACTCGGCATTCGCCTCGATTTATAGAGAATGCTGAAGTTATTCTTATAAGGTCAACCAAAACTTATATTTTTGACGTTATAAAATAAGTGAGGGATTTGCATTTAAACCCCAACCGGATCTCTTACCTTGTTCATATGCAACAAAACCTGCTGCACCAATCATTGCAGCATTATCCGTACACAACTTTAACGGCGGGATCAATAGTGGGATATCCGAATCGGTAAACTTCCTGTCGAGCTCAGTACGAAGTCCGTTGTTGGCTGCCACACCGCCAGCCACAATAACCTGTTTTACATCGTATTTTTGAGCAGCTTCAACCGCTTTTGTACTTAGAACATCGGTAACACTTGCCTGAAAACTGGCCGCAATATCTGCTTTTTTTAATTGTTCGCCACGCTGTTTTGCATTGTGGATAGTGTTAATAACAGATGATTTTAACCCGCTGAAACTGAAGTCAAAGCTGCCTTCTTCAAGCCATGCACGCGGAAAAGCAATACTTTCTTCCCCATCTGCAGCCAGTTTATCCACATGCGGACCACCGGGGTATGGCAAATCAAGCACCCGTGCTACTTTATCATACGCTTCGCCTGCTGCATCATCACGTGTCTCACCGATTACTTCATAGTGTCCATGCTCCTTCATCAGGACAAGCTCCGTATGTCCGCCGGAAACGATCAGTGCCATCAATGGAAATTCAAATTCTTTTTCGAATCGGTTGGCATAAATATGTCCGGCGATATGGTGAACACCGACTAACGGTTTCTGTTTGGCAAAAGCCAGTGCTTTCGCTGCATTCACACCAATCAACAGTGCCCCGACCAGGCCTGGTCCCTCGGTAACTGCAATCGCGTCGATATCCTGCCATGTCAGCCCGGATTCGGCAAAAGCCTCTTCCAAAACAATTGTAATCTGTTCCACATGGTGGCGGGAAGCAATTTCCGGAACAACACCACCAAACCGTTTGTGACTGTCGACTTGTGATGCCACTACATTGGAAATAATCTCCCTGCCGTTTTTAACGATGGCAACTGCTGTTTCATCACAACTCGTTTCAATTGCAAGTATAATCGTGTCTTTTTTCATGATAAATTCACCCACATTACAATAGCGTCTTCCTGATTATCCGTATAATAATTTTTTCGGATACCGCCGGGAACAAGTCCAAATTTCCGATACATCCGCTGGGCAGCGATATTCGATTCACGCACTTCCAGCGACAGCCGTTTTGCCCCCATTAAAACAGCCTGTTCCATTGTATAATAAAATAATTGCTGACCAAACTTCCTGCCGCGGAATTCCGGGTCAATCGCGATATTGGTAATCTGCGCATCATCAATTACCAGCCACATCCCGGCATAGCCAACAATTCTTCCGTCTGCTACAACAACATAATAATGCGCATAATGATTACTGGTTACTTCCTGCAAAAAAATATCCTCCGGCCATGGAGCTGCATAGGATGCGGTCTCCACGCCCATAACCTCCTGTGTATCTGATGGCGTCATTTCACGTATAATCAGTTCAGCCATTGTCCTGCTTTCCTTTCTGCCATTGTAACCAATTAGCCTCCGCTTCAGCCAGCCGGATGTAATTTGGCACCAATGTATGGGTTTCATCAGGTTGTTTGTTCATACCGGCAAATGCTAAGTGTGCCGGGTTCGGCAAATGGGCCGAGCCATCCGGAATAATTGCGCGTACACCAAGGTGTTGTTCGATTTCCTTCCGATGCAGATTTATATCCTGACTGAGGAACATGATGTTTTCCTGTGGAAGGTTTAACAGCCATTCTTCCATCAATATATTTTGTTCCTCGCTGACCGGAACTATTCTGTTGTTTTGCCACTGATACAGCCCCGTGTAAACCAAGCCGCGGCGGGCATCAAAGAAAGGGCAGATATAGGAATTAAAAAAACGTCCCTGATAAGCAAGTGCTTCCAGACTTGACACACCAACCACCGGAATATTCAGTGCCCATGCCATCGATTTAGCAGTCGTCAGTCCAATCCGCACACCTGTATACGATCCCGGTCCTTTGGCTGCAACAATTCTGTCCAGCTGATCCGATGACATATTAACGTCCCGCATCAACTGGTCGATTGCAGGCATCAGGCGGACGGAATGGTTTTTTTTAATGTTCGTTACGGTTTCGCCCAGTAACGCATCATCTTTAAGTAACGCAACGCCCAATATTTGATTGGATGTGTCTATGGCTAATACATTCATTCGCTTGACTCCTTACGTTTAACCGATTATTTCGGCAGTAATGCTTTCATAATGAAGGCCTTTTGGAAAAAATTCCAGGCGTCTTGTATGTTCATCCATAAGCGTCAATTTAATATCCAGCCGCTCCACTGGTAAAAATTCCTCGATGAAATGAGCCCATTCCACTACAGAAATTCCTTCACCATGAAAATATTCCTCAAAGCCGATATCTTCATCGGAATCTTCCAGGCGGTATACATCCATATGGTAGAAGGGAAGTTCACCCTCATATTCTTTTATAATCGTATATGTAGGACTGTTGACGTTCCGCTTCACCCCAAGTCCCGTGGCAATCCCCTGTGCAAATGCAGTCTTCCCCGCACCGAGGTCACCTTCCAGTGTAATCACATCACCCGGCTTAAGCAGTAATGCCAGATGCTCCGCCACCCGCCTTGTTTCGGCTGCCGAATGTGTTTCAATTTCATGCAAACTCATCTTCTCACCTACTCTTAGAAAACTAGGTTGTCACCAGCAGCGTTAGGTGACGACCATCGTTGCAATTATGCGGATAGAAAATTTCATTCTTTCTTATCCTTATCTGCCAAGTGTGTATAACCTTTTTTCTCCAAAGGTTTCTTATGATTGTTCCGGTCAACGATAAATACGTTGTGCTGACCGGGATTCTTGCTTCGTTCTACAACACCCACCCGTTTAAGCGGTGTGTTCGTTTGTTGGGCTATCTCCTTTACATGACCCCAGTCGTATTCCGGAACTGTGCCAACCAGTTCAAAATCCTCCCCGCCAAACAGTTTCCATTCATACTGCTGTTTCGGTGAAAATTGTCCGAGTGGCGCGCTGATGGGAATTTGTTCATCGTAAAGAACAATATCGACTTTTGAAGCCTCCGCTATCTCAGCTGCTTCATTGGCAATCCCATCACTGATATCATTTAACGTCACTCTTTTCAGGTTTGATAACCCGACAGCAAAGTCCACCCTAGGAAGTGGCTTCCGGTGCCTGTCATAAAAATACAGTTCATTTTCGTAGGAACCGGGGGTTGTCAGCATATGAAATCCGGCGCGGGAGTCACCAAGATAACCAGTAGCGAAGACGATATCTTGTTCATTGGAAGTACTCCGATACCTGGCCCGATTCATATTTGCATAGCCGATTACCGTAACCGAAACAGATAAAACAGGCCCCGATACAGTATCCCCGCCAATTAAATCCATATGGTGCCGGGAAGCCATCTTTTTCATACCCTTGTATATCTCATCCAGTTCATCAGGAGGCCATGTCTTGGGAATGATCATGGAAACCAGATAAAATGCAGGTGTTGCTCCCATGGCCGCCAAATCACTCACATTCGCTGCAACTGAACGAAAGCCAATATGAAATGGTGCCATAGTAGTCCGCGCAAAGTGAACGTCCTCCACAAATGTATCGACGGCAGTAATGATATCCCTGTATGGCTGACGAAAAACTGCTGCATCATCCCCAATTCCTTTTACGACTGACGGTTGTTTATAAGTATGTTGCTTTATTGAATTGATAAAGGAAAACTCATCCATCATAACCACCACTTTTTTTCATAACTATGTTCATGATAGCAAAAAGAGCAGTAAAAGGAAAAAATAATTGCGGATGTTATTTAGCCTGGGTATGTATACCTCAGTTTATTTTAATATTGGCCCGATCGACTTTGATGCCGCTTGACCCTGAGTCTAATTGTGATGAAAATGTTTTGTCCTGATTAATCTCAGCCATTTTTGCGAGATCATACTTCTTCCCGATTAGCCTGGCCTTAATTTCAATCCTAATCCAGGCTCACAGACAAAAAGCCGCATCCGAATAGTAGGAAGCGGCTCCACTTTTATCATTTTGGAATTTAAAAAAACATGTCTCCTAAATGGAGCATGCATTCGTTTTAATGGCGGTCCGGACGGGACTCGAACCCGCGACCTCCTGCGTGACAGGCAGGCATTCTAACCAGCTGAACTACCGGACCAGATTATAAAATGATTGTTATGCTATGGACTGTTTTGTAGAATTGTTCAGCACAGCTAGGTAAAATCATATTTATTTTAAATAAAATTGGTTGCGGGGGCAAGATTTGAACTTGCGACCTTTGGGTTATGAGCCCAACGAGCTACCAGACTGCTCCACCCCGCGATATAAAAAATTGAAGATATATTCTTGATTAACAGAAAAATTGGTAAAGCCTGGCGGCGTCCTACTCTTGCAGGGGCAAAGCCCCAACTACCATCGGCGCTGGAGAGCTTAACTGCT
>NZ_BAAADS010000010.1:0-102528 GCF_039522605.1 Virgibacillus siamensis
CAGTTGAATATCGGTTACAATCAGCATAGATTTGCACGATTTTAGTTTGTCTACTTGACAGGGTTATGTGCATGTTGCGAAAACGAGCATAACGCACTTGAAATCGAGCATATACACGATAAAACCGAGCATATCACAACGAAAAACGCGCATAAATCTACGAAAAAAAGTGGCATAACAATAAGCTGTTAATGCCACTTTTTTTGTGTCACCGATGATTTGCATATTGAATTGCTTTTGTGATTTGCTGTAAAGCTTCATATGTTTCGTCAGTCAAAGCCTTGGAATGGTCAAATGCAGTATTCTCTGTTACCTGGTCGATTGAGCTTGCGCCAAATACGGCTGAGACAACAGCGGGAGATTTGAGCACATATTTCAGTGCCAGCTCATTAAACGAATGTTCATTACCAAATTGTTCGGCCAGCTTCTGGTTAACTGCTTGAAGCTCTTCATGGGAATAGTCCAGAAATCCATCCTGACCTTTTTTGGCAATCTGTTCAGCCGCTTTATTGCTGAGCATGCCCTTGGCAAGGGGACCTCTGGCCAACACACTGATGTTGTTGGCATGCAGTAAATCAAGTATTTCCTCTTCCGGGCGCCGATCCAGCATATTGTACTGCATCATAACGCCGTCGATATCGGAACGGTTTACGTATTCACGAATGACGTTGGGACGAATGGAAGAGATGCCATATGCGCGAATAACACCTTCCTGTTTAAGCGATTCGAATGCTTCAATCGATTCATCGATAGGGTCGTCAGTGGTTCCGCCGTGAAGCATATAAAAATCGATATAGTCCGTATTTAAACGGCGGAGACTGTCTTTAATACCGTTCCTTATATGTTCCGGTGAAGGATCCCAAAACCAGTCTTTTTTATCCTTGTTAAAATGATTGCCGACCTTTGATGTTAAAATAATTTGATCCCGCCGATTTTTAATTGCATTACCGACAAGTTCCTCATTGACACCAAAATCATATAAATCAGCGGTATCCAGATGATTAACACCAGCGTCCAAAGCAGCATCGATAATATCGTTTGCTTTTTGCTGATCCGTTCCTAAAGACATGCACCCGAGTGTTAATTCGGAAACATATAAATCCGATTGACCAAGTTGATTTTTGTTCATGTCGATCCCTCCAGTAAATGTTCTTATTTATATTGTAGAAAACTGTTTCCGCTAAATTCAACTAAATAGGTGTGTTAGAATGAATGGTAGGATGAAAGGATGAACAGCAATATGAAAAAATTTGAAGAAAAAACGATTCGTACGGAACACATATATGATGGAAAGGTCGTTAAACTGGAGGTGGATGATGTAACACTTCCTGATGGTCAAACAGCGAAAAGGGAACTGCTTAAACATCCGGGTGCAGTAGCAGTCATTCCGATTACCAAGGATAAAAAAATTGTGTTTGTTGAACAATACCGTAAGCCGTTGGAAAAATCACTGGTGGAAATCCCGGCAGGAAAACTGGAACCCGGTGAAAGGCCTGAAATAACGGCAGTCCGCGAACTGGAGGAAGAGACAGGTTATACGACTAGTGATCTGAAGTTGATCACATCATTTTATACGTCTCCGGGTTTTGCGGATGAAATCATGTATATCTATATGACAGAAGATCTGAAACCGCTGAAAGATGCGGTGGCGGGCGATGATGACGAGTTTGTTGAATTGCTTGAATTGACACTGGACGAAGCAAAACAGTATGCACGGGAACAACGCATTCATGATGCCAAAACAAACTATGCAATCTTGTATCTTGAATCACTGGAAAGGATGTAGCAAATGCTGAACTCATTTTTTGCCGATATGCACATTCATATCGGCAGGGATATGTACAATAAACCGGTGAAAATAACCGGTGCCAAAACATTGACGCTGACAAATATTTTAAAAGAAGCAAGTCGTAACAAAGGGATACACATGGCAGGGGTAATTGACAGTCAGGCTCCGGCAGTACAGGAAGAAATAAAACAGCTGATTGAGGCAGGCAACGCATACGAACTGACGGATGGGGGAGTGCGTTTTGAACAGGTAACACTGCTGCCGGGAGCAGAAATTGAAGTCTATGATGAAAATTGCCGCGGCCCCATTCATGTACTTTGCTTTTTCCCGACCCTTGCAGCAATCGGGAAATTTACGGAATGGCTGACAGGAAAAATGAAAAACGTTACACTGAGTTCTCAGCGCTATTATGGTTCAGCAAAGGAACTGCAATATAAAGTGAAGGAACTTTCCGGGCTATTTATTATCGCGCATGCGTTCACCCCGTTTAAGAGCCTGTATGGAAAAGGGGTTCGGCAATCATTAAAGGAAGTATTTGATCCCGATTTGATTGATGCTATTGAATTAGGGTTGAGTTCGGATACGATGATGGCTGATCAGATTGCTGAGCTGCACGATTACACATTTGTATCGAATTCAGATGCGCATTCACTTGCTAAAATCGCGAGGGAGTATCAGCAAATTACGATGGAGGAACCTTCTTTTAAAGAATTTGAGTGGGCACTGGGCAATGTTAATGGACGGGGTATCAAACAAAACTTCGGCATGAACCCGCATTTGGGAAAATATTATACAACAGTTTGCAGCCAGTGCCTCGAGCCATTATCACCTGATGCAGCGCAATGTCATACGTGTCATTCAACTAAAATCATCAAAGGGGTGTACGACCGGATTCAGGAATTGTCCAATGCGGATGAAAGCAATGTGGAACGGCCGCCATATTTATATCAGGTCCCGTTGGAATATTTGCCGAAGCTTGGTCCCAAAACATTTGAAAAACTGTTATCCCATTTTGATACGGAAATGAATGTGATTCATCATGTTCCATTTGAGGAACTGCGGAGAGTCGTTCCGGAAAAACTAGCAGCCTCTATCATACGGATGCGGAAAGGGGAACTGGAAATAAAAGCCGGTGGTGGTGGCAGGTATGGAAGTGTAACATCCTGAATAAATCATCGGGAAAATATCCGCATTTTGGTATTTTTACATGGTATTCTTCATAGTTTTTAGTAGAGGGGAAAAAAGGACAATGGAGGATTTCAATGTATACCAAACGAACTTTAGCAGTGAATCATGTAAAAGAGCATGCCACCATTTATATGTTTATGATTATTTTGTTTTTAACGGGCGTAATTTTCGGAGCAATTATTGTAAACGGTATGAGTTTTGGACAGAAGGAAGGCTTGTTTTTCTATCTGGAGCGCTTTTTTGGACAGCTTAGTGGCAGTGAGCAAATAAACAATGGTGAAATACTAAAAAGCAGCTTCCTTTATCATGCCAAATATTTAATTTTACTGTTCATATTAGGGTTGTCTGTTATAGGTCTTCCATTGGTGTGGATTCTCATTTTCCTGAAAGGGCTTGTTGTGGGATTTTCCGTCGGGTTCATTGTAAATCAGTTGGGGGCAAAAGGACTGTTGCTGGCATCATTATCAATTGCACCGCAGAACTTTCTGATTATACCAGTCTACTTAATTGCCGGAAGTATGGCGATGATATTCTCATTGACGCTGCTTGGAAAACTGTTTTCAAAAAAGATTTCACAGCCGATTTTCCAGCCGTTTGGCCGTTATATCATGATTTTTTCACTATTACTGATCGCCTCATTGGCAGCCGCGTCTCTGGAGGCTTTCGTCGCCAACGAAGCAATGGAAGCATTGGTTGAGTCGTTTTATTAGAAGGCTGTTGTTGCTGTCTAATAGTTGAACTAAACTGTGACATTGAAAAAACCAATTACTTTAGTACAGCTTTCTAGCCGCGCCGTTGGAATATACTCGCTTTCACTTTACAGCATAAGTGCGACATCTGCTCAAAAAAACTATCGCAGTGTCTTCTTGACCGCGGGCAAGTGCCGAGCCCTCCTCAGCTCGTACCTCGCCTGCGGGGACCCCCTTGCCTAGCTTGTACTTCCCGCAGGAGTCTCGCATATTCCAACGGCTGGTCATGTGTTTTCAACATTTTTCCTTAGCCTATGCACTTTTATTTTAGTACGGCAGTTTCGTGTCAAGTGGTAATACGAAACAGTGAACCCATACTTAGCGGAGGAAATACGCGGAGACTCCTGTGGGAGCAGAGGCCTAGATGAGACCCGCAGCGCGGTAGCGATCTTTTTTGCGAGGAGTGTAACACCACTGAATATGCTTGCAACACGACGAGCACAAGGAGGCTCATCAGCCGCCCACGGTAAAGAAGACACAGCGAAAGTGACTTTCTTGAGCTGATGTCGCTCTTATGCTGGAAGTGAAAGCGACGTGTATTTCCGCAGCGGTGGTAGAACATCATACTATGTCGCAGTTTATGGATATTGTGTAATAACAATATCCTTTTAGAAGACCTGGTATTATCAAATAGAGGGCGCCACAGTTTTCCTGCCATAACGAATATTCCCGAATGACTTTATAAAAAATAATTTATATTATATAATAATAATTATCGATAACAGTTTATAATAATTATACTTTGACACTCGTTATCTATGTGCATATAATTATAGTTGGGGATATCAGGGAGGAGACTTGCCATGGAACATCGAATGGAACAGATTAAAAAACAGCTCCATGCACAAAGCTATAAACTAACTCCGCAACGGGAAGCTACTGTCAGAGTATTGCTTGAACGTGAAGAAGATCATTTGAGTGCAGAAGAAATATATCTGCTTGTTAAAGAGTTGGCACCTGAAATCGGATTGGCAACTGTGTACCGTACATTGGAATTATTATCGGAATTAAAGATTGTGGATAAGATAAATTTTGGTGACGGTGTTTCCCGTTATGACCTTCGCAAAGAGGGAGCAGAGCATTTTCATCATCATCTTGTCTGTATTGAATGCGGATCGGTCGAAGAAATTGTTGAAGATCTGTTGGAAGATGTTGAAAAAATAGTTGAAAGTGACTGGGGATTCCAAGTGAAAGATCACCGCTTGACATTTCACGGACTTTGCAAGCAATGTCAGAAAGCTTCCGTACAAACGGCAACATCATAATGAACCTGATTGCCTTTTTCTTAACGGGAAAGAGGCTTTTATTTTGCTGTATAATCTGACGGATAACATGGATTGACTATTAATTGTGTACCCATGTATTTGTTTTTAATTTACATTTTCGCCGAGATGGGTTACGTTTGAAACAGCGAATGTAAATGTTTTCAATGTATATTGTGTTCCTTTTACAGCATATCTTTTAACAATAGATATGAAAGAGGGGACATGCACAATGAAACAAATGATATGGGATACATTGAAAATTTTTGTCATATTTGCAGCCTGCACATGTTTGTTCTATGTTGGATTGAATGTCATGCATGCTGAATATGAGAAGGAACACCGCTATGATCCACCTGAGGGGCCTTCTGTAAAAGTATTTTATGAAGTGGAAGATATCATAAATCGTCTGGATATATTTTTTCGATTAGGGGAGTAGCCGTTATGCTAAAATCCGGTATTGAGGATTTTATTCATTATTTACAAGTTGAACGTGGCCTATCTGATAATACAATGAAATCCTATCAAAGAGATTTGAACCAATATATGGCTTTCATCGAAAAGCATGTACATAAAAAAAGCTGGAATGATGTGGAACGTAATGACATTATCGGATTTTTATATGAATTAAATGATAACGGAAAATCAGCGGCCACTATATCGCGGGCAATTTCATCGATTCGCGCCTATCATCAGTTTCTGATCAGGGACCAAAAAGTGGGCCATGATGCCAGTATCCATATTGAAACTCCCAAAAAAGAACGAAAATTACCGGATGTTTTGTCATCCAATGACGTGGAGAAATTATTGACTTTTCGGGTGGACAGTCCATTAAATCTCCGTAACAAAGCGATGTTGGAACTACTCTATGCGTCCGGATTGCGTGTTTCAGAATTAATTGATCTGAAAGTGAGTGACCTTCATTTGACGATGGGATTTTTACGATGTTACGGAAAAGGTTCAAGAGAAAGAATTGTACCTTTGGGTGATGTCGCGAAAGAAGCGGTTGAAAAATATCTGCAGGAGGCTCGCGGACTACTGACAAGACGGAAACAGGATGAAAACGCACTGTTTGTTAACCAGCATGGACGTCCGTTATCACGCCAGGGGTTTTGGAAGATATTGAAGGGAATTGCGAGGAAGTCAGGAATTAAGAAAGAAATAACACCGCATACACTGCGTCACTCATTTGCAACCCATCTGTTGGAAAATGGTGCTGATTTACGGTCGGTACAGGAGATGCTTGGACATTCCGATATTTCCACGACGCAGATTTATACACATATAAATAAATCGCGTCTGAAGGATATTTATAAATCGTATCATCCAAGGGCATAGGATAGAGTATCTTTTTAAAAGGAGAGGTCAGACATCCTACAACAGAATGAAAATAGTTTATTTTTGATAAGCTGATTAATACTTACTGGAGGGATAAACATGCAAAATTTCAAACGAGTATTTCTGATTGTAATGGACTCAGTAGGCATCGGTGAGGCACCGGATGCGGAACGGTTCGACGATAAAGGAGCAGACACGCTTGGACATATTGCTGAGCGAATGAATGGTTTGAATATGCCAAATATGGCAAAGCTCGGCTTGAGCAATATCCGGGAAATCGAAGGAATTGCAATACAGGACAGTCCACAGGCACATTATACAAAAATGCAGGAGGCATCCAATGGAAAGGATACGATGACTGGCCACTGGGAAATTATGGGGTTGAACATCCAACAGCCATTCCGCACTTTCCCGGATGGATTCCCGAATGAACTGATTTCGGAGCTGGAAGAACGGACCGGCCGGAAAGTAATTGGAAATAAACCCGCTTCCGGTACGGTTATCCTGGATGAACTTGGTGCTGAACATATGAAAACCGGTGCGTTAATTGTATATACTTCAGCGGATTCTGTGCTGCAGATTGCTGCCCATGAAGATATTGTTCCTCTGGACGAATTGTATCAAATCTGTGAAATTGCCCGTGAACTGACACTGGATGAAAAATATATGGTCGGCCGTGTGATTGCCAGACCCTTTACCGGCCAGCCAGGAGCATTTCAGCGGACAGCAAACAGGCATGATTATGCACTGAAGCCGTTTGGACATACGGTTATGAATGAACTGGAAAAAACCGGTCATGACGTCATCGCACTCGGTAAAATTTCCGATATTTATGACGGGGAAGGTGTTACTTCTGCGATTCGGACGGCAGATAATGAAGACGGCATGACAAAGCTGATCGAATCGATGAGTCAGGATTTCAGCGGCCTCAATTTTTTAAACCTGGTCGACTTTGATGCCAAATATGGACATCGCCGTGATCCGGAGGGCTATGGAAAAGCGCTGGAAGCATTTGATGCCAGACTTCCGGAAGTATTAAACAGAATGAACGACGATGATTTATTAATTATTACAGCAGATCACGGAAATGACCCTATCCATCACGGAACCGATCACACACGTGAGTATGTTCCGCTCGTCATTTACCATAATGGCATCGGTAAAGGGAAAGAATTGTCGTTAAGGGAAACATTTGCCGATATCGGAGCAACTGTTTCGGATAATTTTAATATAAAAATGCCTGAACACGGTAAAAGCTTTTTAAACGAAATTAAATAGAAAGTGTGGTAAAGTTCATGAATCTGAACGACGTAAAAGAAGCAGCAGCATTTCTACAGGAAAATATCGAGAGAAAACCGGAAATTGGATTAATACTGGGCTCTGGTTTGGGTGTGCTTGCCGACGAAATCGAGAACCCTGTATCAATTGGTTATAAATATATTCCGCATTTTCCGGAATCAACAGTTGCCGGACACAAAGGACAACTTGTGGCCGGTACATTGGAGGGACGCCAGGTAATCGCCATGCAGGGCCGGTTCCATTATTATGAAGGATACACGATGCAGCAGGTAACGTTTCCGGTCAGGGTCATGAAGGCGTTGGGGATTGACTCCATCATCGTTACAAATGCAGCAGGCGGCATCAATAAAACATTCAATCCCGGCGACCTGATGTTGATTGATGATCATATTAATAATATGGGAGACAACCCGCTGATTGGACCGAATGATAATCAAATGGGAGATCGATTCCCCGACATGTCGAAAGCCTATGATACATTATTTCTTGACCATGCCGATAAGTGTGCTGAAAGAATTGGACTGACTATGCAGCACGGGGTATATGTGGGAAATACGGGTCCCGCCTATGAAACACCAGCAGAGATAAAGATGTTAAGAGCATTCGGCGGTGATGCGGTCGGAATGTCGACGGTTCCAGAAGTGACTGCCGCTGCTCATTCCGGACTGCGAGTTCTCGGTATTTCGTGTATTTCGAATATGGCTGCGGGTATTCTTGATCAGCCACTGACCCATGATGAAGTAATTGAAACAACTGAGAAAGTGAAGGAAGATTTTTTACGATTTGTAAAAGAAATTATCCGTACATTGCCAAATAATGAGTGAGGATTGATGAATTATGAGAATGTATGACATCATTGAAAAAAAACGCAACGGAGAAGAACTTACTGACCAGGAAATTCGCTTTTTTATCGAGGAGTATACGAAAGGCGATATTCCGGATTATCAGGTCAGCGCCTTAATGATGGCGGTTTATTTTCAGGATATGACAGAAAAGGAACGTGCAGAATTAACAAGTGCCATGGTTGATTCAGGAGATAAGATTGATTTATCGGCAATTTCTGGAACAAAAGTGGACAAACATTCCACCGGAGGCGTTGGCGATACGACAACGCTCGTCCTTGCTCCATTGGTTGCATCACTCGGTGTACCGGTTGCCAAAATGAGCGGACGTGGACTGGGTCATACCGGGGGGACCATTGATAAACTTGAATCCATTCCGGGCTTTCACGTGGAAATTTCCAACGATGACTTTATCCATTTGGTAAATAAGAATAAGGTCGCTGTTATTGGCCAGTCCGGAAATCTGACCCCGGCAGACAAAAAACTTTACAGCCTGCGGGATGTAACGGCAACTGTTAATTCAATTCCGTTAATTGCAAGTTCGATTATGAGCAAGAAAATAGCATCTGGCGCCGACAGTATTGTACTTGATGTCAAGACCGGGTCAGGCGCATTTATGCAAGAGCTGGAAGATGCCAAAGAACTTGCCGGGGCAATGGTATCCATCGGAAATCGCGTAGGCAGAAACACAATGGCAGTTATTTCAGATATGAGTCAGCCGTTAGGCAAGGGAATCGGAAACGCATTGGAAGTTAAGGAAGCGATTGATACACTAAAAGGACATGGACCGGAAGACTTGACTGAGTTATGTCTGGTTCTGGGAAGTCAGATGGTTGTACTTGCCGGAAAAGCGGAGACACTGGATGAAGCACGAAACCAACTCCAGGAGAACATGCAAAATGGTAAAGCATTCAATCAGTTTAAAATTTTCCTTGATTCACAGGGCGGAGATGCCCATGTAGCCGATCATCCGGAAATGCTTCCGCAAGCAACATATAAAATTGAGCTGCCTGCTCTGGAAACTGGGACAGTATCGGAAATTGTGGCCAATGAGGTCGGAACAGCCGCAATGATGCTTGGAGCAGGTCGGGCCACCAAAGATTCAGTCATAGATTTGGCTGCCGGTATCGTTCTGCATAAAAAAATCGGGGATAAAGTAACAGAAGGTGAAACGCTGTTAACCATTCATACAAATCAAAATGTTATAGAGGAAGTGAAGGATAAGCTATACAAAAGTATCCGGATATCAGATACCACAGTAAATCCACCAACACTCATCTATGATACCGTAACAGAATAAGACGCAATTCCTGCAAAAAGACTGGGACAAATCGAAAAGTGTGTATTTAAAAGATGAACAATGCAAGCGACTAGCGAAGTATATTTCCGCAGCGACTGGTGAGCTATTTCATTTTTCTTTTGATAAAACACTTCTTGTTCCAGTCTTTTTTTGCGTTTCAAAAAAGTATAAAAAAGGTCATTAAAGTCAATCCTTTTATTATATTGATTGTTGGAGGTTAAACAATGAAAAAATTTGTAATAATGACCAGCATTGTTTGTTTCATGATGTCGGTTGCCGCCGGTGTTGTGCATGGGGAGGAAAAGGATTCACAGGATCAATCCATCCAGGATATAAAACTGGCTCAGGAAGCTGAATCAGCAATCCTGATGGAACGGGATACCGGAAAAGTGCTGTACAAGAAGAATCCGAATAAGAGACTGCCACCAGCAAGCATGACCAAAGTGATGTCACTCTTGTTGTTCATGGAAGCATTGGAAGAAGGAAAGATAAAGAAAGATGAAATAATTCGTGTTAGTGAAAGAGCTGCGTCGATGGGAGGCTCGCAGATTTTCCTGGAAGAAGGAGAGGAAATGAGCGTTCATAATCTCCTGAAGGGAATCGCCATTGCCTCGGGGAATGATGCGACCGTGGCACTGGCAGAAAGAATTGCTGGAAGTGAAGAAGCGTTTGTAAAGAAAATGAATAAAAAAGCGAAAGCACTGGGTCTGGAGAATACACATTTTAATAATTCCACCGGATTGCCTGCCGAAAATCACTATAGTACGGTACATGACATGTCGGTAATGGCCAAAGAATTATTAAAATACGAATCTATAACAGACTATACATCCATTTATGAAGATTATCTGCGAAAAGGACAAGAAAATGAATTCTGGCTTGTTAACACAAACAAATTGGTTAAATCCTATCCAGGAGTTGATGGACTGAAAACAGGTTATACCAATGAAGCCAAATATTGTTTAACAGCTACAGCGGAAAAAAACGGTATGCGTGTAATTGCGGTCGTGATGGGTGCAGATTCAACAAAAGAGCGTAATAGTACTGTATCCAACATGCTTGATTACGCATTTAATCATTTTGAAACAAAGAACCTATATAAAAAAGGTGAAAAAATAACCACCTTAAATTTATTAAAAGCGGATGATCAGCATACGGATGTTGTCACTTCAGAGTCAATCAGTACGATTCACCGGAAAGGAAAATCAACTGAAAACATCCGTTCAGAGGCAATTTTATCCGAAAATATACAGTTACCGATTAAAAAAGGTGAAAAGGTGGGGACGTTGATTGTTAAAAAAGAGGGAAAAACTGTTTCCAAGTCACCATTGATCTTGAAGCATGATGTGCAGTCTGCCGGTTATTTCACATTGTTGAAGCGATCTCTGCAGAATATGGTGAAAAACAGCTGAATTTTTCTATTTTCAACGAATGACATCTTCTTTTGTCATCAGGCAGGAATTCAGCTGCCTTAAAAAGAAAAAGATATACTACAACATTTTGTAAGGAGGAGAATAAATGATTCTGTCTACTGCATTCGAGGTTAAGGAGGACGTGCTGATTGTCAGAATTTCCGGGGAACTGGATCATCATGAAGCAGAAGCGTTGCGGAATGAATGGAAGGAAATGATTTATCAAAATGCAATAAAACACGTGATATTGAATCTGGAAGCTGTATCGTTCATGGATAGTTCCGGACTGGGGGTTGTTTTGGGACGATATAAGGAAATTCTGCAGCTTGGCGGCGAAATGGTAGTATGTTCGGTTTCACCGCCAGTGAAACGATTATTTGAAATGTCGGGCATCTTTAAAATTATTCTCTTAGAGGAGAACGAAGAAAATGCGTTGTCTACGTTAGGGGTGGCTTCATGAATAATGAAATGTTTGTAGAGTTTTCGAGTGTCAGTGAAAATGAATCTTTTGCAAGGGTAACAGTCGGGGCTTTTGTTGCACAACTCGATCCCACTATGGACGAATTGACCGAAATAAAAACAGTGGTATCGGAAGCAGTTACGAACGCGATTATCCACGGATATAATAATCAGCCTGGTAATCATGTTTCAATTACGTGTGCCTTGAATGATGGCGAAGTGGAATTGACAATTAAAGATAATGGAATAGGTATAGGTGACCTGGATGAAGCAAGACAGCCGCTTTACACGTCAAAACCTGAACTGGAACGTTCCGGTATGGGATTTACCATCATCGAGAATTTCATGGACTCTGTTGAAGTGATTTCCAACCCTGGTGATGGAACAACTGTTCATATGACAAAGCAATTAACCAAAAGTAAAACGGTATGTAACTAGGGATGCCTATGGACGTAAATGTTAAAAAAGATGAACAGAATGAACAAAGAGAGGCTTTGACAGATGAACAGGTAAAGGAATATATTCACAAAAGTCAACAAGGTGATAAAGAATCCAGGGATATTCTAGTGGAGAGAAATGTCAGGCTTGTCTGGTCGGTTGTACAGCGGTTTATCAGCAGAGGCTATGACCCTGATGATCTTTTTCAGATTGGAAGCATTGGATTGATTAAGGCGATTGATAAATTTGATCTTTCCTTTGATGTGCGTTTTTCCACATACGCAGTGCCTATGATCATTGGGGAAATTCAGCGGTTTATTCGTGACGATGGGAGTGTTAAAGTCAGCAGATCTTTGAAGGAGACCGGGAACAAAATAAGAAAAAAACGGGATGAGCTGACAAAAAAATTGGGAAGATCACCTTCCATCCATGAAATAGCTGATGCGTTGGATATTACCCCTGAAGATGTTGTGCATGCGGAAGATGCTGCCAAGGCACCGCATTCCATACATGAAACCGTATTTGAAAATGACGGGGATCCGATTACATTGCTTGATCAGATAGCGGAAGATGACACTCACTGGTTTGATAAACTGAGCTTGCAGGAAGCAATAAGGGGGCTCAATGAACGGGAGCGGCTGATTGTATATTTGCGTTATTACAAAGATAGAACACAGTCTGAAGTTGCAGACAGGCTTGGTATCTCGCAAGTTCAGGTTTCGAGGCTGGAGAAAAAGATATTATATGAAATGAAAATCAATATGAACTGATTGGAATCACCACTATTATACAGTGGTGATTTTTTGCTGTATAAAAGGCAAAAAACAGGTGTTTGCACTTTGGTTGTCAACTTTTACTAGCTATAACAATTTTTTTTTGACAGAAAATAAATGACATCACGTAGCGAAGGATGATATTCATGGCAGACATTATATATCTCCGAATGAAGAAGAATGTGGAATTGAATCGGATGCAACGTTTATATTTAAAAGATATTGCATATATTTCAGCTCCTTCAGCGTTAAAATCGGAAATCGAGAACACTTTTATTTACCAGGTTACGAAGAAAGATCGGAATATCATTATCATCGACAGTTTTATGGTTATCGATCATTTAAATGAGATGTATCCTGCATTGGAATTGCAGCTCATTGGACCGGACCAGTCGATTATTCGGATTAAAAAAGTTAGGAAAACCCCGAACATCATGCTTGCCTCAGGTGTCTGGATACTGTTGTTTATTGGAACCGCAATGACCATTATGAACTTCCATTATGATGTCAGTATGCAGGATGTACAACAAAAGCTGCATTACCTGCTGACCGGTGAGGAAATTAAATACCCTCTATGGATCCAGATTCCATATTCATTCGGATTAGGTATAGGTATGCTGCTATTTTTTAATCATTGGTTTACGAAGCGATTTAATGAAGAACCAAGCCCGCTTGAAGTGGAAATTTATAATTACCAGCAGGATTTGGATCAGTACGTCAGTTACTATGAGAACAGGTTAAATGATACTAAACCTTTTCATTAACATTCTGGAGATCATAATCGGTCTGGCTGCTGGTCTGGCGGTAGGTGGCGGGTTTGTAGCATTCCTGACTGTACTTGGTATTATCCCTCGATTAATTCAGCTGAGTCGTTCAGCAATGTATAGTCAAATTTATGTAGTCAGTGTTATTACCGGTACTGTATTTGGCACATATATGTCCTTTGCAGATGTCAATTGGGATCAGCCTACCATGGTTTTAATTCTCTGGGGAGCATTTCATGGTGTTTTTAATGGAATGCTTGCAGCAGCACTTACGGAGATTTTAAATGTGTTTCCGATTATTTCCAAGCGAATCAGAATGGATGACAAGCTGCTGTGGCTATTAATGGCAATTGTATTTGGAAAAATCGCAGGATCCATATTTCAATGGACGGTTTTTGTAAAGTAACGAATCAGTTTATGTATGGGGTGTTTAATCATGAAACAACAACAAGATTATAGCCATGTATCAGGCAAAATCAAAGAAAATGAAGCTTACATGAAAGATAAAATAGGTCTTGGTACATCGTTTGACCTGGGTTTTCGGGAATTGACCCTGTTAAAAACAAAAGTCCAGATTTATTATGTAACAGGACTTTGTGATTCATCCGTCATTGCTGAATTAATAAAAAAATTGATTGATATTAATGATAGTGAGCGTGAGCGAAGGAAGATTCCCGAAATAATACACAACCGGATTATACATCAGCAAGTAAAGGCAACTGAAAACATGGATGAAGCAGTAGACCAGTTATTGTCAGGGTTGATTGTTATTTTCGTGAACGGGGAAAAACAATCCTTTATCGTTGATGTTCGGAAATACCCTGGTCGTACTCCACAGGAACCGGATACGGAGCATGTAGTCAGGGGATCGCGTGACGGTTATACTGAAAATGTTATTGAAAATACAGCTTTAACAAGAAGAAGAATTCGCGATGCGAGGCTTCGTTTTGAAATGATGAAAGTGGGCGAACGCTCCAAAACAGATTTGTGTGTTTGTTATTTGGATGATGTAGCAGATGATGGACTTGTTAAGGTTATCAAAGACAGAGTAAATGATATTGAAATTGGCGGCATTCCCATGGCAGATAAAACAATAGAGGAATTTATTGTTCAACGCGGCTGGAATCCATACCCGCTGGTTCGTTACACGGAACGGCCGGATGTTGCTTCCAACCATTTATTGGAGGGACATGTTTTATTAATAGTTGACACGTCACCAAGCGTTATTATTTTACCAACAACTTATTTTCATCATGTTCAACATGCCGAAGAATACCGGCAGGCACCAATAATCGGATCGTTTATCAGATGGGTACGGTTTTTGGCAATACTGGCATCCGTCTTTTTACTCCCGCTCTGGCTGCTGTTTGCAATTGAGCCGTCATTACTTCCAAAAGAACTGGCATTTATCGGACCACAGGAAGAAGGGAATGTTCCAATTGTCCTGCAAATTATATTGGCGGACCTTGGGGTGGAATTCTTGAGGATGGCAGCCATTCATACACCGACCCCATTATCAACTGCAATGGGCTTAATTGCTGCTGTTCTGATCGGGCAAATCGCAATTGATGTAGGCATGTTTGGACCGGAAGTGATTTTATATGTTTCTGTAAGTGCGATTGGCTCATATGTTACGCCAAGTTATGAGCTGAGTGTGGCTAATAAGCTCACCCGATTTATATTAATCGTAGTGACGGGCTTTTTCGGGGTAATCGGGTTTGCCATCGGATTTACCCTTTATATTATGTATCTGGTACGGCTTCGTTCAATCCGAACGCCATATTTGTGGCCATTCCTGCCGTTTAATGCGGGAGCACTTGCACAGATTCTGATTCGTGTTCCGGTACCCAAATCAAACAAACGGCCCAGCATTGTTCACCCGCGCAATAACTATCGTCAACCTGCAGGCAAGCGATAATCCGCAAAAAAACCGGCATTATCCTTTCGTTTTTTATAAGCTTATGATACAGTATTTCTATTATTTTGATTAGGAGAAATGTATTATGGCACTGGAAAATCACCCGTTTTCAATTACGGAAAATGGTCATCTTGAAATAGGCGGAATGGATTCAATGGAATTAGCATCCAAATATGGAACACCACTTTATGTATATGATGTATCAGTTATACGACAAAATTGCCGGGCATTTGTCGATACGTTTAACAATTTGGGTGTAAAGGCACAGGTAGCATACGCGAGTAAAGCTTTTTCATCGATTGCAATGCTGCAGGTAATCAAACAGGAAAATCTGAGTTTGGATGTTGTGTCTCAAGGTGAACTTTATACAGCATTGCAGGCGGATTTTCCTGTCGATAAAATACATTTGCACGGAAACAACAAAAGCCGGGCCGAACTAACCATGGCCATAGAACATGGGATTGGCTGTATCGTAGTCGATAATTTTTATGAAATTGAGCTGATCAGCAGTCTTCTGGAGGAACACCAAACTGAAATAGACGTTCTGATGCGTGTAACTCCCGGAATTGAATCAAAGACACATCACTATATTATGACCGGAAATGAAGACTCCAAGTTTGGATTCAACCTTCATAATGGACAGGCAGATCAGGCTTTTCTGCACTTAATGCAACATAACAAAATCAGATTTAAAGGGCTGCATTGCCATCTTGGGTCACAGATATTTGAAACAGATGGATTTAAACTGGCAGCTGAAATGTTATTTCGGAAACTCAAATCGTGGAAGGATATGCATGACTTCACACCGGAAGTCCTAAATCTTGGTGGCGGATTCGGTATCCGTTATACAGGTGAGGACAAACCGCTTCCATATTCAACCTACGTTCAGGAATTAGTGAATACGGTAAAAAAACACGCAGATCAGCTTGACATCCCTTTACCGGAAATTTGGATTGAGCCTGGCCGCTCCATCGCCGGGAATGCGGGATTGACGTTATATTCGATCGGATCCATAAAAGAAATACCTAGCGTTCGCACATACATATCGGTGGATGGAGGTATGACGGATAACCTCAGACCGGCATTGTATCAGGCGAAATATGAAGGAGTTTTGGCAAATAAAGCAGGTGCAGATGTTTCGGGCAAGGTTTCGGTAGCCGGAAAATGTTGTGAATCCGGTGATATGCTTATCTGGAATCTTCCACTGCCACAAGTTGATAGCGGAGATGTGCTGGCAGTCTTTTCTACCGGGGCATACGGATATTCGATGGCTAATCATTATAACAGGTTTCCCAATCCTGCAGTTGTTTTTGTCGAAAACAGCCGGGATAAGCTGGTCGTCAAAAGAGAAACCCATCAGGATTTGTTAAAAAATGATTTAAGCTATGAGTAGACTTTACAGGCTACTTTCAATAAATGTTGTAAAATGATAAAATATACAGGTGTTTAAGAATCTAAAAGGGGATGTCGAAATGAGTAAAACAGGCTATATATTAATGGAAAATGGCAATAAAATTGAATTTGAGCTTTATCCGGATGAGGCTCCAAATACTGTGAAGAATTTTGAACAATTGTCGAACGATATGTTTTATGATGGATTAACCTTTCATAGGGTAATCGATGGCTTTGTCAGTCAGGGCGGTTGTCCGAACGGCAATGGCACCGGATCTGCCGGGTATACAATTAAGTGTGAAACAGAAGGCAATCCGCACAAACATGTTGAAGGTACATTGTCCATGGCACATGCCGGAAAGGATACAGGCAGCTGCCAGTTTTTTATTGTGCATGAAGAACAACCACATTTAAATGGGGTTCATACCGTTTTCGGGCAGGTAACTTCGGGAATTGAACATGCAAAAGTGATGAAGAACGGTGATAAAATGAAAGAAATAAGGATAGTTTCAGAGTAATTAAGATTCCTCGGTGAATTTGAATCCATCAGCTGATGAAACCAAGAAGTCAGCGGTATGATTAACATCTGTAAGGGGAATACTTTATAAAGGATGAGTTAATTGAACCAACGTAAAAAAAATTGGTTATTACTGGTCATTTTACTGCTGATTGGTTTTACTGCAGGATCCGTTTATTGGTTTATTTTTGTATTCTAAAAGTAATTTGACAAATGAAGCAAGATAAGGCATAAATATATATACAACTTACATTACTTGCCAATAAATTTTGAAAAGTTATTTTCATAATGAGGGGTATCTATGTTAATTCGATATAAAAAGAATATGGAAAAAATAGCAATGGGATTGTTGTCCTTTATGCCAGAGGGTAAAGATGTGAAGAAATTGCAGCAGACCATAAAGGAATATGAAACAAATCCTGACTGGCAACTCTTCTTATGGAAAGAAGAAGATGTAACAGGTGCGATTGGAGTAAAGATAGAAAATGATATAAATGCTGTTGTGCAGCATATATCGGTAAATCCATCACATCGGAATATGGGTATCGGTAAAAAAATGGTTGAAGAAATTAATAAAATGTACAGTGATAAATATGCAGTCTGTGCAGATGAATTTACACAAAACTTTTTTAATAAATACAATGATTCCAACAAAAGTCAACAACGGGATTAGTGCAAATAAACAATAGCCAGCTCGCTTAGGAGCTGGCTATTGTTAAGCTAGTTATTTTTGGTGTAACTGGATGTGTCGGACTTACATCCAGGCAGCACCAACGATAATGAGCAGTATGAACAGTACGACGATTAACGCAAATCCTCCACCATAATTGCCACTCATAACTGAATTCCTCCTTTTTCACTTAACGAATAAATGTTATTTTGTTAACATTTATCTTACGTAATAACATATGTCTGCAACAGGTATCATGTATAGGCATCTATGACAAAAAAACTATTTTTCGTTTGCCGTTGAACTTTTGCTTGTGATGGAGCAGGTTGGGACAAATCAAAAGTATGCAATTAGAAAGATGGACAACACTAATAAACAGCACAGGAAATAAACGGCCAGGCTCGAAATACCAGGTTTTCTAAAGGGAGAGAATTATGAACGAACCGTACCAGGTTAAATTGGATACATTTGAGGGACCTCTTGATTTACTTCTTCATTTAGTCAATCACTATGAAATCGATATTTACGATATCCCTGTTGCCCGGATTACCGAACAGTATATGCATTACATACACACGATGCAGCAGTTGGAACTGAATGTTGCGAGTGAATACCTTGTAATGGCAGCTACACTTCTTGCGATAAAGAGCCAGATGCTGCTCCCTGTTCAGCAAATAGACGAAGAGGACGAGGAATATATGGAGGACCCGCGTGAAGAATTAATGCAACGTCTGGTGGAATATCGGAAATACAAAGCGGCTGCCGAAAAGCTTAGGGAGAAAGAAAACAATGATCATCAGATTTTCACCAGGCCTCCAGCAGCATTCGAACAGACAGAACGAAAATCGGCTATTGA
The DNA here is from genome assembly GCF_039522605.1 of Virgibacillus siamensis. Lineage (GTDB taxonomy): Bacteria > Bacillota > Bacilli > Bacillales > Amphibacillaceae > Lentibacillus > Lentibacillus siamensis. Next base: position 18,967 of record NZ_BAAADS010000010.1, read on the forward strand.
AAAAAATGATACATCAATCTATGATATGCTGCATGCACTGGAAAAGGTATTTGAACGCAAAAAATGGAATGCTCCACTGGAAACAAAAGTACAGCGTGGGGAAATACCAATTGAACAACGAATGACTGAGGTACTTCAGATTATAAAAGATTCCGGAACCCGTGTTTCCTTTGATCAATTATTTGAAACACCATCGAGGGGGCACATTGTTGCGACGTTTATGGCTGTACTGGAGTTAATGAAAGAACATCAGATTTCTTGTATACAGGAAAAACATTTAGATGCATTATATGTTGTTTATTTGGGGGATTGAAAGTGGAATTAAGTAAAATGAAAGGTATTGTTGAAGGATTACTGTTTGCAAGCGGTGATGAAGGAATTACCGCAAAACAATTAGCATCGGTCCTTGATATTACAGATACCACCGTTCACCATGTGCTTGATGAATTAAAAAATAACTATCATCAAAGCAATCGTGGCGTCATGATCATGCAATCAAACAAAGCTTTTTTTCTGACAACGAAAGCGGAACACAGCACCTATTTCAAAAAGTATCTTGAATCCCCGCAAATGACGAAAATGTCCCAGGCAGCCTTGGAGACACTCGCCATTATTGCTTATCGCCAACCAATTACAAGAACTGAAATTGAGGATATCAGGGGTGTTAAAAGTGATCGGCCAGTACAGACTTTGGTCGCAAGGTCACTAATTGAGGAAGTAGGCAGAAGGGAAGGAATCGGCCGCCCAATCCTATTTGGTACTACTAAAGACTTCCTGACTTACTTTGGACTGACATCTCTAGAGGAACTGCCACCGCTTCCGGATAATGACAAGGATTTGGACCAGGGAGCCGATCTATTCTTCGGAAACTTCGATACATAATAATCAGAGTTATACTACCATCCACGCAGATTATGCGTGGATTATTTTTAATCAGGCATATCCGTCCAAGTGATGCATAAACTGTACAGAATAGTCTTCTGAAAGCGGGAGGAACGTACATGCGTCATATTATAATCGCCATCGGCCTGTTAATAAGTTTAATCGTATTCCCTGCAATTGGACAAGCAAAACCGGGTGTTTCCGCGAACAATGCCGTATTAATGGAGCAGTCTTCCGGTCGGGTGTTATTTGCCAAGAATGCACATCAAAAACAACCAATTGCCAGTATAACGAAAATCATGACAGCTATTATTGCAATTGAATCAGGCATGATGAATGAAACAGTAACTGCCAGCAAACGGGCAGTATATACAGAGGGCTCGTCCATCTATTTGGAACAAGGGGAAAAAATGAAATTGAAAGATTTGGTTTATGGACTTATGCTCCGTTCCGGAAATGATGCAGCAGTCGCAATAAGCGAACATGTGGGAGGAAGTGTGGAAGGTTTTGTACACCTGATGAATAAAAAGGCGAGATGGATTGGTATGACAAATACATCGTTCGCGAACCCGCACGGACTGGATTCGGACAACCATTATTCCACAGCCTATGATATGGCCCTGCTTATGCGATATGCAATGAACAATAAACAATTCCGAAAAATCACCGGGACCAAAACATATAAATCAGAAAAGCGTTCTTATTCGTGGCAAAACAAAAATAAATTACTGACCAAGCTTTATGAATATTGCACTGGAGGAAAAACCGGCTATACACAAGTTGCCGGAAGGACGCTCGTTTCGACAGCCAAAAAGAAAGATATGAATCTGATTGCTGTAACACTGAATGGGCCGGATGACTGGCAGGATCATATGTCCATGTTCGAGTGGGGGTTTGACAAATTTGACATGAAAACACTTGGGAACAAAGGCAGAGTGGAATACGATCTGAATAATTCCTCCGAGAGTACTATTGGCTATTTACATCATGACATTGTCTATCCGTTAAATCAGCAGGAAACAGGAGCCGTTGAAAGTCAATCGTTTATTTTAAAAAAGGCTTCAGAAGAGGATGCACAGAATATTATCGGTAAAACCATTTACTTCATTGACTCTGTTCCGGTGCTGGAAACACCAATTTATGCGGAACAGAAAAAAGAAGATTTCCTGTCGTATATCAAGCAGGCGTATCAACGGATGTTGGGAATGTATTGATATGGTAAATCTGATATGGGCAGCAATGGCCGTTGTTGGCATCATTTACGCGATGTTTAATGGAACGATGGATGAGGTTAATAAAGCGGTATTCGAAAGTGCGGATGAAGCAGTTGCATTATCGATCGGCCTGATAAGTGTTCTGGTGTTTTGGCTTGGCATTATGAAAGTAGCGGAAAAAGCGGGGATATTGCGCGTGATGACAAGGGCGTTTCGTCCGATTGTCGCAAAGATATTTCCGGATATCCCAAAAGACCACCCGGCGATGGGGTACATTTTGTCGAACTTTACTGCGAATATTTTTGGTCTTGGGAATGCAGCGACCCCAATGGGTATTAAAGCGATGGAGCAAATGAAAGAGTTAAGCGGATCGGATACTGCTTCAAGATCCATGATAACATTTCTGGCGTTGAATACATCCAGTCTCACCTTAATCCCAACTACTGTGATTGCCATTCGCATGCAGTATGATTCGGCTGCACCAACCGAAATTGTTGGGACAACCATCATCGCTACTACGATTTCATCCTTGAGTGCACTGCTGATTGATCGGATATTTTACTACAGAAGTATCAGGAGGAAATGAAATGGGAATTGTTACTGCTGTCAGTACCTGGCTGATTCCTTGTTTTATTTTGATTGTATTGGTTGTTGCCACCTGGAAGCGGGTCCCAACCTATGAAATGTTTGTTGAGGGAGGAAAAGAAGGTGTCAGCATGGCATTTTCTTTACTTCCTTTTTTAGTCGGCATGATTGTTTCCATTGCCATCTTACGGAGCTCGGGTGCACTTGAAGCGTTTATTAATTTGATTACTCCCTTTCTTGTACAGATTGGAATTCCCCCGGATATCATTCCATTGGCACTCGTCAGACCAATATCGGGAACAGCTGCACTGGGAATGACGACTGAATTAATCCAGACACATGATCCGGATTCATTCATCGGGCGTCTGGCGTCTACCATGCAGGGGAGCACCGATACAACCCTTTATATCCTAACCGTTTATTTCGGAGCGGTCGGGATCAGAAAAATGGGGTACGCAGTAAAGGTTGGACTATTGGCTGATTTAGTTGGTATAATTGCTTCGATTATTATCGTTACATTAATATTTGGATAAGTATTATGATTAGCGTTAACATGAGGTTAACGCTATTATTATGTATGATGATAAAATAAGGTCAAAAAATAAGTACATAAATAAAGGAAAAGTTTGGTGATTAGAAATGGAACGTTTACAAAAAGTTATTGCGCAAAGCGGGGTTACCTCCCGAAGAAAAGCGGAAAGACTAATAACGGATGGTAAGGTTAAAGTTAATCATAAGGTTGTAACGGAACTGGGATCAAAAGTTTCAGGCAATGATGAAATTGAGGTCAATGGAATCAAACTGGAAAAGGAAGCTCCGGTATACTATATGCTGTATAAGCCGAGGGGTGTGATTTCCAGTTTATCTGATGATAAAGGGAGAAAGGTGGTTACTGATTTCCTGGGAGATGTTCCGGAGCGAATTTATCCAATTGGCCGTCTTGATTATGATACATCCGGAATATTATTACTCACGAATGACGGGGAATTTGCAAACCTTTTGATGCACCCCAGCCATGGTGTCGAAAAAGTTTATGTCTGCAAAGTTAAAGGAATCCCGGATAAAAAGGATTTGAACAGGTTACGAAAAGGTGTGAAGACCAATAATGAATTATTGAAAGCTGTAGGGTATAAAATTATGAGTGTTGACCGGACAAAAAACACCATGATACTTGAAATTACACTGAATGAAGGAAAAAACCGTCATATTAGACGCATGATGGAAGGAATCGGTTTTCCCGTCTCCAAGCTGAAACGGGAAAGATATGGATTATTAACCCTCGATGGTATGCAGCCGGGTGACCATCGAATGTTAAATCCGAAAGAAGTAAAAAAAATGCGTCACGTGTCACGTTAATTGTTATAGAATAGTCAAATTTGCCAATATGCTTACATGGTATACTTGCGGAGGGAGTGAGTAAGATGAGCGCTGAGCAGCGGAAAGCAAACAAAAAAATTAAAAAGAGAAACCGGCTGATTTTTCGTACTGCAGTATTAGCCGTACTCCTTGTTGCACTAATATACGCCGTCGTTTCAAATTTGACTGAAGCAGACACCAATGCCGATGAAGGTGACGATGCACCCGATTTTGTGCTTAATCAGATCAATAAAAATAATAAACTGGAAAAAGTTCAGCTCAGTGACCTTGAAGGAAAAGGCGTCATGTTGAATTTCTGGGGCACATGGTGTAAACCATGTGAGGCAGAAATGCCGTATATGCAAAAACTTTATCCGGAGTATAAGAAAAAAGGCGTTGAAATTGTAACGGTTAACCTGGATGCAAGTGAATTTGTTGTACATCAATTTATTGACAAATATGACTTGACTTTCCCTGTACTGTATGACGCGAAGGATCAGGTAATGAATCTTTATAATGTAGTCCCGATTCCAACTTCTTTCTTCATCAGTCCGGAAGGTGAAATTGTCAAAGTTGTGGAAGGTGCACTGACGCTCGAAAAATTGGAAGGTTATCTGAAACAGATTCAACCAGAGTAACATCATAATGTGAGGGATGACGATGAAACACATCAAATGTGAATGCGGGCATGTGAACCCTGAAGGTACCGTTCTTTGTGAAGCTTGCGGTAAACCTGTAGAGGGCAATCAGCATATCGATGGCAATGACAAGAGAAAATTGTTGAACATGCGGTATGATGGCAGTGCGCGCCGCTCACAGACGTATAACAAATCAATTATCGATAAAACCTGGAACTTTTTTTCATCCGTGAAGATTGGGGTCTGGTTAATTGTACTTGCACTTGTTGCCTCAGCCATCGGAACTATTTTTCCACAGGAGATGTATATTCCGGCGGACGCGGAGTCTAGAGATCCTTCGATATACTACGAACAGACGTATGGTATTTTGGGGCAGATATATTATCAATTGGGATTTCATAATTTATATGGTTCGGCTTGGTATCTGATTCTTATTGCCTTAATCGGTGTGTCACTCGTCATATGCAGTATTGACCGCTTTGTTCCACTTTTCAAAGCTTTAAGAATGCAAAAAGCGAAACGGCACGAGACTTTTTTGAACAGACAGCGTTTATACAGTAAGACTGAAAATGTAAGTCCGGAAGAAAAAGAACAGCTGATAACTGGTTTGAAAAACAAACGTTACAATGTCCGGAATGAAAATGGACATATTTTGGCGGAGAAGGGCAGGTTTTCCCGTTGGGGTCCGTATGTTAATCATATTGGACTTATAATCGTTCTGATTGCTGCACTGCTAAGAATGACCACCCCAATGTATATTGATGAATATGTTTGGGTCAGAGAAGGTGAGCAGACTGTTATCCCTGGAACGGAGGGAGAATATTACATAAAGAATAAGAATTTTATTAAGGAAACATATTCCGAGGAAAATGAGAAGTTTCAGGAGGCCATTAAACAAGAAGGACAAGTTGTTAAAAACTATCAAACAAACGTAACAATCTACAAAGAAGGTGAAAATTCCGTACCAGGATCAAAACAGAAATTAGATAAAGTGACAGAAGGCCAGATTAAAATGAACCATCCGCTAACGTTTGATGGATATACACTGTATCAGGCCGGCTATCAACAAAATGAATTTTCGAACATGACCTTTAAAATACACAAAACAAATGACCCGGAAGAAAAAGCATTGGGAAGCATTACCGTCAATCTAACCTCTCCTAAGAAGGAATATAAGCTGGATAATGGTTTTCGGGTTGTGATGGAACAATACTATCCGGATTACTATTTGGACGATGGTGAGCCAAGATCGAAAACAAAATATCCTAGAAATCCGGCATTTGTTTTTTCTGTTTATCCTCCTGGGAGTGATAAAGCTGAGGTCAGCTTTGTCGGTATTGGTAAAAATGTTGACCCAAGCAAAAACAATCAGTATAAACTTGGCATTCAGGATTTTGAGATGCGGGATGTCAGTGGTTTAACTGTACGGCGCGATTATACCTTGCCATTATTCATCATTGGTGCAGCCATTTTTATGATTGGTGTTATACAGGGAATGTACTGGCAGCATCGCAGAATCTGGATCCGTCCGACAGATGAAGGAATTATGATGGCAGCACACACGAATAAAAACTGGTACGGTATCAAAAAGGACATTGAAAGTATTATCGAAGGAACGAATGTAAAAATGGTTGATGATCAGCAGGAACTGGAAGAACGATCTTAACACGCCCGGAAAAAGGAGGATACAAATGGAAACGTTGCTAAATATAAGTAATATAACGCTTTACACAGCATTTGTCCTTTATTTGATTGCTACACTTTTCTTTGGTGCTACAATCAAAGGGAATAAGACAAAAGAAAATGCAAGTAAGGGTAAGGCTGGGACGATTGGGATTGTTGTTACGATACTTGGCTTTTTATCACAATTGGTCTATTTTATAACGAGATGGGTTGTAAGCGGACATGTCCCTGTCAGTAACCTGTTTGAGTTTATGACATTTTTTGGTATGGGACTGGTTTTCGCTTTTATCATTATTTATTTCATTTACCGGCTGCCTGTGCTCGGAGTGTTTGCACTGCCGATAGCATTGACGGTACTTGGATTTGCCAGCATGTTTCCAAGCGAAATTTCACCGCTTGTCGCTTCATTAAGACACTGGATGCTTTACATTCATGTAACAACAGTCGCATTGGGTGAGGCGATTCTGTCAATCAGTTTTGTTGCGGGTCTGATTTACTTGATTAGACAAATCGATCAGACGAAGGCAAGCAAACGTACTGCCTGGCTGGAAGTTATCCTTTTTTCCATTTTTGTGCTAATCGGGTTCAGTGTAATATCTGTTACATTCAGCGCGATGGATTACAAGGCCGAGTTTGAATATACAAAAGAAGGTACGACATTGACCGCTGCGTATCCACTGCCGGCAATTGCCGGACCGAATGAAGGTAAACTTGTTACGGAAGGTGCAATGGAACCATGGTTTGAAACACCAGGATGGATGCGTGGTGCCGATGCAGCAAGAAAATTCAACACGGTTATCTGGTCGGTAATTACCGGTTTTATCATCTATTTGCTGGCACGGCTCATCTTAAGGAAAAGAATTGGAGCTGCCATTCAGCCGCTCCTGAAAAAAGCAAAGCCGGATTTATTGGATGAGGTTTCCTATCGTGCGGTTGCAATAGGCTTTCCGGTATTTACACTCGGTGGACTAATATTTGCAGCCATCTGGGCTCAAATTGCCTGGGATCGTTTCTGGGGATGGGATCCAAAAGAAGTATGGGCGTTAGTCACCTGGTTCTTCTACGCCGCGTTTTTGCATTTGCGGCTGTCCAGGGGCTGGCATGGCGAAAAATCAGCCTGGCTGGCAGTTGGGGGATTCGCAATTATTATGTTCAATCTAATTGCGGTGAATCTTGTACTCGCCGGACTGCATTCTTATGCATAACGTTGAATGGAGGTTTATATAAACAGTCGAAAAGGAGGGGACCTACCATGGAGACAAATGCCAGAGTATTAGTTGTGGATGATGAAGAAAGAATTCGACGCTTGATTAAAATGTATCTGGAAAAAGAGGACTTCATAGTTGAAGAAGCTGCGGATGGATCAGAAGCGTTGCAACTTGCAATGGATAATGATTATGATGTCATTTTATTGGATATTATGATGCCTGGAATAGATGGAATCGAAGTAACCGAGGAACTGCGGAAAGAAAAGTCCACTCCAATTATCATGCTTACCGCCAAGGGTGAGGAATCCAATCGTGTACAGGGCTTTGAGGTCGGTACGGATGACTATATTGTTAAGCCATTCAGCCCAAGGGAAGTTGTATTACGTGTCAAAGCACTTCTGCGCAGGGTGTCTGCAACCAGTTTCAGTGAGGGAGCAGCTACCAGAAATTTATTGGTGTTTCCGCATTTGACAATAGATCATGATGCACACCGGGTTACTGCGGATGGGAAAGATGTCGCATTGACACCAAAAGAGTATGAGTTGCTGTGTTATCTTGCCAAGTCGCCTGACAAGGTGTTTAATCGTGAAGTTTTGCTCAAAGATGTTTGGGAATATGAATTCTTTGGCGATTTGCGTACAGTTGATACACATGTAAAACGGTTACGGGAAAAGTTGAATAATGTATCCGCAGACGCTGCAAAAATGATTGTCACAGTATGGGGTGTCGGGTATAAATTTGAGGTAGATGATGTCTGATGTTTTGGCGGAGTGTTGTAGGGAAACTGGCAATAACAATTTTATTGCTGGTTTCTTTTGTATTATTTATTTTAACTATTTTACTGCTTGAGTTTTTTGAGAACTTTCATGTTGAACAGGCTGAAAATGAAATGATGCAAACAGCGGATAAAGTTTCGCTGATGATTGAGCAATACGGCGACAGAGAACTTGCCTATCAAACAACCGGACTAATAAAGGATCCTGCCAGTCATATCGCAGTTGTATACGGGGGTGGGGATTTTTGGTCATCCCATAGCATTGATAATCTGCATGAACTTGATGAGCAGTGGTTTCGAACAGAAAAATCGTTGAATTCGGTTTTTAGCAAAGGCGACACTGTAAAGAAACAAATGCGGCTTCCGAACGGGAATGACCGCGCAATGATTGTAGGAATACCAATTCATAATAATGGTGCGGTTTTTGTGTACCAGTCCTTGGATGTTGTGAATAAAACAAAGTCAGATACAACGAAAATTATATTGCTGGCAGCAGGAATCGCAATTGTATTGACAACTATTTTTGCTTTCTTCCTGTCAACCAGAATTACCTCGCCGTTGATAAAAATGCGTGAAGCAGCATTCGATTTGACAAGAGGTGAATTTAATACAAAAGTTCCAATCCTTACCCATGATGAAATAGGTGAACTTGCGATTGCCTTTAATCGAATGGGAAGACAGCTGAAATTCCATATTAATGCACTGAGACAGGAGAAAGAACAACTCTCCAGTATTGTCAGCTCCATGGCAGATGGGGTGATAACACTGAACCGAAATGGGGATATGCTGGTAACCAATCCCCCCGCCGACCGATTAATTGAAAGTCTTTATTATGAAAATAACTTGCGGTTAAATGATGAACACAATAAATTGCCTGATCCGCTAAATGGAATATTGGAAGATGTTATTCAGGAGGAAAAAGAGGCAATTAATGAAATAAATATCCAGGGAAGGACATGGGTAATGATCATGACTCCTTTATATGATCAATCATATGTACGCGGGGCTGTTGCCGTAATCCGGGATATGACGGAAGATCGCAGACTGGATAAGCTGCGTAAAGACTTTATTGCCAATGTTTCGCATGAATTACGAACACCAATTTCCATGCTGCAGGGTTATAGTGAAGCGATTGTTGATGATGTCGCAGAAAGCCGGGAAGAGAAAAAAGAACTTGCTCAGATTATTTATGAGGAGTCACTGCGGATGGGACGTTTAGTTAATGAATTACTGGACCTTGCAAGAATGGAAGCTGGACAAATCAGCCTGAGTATGGAAAAGGTTGATTTAAATCCATACGTGGAGCGAATTATTAAAAAGTTTTCCGGATTGGCCAACGACAACAAAGTTGATCTGCAACTTATTAAAAAGCTGTCCAACCAGTCAATTACTATCGATCCAGACAGGATGGAACAAGTGCTCACCAATCTGATAGATAATGCAATCAGACATACCGGAGAAGAAGGCAGGGTTATTGTAACAGTTGAAAGCAGTGCTAATGAATTCTCGATATCTGTTGCAGATAATGGAAGTGGTATTCCGGAAGAAGATCTTCCTTTTGTATTTGAACGATTTTATAAAGCGGATAAATCACGGGTTAGAAATGGCAAGAAGAAAGGAACCGGGCTTGGTTTGTCCATTGCAAAAAATATTGTTGATGCGCATAACGGAACAATTACGGTTAACAGTATTGTGAATGAAGGGACTACATTTGTATTGAAACTTCCACTGCATGACTGAGTCTGTGGACAGCCAAAATATTTATGATATAATAATAGCAATTGAATAGTTAACGATGTTTGGTGTATTACTTAATAGGGAATTCAGTGCAAAGCTGAAACTGTCCTCGCAACTGTAAATGATCGACGAAATAAGTATAATCCACTGTATGAGGTCATACGGGAAGGACTTAAAGTAGGGTGGTGATCATGAGTCAGTAGACCTGCCAGTCATCTATCGTTTCAATGCTTCGAGGATATGAGCGATTGGGACAACCGGATACATGTTGGAAAACAGTTATATGTTCGATTGTCTTTAATGCCGACTTACCTTATGGAGTCGGCTTTTTTAATGCGGTTGAATTTACGGGAAAGTATCGGGTTACCAGCGCCCAATTCTCCTCAAAAATCACAGAACTGGAGGAATGGGAACATGCAAAAGTTTTTTTTGCGATTTATCACTTTATTAATGGTTATCGGATTATTAGTTAGCTGTGGCACAAGTGAAGATCAGTCGACGGAACAGAATAATCAGAATGCCGAGTCAACGGAAAGTAACGATGCGTCGGAACAAAATGAAGAAACAGTAACCATTACCCTTTCCAAAAATAAAGGGGAAAAACAGCTTGATAAGAAAGAAATTGAAATTGAGGAGGGATCAACTTTGATGTCAGTGATGGAAGATAATTTCAAAGTGGAAACTTCTCATAATGGCGGATTTATTACATCGATTGAAGGTATTTCTCAAGATAAAGGAAAAACAGCGTGGTTATTTACAGTCAATGGGGAACAGGCAAAAGTCGGTGCAAAAGAACTTGAATTGTCCCCGGGCGATCAAATAACGTTTGATCTGCATGCATTTTGAACACTTATAAATTAACCCTTTTGGCTGTACTTGCAGCACTTGCGGTAGTTGGCAGATCTGTTTTTGCTTTTCTACCTAATGTACAGCCTGTCACATCACTGATTATCATTTGCGGGTTGCTGCTTGGACCGTTTGCAGCAATCTTATTGGCGATTTTAACCACCTTTTTGTCCAATATGCTACTCGGAATGGGAATATGGACAGTTTGGCAAATTGTTTCGTGGGGATTAATCGGGTTATTAAGTGGACTTCTTGGAAAATATCCTAAAAAAATTCCCTTTTGGATAATCGTTGTTTTTTCCATATTCAGTGGCTTTTTATACGGTTTTGTCATTTCGTTAATGACGTATTCGATTGCCGGGGAATTTTGGCCGTATTATCTTGCCGGTTTGCCTTTTTCGGTTAATCATGCGGTTGGTAATGCTATGTTTATGATTGTGTTTTATCCGATCATATCCCATCTATTTAAAACATATTCAAATAAGCACTTTTATTTAAAAAATACCAGCTGAATGGGGCTGGTATTTTTCTTGTTACGGCATGTCACTTTCCCTTTTTTGCCATTTCCAATATAGTTATTATAAAGCTGAAACTTATAGTCACGAAAAACGACTAATCAACTGAAAGGGGGACTCTTATGAAGGCCTTCTTTGATGAATTATACGAATCATATCATCAGGATTTATACCAATTCATTTTTTATATGGTCAAAGATAAGGAAGTGTGTGAAGACCTTGTACAAGAAGTGTATATAAAAGTATTGAGATCTTATGATTCATTCAAAGGTGTCAGCAGTGAAAAAACATGGCTTTTCTCGATTGCCCGTCACGTTACCATCGACTTTTTCCGTTCTTTAAAACGGAGAAGGAATCGAGTAGACGGTTATTTTGATTGGAGTGAGAAAGGCCGTCTTCTTCCGGATCAGAACCCGCTTCCTGACGAAATTGCCGAGCAAAATGAAGAAATAAAACGTATGTATCATTATTTGGATAAGTGCACGCCAGAACAGAAAAGTGTACTCATTTTGCGTTATATTCAATCATTTTCAATCCAGGAAACAGCTGAAATTTTGGATTTCAGCATCAGTAAAGTAAAAACAACGCAGCATCGCGGATTAAAGCGGTTAGAAAAACGGATGATTGAAGCGAATCAGAAGGGAGGGAATGGGTCATGAAGTCCGGAGACAACGATAAGAAACAGGTAACCGACGCATTAAAACAGATGCCGCCGATAAAAAGTGGCAGACACAAGGAGGAGCTGTACAAACAGATCACTTCCAGTCTAAAGGAACAGAACAAAAAGCCGTCCTCGCCAAAAATCCGGTTTATGCCAGTTTTCAGCATAGTAATGGTTTTGGCTATCCTACTTTTCAGTGTACCGCTTCTAATGAATGAAAGAAATATCTCAACCAACAGCAGTCAGGATGAAGCAAAACTGGAGAATGCAAGCAGGAGCAACTTTAATGATAAAAGTGGTGATCATGGACCAGTACAATTCAATAAGAAAAATATACTTAAATCGGATAATGGCCTTCAATCATATGTTGTTGGCCCTGAAAAGAATACTGAATCCATTGTGCATGGTGCTGTTGCAAATAAACAGGCACAGTTCATCGTACCATTAACCTTTATTGTTCCAGAAACGGAGGGAATAAATAAGCAATATAATAATATGGGCGACTATCTTAACAATGAAAATTGGCTGGCAAGTGAATATATGCTTTCTGACGCAGCATTTGAAATAAATAGGTCGAGCGGGATAGTAACAGTGGATTTGCCGAAAGCATTTTCGATTAATACGGGAGCCGAAGCTAATTTGTTTAATAAAACATTACAATCCATGTTTAGCCCGTTACAAATCAGAAAGGTTGTGTTTACCAGCAAGGTTAATCTTGGTCCAATTGGCAATGTGAACGAGGTGAAAATAAATGAACTCCACCATTCAGCATATAAAGTGTTTAATTCGGCTCAATCCGATCACCGTTTTCTGATTCCGGTTAATACAGGAGACCAAACGGAAATTACTGCTGCATTCGACGAGATGAAGCAGACTGAACAGGAACTGCAATTACAACCAACAATCCCTGAAAATATCCAATTCAGTATCCGACAGAAGGGCGATTTACTTCAATTGACGTTCACTGATAATATACCTGAAAACCAGGAAAGTATGACGATGATTGAAGCTATTCTGATGACTGCCAAAAGTTTTGGATATAAACAAGTTGAATTTAAGAATACCGGTATACGGGACATAGGTTTCTATCATTTGATGGACCCAATAAGAGTACCTGCAGGCGCAAACCCTATTTATACAGAGTCAAAATAAAGAGCAGGCTGTTCTTTATTTTGACTTATTGCATAAAGGATATTATGATTATGAGGGAGGCGGCAGAGGAAAAGGGCTGATTGCTTTTTCAGGGAAATTCATTAAAAAGCAACATGAAACTTGTTTTTTGATGAGTGAAGACCTTCCACATTAACCCTTTAAAAGTGTGGACAACTCACTCTTCTTCAAATTTCAATGGGTCACCATTAAATGGTTTATCTGAAACTTTGATGGAATCTGTCGGACAGCCTTCGTACGCATCCAACATATCATCCTCCAGCGTTTCCGGAACTGCGTTAACTCCTTTATTTTCATCCAAAAAAGCATATGCGATACTTTCATCATCATAATCAAATACATCTGGCGCGGCTGCCCCACATGCTCCACAGGCAATGCACGTCTCCTGATCCACTATCGTGTACTTAGGCATGCTCCATTCCTCCAATACTATAAATCTATTTTAAGGCGGAAGTTTTTACATTTCAACTGACGCATGATGTGATACTCTTAATTTAAGTATGACTCTTCATTAATTGATGGCGAGAAAATGAGTTATTCCTTTTTTATAACATAGAAAGTATAAATTATGGTTGACCTTATAAGAAAAACTTCGGCAATCGCTATAAGACGAGGCGAATGCCGAGTTTTTCTAAAATGCTACGAAGGAGAATGGAAAAATGCTTTTAGATATGATAATTGTAAAATGCAGCAGTCAATTTCAGAATAAACGAAGTAACACAGCCATTTTTCATCTGCTGAAAGGAAGAAAATCCATTCAGACACAACAGGATGCATTTCTTTATGGGTTACATAGATTTTATGGTATTCATAAAAAACTTTCTAAACAAGCATTTCAGCAAAAAGTAAATCAACTGTGCAATAGCGGTTATCTGCAGATGCAAGAGGAATCGGTCATACCAGGTGCAAAGGGAACCGCTTTCCTGCAAAAGATGGATCAATATCCGCAACTATACAATTTGAACGGCATGAAATATATAAATACAGATACAATTTTTTGTCAGCGGCTCTTATTACTGATTCAAACACTTACCAACAGCTGTCACAATTATTTTTCATTTATCCCTGTCGTAGATTCACCTCACATAACCGGCTGGGTTAAAAACCATTACAAGCGTATAAAGCCAAAACGGGAAGCTGTGCTTCAGATAATCCACAAAGAGCTTCAACAGATGTTTGAGCGTTTTCCGGGAGGCGATGCTGGAATTTTTGTTGACTGTCTCACGGGTTTTGAGCATTACGGAATGAGCAGTTACCAATTAGCAAAGTATCATAACATAGAAAGAATTGATGTAACAATAGTTTTGACAGCAATCGTTCATCGAATATTATGGGAAGTGGAACAGGAACAGGCAACATTCCCAACTTTATCGTATATCATGCAGGATCTGACGCAGAATACGAAACTTTCCCAGTCAGCCGTTAGAACCGATCGACTTTTGCGTAAAAACTACAAACCCGCTGAAATTGCCGAGATGCGGAACTTAAAAATAAATACTATTTATGATCATATTGTGGAAATAGCGCTTTACCATTCAAATTTTCCAATTGATGCATACGTTTCAAATGGACAGCACAAGAAAATTGTATCTGCAATCAGAACGTCAAACAGCTTCAAGCTGAAAGATATTAAAAATGAGGTTGGTGATAAAATAAGTTATTTTCAAATACGTCTTGTCTTAGCGACACATCAAAAAAAGTCAGGTGATAAAATTGATCAGTCAGGGACAAATTGATCAAAAACTAAATACATACTTTCAGATTGATTCATATCGACCGGGACAAAAGGAGATTATTCAGGATGTGGTATCGGGAAAAGATGTCCTGGGTATTCTGCCGACAGGATCAGGAAAATCATTATGTTACCAGTTACCTGCGCTGCTTATGGATGGATTAACAATCGTGGTATCCCCACTGATTTCATTGATGCAGGACCAGGTAAAACAGTTAAAATCAAAAGGATTTAAAAATGCAGCTGCATTAAACAGCTTCATGGATCCGGAAGAAAGAAACCATGTGCTTCGAAATATAAGTCGATTCCATTTAATTTATATTTCACCTGAATTATTACAGCAGCGTAAACTGATTGAGTTATTCAGCCGTATAAAAATAAGCCTGTTTGTCATTGATGAGGCACATTGTATCTCCCAGTGGGGCCATGATTTCAGACCAGATTATTTGCGATTGGGCGCTGTCATGGAGCAATTGGGAAATCCGGTTGTATTGGCATTAAGTGCAACAGCAACTGAAGAAATTCAACATGATATCATTGCTGCACTAAACAGGGATTCCATTATAAAACATAAATATCCTATTGACCGGCAAAATATTACGTTTGCGGTCGAACATATGAATAGCAACCTGGATAAAAGGCAATTTTTGACAGATTTATTCAGGCAATATCGTGTTCCGGCTTTGATCTATTTTACAAGCAGACGCATGAGTGAGGAAACAGCACATTATCTTTCTCTAAACCTTCCCTCCCACAGGATTGCTTTTTATCACGGGGGAATGGATCAGAATGACCGGATTACGATTCAGCAGCAGTTTATGAACGATCAGCTGGATATTATATGTTGTACCAGTGCTTTTGGAATGGGAATAGATAAGCACAATATTCGGCTGGTTGTCCACTATCATCTTCCTCCACAAATTGAATCTTACATTCAGGAAGTGGGCAGGGCAGGACGAGATGGAAAGCGAAGTATAGGGGTTCTATTGTATGCACAAGGTGATGAGCAAATTCCGGAATCAATTATTTCAGGTGAACTGCCAACTGGTGATATGGTGCGTGCTATCTTTCAACGATTGGATGACTTGTGTAGTTTTACAGCGGATTTTACTGAAGTTAAAAATCAGCTGATAGACGAATTCCAGTTTAATGATATTCAATGGCGATTTTTACACTATCAATTCGAAAAACATGGTATGATGAAGGAAAATAAATTTGTTCATGAATCCAAACGGTGGGAAGAAGCGGAAACAAATATTGCCAGCCTTGCCGGTCATCGTAATTCCCTAAAGGAAGCGAAGTTGGCAGAAATGGTAAGGTGGATCAAACAAACTAATTGTCTGCGTAAGCATCTGTACAAAAGCTTCCAGGATACCTATGAGAAGCCGAAAAATATGTGCTGCAGCAATTGCGGTTTTTCATTATCCGAATGGGCGCCTGATCAGACACAAAGTGAAGACAGCGTGACGACCTGGCAGATGAAATTGCGTCATATACTATTAAGTGGGGTACAACATGACCAGGCAAAGTGAAATAATAAAGCAACTATCAGATGCAGAATTAAACAAGCAACTAATATTTTCCCAGGTTGTTTTGCTTGTTATAGGAGGATTCCTTAGTATATTCCTGTTTGACGAGCTTACATTATGGTTTAAGATATTCGAGTGGGATTTGCCGGATATTCTTTACTATGGAGTATGTTCAGGTTTGTTAATTGTCGTGGCTGATTTGTTGTTGATTAAAATTTTTCCAAAGCGGTATTATGACGACGACGGAATCAATGCGAGGATTTTTGGCAATCGGAAAGTAACAGAAACTTTTGCACTAACACTGCTTGTGGCATTTTCTGAGGAAATATTATTCAGAGGAGTTATCCAGACAACATTTGGATACTTGATTGCCAGTGTTCTTTTTGCACTGATTCATTTCAGGTATTTAGGAAAGCCTGTATTATTCATTTCAGTCCTTGCTGTCAGTTTTTATCTTGGCTATATCTTTTTGCTGACAGAGAATTTGCTTGTTACAATAACATCACATTTTATTGTTGATTTCATGTTGGGTATTGTAATCCGTTATCAAAAGTGGGGTGTCGAAAATGAGTCATGAACCTGAAAAACATGAAGACAACGGAACTGAATTAAAGCGATTATTTGATGAAGTGCAAAGTGAGGCAAGCATTAATAAACCGTCTGAAACAGATGAAACTCCATATCCTCCGAAAACAGAACGTCAAATAGATGTATTAAATCTGCCTCCTAGGACAGAAGTACATAGCGGCAAAAAAGATCATGCACGCATTAAAATAAATCATGCGATGCTGCGGTTTATATTCGTAATTATTATACTTGTTTTAGTACTCGGCGGCTCCTTCTTTCTTTGGGGAGAAGAGATTTTGAAAGTTTTTTAATTCCAATTCGTAAAAATACATTTCAATATTTCAGAATCAATTGTTTCGACAAGCATCCCGTATCACAAAAGTGGTACGGGATGCTTAATTTTTGACGTATATTTGTTAAATAATCCACATACGTATGTAATTGGAATAAAAAACTTACATCAGGATGGGTGATGAAATGTCAAAGGATAAAGAAAATAATCCGAATCAACCCGACGATAACAGACGGCCGTTTAATAACGAAAAAGATGAACAACTTGAACAATACCGGGAAAAAAATACGGGACCAGGTAAGGACATGACAGATGATGCCGGGTTTAAAATTTCTAATGACAGGTGGTCTTTAAAAGCCGGAAAGCGTGGACCAACGTTATTCCAGGATTTTCATTTCTACAGAAAACAGTCACATTTCAGTCGGGAAAGGATTCCCGAAAAGGTAGTTCATGCTAGAGGTGACGGGGCATACGGTGAATTTGAGTTATATAAATCAATGAGACATGTCACGAGAGCACATTTTTTACAAGAACCGGGAACGAAAACACCGGTGTTTGTCCGATTTTCCAATTTTATAGGGAGTAAAGGTTCTAAGGATACAGCGATTGATATTCGTGGTTTCGCAACGAAATTTTACACGCAGGAAGGAAATTACGATATGCTTGCACTATCTTTTGCTGTATTCGCAATTATGGATGCTATGAAGTTTGCCGATTTCACTCATGCGGTTAAACCGAATCCGCGCACAGGAGTTCCTCAGGCTACTATTGCGCACGATAATACTTGGGATTATATCGCCAATAATCAAGAAATTGCCCATTTTATTATGTGGCTGATGTCATATCGGGGGCGTCCAAAAAACTGGCGAATGATGGAAGCATGGCCAGTCAACACATTTCGATTTATCAATGAGCACGGGAAATCAACGTTTGTCAGATATGTATGGAAACCTGTACTAGGTGTCCATTCATTGTTACTGGATGAAGCAAATACAATAGGTGGTGTCGATCCGGATTACCACCGTCGCGATTTACATCAAGCGATTGAACGTGGAGCATATCCAGAGTATGAGCTCGGTGTACAGCTCATCCCAGAGGAAGATGAATTCAATTATGATTTTGATATTTTGGATGATACAAAATTGTGGCCCGAAGAGGTAGTTCCTGTAGAGATTATCGGTAAAATGACATTGAACAGACTGGTTGATAACCACTTTACAGAAGAAGAACAGTCTTCATTTGATCCAGCTACGGTTGTACCGGGAATTGATTTCACCGATGATCCAGTGTTACAGGGCAGATCATTTGCTTATCGCGACACGGATTATCACCGGCTTGGTACTGCAAACATTAATAATATACCGGTTAACCAGCCTATTACCGAAAGGAATTTTAATCAACGACAAGGCGCTGCTCGTCATCGGATTGATGTTGACTCCGTAAATTATCATGAAAACTCACTTGCAAATAATACACCTTCAGAGACACCTCCTGAAAAAGGGGGGTATGCCCATTATCCCGAGAAAGTGGATGGGCATAAAACAAGAGAACGGCCAGGTGAGTCATTTTATGATTTTTTCTCACAGCCAAGACTTTTTTGGAACAGTATGACACCTGTCGAAAAACGGCACATTGTGGAAACATTTACCTTCCACCTTGGATATGTGAAAAGTAAATCAGTCCGGCAGCAAGTTGTTAATATGTTTGTCAATGTAGATAAGGAGATGGCAAGTCAAATTGCTGATAATATAGGCGTTGACCGTCCAAAAGGAACAAATGTGCCGGTAACAGAAAGCTCCCCTTCACTTACCAATACAAACTATTATGCTTATACCCAAAAGGTTGCTGTTTTAATTGGCAATGGTTTTAATGGAAGAGAGATAATCAATAAACTCAATACCTTACAGCAATATGGGGTCTTTATAGAAATTGTAAGTGAAAATCTGGGTACCGTTACGGGAGATGATGGCACAGAAATTGAGGTCGATCAAATATTCACTTCAACATATTCAGTCTTATATGACTCCATCTATGTTGTCGGGGGTACGACTAAAAATCAGGCGTTATTCAATCAAAATATTCGGGATTTCATTCATGATGCTTATAAACATTATAAACCGATTGGTGTAGCAACCAGTGCAATGTCTAATTTCAGGAAAAGGAATGAAAATAACTTATCCGGTGTTGTTTTTGCCGCCAATAATCCGAACTTTGCAAGAGAATTCGTATCAGCAATTGCCCAACAGCGCTTTTGGGATCGAACATAACATAAAATGAAATGGACGGAACAGTAGTTTAAGATGATATAGATGATTAAAAACCCGTATCACTATAGTGGGGATACGGGTTTTTATATTGTGCAAAATCCAGTTATTTGCATATAATGACGAAGGACTGATTACGTTATGGTTAGGAGGGTTTTATAAAGTTGAGTGGAATAGGTTTACTTTAAAACATAATACTAATATCCTAATACATAAAATGGTTTGGGTTGGTTTTTACAGAATGGGCATGTATAATTTGCCTGTAAATGTTCAACAATTGCCAAATTGACATATAGTATAATAAATGGGATAAAAGAAACCATTCGGCATATAAAGGGGGATGCTTTATGCGTATAGAACAAGTGTCCAGCAGTCAATTCACGATTTTTCTTACGTTTGATGACTTAATCGACCGGGGCTTTACGAAAGAAGACTTGTGGCATGACGTTTCAAGTGTGCGCAGTCTATTCAGCGATATGATGTATGAAGCCAGTACGGAACTGGATTTTGAGCTGGAGGGGATACTGCTTGTACAGGTTCATTTGATGCAGGCACAGGGTATGCATGTCGTTGTTACAAAAAAGAACGAAAATATCAGCTGGGATGAGGATTTTATTGAGATGAAAGTTACCTTGGATGAAAGTAAAGAACTGATTTTTTCATTTGCCGAATTTGAAGACATCATCCAGGTTTCCTCCTATTTAACGAAGCTTAACGTGGATGGTGGCCAGGTATACTATTTTAACAACAGCTATTATATGCTTCTTCATGAAAGCGAACTGACGTATACTGACAAAGAGGATATTATTGCTGTTATGTCGGAGTTTTCAACTCCGAGTATCATTACATCTTTCCGGCTTAAAGAGTATGGTAAAGCTATAATGTCGGAAAAAGCCGTGCAACGGGTCGTGAAAGCATTTTTATGATAAAATGAAGGTAGCCGACATACAGAAATGCAATCGCTTGCAGCGGGTTATAAATTTTGCGGAGAAAATAGATTTATATTATTGCATATTTAATTTGAAAGTGTATACTAATCTCTGAGTAAAGCTATAATCAAAACAATTATTAATTGACATTCTAGGAGGTAAATTCATGGTAGCCGATAAAGCAGCAGATTCTACCAAAGAGGAAAATAATAAGATGGATGTGTTAAGTTCAACACGAACTGTTGTTAAGACTGCACTGGAAAAACTGGGTTACCCTGATGAAGTATTTGAGTTGTTAAAGGACCCAATCCGTATGATGACAGTAAGAATTCCAGTCAGAATGGATGATGGATCAATCAAAATCTTCACCGGATATCGTGCGCAGCACAATGATGCAGTTGGACCAACAAAAGGCGGTGTCAGATTTCATCCAAACGTAACAGAAACAGAAGTAAAAGCTTTATCCATATGGATGAGCTTAAAAGCAGGCATTGTAGATTTGCCATATGGTGGAGGTAAAGGCGGAATTGTATGCGATCCGCGGGAAATGTCATTCCGGGAGCTTGAGGGGATAAGTCGAGGTTATGTCCGGGCAATCAGTCAGATCGTTGGACCTACAAAAGATATTCCTGCACCAGATGTGTTCACAAACTCGCAAATTATGGCTTGGATGCTTGATGAATACAGTCGTATTGATGAATTTAACAATCCAGGATTTATTACCGGTAAGCCAATTGTTCTCGGCGGTTCACACGGAAGAGAATCTGCTACTGCAAAAGGTGTTACAATTGTTATAAATGAAGCAGCAAAGAAAAGAGGTATTGATGTAAAAGGAGCAAGGGTAGTTGTTCAAGGCTTTGGTAACGCTGGAAGTTTCCTGGCCAAGTTTTTACACGATGCCGGCGCCAAGATAGTTGGAATTTCCGACGCTTATGGTGGACTCCATGATCCTGATGGACTTGATATAGACTACCTTCTGGACAGAAGAGACAGCTTTGGTACAGTCACCAAACTGTTTAACGATACCATCACCAATGAGGAATTACTGGAATTGGATTGCGATATTCTAGTTCCGGCGGCAGTTGAAAATCAAATAACTGAAAAAAATGCTGATCGGATTAAGGCTGATATTGTAGTCGAAGCCGCTAATGGACCGACTACACTGGAAGGAACCAAAATATTAACAGAGCGAGGCATCCTGTTAGTACCCGATGTGTTATCTTCTGCCGGTGGTGTTACAGTATCCTATTTTGAGTGGGTACAAAATAACCAGGGATATTATTGGGAAGAAGATGAGATTGAAGAGAAATTGCAATCCATCATGATTAAGGCATTCAATAATATTTACAATACTGCTCAGACCAGGCGGGTAGATATGCGACTTGCCGCTTATATGATTGGTGTGCGGAAAATGGCCGAAGCAGCCAGATTCCGTGGATGGGTTTAATTATCGATTTCAAAACAGAATAAATGACGAAAAAACTCTTATCATGTATAGTTGGATAGGAGTTTTTTTATTGTAGGAAGTGGTTTGCTTCCGGGAAAATCGAGCAGTGGCAGCGGTTAGAAAACGCCGTTTGTGACAGATGCTACACTTTTGCCAGGAGTGGAAAATCAGCCTATGAATTTAGAGAAAAAACTTTGAAAGAATACTTATAAATAATTTTATTGATGGGGATAAAGGAAGTGCGTAAGATATGGAAATGGAAAATACGATAATTATCGGTGGCGGTCCATGCGGAATGTCCTGTGCGATTGAACTGCAGAAACATGGGATCAGACCGTTGATTATTGAAAAGGGAAATATTGTTAATACGATTTATAACTTCCCAACACATCAGACTTTTTTCAGTTCTAGCGAAAAGCTTGAGATTGGGGATCTTCCGTTTATTACGGAACTCAAAAAGCCTGTACGAAATCAGGCCTTGGCATATTATCGTGCTGTGGCAGAACGAAAGGATATCCGGCTGAATACGTTTGAAAAAGTTATGGAAGTTATTAAAAACGGTGAAACGTTTTTGGTTCGGACAGAAAAGTCAGGTAATCAAAAAGCCGAATATTGGGCTAAAAATGTCATTATCGCTACAGGCTACTATGATCAGCCCAACCATATGAATATACCCGGTGAAGGTCTTCCAAAAGTGATGCATTACTTTAAGGAGGCACATCCGTTTTTTCATAAAAATGTTGTTGTCATCGGAGGGAAAAACTCTGCAGTTGATGCCACACTGGAGTTGCACAAAGCAGGAGCAAACATAACGGTTTTGTATAGAGGGAACGATTATTCGAAAAGTATTAAACCGTGGATATTACCGGAGTTCGATTCACTTGTTAGAAAAGGTATTGTTCAGATGGAATTTAATGCCAAAACATTGGAGATCATGAACGATCAGGTGGAATACATGGCGAATGGTGAAATCAAAACAATTGCCAATGATTTTGTGTTTGCAATGACAGGGTATAAACCTAATAATGAATTTATGAAACAAATTGGCATATCTGTTGATAAATTCAGTGGCAAGCCTGCTTTTGATGAAAATACGTATGAAACCAATGTTCCAAATGCATATGTGGCAGGAGTTGTTGCAGCAGGCTACAACAATAATGAAATCTTTATTGAAAACGGACGGCATCACGGTAAACAAATCGCTGAAGCTATAATAAAGAAGCGTTAACCCGAATTCCTCGCCGGGTAAATAAAAACATTATCCCGTATCATTTTTGACATGGTACGGGATGAATTTTTTGGGAAAAAGTGTTTAAGTGTCAGGTTCATTTCATGAATTTTTGGTCTTTTAAAACAATACAGTAGAACTAAACTGCGCCATAGTATGATGTTCTACCACCGCTGCGGAAATACACTTCGCTTTCCGGGGGCGGCTGCTGAGCCTCTTCGTGCTATCGCACTTCAGTGTCTCACCTATGCCTCAGCTCCCCCAGGAGTCTCCGTGTATTTCCTCCGCTATTTTTACGTTTATGACTCTTTGCTTATAGAATAACGGTTGATACCACTACACTAGTCCGGGTGAGCGGAGGGCGGTGACTCCTGCGGGAACAGCACGAGTCCGAAGACCCCGCAGAGCGGTTGGAAAAGGAAGGTCGACTAAAACCGGCCTTTGCGGCCAACGTCGATATACCCCTTGCCGGGGCAAGGCCGTGCCCGCGGAAAGCATCCGCCCGGAGCGATCCCGGATGGTAGGACGAGAACGGACTAATTATAGCAAATATTCCAGTAATTATGTCGCAGTTTAAGGATTTAATGTCAAGAACAATATAATAATTACCGATTGTTGTTATTTTTCATTCTCAAACATATTCCTGATGGCATTTTGGTCATTTGTTTTTTCCAGGGCAAGTAATAATTTGATTCGCGCCTTTGGACCGTTTAGGCCGTTTGTCAAAATAACCCCTTTTTCCTTCAATTGCTTTCCTCCGCCATCGTAAGCATAAGTAGGCTGCACAATTCCCTGGTAACAACGGGAAACCAGCACAACCGGTATATTGTCTTCTATAAAGTTCAAAATGGGTGTGACGGTGTTTTTGGGGAGATTCCCTTGTCCAAGCCCTTCGATAACAAGACCATCAGGTTTACCAGCATATAGTGCTTTAAGTATCTGTTCGTTCATCCCGGCATATGCCTTCAGCAGGAATACATTTTTCGTGATTTGTGAGACCGGGTGCGAGTACCGTGACAAAATAGTATGATGAAATATAATGGATGATTTCGTGATAATTCCTATTGGTCCGTATTGTGGACTTTGAAAGGTTGCGACATTGCTTGTTGACGTCTTCGTAACGTTTCCTGCAGTATGAATTTCATCATTCATTACCACAAGAACTCCTTTATCAGAAGCTTCATGATCAACTGCAACCCTTAGTGAACTGATTAAATTGTAAAGAGCATCAGATCCAATTTCATTTGTTGACCGCATTGCCCCAGTGATAATGACTGGTTTCGTAGTTTTTATTGTCAGATCAAGAAAATAAGCGGTTTCCTCCAGTGTATCTGTACCATGTGTCACTACAATTCCGTCATAATCTTTACTCATCAGATCAATTTTTTGGGACAACTCATGCATATGTTCCGGTGTAATATGCGGTGACGGAAGTGAAAACGCGATAACTTCATCCACATTTGCATATGACTTAAAGTAATAAGATAAATCGGTCAGTGGATGCTTGGACGTTGTTGAAACTTTTCCAGTATCTTTATTTTCCAACATCGAAATGGTACCACCTGTATGGATAATTAATATATTTTTCACAATAATAACCTCCTTGCAGCTATTTTCATTCCCAGAACTTAATGGTACGATTAATGAAGCATAAATGGAAGGGGGGGGATACATCTTGCTTGCTATTATATCAGCAGGTATTGCGCCTGTATTTGCGCTGATGTCTTTTTTTTATTTAAAAGATCGTTTTTCAGAGCCATTGACCTTGATAGTCAAAACTTTTATATCAGGTGCGGCACTTGTTTTTCCAATTATGTTTATTCAATATGCTTTACAGGCAGAGAATTTCAGCGACAGTAATTTTATCCAATCCTTTTTGCTGATTGGCTTTTCTGAAGAGTTTTTTAAATGGTTTATATTTATTTATGTTATTTATAACCATACTGAATTTGATGCGCACTATGACGGAATTATTTACGCTGTTTCGATAAGCCTTGGATTTGCTACTGTTGAAAACGTGCTCTACCTTGTTACCAATGGAATAGAATATGCTTTTTCACGAGCACTGTTTCCTGTTTCATCCCATGCCTTATTCGGTGTGATTATGGGATATTATTTTGGAAAAGCGAAAGTGAATAAATACTATAAAAAGTGGAATGTAACGCTTGCTTTTGTATTTCCCTTTCTTCTCCACGGAAGCTATAATTTCATTCTTAAAACGGTTACCAGTGAATGGCTTGGTCTGCTGGTTCCCTTCATGATTATATTATGGATAGTTTGTCTGAACAGGATGAAAGCTGCCAATAATCCAGTTCAAATAGACTAAACTAGATATTATCCCGTGTATTTTCTAAATACATGGGATTTCTATTTTTGGAGTAAATGAATAAAATGTGTGTTTCGTTTAAAAATAGGTACATCATATCTTCTAGCAGCAGGAGGAAATTACATGACCTATCAAACGAAAAGAATGTCACTATCCATTATTATTATATGTTTCATCGCCATCGGATTACAAACCACAGCCCCTGTAGGTAAGGTGAACGCCTTCAGTCCACAGGTGATTCAGCATGGTTCAACTGGAGATGATGTCATCGAGCTTCAGGCAAGACTTCAATATTTGGGATTCTATAATGGAGATATCGATGGAGTATTTGGTTGGGGAACATATTGGGCACTAAGAAATTTCCAATATGAATTTGGTATGAAAGTAGACGGGTTAGCCGGACAAGATACCAAAAACAAGCTTATCCAGGAAAGTAAATACGATAAACAATACGTTAAAAGCCAAATACGAAGTGGAAATGAGTTTACGTATTATGGAGGCGTTGACAGATCAAAACAATCTGCCCCACAGGGAAATAACGCTCCTAATCAGACAAAAAATCAACCAGGCAATAAGGCAAGCCCTAAACCTACTGCGGTAAATGTTCCGCAGGGCTATTCACAAAATGATATTAAACTCATGGCAAATGCTGTTCACGGTGAATCCAGGGGGGAGCCTTACGTTGGTCAGGTGGCTGTTGCGGCAGTTATCCTAAACCGGGTCGAAAGTTCAACATTCCCAAACACTATTTCCGGCGTAATTTTTGAACCAAGGGCATTTACTGCAGTTGCGGACGGACAGATTTGGCTGACACCGGATGAAACTTCAAAACAGGCAGTAATGGATGCAATAAACGGCTGGGACCCTTCTGGAGGTGCGCTATACTATTTCAATCCGAAAACTGCAACATCAGACTGGATATGGTCCCGCCCGCAAATCAAAAAAATTGGCAAACATATATTTTGTAAATAGAAAGGTGTGAAAAGCATGATACGTTGGATATTAATTGGTGTTCTAACTGTCGGAATAGCTGCTACAGCATTTTGGGGATATCAAGAGCATCAGGACAAAAATGCGATTCTTGTTCAGGCTGAAAATGACTACCAGCGTGCATTTCATGAACTTAGTTATCACATGGATTTGTTGAATGATAAAATCGGAACTGCATTGGCAATGAACTCCAAAAAGAGCCTGTCCCCTCAATTGGTGGAAATATGGCGGTTGACTTCTGAGGCAACCTCAGACGTTGGACAACTTCCGCTGGTTCTGATGCCGTTTAATAAAACGGAAGAATTCCTCTCCGATATCGGTAAATTTACCTATCGAACCGCTGTCAAAGATTCCGGAAAAAAAGCTCTGACAGATAAGGAAATGGGGAGACTGGAAAAACTTTATAAGCAATCAAGGGATATCAAAAATGAATTAAGAAAGGTACAGAATGTTGTATTGGAAGAAGATTTGCGATGGATGGATGTTGAATTAGCGCTTGCTGAAGATGGCGAGCCGACAGATAATACCATTGTGGATGGATTTAAAACAGTTGAAAAAACCGTGGAAGGATTCAGTGAAAGCAATGTAGATTCACCACTTCCCGGAACTTCATCTCAGGATCACAAGTATCAGTTCCTGAAAGGTGAGAAAATCAGTGAAGAGGAGGCCATAAAACGAAGTAAAAATATTTTTAACGTAAAAAACACTGAAAATATCACAGTTACCAAAAGTGGAAAGGGATCCGATATTCCCATTTACAGCATTTCATATCGGAATGGTAATAAAAACGCTTATATGGACATGTCACAAAAAGGCGGTCATCCCATTTCCTTACTGGTAAATCGAAAAGTCGAAAAGCAGAAAATCAGCCTGAATGAAGGACTGGATAAAGCTAAATCCTATCTGAAAAAACACGGGTTTAGCAAAATGGAAATTTTCCAGAGTAATCAATACGATAACATTGGCGTTTATTCGTTTTTGTATAATCAAAATGGTGTACGCGTTTATTCTGATGCAGTTGAGGTAAAAGTTGCTCTGGATAATGGTGACCTGCTTGGATTTACCGCCAAAAATTATTTTATGAACCACAAGAAGCGAGATATACCTGAGCCCAAGTTATCTGCCAAAGAGGCGAAAGAAAGCGTTAGTCAAGATGTGAAAATAAATGAAAAACATCTGGCGATTATTGATAATGATCTCGGCAAGGAAGTTTTGACTTACGAATTCCTCGGTGTCCTTGGTAATGAGACATACCGAATCTTTATCAATGCAAAGGATGGAACGGAAGAAAAGGTTGAAAAACTGGATGGCAAAGAAGTAAATTTCGACGCTGTTTTCTGAAATGAACAACGTGGTACGATGGGATACTTTTTTGATAAAATTCGGGTGGTGCTTGACACCGCTCGAATTTTCTTTTTGGAGGTATGTAATATATAAACAAATAGACCTTCATTTCATTAATATGTTATTATTTATTGTAGGGTTATGGAAAGAAAATGGCAGGATTAGGTTTTTTCCATCATCGGCTTTATACATAACTGCGCAACATTTGTATGGTGCTGCCTCGATATTAAGAAGTATGCAAAAACTGTATAGGACACAAGGGAAAATGAGAGGAATGAAAGGCATAAATGAATAAAGCAGAAATAGCGATAGCAATTGACGGACCTGCTGCTGCAGGGAAAAGTACTGTTGCGAAAATAACAGCCAGAAAACTAAACTACATATACGTTGATACGGGAGCAATGTACCGAGCGTTGACACTAAAGTCACTCAACAGCGAAATAGATCCCGATAATGAGAAGGCATTGATAGAACTGTTAACACTTACAGATATCGAACTGATCCAAGGTGAAAATAATCAGCATGTTTTGTTGGACGAATATGATGTTACACATGATATTCGATCCGAGCAGGTAACCAATAACGTGTCCTATGTTGCCCAGCATCCCTTAATACGGAAAGAAATGGTGAAACGCCAGCAGAAACTGGCTGAAAAGCGTGGAGTTGTGATGGATGGCCGGGATATAGGTACACATGTACTTCCAAACGCAGAAGTGAAAATATTTCTTATTGCCACCGTAGAAGAACGTGCGCGGAGAAGACATGAGGAGAACTTGAAAAAAGGTTTTTCTTCTGATTTGGATACACTAAAAAAGGAGATAGAACAACGGGATTTGATTGATTCTAAACGGGAAGCTTCGCCACTGCTGAAAGCTGACGATGCAATTGAAATTGATACAACCTCCATCACAATTGACGAAGTGGCGGAACGTATTTTAGACGAAGCTTACAAAGTAATGGGGCAAAAAGGAGACTGATCATGAGCCTTTATAAATTTGCTAAAACAGTAGTGGCAATTCTTCTGTTTCCATTATACCGAATCAAAGTTATCGGAAAGGAAAACGTTCCAAAAGAAGGACCTGTAATTATATGTTCCAATCATATTTCAAACATCGATCCCCCCGTTGTAGGCATTACGTCCCCACGTGATATCTATTTTATGGCTAAGGGGGAGTTATTTGAAAAACCAGTGTTGGGAAAATTGCTCACGAAAATACATGCATTTCCGGTACGCAGAGGAATGGGAGACCGCAACGCGCTTCGGAATGGATTGAAAATATTGCGGAACAATGAAACACTGGGACTCTTCCCTGAAGGAACACGCAGTAAGACTGGAAAGGTGGGAAAGGGTCTGGCAGGCGCGGGTTTTTTTGCTCTCCGTTCCAAAGCCGAAATTGTACCCTGTGCCATTATTGGACCGTATAAACCTGGAAAGCGCTTAACCGTAATTTACGGAAAACCGATGGATATAGAAACGTATCGTCAAAACAAAGCATCAGCAAAAGATACATCCGATGCAATTATGAATGAAATAAGAAAAATTATAGATAATCATTATTCCTGATATGCATTGCTTGACAAATAATTATAAATATTAGAAGTTATAAAAAAGAGATATTTCGAACTTTGTTGGTTTGTATTTTAAGGAGGGCTTTTGAATGACTGAATCTAATAGCGGAATACCAGAATTGAATGTAGGAGACCTTATCACAGGAACCATTGTCAAAGTGGAAGAAAAGCAGGTTCTTGTTGATATTGGATATAAAACAGAGGGTATTGTTCCAATCAGCGAATTGTCGAACCTTCATGTTGAACAAGCAAGCGATGTGGTGAAAGAGGATGACGAACTTTCATTGCAGATTAAAAGGATTGAGGATGATGAAGTCATTCTATCCAAGAAGGCAGTAGATGCAGACAAAGCATGGGAATCACTTGCGACAAAATTTGAAAATGAAGAGGTTTTTGAAACAGAAATTAAAGATATTGTAAAAGGAGGACTCGTTGTCGACGTTGGTTTGCGAGGATTTATTCCAGCTTCTTTAGTTGAAACATATTTTGTTGAGGATTTCTCCGACTATAAAAACCAAGTACTAAAGGTTAAAATTATTGACCTTAACAGAGAACAGAACCGTGTTATTCTATCGCACCGTGATGTTATTCAGGATGAAGAAGAGACCAGAAAACAGCAATTATTGCAAAATCTTGAAGCAGGACAAGTACTCGACGGTGTTGTACAGCGCATAACAAGTTTTGGTGCGTTCGTTGATCTTGGTGGAATTGATGGTCTTGTTCATATTTCACAGCTGGCACATGAACATGTTGAAAAGACTGAAGATGTTGTCGCAGAGGGTGATACAATAAGTGTGGAAATCTTATCAGTTGACCGCGATAATGAACGCATTTCGCTCTCCCGTAAGAAAACACTCCCTGGACCCTGGACAGATATTGAGGAAAAAGTATCCAAGGGGGATGTGCTGGAAGGGAAAGTAAAACGGCTTGTAAGTTTTGGTGCATTTGTCGAAGTAATGTCTGGGGTTGAAGGGCTTGTTCATATTTCACAAATTGCCAACAGGCACATCGGAACACCCCAGGAGGTATTGGATACAGGACAAACTGTCAAAGTAAAAGTGCTGGATGTAAGCGAAGCGGAACAGCGTATGTCACTATCCATAAAAGAATTGGAAATGGAACAGGAAGCGGCAGAATTTAAAAAGTACGAAAAAGATGATGATCAGCTTGGCTTCCAGGTAGGCGACTTTATTGGCGATAAACTGGACAAATATAAATAATAATTTTTATTCAATGCTCTTTCCAAATGGAAAGAGCATTTTTAAAATATTTTTTATAATGCTTATGAGAATTATGATCAGCAAAAATTGATTGTTATGTGAATAACAGTTAACGACATAGATGCGTATACGAAATCTGTGCATGTAAACCGCATATTTAAAAGTTGATTTCCGATAATAATTGTCTATATGGTTTTCTTTTGCTAGAATAAATAAATGCTGTATACATAAAAATAAATTTGCAATGTAAATGTGGAAAGGATGTTCCTTTCATGAGGAAATCTGTAGTAGCGATAGTTGGCAGACCAAATGTGGGAAAATCAACTATTTTTAATCGGCTGGTCGGGGAAAGAATTTCAATTGTTGAAGATACTCCCGGTGTTACCAGAGACCGGATATATGCTGAAGCTGAATGGCTTACAACCACTTTCAATTTGATTGATACGGGTGGTATTGATGTTGGGGATGAACCTTTATTGGTTCAAATGCGTCAACAGGCTGAAGTTGCCATTGATGAAGCTGATGTTATTATTTTCTTGTTGAATGGTAGGGAGGGCATTACTGCTGCTGATGAGGAAGTAGCTAAATTACTGTATAAATCCAATAAACCGGTAGTTATTGGTGTTAATAAAATGGACAACCCGGAAATGCGCCAGGAGATTTATGAATTTTATTCACTTGGCTTTGGTGAGCCATTTCCGATTTCCGGATCCCATGGACTGGGATTGGGCGATTTACTTGATGAAGTAGTCGGGTATTTTCCTAAAGAAGAGGAAGCAGAGATGCCTGATGATACCATTTATTTCAGTCTGATTGGGCGCCCCAATGTTGGTAAATCATCACTCGTTAATTCGATGTTACACGAAGACCGGGTCATTGTGAGTGAAATGGAAGGAACAACCCGGGACGCAGTTGACACGCACTTGCGTAAGGATGACCAGGATTTTGTAATAATCGATACTGCCGGTATGCGTAAACGTGGTAAAGTATATGAAACGACCGAAAAATACAGTGTATTGCGCGCCTTAAAGGCAATTGAGCGTTCCGATGTCGTTCTTGTTCTGCTTGATGCGGAAACCGGAATAAGAGAACAGGATAAGAAAATTGCAGGTTACGCACATGATGCGGGTCGGGCTGTAATTATCGTTGTAAACAAATGGGATACAATTGATTCCGGTGACAAAACGATGAAAGAATTTGAGAAAAAAGTAAGAGCACATTTTCAATTTCTTGATTATGCCCCAATTGTCTTTCTTTCTGCCAAAACGCAAAAAAGGCTGCATACACTTATTCCCGCTATCAGAACAGCCAGTGAAAATCATGCAAAGCGCATCCAAACAAACGTACTAAACGATGTGATTATGGATGCATTGGCGATGAATCCGACACCAACCGTAAAAGGCAGAAGGTTGAAAGTACTTTACGCAACACAGGTGGCAGTCAAACCGCCAAGTTTTGTTGTCTTTGTGAACGATCCTGACTTAATGCATTTCACTTATAAGCGTTTCCTGGAAAACAGAATCCGGGATGCCTTTGGGTTTATTGGAACTCCAATTAAAATATTTGCGAGACGACGTCAATAAGGAGGCTATACCAATGAGTAAAGTAGCAGTAATTGGTGCAGGCAGCTGGGGAACAGCGCTCAGCATTGTACTGTCTGATAACGGTCATGATGTCCGCCTGTGGACACATCGAAAAGAACAAGCTGATATGATAAACAACCAACACGTAAATGAAAATTATTTAAAGGTTAACCTACCGGAAAATATTAAGGCTTATGACGACTTGCACAGTGCAATCGATGACGTGAAAGCCATTATATTGGTCGTACCGACAAAAGCTATACGGGAAGTAAGCCAACAGTTAAACCGTTTACTGAAGAAAAAAATCACCATAATTCATGCGACCAAAGGAATTGAACCGGAGTCACTTAAACGTGTATCCCAAATGATCAGTGAAGAACTGGATTCCTACAGCTATGAAGATATTGTGGTGCTTTCCGGTCCAAGTCATGCGGAGGAAGTCGGAAAACGGCTGCCAACAACGGTAACAGTTTCATCACTGGACAGTTCGAATGCCAAACTGGCACAGGATCTGTTTATTAATGAATCTTTTCGTGTTTATACAAGCCCGGACGTAGTTGGTATTGAGCTAGGTGGAGCATTAAAAAATATAATTGCACTTGGTGCAGGTATTTCGGATGGTTTAGGTTACGGTGACAATGCCAAGGCAGCATTGATAACGAGAGGACTTGCCGAAATCACCCGATTGGGCACATCGCTTGGGGCAAATCCTCTGACATTCCTCGGGTTACCTGGTGTGGGGGATCTGATTGTAACATGCACCAGTGTTCATAGCAGAAACTGGCGAGCCGGCAACCTGTTGGGTAAAGGACATAAGCTGGATGAAGTGCTTGACCAAATGGGTATGGTCGTTGAAGGAGTACGCACTGCAAAGGCTGCATATCAATTTGCTGAAGACCAGGAAATAGAAATGCCAA
Source organism: Virgibacillus siamensis (assembly GCF_039522605.1). Taxonomy (GTDB): domain Bacteria; phylum Bacillota; class Bacilli; order Bacillales; family Amphibacillaceae; genus Lentibacillus; species Lentibacillus siamensis. The sequence goes on from NZ_BAAADS010000010.1 coordinate 52,174, forward strand.
TAACCGCTGGTATATATCAGATTTTGTTTGAGAATAAATATCCCCGGGAAGTTGTCGAGCAATTAATGAGTCGTAATAAGCGGGAAGAGATGGACGATCTTGCTGAATTAATTGGAGGGAACTATTCCAAATAACACGGAAACGCATGCTTTGCATATACTATGCTGAAGTAATTATGCAGGGAGGCGAGCGTGTGAGTAATTCCCGGAAAGATCCTTTCGATCAAATACAGCAGCAGGCGAATGTAAATCCAGACCAAATTTATAAAGTCGCTGAATCCGTTAAAAATGCTGATTTTTCCGATGAAACAACGGTTAGGGCATTGGTTCAGAGACTTGCAAAAATAGCCGGAAAGCCCATTTCAAAAGCGAAAGAGGATAAGATTGTACAATCCATCACAGAGAACAATATGCCAATTGATATGCAATCATTGAATCAACTGTTTAAAAAGTAGCGATATTTAGGCAAGTGATGATGCAATTGGAAGTCTGCTCGCATAATATAAATCGCACAAGCATTCATGATAGAGTTGCTGTGGATTTTATTTAGTCAACCGGGATGGAGTCAGCCCCCTCTGTCCCGGATTTTTAATTGCTCATAAATCGGTGATACTCAGCGGGAAACTACCGGTACAAGCCCTGATCCATTCAACTAATACTCAGGGAAATACCAAGTTTTCTAATTCAAAATTGTGACGTTTTTTTGATCAAACTTATTATAAATATATGAATCATGTGCAATATGTTATAATACGATGTGCAATTATGGAGTTTGAAGCGGGAGTGAATAAAAATGTCTCAAAGTATGCTGAATATGTGGATTTCATTTGCCGGTATGGCACTCCTTCTACTTTCCATCGGTCTTATCCTGTTGAGCAGATATAAGCTGAGGGGATTGCTTGCAGGTATTGTTTCAGTATTGGCTTATTTATCTTTAATACTTGGCGGAATTATCATTTTGTATATCGTGTTCAGCGGGCCGACGGGTTAGGAGGATCTTCCATGAAAGTTACATATTTTCATCTAAGTATTGCATTAATCTTCACAATTTTATTAAGCGGCTGTCTGTACCCGGAAAGTGAGATGCCCAAAAATCAGGTTCCGAACGAAGCCCAACTGGAAATGGTGCAATCAGCGGTTGATACGTATCAGAAACAGACACAGGGATTACTTCCAATTAAGACCAAAGAACAGGATACACCAATCTTCCGAAAATACCTAGTTAATTTCAAGAAATTATTGGAACGCAATATTATATCGGAAATTCCAGGTACCGCTTATGAAAATGGTGGTGTTTACCAATATACAATTATCCATGCCGAAAAAAACCCAAAAGTGAAATTAATTGACCTGCGGGTAATAGATGCTATTCGTGAACTTAATATCAAATTAAATATGTACCGGAATGAGCATCTCTATCCACCATTTGGCAAAAGAATTTCAGAAGGGGTTTTTAAAATTGATTACGAAGAATTAGGGCTTGACGCGGAACCATATGTTATCAGCCCGTATTCGCATAAAAATCTCCCCATTGTTATGGATACAGAAGGGAATCTTTATGTGGACTACCGGATTGATTTAAATGCTGCATTGAAAGAATATGATCACGATTATAAGAAGGGGGATGATATTCGTTATTTATTAGCGGAACATTCACCTTTTGTGCCAGCTTATTCGTTACCATATACGGTTAAAAACGGAGAACCGGTTTTTCTTCCTCAGGAGAATTAATATATCATAATACGTCCCTTGTAACATATATTGTGTTGCAAGGGATTTTTAGTGAGGGCAAATAAAATATTCTTTTTTACTGCATTTATGTTACCGCAGGATTTGAACTTTATAAGATAAGCGCTTCCAATACAGTAAAAAGCACTTTCATCAGAATCCTTTTAACGAAAGCCAGGTTTTCCAGAAGTCATTTGGAATTTATTTTTTATTCTTTTATCCAAAATCAAGTCATAATTTGGTGGGACAACATCATAGACTTGTAATGTCAATTATTCGCAGGTTATTCGGATTACCGGAAATGGAGATCGGGAGGGGATCGTTTGGAGAGAGTTGATATTTTTAAAGATATTTCGAAACGGACGAATGGAGATATTTATCTGGGAATTGTCGGTGCAGTCCGAACCGGAAAGTCTACCTTTATTAAACGCTTTATGGAGTCCGTAGTATTGCCGAATATTGAGGATGATGGTGAAAGAGGACGTGCTCATGATGAATTGCCTCAAAGTGCTGCCGGCAAGACAATTATGACGACAGAGCCGAAATTCATACCAAACCAGGCAGTATCCGTTCATGTCGACGAAGGTTTGGATGTAAACGTTAGGCTTGTTGATTGTGTTGGTTATGCAGTGGATGGTGCCAAGGGATTTGAAGATGAAAACGGACCACGAATGATTAACACCCCATGGTATGAAGATCCAATTCCTTTTCATGATGCTGCAGAAATTGGAACGAGAAAAGTTATCCAGGAACATTCCACAATTGGAGTTGTTGTTACCACCGACGGGACTATTGGTGAGATTGAGCGGTCTGATTACCAGGAAGCTGAATCAAAAGTAGTAGAAGAACTGAAAGAGGTAGGAAAACCGTTTATTATGGTGGTCAATTCAACTCGTCCAACCAGTCAGGAAACGGAATTGTATCGGCAGGAATTAACTGAAAAATATGATATTCCTGTACTGGCTATGAGCATTGAATCAATGACAGAACACGATGTGTACAATGTTCTTCGGGAAGCACTTTATGAATTCCCTGTTTTAGAAGTAAATGTGAATCTCCCAAGCTGGGTCATGGTCCTCAATGAAGATCACTGGCTCAGACAAAATTATCAGGATGCGATTCAATCAACCGTTCAAAATATTAAAAGACTTCGTGACGTGGACAGTATTGTTGGAGATTTCGAGGAGTACGACAATATTGCCACAGCAAATCTTGCGGGCATGGAAATGGGTGATGGTGTAGCAGAAATTGACTTACATGCACCGGATTATCTTTACGATGATATTTTGAAAGAAATTGTAGGTGAGCAAATACGCGGCAAAGATCACCTTCTCGAATTAATGCAGGACTTTGCACATGCGAAAAGAGAATATGATCAGGTGTCAGGGGCATTACAGATGGTAAAGCAAACCGGATATGGAATTGCCGCCCCTTCACTCAAAGATATGGAACTTGATGAACCGGAAATTATTCGCCAAGGTTCCAGATTTGGCGTAAGGCTGAAGGCAATGGCACCTTCCATTCATATGATCAAAGTGGAAGTGGAATCAGAATTTGCACCAATCATTGGTACGGAGAAACAGAGTGAAGAACTCGTCAGATATCTGATGCAGGATTTCGAGGAAGATCCATTATCCATATGGGAATCAGATATTTTTGGCCGGTCATTAAGCTCGATTGTACGCGAAGGAATTCAGGCAAAAATAGCACTCATGCCAGAGAATGCACGGTATAAACTTAAAGATACACTGGAACGGATTATCAATGAAGGGTCCGGTGGATTAATAGCAATAATCCTGTAGCAGCTGAACATAGTTGCTACTTTTTTTATAGCATAAAATTCAGCAGCCTTGAAATCGTGTGTTTTTCATATTTAATTAATTTTTTTTTGAAGAACAGCAGGAATTTGACATCTTCTGTCGTATAGTTTATAAAGAGGGTTATATTAACCTTTTAAATACAGTGCAGTTCCGGTTTTGCAGGATTTTCCATAATCTGTGAATTTTATGGAAAAAATTAGCTGAGAATAAAATAAATACCGGAAAATTAGGCACTTATTGTTGAATTTTGCTTCAATCTCAGTTAATATAAGCCTTGTCATCATTGAATTGGTGGCTTTGCGTATAAAAAATGACAAATTGGAAACAAATGAAATTAGATTGAATTTGTTCCAATGTTCATTGAATTTTTGGGAGGAGGTGAATATCATGAACAAAACAGACTTAGTAAATGCAGTTGCAGAAAAAAGTGAGCTTTCCAAGAAGGATGCTACAAAAGCTGTAGATGCAGTATTCGAATCTGTCATGGATTCACTTAAACAAGGTGAAAAAGTACAATTAATTGGATTTGGGAACTTTGAAGTACGTGAGCGTTCTGCCCGTAAAGGCCGAAATCCTCAGACAGGTGAAGAAATCAAAATTCCTGCAAGCAAAGTTCCTGCATTCAAACCAGGTAAAGCCCTAAAAGAAAGTGTTAAATAATCGTACATAGGGCGTTAAAGGGCACGTGTTAACGTGCCCTTTTTTCTTTGCATAATATATTTTTCTGCAACCATCACGATGGAGATATTCTCCGATGATTACTCAGAATACGGATTTGCGGTGAAATCAGAAGTAAGAGCAGTAAGCCATGGAGGGAAGAGCAACAATTGTTTTAATTAAATTATTGGCTCCGTATGCCTCCAGCACCTTAGCTGCACTTCCGCTTTTGTTTTATTCAGCGATTTCTGATTATATATTATAATTATGGAACACTTATAAAATGTGCTATAATGTCATTACTAATATGAATGTATGAAAGGGCACGGGTGGTTGGTTTGCAGACGTCCAATAAGGAACTGAGAAATCTCAGGTCATTAATACACGAAAAGATGCAGCACACATATTTGGAAAAGTATGTAAATATACCGGAGATCGATGATAATAAGCTATTCCTTTTAAAAGAAATTTTGGATGATACGAATTTAACCAGGTTTCAAAAAGACAATTATATTACTACGACGATGCTGGTTCAAATGGCCTTGGATACACACGATCTGGTTCCACAGACCAATAGCTCTGTACAAACTGATACGGAAAGAAAAGCTAAACAATTATCAGTACTTGCTGGTGATTATTACAGTGGTTTATATTATTTGATTCTTTCGGGCATTGAAGACATTGAATTAGTTCATATGCTTGCAGCTGCGATAAAAGAAATAAATGAATGTAAAATGCAATTATATTATAATAAAGAAACTTCATTACACGAATTTTTAACGATAATTAATAAAATTGATTCACTGTTGATTATGTATGTTGCGGAGTTTGTACAGGAAAAGGAAATAAGTTATATTACGGGCGGCTGGTTGCTCACGCAGAAGTTGCTGGAAGTGAAGCATAATTTGGAAATGGGTGATTCCCCATCATTATTCACATTCTGCTCAGGCAAATCAGATTTCGCTGATCAACTGACCAATTCGGAAGTGATCAACCGGTTAATCATGGATAATGTGGCCATTCTCAAAGACGCATTAAACAATTTTCCCGATCGTCTGACATCACTAAAAGCGGATTTGATGAACAGGTTAAATGACCAATTAACCAGCTCAAGAATAATTGTGGAAGAAGGGTAATCCATGTATCAATCCAAAGAGGAACGCGTGCATCACGTTTTCGAAAAAATATACAATAATTACGATTCCATGAATTCAATTATATCGTTTAAACGGCATAAGGCATGGCGACGGGATGTTATGAAGCGAATGCAGGTTGCACCGGGTTCATCTGCATTGGATGTTTGTTGCGGTACGGGGGATTGGTCATTTTCACTGGCTGAGGCAACTGGTAAGGAAGGCACGGTGATTGGAATTGACTTCAGTTCCAATATGCTGTCAGTAGCTCGTGAGAAAAACAATAACGCACAATATGAACATCTTTCATTTATTCAGGGTAATGCAATGAATCTGCCATATAATGATAATTCCTTTGATTACGTAACGATTGGCTTTGGGTTGCGAAATGTTCCCGATTATATGACTGTCCTGAAAGAAATGTACCGGGTCGTGAAACCGGGTGGGAAAGTGGTATGTCTGGAAACATCCCAGCCGACCATGTTCGGTTTTCGACAAGGTTATTATTTTTATTTTCGGTTCATTATGCCGCTCATTGGCAGATTGTTTGCCAAAAGCTACAAGGAATACGCATGGTTACATGAATCTGCCAAGAATTTTCCTGATAAAAAGAAATTGAAGGATATGTTTTTGGAAGCGGGATTCAGCCGGGTACAGGTGAAAAGCTATACTGGCGGAGTGGCAGCCATGCATATGGGTGAGAAGAAATAAACGCAACGATTAGCGGGAACTCAATGTAAAAGGTGACGTGCATGAAACTAAGTAAAACATATGGATATTTAAAAAAAGAACTGGATACAATTGAACATGCATTAAACAATGCAATTCAAGCCGATCATACTGTGCTACGGGAAGCATCTTTACAATTGCTTCAGGCAGGGGGAAAACGCATTCGCCCTGTTTTTGTCTTGTTATGCGGTCAGTTGGGGGATTACAATCTGGACCGGGTAAAAACGGTTGCGGTCTCTCTTGAACTGATACACATGGCGACGCTAGTGCACGATGATGTAATCGACGATGCTTCATTGCGCAGAGGAAAATCCACCACAAAACAGTTATACGGAAATCGGGTTGCCATGTATACAGGGGATTATATACTGGCCCGTGCATTGGAAAATATCACAACCATTCCCGATGTCAATGCTCATCAGGAATTATCCAAAACAATCGTCCAGGTTGTAGTCGGTGAGATTGAGCAAATTAAAGATAAATTTGACTGGGACCAGAATCTCCGTGATTATTTGCGAAGAATAAGACGAAAAACTGCACTGCTTATAGCAACAAGCTGTAAGTTGGGTGCTATCGTTTCGGGGCTTTCGGAAACGGAACAAAAAAAGCTGTATCAGTATGGCTATTATATAGGGATGTCCTATCAAATTATTGATGATATTCTGGATTTTACCTCTTCAGCAAATGAATTGGGTAAGCCTGCCGGAAATGATCTGCTTCAGGGTAATATAACACTGCCTGTCTTATTTGCAATGCAGGATCCGGCATTTAAGAAGTTGCTCATGGAAACATTTGAGTCACCTGAAACAGTGACAGATGATGAAATGTCCAACGTAATTAAAAAACTGAAAACAACAGATGCGATCGAAAAATCGTATCAAATCAGCGATCACTATTTGAATAAAGCGCTATATGCTTTAAGCAGTATTCAGAATCATAAAGCCAAACAGACACTTGTAAACATTGCCAAATATATAGGCAAAAGGCGTTCCTAGATTCATTGTTATTTACCACGAAGTTTGATAAACTTTTAAACGGTTGTGAAAATACATACTAAACGAGGTGCTAATATGGAAAAAACATTTTTGATGGTAAAACCAGATGGCGTTCAACGCAATTTGGTAGGGGAGATTGTAAATCGATTTGAACGTAAAGGATTTAAACTGGCCGGGGCAAAACTGATGCAAATCACGGATGAACTGGCCGAAAATCACTACGGTGAACATAAAGAACGTCCTTTCTTTGGTGAGCTGGTCAGTTTCATTACGTCCGGACCGGTATTTGCAATGGTTTGGGAAGGTGAGAACGTGATCACTACCGCCAGAGATATGATGGGAAAAACAAATCCGCTTGAAGCTGCAGCCGGAACAATCCGCGGCGATTACGGCATTACAGTTGGTAAGAATGTCATTCACGGTTCTGATTCACCAGAAAGTGCTGAACGCGAAATTGGCCTTTTCTTTAATGAAAATGACATTTTATCCTATTCAAAACAAGATAGTGAATGGATCTACTAATTATGAAAAAACCTCCGTATTTGTACGGAGGTTTTTGTGTCTCCAAACGAAACTCCTATTTTTATGCCAATTAAATCAGCCCCAGCATAATACTTCGGCAAACATTTTAATTCAATTCGGATTTTTTTAGCGAAACCACTTTTATCTCAGCATCGTATTTTTATGCAAAATAATGATGTTTTTTTCACAAAAGTAAAAACAAATATGATATAGTAATATGAAAATCCTGAAAAGGAGGATCTCATTATGCGCTACTTAACTGCAGGTGAATCACATGGAAAACAACTTACAACAATTATCGAAGGTCTTCCTGCCCGGATGCCGCTTACCATTGATGACATCAATCAATCATTGCTTCGCAGGCAAAAAGGACATGGCAGAGGCAAACGAATGCAAATTGAAAAGGATTTGGCCGAAGTAACAAGTGGAGTTAGGCACGGATATACGCTTGGCTCTCCTGTTACGCTCGTCATTCATAATGATGATTTTAAGCATTGGAAAGATATCATGGGGGAAGCATCGCTGGAAGAGGATAAAAAAATCAGACGCACTGTCTCCAGACCAAGACCAGGGCACGCTGACTTAAATGGTGCATTAAAGTATGGCCACCGTGATATGCGGAATGTACTGGAACGTTCTTCAGCCCGCGAAACTGCTGCAAGGGTAGCAGCCGGAGCTGTTGCTAAAACATTGTTGAAGCAACTTGGGATTGAAATTTCAGGATACGTAAAGGAAATTGCCGGAATTGTCGCGGAAGATTCCCCTTCACTTACTATGAAGGAAAGGCAGGATATGTCGGAATCATCTCCGGTTCGAACGTTGGATAAGCAAGTGGAGCAACCAATGATGGATGCAATCGACAAAGCAAAAAAAGATGGCGATTCAATCGGTGGGGTTGTGGAAGTATGTGTGGAAGGGATGCCTGCCGGAGTCGGATCCTATGTCCATTATGATCGAAAACTGGATTCCCGCATTGCCGGCAGTGTTGTCAGCATAAATGCTTTTAAGGGAGTGGAATTCGGTCTCGGTTTTGAAGCAGCACGACGAAATGGAAGTCAGGTTCATGATGAAATTGCCTGGAGTGAAGAAAAAGGTTATTACCGGAAAACGAATCGTCTGGGTGGATTCGAAGGTGGCATGACAACCGGAATGCCAATCGTTGTTAAAGGTGTTATGAAACCTATTCCAACACTGTATAAGCCACTGCAAAGTGTTGATATTGATTCCAAGGAAGCTTTCAATGCCAGTATTGAACGATCTGATTCATGTGCTGTACCAGCGGCTTCAGTTGTGATGGAACATGTTGTGGCATTTGAAATTGCAAAAGCTGTTTTGGAACAATTTCCATTTGATCAGTTTCCGAATCTTGCAGAAGCCATCAATGATTACCGCGAAGAAATAAGGTGCTTTTAGGTGAATGTAACCAGAATAAACGCTTCTTCAAAAACGTATTATGTTTATGTTGGCGAAGGTCTCAGAACAAAGGTTGAGGAATTTTTACCGAAAACATATTCTTCCATTTTAATCGTTACGGATAATCTGGTGGCTGGCCACTACCTGGAAGACATTGAACATAATTTTGACAATGAACGTGTTTATACGGCAATTATTGAGAATGGAGAAGAGTCGAAATCAATTGAAATGTTTCATCAACTTCAAACGAAAGCAATTGATTGCGGACTGGATAGAAAATCATTAATTGTAGCGCTGGGCGGCGGTGTTGTTGGTGATTTGGCAGGGTTTGTTGCAGCAACATATATGCGTGGTATCGATTTTATTCAAATGCCTACGACCATCCTGGCACACGACAGTAGTGTGGGCGGGAAAGTGGCAATCAATCATGAAAAAGGGAAAAACTTAATCGGAAATTTCTATTCACCTGCAGCGGTGATTTATGATGTCGATACACTGAAATCGTTAAACCAAAAAGAGTTCAGGTCCGGATATGCGGAATTGGTCAAAGAAGCCTTGATTGCTGACGGGACATTTTTCAACACACTGATGTCCGTTAACTTGTCTGATTTAAACAATACAACCATTGCGGATCATATCAATCAAGGAATAACAATAAAAGCAGAGGTAGTTGAAGCAGACGAGAGAGAAGCTGGAATACGAAAATATTTGAATTTTGGTCATACATTCGGGCATGCATTGGAGGCATTGCAAGGCTATCATGGCTTCTCACATGGTGAGGCAGTAGCAGTCGGACTGCTTTTTGCATTTCAGGTTAGTGAGGAAACATTTTCTATCAGGTTGCCATTTGAACGATTGTTTTCCTGGCTCCGATCAAATGGTTATCCATTACAACTACCGGAATTGGATTCAAAGCACATGTTAAGTAAAATGAAACTTGATAAAAAAACAGAAGGCAAAAAAGTTCAAATGGTGCTTTTACAGTCAATTGCCCAGCCGATAACGGTTGAAATCAGCGATGATGATCTATTGAGGCATATTGAATTATTTAAGAAAACATTATCAGGCAGATTTTAAGTAAAGGACAGGTGAGGACTGGGATGGATACTAAACAAATTATAAATGAGTTAACACCATATAAACCGGGCAAGCAAATTCATGAGGTCAAGGAAATGTATGGATTGGACCGCATCGTAAAACTGGCGTCAAATGAAAATCCATTCGGTTATACAAAAAAACTTGATAATCTGAACGCATTTTCACCATCCTTTGAGGTTTATCCAGATGGATATACAGCAGAATTACGAAGTGCCTTGGCAAAAAGATTAAATGTTGATGAAAGTCAGCTTGTTTTTGGAAATGGATCTGATGAAATTGTCCAGTCTATCTGTCGTGCATTTCTGTATCCGGGAGTCAATACTGTTATGGCGGTACCGACATTTCCTCAATATAAGCATAACGCGCGCATCGAGGGAGCGGATGTTAGGGAAGTGCCGGTTGTAAATGGCTACCACGATCTGCAGGGAATGCTTGATGCTATTGATGAGGAGACAAATGTGGTTTGGCTGTGTTCACCGAATAATCCAACCGGCTGTGCCATCCCTCATGACGATTTCTATAACTTTCTGGATCAATGTCCGGATGATGTGCTTGTAGTACTGGATGAAGCTTATTATGAATATTTGGATGAAAAGAAAGACCTTGATACAGTGGAAAATTTGCCGCAATACAAGAATCTGATTGTACTGAGAACCTTTTCAAAAGCATATGGGCTGGCAGGTTTGCGAATTGGGTACGGAATTGGAAACCCGGATTTGGTTGCAAAACTGGATGTTGTCAGAGGACCGTTCAATACATCATCCATTGCACAAAAAGCTGCTTTAATTGCTATGGAAGATGATACGTTTATCGCTGACAGTGTTTCTCGAAATAAAAAGATCAAAAAAGAGTTTCAACAATTTCTGGACACCATTGATTGGCAATATTATGAGTCAGAAACTAATTTTTTATTTATTTCCACACCGATAAACAGTAATGATGTGTTCCAATACATTCTGAAGCAAGGCTTTATTGTTCGTCCGCTCGAAGGTCTTGGGTGTCCGAATGCAATCCGGGTCACAATTGGCAAAGAATCGGATATGAAAGAATTACAGTCCATTATTTTACAGTTGAACAACAAAGTAATCGAGGCGAATCGATCTTGAAACGAACAATATTCATCATTGGCCTGGGTCTGATTGGTGGTTCTCTGGCCAAAAGTCTTAAAAACGACAGCAATAATTATATAATAGGATTCGATTCGGATATGCGAAGCGTTGAGCTTGCTCGGAACAACAATTTTATCGATGCTTCCTGTGAGGATATTACGGTGTCTGCACAGGAGGCCGATATCATTATTTTGGGTACACCTATCAGTGAAACCATCACAATTCTTGGAAAGCTGAACAAGGTATCGTACGATCATGAAGTAATTGTGACGGATGTTTCCTCGGTTAAAACACCTGTAATGAACAAAGCCAAGATGATTACGAATAAAAATATCAACTTTATTGGCGGTCATCCGATGGCAGGATCCCACAAACGGGGAATAACCGCAGCGAAGGAACATCTGTTCGAAAATGCCATTTATGTACTAAGTCCGGCAGAGAGTTGCCGTTCACATTTTGTTGACGAGTTAGAAGAAGTGCTCCGTACCGTAAAAAGTAATTTTATTGTTTTGCCGGCCGAAGATCATGACGAGATGACGGGTGTAATTTCGCATTTTCCGCATTTAATTGCATCTTCCCTGGTTCATCAGGCAAGAAAATGGCAGCACACACATGCATATATTCCAAAACTTGCTGCAGGAGGCTTTCGTGATATTACAAGAATTGCCTCAAGCAATCCGGATTTATGGCAAGATATTTTTTACCATAACCGAAGTAAAATGTCACAGTTATTGGGTGACTGGATAGCAGAAATGAACGAATTAAAAGATTTAATTGATTATAACAACCGGCATGAATTGACTGCCTATTTAAGACAGGCAAAAGAATACCGGGACGGGCTTGGCACCTCGAAAAAAGGTGCTATTCCGGCATTTTATGATTTGTACGTCGATATCCGTGACCAACCTGGAGCAATTTCATCGGTTGCCAATATACTGGCATCAGCAGAGGTTAGCATCAAAAATCTGCAAATACTAGAGATACGTGAAGGTATAACAGGTGTATTGCGGTTAAGTGTGCCATCAAAGGACGAACAGCAGAAAAGCCGGATTGTTTTGGAGAAAAGCGGATATGAACTTATGCTTGCAGAATAAAAGTATCCAATGAAGGAAGTGAAACTATTGACCGAAATAAAGCTGAAGCCATTTCAAAAGCCATTAACCGGAGAAGTGGAAGTACCGGGAGATAAATCGATTTCTCATCGTGCTGTAATCCTAGGATCATTGGCAAAAGGCACAACAAACATTACTAATTTCCTGAATGGAGAGGATTGTCGCAGGACAATTGACGCTTTTCGGAAACTGGGTGTCACGATTGAACAGGAAGGTACAAGTGTCACCATACATAGTGATGGAAAAGAAAAATTAACCGAAGCAAAACAGCCCATATATTTTGGAAATTCAGGAACAACGGCACGGTTGATGCTAGGAGTGTTAGCGGGATTACCTTTTTTTACGACGGCATATGGTGATCCGTCTTTAACGATCAGACCAATGGATCGGGTTGTTCAACCGATGCGCCTTATGGGAGCTTCCATTACGGGCCGTGAAAAAGGAAGTTATCTGCCAACGGCCATTAACGGAGGAAACCTTAAGGGAATATCGTATACACTTCCCGTTAAAAGTGCACAGGTGAAATCTGCGGTTTTATTGGCAGGGTTATTTGCTGAAGATGTTACCGAAGTCATAGAGCATGCAGCTACGCGTAATCATTCTGAAAATATGCTGGAAGCGTTCGGAGCAGATATCGTGATAAAGGATAATGCAATTCGTATAACCAATCAATCATTGTCTGCGGCAAATGTTTATGTTCCCGGGGATATTTCGTCGGCAGCATTTCTTTTGGCATCTGCAGCCATCGTTCCCGGGAGCAGCATATCGATTAATAATGTTGGCCTGAATAAGACACGTACAGGCATTATTGATGTTCTGCTGGAAATGGGTGCAAATCTGAACATTTCAAATAAAAAAAGTATAAGTGGTGAATTAATCGGCGACATCACGGTCACACAAGAAGATCTGAAAGGTATCGTGATCGAAGGCGCTATGATTCCCAGATTGATTGACGAAATTCCTGTCATCGCTCTTCTTGCAACACAGGCTGAAGGGGATACAGTAATTCGTGATGCAAAAGAACTCAGACTGAAGGAAACGGATCGGATTGAAGCAATTGCGTCAAACTTAACCAAGCTCGGTGCCAATGTTGAAACAACAGAAGATGGCATGGTTATCCACGGCAAAACTTCCATTACTGGCGGAAAAGTGGTATCATACGATGATCACAGGATTGCCATGATGCTTGCTGTTGCCTCACTTATTGCCGATGATGCTATAATCATTGATGACATTTCATCCATAGCCATTTCATATCCTGATTTTTTCAAACATCTGGATACACTGAAGACACCTTAAAGAATCTGCATAAAGGCAGATTCTTTTCTGTTTGAAGTAAATAGAAAATTTTTGTATGATTAAAATCACCGGAAATTATTGTCCGATGAGAGGAAGGAAGAAATTAATGGACGAATCAATTATGGACGCAGTACGTCTGATGGAGAGCAAACAGTCAGATAAAGCCATCGCACTTCTTGAAAACTTTTTGCCACAGGCGGACGCAGAAGAAAAATATACAATTGCTGAATTATATATACAATGGGGGTTTTTACAAGAAGCAAGCACTGTTTTGGAGGAACTTCTACAGCAATTTCCGCAAGAAGGAGAACTTAAAGTAATGCTTGCTGATGCATATATTGAGTTGGATAGGGATGAGGAAGCAATGAGTCTTCTCAATGAGATTGGGGAAGATGATCCGGAATATATTGCGACGTTGATTCAACTTGCTGATTTGTACCAGGCACAGGGCTTGTTCGAAGTCGCTGAGCAAAAGCTGCTGACAGCAAAACAGAAGGAACCTAATGAACCGATTATCGATTTTGCACTTGCCGAGCTGATGTTCTCAACCGGTTCCTATACAAATGCCATCCTGTATTATGAAAAAGTTTTGCCGGTTACCAAGGAAATTGCCAACGTTTCCATTAATGACAGACTTGCTGAAGCATATGCCGCATCCGGTGAATATGAAATGGCTTTAAGCATTTATCAGGATATTGACAGTGAGGACTCGGATACATTATTTAAATATGGTTTTACCGCACTGCACGCCGGACGAAAAGATATTGCCATTAAAGCCTGGGAACATCTCATAGAAATAGATATGTACTATCATACAGCTTATTATCAGCTCGCCAAGACGTATGAGTCAGAAGACATGATAAATGAAGCATACGAAACTGCCAAAAAAGGGTTAAAAGTTGACGAATTTAATAAAGAATTGTTTTTCCTAGCGGGATCCCTCGCACATCAGCTGAATGCAAATGATGAAAGTGAAAAATGGATGCGTGAAGCAATTGCACTTGATCCCGACTATAAAGAAGCAATCCTGTTTCTGATTGAACTGTTCAAAACGAATGAAGATAATACAGGAATTATTGATCTGATTAAGGAAATCAAAAACACCGGTGCCAGTGATCCGGTTTATGAGTGGGAGCTTGCCAGAGCTTATAATGAGAATGAATCATATGGAGATGCATTAAATCACTATGACGAAGCATATAATAGCCTAAACGAAGATAGCGACTTTCTAAAAGAATATGGGTACTTCCTAATGGAAGAGGGGAGGCAGAAAACAGCATTATCCGTTTTTGAAAAATATTTGTCCCAGCAGCCAGAGGATATTGAAATGGAAGAGTACATCAACAGAATAAAACAGATGGAAGAAACTGATTAACAAAAATAGATGCTGAAGGAGGTAACCGGTATTGCAAACTCCTGTTTCCTTACAAGATAAAAAGAGCTTTATTCAATGGTTTTTAAATCATTATCAATTGAAAAAGCGGGAAAGTGTCTGGATTTTGAATTATTTGGTTAATCATAATGAGGTTCTGTCAAATGTACATTTTGTGCGGGAAGCAAAATTCTGTCCTCGGGGGATTGTCATTACAAGCCATTGCTCCGAGGAGGTGCCGTTTCGCTTTTATAAAAATCAGCTGGTAACAACAGATGCTGAAAAGTCATTTCACGATATTCGCCTGAATCGGCACGATCCACTGTATATTCAGCTGAATTTTGAAAAAGCAAATCAGAACATCTTTTACGCAGCAGTGTTGGTGGAAAATCCATTTATCCCGAACGAGTATTTCATAACACAAAAAGATAAAAACCTGGCAGCTGATTTATTGGATAGACTTCTGTTTGATTCAACTAAAAACCGTCTCCTGAATAAAATCGATAAGGCTTTGGATCAGCATGACCGTGATACGTTCAATCAACTTGTGAAACAACTGAATCAATTAGAAAAAAAAGCTGATAATCAACCTGATATCCATCGATAATCGGTTGATTTTTTTTGTTTAAATGGGATATGATTAATTTTAAGATTGCTATTTTAATTTGTGAGAATATTGTCAGAGAAAGGCTGGATAATTTTAATGAAATGGAAAAAGAATGAACTGGAGCAATACATAGGTGCAAAAGAATATGTGGATACGATTATTATACCATTACTGCCATTCCAGTTATCAGATGACTCAACGATGACGAAAGATGCCTTTCAGAGGGAAGTCCTTGAAACATTTACAAACGAGCTGGAATTGGAACTTACCGGAAGAGTGTTACTCACCCCTGCATACAATTATTTGAAAACGGCTGACAAAGAAGTGGAAATTGGCCGTCTGAAAAGCTGGACTGATAATATAAGCAACCAGCCTTTTCATCATGTGTTTTTCACAACATTCGATTCTGCCTGGAAAAAAGTTGAACGGGATTTACCAGGAACATTATTGTGGTTACCCGGCATAACAAAAGGAGAGATAGACTCCAAGGAAATGCAGACAGTTATCCGGAGCCAGGTCGAACAAGTTAATGAATTAATCCGAACGTATTGGGCAGAATAAAATAGTGTACGGAATCGTTCAATTTCGAATCTTTTATGATAATGTCGATTATATATTGACCGGACAAACAGTTTGCGCTATCATGGTAATGTCCTAGTAATCTGATTAAATTAAAATTGTCCGTGAAAAATGTATAGAGGGGGGAAAATCATGAGCGAAGATAAACAGCGAGTATCCCGTCGTCAGTTTCTCAACTACACATTAACTGGTGTAGGCGGTTTCATGGCAGCTGGTCTGATGATTTCACCGATTCGGATGGCTATTGATCCAGTCTTCCAAAAATCCAGTGCTGGTGAATTGGCGAATGCGGGCATTGCTGTGGAAGACCTTACAAACAAACCGCAGCGTGTCGACTGGAAGGTGAACCAAGTCGATGGCTGGTACGAGTCGAAAGTCAGTAAATCTGCTTGGGTCTATAAAAAAGATAACGGCGACATAGTAGCACTTTCCCCAATATGTAAACACTTGGGCTGTGTTGTTTCATGGGAAGGCAGTGATCAATATCCGAATCAATTTTATTGCCCATGTCATGGTGGACGCTATGAAAAAGATGGCGAAAACGTTCCAAACACACCACCGACAGCACCGCTGGATCTATACGAACACAAAGTTGAAAATGGGATGCTGTTTCTAGGTAAAGCACATCCACAAGGGGAGGCGTAAACGATTATGTTACAGAAGATTTATGACTGGATAGATGATCGTATTGATATTACGCCACTATGGCGAGATATCGCAGATCATGAGGTTCCTGAGCATGTTAATCCTGCCCATCATTTTTCAGCTTTCGTTTATTGTTTTGGAGGATTGACATTTTTCGTTGTAGTTATTCAGATTTTGTCGGGTATGTTCCTGACCATGTATTACGTTCCAGATATTGAGAACGCATGGAAATCTGTTTACTATCTGCAAACCGAAGTTGCCCATGGCCAGATTGTAAGAGGTATGCATCACTGGGGTGCCAGTGTTGTAATTGTCATGTTATTACTACATACGCTGCGGGTGTTTTTTCAGGGAGCCTATAAAAAACCACGTGAACTTAACTGGATGGTCGGAGTATTGCTATTCTTTACAATGCTCGGTCTCGGATTTACGGGTTACCTACTGCCTTGGGATAACAAAGCTTACTTTGCAACAGAAGTAGGGTTGAACATCGCAGAACAAGTTCCGTTTATTGGAGATGACATTAAAACATTACTTGCAGGTGACTCGGAAATAGTCGGTGCACAAACACTGACCAGATTTTTTGCGATACATGTTTTCTTTTTACCTGCTGCATTGTTCGGTTTAATGGCTGTTCACTTTGTACTGATTCGCAGACAGGGTATTTCCGGACCATTATAAAATTAAAGGAGGTAGAACTGTGCATAAGGGTAAGGGAATGAAATTCGTCGGCGACTCACGAATATCAGCCGAACGAAAACCTAACATACCAAAAGATTATTCTGAATATCCCGGTAGAACGGAAGCATTCTGGCCCAACTTCCTTCTTAAGGAATGGCTGGCAGGTTCTGTGTTTTTAGTCGGTTTTCTAAGTCTGACACTGGCACATCCGTCCCCGCTGGAAGGAATGGCCGATCCGACAAATGCAAGCTATATACCGTTGCCGGACTGGTACTTTCTATTCTTATATGAACTTTTAAAATATGACTTTGCGAGTGGACCATATGTTTTACTTGGTATCATCATTATCCCGGGACTTGCTTTTGGCGGTTTGTTACTGGCACCATTTCTTGATAACGGACCAGGAAGGCGTCCACATAAGCGTCCTGTTGCAGTCGGAATGATGCTCCTAGCTCTTGTATCATGTATTTGGTTGACGTATGAGTCTGCGTCCCACGTTAATTGGGAGAAACGTGCTGAAGTTAACCAACCGATTCCTCCATCTCAGCAAGTGGAGATTAACAAAGAAGATCCGGGCTATGCTATTTATAAGAGTAACTGCATGAGCTGTCATGGTGAAGACTTACAGGGTGGATCAGCCGCACCTCCATTGGTCGGTATCGATCGCTCTGCAGATGAAGTAGCCAAAATCGCACAAAATGGTACCGGACAAATGCCACCGGGTATGTTTAAAGGTTCGGATAAAGAACTGGAAAAACTCGTTAAATTTATCATGTCCGTCAATAAAGACGCAAAATGATACGTAAGTCAATGAGCACTTTTGCCATTAAGTTTGGTGAAGGTGCTCTTGTTGATTCGGAGTAATGAAGAAAGGACTCATGAGATGATTAAATACATACTGTTGGACAAAGGGTTCATTTCCATACTATTCATCATTAATCTATTGGGAACACTGTATGGTTACTATTGGTACCGTTTCCAGCTTGAGACAACGCCCGATATTTTTTTGATTTTTGTGCCGGATAGTCCGACTGCCAGCTTATTTTTTACGATTTTTCTCCTGTTCTTCCTGTTTGGCAGAAATACTCCATATATTGAAGCGTTAGCCATCATCACCTTGTTTAAATATGGTATTTGGGCAGTGGTTATGAATCTGTTGACGCTGGTTGTAGATGGTTCATTAAATTGGCAGGGCTATATGCTGATGGCATCACATGGAGCCATGGCAGTTCAGGGACTACTATATGCCCCTTTTTACAAAATAAAGCTTCATCACATTGTCGTGGCTGCAATTTGGACGCTACATAATGATGTTATTGATTACGTGTTTGAAATGATGCCCGTTTACTCATCCTTATCAACATATATGGACGAGATTGGATACTTTACATTTTGGTTAAGTATTCTTTCCATTGCGATTGCTTATTTCCTGACCGTGAACAAAAAGAATCCAGTGTCGCTGTAACTGCATGTTATATATTATTGGAGCCTCACATACATTAGATTAGAAGAAGTTTTGTGAGGTGATCTCTATGAAACATCAGCGGAAATTCCATCGATTGTGCATACTCATAGGGATTTTGCTGTTGGCGGCACCTGTAAGTGTTCAAGCAAAGGAAACTGCAGGTACATTGATTTTTGCCAAAGCAAATCATTCGTCGTTGGAACCCTTGTATTGGATGACCATTATAGTCGGCGGTTGTATAGCTGTTACATTAACATATGTAAGTTGGAGAAAATATAAAGCAGAGAAGAAAAAAAATGTAAACAAGGATTCAAACAGTTGACTTTTTATTAAAATTTGACTAAAATTGACCTTGACAAGATATAATTATGGAGGAATGAACGATGTTGGGTGGTCTTGGCGGTTATTTTATATATATTGCGTTACTCATGATAATACCGATATGGGCTCAGTCAAAAGTTAAGAGTACCTATAAGAAATATTCAAAAAAGGCAACTTCTTCCCAGATGACCGGCGCAGAAGTAGCCCGGAAAATTTTAAATGAAAATGGGATATATAATGTGGAAGTGCAGGAGACCAAAGGGGTATTGTCTGACCATTATGATCCCCGCAAGAAAGTCGTTCGTCTATCAACGGGCAACTTTCATGGACAATCAATGGCATCTTCAGCTATTGCAGCGCATGAAGTCGGACACGCTATTCAGGATGCACAGGATTATGCATTCCTGCGTTTCAGGTCTTCACTGGCGCCAATTGCTTCAACAGGGTCAAATATTTCCTTTTTCCTGATTATTGCTGGAATTCTGCTGAATATGTCCGGAATGCTTCTGTTTGGCATTATCTTCATGTCAGCAGCCGTACTGTTCCAACTGATAACATTGCCGGTCGAATTTGACGCATCAAACCGTGCGATGGCACAGCTTGTTTCAACAGGAACCATACGCAATAACGAAGAGCGGGAAACTAAGAAAGTCCTTAATGCTGCCGCATTGACATATGTAGCTGCAGCACTCGTAGCAGTTGCAGAACTGGTAAGGTTTATTCTTATCTACGCTGCCAGCAACGAATAATAATTGAGGGGACCCTTTTTTGACCCCCTCCTTGTGTAATTACAATCGATTGAGAAACTTAAAAAGTGTCATGATTTTCTAAACGAAAACATGACACTTTTTTGCTGTGATTTACGATAGTAATTAAAACAGGAACATTCATTTATATTTCTTTTTCCGTAACTACGGCATAATATTACCGAGTGAAGCTTCCTACCCTCGCAGCTGAAATATACTCGCTTTCACTTTACAGCATAAGTGCGGCATCTGCTCAAAAAGACTATCGCAGTGTCTTCTTGACCGTGAGCAAGTGCCGAGCCTCCTCAGCTCGTACCTCGCCTGCGGGGACCCCCTTGCCTAGCTTGTTCTTCCCACAGGAGTCTCGCATATTCCAGCTGCTGGTAATGTGTTTATAACATCTTGTAAGTGATCTGTACAATTTAAGTTTGGTACGGGGTTTGATAACGAGCAAATACTAGCGGAGGAAATACGCCGAGACTCCTGGGGGGGCTAAGGCATAGGTGAGACACCGAAGTGCGTATGCACGAGGTGGCTCACCAGCCGCCCCCCGGAAAGGGAGGTGTATTTCCGGAGCGGCATAATAGCACTTTCCACTTTTCAAACTTATTGCACAGTTTTAGTTCAATTATTCACTGTGCTTAATCATTGATAGGGTTTTTATTTTCATCCAGTGTGAAACCTTCTCCGACAACATCGTGTACAGAGCTTACTGCTACAAATGCGTGAGGATCAATGTCATTAATTATATTTTTTAACCGGACAATTTCATTTCTCCCTACAATACAGTAAAGGACATCGCGTCGTTCACCGGTAAAGCTCCCTCTGCCGGATAGAACGGTTACACCGCGATCCATATCCTGAATGATTTTTTCAGCAATATTATCGCTTTGACTTGAGATAATCGTTGCACCGCGCGCGGAATATGCGCCCTCCTGAATAAAGTCAATTACACGGGCACCGACATAAACAGCCACAAGTGTATACATACCATTGACAAGATCAAGTATGGAAAATACGGATGTTGTGATGACAACAAAGTCAAACAGGAACATTGTTCTCCCCATACTCCAGCCAACATACTTATGGACGAGCCTTGCGATAATGTCAACTCCGCCTGTGGTACCACCATAGCGAAATATGATTCCCAGTCCGACGCCGATAAAGACACCGGCAAATAATGCAGCAAGTGTCATATCAGAGTGCAAGTCGATTTCGATTGGATTGATCTGAAAAACATATAAAAATACGGATACTGCTGCTGTTCCCAGGATGGTATACAGAAATGTAGTTCTCCCCAGGAACTTCCATCCGATAAAGAATACGGGAATATTGAGAATCAGGTTGGAAATTGCAGGGTCCCAGCCCCAGAGAAAATATAGCAATAAGGTAATACCCGTAAATCCACCTTCGCCCAAATTGTTTTGCATATTAAAATGAACAATCCCAAAAGAAAAAATTGCAGACCCAAGCAGGATGAAAAATATGTTTTTAAATTTCAAGCCAAAAATCATAGTGAGATACCTCCAATCCAGCAACACTCTTATTATTATAGACAATTACATACCAGTGAACAAATGGATTTTATCAATATCGTAAAAATAGCAGTATTTTTCTCAGCTTCTATAAAGTATTTCAGTTTTTTCCGGAAATTATTTTTTCTGATGCTATAAACGCAAACATTTGTCAAAGCATTGCTGATTAGCTAACATTAAAGAAGATTGAATAGCTGAGGAGATGTATACATGAGAACAAATCATACGAATTATAACACACAGGAAATTCAGCAACGGGTTGATTCCTACATATCCCAGTTCAAAGAAGGTTACTTCTCGCCGCTCAGTCTGATGGCGAGGCTAACAGAGGAAGCAGGTGAACTGGCCCGTGAAATCAATCATTATTATGGGGAAAAACCGAAAAAATCCACCGAAACGAAAAAAACAGTAGAAGAGGAATTAGGCGATATTGTGTTTGTCCTGACCTGCTTTGCCAATTCATTGGACATCAATCTGTCGGAAGCATTTGAACAGTCGATGAGCAAAATTGAGACACGGGATAAAGACAGGTGGACAAAAAAATAAAACGTAACAATCACAGTAATGAGTGGAGGAATTTTGATGAGCATTAACATAATTATTGCCGGCCCGCGCGGAAGAATGGGCTCCGAGGCAGTCAATATGGTTCATAACGAGGATAGTTTTGAACTGGTAGCGTGTATCGACCGGAAACATAACGGAATGAGCATGAATGAAATAGATGGTCTTCCCGATATTGATGTACCATTTTATGAAGATCCGGAAGAATGCCTGCAACAGACGGATGCCGATGTACTGATTGACTTAACTATTCCAGAAGCAGGCTTTGTGCATACCAAACTGGCATTGCTGTATGATGTCCGCCCTGTTGTGGGAACATCCGGATTCACACCAGATCAGATTGATGCACTACGGGACCTGTCGAATTCACATGGTACAGGCTGTATTATAGCACCTAACTTTGCTGTCGGTGCAGTGTTGATGATGCGCTTTGCAAAAGAGGCTGCCAAATATTTGCCTGATATTGAAATCATCGAAAAGCATCATGATAAAAAATTAGACGCACCATCCGGAACAGCTGTCAAAACGGCTGATTTGATCAAAGACGCAAGAGAATCAAAACAACAGGGTCATCCGGATGAAAAAGAAACAATGGATGGTGCACGGGGGGCAGATACGGACGGAATTCATATCCACAGTGTACGTCTCCCAGGCTTGGTTGCACATCAGGAAGTGCTTTTCGGCGGACCGGGACAGACGCTTACCATTAAACATGATTCGTATAATCGTGAATCATTTATGGCAGGTGTTAAACTTGCGGTCAATAAAGTGATGAGCATGAACGAGCTGGTGTATGGATTGGATAACATACTTGACTAGGGGGAACGGCAAATGAATATCGCTTTAATTGCCCACGATAAAAAGAAGCGCGATATCATTAATTTCAGTATTGCCTACGAACATATTTTAAAGAATCATCAATTGTTTGCTACTGGTACAACCGGGCAAAAAATATCTGACGAAGCGGGTCTGGACGTTTATCGTTTTCAGTCTGGCCCGATTGGCGGAGATCAGCAAATTGGCGCCAAAATTGCCAGCAATGAAATGGACGTCGTGATCTTTTTAAGAGATCCATTGACAGCACAGCCGCATGAACCTGATGTAAGTGCATTAATGCGGCTGTGTGATGTCCATTTAATTCCGCTTGCAACCAATATTGCTGCAGCGGAGATTGTGATACGCGCATTGGCGAACGGAGATTTTTCATGGAGAGAAATTATCAAACAACGTGAAGAAGAAGGTAAGTATCAATGAAAAAGATAGGAATTACATGTTATCCGACAGTGGGCGGTTCAGGAGTTATCGCCACCGAATTGGGCATGCTGCTGGCGGAACAGGGCAATGAAATTCATTTCATTACCTCAAGCCTGCCATTTCGACTGAACCATGTTAATCCCGCGATTTTTTATCATGAAGTGGAATTGAATCATTATCCGGTTTTTCAATATCCTCCGTTTGACCTTGCGATGGCGAACAAAATGGCGGAAGTTATCGACCAGGAAAAGCTGGATATTCTTCATGTTCACTATGCCATGCCACATGCAATTTGTGCCATTTTGGCAAAGGATATCGCAAAACATGATGTAAAAATTGTTACAACGCTGCATGGCACTGACATCACAGTTCTCGGATATGATCATTCCCTCAAAAAAATGATCAGGCATGGAATCGAAAAGTCAGATGCAGTTACAGCAGTGTCCCAGAGCCTGGTGAATCAAACGAAGGAAATGCTCGGTGTGGAAAAAAACATCCAAGTTATTTATAATTTTGTTAATGAAGATAATTATGTAAAAAGCGAACATCCAAGCATCAAACAGCATTACGGTATAAAAGAAGATGAAAAAGTAATCATTCATATTTCAAATTTCCGCAAAGTGAAACGTGTACAGGATGTTATCTATACATTTGATAAAATCCAGCAACATCTGAAGGCAAAGCTTGTACTGGTTGGCGATGGGCCGGAATACTCGGACGCTGTACAGCTTACGAAACAGCTGGGTATCCAGAATAAAGTGTTGTTTCCCGGTAAACAGAAAAATGTGAGTGATTTACTGTCCATCTCTGACCTGAAACTGCTTTTATCTGAGAAAGAAAGTTTTGGACTTGTGCTTTTGGAAGCAATGTCCTGCGAGGTACCATGTATTGGAACAACAATAGGCGGAATTCCGGAAGTGATTGACCATGGGAATTCCGGTTATCTGGTGGAAGTCGGTGATACACAAGCAGCTGCTGCATATGCGATTAATCTGCTGAGTGATGATGCACTTCTGGAACGCTTCTCCAAAAATGCGCTTGATCGTGCCAGAAGCTGTTTTTCTTCCCTGGATATTGTTAACCAGTACAGCGCACTTTATGACGAAATACTGAAATGGTGAAAACAATGGATCTATCCATTTTTGATGAAGCGAAAGAAATATTGGAGCGACTTGAGTCTTATAACCATAAGGCATATTTTGTCGGTGGCTGTGTACGGGATATGATTCTCGGACGAAAAATAGGTGACATTGATATAGCCACTTCGGCAGCACCTGAATTGGTCCAACAAATATTTGAAAATGTCATACCGGTCGGAATACAGCATGGTACTGTCATTGTCCGACACAACCGTCAGTCATACGAAGTGACGACATTTCGAACAGATGGCAAATATTCAGACCAGCGACATCCTGATTCGGTTACATTCATTCAGTCGATTGACGAGGATTTGCGACGTCGTGACTTTACCATTAATGCATTGGCAATGGATAAAGATGGGGAAATCATTGATTTATTCCGGGGCAGAAAAGACATAGCTGACAGGGTAATCCAGACAGTCGGAAACGGTTATGAGCGTTTTGAGGAGGATCCTCTCCGTATCATCCGGGCGCTCCGGTTTTCCAGTCAGCTGGGATTTACCATAAGTGAGTTAACAATGGCCAATATGAAAAATCTCAAACACGAAATAGAAGGGATTGCCGTTGAACGAATCAAACAGGAATTTGCAAAATTTTTTGCGGGTGAACATGTGCAAAGTGGCATCGCGTATTTAAAAGAAATGCAATTAGACCACTATCTGCCGGTTTTCAGAAATCACCGTGAATTGATTCATGAACTGCCAGACGGGTTGACACCTGTTCCATCGTTTGGAGCCCTTATCGCTTTATTCCATTACCTTGCGCCGCAAATTACCATTCAGGATTGGAGCAGCCAATGGAAATGTTCCAACAAGGAAAAACGTGTGGCGATTGATTTAACGTTGGCACTTCGTCAGTACAATAAAAATGGGCTGGACAGCTGGCTTGTCTATTGTTTACCTGCAGCATGTCATTCTTCCATTGTTGTGTTGATAAATTTATTATTGGACGAGCGTGTTGAATTAAATGATTTTTTGAGGCTGAACAGTAATTTACCGATCCATTCAAGACAAGAATTAGCGATTAATGGACATGACATCAAACAATTATTTCCTAGTCGAAATGGTGGACCCTGGATCAAAAATATACTGAATGCTGTTGAATTTGCCGTAGTTACCGGAAAAGTGGATAATGATAAAAATGACTTAAAGGAATGGATAAAATGGAATCCAACCGCAACAAATTAATTGAGTTGTTATCAGCGAGCAGAGATAAATATGTATCCGGTCAATTCCTTTCCGAAAAGTTGGATATTTCCCGCAGTGCTATTTGGAAACATATGCGGGAACTGGAAAAAGACGGATATAAGATAGAAGGTGTATCACGCAAAGGTTACCGAATCATTAAGTTCCCTGATAAAGTAAGTGAAAACACACTTCAGTGGGGGTTACAAACCCAATGGCTGGGCAAAAAAATTATTCACCGTGAAGCCATTTCCACCACCCAGCAGCTGGCACATAAAACAGCTCAGGAAGGTACTAATAATGGAACAGTTATCATTGCCGACGAACAAACAGAAGGCAAGGGAAGAATGAACCGCCATTGGCATTCATCCAAAGGAAAAGGGGTCTGGATGAGCCTGATTCTTAAACCCGATATTCCGCCTAATCTTGCACCACAGCTGACACTGCTGACTGCAACAGTGCTGGCAGAAGTGTTTTCATCGTATACGAACACAAACCCAAAAATCAAATGGCCGAACGATATTCTCATCGAAGACAGGAAGACAGCGGGTATTTTGACAGAAATGCAGGCGGAACAGGATCAGATTCAATATGTAGTAATTGGAATGGGTATTAATGTGAATACGGCTGCTGAGGAGATACCGGATGATATTAGGAATAAGGCAACTTCATTACGTATGGAGACGGGGGAAAATTGGAATCTGAAGGACCTTATTCAGCGCATTCTCGCTGCATTTGAGACTGGCTATGAAACATACATGACCGATGGATTCCCACCGGTTAAACAAAAATGGGAGCACTATGGGTATAAAATCGGAGAACGGCTATTCATTAAAACATTGCGGAAAGAGTGGTATGCAACGTTTATTGGGATTGGTGAAGATGGTGCATTACTGATTCAGAATGACGATGGAGGGGTTGAAAAGATTTATTCAGCGGAAATTGAATGGTTTAAAGAAAAGGGGGATGTATGATGCTGACAAGAACAGACTTGCAAAAAATGAAAACGGAAAATCGCAAAATTGCAATGATAACTGCCTATGATTTCCCCTCAGCCAAAACGGCTGAAAAAGCAGGGATTGACATGATTTTGGTTGGGGATTCGCTTGGAATGGTTGTACTCGGATATGATTCCACCGTAAAAGTAACGGTTGGTGACATGTCCCACCACGGAAAAGCTGTGCGACGTGGAGCTCCGGACACATTTGTTGTTGTCGATATGCCGTTTATGTCCTATCATGTGTCACAGGAACAAACGATGCAAAATGCGCAAAAACTGATGCAGGAAACAGACGCTCAAGCGGTTAAACTGGAAGGTGCGAATGAGGAAATTCTTCGTGCGACCAGGAAACTTACTGAAGCAGGGATTCCGGTGGTGGCCCATTTAGGATTGACTCCGCAATCCGTTAATGTTCTTGGCGGATTTAAAGTACAAGGGAAGGACAGACAAGCTGGCGAACAGTTGCTCCGTGATGCCAAAAATCTGACAGACAGCGGAGCAGTTGCACTTGTATTGGAGTGTGTTCCGGAAGAACTCGCAGCGATTGTAACCGATGAAATTACAATCCCGACCATCGGAATCGGTGCTGGCCCGGGTTGTGACGGCCAGGTGCTTGTGTACCATGATATAGTAAAATATGGAGTTGACAGACTGCCTAAATTTGTAAAAACCTATGCCGATTTTAATACAATCGGCATAGAAGGTGTGGAAGCCTATATTTCAGATGTCCGGCAGCAAATATTCCCTGCAGCCGAACACACATTTAACATAAAAGACAATCAGTTATTGCCGAAAACCAATAAGAAAGAGTAGATTTTATGCAAATTATACGATCAGTAAAGGAAATGCAGCAGTTGATGCTGGAACTTGGCAAAGAAAACAGGATAGGTTTTGTTGCCACAATGGGCTATTTTCATGAGGGACATATTTCACTTATGAAGGAATCAGTAAAGGAAAACGACAAAACCGTTACAAGTATATTCGTCAACCCATTGCAATTTGGTGCTAACGAGGATCTTGAACGGTATCCCCAAGATCTGGAGAATGACAAAAGAGTGGCAGAGGAAGTGGGAGTGGATATTTTATTTATCCCTGAAGCCACTGATATGTATCCCACAAAAATGACCTTTGAAATAATTGCAAAACAGCGGACAAATGTAATGTGCGGGAAAACCAGACCAGGACATTTCGAGGGAGTTGCCACTGTCCTCATTAAGCTGTTTAATATCGTACGTCCCGATAGAACATATTTCGGCAGTAAAGACGCACAGCAGGCATCCATTGTACAAGCGTTCATTCATGAATTGAATTTTCCCATTGAATTGGTTATATTACCGATTGTCAGGGAAACAGATGGTCTTGCAAAAAGCAGCCGGAATATTAATTTAACCACCCAGGAGCGACAGGAGGCTGTATGGATTCATAAATCACTGGAATATGGCAGACAATTCGTTGTTGACGGTGAATTTATTCCTGCTATGATTGTACAAGAGGTTATAAACATGATTCATGAAAAAACATCCGGAACTGTTGATTATGTGGAGTTATTGAGCTATCCAGAATTAGAGCCGGTCATTAATACCGGCAATCAATTCATTCTGGCTGCAGCAGTACACTTCAGTCAGGCGCGACTGATTGACAACCTTATAATTGACAGTGAAGGAAACAAAACAAGGTAAAGCGAACCTTCAATCAGAGAGGTTCTTTCCCTTGGATAAATTAGGAGGAAACGGCATGTTTCGCACCATGATGAAAGCTAAAATTCATCGTGCCCGTGTTACCGAAGCAAATTTGAACTACGTTGGCAGTATCACGATTGACCAGAATATTCTTGATGAGACCGATATTCTGCCGCACGAAAAGGTGCAAATTGTAAACAATAATAATGGAGCCCGCTTGGAGACCTATGTCATATCCGGTGAAAGAGGGTCCGGAGTTATTTGCTTAAACGGGGCAGCTGCACGGCTTGTCCAAAAAAACGATATTGTTATTATTGTTTCCTATGCACTAGTCGCGAGTGATGAACTTGCAGGCTATAAACCAAAAGTCGCACTAATGGATGAAGAAAACAGAGTCACCAGAATTGTTGAACAGGAGCCTCCATTAACTGCGATATAATTTCAAAATGGTGGCACAACGCTTATCTGTTCATGTGATAAGCAATTTTCAGCTGAAGTGATTTTTAGAGAGACAGGTGGATATAATGGATAGGCGATTTGCGGTGATTGATCTCGAAACAACAGGACACTCACCATCAAAAGGCGACAAAATAATTGAAGTTGGTCTTGTCATTATCGAAAATGATGAAATTACTGATGAATTCTCCACTTTGCTTCATCCGGGAAAAGATATTTCACCTTTTATTACAAAATTGACAGGTATTTCCAATGACGACGTAAAAAAGGCTCCTCGATTCCAGGATAAAGCAGATGAAATTGCTGCACTGCTGCAAAACAGCTATATTATTGCTCATAATGTTCCGTTCGATCTGGGCTTTATTAACGAAGAATTTGCCTTTGCCGGATTGAAAAAACTGCAAAATCCTGTCCTGGATACAGTTGAGTTGTCGCGTATACTTTGTCCAAAAGCTCCCGGGTTCAAATTGGGGCAACTGGCAGAATTTATGAATCTTGATCACCATGACCCACACCGTGCACTTTCAGATGCATTTGTAACGGCTAAATTATTTTTGACCCTTAAGCAAAAACTTTATACACTGCCATATGAGACAGTTACACAACTGTTGCAGCTGTCAAAACAGTTGAAATCCGATTTGGAGGAATTATTATACGATTGTCAGCAGGCATTTGGTATGTCAATTGAACCGGAAGCTGGAATGGACAGTTTCAGAGGGATGGCATTTAGAGCAATCGAGATACCCAAAAAGAAACATTTTGACATCGCAACTGCATTCGGAAATTACTTAGATGATATTTTTGAAGAAGACGGAAGTATGCAAAAACTGATGACACGATATGAAAAGCGTGATGGTCAAAGGGAAATGTCTGAAACGATTTACGACGCTTTTCAATCAAATAATCACGCGTTGATTGAGGCGGAAACCGGAACCGGAAAATCCCTGGCATACTTAATACCTGCTGTGTATGAAGCGGTCCGAACAAACAAGCGAATTGTTATCAGTACATATACGATACAGCTGCAGGCACAGTTGATGGAGGAAGAAATACCTCTGATACGAAAACTGCTACCATTTTCATTTGATGTAGCATTATTGAAAGGAAAACAGCATTATATCAGCCTGGAGAAATTTGAGCGGTCTCTTGCTAATATGCAATCGGATAATTATGATATTACATTGACAAAGTCGATGATTCTTGTATGGTTAACAGAGACCGATACAGGGGATATTGATGAAATACAGCTGCCATCGAGCGGATATTATTTTTACCGGGGGATTTCGAGTGATTCAGAAGGTTTTGCAGATCCGAATTCACCCTGGTTTAGCCGATCCTATTATCAAAAGGCACGGAAAAAAGCCCAGCAGGCAGATATTTTAATTACGAATCATGCCTTACTGAGTACCGACATGTTCAATGAATACCAGTTTTTGCCGTCCTATAATAAAGCCATTATTGACGAGGCACATCATTTGGAAGAGACAGCTTCCAAACATTATGGCCTGAAATTGGATTATGTTTCCATTCAATATATGCTTTCACATATTGGAGCAACAGATGAGGACGGCTGGTTGAATACAACACTTGTTAAATATAGGTTTACAGCCGAATACTTTCCGTTTGAAACCTGGAATGATATCTTCCAGAAAGCAAAACACGAGGCGGATGACATGTTCCGTATGATTTTTCAATATGTTATCGAGCAAAAGCAGAGAGACAGGTCCCTGAGTGATATCGGACGCATCCAGTACCGTTTCCAAACTGATGAGGCGTATTCGTCAAAATGGAATGTTATTTTGGAAATGGTATCAAGGTTTATTTTTTACGTAAGGGATTTAATCCATATGCTTTCACAGCTGGATTACCATGCTTCCGAAATGGATGTCTTTGACAGACATGAAAAAATCAATCTTCAGGAATCCATCGAGTCGCTTCAGTCCATTATCGACAGAATGGAGGAGCTTTTTCTGATGGAAGATGAGCAGGATCCTCAAGTGAAATGGATTGAAATTGAGGCGAAAGGTGCCAAAAACGCTGTCTATTTGTACAGCGAGCCAACAGATATGTCCGAAATACTTGCTGATGAATTTTTCAGTCAGAAGAAGAGCCTGATTCTGACAAGTGCAACCCTGACAATGAAAAATTCATTTACCTTTGTCCAAAACCGTCTTGGTCTTATGCCGGAAGATACGGTTGCAGTAAAAATTGAATCACCTTTTTCATATGAGAATCAGGTGCAGCTGATGATACCAAATGATTTTCCGGATGTTAGACAAGGAAATCAGGATGACTTTATTTATTCCACTTGTGAAGCAATATTATCGCTTGCCGACATTACCCAGGGTAGAATGCTTGTATTGTTTACTTCGTATGATATGCTGCGAAAATCATACTGGCTGCTCAAAGATATGATGAATGCGGAAGATTACATGGTGATTGCACAAGGTATTTCGAGTGGAAGCCGTTCGCGACTTAAAAAGAACTTTCAGTCATTTGATCAGTCCATTTTGCTTGGAACAAGTTCATTCTGGGAGGGTGTTGATATTCCGGGTGAAGATTTATCCTGTCTGATGATTGTCCGGCTTCCTTTCCAGCCGCCAAATCATCCGATATATGAAGCAAAATCACAACGGTTTAAAAATAACGGTAAAAATGCTTTTTTTGAGTTGGCACTGCCCAATGCAGTTATACGTTTCAAACAGGGTTTTGGCCGGCTGATTAGATCTGCCGGTGACCGTGGTATTGTGTTTGTATGTGATGCGCGGATTGTCAAATCGCGCTATGGCAGATTTTTCACACAATCCATTCCCTCCGTGCCAGTAACATATGATTCAACGGAAAAATTAATGGATAAAGCGGAGAAGTGGTTTTAGTAGCTTGTTTAACCCCGCAGTTGACAAAAACGTAACAAAAAAATACTGATGCACTGGTTGATGCATCAGTATAAGCTGGTATGGGAAGGAAAAAATTTGTTGAAATAAATAAATTTAAACACATCAGCTGCAATGCTTGTTATACTGTTTATTGAAGTTCATTTATTTGCAACGTTACTTATAGTTTAGCCAGTGCGTTGGATGCTATAAGTAGCAAAATATGATAAAACAAGAAGCATTTTTAAATGGAGGTAACATGATGGATAATTGGATCATATCGCGTTATACATGAGGAATAGAACTGTCCCGGTCTGGCTTAAATGGACGATCGGTATACTATGCATTATTTTACTTTCTTGTTTTATCTACAGTGTATATTTGTATATTGATGTTCAACAAAACAAGACGGCAGCTTATCCTGATGTAACCAAAAATGTAAAACGCGAAACCGAAATTAGTACTGTCCGGAAAATTGAACAGTATCACGGAGAAAAAGCGTTCTATGTTGTCTATGGACAAACAGGGAATAATCAGAAAAAAATTGTGTTTTATCCATATTCCAAAAAGGACGGAAAAATAAAAGTCATTGACAGATCAAATATTATTCCGGAAAAGTCAATACAGAAAGATTGGAATGCGCAGTGCGGCAATTGCGAACTGGTCGAAATAACACCTGCATTGATTAATGAAAAGGGAGCCTGGGAAGTCACGTTTATAGATGAATCCAATCGCTATGTGATTGATTATTTATCCATATTTGATGGAAAGCAAATCGAGCAAATACGATTAAAACAGATGTTCAAATAGGAAGGGGATTACATGGAATTAGCAAACCGGGTTAAAACATTAACACCATCATCAACTTTGGCGATTACTGCAAAAGCAAAACAGCTGAAAAATGAGGGACATGATGTGATTGCATTGGGAGCAGGGGAGCCTGATTTCAATACGCCACAATTTATTATTGATGCCGCAAATGAAGCAGCACAAAATGGTTTTACAAAATATACGCCTTCTGGAGGAATCCCACAGCTTAAGGAAGCAATCGCAAAGAAATTAGATCGGGACAACGACTTATCCTATTCAACTGACGAAATAATTGTTACGACAGGTGCAAAACATGCATTATATACCTTGTTTCAAGTACTTTTGAATAGGGGTGATGAAGTTATTGTTCCTGCACCATACTGGGTAAGCTACCCGGAACAGGTTAAGCTGGCAGAGGGCAAGCCGGTTGTTGTTAAGGCTGAAGAATCCAATAACTTCAAAATAACTCCAGAACAACTGGAAGCATCCATAACAGATACGACAAAGGCTGTAATTATCAATTCACCAAGCAATCCAACCGGAATGATGTACAGTATGGATGAACTTGAAAAAATAGGAGAAATATGCCTAAAGCATAATTTATTGATTGTATCGGATGAAATATATGAGCAACTAATCTATACGGACGATCAGCATGTGTCGATTGCAGGCATTTCAGAACAGCTGAAAGAACAAACAGTTGTTGTTAATGGTGTCTCCAAGTCCTATTCCATGACAGGATGGCGTATCGGATATGCTGCAGGGCCCAAGGATATCATTAAAGCAATGACGAACCTTGCGTCACATTCAACATCCAATCCTACTTCCATTTCCCAGTATGCTGCACTGGCTGCATATAGCTCTGAGAAAGATCCCGGTGAGGAAATGCGCAGGACCTTCCGTGAACGGCTGGATACATTACATGAGTTGTTAAATGAAATACCTGGCGTCACCTGCCGAAAACCAAAAGGAGCGTTTTATTTATTTCCAAATGTGAAAGAAGCAGTCCGGAAAACCGGATTTGAATCAACGGATGCCTGGGTAACGGCACTTCTGGAGGAAGAAAAGGTTGCACTTGTACCAGGTTCCGGTTTTGGTTTTCCTGACAATGTACGTTTATCCTATGCAATTTCAATTGACTTATTAAAAGAAGCGGCAGAACGGATTAACCGTTTTGTAGTAAATCATCAATCTTAGGCAGTGGAGGTAATTTTTTTGAAAACAACGATATCACAAGCACCTAAATTTCTAGGGCAGGAAGTCACTATAGGGGCATGGCTGGCAAACAAGCGTTCAAGCGGAAAAATAGCTTTTCTTCAGCTACGTGACGGAACAGGATTCATGCAGGGCGTTGTCGCCAAAAATGACGTTTCCGAGGAGACATTTCAGCTTGCCAAAAACATAACCCAGGAATCTTCCATGTACATTACAGGTACTATTGTTGAAGATAAACGGTCCCCATTTGGCTACGAAATGCAGGTAAGTAATATTGAGTTGATTCAGGAAGCAATCGACTATCCGATAACACCAAAAGATCATGGGACAGAATTTTTAATGGATCACCGTCATTTATGGCTTCGTTCAAAAAAGCAGCATGCCGTTATGAAAGTGCGAAATGAAATTATTCGGGCAACTTATCAATATTTCAATGAGAATGACTATGTTAAAGTGGATCCGCCCATTTTGACCGGTTCTTCTGCCGAGGGGACTACCGAATTGTTTCATACCAAATATTTTGATGAGGAAGCCTATTTATCACAGAGCGGTCAGCTGTATATGGAAGCAGCGGCAATGGCTCTCGGAAAAGTTTTCTCATTCGGACCAACGTTCCGTGCCGAGAAATCAAAAACGAGACGGCATCTGATTGAGTTTTGGATGATTGAACCTGAAATGGCGTTTATGGATCATGATGAAAGTCTGGAAGTTCAGGAGCAGTACGTAAGCTTTGTTGTTCAATCTGTATTAGAAAACTGTCGTCTTGAATTAGATACGCTTGAAAGGGATACATCAACATTGGAAAACGTTAAGGCGCCGTTTCCGAGAATCAGTTATGATGATGCTGTGACATTACTGCAGGAAAAAGGATTTGACGACATTCAATGGGGCGAGGATTTCGGTGCACCACATGAAACGGCTATTGCGGAGCATTATGATAAGCCAGTGTTTATTACGAATTATCCTGCTGACATTAAAGCTTTCTACATGAAACCTGATCCGAATCGTCCGGAAGTTGTTCTATGTGCCGATCTGATTGCCCCGGAAGGGTACGGTGAAGTCATCGGCGGCTCACAGCGCATTGATGATCTGGACCTAATGAAACAGCGCTACGAAGAGCACAATCTAACCAGTGATGCATATAAATGGTATCTGGAACTACGGCAATATGGCAGTGTTCCACACTCCGGATTTGGTCTTGGACTCGAACGGACGGTGGCATGGCTGTCAGGTGTCGAACATGTCAGAGAAACCATTCCATTCCCAAGGTTATTAAACAGACTTTATCCATAACTTGAAAATCCCTTGCTCCTGAAAAGCAGGGGATTTTATTGATTAAAGCTAAACCTGAATAATTAAAACCTGCCCCTGTGGTTTTAATGTTATACTATTTACGAGGTGTTTTAATTGAAAAAGTCCATTTCATTTCAGGATATATTACTAAATCAACTACAGGTTCCGATAAGATTGCTCGAATCATACAAATCCTTAAACCTTAACGAAAAAGAGGTTATGGTAATTCTTCATATATACCGCTTTTTGAATGAAAATAATGACTTCCCGACACCTGGTGATTTAGCTTATTATCTGTCATTTGGTGAAAAAGAGTGTTCAGATATACTGCGTAAACTCATTCAACGAAATTTAATTTCAATTGAGCAAACCGAAAATGAATCGCATCAGATAAGCGAGGCATACAGCTTAAATCCGTTATGGAATAAATTATTTGAGGAAGAAGTAGAAGAAAAGGTTGAAAAAACGGAAGATGGCACTATTTTTGTCCTGTTTGAGCAGGAATTCGGCAGACCACTGTCTCCTTTTGAAATTGAAATGATTAATGTTTGGCTTGATGAGGATAATATTTTACCATCCTTAATCAAAGCGGCTCTAAGGGAGTCTGTCCTAATGGGGAAATTAAACTTTAAATACATTGACCGGATCCTTCGCGATTGGAAGAAGAAAGGGATTCATTCGGTAGATCAGGCCCGGGAAGCAAGTAAACAGTTCCATAATAATCAAGGAAGCAAACAGTCTGCACCTAGCAAGAAACGCGATACATCGTTTTACTACAACTGGCTGGAAGAGGGGGAGTAAGGAATGTTGAACAAATCCCAGGTTGAATACTGCCTGGATGTAATGAAAGAAATGTTTCCTGAAGCACAATGCGAACTTAGACATGAAAATCCTTTTGAATTGGTGATTGCTGTGCTGCTGTCAGCTCAATGTACCGATGTATTAGTCAATAAGGTTACAGAGGAGCTGTTTAAAAAATACAAAACCCCGGAAGACTACCTGGCAGTATCACTTGAAGAACTACAGCAAGATATTCGGTCTATCGGGTTATATCGGAACAAGGCAAAGAATATCCGGAAACTGTGCCAAATGCTGCTCGATGAATATGGCGGGGAGGTACCGGATACCAAGGAAGAACTAATGAAACTGGCTGGCGTCGGCCGAAAAACTGCCAATGTTGTTGCATCAGTTGCATTTAGGGAACCAGCAATAGCAGTGGATACTCATGTAGAACGTGTCTCCAAGCGGCTGGCAATTTGCCGCTGGAAAGATTCGGTTCTTGAAGTAGAGCAGACGCTGATGCGAAAAGTACCGAAAGACGAATGGGCAGATACACACCACCGGATGATTTTCTTTGGACGTTACCATTGTAAAGCAAGAAATCCAGAATGTCCGGAATGTCCACTTCTCGATTTATGCAGGGAGGGACAGAAACGAATCAAAAAGCTAAAAACTTGATTGTCATAAACCTCATGCATTGAGTAAGAAAGCTTTATACTTATCTGCAAAAAAAGAGAGACAGCTGAACTGGCTGTCTCTCTTTTTAAAATTAGGCGGCTTCATCAGAGTCATTTTCACTTTCATTTTCGGCACCGTTGTCATTTCCATTTCCGTTATTATCTTCATTACCATTATCACCATCCTGGTTTCCGGTACCTTCATCATTTCCCTGGTCGGTAGGTATGGTGAACTGAGCAGAACCGGGACTGCCTTGTTGCCCTTGATTACTTCCATTTTTGCCAACAGGCGTAACGGAAACTGTATACGTTTTACCTGGATGCGGAAATTCAAGGAAATATGACGCATTTGTTGATGAAACCTGCTGAGACGAAATTCCCTGGATAACCACTTTATAAGTTGCTGGCGGTCCTGAATAATCCCAACTCATAGAGACTTTTTTATTTCCGGGATTGAATGATGCATTGACACTGGAAACCTGCATGGCTTCTGTGCCATTATTATCTTGTTCTTCTTCTTCATCCTGCTCTTCCTCATCCTGTTTGCCGGATGCTTTTACCGTTACAGTGGAAGGTTCGCTGCTGCTTGCACTTGAATCCTCACTTACGGCTGTTACTTGTATCTTATAGGTTGCATTCGGCTCAACATTTGAAATCTCAAGTGATGTGTCGTCAGTGGATGAAAGTCCCTGCATGGAACCACCATTAACACTTGCTTTCACATCAAAGGAAACATTGTCATCGGAACTGTAGTCCCATGTCACCTTAATTGATTTTGCTTTTTTATCAAATGTTGCTTTCAGGCTTTCAACAGGATCCAACTGATCAAATTTCTCGGATGTTGAAGTTGGTTCATTACCTTTGACAAACAGTTCCTTCACAATTTCAGATGATGGTGTGTAATCACTCGGAAGTTTCGCTGGTCTGGATCCTTCTTCAACAGGCTTTTCGACCACGGAATCCGGTTTTTCAAAATCGGGTGTTTCGATACCTTGTGATATTTCCATCATCGTGTTCTTAAATAATGCATGTGGAATTTTTGTATCCGGTAGTATCGCTTTTTGGTAATCATATCCTGTCCAGGCTGAAATGGTATATTTTGTTGTATAACCAGTGAACCAGGAATCGGGACTTCCTTCCTTATTCTCCAGATTAGTTGTTCCTGTTTTACCGGCAACAGGTAAACCTGAAATGTCAGCCAATTGACCGGTTCCTTCTGAAATGGCTGTCTTCAACATGTCTGTCATCATGTATGCAGTATAGTCGGACATAACTGCTTTCGATTCCGGTTTCAGATTGATTGTTTTGCCTGTATCCGGAAACTCCACTTTTGTAACTGCATACGGCTCATTATAAATTCCACCATTTGCAAATGCACGGTACGCTCCGGCAAGTTCCATCGGATTTGTTCCTGTTTCTGATCCGCCAATTGCATCGGTCAGCGCAATTTGATCATTTGCAAATTCAATGCCAAGATTCTCCGCAAATTTTTGGGCGGTTCCGTATCCAATTTCAGCCAGCGTCTTAACTGCTGGAACATTCAGAGACTCCCTCAGTGCAAACCGCATGGAAACCCAGTCATAATAGTGACCGCCATTGACCCATGTATGGATTTCCTGATCGGACCCTTTAATTTCATACGGGCCGTCATCATTTAACTGATGATATGTTGACCATTGTTTGTTCTCAATGGCAGGGCCATAGGAAATAATCGGTTTAAATGTCGAGCCGGGCTGCCGGTTTATATCCGTTGCATAGTTCATTCCGTGCGTATAATTGCGTCCGCCGCCAATTGCTCTGATTGCACCCGATTGTGTATCCAGAACTACCATGCCGGCTCTCATGTCCACTTCCTTTGTTTCATTATCCACTTCAATTGTTTGTGGTTCAGGGTAATCGATAGGATTATTTTCATTCTCAGATAACAGAAATTGTACGTGCTCCTGAACATCGGTATCAATTGTTGTATAAATCTTTAAACCATCCGTATAAATATTGGCACCTTCCACTTTGTTTTTCACTTCTTTTCGAACCCGATCAAGAAAAGCAAGGTATTTATTATTCTCTTCCTCTGATTTCGACAGAAGTGATTTAATTTTAACATCACTTGCTTTCTCTGCCTGCTTTTCTGAAATTTTGCCATGCTGAACCATCAGGCTGAGAACCGTGTTCATCCGATCTTTCATCAGTTCGGGATTTTCATAAGGATTATATGCAGATGGCCGTTGCGGCAACCCAGCCAGAATTGCTGCTTCAGGCAAAGTCAGCTTGCTCAAATCCGTTTTTCCGAAGTATACTTCAGCCGCTTTGCCGACGCCATAAGCACCACTGCCGTAATATACCTTATTTAAATACATTTCGAGTATCTGCTTTTTGCTGTACTCTTGTTCCAGTTGCAATGCAAGCCACATTTCCTGTACTTTAAGACTGATTTTCTTTTCATGGCTCAAAAATGATTTTTCCACCAGCTGTTGGGTAATGGTACTTGCACCTTCAGAACCGAAACCATTTGTAACGTTGGCTATAACCGCTCCGCCAATCCGCCAGACATCAATACCCGGATGTTCAAAGAAACGAGAATCTTCCGTAGCAGTTACTGCATCAATCAGTACGTCGGGAAGTTCTTCGTATTCCACTTTCGTGCGTGCTTTATTTCCTAAATCAGCAATCAAATCGCCATCTTTATCATAGATTTTGGACGGAAACGGTGTTTTCAGTTTGGAAGCATCTATTTCCGGGGCTGTAGCAATATAATAAGAAAATAACCCCGCGACACCTAGTCCAATAACTAAACAAGCGATTAATGCAATCAGGAAAATTCGCTTCCATATTGGTTTCTTTTTTGATTTTTTCTGTTTTCGTCTTGCTGTACGAGACTGGCCGTTATCTGCCATAACTCATCTTCCTCCAATCCATTTAAAAAACTAAGTGTGCCGCCAAATGTTTATGGCGAAATCCTCAGTTGCACCCGAACAGTACGAGGTCTTAATCTTGTTTACTCGAAAAATAATAGTGATCAATGACAGCTAAATAATTTATCCTGGCTTGGAAATGAAATGGAATCAAAAACCCCTCCTGTTTGATCCGTTCATATGAAATGGATTTTTTTCCACCATTATTTTTTGCATCCCAATAAGGGAACAATTTGGCAGCAGGCAAAAAGTAAGATTCATTGTATACTGCAAACCGGATAATTAAAAAACAGATTCCACCATGTTCAACAATTGATTTCATATGCGTAATCTGGTGTTCATGTATATTTGCTAAAGGAAAACGTGTTTTGTTTTTTGTTTCCTTTGCTTCAAAATCGATGTATTTGTTTCGATAAAGACCATTATAGTCCGTTGTCGATGGCTGCTTAAAATATCCCTCGGTTATGACTGCTGCACTTCGTTTCGGGTAATGCACCTTCACGATTTGAACCGGGGTAGGTTTTTTATGAATAATTGCTTTCTCCGCAGCCAAATAATAAGTATTGGTTACATTGATATCTTCCTCCAATGTCATCCCACGATTACTGTAACCATTATTTTCCCGCGTGTTTGGCATTGGCTGTCTGTTGTTCTTTCCGGTTCCATTTGGATACCTCAACTTCATTCCCCCCGGCATATTACAGTATCATATCAAAAATTGGTATGATTGGTAACCATTAACTTCTTACAAAAGTGTGAAAGCAGGTAATTCCCATGCGATTTGTTTCAAAAAATACCCATTATCTACATTATATAACAAAAAAAACAAAGGAACATAATTCGGATAACATTTCCCGTACAAAAGCGTATCAAAACTTTTATAAGCTTTTTCCCGACATAAAATGGGCATTTGTTGCAAGCATCGTATCAAGAAATGCCGGATGGAATATGACGGATTTGTTTCTTTCGCCGTTTCATGAAATTTCAGGAAAAAAAGAACGGAACCAATTGTTTATGACCTATGAACGGGCTAACTGGCTGATTTTTTCAGATGCATATCCGCAACTATTGATTTATCAGCTGTCATTACAGATAAACATGCCAATGTTTCATATGCTGCCAGCGTTTCACGTATCGCAATACATGGTTGATGAGTGGCAGCGGTATTGGAAATATGGAGACAGGGAACGGATCTTGCTGGCATTAATCATCAATGAACAAAATGTTATTCAGCAGCCAGTAATAAAACAGTCGTATTTCAAGTATAAAATATTTTTTCGACTGCCATACCTGCTTCAGGATATTTTATTGTTAAACGCAATTATAATCCCTGCATCGAACAATAAGCTTTATGGTGTAAATGTACATGATTTTACAAAATTAACGAACAGAATTTCATTAGGAAAAAAAATAGCTTCGATAATTTTTAAGCCTTCTGTCTATTCATCCATTTACCATTTTGCGGAAAGTAATGAACATACCGGTTCAAGAAGGGATTATGAGAAGTATTTCAC
Source organism: Virgibacillus siamensis (assembly GCF_039522605.1). Classification (GTDB taxonomy): domain Bacteria; phylum Bacillota; class Bacilli; order Bacillales; family Amphibacillaceae; genus Lentibacillus; species Lentibacillus siamensis. Next base: position 93,086 of record NZ_BAAADS010000010.1, read on the forward strand.
CAAGCCGATAGAAAAAGCCCCCATTTTACGTACGGTATATCCAGTTATCTCACATCAGGATATAATTCGAAATGACTGGTACAAAAAAGGGGGCATCAAGAAAAAATGGCTGAAAAATGTCACCGCTGACTTGAATCATGATATCAGCAGCTCTTTTTACAAAAAAAGAAAGATGTTTTATGCCTATTCCAAAGTTAGAAAGATATTGTAACAAAAACCTGGCTTATTCTATTATCAGCCAGGTTTTTTCGAGGGAGCTTCCGCGTTTCTAGGTTGATGGGCGATTAGGTCCGTCCAATTTTTTATTGCCCATGTCGGTTGGCTTGCGTTTCGGTTTTCGTTCGTTTCGCTGATCAGGCCGTTTCTTTTCCATCTTCTCAGCACCTCCTTCCATGTTTAGTTTGTCTCATGCCCTTTGAATTTACACTAGTTTTGTTTCATTTCTTCTAGTTTTGTCGAACAGGAAGGGAACGGAGTGTTTATGTGGAATACGAGTAGCAACCAACTAAAAGTGAGGGTGAATAAAATGGCAGTTGAAAATTTGGAAAAGCAGACATTTGCCGATGCCATTTCAGGATTAACTGATCAGATACGGATCATGGAACAAAAGTATACGTTAAAAGTGGATGACACCATATTGCAGACTTTCCATGAGCAGCAAAAAAGAATAAACCGAACAAGATCCTCCATGAAAAAACTGGCAAAACAAAAACCGGAGATCAAACTTTCTGCCCCGAATTTCAAAGTGCGAAAAAAATTATCGTAATTGCTGATTATTTTATGGTCTGATGGTAAAATGAATCTGTATCATTAAATTGTAAAAAGGTCGGATCATTTCTATGAATCTTAAACTACAAACGGAACAGCTTAGGCAGCATTTACAGCAATTAAAAAATAATTATGAAGAAAATGACCCTCCGGAAGATCGCAGGGACAAAGAATTTTTTCTGATGGTCAAATCACAAACCGAACCAATTTATCAAATGCTGGATCATTGGGAAGAAGAAGCACTTGCCATGGTTCAGGAACGAAAGGTTTCTTTACACCCACATCAGGTCACATCAACGAAGGAAAACATGGGACTCCTGTTAATGCACAGTTATTACATTGATGTGAAACGAAAACGGTATATGGAGCTCAATCATTCGGTGAATTTCATTTTTGACCAGCTTATCAATGACCTGCATGACGGATAACATGCTTTACACAGGGGTTGTTATCTTATATAATAACTGTCCAATGTGAAAGGGGTGCAGTTATGAATAAAGATGCCTTAATGAAAGAAGCTGTCAACATCATGGAGAAGGCTTACGTACCATACTCCGAGTTTCCGGTTGGTGCGGCACTGCTTACAAAATCAGGTAAGGTTTATACAGGCTGCAATATTGAAAATGCTGCATATCCTGTCAGCTGCTGTGCGGAAAGGGTGGCGATTTTCAAAGCCATTTCCGATGGTGAATACCATTTCACCAAACTGGCAGTAGCCGCTGATACGAAAAGACCTGTCCCGCCATGCGGATCCTGTCGCCAGGTAATGAGTGAGTTTTTTGATGCCGACACTGAAATCCATCTCACAAATCTGAGTAACGATATCAAATCCATTTCGATGGAAGCGTTACTTCCTTTCTCTTTTAATCAGGAGGATTTAAATGAAACGAGATAAAAGAAGCAGGTTTTTGGCTTCTTTTTTTTATGCCTTATAAGACAAGAGAGACCATTAATGTTATACTATAAAAAAGTGATGCACGCATAAATAAAGTGCCTGAAAATACAATTGATATTGATTGATAATTTGGAAAAAATATGAGGTGACTCAAAATGAATGCAAATCGAATACAGCTGAGTGGTAAAGATATTTTGGAAAAGGAATTTAAAACTGCAATCCGTGGTTATCATCAGGAAGAAGTAGATGAATTTCTTGATACGGTTATTCAGGATTATGAAGCGTATCAACAGGAAATTGACAAGCTGAAACAGGAGAATGAGCGGTTGCGTAAACAATCCGATCAGACAAGAACCAGGACCGCAGCACCGAATCACCAGGTTAATTATGATGTTATCAAACGATTGTCAAACCTTGAAAAAGCGGTGTTTGGCAAAAAGTACGCAGATTCTTAATGGAATAACTGTTTTTACCAATGCGAGATAACGTTTTATATGCTATAATAATTGGGAGACAAAAGCTGAATGCCTGCGTAATCGCTGTATGCAGTTTTATGCATGCAGAGGAAAGTCCATGCTCACACTGGCTGCGATGCCTGTAGTGATCGTGCCTGACGAAATCATAAGTCAGGGTAACCGTTATGGTTAACGGCAGTGAAAAATCCTAAATCCAATGTGATATGGATGAATACACTTGAAAGTGCCACAGTGACGAAGCTGGAGGGGAAACTTTCCGGGTGGAACGGGGTAAACCCCACGAGTGAGCAACCCAAATAATGGTAGGGGCATCCTTAAATAGGGAAATGAACCGAAAAAGGGACAAGCATTGCTTGTAGATAGATGATTACGACCAATGTACAAGGCTGACCACCGCTGGAAGTACAACGGTACAGAACATGGCTTACCAGGTATTCACAGGTCTGCTCTTTACAATGCAGGACTGATACGTTCTGATTTTATATGCGCTAATACGGATAAACCTTTCTGATTGCATGCTTGCTGTTGGAAAGGTTTTTTTCATTGCGATATAATATAGTGGACGATACTGAAAATTGAAAGTGAGAGGAATTATGGCTATGGAACAAGATGTGACATTGATTGCAACCGCCGCTATGGGTCTGGAATCAATTGTGGCAAGAGAGATTAATCAATTGGGATATGAAGCGGAAGTTGAAAACGGAAGGGTGATTTTCCAGGCACCGGTGTCGGCTATCCCGCGCTGTAATTTATGGCTGCGTACCGGGGATCGGGTGAAATTACTTGTCGGCAGGTTTCATGCCGCGACATTCGATGAACTGTTTGAATCAACCAAAGCTTTACCATGGGAACAATTTATAAGTGAAGAGGGAAAGTTTCCGGTTTCGGGAAAATCAATCAAATCAACGTTGTACAGTGTGCCCGATTGTCAGGCAATCGTTAAAAAAGCAATTGCCGAACGATTGAAATTAAAGTATGGATTTGCCGGTAAGATGCCTGAGACTGGTGCAATGTATAAATTGGAAGTAGCGATACATAAAGATGAAGCATTGTTGACGCTGGATACTTCAGGCAGCGGACTGCATAAACGCGGATACAGGGTTGGTCAGGGAGATGCTCCATTAAAGGAGACAATGGCCGCAGCACTTATCCTCCTGACAAACTGGAAACCTGACTTTCCACTTGTCGATCCATTTTGCGGTTCCGGAACGATTCCAATTGAAGCGGCATTGATTGGACAGAATATAGCACCTGGTTTTAATCGTGAATTTGATTCGGAAAATTGGAATTTCATTAAGCATCGGTTCTGGGATGAAGCATTTGAAGAAGCTGAAGATAAAGCAAACTATGATCAAAAGCTTGATATTACCGGATCCGACATTGACCATAAAATGATTAAGATTTCGAATGATAATTCAAAAGAGGCCGGTCTGGGTGAACTTATCTCCTGGAAACAAATGCAGGTAAAAGATTTATTTATTCGCAAAGAAAATGGTTACCTGATTGGAAACCCGCCATATGGTCAGCGGATTGGTGACGCAAAAGAAGCCGCTGCAATTTATCGGGTCCTTGGTCGGATTATGCAGGATCACCCATCATGGAGCGTTTATATTATGACGGCATTTGACGAATTTGAAAAACAATACGGCAGGAACGCCACAAAAAAACGAAAACTGTTTAATGGATTTATCCAGACAAATTACTATCAGTACTTTGGGATAAAAGAAAAGGGTGAACAATGATGCGTAAAATAGAACAGGAATTTCTGAATTTGTTAAAACAACAAGCTGCTTATCAGGAAGCAACAATGCTTACCTACTGGGATATGCGAACAAAAATACCAAATAATGGTGTGGAACAACGCTCAGAAGTGGTCGGCTTTTTATCCGAAAAACAACACCAAATAGAAACTTCCGATCAGATGAAATATTTCATTGATGAACTGAAAGACACGACTGAGGATGGCGTAATCCAAAAAGCAGTGGAAGAATGTGAAGAAAACTATGAACGTAACCGGAAGATACCGATTGCTGAGTATAAGGATTATGTCATGCTCCAGTCCAAGTCAGAAGCTATCTGGCAAGAAGCACGGGAAAAAGATGATTTCACGTTATTCCAGCCGTATCTTGAAAAACTGGTTGACTATAACAAGCGTTTCGCTGAATACTGGGGATATAAAGATAACAAATATGATGCACTATTACATAACTTTGAGCCAGGTGTAACAACGAAAACGCTCGACCAGGTTTTTCCGGAACTTCGCAAGTCATTGTCAGAGATGCTGACAAAAATTAATGCAAGTAATTCAAAACCGGATCCTTCCGTAATGAACGGCCATTTCCCAAAAAATGATCAGGAAGCCTTTACAATTGATGTGCTGAATGAGATGGGTTATGACTTTTCTTCCGGCAGACTGGACGAAACAATCCATCCATTTGCGATTGCGCTTAATATGAATGATGTGCGTATTACAACCCGCTACGATGAAAATGACTTCCGGATGGCTGTCTTCGGAACCATCCATGAAGGCGGGCACGCGTTATACGAACAAAATATTAGTCAAAAGTTAGCCGGAACACCGTTGGCAACCGGTACTTCCATGGGGATTCATGAATCACAGTCATTGTTCTGGGAGAATTTCATCAGCAGAAGTAAAGCATTCTGGGAGAACCATTATAAAACATTTCAATCCTATGCACCCAAAAATTTTCAGAAGCTGCCATTGGACGATTTCTATCGGGCCATTAATGAGGTAAAACCTTCCTTGATCCGAATTGAAGCAGATGAACTGACATATCCACTTCATATTATGATCCGGTACGAATTGGAAAATGCTTTAATTAACGATGAGGTTAGTGTTGGTGATTTACCAGGCCTATGGAATGAAAAAATGAACGAGTATCTGGGCATCACACCACCTACCAATCGTGAAGGTGTTTTACAAGATATTCATTGGGCCGGCGGTGACTTCGGCTACTTCCCGTCGTATGCTCTCGGATATATGTATGCAGCACAATTTCACAATACAATGAACAAAGAGATGGATATTCATAAGCTAGTAAGTGAAGGAAAATTTGATCCAATACGCAACTGGCTTACCGACCATATCCATCAATACGGAAAAATGAAAAAACCGCTTGAAATCATTGAAGACGTTACACAAGAAAAACTGAACCCGGATTATTTAGTGAACTATTTACATGATAAATACGGGGCTATCTATAATTTCTAAGGCTATTGGTATGTTGCATCGGTTTGTTTTCAGAAGGGTTGTTGTCTAGAATCTAATTATTTGCGGTACTATTAAAATTGACCGATTTATAGTATATAGTGCCGCTTTCCGACCGGGCTGTTAGAATATACTCATTACTTATCTTACTTACTTGTAGGGTTACATATTCCAACGGCCGGTTAGGTTAAGAATGTCCTTTTCGTTCAACAAAAATGGGTGTAGCTAAAGTCGTACAGTTTATAAAAAAGCTGCAAATTTTGCCGTTGGATATGATGTGATTAAAAGTATTTTTGTGAAAAAGTTATTCCGTTAAAGGGCCATTTAACGGAATAGGACTTATTGAAATACAAGGTTAATTAGGGGTGATGATTTGTGAGGGATAGGGGTTCGGTTGTACTTATAGAAAATAGCAAAGTTGGACTGATTAAAAGAACTAGGAATGGTTCTGTTTACTATGTTTTCCCTGGTGGAGGAATAGAAGAGGGTGAAAACCCTGAAGCAGGGGCAAAAAGAGAAGCCTTTGAGGAATTAGGCGTAACAGTCAATGTGAAAGAGTGTCTTGCAAAGGTTGAGTTCAATGGAACACAATACTTTTTCTTAGCTGAAATTATCGAAGGAACTTTCGGTACCGGACAAGGTGAAGAGTACACTGATGAAAACAGAAATAGAGGTACATACTTGCCGGTATGGGTAGATATAGAAAATCTTTCAACTCTTGATGTTAAGCCGAAAGAAGTTGCTTATAAAATACAATCCATCTTCAAGTAACGGGTGCTTATCGCGAATAAGGTAAGCGCCATTTTTAACAGAAAAAAGGATTGAGTAAATTCCTGGAATTTGAAATAATTGATATCAAGTAAAGGGTCAGATTGTTATATAGAAATTAAGAGAGGAAGATATATGTGTCAAAATATTTCAAAGGGAAATTTTTAGTCTCAAAGATCGTGGTGACAATTATTCTTCTTGGCTTATTAATATTAAATCAGTACGGTTTAATTACCAATACGTTTAATGCGATTATAACGATTGTAGCCCTTATTGTGTTTTTTATTACTGATAGCAATTTGAGGAAAAAGGAGCTGCACTCTTAATCAATCGGGCGCGCTTCTTGAATAAGAAGGCGTCCTTTTTAATACGAAGATTAAGGAAATAAGGATGAGAATATTGATTTTTAATTTTAATCAGTTATACTGACTATATATTAAACTGATTAAATGGGGTGCTTATTCTGTTCCTTCAAAAGTCGTATGGATTTTTGCTTGCAAAGGCAAAAGAAGAAATGGAATCACGATTTATAGAAAAACTTTTACCTTTAAGATTGGATGCCAGACAGTTTGGGGTTCTTCAATTTTTGGAGGAATACCCCAATTCTTCACAAAAACAAGTGGGTGATGCTCTGCAAATTGATCGTACCACCATGGTGTCACACATTGATTTTCTGGAAGAATTACAGTATGTAAAGCGAATTAGAAATCCAAAGGACAGAAGATCCTTCGTGGTAACAATCACGAAACGGGGTCAAGAAAAGTTAAAATTAGGTCGAAGCTATCTTGAGGATACTGAAATGGATGTCCTTTCAAGTCTTACTGGTAAGGAACAAGAGGAGTTTAAATCGATTTTGTTAAAAGTATGGGCAACTATACAGAAGGGGGAAGAAGAATGAATCGACTTGATTATTTTAATGCAAGGTTGGAAGCAAATATGAGTCCAATGGAATACCGCAAAGCTAAAGAAGAACAGCCAGAAAATTATGTGCTGGTGGATGTCAGAGTAGGGCCAGTTACAATTAGGAAAGAGATATTAGAAGGTGCAAAGGTTATTCCATTAAATGAGTTACAAGACAGAATGTCGGAACTTCCTAAGGAAAAAACCATTATACTATATTGTTGGGACACTTGGTGTACACTTGCTTCAAAAGCTGCTGTTTTATTGCTAGAAAATGGCTTTGATGCAAAGGAACTCTATGGTGGTTTGGCAGCTTGGAAAACACTCGATTTTCCAACGTTAGGATTATCAGAAGTAACCTCATCTCCCAATGAAGACAGTGGTGTGGACTGTGAATGCTAGAATACTCCATTATGTTAGCCGCAATACCAGCTAATACTAGAAAAGACTATTCCATAATAGGGCGCCTATCTGGAATAAGTGCGACCTTTCTTTTGAATGTGGGGCAGATGTGGAACCTCTTTCTAGTGTTATTATAAAGACTATAAACTAAACAAAAAGTACAGTTTAATCACTGGACTTATGGTTAGATAATTCTGGGGAGCTTGGTTTTTCGATGAATTTTTGAAAACCATAGTTCAAAAGAGCTAGTGAACAAGTTTTGATAAAAAGTGCTGTAGAGGTCATTCTTTTTAATTTATAATGACCTATTTTTTGGAAAAGTGCATTTAGGGGATAGGCATAAAGAAGATCCATAATTAAATTACATAACGCGTATAAAGAGAATTTTCCATAAGTGAAATGAAACACCCATAAATTAATTGTAAAAAATGGTCCAAATATAAAGGCTAAATCATCAAATACTCTGTACTTTAACCCTCCTTTAACATCCCACCATTTGAAAATTGGGTTTAGAAGTGATTGTATTAAAAAAATACAAGAGCAAAATAATGTAACTGGTAAATATTTTTTAAAGGAGAGTTTTGGAAGGAATGATAATACAATAGCCCATAAAACGATTGCATTTACTATCCTAAAAAAAGTTGCCATCAAGAATTACCACCTTAAGTTTTTTCTTAATATGTGGTACTTGATTGAATTTATTCAATTATATTTAGCCGACGTTGAACGTAATCAATAATGATACTATAGACTTCAAAGTGATATTGCTTTAATGTAACGCAGTATGACGTAAGTATCTAAATTTTTTCTTCAACTAAAGGGCGCAAGAATTGAACAATATTGGATAGTTTCAGCAGTTAACTTTCTTGGTCTCTAGTATACGGCAGGTGCAATAAGAGGAAAAAAGGCAATGATAATCATGTTGCCTTTTCTGTATGTTCAATTAAATTATACCATATATTTTTACAAATTATCAGTCTTCATTTTTTCCATTTTACTGGTAGTGTTGTACTTACAGTAGAATGGAGGTAGATGGATGATTGATTATAGAATAAAAACAAAAGAAAATTTCACTGAAAAAATTGGGGAACTTGTATGTATGCTTGAACATTCGAGGGAAGTCACATTGAATGAAATCTCTGATTTAAACCAAGACGAGTTAGACTATTTGCCAAACGGTAGTTCAAATTCAATTGGTTCTCTTTTATCACATATTGCATCAATTGAGTTTATTCATCAAGTTATCTCGTTTGAAGAGAGAGATATAACAAAAAGTGAATACTTAAAGTGGGGAACATCTTTGGAATTGGGAGAGAAGGCGAGAGAATTGATTAGAAATCATTCTATTGATTATTATTTGGATGAATTATCACAAGTTAGGGAAAATACACTAATTTATTTGAAAACGAAAAAAGATAGTTGGTTATTTGAAGAAAACAAATGGGATAATGGTGTTCCTTACAATAATTATTATTTATGGTTTCACGTTATGGAGGATGAAATTAATCATCGCGGACAGATTAGAATAATTAAAAGACTGTTGGGAAATAGGTAAAGCTTGTTCAACTAAATGGCGCGGTTCTGGAATAAGGATTGTTGCTCGTGTCTATTTAATGGAATAAGTTATGTTAAAATGAAACCAGTACAGCATTGATATACGTGAAGAAGGAGAGATGGAAATGAATAGAAAACTAAATGCTCCCCAAGTTCTTTTGACGGTTGTCTTTCTCACATTTGTTTTATCTATATATAATTTTTTAATTCCCGAATTTGAATATAAATCTATACTATCTATACTCGTTGGTGGAGTGGCAGCCTATATTGGAGCAATTTTGGCAACGACGATTATTAAAGATGAAGAATGTGTTCTTAAATGGTTACGAAATGACATAACAGAACTAAAAAATAAGTAATATCAGTTTATTACGCAAACGGGCGCGTTTCCGAAGTTAATTAAGCCTTATTCATTAGATAAGGGTATAAGGCTTTTTATCCGAATGTATAC
>NZ_BAAADS010000011.1:0-24761 GCF_039522605.1 Virgibacillus siamensis
TTCAGTGAAGGTATCCGAGATCTTTCAAGCTGGTTAGCCGAGGGGAAACTGAAATATGAAGAAAATATTGTGGAAGGATTTGAGAACGTACCAGAAGCTTTTCTCGGGTTGTTTAAAGGTGAGAATCTTGGCAAGCAACTTATAAAAGTCGATGGGGAATAACGAATTAGGAATAAGGAAATGCATGATGAAGGAGGACCCAAATTGAAAGCAGTTATTATTGAAAATTACGGCGGGATTGATGAGTTAAAGTATACGGAAATAGACGAACCAAATTTGAAAGACAATGATGTTTTGATTGAGATAGCAGCTACGTCCGTAAACCCTGTTGATTGGAAAATACGTGAGGGGTATCTGAAAGGAATGCTGGATTATAACTTTCCGCTTACTCTCGGTTTGGATGCCGCAGGAACAATAAAAGAGGTAGGAAAAAAAGTGACGAAATTCAGGGTCGGAGACAAGGTATTTACCCGGCCGGATATAACCCGTAATGGAACTTATGCGGAATATGTAGCTGTTGATGAAAACCTTGTTGCAAAAAAACCGGAAAATCTATCTTTTGAAGAAGCTGCATCAATTCCGCTTGTTGGATTAACATCGTGGCAATGTCTTGATGACTTTGCTGACATCAAACAAGATGACAAAGTGTTAATTCACGCTGGGTCAGGGGGAGTTGGAAGTTTTGCCATTCAACTCGCAAAATCCTTGGGTGCCTGGGTGGCAACGACTTGCAGCACGAAAAATGTTGAATTTGTAAAATCGCTGGGGGCAGACAAAGTTATTGATTACCGCAACGAAGATTTCACACAGGTTCTTGCCGATATGGACATTGTGTTTGATACGCTTGGCGGTGACATCCGGACGCAAAGTTATGATGTGTTAAAAGAAGAAGGTGTTCTGGTTTCTATTGCTAGTCAGCCTGATCAGGAATTAGCCCAAACGAAAAAGGTGAAAGCGGGGTATGTTTTCCTTGAACCTGATGGTGAACAGCTTGCCAAGATTGGGGAAATGACTGAACAAGGAAAGATCCGCGCAAATGTAGGGACAGTTATGAAACTTGAGGAGATTCAAGAAGCCCACCGATTAAGTGAAACACATCATGCCAAAGGAAAAATTGTCCTCCGTGTGGGGTAAGGGAAGTGGACAGATTTTACAAACGACTTTTTTCAGAGTAAAGGAGTGACATCGCCAACGATTCACCGTATGGCTTAGGCGGAGCCGTCCATTCTTATTCCTTAGAACATGGGGTAAACATCGCTAGAAGACTTCATACCGGTATGGTTCATGTCAATGATCAATCCATTAATGACGAGTCCCACGTCCCGTTTGGCGGGGAAAAAGAATCAGGCCTTGGTCGATTTAATGGGGACTGGGTTCTTGACGAATTCACAACAGTACAATGGGTATCTGTCCAACACGAAAGACGCGATTATGGTCCTTATTTTAATTAAGGGCTAGCTTGGTAAAATAGAACAAAAGTTCAATACTGCATCCATACTTGATGAATTCGGTATTGATAGCATATAAAAGATTGCTTAATGGAATTGATTCGATTGTTTAATCCTTTTAGAGAAGACAAATTTAAATATTAGGGATGAAAAGTAATCATCAGTTAAAGCTGTGAAATTATTAGATGAGGAGCTGTTTGCATGAAAGTATTAGTGATCGGTGCATATGGACAAATTGGACAACATATTTTATCTGTCCTGGACAAGAGCGAACATCAAGCGAAGGCGATGATTCGCAACGAAAATCAGGCGAATGAACTAGAATATTTAGGGGCGGAGATTGTTGTTGCTGATTTAGAACAGGATTTTTCTTATGCTTTTGAAGGTTGCGATGCGGTGGTTTTTACCGCTGGTTCCGGTGGCCATACCGGTCCAGAAAAAACGGATTTGGTAGATCGCCAAGGTGCTATGAAGGCAGTGAATGAGGCAGAAAATAATCATGTAAAGCGTTTTATCATGGTCAGTTCGATGAATGCTGATACCCCTGATAATGGTCCGGAGTCCATGAAATATTATTTCAAAGCAAAAGGCGATGCGGACAAAAACCTGCAATCCAGTCATTTAAATTATACCATTCTCCGTCCCGGAAGGTTATTAAACGAACCTGCCAATGGGACCATTACCGCGGCGGAACATATCGAAGACCGTTCTAACGGCATTCCGCGTGCTGATGTAGCGCAGGTTGCTGTCACTTCACTAGATACAGAAAATACATCCCATCGGGTGTTTGAAATTCTCTCAGGCGATGTTCCGATTGAAGAGGCACTAAGGAATGTCTAAGGAATTTGCGAGTAATGAAAGTATTTATATGATTTGCGATTGGTTGTTTTTATTATAGGAAGGTACATTTATTTTTGGAAATAATCTTTTTTAAGGTGAAGTTATAAAGGGGAGGCAAAAACATTGAATGACAAATACCAGCTATTATTTGAATCCTTTTCTTTTCCAAATGGTACCCGATTGAAGAATCGTGTGGTCATGGCCCCCATGACCAACTGGTCCTCAAATTCGGACGGAACGGTTTCTGATGATGAAGTGAAATATTATAAACGTCGTTCAAAAGGGGTCAGCATGGTCGTCACAGCCTGTGCCAATGTGACAGCAGGCGGCAAAGGCTTCTCCGGCGAAATTGGCGTGCACAATGATGATATGATCCCGGGATTAAGAAGGTTGGCGGCAACGATTCAAGATCAAGGCGCCAAAGCGGTCTTGCAAATTTATCATGGTGGACGGATGTGTCCACCGGATTTAGTCCCAAATGGGGACATTGTCAGTGCTAGTGCAGTTCCGGCAGGAGAGAACGAACCGGTTCCCCGTGCATTAGAGGATGGCGAAATTAAGGAAATCATTCATGCGTATGGGGAGGGCGCTCGTCGAGCCATTCAAGCCGGATTCGACGGGGTTGAAATCCATGGAGCGAATGGATACCTGATCCATCAGTTCTTTTCTCCTCATTCAAATCATCGTGACGATCACTGGGGTGGAAGCCTGAAAAAACGAATGAACTTTCCACTGGCTGTCATTAATGAGATCCAGAAAACCGTGGGTGACCACGCAAAAGATCCATTCATCGTGGGGCACCGGCTTTCTCCTGAAGAACCCCAAACCCCGGGTATTACAATGGCGGACACGTTGGAATTTGTCGATGCTTTATCCGATCAGGAACTGGATTACATTCATGTTTCACTAATGAATTTTTGGTCCCGTCCTAGACGAGGCTTGGAAGATACACGTTCACGCTTAGACATCATCCAAGATCGTGTAGGGAACAAAGTCCCTGTTGTCGGAGTAGGCTCCATCTACTCAGCCAAGGATGCCCGATCCGCAATCCAAAGCGATGTCCCTTTGCTAGCTTTAGGACGCGAACTTATTATAGATCCTGACTGGGTAGGCAAAATCGAACAAGGAAAGGCTTCCGACATTGAGACCATTTTAGATACAAATGGTCAGGTTCGGCTGGTCGTACCGAATCCTCTTTGGAAAGCGATTATCCACACCCCTGGATGGTTCCCTGGTGTCTATTAACAGATTTAAATCCTTTCTTCAAAAAGCCACCTATAAAAAGGTGGCTTTTCATAACGACATTATACTCACAAACTGTATATTTTACTGGCATTCTGGTAGATCCCTTATCCAGTTCTTCAGCCGTTCAAGATATCCGTCGACATACCTTCTCTCGAAGAGCGTCTTCAAGCCTTCGTTCTGCCGAATCAACTGGCTTCATACCTCAAGAATAGATGCACTCAGGATTTTCACGAGATGAATTCGGGAAACGTGGCTCCGTCATTTCCACCCTCCGTTGTAAAGTTGGAATTAATTTGAAAATTCCCATCATTTCGCGCTTCAAAGTGTTTATAGCAGAACTTGTCGCGTCGCCCGTTGCCGAAGATAGGTAATCAATTTCAGTATTATTGTATGGCTACCAACTTTGTTGTTAAATGACTGACTTGGATGTTACACGACAACAATAACCATTATGGAAGGTTTTCTAAAAGAAATTTACGATGAATGGTATTAAGATAAAAGTATTCTTCAGCTAAAGGGCGCAAGTCAAGAATAACTATTCGCATTTGTTTTTATGCTTTAGGTGTTTTTGTTAAGTAACTTCGGAAAGCAAATCACTGGATACAAGGGGGAAAATGATTATGATGAAACTTCTAAGGGGAAACCGTTATGACAAAGAAGAGTAAGCACAGTAAACGCAAAAATCAAAAAAATAAGAACAACTTTCACAAGCAAATTAAGAATGTATTTGTGGCGGAAGGATTTTATAGCACTTATACGTTTTTTACATTAGGAAAAAAACTTTTCATTTATTCATCGCTTAACAATGAACGCGTTTTTGAGATAACAGAGTTGGAACATAACCAACAACAATTACGTGAAAACCTATCTATACCTGAGGTTTTGGAAGTAATTCATCGGAAAACTCAAAATCAATTGAGGGATTTTCAACAATATTTTCTACCAAGCATGAAAGATATACATGAAGAATTCTGGGATGAAATATGTCATGAACAGGAAGAATCCCTTTCTGAAAAGGGGAAGAAGATGTTGGATATTGCTGTGAGATCAGAAAGCGATTTGTTGGATGAAAACGGGGAATTGATATTGGAACAGCCTCTAACCTATAATTATTTCGGGGTCCCTGTCGCTTATGGTGAAAATGATCGTCAATGGATTGATTATCATATGTCACAAGGGAATTTTGAAGAAGCATTAAATATTCACAGGGCATACTTTGAATAAAGAATAAAAATCACAAATCAAACCAGCTTCTTCACAGGCTTAAACAATCGGGCGCAGTTCCGGAATAAAAGCAGCGTTAAAATTGCCATTGTAGAGCCATATTGTGGAAAAAATAATTATGGATTTTCATAAAATTTGCGATTATCGTTTTATGGCTAAAGAAGTATAGGTTGAGTAATACAAAATCTAATTAAGATAGCTTAATCAAACCTAGAATTCGTTTCAAGTTGTTTAATTATTATAGTTCCAAAATCATGCAGTATATTAATAGAAAAGTTGTAAATAATAAAAAGGGAGTTAGCTTATACTCCCCCTCTACAAGCCCCGTTGTATGCGGGGTTTTTAATTTCTAATTAAAATTAGAAATAGACCCTTTTATACAAGTGAAAAAGGATTAATTGTCCTTAGAAAAAAATAGTCGTATTAACCTACCCGAAATGTTTACAGAATAATTTCTCGGGTATTTAGTACTAAGTTATCTCTTGCTGCAAGGAAAAATAACAAATAAAGGAGGAAAAAGAAAAAAGGCTACCTCGATTATAGGAGCATTGATACAAAGTAATTTTTAATTAGTTTTATTTCTTCGCTTCACGGATTAGATTCAACAAAAGTGAGGAGAAAGTACGGGATAACGAATCAGATCCAATAAAAGCGGAGAGGGAGTATAATATATTTGTGGAATTACCGAACTAAGAAAACAAATAGAAGCAACAAGAAATAAAATGTATAAAATATATGAAGAGAATCCGAAAGACCCAGAGATATTATGTATTTCTCAAAAATTGGATGTGTTATTAAATAAATATGACCAATTGCGTAAAAACACAAAAAACTCCACGTGATGGAGCATTTGTATTTAGTATTCATTTGGTTTATGTTTAATATCTCCATGTGAAACTATGTCCAGTATCTCTTTGATTGTTGTTGAGGTATTGGACGCTTTTTTATGTAATCATTCAAGGTGTTGTTCGATCATTAAACTGTTTCAATACGTAAAGGCGAGGTTCACTTTATTGCCTTAGTGAAGTGAACAGCAAACTTAACACTATGGAAATGCATTTTATCTTAATTTGTCGTGATCAAAATTACTGTTATAATGCTATTTTAACTTTAGCATAGGATTTAAAAAACATTGGCTGATACTTAAGTTGGTACATTAGTCATTATTAACCTTTGGAATTTTACTCATCTGATAAGAAAGGATAAATATAATATATAAAGAAACAAATGAGTAAACATAATGCCAATTGATTATTGAAAAAATACCAATAAGGTTTAATAGTGGAAGTCCGATAAATGAAACTAATAAAGAAAGAATAATCCCTTTTAAATAAACATTGGTATTGGGATATAATTGGAGTGTAAACATTATTAGTATAGGAATAACAAAGAAATTCCATGGTATGTAATTTGAGGCCATCGGTAAAAATTCATAGCGATAATTAAACATGCCAAAGAAAAGGTATGTAGTATCCAGAAATGCAGATAAAATTGCAGCAGTCAAGCCAGTTAGTAATAATTTTACTGTCAAATTTTTATTACGGTATTTTATCCATAAGATAAGAGGAACAATTGACAGCAAAGCGCCAAACCACCAATGCCAGTCAAATAATACATATTCTTTCCAAATGTTTAACTTGTCATGATGGATATTTAGTAATTGATTATTCACTTTTTTTGCTAAATCCGGATATTGATTCATAGATACCACCCTTCGATATCTAGTGTGTGCATTAAAAAATGTTTTATACAGAGGAAAAAGTACTTAAGCAATTATTCGTACATTTTTGACATCAATTGATATTTTGGTTTCAGTTGTCGGTACATATTTGATGGAAATGATTATAAGGCAATATCAACTAATATTACGAAAGGTTGTTCCGCTAACGGGCGCTTATCTCTAATAAGCATTGTACCAGTGTTGCATCATAGGGACATATTTTCGAATAAACACAATCAAAAAAAGAAATGGGGGATTTTAGATAATGACCGAGATTAAAGAAATAGGATCCTTATGTTCTTTGGATGAAAAAGGCTACATAATAAACGAGTCTGATTCTGAAAAAATTAATCATAAATTTCAACAAGCAATCCAGCGAATAAAAGAGAGCTGCCTTTATGTTTTACCAAGGGAAATTCATAGTATTTATATAAGGGGATCTTTGCCAAGAGGATCAGAGATTGAAGGTGTATCTGATGTTGATGTAATAATAGTAACCTATTCGGATCCTCAAAATATTGACCTTGATTGGGTGGAAGAGACTGAGCAACTCATTGACCAAGAGTTCCCTTTTATAAATGGAGTAGAATTAGGATTCTGCCCCTTAAGTGAGGTAAAGGAAACCAAATATTGTTCCATGATTCCTTTTATTTTAAAGACCTATGGTATTTGCGTTTATGGTGATAACCTAATAAGCAAACTTCCTGATTATAAACCTGACAGCTCCCTGGCAAACGAACACCTCATTCATTTATCATCTTTGATTGATAAAGCCAGGAATGATTTAACGGGAAATGACGACATTGAAGACATTAAGGATTGTTGTTCATGGATCATGAGAATTATTGTGAGGGCTGGACTCGCGCTTGTCATTGTTCAAGAGCAGTCGTACACAAGAGACCTATTTCCAGCATTTAAACTATTTTCAAGACATTATCCTGAAAAAGAGCAAGAGATGAAAACAGCGCTTTGGTACGCGATCAATCCCTTATCAAATCCGGTAGAAATATTGAAATACCTAGATAGCTTTGGAGATTGGATGGAGTCAGAAACAGAGAACTGGCTCAAGGTTTATAATCCAACAAAAGAAATACATCTTCCACTTTGACAGGGTGCCCACTATTCATTAAACGGGCGCGCTTCCGGAACAATTTTATTCTTGAAGCGGGCCATTTAACGGAATAAAAGAAACTTTTCATATGGCCAATTCGTAAGAGTAAGAAAGCTCGATTAAACGAAAGGATGGTTCAAGATGTATGAGTATGAATTTGTTAATATTAAAAATGACTGGCATGGCAAGCCTAAAGAAAATGAGGAAGATATTATAAAAACGTATGCAAAAGATGGATGGCGATTACATTCAATTATTCCACTATCGACAACCACTGGCGGGACAACTAATTTAAAACTTATTTTTGAAAAAGAAACTTATTAAAGAGAATAGTTTTATCTGTAAATGATTAACGGAATTTCGGTATACCGCAAACGGGCGCTATTCTCTAATAAGAATAGCGCCAATATCGCATATAAAGGCCATTTTGCGGAATAACACTTAGTGAAAAAAAAACCGCATAACGTGAACAGAGGTTGCTGTAACATCGTTTGTGATATAATTAATGACATGTTGCATCAATATGTATGGGAAGGGATTAAAAATGGATTCTGAGCAAAAAAACGTGTCCAGCACAAACCGTGGACGACCAAGAAGTGAAACGGTGCATCGCAACATTTTGGATGCAACGTTGTCATTACTTACCGAAGTCGGTGTCGAAAAACTAAGCATAGAAATGATCGCTCAACGTGCAGGTGTTGGTAAAACTTCAATTTACCGAAGATGGGTGAATAAAGAAGCTTTAGTGCTCGATGCACTTGAACAAGTAAAACCCGAATTAAACCTATCAATCAAAGATAATCTTCACGATACCTTATATGAAATCGCGGATAGTTTTTTTGAACAAATGAATACACCGCTTGGTAAACAGATGCTCTCAGTGCTTGTTTCAACCTTATCAGGTAGCTCCCAAATATCTGAATCATTCTGGGAAAAACACTCCCTGCCAAAGACCAAGGAAATTTCAAGTATCATTGATCATTTTCGACTAAATGAAGGGCTAAGCGATAATGTTAGTGATGATCTGGCTTCAGATTTATTAAATGGTTATGTCATGTATCTGTTATTATTTAAACCCCCATCCAAGAATTTCGATTCCTCGCTTAAAAGAGGTATTGAATTAATCGTTAATGGTATGAGAAAATCTGATTAAAGGTCTTGCGCAAAACCGTGCAAGACTATTTTTGTTGACAATGACGATACGGTACCCGATTTTGATTAAACTTTGTTTTAAACCAACACTAATTATTTTTTAAACGTGCCTAAAGCAAGTTTTTTTATTGTCAATTGTGATACGGTGTGGTATCGTATCATATATATAAAGATGAGGAGGCGTAATATATGGTGAATGCAAGTAAAACGGTAATCATTACTGGGGGAAATACAGGATTAGGGTATGAAACCGCTAGGGCAATAGCAATGGAAAAGAGAGATTGGCAAATTATTTTAGCTTCACGTAACAAAGAAAGAGTGAATGCCGCTGTAAGTGAATTGATCAAAGTTACTGGAAATCAACATATCACAGGAATGATTGTAGATTTAGCATCTTTTGCATCTATTCATTATTTTGTATCAGAGTTTAATCAACTTGACTTCCCGCCGTTACACAGCATTATTTGTAATGCAGGAATTCAATTTACAAAAAACGAATCGACGCTTGATGGAATCGAAGGTACATTTGGAATCAATCACCTTGGACATTTTCTATTAGTTAGATTACTTCTTCCCCAAATTCAAAAGCATGGATCTATCTTAGTGGTAAGTAGTGATACCCATGACCCCAGTAAAAAAACGGGAATGCCACAACCCAAATATCTTCACCCAAGTATAATGGCTGATCTGCAAAAATCTGATAAGTCATTAGAAAATATCCCCTCATCCAAGAGAGGGCAAGTGCGTTATACTACTTCAAAGTTATGTAATCTGTATTTCAGTTATGAATTAGCACGGCGAATTGAAAAGGCTAAACTCTCTATAAGTGTAAAAGCATTTAATCCAGGTATGATGCCTGGAAAAAAATCAGGTTTAGCTAGAGATTATAATGGGATGATGAAATTCCTGTGGAATAATGTCTTTCCTTTAATGCGTTATTTTCACCCAGGTATTCGAACGACGAAACAATCAGGTAAAGATCTTGCAAATTTAGTATTGGATAATAATCTCGCCGGATTAAGCGGCAAGTATTGGGATGGTCCAAAAGAAATTACATCATCTAAAGATTCTTATAATGTAAAACGAGCGGAAGAATTATGGGACTGGAGTTCTAATGTTCTAGAATTAGAGAAACAAATATAAGAGTCCATTGTGCAACTCAACTCAATCAATTGTTTGGAAATAGCCAATCCAAGGCCGTTAGCTATTGATGGAAATGCAATCCTGTGGCTTTGAAATAAAGTCACGACGTTTATAAAAATGTTGCGAAGGATTACCCCTTTGGATATGATGATTCCAAAGTGTATTTATACGAAAAACAATATTCAGTAATCGGGCGCATTTCCGGAGCAAGGACTATTGCTTTTTTTAAAAAAAGATAGTTTCTTATAGAATGGCTGAATCCAGAGCATGGATTTAGTCTTTTTTTATGATTATTAATATACTTTTTATATATTATTTAATTTTATTTATTTTATATTTAACTTTATTTAAATATATGTTAAAGTATTTTTAAAGAAAGGGTGAGAAGATGGATGTTAAAGATGTACCAAATTGGCTATTGTCTTTAGATGTGGAAGACATTGAGTTTGTTAAAAACTTTATTATGAATTCAGGTTCCCTAAAAGAAATTGCCAAAGTATATGATGTTTCATATCCTACAGTACGAATAAGGCTTGATAGGCTAATTCAGAAAATACAGCTAAGTAATGCTGTTGAAAACGAGGATTTTGTCAAATTTATAAAAAGTCTTTCCATTGATGATCGTGTAAGTGTTGAGGATGCAAAATTAATTATTGAAAAGTATAAAAAGGAAAGGAATGAGAAATAATGGGTGACTTTTATAATGTTTTTATTTATGCCGGTATATTGGCTGTTCAATACTTTTTATCAACTAGAAATAGTATTTATTGGGGCGCAATTATACCAGTAGCTTATACTGTGTTTTTATCATGGTTGTTTGTAACAAACCGTCTTGAAAGTGCTATTGGCTTCATCCTCATTCTGCTAGTAGGAATGCTATTCCTTATCGCGGAATGGAGCGGGGGCAGGAAACATCTTCAGGCGAAAAGGAAAAAGGAATTAGATAAAATGAAGACCCATGATATGAGATAGTTACGGAAGAAAGGAACGATAATATGGTATATGTATTAAAACAAGAATTTATTGATGCATTTAAGAGTGTACGATCCATTTTAATACTATTATTTATCACATTTGTATCATATCAGTCAGCTAAATTTTTTGATAGCAATCAGGACATAATTAATAAATTTATTGAAGAAAGTGGAAATGAAGTGGGATCAGTTTATACAGCAGCAATTAGGTTGATAGTATTGATATTTGGATTTTTATTTGCTTTTGCCATTTCACATGATTTGATTAATCGGGAATTGGAAATGAAGACTATAAGATTGCTTGTTACAAAGACATCGAGACTACAAATTGTGCTTGGTAAATTCCTGGGTGCTTTATTATTTTGGGTTGTTACCATATCTATTTCATTCGGGGTTATATCCTTGATTACAGGTGCCTGGTTTATCAAAGATTACTTTCAGACTATGATCTTTTTATTTTACATAGTAAGCTTTGTTTTATTCATTTCTACGGTTATTCCGAAGACAAAGCTGACGATGTTTTTAGGAATCTTTTTAGGAATTTTGATGCCAATTATCGGATTATTAACAGCTTTTTCAAATAAGTGGTATTTCATTCCATTTAAATATCTATTGCCTTATCGTTACTTGGATGGATCCATTAGCATGTCACTTATTCCCTTGGTTATCGGTGTTGGTTATATTTCAATAAGCATATTTTCCGTGAATAGAAAGGATCTGTAACATATGGAAATCATTAAAGTAAAACAACTGACGAAACATTATGGGGAAACAGCTGTTTTAAAAGGGATTGATCTAACCATTCATCAAGGCGAGGTGTTCGGATTTGTAGGACATAATGGAGCAGGAAAATCCACCTTAATCCACATTTTAACCGGAATTATAAATAAGAATGCCGGTTCATTCGAAATATTAGGAAGTCCAGCCAACCAGCTGAACCAGGTGAAAAAGCGAATTGGTGTAATGCCTGATATTTCTAATCTTTACGACAACATGAAGGATATTGATTTTTTACGTTACATGGGGGAGCTTGTAGGTGATAACGGAAGTAAAAAACAATATCTATCTCTCATGAAAAGCATTGGACTGGCAGGTTCGGAAAGAAAGAAAATCAAATCCTATTCATTTGGGATGAAAAAGAAAATAAGTATTGCACAGGCACTATTGGGAAATCCCGAATTAATTATCCTGGATGAGCCGACATCTGGAATCGACCCGGAATCAGCTATAAATATCCGAAACTTGATAGCCAAGCTGCAGGAACAGGGCAAAACCATTTTTCTAACATCACATAACCTTGATGAAATTGATAAGATAAGTGACCGTGTCGGTATCTTAAGTGATGGTATCATCACGGAATTGGGGACACCACGGCAGTTAAAAGAAGAATCAGAGGAAGGAATAAACATTGCTGTTCGAACAAAGCCGACATTGCAAAAAGAGCAAATCAAGACATTATCAAAAAAGATTAAAGTAGACATAAAATGCATAGCCATTAAGAGAGAATATACCCTACTTCAAGTATCTTCAGATGATGACATGCCGGCACTATCAAAGGCATTAATTGACTCGAATATGCATTTATATGAGATGAAAGTGGAGCACCGCTCGTTGGAAGATGTATTTATGAAGGCTTGATTCCATAGAGGTGATTGTACGTATTGAAAAGTATGAATGTTCAACAAGGAAAGTATGGGGTAGATGGAAGAAATAAATCATCGGATAATACGAAAGGTTAAAAAGGGGAACCGTAAAGCATTTGGCCAACTTATTGATTTCTATAAGCAAAATATTTATCAAATTTGTGTTAGTAGGATAGGCAATGTATCTACTGCAGAAACCATTGCGAAGGATGTTTTTCTATACGTCTATTTCAACATCGATGGTTATGATATGAATAAGAAGTTTTCATTATGGCTGTATAGTATTACCGTGAACAAAATCATGAACTGTTCTAAATGAGTAAGACATGTCCGTTCAATTCGTGGGAGCATATTCCAGTATAGCATTCCGCTGGATTTTGAAACCGGAATACTATTTAAATCGTATATTTTAATACACCGTAAAAGGGAGGTTTACAGACCTGTTAGGTAAAGGAGTTGATTATTGCTTTGGAAACTTTATTTGTTATTCTAATCTTTTTATTAATACTTGGGCTGTGCTTTTTATTAATGTATTGGGGTGTAAGGGAAATATATAAAATAATATCTCATTCAAAATATAATAACGATAAAGAACTAATAAAAGAAATATATTCATTAAAACAGCGTGTAGACTCACTTGAAAGAAAGCTTAATAACAAATAAAAATATTAGTAATAGTTATTCCGTAAACGGGCGCCTATCTGGAATAAGAATCGGCGTCCTATCTTGCGAAAATGGAGGGGTTAAATGGATGGCGTATTAGGTGTGGAAGAGGTGCTGTTTTTCGTAAATAATGTCCAGGATGCGAAACAATGGTTCATAGAATTGCTTGGCAAAAACCCTTATTTTGATGACGAAAATTATTGTGCTTTTCATTTAGCTAATGCTACTGTGGGATTACATCCAAGCGATGAGAAAGTATCATCTGGTGTTGCCGGACAAGTTACATACTGGCGAGTGTCAGATATTAAGAAAACCATCGCACACTTTGAATCTCATGGGTGTCGCTTGTTTCGCGGGCCGATTTTTGGAATAGATAAAGTGTGGATATGCCAACTCATTGATCCTTTCGGTAATGTATGGGGGTTGGTGGAGAAATAACCTCTAAATGATTTCATCATTGTTCACCAATCGGGCGCTGTTCTGGAATAAAGGCAGCGTCCAAATTGCCATTTTAGGGCCAGATAAAGGAATAAAGTATTGCTCTAATGATGGAACTTTGAAATAATGCTGTTAATCCAAATGATGGAATTTCAGTGTTATTTTTAATAAACGGAGGTAAAAGTATTAGAACAGCGATTCATACAACCAACATAATTTTGCTTCTTGGCTTATTAGTATTAGGGTTTTTTATGTTCTTCGGATTACATTTCGTTCCTCAAAAAGACCCTTACATAGCTGAACACATAAGTATTATTCTGGTTTATGTTATATGGGTGATAGGTTACTACCTACAAGTTAAACAATCAACTGTGAAAAACTTCATAATTATTCTAGCAGTTTTCTTATTAATTCAGGCACTGAACGTTTTTTTCATGTATTACGTCATTACGTTTTTTGAGTTTTTCTTAGAATAGAATTATCATGCCGGTTACTTTTGACATACTGGATATCTTAAATAATAAAGCAAACGGGTGCAGTAATCGAATAGATCTGTCCCTTTAAATGGTCCAGATTGTAGAACAAATATTATAATGCTAAGTTATAATCAAATGTTTAAGAAAGGATGTATGAAATATGTCTATAGGCGTTATTTCCCTAGCATCGATGTTTATATGGATTGTAGTGATTTATGAATTAATTAAGCCTTCAAAGGAAGTAAGTTGGCGAAAAACTATACCTTTAATGTCTGTAGGTTCTTTGCTGACATTAGTATTGACCGTTCAAGCCTTTCAAAACATTCCTTTTTTTAATTAGTTTTTTGTTGCTGTGTCTGCGATACCAGCCAATAATAGAAAAGACAATTCCAGTATTGGGCACATTTCCGTAGTAAGGAACAGTGTCCTAGCTTGTGGAAGCGAACACTGTACTAAGGAGGGTTAATAAATTAATGTCAGTTATCTTATCTGTTGTTTTAATAATTGTTCTTATTTTTTCCATGTATGCTGTGGTTCAGAAAAGAAAAAAGGCTGGTTTAACGGGGATAAAAAGTGCTTTAACGCCAATTTGTTTTTATCTTATTGGGGTAATAAACCTTTTAGCTTATTGGTTCAATTTTATGGGATTAGTGAATTGGTCTATTAATATGATTTTGTTGATTTTAGGTGCTTATTTTACAAAATATATGCCTGTCTCCGAAGACAGAAATTAAGCAATATCAGCTACAAAAAACTATTCCATAATCGGGCGCAAGAACGAATTGACTTGCGCCCATTATTGATTTCTAGGTTCATTTAATTGAACAACGATTTGGTATAATTATTTAACAAGGGGATAAAGGGGGATTGGATGAATATTAGACTTGCTAAAACAAAAGACATTTATCAATTAATAAATATGAGATGGGATTTTACAATTGAATATGATGAAAGTAAAGAAAAAGAATCATACGATGATTTTAAAAAGGAATGTCGTTCTTTTTTAAATGACGCACTTAATAGTCGTCAGTGGTTTATTTGGGTAGCTGAGGAGAATGAAAAAATCATATCGCATATCTACATAGAACTAATACATAAGGTACCACGTCCCGGTAGAATAACATATCCATTTGCGTTTATGACAAATGTCTATACTATTCCGGAATACAGAAATAAAGGTGTTGGAGGTAAAGTATTAAGTTCAGTTAATAAATGGGTGAAGGAAAACAATTATGAATTTGTTATCGTGTGGCCAAGTGAGGAATCCATTAATTACTATAAGAAAAAAGGTTACGTTCATTGTACGGAGCCAATGGAATATTTCCCGTATTAAACAATCGGGCGCTTTTCCCTAATAAGGAAGAGCGCTCATATCGTATTTAAGGACCATATTTCGGGATAGCTAATAAGTTTTTGTAATGTTCAAGTATCAATGTGCGAGGGGGATTAAAGTGAACAAAAAAACCACTTTATTCATTTTGGGGACTGATCATTTAGATAATCCAAATAACGGAGATATGTTTATGCCTCAGAATGAAGATATGCGTAATAAAAAAGACAAAACGAAATTAGACATGTTGTAGATTGTCTGAAAAAGTTTAGCCCAACTAAAATTGCGTTGGAAGTGTTAACTAAAAGCCAAAGTAAGTTAAATGAAAATTACCAGTCCTTTTTGAATGGAAATTTTAAGTTGACTTCGAATGAATGCTATCAAATTGGATTTCAATTAGCTAAAGAGATGAATCATAAAGAACTTTTTGCAGTTGATTGGAACGATAATATTGATGGAGTACCGGACTTAGGAGTTTGGGCCGAGCAAAACACATCTGGCATTTTTGAAGATGTTGTTGAAAAAGGAAAACAATTAACATTGGAGTATGAAGATTATTTAAAAAATCATACAATACAATAAGTGAGTATTTGCTTTTACTGAATGATAAGGAAAATGCCAAATCTAATCATGAAGTTTATATGAAACTTGCTTTAATGGGTACTCAAAGCAATCCGGTTGGTTCTAAGTGGGTAGCGCAGTATTGGTATTATCGCAATATGATCTTTTATAAGAACCTTGTAAATCTGATAACTTCCGGCGACGATAGAATTTTTGTGTTATATGGCGCAGGTCACCTGTACTTACTAAAACAGTTTTTGATAGAAAGTAATATATTTAACTTGAAAACTGCGCATGACTACATAAACAACTGAATATCAATTGTTGAGTTATTCCCCAATACGATCGGGAGCCTATCTGGAATAAGCATTTCGTCCTTTCTCGTCAATTAGACATATTATGGTATGATTCAGGCTGATATATTACCATTTGTTCGTGAGAGAGCGTATTATTGAGATGAAGAATGTATTATATCAGAGGAGGGAGTTAAATGGAAGCTCGCTTGGATTATTATTCAATAGCGCCGGAAGCAGCAGGGATTATGGTGGAGTTTGAAAAGTATATCCATTCAACAGATCTTGATTCAACACTTTTGGAATTAGTCAAAACACGTGCGTCACAAATCAATGGATGTGCTTTTTGTCTGGATATGCATACAAAGGATGCACGAGCAAATGGGGAAACAGAGCAACGGCTTTATGGCTTAAATGCATGGAGGGAAACCGATTATTACACCGGAAAAGAACGTGTGGCTTTAGCACTGACGGAAGTAATTACGGAAATATCGATACATCATGTGTCCGATGAGTTATACAATGAGGTAAGGGAACAATTTAATGAGAAGGAATTTGTTGACCTGGTATACGCAATAAATACGATCAATAGTTGGAATCGTTTGGCCATTACAATGCGTGCTGTTCCAGGTGAATATCAGCCAAAGGAAAGATAATGAATTGTTAAGGTAATTTAGATTATGAACTACCATTAGGTTTCAATTATGGGGTGAGAAGCCATGGACAACAAGGGTAATCAAATAAACGTTATGCAATTATGTGTATCAAAGGTTCCCTTTTTTAATCATTTGACAACGAAAGAAATGCGTAAAATTGTAGATAAAAGTAGACACAGGAATTTTAAAAAAGGGGAAAGCATTTATCGTGATGGCGATCAGTTGGAATATTTGTATATTGTACACCGGGGGCGTGTGAAAATATATCAGCTGTTTGAGTCCGGAAAAGAGCAATTATTGCGTATCTTGGAGCCTGGAGAATTCATGGGGGAGTTAGCATTGTTTGCCGAAAAAACACTGGACAGCTATGCGGAGGCAATGAAAGACACGGAAATATGCACCATTCACCGAGATGACATGCAGGATTTGATGCGGGAATATCCTACAATAGCTGTAAAAATTCTCGAGCAGTTTAGTAATCGGCTAGATAAAACAGAAAAACTCGTCGGACAGCTAAGCACTAAGGATGTTGAAACACGTCTTGCTGGCTACCTGCTAGAACTCGCTGATGAGAAAAGCAGCCCGGGTATCGTACTGCCGATGAGCAAAAAAGATCTTGCATCCTATCTGGGAACAACTCAGGAAACTATCAGCAGAAGGTTATCCAGTTTCCAGACAGACGGATGGATAGAGCAGAAAGGACATCGCAACATAAAAATATTGGATAAGGATGCGCTTTTCGAGTTGTTATCCGAATGACATTCTGTTTTAAATATATACTATTTCTCAGCAAAATTTGGAGAGAATTAATTTTTCCTTCAAATAAATGGCTACAGAAAAAACCACCTAAATTCCATAGGTGGCTTTTTTTGTGATTTTGATTGTAAACATCGTAAGATCCTCCCAGTACCAAAGCTGCTGACCTACTACCAGTACATTGATAAATAAGAACTTACTAACGATTTCACAGAACTTGACGCTGGTCAATTTAATTTCGAATCGCATCTATTATGATTAATTCATAAAGAAAAATAAACCAATTTTGAATAAAAAAGGAGATGATGAAAATGACTCAATGGAGTCATAAGCATAAAAAACAGATCACATTTTTATCTGGAGCACTATTAATTCTGGCACTCATCACAAATTTCGCAGGCTATGATACCATCAGACAAGCAATTTTAATCGTCACGACTATTATTGCCGGTGTACCTATCTTTATCAAAGCTTATCAGGCACTAAGCATGAAAGCATTCAGCATCGAACTTTTGGTTTCAACCGCTGTAATTGGCGCCCTGTTCATTGGTGAATACGTGGAATCGGCAGTTGTTACTTTCCTGTTCCTATTTGGAGATTATTTGGAAGCACGTTCCTTACAAAAAACACGTTCCTCCTTAAAAGAACTTATCGATATGGCACCACAGGAAGCAACTATTGTCCGGGACGGCGACATAATGACCATTTCGGTGGAAGATGTTGTCGAAGGGGATCATGTTATTATCCGCCCTGGGGGAAAAGTTCCGGTGGACGGCAGTATTGTGAAGGGGCAAGCTTCCTTGAACGAAGCTGCTGTTACCGGCGAATCTGTACCCACGGCTAAAAGTGAGAAAGATAGGGTTTTCAGCGGAACGATTGTTGATAATGGCTACATTGAAATAATTACAGAAAAAGTCGGTGATGATACAACCTTTGTGAAAATCATCGAGCTGGTGGAAGAGGCGCAGGAATCCAAGTCCAAAACCGAGAAATTCCTGGACAAATTCGCCAACTTTTATACACCAACCGTTGTCGTATTATCTGTACTCGTTTATCTGATCACATGGGACCTTCACTTAGCAATCACCTTTCTCGTTGTCGCCTGCCCTGGTGCTCTTGTCATTGGCGCTCCTGTTTCTAACGTAGCCGGAGTCGGTAATGGTGCAAAAAATGGCGTACTCGTTAAAGGTGGCGAAGTGATGGATAAGTTCTCCAAAGTGGACACCCTTGTTTTCGATAAAACCGGTACCCTTACTAAAGGAAAACCGGAAGTAACGGATGTTCAAACCTTTGGGGATATAAAAGAAGATGCTTTACTACAGCTTGTCGCTCAAGCAGAAACCATTTCAGAACATCACTTGGGACAAACGATTGTAAAAGAAGCCCAAGCACGAAACATCACCCTGGATCTGGAACCGGAAGATAGTGAAATCATTAAAGGAAATGGAATCTGTGCCACATTGGAAGGACATGTAATGGCAATTGGAAACCGCAAGCTCATGAAGGTGGAAGCAATTGAAATTCCAGAAGAGGTCGCTGCTTATGCTGTAGATCAGGAAAAAGCAGGGAACACCGCCATTTTTGCAGCCGTGGACGGAAAAATTGCCGGTATCTTCTCCATCGCAGACCAAATCAGGGAAGATGCACCAAAAGCATTGACAGAAATGAGAAAAAACGGTATCAAAAAAATTGTGATGCTGACAGGCGACAACAGGCATACAGCAAAACTCGTTGCCAAACAATTGGGGATCAATGAATTCCATGCCGAATTACTGCCTGAAAATAAAGTGGAATTTGTAAAACAATTAAAAGCTTCCGGTCATGTCGTCGCAATGGCAGGCGATGGAATCAACGATGCGCCGGCAATTGCAACTGCTGATATCGGACTCGCGATGGGAGAAGGCGGGACAGATATCTCTATGGAAACGGCAGATGTAGTATTGATGGCAGATAAGCTAATGCAACTATCCCATGCCTATTCCTTATCAAAAGCAACCATCCGCAACATGAAACAAAACACATTCCTGGCAGTCGGCATTGTCTTTGTTCTGCTTGCCGGTGTATTAGCAGGCACCGTTCATTTGGCATCCGGAATGTTTATCCATGAAGCAAGTGTCCTAATCGTTATCCTGAATGCAATGCGGCTAATCCGATTTGGCCGTAAAGATAGGATAGAAGAAACAAACCTGGAAGTAGCTACTGCATAAGGTCACGATCCAGCATTGTTTTTGACAAAAAAGAATTTAAAATTTGACCTGCGTCAAAGAATGAAATGCAAAAGCTTTTTATAATAAAAGTATAGAAAACAAAGGAGTGATTGGTTATGGCAACTGTACAGGAACATGAAAACCATCAACATGAAGGACACGAGAACGATCATCACCATGCAACAACTGTGTTTTTCGTGAACCATATAATAGCAAATTTAGGTGTTTTGAACGTCAAACTTCATCAATATCACTGGAATGTAAAAGGACCAAACTTTTTTACATTGCATAAAAAGTTCGAGGAAATGTATAACGAGGCAAATCAGTATTTTGATGAATTTGCAGAACGACTAACAGCTGTAGCTGAAAAGCCATATGCCACTTTGTCGGAATACCTTGAACATGCTTTTATTACAGAAGAACCTTATGATGAAAAAATAACAGCAGAAGCTATGGTGGAAACACTGGCAGATGATTACCGGACGATTCGTAATGTCACGATAAAAGCTTTGCAGCTGGCTGTAAAAGAAGAAGATCGGGTAACCGAGGAAATGCTGGTAAATTATAAATCTAGGTTAGATAAAACCATTTGGATGCTACAAGCTTTCCTTGGAAAAGACGCTTTGGAAGATGAAGAAGAATAACAATTAAAGGGGAGATTCACTATGACAACAGTAAAATTTCAATTAGAACCATTAACATGCCCATCCTGCATTAAAAAGATTGAAGGTAAATTAGGTAAAATGGAAGGTGTTAAGGAAGCAAAGGTTTTATTTAACTCCAGTAAGGTGAAAGCAATCATTGATGAAGACAAGGCTAATGAAATGGAATTAAAAACTATTATAGAAAAATTAGGGTATCCAGTGATTGCATAGAAGAAAGATTTCAAAATTAATACTCAATAATGGTGTAATAGGTAAAATTTATGTCACTACTGAAAGGGAGGAAATATTGATGAATGATGAAATACTGTCCATTGATCAGATGATTAATGAAGGCGGATATGTGAACACAGATCCCGAGGATTTAAATTGATTTTTTAACATTAAAATGGGGAAGGGCAGGGATATAAATGTTTATTTATTCCGGGATGACATTAAATTATTTTATGGAGGACTATCTGTATATTTTTATTTTAGCCGTTGTCACATTCGTTTTATCAATATTATTGCGGGCGCTGACTGTTACAGCTTTGCAGGGTGCATTGCTGCTCGCATATAGTATAACGGAAGGTGGTATAATACCAGCAGTTCTTGCAGGATTGCAGATACTCATTACGATCCTCACTCTATACAAAATATTCAAAGCGATAAATATGAATTACCTGCTTGTTCTTGAAAAAACGCATGAAATCAGCCCCAACCTGATAACAGATGAACACAGAGGAAGTCGATTTTCGTTTTGGAATACAAAGTGAAAAAATGGGTATATGGTTCGTCCCCAAAAGGGGTTGGCGACCTTTTTGGGGAGTGGACCATCTACAATTTCTTTCGCTGTATCTAAATAAAGAATGCGTGATTAATATCACAAATTACGTTTAAAAACTTGACATAATGGCGAAAGTATAAGAGGGAGTGTTGTATTATATGGAACCATTGTTACAGCGGTTAACCGATAAAGACTACAATTTACTGCTTATGAACTCCAGAAAAATGGATGTTAATAAAGGAGAGACCATCTATAACGAAGGAGATATGGTCGATTATTTTTATTTTATACATACTGGCGAAATAAGACTTTTCAAACGAACCGGTCCGAACAAAGAGCTGACCATTTTTACCCGTGGGGAAGATGATGCGTTTGGCGAAATAGGTATTTTCAGTGGACTGAAATATTCCAATATTGCCGATGCCATTATTGATTCCGAATTATATTGTATGGAGAAACGGACATTGGAAAATATATTGACAGATAACGGTGGGCTGGGACTTCAATTTACCAGATGGGTTGCCGAATCACTTGAAGCAAGTAAAGCAAAAATCCGTGATTATATTTCATTTGGATCAGAAGGTGCCGTTGCATCTGTTTTTATAAGATATTCCAACATGTATGGTGTCGTAAAACCAGACGGCGTCTGTATTACGGAACCTATTATGATACAGGATATCAGCAAGCATATCGGAATTTCGCGGGAAACAGTAAGCCGGATCGTGAATAAGTGGAAAGAACGCGGTATTATCGACAGTGATAATAAATATTATATGCTGAAAAAAATGGACTATTTTAAACAGTTGCTCGTCTGTGAACAGTGCGGTGTTGAAAACTGTGTATTGTAAAGGGCCTGTCTGATTGGAAAATCATCTAGGCCTTCGTCAACATTATATTCTGAATATGATTTACTTCCAGTAGTTATTTGCAGCGGCAATCGTTTGAAAATGAATGGCAATGACTTGTGATGCGTATATTCCCGATTGCGCCTATCTTGAACAAGGTAGGTGTCTTTATTTTGTGAAAATAATTGAACTGGATTAATTGTTTTGGAATAATTGGTATTAAGCAAACGGGCGCAGTAATTGAATAAGAGTTACGCTTCAATCACTGGATATTTATGTTGATGTTGGTGTGAGATTGTGAAGAAATGTACTTAAAGGGGAGTTCAATAAGAAAACCTATAATTTTTTGTAAAGGTTTAAAACGGAAAGTGCCTAAACCTTTAAGCATTGATTATACAATACTTGGGCAGGCACCCGAATCAATAAACATAGATATATATTAACAGCCAAAAGGGAATCTATTGCTTTTCTTCATTTACGACTAATTGGAACACATCTTTTCGATCGTAATGTCCAACTACATCAAAATCAAAATGACCACGTGTGATGTCGTCTAAATTCAGAGTAGCATATAGTATTTCTTCTTTTCCAAATACCGGCTCTACTAAAAATTCTCCAAGTGGATTTACGATGCAACTGCCACCACGAGTAATTTCATAAGGCATTTTTTGCATTTCCTCTGTTGCTATTAAATCTTCTTCATACATATCCTTTGTACTATATTGATTGCAAGATAAAACAAAGCAACGTCCCTCAATCGCAATATGCCGCATGGAAGCAAACCAAGTATCACGTGAATCAGCAGTTGGTGCAATATAAATCTGAATACCCTTTTCATACATAGCGGCACGCGCTAGAGGCATATAGTTTTCCCAACAAATAAGGGAACCAATTTTGCCATATGGTGTATCAAATACAGGGAGCGTACTGCCATCCCCTTCACCCCAAATAAGACGTTCACTGCCCGTTGGTTTTAGTTTTCGATGTTTTCCCAGCAATCTTCCGTCTGGACCAAAGAAAATCGCTGTGCAATAGAGTGTGCCACTACTTGTTTGTTGGTCACGTTCAATGATGCCAATAACAGTATAAGCACCTGCTTTTTTCACCGCAGCACCTAATTGATTTGTTTCGGGACCAGGTACTGTTATGGCATTTTTTGCATAACGTAAAAAGTCATTGCGTCCACTCTCCGAACGACTTCCAACCACTGCCCCAAAGCTCATCCCACGTGGATACGCTGGAATATATGCTTCTGGAAAAACAATAATATTGGCTCCTTGTTCCCCAGCCTCTTTGATTAATTTTATTGCCTTGTTGATACATTTCTCTTTATTCATTACGATTGAACCTGCTTGAACGACACCAACTTTACATGTTGACATCTGAATCCCTCCTGTTTCCTAAAAGTGTAAGAGGAATCGTTTATAATGTAAAATATATAATAATCATATTGAATATGCCAAAAGGGAATAATGGGGGAATACGATGAATTTACGAGACTTCGAGGTATTTAAAACAATTGTGGAATGTGGAAGCTTTTCAAAGGCAAGTGAGCAGCTATTTATCGCACAACCATCCCTATCTAAAACAATTCAAAAGCTAGAGAAAAAACTTAGCGTAACACTCTTTGAGCGTTCTAATCGGATTATTCGTTTAACCGATGAAGGTCAGCTTGTTTATGAAAAAGCGATTACAATGCTACAGCAAATGAAGGAGTTAAAAAAAGAGCTTGAAGATATAAATGAACATCTAAATGAAAATATAAAAGGGCATTTAAAAGTCGGGCTGCCGCAAATTATTGGTACCTTTTTCTTTCCACAAGTGGCGAAAGCTTTCTCAAAGAAGTATACAGAGGTTACACTTGAAATTGTCGAAGAAGGAGGTTTAAATGTAGAAAAGCTTGTTGAAAAGGGTGAAGTCGATGTAGCTTTTGTCGTGATACCAACCCAAAGCAAGGAACTAGAAGAACAGCTTATTTTTGAAGCACCGTTTGTTGCCTGTTTACCTAAAAGTCACGTTTTAAAAGAGGAACAGCAGATTACACTTGCACAACTGCAACAGGATGATTGGATATTGTTTGATACTACATTTGCCTTGAGCCAAGTGGTTTTAGAGAGTTGTCGTAAGGAGAATTTTGTGCCGAATATTGCATATAGTACAACGCAGTGGGATTTATTAATGGCATTAGTTCGTGATGAACTAGGAGTAGCTATTATTCCAAGTCCTTTAACCGAAATGTGCTCACAGAATCTTTGTGTCAAAGAAATCAGTAGTCAATATATCCCTTGGAAAATTGGCATCGTTTTAAAGAAAAATCGTTATAAAACACGTGCTTTGAAGGCTTTTTTGAAAATAGTGTCGGATGTATACAAATAAGATTGTGAAATAAAAAAATTATTGAAGTTAATATTAACTATTACCTAATCGAGGAATGGTCACAATTCTTAGATGGTTTTTTATCATAGGGATTAATAAGCAACAGAAGTTGTTCTTTAATTGCGTTAGCTTAAGAACCTTGATTTGACTATACCGCAAACGGGCGCCATACCGGAATAAGAAGTGATACAATGAATATAAAAATATTTAATATTTTGAACCTATTTGTGAA
>NZ_BAAADS010000012.1:0-33957 GCF_039522605.1 Virgibacillus siamensis
CCGATGGTAGTTGGGGCTTTGCCCCTGCAAGAGTAGGACGCCGCCAGGCATAATAAAAAAAGGAAGTGCACATGATACTATGTGCACTTCCTTTTTTTGTTGTCTGCGGAATAAAGTTTCGGATTAGCAACGGTAAACCTCGTCGCCTAACAACCAGCAAACTTTCTTTCGCGATGTTAAATCCAAATCAATCTTAAGCATAAGAACAGGGTACAAACTTCTGGTATTACATTATCAACGTAAAATACAACAATGACTTAAAACTTCCACCAGTTACTTGTTTATCATGTTTTGTAGTGAGAATAAGCATTATTATGTTAAAAAGTGACGATATTTATGTGCTCGATATTAAAAGGACGATTATTTTCACAATAACACTCCTGATACGTTAATTTATAAAAAGCGCACCCTCAAATCGGGTACGCTCTTTTTGTTACTGACGACCCCCGCCACTATTCATTTGTGTGACAAGGGGAACCATTTTTTGCATGGTTTGTCCTAAATTCTGGTTGTTTTTGGTCATCGTGTAGTAGGTAGCTGCTCCAACACCAACAGAGGCGATTAATGGTAGCCACATTTGATTTTTTTGCATGTTTTCAACCCTTTCATTAATGTCCCCGGACATTATTAGGTTGGAGTTAAAGACACAAAAACATGTCAGGAATCAACTGCCAATTCGCTTATCTGAGAAGCGGCATTCATCCCGGCCAGCCGTCCGGTGACAAGTGCAGATGTAATATTATACCCACCTGTGTAACCATGGATATCCAGAATTTCCCCGCAGAAAAAAAGACCGTGCATTTTTTTAGACTGCATTGTCTTCGGCACAATTTCTTTGATTGAAACACCGCCACCAGTGACAAATGCTTTATCCAGTGGTAAAGATCCGTTTACTTTCATGAAAAAATGCTTCATCTGATGAATTGCCGATCGAAGTGCTTCGCCTGAAAGGTTCGCTGCCTTTTGATCCGCATCAATCTTATTTTCCTGTAAAATAAATTCCAAAAGGCGTTCCGGCACAATTCCTTTTAAAATATTCCGTACCGATTTTTTAGGATTTTCCTTCATTGACTTGAGCAAGCCCTGTATTAGTTCCTCTTCCTGTTTATCCGGCAGCGTATCGAGTACCATTGATACTGCTTGCTGCCCCTTCATCAACTGTTTTACAACGAATTGTGAGCAGCGCAGTACAGCTGGACCAGAGATTCCGAAGTGGGTAAAAATCATATCCATCCGGTGAGTGACAACTGGCTTATTTTTCTTGTTTAAAACAGTCAAAGCCACATCCCTTAATGATAAACCTTGCAGTTGTTTACTTTTGATGAAGGCTTCATTTGATGTCAGAGCAACTTCTGTTGGATAGAGCTCGGTAACCGTGTGACCGGCTTTTTTTGCCCATGCATAGCCATCACCGGTTGAACCGGTATGTGGTACTGCTTTACCTCCAACAGCGATTACAATGGATGTAGTATGTAATTTTGCCCCATCCGTTAGAATGACACTATGCTCTGATTCATCATAATGTACTGCTTCTACCGGTGTGTTCATACGAACTTCCACATCCAGTTCATCCAGTTTATTGATTAATGCATTGACAACTGTTTTGGCTGAATTCGAAGCGGGGAACATGCGGCCGTGATCTTCTTCTTTTAATCCGACTCCCATTCCTTCAAAAAAATCAATAATGTCATAATTGCTGAAAACAGAAAATGGACTGTATAGAAATTTTCCGTTTCCTGGTATATGTCTGATTACTTCCTCCTGGGGGAGCCTGTTGGTTACGTTACAGCGGCCGCCACCGGAAATCGCAAGCTTTTTCCCAAGTTTTCTTCCTTTTTCGAGCAGAATCGTACTTGCGCCTTGCTCGGCCGCAGCGATGGCAGCCATCAATCCGGATGGTCCGCCGCCAATTACAATTACATCATATGTCACCATTTTTCATTCCCTTCGTATACATCGTATCATGTTTTCTACATAAGAAAAAAATTAAAATATAGCGTGAATAAATGTTATGTATGATAAAATGACAACTAAAGTATGAAAAATTGCAGGTGAAATAATGTCGAATATTGTCAGAGGCACCATGCTGCTAACTGGTGCCACTTTTTTATCAAAATTCCTGGGAATGATTTATCTCATTCCATTTAATATGCTTGTCGAGGAAAGTGGGGCGGCATTATACTCGTTCGCCTACATACCGTATAATATTTTAATCAGTATTTCTACGATTGGTGTCCCTTTAGCCGTTTCCAAATTCGTTTCAAAATATAATGCATTGGGTGATTTTGAAACCGGAATGCGCATATACAAAACCGGTATATCATTGATGCTGGTTACCGGTTTTATTGCATTTCTGGGATTGTTTTTTGGTGCAGACCCGTTAGCTAAATTTATCATTGCCAATGAAGATGTCGGTGGAATTTCCCGTGAACATGGGGCTATGGTCATCCGGATGGTAAGCTTTGCGTTATTAATCATTCCGGCAATGAGTATAACGCGCGGATTTTTCCAGGGGTATGAGTCAATGGGACCTACCGCTGTTTCACAGGTTGTCGAACAAATAATCCGGATTGTGGTTATTCTGGCAGCTACATTTATTATTATCAAAATTATTGGTGGCAGTGTTGCGACCGCGGTTGGTTTTGCAGCTTTTGCAGCGTTTGTCGGGGCGCTCGGTTCCTGTGCTGTTTTATGGTATTATTGGCGAAAACGGAAACCGTATATTCAAAAAAAGCTGAGCCAGCAAAAATTTTCGCATGACATACCAACAAAAGATTTAATCACAGAGTTATTCCGTTATGCAGGTCCATTTGTAATTGTTGGAATCGCAACGCCACTTTATCAATTGGTTGATACACTGACATTTCAACGGGCTATGATTGATATTGGACAAGGAGAACTATATGATACAGCACTGGGAGTAATCAATGTATTAGGGCATAAGTTGGTCATTATTCCGGTAACCATTGCGACGGGATTGTCCTTGGCTATTTTACCTGCTTTGACCAAATCTTATACAAACAACAACAGGAAGGTTATGAACCAGCAAATCAATCAGGCATTGCAGATTGTGCTTGTTCTGGTTGTACCGGCGGCGGTTGGCTTGACGATGCTGTCTGATTCAGCATATGGTGCGCTTTATGGTATTCATCAACTTGATATTACCGGTTCTCTGCTTGGCTGGTATGCACCGGTTTCGCTTTTATTTGCCCTGTTTACCGTGACGTCTTCCATTCTGCAGGGAATTAATCAGCAGCGATTTGCTGTCATCAGTTTAACCGGCGGCCTATTGATGAAAATACTGTTTAATATCCAGCTAATTCATATGTTTGGTGCAAAGGGTGCCATTTTTGGGACGGCACTTGCGGTAGGAACAGCGGTAGCACTTAATTTATGGCGAATCGGTGTATCCATCCGTTTTCCGTTTACCCAGACAATGAAGCGATTTTTGCTGGTCTGTATTTTTTCGGTTATTATGTGTATCACGATTTGGATTACAAAAGCAATATTTGGTACTTTCCTGCAAGTTGAAGAAAGCAGGCTGTCTGCCATCATTATGCTGCTTGCAGGT
Organism: Virgibacillus siamensis; assembly: GCF_039522605.1. Classification (GTDB taxonomy): domain Bacteria; phylum Bacillota; class Bacilli; order Bacillales; family Amphibacillaceae; genus Lentibacillus; species Lentibacillus siamensis. Next base: position 3,572 of record NZ_BAAADS010000012.1, read on the forward strand.
GTTGGCGCGGGTGCAGGTGTCTATCTGTGGTTTGCGTACGAATCTACATTGCTTGACCGGGTTTTGGGAAATAAGGTTCGTGTACTGGATAAGATTTTTCGCAGGTAAGGAGGGTTGATACATGCGTCTCGATAAATTACTGGCAAATATGGGTGTTGGCAGCAGAAAAGATGTGAAAGCACTGATCAAGAAAAAGAAGGTTACGGTAAATGAAGAGGCTGTTAAAGACAGTGGTTTGCATGTTGATCCTGAACACGATGTCGTTAAAGTGAATAATCAAACAGTAAATTTTCAACAATATATATACCTGATGATGAACAAGCCGCCTGGTTACATTTCGGCTACCACTGATCATCGTGAACAAACGGTAGTGAATATTTTGCCGGAAACATACCAAAAATTTAAGCCGTTTCCGGTCGGGCGTCTGGACAAGGATACGGAAGGACTGCTGCTTATTACCAATGACGGGGATCTTGCCCATCAGCTTGTTTCCCCGAAAAAGAACGTTGATAAAACGTATTACGCCAAAATCGATGGAACGGTCACAAATGCTGACATTCAAACTTTCGAAAACGGTGTGACACTTGATGACGGTTACCATACGAAACCGGCGAAGCTTGAAATTCTGTATTCCGATGATATTTCTCAAATTGAAATCACAATAACGGAAGGGAAGTTTCATCAGGTAAAGCGGATGTTTGAGGCAATCGGAAAAAAGGTAGTTTATTTAAAGCGGATCAGAATGGGAAAGCTACTGCTGGATCCTAATTTGGATGCTGGTCATACCCGTGAGCTGACGGAAGAAGAGCTGGCTTATTGTTTGTCCAAAAAAGCTAAATGAAAAGAGGGGTTACATGGCCGGATTGCCTCACTATTTTATAGCGGTTCCATTGCCACAGGAACTGAAACAATATCTGTCTGAAAAACAGCAGCAATTCAAGCAGATTGTACCGTACAAACAATGGCCGCATCCGGAAGATGTACATATTACATTAAAATTTCTTGGGCCGGTTTCACCCGGTCAACTGGACCAGCTTAACGTGAAACTGGAAAAGCTGACGGATCTGCATTCATTTCGGGTCAGGACAGGATCACTTGGGACATTTGGTAAATCAACTCAGCCAAGGGTTTTATGGGCTGGCGTTGAAAAAACAGAGGCATTATCAAAGCTGCAGCAGCTAGTTGACCAGCTTGCCAATGATTCCGGATTTGAGCAGGAGAAACGAACCTATTCACCACACATTACCCTGGCCAAAAAGTGGAATAATCGGGATGAAAATTTTCCTGAACTGCAGGACACCTGTATTGACGCATACCACCTTACTGTAAATGAGGTAGTGATTTACCGGATATTTCCACAGTCAATTCCGAAATACAAGAAAATTGCGGTGTATCAGCTGAAATAAAGGGCTGAATCCAAAGTTTGTTCTTGAAATAGACATTAAAATCCGATAATCTATTCTATGGTCTTACTTTCGGAAATCAGTAGTGCTGACAGATCATGTGAAAGTAAAAATGTGCAGAATTGAGGTATTGGTGTGAATTGGTTAAAGCAAGTACTTGGTAAAGAATGGAATATTGAGAAGGCTGGCGGGCTGACAGGTGAAGCTTTTATCGCTGAGAATAATAGAGAACGACTTTTTTTGAAACGAAATTCCTCGCCGTTTTTGGCTGTTCTTTCAGCTGAAGGTATTGTTCCTAAACTGGTTTGGACGAAGCGGCTGGAGAACGGGGACGTTATTACTGCGCAGGAATGGCTTGATGGCAGGGAATTAATGCCGGTGGAAATGCAGCATAATCAGGTTGCTGCTTTACTGAGTAAAATCCATAACTCATCCGAACTGCTGCACATGCTGATGCGAATGGGACGGAAGCCGGTAACACCGGAAGACCGTTTTCGGAATGTGAAGGAACAATTGATGTATAAAGAGGTTACCAGCAATTATACAGAGGTTGCCGAAGCTCTGGATAAATTGGAGCACCTGCTTCCGGTAACACATGAACAGAAGCAGGTAGTATGCCATTGCGACTTGAATCATAATAATCTTTTATTGACAAACGACGGACAACTTTATCTTGTTGATTGGGAGAATGCCATGATAGCTGATCCTGCAATGGATATCGGGATTATCCTAAAATGGTACATACCACCTGAGGATTGGGACAGCTGGCTGCGGGAATACGGTGTAACAAATGACCAATCACTGTTAAATAGAATGTATTGGTATCTTTTATTAGATTCCCTTTATTTTTTAAATTGGCATTTGCAGCGTGATGAAACGGATAAGGCGCTACTTAGATTGGAAGACTTGCGGGTATTGAATCTGGAAACAAACAGGACTATTCGGGATTGATTTGCTGAATAGCATCGACCCAGGTATTAATTTTTTCTTTATTTGCAGTTATATGTTCTGCATCGTTATGCGCAATTTCCCCTTGACGACCATAATTATAGATTTCCGGAAGAAGTTGAAGCAGCTGCTCATCAGAAATAGTGCCGTCAGCCATCATTGCCTGAACAAGGCGCTTAATTTGTTGATATTCGGAAATCTCACCACAGCAATCTTCATTCTGTTCACTTAATATATCCTGTAAAAGCCTTAACTGATTATTCAGGGTTAATGTCACTTCAAATCACCTCAAATGGTAGTGTTAACCATTACTGCAAATAATATGCTATGAATTTTATCACGTGTTAACTGGCAATCATTTCTCCTTTGAAGCATACAAAAGGGGGGACGAAGTAGGCTGTCCAGTATTTGAAGCTTCACTATAAATTAAGGGAGGTGCTGCAAGATGCGACAGCGAAATAAGCCATGGGCAGACGATTTTTTAACAGAAAATGAACATTTTATCATTCCTGACCCTGCATTGAATAAAGGCAGTTGGTCAAAATTATTTGGAAATTCCAATCCGATTTATGTGGAAATCGGGACTGGTAAAGGACAGTTTATTGCCGGGATGGCACAAAAATATCCGGATGTGAATTTTATTGGAGTTGAATTGGCTAAAAGTGTCGTCGTAACAGCTGCACAAAAAATAATGGAGAACACCCATGAGAATGTTTTGCTGATTAATGAAGACGCAGCAGAACTGGAAAATATATTTGCTGCGAATGAAATCGCGCAAATTTACTTGAATTTTTCTGATCCATGGCCGAAAAACCGTCATGAAAAAAGACGGCTGACGTTTCATGCATTTTTGGAAAAGTATCGGGACGTTTTGCGGGAGGATGGTGAACTTATTTTTAAAACCGACAACAGAGGTCTGTTTGAATACTCGCTCGTCAGTTTTTCCAATTTTGGAATGACATTAAAGGAAGTCAATCTGAATCTGCATGCGATTGATGACCCGAGCAATGTCATGACCGAATATGAAGAAAAGTTTTCAGCAAAAGGACAGGTAATCTACCGATGCCGATCTGTATTCTAAAGCGTGTTTGTTTACATGGTGTGTCTTCTTTCGCTAAACTGACTGTATAGGCAAAGGAGGATGACTAATGGAAACACTTCAGGTTGGCAGGGCAAAACTGACATGGCTTAACGGGGGAGTGAACTTCCTTGATGGCGGCGCGATGTTTGGTGTTGTCCCAAAGGCATTATGGAGCAGGAAATATCCGTATAATGAAAAAAACCAGATTGAATTACGAACTGATCCGATTTTACTTCAGCTGGATGGCCGGAACTACTTGATTGATTCCGGAATGGGCAATAGCAAACTTACCGATAAACAGCTACGGAATTTTGGAGTGCTTGAGCAATCCTCACTGCACAAATCGCTGGATGAAGTTGGGCTCACTGTCGACGACATAGATGCAATGCTTATGACCCATCTTCATTTTGATCATGCGTGTGGTCTGACGAAAGTGGCCGGTGATCGTTACGAGTCTATTTTTAAAAACGCAACGATTCACGTTTCCCAGGTGGAATGGGATGAAATGCGAAATCCAAATATTCGGTCTGCGAATACATACTGGGAGATGAACTGGAAACCTATTCAGGAACAGGTGCAGCCGTTTGAAGATGAAAAGCGGATTGCGGATGGGTTAAAAATGATTCATACCGGCGGACACAGTGATGGTCATTCGATTCTGGTATTTGAAGATGGGGATGAAACGTTTATCCACATGGCTGACATTATGCCGACACATGCACATCAGAATAAGTTGTGGGCACTTGCTTATGATGACTACCCTGTCACATCCGTTCATCAGAAGGAGAAGTGGATGGATTTCGGCTATTCCAAACAGGCATGGTATACCTTTTATCATGATGCGTATCTTCGCGCAGTTAAGTTTGATACGGAAGGCAAGCGGATTGATCAGGTTGACAGAGAAAGGTACGAATATAAATAAGTTAAAAGAGCCATCCTTTTAAGAGATGGTTCTTTGTGGTTTGACTGGAATATATTAGCAAAACAGAAATATATTAATCAGAAACAAAAAGCACTCCTTAACAGGAAGTGCTTTTATAATGTAAAGAGATTATTGGGAATAAGGTTTCACCCGACTTCTATTTATACAACTAGCGCTGTCGTTCCCTATCAGGCAGTTTGCACAGCCCCGATGACTGCACCTGTTTCAACGTCCACGTAGAATTCAAACTGCTTGTTTTCACCGTCAATATTTCGAGTTACACCACCACGATAAGCATTATATAACAAACCGTTCCGTTCCACTTCCTCAGGTTTCATGTAAATCCATGAACCGCTGATCGGACCCTGTTTTTTAAATGTCTCTTTTGCTTGTTGTAACGCTTTTTCCGGGGTTATTTTTTGGTAATTGTCAATTTGCTGTTTTGCTACATACCCGACTGCAACACCTAAACCGGCTGCCAGGACTGCTTTTTTTACGCTCATTACATTCACCTCTATACAAATTTATTCCAATTTCAATGGTTGTTCAATTCACCCCTTAGTATAACTTAAATTAAAAAAAATAGAAACTGATAGGCAGTATGGCTGTTTGGTGGAAAGCATAACCTGTTTTCGTTTATACTAATTATAGTCATATCTAATTAATGGGGGTATACATATGAAGCAGGAAACTATGGACATGTTTCAAACATTAACCGAATTGCAGGGTGCACCGGGAAACGAGCATCCGGTCCGAAATTTTATGAAACAGGAACTTGACAAATATTCTGATGAACTGATTCAGGATAATCTTGGCGGAGTATTCGGACTCAAGAAAGGAGACGGCGGCCCGCGTGTAATGGTTGCCGGTCATATGGATGAAGTTGGGTTTATGGTGACAAAAATTACAAAAAACGGAATGCTTCGTTTTCAGACACTTGGCGGCTGGTGGAGCCAGGTATTGCTGGCACAACGGGTTCAGGTTATGACAGACAACGGACCGATTACCGGTGTAATTGGGTCGATTCCGCCACATAATTTAACACCTGAACAGCGTAAAAAACCGATGGATATGAGTAATATGCTGATTGATATCGGGGCCGATAACAAGGAAGACGCTGAGCAAATTGGTGTGAAACCGGGACAGGCTATTTTGCCGATTTGTCCATTTACACCGATGGCAAATGATAAAAAGATTCTTGCAAAAGCATGGGATAACCGCTATGGCTGCGGACTTTCCATCGAGCTTTTGAAGGAATTAAAAGATGAGAAACTATCAAACGAACTGTATTCAGGTGCAACGGTACAGGAAGAAGTAGGTTTACGCGGTGCGCAGGTGGCGGCCAATATGATTAAACCTGATATTTTCTATGCATTGGATGCATCCCCTGCTAACGATATGTCGGGTGATGAAAGTGAATTTGGTCAGCTTGGCAAAGGGGCATTACTCCGGATTTTTGATCGAACCATGATTACACATCACGGAATGAGGGACTTTATTCTGGATACAGCGGAATCGAATGATATTCCTTATCAGTACTTTATTTCACAGGGCGGCACAGATGCCGGGCGTGTTCATTTGTCCAATGATGGCGTTCCATCTGCTGTAGTAGGAATATGCTCCAGATACATTCACACAGCTGCATCGATGATTCATGTGGATGATTATCAGGCTGCCAAGGAATTAATCGTCAAGCTTGTAAAATCGACGGATCAAAGTACGCTGGATACCATTAAAAAAGCAAATTAAGTGGATAAAGCTGCTGTCACTGAGGTGATGGCAGCCTTAATTTATGTTGATACTTTTGATATTGGTGGCAAGGGAGTACGTATCGAATTCAAGAGATGGAAGGTCACTTTCAAGAGCTTGGGTGCAATCTTCAAAAGGTGAAATGCCAACTTCAAGAGTTTAAGCATCATCTTTAATATTAAATTTTGAAAAATAATTCGGTGAAACATAAGTGAGGTGTCTGAAGTGAAAATTTTAATTGGATCGAAAAATCCGGCTAAAATTGATGCTGTGGGTTCGGTCTTTAATAATGATAATATTACCGGAATTGAAGTGCCGTCACAAGTCAGTGCTCAGCCTGTAACGGATGAGGAGACCAGACGCGGTGCGATAAATCGGGCGTGGCGATGTGTCTCAGAATCAACGTGCGACATAGGCATCGGTTTGGAAGGTGGTGTGATGACACTGGATGGTCAGCTGTATGTAACGAATTGGGGAGCACTCGCTTCTTATGATGGCACTATCATTACGGCAGGTGGTGCGAGAATCCAGCTCCCGCATAATTTCTCAGCCAAACTCAATCAGGGATTGGAACTTGGTGACATAATGGACGAGTATGCGAAACGCCAGGATGTGCGAAAAAAAGAAGGGGCTATTGGCATTTTTACAAATGAACTGATTTCCCGAAAAGAAATGTTTGTCCACGTTGTAAAACTTTTAAAAGGCCAGTATAATTTCAGCCAAAAATAAGCAGCAGAAATTCCGCTGCTTACTTAGCTTCTTAGTTATTCGTAAATATATGCCAATACATCAAGTGCCTGGTCAATGTTTTCAACTGTGACATTTGCTTTGTTTGATAATTCCTTCAGTGGATGTACCAGTGATTCGGGACGTATGATGATGGTTGGTTTATTCATGGAAATTGCAGTACTGGTGTCCATTGCAGTATTCCACTGTTTGTAGCTTTCTCCGAATAACGCAATAACTGCATCGGACTTCTGCATCAATACTTCTGTTCTGAAGTTATTGATGTCTGATGCCGCATCATCTTTCACTGTTTTGTCCGGTTGCTCGCCTAAAATATCCTCCCCAACATTATCGGATCGTTCATGATTTGTCTGTGGCGACACAAACGTGACAGGCAGACTCTTTTCTTTAGCCTTGGCTTTCACCTGTTCGCGCCAGTCGTCATGAATTTGTCCTGCTAAATATACGGTTAATTCCATTAATATTCCCTCCAGTTTCTATTTGTCTATTTTCCATGTTATCGTTTTTGTTAAACTTCGCAAGTAAATGTTCTTATCGTAAATTGAGCAAACATACGCAAGGGAAAGTTTTCGCTAGGGTTGGAAAAACCTACTGCTTGTAAAATTCGAAAATCATAGTATTATGTAAAGAGGTAAATTGTACTATTTCAGGGGGAAGAAAAATGGAAAAGAAGTACAAATTAACTGTTGCTTTGCTTTTTCTTGCTGCCGTTTTATTTGGCTGCAGTTTTCAGTCGGAAAAGGAAGCAGTAAACGGAGCCGAGAAAACAGCTGAAGCAGTGTTTAATTCCAATAAAACAATGGAAACAAATCATGAGGTAGATGGATTTTCGTTGTTTTTGCCTGATCGGATGGAAGTAAAAGAAGCGAGCAAAAGCAATGTAATTTTAAAAGATGGTGATCAGACATATATTGTTTTTCACAACAGTCTGGAAAACGCAACTAGTCAGTTGGGCTACAAAGCTGCCAAAAAGGATTCAGCATTGTTGCTTGAGTCGTTTAAAGATGATAAAAAATTTGGTTATATTCGAATCCTTTCTCATGATGAAAAAGATAATTATGAACTGCAGGTTGGAGTTGGCGGTGTTAAAATTACAACATTTACGACCAAAGACCGTCTTGATAATGATTCAAAGGCACTGATGAAAGTGGCCAGATCAATATCTAATTCCAATCGGACAACAGCCACCAACGTGCAGGAATAAGTATAAAACCAGCCGAATGCAACAAAGGCTGGTTTTCTTTATACCATTGATTAGTAATCGTCGGCTTTTTTAATGTCTGGTTAATGTCTGGTAATTGATTCGAAGCGAAAAGCAAGATATGATTGGAAATGGAGGATGATGAATATGAAAACTGTAACTTCAATAGAGGAATGGAATGAATTGACAAACAATGAAAATGTGATTGCATTATTTACTGCAGGCTGGTGTCCTGATTGCCGTGTAATTGAACCGGAAATGCCGGAAGTCGAGAAAAAATATCCGGAATATACATTTTTGGAAGTCGATCGGGATCAATTCATCGACCTGTGCGCTAAGAATGATGTTTTCGGGATTCCAAGTTTTCTTGCGTTTAAAGACGGAAAGGAAACCGGAAGATTCGTCAGTAAAGACCGTAAAACCAAAGAAGAGATTATGACATTTATTGATGGACTTCCAAGTTAGGAAGGAGGATCTATGACGTGAAAATGACAAGCATCAAGATGAAGAAAATACTGGATGAGCGTCTGGCAGGGCCGGCGTACAAAACTTCCTACAACAGGGACAAAGATACGTATCGCATAGCCTGGAAAGAGTCCAATCAGGGAATGACGATTACACTTCCGAACGTTGTTGCCAAATATAATGAACGCGGGGAAAAAGCCGTTGATGAGCTGGTTGAGCACGTCACGGAAGCATTAAGGGTCATGAATGAAGAGCAGGAGCTTACCGGTATGGAGAAAAATATTTATCCGGTTATCCGGGCAACTTCATTCGCGACAAAAACAAAAGCCGGAGAAAAGCTTGTTTGTAAAGATCATACGGCTGAAACACGGATTTATTATGCACTGGATCTTGGGAAATCGTACCGGCTGATTGATGAGGCAATGCTGGAAAAAGAAGGTTGGACTCATGATCGGATTGATGAAATTGCCGCATTCAATATTCGTTCCCTGAACAATGATTACAAGAAAGATACAGTCGCCGGCAATGATTTTTACTTTGTGGCGAAACAGGATGGTTACGATGCGAGCCGAATCCTAAATGAAGCATTTATGGAAGAGATGAAGGTAAACAGCAAAGGAGAATTGGCTGTTGCTGTGCCACATCAGGATGTGCTGATTTTTGCGGACATTCAAAATAAGACAGGGTATGATGTGCTCGCACAGATGACGATGAAGTTTTTTGCGGAAGGCAGAATTCCAATCACGTCACTGCCGTTTATTTATGAAAATAAAGAGCTGGAGCCGATATTTATTCTTGCCAAAAATCGGCCAACTGAGTAAAAGGGGATGGTTTAAATGGACGTTTTTTATAATCCGGATGGAATCGGTGATGTGCTGATACTTCCATTGGACGATGCCAACCGTTATGAGGTTAAACATGAGAACATTGGTGATATCACCAAAATTACAAATGAAGACAATACTATCGTTGGGTATAACCTTTTCCGTGCTTCCACCAATATTGATCTGCCTGGAAAAGGTAAAATAGCCTTGACGGAAGACCTTCTTAATCAGTTAAAAAATGTTTTTCAAAAACAAGGTGTGCAGGATTCGCTGGATTTTGATTTAAGACCAAAATTCGTTGTTGGCTATGTTAAAACAAAAGATGCTCATGCAGATGCTGATAAATTAAGCGTCTGTCAGGTCGACACAGGCGATGAAACACTTCAAATTGTCTGTGGTGCACCTAACATTGATGCAGGTCAAAAAGTTGTGGTGGCCAAGGTAGGTGCGACAATGCCAAGTGGAATGAAAATAAAACCGACAGAACTGCGTGGGGTTCCTTCGAATGGTATGATATGTTCACAGAAGGAACTGGGGCTGCCTGATGCGCCAAAGGAAAAAGGGATTTATGTTCTTGATGACTCCTATAGGACAGGCGAGCCATTTGAATTCTAAAATTGGGCAACCTGAGTCTCGGACAAGGGTTGCCTTTTGTTTATCTGATAGGGGGCGAAAAGTGATTTTTTTATCTGATGGGTGGCAAGATAAGCCATGTCCAGCTCCAGCGCCCAGCGACTAGCAAACTTCACACTTCCTCACTACGATAAGTCAACATCGGTTCGCTTTCAGCTCACCGTGTTTCCTTTATCTCATTGCGGAGTGCTCCAGTTTGTACGTCACTAAACGGGCGCTTCCGCTTTTCGCTTTTCCCCCTACAAAAAAATAAAAAAACTGATAAAATATGAATAACGTCTACTATTATGGAAATGAGTGAAGATTTATGTGGGATGAAATTAAAAAGAAAGTAAACAACTTTCTTTTTGTTGAAACAGAGGAGACAGTGGAAACAGAAGAAACGGAAGAAAAACCAACACGAAAAATTGAGCATAGAAATGACGATATCGAGGCGAAAATGACGTATCGGTATCCTGAAAAAAAATCATTCCGCTTTCCTGTTATTCCGGATCAGCCAAAAGAGGAAAATACATCAGATATTCCTGCATATGCCCGTAAAAAGAAACGACGATCTGTACCAGAACGACCTGTATCAGAAAATAAAAAACAAAGACCCACTCATAAACAGCAGGAAAAAAAACAGAATGATTTTTACTCGAAAAAACCTTTTGAACCGACACCGGTCCCATCACCGATTTACGGTTATCACGAGCGCAGGAAAGAAAAAGAGGTGGAAGATGTACCCGCCTATCAACGTAAAAGCCAGAAAGAAGAAACCAGCGCGGAAACATTTGGAACTGAAATTGCTGCAACCAATACATATGCTGACGAGCTTAGGCCGTCCGATCAGATAAAAAATGAGCAACTCGGACAAAAACAGGTTACTACAGAGGAACCCAAGCAGGACCCGATGCAGGAATCTGTCCAAGGCCCAGTCCGGGAATCTGTCCCGAAGTCGGATACAAATTCGGATAGGAACCACGCAACGGCTTCAAAGCAAAATGCTAATCCGAAACAGAAACCGAAGAGAAAATTTGACAGGAAGGGAAAGAATGACAAAACAGACGGTAACCAGAAACCATTGCCGTTTAATGTCATGATGTCAGCAAACGATAAACGAAGGCATCGTGAAAGCAAACCAAAACCCGACAGGAACTTTTCATCTGCCGAACCTGTCACAAAAACACAATATCCGTCGATACCATATCATTTGTTAAATGACCCTGTTGTAAAGACAGAAAATGATCAAATATGGATGCGGGAAATGAAAGATTTGCTGGAAAAGACATTAAAGCATTTTAATGTTCGTGCGAAAGTGGTGAATACAACCCGGGGGCCATCTGTGACACGTTTCGAGGTACAGCCGGAGATGGGGGTTAAGGTCAGCAAAGTAAAAAATCTGAGTGATGATTTAAAACTGAACATGGCTGCGAAGGATATACGTATTGAGGCACCAATACCAGGAAAAAATACAATAGGTATTGAGATTCCAAACCGGGAACCGCAAATTGTCGGACTGCAGGAGATTTTTGAAAGCGGGAATTTTAAGCACGAAAAATCTCCGTTAACGATTGGATTGGGGTTAAGTATTGAAGGAAGCCCACTGATAACAAATATTCAAAAAATGCCACATGGTCTGATCGCAGGTGCAACGGGATCCGGCAAGAGTGTCTGTATTAATACAATTTTAATCAGTATGTTATATAAAGCCAGCCATGATGATGTGAAGTTTTTGCTGATTGATCCGAAGATGGTTGAACTTGCGCCGTATAACGGCATTCCACATCTCATCTCACCGGTCATTACCGATGTTAAGGCTGCAACAGCAGCGTTAAAATGGGCGGTTAAAGAAATGGAAGAACGGTATGATAAATTTGTTACAGAAGGTGTAAGGGATGTAGAGCGGTATAATCAAAAAATGGCCAGACAAAACCGACTGGATGAAAAGCTGCCATTTATGGTTATCGTTATTGATGAATTGGCAGATCTCATGATGGTATCACCTCAGGATGTGGAAGATGCAATATGCCGGATTGCCCAAAAGGCGCGTGCATGTGGGATTCATCTTCTTCTTGCAACCCAGCGTCCATCGGTTGATGTCATCACTGGGTTGATTAAAGCCAATATTCCAACCAGGATTGCTTTCAGTGTATCCTCTCAAGTGGATTCACGAACGATTATGGATACAAGTGGTGCTGAAAAATTACTAGGCAAAGGGGATATGCTGTTTGTTGAGAATGGAGCAGGAAAGAGTATCCGGCTGCAGGGCGCTTTTGTCTCGGACGAGGAAATCGAGCGGATAACGGACTATGCAAGGAATATTGCAGAACCAGAGTACGCATTTGAGCAGGAACAGTTATTGGAACAGATTTCACATGAAGATCATGAAGATGATTTGCTGCAGGATGCAATCAGATTTGTGGTCAGCCAGAACAGTGCAAGTACATCTCTGCTTCAGCGTCATTTTAAAATTGGGTATAACCGTGCAGCGCGGCTGATGGATGCGATGGAAAGCAAAGGGATTATTGCACAGCAGAACGGGAGCAAACCCCGGGATGTTCTTGTATCAGAAGCCCAGATTGAAACATAACGATGAACAGCGGTATGCGGTTTGATAAAATTACGGTGATAATATTTCATTGCAGGTTGTAAATAAGGACTTTGCAGATATATAAACCTGCATCGACAAGAGGAGATAACTGTTATGAAGGAAATTGAGCAAAAGTTGGATGGAACGATTAAAAGGTTGACAAATAAAACATTTAAATTTGATGAACGAATAAAAGAGGGTTGGTTTTCAGCCGTATATTTTTTGAAAACAAAGGAGATGGCTGAAAAAAAGCTTCCGAATAATCATGTTACCATGCAATTTTTTCAGAAAGGAAGCAATGCAGTACTTTGTGGAACAGATGAAGCTATCGCTCTGGTACATACATTTGCAGATAATCCGGAGACGCTTAAGATACGCTCTTTGAAGGATGGGGATAAGATAACTCCATACGAAACTGTTCTTACGATTTCCGGCTCCTATCAGCAGTTTGGTTTTCTGGAAGGGATTATAGATGGTATTCTGGCAAGAAGAACATCGGTGGCGACGAATGTATATAATGTGGTAAAAGCGGCCAGTTCCTCTGGAAAACAAAAGCCAATCATTTTCATGGGTGACCGGGATGATCATTACACCCAGCAGGCCGGAGACGGTTATGCAGCATTCATTGGCGGGTCGACTGCACAGGCTACACATGCGATGAATGAATGGTGGGGTAAACACGGAATGGGAACAATGCCGCACGCTATGATTCAGATGTTCCGGGGGGATGTTGTGGCAGCAACACAGGCATATCATGAAATGTTTCCCGAAGATGACCTTGTTACACTTGTTGACTATAACAATGACGTTATTACAGATTCACTAAAGGTTGCCAAAATTTTTGGGAAAGACCTAAAGGGAGTGCGTATTGATACTTCCAGAACACTCGTCGATAAGTACTTTTTGCGGAATCATCACCTGATGGGTACATTCGACCCAAGAGGTGTCAATCCGGAGCTGGTGTTTGCGCTTCGTAAAGCACTTGATGACGAAGGTTTTTCACATGTGAATATCGTTGTGACCGGAGGATTTACCGAGAAACGAATCAGTCATTTTGAAGAGCTGGGAGTTCCGGTCGATATGTATGGTGTTGGCGGAAATCTTTTAAAAATTCATATCGGCTTTACCGGTGACAATGTTTTGCTGAATGGGACGCGGGAGGCGAAAGAAGGCCGGCGCTATCGCCCCAACCCGTTAATGGAACAAGTGGAATTCCACCCGCAAAATGATTAATGCAATAAAATTTATTTTACACCTGGGAAAGTTTTGCTATAATTATTTAGTAACTGTTTAAATAAATAAGATTGTATTAAATTATAGTGGTTTTTATATATTTTTTGGAGGTTCTTTTTTATGACAACTTACCATTTTATTGGTATCAAGGGAACCGGGATGAGTTCACTTGCCCAAATACTTCATGATTCCGGGGAAAGTGTTCAGGGTTCCGATGTTGAAAAGCGATTTTTTACACAGGAAGCATTGGAAAATAAGAATATCCCGATTTTCTCTTTTGCAGAAAGTAACATCAAAGAGGGTTATACGATAATAGCCGGAAATGCATTCTCTGATGATCATCCGGAGATAAAAGAAGCAAAACGACAAGGATTATCTTTCTACAGATATCATGAATTTCTGGGAGAATGGCTCAAACAGTATACAAGTATCGCCGTAGCCGGTGCACATGGGAAGACCTCGACCACAGGCTTGCTGGCACATGTATTGAATGAGACATACCCTATTTCATACCTTATTGGTGATGGTACAGGGAAAGGACATGTGGATAGCAGGTACTTTGTGTTCGAAGCGTGTGAGTACCGGCGTCATTTTCTGCGGTATGAGCCAGACTATGCGATAATGACCAACATAGATTTTGATCACCCGGATTATTTCACTAGTATAGATGATGTGTTTAATGCATTCCAGTCAATGGCGGAGCGTGTAAAAAAAGGAATTATTGCATGTGGTGATGATGAACAGCTTCAAAAAATTCAGGCAAAAGTTCCTGTTGTGTATTACGGTTTTGGAGAAACAAACGATTTCCAGGCACAAAACGTACAGGAAACGGATGATGGAACGGAATTTGATGTTTTTGTCCGCAATACGTATTATGACACTTTTTTAATTCCGTTGTATGGTGACCATAATATTCTTAATGCATTGTCAGTGATTGCAATTTGTCATTATGAAAATATGAAGTCGGATGACATAAAGGCTCTCAGTACGTTTCAGGGTGTGAAGCGGCGATTTACCGAAAAGCGAATCGGTAATCAGGTATTGATCGATGATTATGCACATCATCCGAAAGAAATCACCGCAACTATTGATTCTGCCCGGAAGAAGTATCACGATAAACCGGTGACTGCAATCTTCCAGCCGCATACCTTTTCACGGACGAAAACATTTCTGCGGGAGTTTGCCGATAGTTTGTGCAATGCCGATAAAGTATATTTGTGTGATATTTTCGGGTCTGCACGGGAAGACAGCGGGAAACTTACCATTTATGATTTGCAGGAACTGATTGATGGAAGTGAAATTCTGACATTGTCCAATACAGATGTTCTGCAGGAGGATGCTGGCAGTGTGCTGATATTTATGGGTGCAGGAGATATCCAAAAATTTCAGCAGGCATACGAGGAACAGCTATCTTTGACCGGTAACAATAGATTAAATGCGTAATGAGCCTGAACTGCAAGGCTCTATTTTCCTTTTCTTTTTTACACAAATGAGAAGATGAAGCAATTCGGTACAAGCCATCATTCATTATGTTAAAATGTTTATGTACTATTATTTTGGGATATTGTTTACAAATATCTATTTTACAGCATTTATTAAGCATTTCAGAAAAAAGCAGGCATGAAAACGTCGTTTAAATCAAAGGAGCTGATCTACCAGTGGAAAGTTTGTTGTATATCTCAGCAATTATCATTGCAGTTGCATTTGCTGTGCTTGTAATTTACCTGGCAATTACATTGAAGGCTGCCAAACAGACATTGAGTAATGTTTCAGGTACATTGGACAGCCTTAATCAGCAAATGCAGGGAATAACGGCAGAGACATCTGCCTTGTTGAGCAAAACCAATAAATTGGCAGACGATGTAAATGAAAAGTCGTCGAGGTTAAATGGATTATTTGAAGGTATTAAAGGAATCGGGGAAACGTTCAAGAATTTTAACAATTCGATGGGCAAATTATCAAAAAGTATTTCCAAATCTGCATCACAAAATCAGGAATCAACTTCACAGGTAATGAAATGGGGAAATGCAGCCGTAGATTATTTAAAAAAGAAAAAAAATAAATAAAAATGGAGGCATGTTAACATGGGAGAGAACAACATTAATAGTAAAGATTTCTTGATTGGTACGCTTATTGGCGGATTCGTGGGTGCAGCCGCTGCATTATTGTTTGCACCAAAAGCAGGAACTGAATTAAGAGGAAGTCTGAATGAAGGTGCCACACAGTTAAAAGATGCCGCTTATGAGAAAGGCTCTGATTTGAAAGTAAAAGCATATGAAAAAGGATCTGATCTGAAAAACAAAGCGTCAGACTCCAAAGAGAAATTTTCACAGAAAACACAGGAACTGACGAAAAATGTTCAGGACAAATGGAACGAACGAAAAAATGATGAAACAGCTGCAGAGGAAGCTGCGGAAGAACTTGCTGACGCGATTGAGGAAGCCGCTGAAGAAGCTGAAGAGACAAAGTAAAAGGTAATAGTAATACACCAATCTGTAACGCGATAAGTGCGTTGCAGATTTTTTTGTTGGCAAGCCGGAGACGGGAGAAGCGCGGATATACTATGAAAGAATACATTATGCCGGAAACCTCGTTATTATAAATTTGAAATATATTATGCAGGATTTTAAAAAAAATCGGTAAAATAGAGTAAGCGCTTTATCGGTTTAATGTCAACAGGTTTGATTAAAAATCCTTTCCCTGTGCTGGTTTGGAAACATCAAAATGGTTTTTTTATTTTAAAAATTCCTGATGACAAACGTATTATAATTCGTTATAATGGTTTCTAATTATTAAAAAATCTGCCTAATTCAACAGGTAAAAACACAGTGTTCAGGAGGGGTTACGATGAGCCAAAACGAATTGGAGCAATTACGTCAAAATCTTGATAGGATTAATATGGAGTTGCTTGATCTTATCAATGAACGTGCAAAAACAGCACAGCAAATCGGGAAAGTAAAAAATAAGCAGAGCATTAAGCGGTTTGATCCTGTCCGGGAGCGCAGCATGCTGGATGAGCTTACCCAAAAAAATGATGGCCCATTTGAAAATTCCACGATTGAACACATATTCAAGGAAATTTTTAAAGCAAGTCTCGAATTACAGGTGGATGATCATCGGAAGGCATTGCTTGTTTCCAGAAAAATGAAGCCTGAAGATACCGTTATCGATATTAAAGGAGAAAAATTTGGTGATGGGAATACCCATCATATTTTCGGGCCGTGTTCAGTGGAAAGTTATGACCAAGTGGCTGAAGTTGCCAAGGCGGTTAAACAAAACGGCAATAAATTTTTGCGTGGCGGTGCATTTAAACCGCGTACATCACCATATGATTTCCAGGGTCTCGGGCTCGAAGGACTGCAGATATTAAAGAAAGTTGCTGATGAGTATGATTTGGCAGTTGTGAGTGAAATAGTCAATCCTGCTGATGTAGAAAAAGCCCTGGATTATATTGATGTGATTCAAATCGGCGCGCGAAACATGCAAAATTTTGAATTGCTGAAAGCAGCAGGGGAGGTTGACAAACCTGTACTATTGAAACGCGGTATGTCGGCAACAATTTCTGAGTTTATAAATGCAGCCGAATATATAATATCACGCGGCAATGGTAATATTATTCTTTGTGAACGTGGTATTCGAACCTATGAGAAAGCAACCAGAAATACATTGGATATTTCAGCTGTGCCAATTCTAAAACAGGAAACACACTTGCCTGTTATGGTTGATGTAACACATTCAACTGGGCGCAGGGATCTACTGCTGCCAGCCGCAAAAGCTGCATTGGCAATTGGCGCAGACGGCGTAATGGCTGAGGTTCACCCGGATCCGGCGGTAGCGCTATCGGATGCTGCACAGCAAATGGATATTCCAACGTTTCATTCTTTTGTCGATGAACTGGAGACATTTTCGAATCGAAAGTAGTTTTTGTTAAGGCTGATCCAAGTGATCAGCCTTAAATTTTTTGTGTTTTTCCTGACGTTGAAGTATGATATATGCATAAGGATCCGTATCGATGGAGGTAGATTAGCGTGAATATAACAATTTATGATGTAGCAAGAGAAGCAAACGTATCAATGGCAACCGTATCAAGGGTCGTCAATGGAAATCCGAATGTAAAACCAGCTACCCGAAAAAAGGTACTGAATACAATCGAACAATTAGGGTACAGGCCCAACGCGGTGGCACGCGGTTTAGCAAGCAAAAAGACAACAACGGTTGGTGCGATCATTCCGGACATTTCCAGCATCTTTTTCGCTGAACTGGCAAGAGGGATTGAAGATATCGCAACCATGTATAAATATAATATTATCTTAAGTAACTCCGATCAGAATAAGGATAAGGAATTACAATTAATTAATACAATGCTGGAAAAACAGGTGGACGGTATACTGTTTATGGGCGGGAATATTTCCGAAGAACACGTTAAGCAGTTTGAAAGTTCCTCAATTCCGGTTGTATTGGCGGCAACATATGATGAAACGAACACAATTCCTTCTGTAAACATTGACTATGAAGCGGCAGCTTACGAAGCAACATCATTTTTGATTGAAAAAGCAAATGATAAAATTGCGTTTATATCGGGCCGTGAAGACACATTAATTAATCAGCAGAAGCACAAAGGCTATTTGCGTGCTTTGCGTGAGAAGTCAATTAGTGTTGATGATGATTATATTCTGAAAGGTGACTACTCTTATGATTCAGGGATTGAAGCTGTTGAAGAATTATTGGCACTGGAAAACACACCAACTGCTGTCTTTGTCGCTTCCGATGAAATGGCGCTCGGTGTGATTCACGGTGCGCAGGATAAAGGATATAACGTTCCGGAAGATCTTGAAGTATTTGGGTTTGATAACACAAGATTGGCCGCAATGGTTCGGCCGACATTGTCAACCATTGTACAGCCAATGTATGACATCGGTGCAGTAGCAATGCGCCTTCTGACTAAATTTATGAATAAAGAAGAGGTGGAGGAGAAGAAAGTTGTTCTTCCGCACCGGATCGAAGAAAGAAAATCAACTAAATAATGATGAAGCAAAGGGGAGGTGAAAAATCACCTCCCCGATTGTGTGTTTTGTGTATATTTTAACGCGTTTAGTACTATTTTGGCGTTTTTCTCCGTTATTTCCTTTCTGCGTGGAATGTGTGGAACGATGTTTTCGCTATCGTGCCAGGTTGCCGGTAACGAAACTGGTGCTTCCTGCTGCCATTTGCTCAGCCAAGTTTCCGGAATGGATCCGGTTTGTGCGGCACCGGTTTTCATGACACTCCAAACCTGAGCCCAGGCACGGGGTACGACGCGCCACATGTCATAACCGCCTCCACCGAGTGCAATCCAGCGCCCGTCACAATATTTGTGCGCAATTTCATGTGCCAGCTGTGGTATTTTTTCATACGTTTTCATGGTGGAACATAAATGTGTCAGCGGGTCATATGTATGTGCATCAGCCCCGTTCTGTGTCACGATAACGTCCGGTTTGAAATATGCCGCAATATTCTTTAGAGCGGCCTCATAAACCTGTAAAAATGATTCATCCTCTGTAAATGCATCGATTGGCAGATTAAAAGAATAACCATGCCCTGCCTTAATCCCCCGTTCGTTCACATTTCCGGTTCCGGGGAACAGGTAACGGCCAGTCTCATGGACGGAAAGCGTACAGACATTGGGATCATCGTAAAACGCCCATTGAACACCATCACCGTGATGTGCATCTGTATCAATATATAATGCCCGCAGCCCATATTTTTTACGGATATATTTAAGGGCAACAGCACCATCATTGTAAATACAGAAACCGCTCGCCTTTCGCTTAAAACCGTGGTGAAGTCCGCCGCCAAGATTCAGGGCGTGCTCAGCCTTTCCTTGCAGTACATAATCTACTGCAGCGAGCGTACCGCCAACCAAATAACTGGAAGCTTCATGCATCCCATTAAAAATTGGCGTATCCTCTGTTCCGAGTCCGTATTCAAATCCTTCATCCGAACCCAGTTCACCACTTCCTGCCTTTTTGACTGTTTCGATAAAGCTAAGGTCATGAAAAAGGCTAAGCTCATCAACAGTAGCAAGTCTCGGCTGAATTATATCATTCTTTTCCAGCAGTCCGGAATGTTCCAATAAAGTTTTTGACAGCAATACCCGTTTCTGATTAAAAGGGTGATCCGCATGAAAATGGTAGTTTAAAAAAGCATTTGAAAAAACAAAGACTGAACTGCAACTCATCGTTCTGGCCCCGCATTGTCATTAGGCCACATCAGTTCATATCCTGCTGACTGCAAGTCTTTTATCACAGGCAAAGGATTCATCGTTTGAATGCGGAACACCAGAATTTTATAATTTGCATCATTTTTATACGGGTAAACCAACACGGATGTAATGTTTGTTTTCCGGGCGCCAAATATTGCAGCAACTTCCGGTAGAATTCCCGGTTTGTGCGGAACTTTCACTTCGATATGGGAGCTCTGCACATTCGTTCCTGTAATTTCAATAAGTGTGTGGAGCATATCTTTTTCCGTGATAACCCCAACCAATTTATTGCTGCTGATAACAGGCAGGCAGGCGAACTCTTCCTCGTAAAAGATTCCGGCAATTTCCTCAACAAGGTCAAGCGGATGCACAGACACTACCGGCTGACTCATGATCGTTTGAATCTCATTTTGCAGTTCGGTATGTTCCCTGTTTTCTTCAAAAATGGAAGGTGTTGCATCCCGTACATCCCGATCGGAAACAATGCCTATCACATTTTTTTCTTCATTGATAATGGTAATGTGGCGGATCTTTTTTTCATGAAGCAGTTTCAATGCCGAGGCAATTGTCGCCGTTGGTGGCAAAGAAGCAACATCTGTATTCATAATTTCTTCAACCAGCATTAGAATCCCTCCCTCATATTTCGATATTGATGTCGCTGCAAAAACCTCAGTTTATCAAATTTATTGATGGATGTATCCGGTACGTTTTCCCCGATTCTTACCATTAGACAATTGGCAGGATGTGAAATAATTTCCGGGTCATCCGTTGGCGCTGGGGAGAGTCCCCCGGCTGCCATCATTTTTTCCATGACTTTACGGTAATCCCAAACACTCAGACGTGTCCCGTCAAGATCCCAGTGCCAATAATATTCAGTGGAGATAATAATGTAATTTTCCATATAGTCATCTCGCATGGACAGTTTCAAAAGTCCTGATGCAATTCCGGCTCCTCGATATGCTGGGATAATTTCAATCGCACCAAGTTCAATCAAATCCTCCATTTTAAACTCCGACCAACGCTCCAGTGGATCCGGATGCAAATAGGTGACATATCCGATGATTGTATCTCTGGTCCTGGCTATTATGATTCGGCCTTCTTCAAACTCCGCGATGTTTTGGATTGCTTCAAATTGCTGTGGCGCACGGCGAAATGCCGTTAAATGTTCATGAAAATGGTATTTCTTCAGTTCGGATGAAGGGACCGGTCCTTCAATAAATATAGAGCCCTGTTCAGTATTACGCTCCATTGAATGGTATGTTTTAATATGCTCCACGTTTTCACCGCCTCAATAAAATACCTTTGATAATTTCATTATACAGGAGATTGTAGCGAATTTTTAGTAAAAACCAGAAACTGCTTAATAATTTATCTTATCATTACATAACAATAATTAAATTACCAAATTCGATATATTTTTATTGAAAAACAATAAATGATGTGTTAAAGTTTAGTTAAAATAATTTTGTGAGGTGCTTTATGAAACGGGGATCAACACTCTTTTTAAAAATAGCGGTTATTGTTATTGGGATTCCGGTCCTTGCTTTATGCATTTTTTTGCTGCCGAAGATAGGGTATGAAGCTATTGAGCAGGTACAAAAGGGGTCAGAGCTGGCTTATATCGTAATTGGCATTTTGTTTGTGATGTATGCAGCGACAATTCCGTTTTACATGGCCTTATACCAGGCATTAAAACTTTTAAGTTATATTGACAGGCGAAGGGCTTTTTCCATAGATTCTGTTAGTGCTCTAAAAAAAATAAGAATTGTGCCATCACCATCAGTGGTATGTATGTAGTAGCTTCACCACTTGTCTATATGATAGCGGAATGGGATGATGCACCGGGCCTCATGTTAATCGATATGGTCATAATCGGTGCTTCCATCGTGATTGCAGTATTTTCAGCTGTTCTTCAAAGGCTTTTAAAAGAAGCGATTGATATCAAATCAGAAAACGATTTAACGGTCTGAGGTGAATTAATATGGCAATTGTAATTAATATTGACGTAATGCTGGCGAAACGAAAAATGAGTGTTACCGAGCTTTCAGAGAGGGTCGGCATAACAATGGCCAATCTTTCCATACTGAAAAACGGAAAAGCAAAGGCAATCCGATTTTCAACGTTGGAAGCTATTTGCAAGGCTTTGGACTGTCAGCCAGGCGATATTTTGGAATACCAAAGCGATGGAAATATGGAAGGGTCTTAAAATAAAGCTGTTTAGCATGGAAAAAACAAGTTCTTTATTATTATTTTAATAGGTACGAATCCGTCGAGATTGCTATGTTCGACACACTGTTAGGGTCAAAGGCAAGAAATCGAAATCTTTTAATCGGCTCTTGGAGACTTCTCGAAAAAGAAAAGCACTTTTTATTCGTGCGATGTTTCGCTGGCGCAGCATTTCAATTAAGAGGGTAGAGATAATAATTCCGATGTGCGAGCTTTTTTATAGGGGGGAAGCGTATGAATTCAATCATTCACAATACTTCTCAGAAAGAAACATGGTCAGTGCAATTGAAAAGAGGTGTGGAACAGTTTGTTCGTTTTGGTTGGGATCAGGCATTGTCCTGTTTATTTCCTGTTGTTATCTTTGCTTCTTTAGCCATTACGCAAATCGTTCCGCTTCCATTTTTACCGCGGTATGACTGGCTGCTCATCATCTTTCTTCTTATGCAGGTCTGGATGGTGCGCTCCGGACTTGAAACACGGGATGAGCTGAAGGTAATCACACTGTTTCATCTTATCGGACTCACACTTGAAGTCTTTAAAGTACATATGGGCTCCTGGTCGTACCCGGAAGAAGGATACTTTAAAATATTTGGCGTACCGCTGTACAGTGGATTCATGTATGCGAGTGTAGCAAGCTATCTCTGTCAGGCATGGAGGAGGTTAAAAGTGGAATTGGTGAATTGGCCTGCTTTTTTGGCAGTTGTTCCGCTTGCTGCTGCGATCTATTTAAATTTCTTCACACACCATTTTTGGGTTGATATCCGTTGGTGGCTATCCACCCTTGTTCTAATCGTATTCTGGAAATCATGGGTTACATACGAGATTGCTGGAACTCGCTACCGTATGCCACTTACACTTTCGTTTGTGCTCATCGGCTTCTTCATTTGGGTTGCTGAAAATATCGCAACGTTCTTTGGTGCCTGGGAATATCCAAACCAAACCGATGCATGGAGTTTGGTTCACCTGGGAAAAGTGAGTTCATGGCTCTTATTGGTGATTGTCAGCTTTCTTATCGTAGCGACGTTAAAGCAGGCTAAAGGAAAAATTTCCGCCAATCGTAAATCTGTTCAAAACCTTCCATCATAGCGAAAGAGGAATTCACCAGCACATACGTTTTTATAATAAAAATGCACCGCGTGAGGCGGTGCATTTAATGTTTTAACAATGGAGATTTTCTTCTTTAAACAGATGATGCCTGTACTTAGTTGCTGTTATTGTCTCCATTATTAGTAGGATCTTTTTCTTTATCTGAATTATTTCCGTCATGTTCGCCTTCGCTGTTATCACCATTGCCGTTACTGCCATTAGAGCCTTCATGATCTGTATTATCACTTCCGGTATTACCATTATTGCCGCTCCCGTTATCTTCATTACCATTGCCGTCATTATTGACATTACCCGAATCGTCATTACCGGTATTACCCGGTTTTTTCGGTTTATCTGGTTTATTCTGTTTGTTCCGGTTATCCTTTTTTGATTTAACCTGTTTCCCGGACGTAGCCGGCTTTGATGCAGATGATTCCAATCCAAAATAATCCACCGCCCGAACAATGTAAGCACCACTTCCTGAAATGGATGTGCTTGTGTCTGTTGTACTGCCGACTTTGCTGTACGATCCATTTGGACTGGATGCTTTATAAATCCGGTAACCGACAACATCATCACTGCTTGACTTGTTCCAGGTTAAGGTTCCCCCTGATATGGAAACTGACGAAGGCGCGGACGGTGATTTACCGTCATCCTCGATTACATTTGAGCTGACATCTGATGATGGCAAGCCAATTTTTGCCCATTTATCACGGTTTGTTCTAGGAAACAATTTGGATAAATCATTAAGTCTGTCCCATCCTTTACGTTCCAGAAATTCCGGATTGAATGCCAGTCCATCACCCTTGGTAAATTCAGCTGGCGTCTTTGGCCCGGCAACCACTGCTTGACCGTTGACCATAACGTATGAGCCTTCTATCAAACTATCATCGGTTTTTGTCGGAACATATTTAGCGTTAAACAAATCGGTTTTGATCAAGCCGGCTTGTTTACACAAGTCAGAAGGCAGCATTCCCGAAATGGCACAATAGCTGCGGGAAACAATGCCGTCAGGACGTTCAAAGTTTTTATCCGGTGCAACCAAATCAGGCCTTATGTCGGACGCTGCGTTAATTAGTTCCGCCCAAAGGTTTATATTCCTGTTACTATAGCTTAATGAACAGCTTGCACATTTTATGGATTGTGGTATTTTGTAGCCCATCCATGTTCCAAATGTGACATTTGGATTGACACCTACAAACCATGTATCCTCCCAGAAGTTCGAAGTTCCGGTTTTACCTGCCCAGTCCACTCCACTGTATTTAAGCTGTGAGTTCAAAAATGTCCCTGTACCACTGTCGATAACGTCACGCATCATGTCAACCGTCAAAAAGTTGGTTTGTGGTGAAAATACTTCGACAGGGTCCTTCTTATGCTTATATATAACTTCTCCATCAGCGGTTGTGATTTTTTGAATCAGAAATGCATCATTAAACTTGCCATTATTGCCGAATGTGCTGAATGCATTCGTATTTTCTTCAACCGTTATTCCATATGTGGGCTGGCCAAGGGAAAGTGACATATGGTGCTGATCACCTTTTGTCAAGGTGGTAATACCCATTTTATCAATTAAAAAGTTCTTTGCTGGATTCTGATTAATGATTCTACTGTATACTTTGGCCGCCGGGATATTATAGGATTGCGCCAATGCTTTACGCGCAGAAACAATTCCATGGTATGAGCCCTGGATATAGTTACTTGGACTCCAGGCGTCACTTCCCGGTATTGGAAATACTGTTTTGACGTCAGCAATCGGTGTACCAGGTTGTACCTTTCCCAGTTCCAATGCAGGTGCGTAGTCAAGGATCGGCTTCATGGTACTGCCATTTGGGCGTGGCGACGTTACATAGTTGACCTGGTTATTCTGATTGAAATCCCTGCCGCCAATGAAACTGATAATTCTTCCGGTGCTATTCTCAATCAGGATTCCGCCTGTCTGGATTTTTTGGGTAATTGTTTTCGTTTTACCGGTTTCCTTATTGACAACAACCTCTCCAGTCCAAGTAGGACCGTATTGTTCATAGTTTTTAACAATCTGTTTGAATTTGTCATGAATCTTTTTATCTATTGTTGTGTGAATCTTGTATCCGTTATGGCGCAATGCCCGGTCAGCAAGAACCCGATATTCCTTCATCAGTTTTTCATCGTCTTTCAGTTCTTTCATGGAGTACCCATCCTGTTTGGCCAGATGTTCCAGGATAATATCTTCAGCACGTTCCTGGGCTTCATAGGTTAAGTATGGATATTTTTCCACCGGTGATTTCGTTCCTTTAATGAAATCATCCACAATATGATACGTTGATGCTTTTTTATATTGTTTTTTCGTAATGTAGCCTGCATCGTACATTCGTTCCAGAACCGTTTTCATACGGTTTATGCCAGGCTGGAGGCCTTTCTTGCCCTTAAGTCCTCCGCTGTTTTTAAATGGTGTATAGTAGGATGGGCTTTGTGGAAGCCCGGCCAAAAAAGCAGCCTGTGGCAAGTTAAGTTTCGATGCATCGATCCCGAAAATCCCCTGTGCTGCAGTTTGAATTCCTGCAATATTTTGTCCGGATGCATCACGACCGTATGGAATAATGTTTAAATAGGCTTCAAGAATTTCATCTTTACCAAAAAAACGTTCAACCCGCATGGCGATTAATATTTCTTTTGCCTTTCGTTCAAATGAAACTTCATTCGTAAGTATCTGATTTTTTACCAATTGTTGTGTGAGCGTACTGCCACCCGACTGTAATGGTGCATTTGTTACCTGCTGGACCATTGCCCGTACAATTGCTTTAGGTACAACACCTTCATGCATTCTGTAGTTATTATCCTCTGTTGCAATTACCGCATGGATTAATTTATCAGAAACCTCATCAAGTGAAACTTCTTCCCGATAAATATCCGAACGTACATCACCAAAATAGTTACCGCCGGCAAAATATAATTTGGACGTTTGCTCATAGTTATAAATGTCCTGCTTCATACTGGCATAACTTCTGATTGGCTCGTCTTTTACCAGAGAAGCAAAATAACCAGCACCCAGCCCGCCGACGAAAAAAGCGCCGATAACACCGACGACAAGGAAAAATAGAATAACATTCCAGAATACATCGTACGTGATTCTGGACGTGCGCTGAATTTTCCCTTCATTCCAGGCGTCCTTCATCTTTTCCATATATTTGTGAAGCATTTGTTTAAAATCCACTTATAATACCCCCTAAAATTCCACAATCTATTATAGCATAGCGCGAGGCATTCATGTATAATAATTTATGCCTGCATATTGCTTTTGTGGGAAGAGTATGGTATGAATGTATAATAATAAATTTTTAAATGTGCAATGATGGATTACAGTAGTGTTGCATTTCAGTTTTTTAGAGAGCTGACGGTGGGTGGAAGTCAGTAAACAGATGCAGGCGAATTACAATTCCGGAGCTTCTTCTAAGAAAGACGGTGCGAATCATCGTTAACAATCCCAAGGTGACACGTATGGTGTAACAAGGGTGGTACCGCGAGCGAAACTCGTCCCTTTTTTGGAGGGATGGGTTTTTTTAACGTCAGAAAATATAAGGTATGGTTGACCTTATAAGAAAAACTTCGGTACTCGCTATTAACAAGGCTAGACCTGAGTTTTTCTAAAATTTCATAGAAAAGTGGGAGTGGTGGATATGGATATTTTAAAAGACTTGGAAAAACGCAATCTCATTCATCAGACAACAGATGATGATGGATTAAAAAAACATCTCAGTGAAAATCAGGTAACCGTTTATTGCGGATTTGATCCCACTGCTGATAGCCTGCACATTGGGCATTTGGTTCCGATTACGATGCTTAAAAGATTTCAGCGTGCCGGTCATAAGCCAATTGCGCTAATTGGCGGAGGAACAGGTATGATCGGTGATCCGAGCGGGCGATCAAGTGAACGTTCGCTAAACGATGAATCGGTTGTAAAAGGATACAGTGAAAAAATTAAAGAACAACTGGCTCATCAGCTTGATTTTGATCATGGTTCAAATGCGGCTGTAGCCAGAAACAATCATGACTGGCTTGCAAGTATGACAGTAATTGATTTTCTGCGTGATGCGGGAAAACATTTTGGTATTAATTACATGCTTGGGAAAGAATCGGTTTCAGCCAGAATTGAACAGGGGATATCCTATACTGAATTCAGTTATATGATTTTGCAGTCCCTTGATTTTATGAAATTGTATGAACAGGAAAACTGTACGCTGCAAATCGGCGGAAGTGATCAGTGGGGAAACATTACTTCCGGGATGGAGTTGATTCGCCGGTCAAGAGAGAAGGAAGACGAGGAGATTAATGTATTCGGGCTGACCGTTCCTTTGATTACGAAAGCTGATGGTACCAAGTTCGGGAAGACTTCCGGTGGTGCAATTTGGCTTGATCCGGAAAAAACGTCGCCATATGAATTTTACCAGTTCTGGGTGAATACGGATGATAGAGATGTTATGAAGTTTCTAAACTACTTTACATTTCTGGAAGATGGCGAGATGGATGCACTGCAGCATGAATTGGAAAACCATCCGGAAAAAAGGCTGGCACAGAAGCGGCTTGCAGAGGAAATGACCCGTGAAGTTCACAGTCAGGAGGCATTGGAGCAGGCACAGCGAATCACTTCATCATTATTTAGCGGCGATTTACAAGACCTGACAGCTGAAGAGATTGAACAGGGATTTAAAGACGTCCCTGCATATGTAACAGAAAAGGAAGAGATCGGATTGGTTGATTTACTCGTGAACAGTTCGATATCTTCATCTAAAAGACAGGCGCGTGAAGATGTTAACAATGGTGCTATTTATATAAATGGAACGCGGGAACAGGATACGAAATATGTTGTCAGTGCAAATGACCGGATTGACGACAGATTTACGATTATACGACGGGGTAAGAAAAAGTACTTTCTGATTCGTTACCAATAATCAGCACGTTATCTGAAAGGGGAGATAGATTTGGCAGGTATAGGCTCATATTCACAGACTGCAAATCCGGCATGGAGTGATAAAGCGTTTCGTCCTGGCAATAATATTGCAAAACGGATGACATTGCAGGGGAGCATAAATCGGACGTTTATTCTGACAATAGCTCTGTTCCTTTCGGCTGCGTTTGCATGGAGTCAGTATTTCAACGATACGAATATCAACGGACTGCTGGTGCTTGGACTTATTGCCGGACTGGTTTTGGCAGTTGTAACAATCTTCATTCCGAAAGTTGCACCATTTACATCCATTCCATATGCTCTCGCGGAAGGTTTGGTGGTTGGCAGCGTTTCGGCAATGTACGAAGATTTATACAGTGGCATAACCATGCAGGCTGTGTTGCTGACATTTGGTGTGCTGCTCATGATGCTGTTATTGTATAAAACCGGCATAATTAAAGTAACCAAAAAGTTCAGGATTGGCGTCATTTGTGCAACCGGAGCTATCCTGCTCGCCTACTTAGCAACGCTTGTAATGCGGCTGTTTGGGATGCACGATGTTCTGTACATGCATAACAGCGGACCGATTGGAATTGTAATCAGTGTCGGGATTGTCATTGTTGCGGCATTGAATCTTGCACTTGATTTTGATTTGATTGAACGTGGGGTTAAGCGCAATGCACCAAAATACATGGAATGGTATGGCGCATTCGGGCTCATGGTGACATTGGTCTGGCTTTATCTTGAGATTCTTCGGCTGATTGCCAAATTAAGAAGATAATGTTCTGCAGGAATCCCGGAATGTAGTTAACATATCCGGGTTCTTTATTAGCATTTATAATTGTCTAAATTTTCTTGACTCATTATAGCTTGTGTGCTAAATTAAAGTGGAAGACGCAGATTATTTTTTAGTAGAGGAGGGAAAGGGGAAGCGTTTATTTTCAATCAAGGGGGGAGCAAATTGAGTGAACAAACTCAAGGTAAAAAAAGTTTTTTCGATGGAAATTTCGGAAGATTCATTCTTCCGGCGATCATTCTTCAATCAACGTTAATTGGCGGAGGATATGCAACCGGGAGAGAAATTGTCGCGTATGGGGCAAAGTTTGGTTCCCTTGGCTGGATAGCAGGTTTAGCCATTTTCCTTGGATTTGGTCTGATGGCATTTCTGATGTTTGAGGTGGCCAGAATCTTCAGAGCCTATGATTATAAGTCAATGGTGAAAAATTTAATCGGTCCATTCTGGTTTTTATTTGATATTATCTATCTTTTACTGGCAGTGTTAATCATTTCGATTATGGCCGCCGCAACGGGATCGATTGTGGAAAGTACCCTTGGAATCAACTACTGGATAGGGGTGGTTGGAATTGCCGTTATCGTTGGAATCCTGAACCTGTATGGTGAACGGTTGATTGAGCGGTTTGAAACGTACGGTACGATTGCATTAATGATTGGTTATATTATTTTTGGAATTATGGTTATCAGTACAACTTGGGATGATGCGATGCAGGTTTTTGCCAGTGGTAACACAAGTTATGTCAGCGATTTTAGTATCTGGGCGATTATTTGGAGCGGAATCATTTATGTAGGTTATAATCTTGCTGTGTATCCCGCTGCATTATTTACTGTGAAGCGGCAAAAATCGATTAAAGATACAGTTGTGTCAGGACTTGTTGCCGGGGTTTTGATGACGTTGCCTTGGTTCCTGACTTACTTTGCTCTGATGGGATTTTATCCGTCAGAGGATGTGTTTGGTGCAGAAATACCATGGCTGCAGATGCTTGATGGTTATGGAACCTGGGTCGTCGTATTGTTTGGTATTGTTGTTGGCTGGACATTGGTAGAGACAGCAACAGGCATGATTCATGCTTTCCTGGAACGATTGGATAACAATCTCGAAGAACTTGGAAAAAAGAAACTGACGAAAAAACAAAGTGGTCTGGTTGCTTTTATAACACTTGCCGCTTCTGTTTTGCTCGCCGAGGTCGGAATTATGGATCTGGTGTCAAAAGGTTATACAGCATTGGGATATGGAATGCTGATAGTTTTCGGTCTTCCGTTGATTACGGTAGGGCCATATAAAATTTATAAGCATTTTAAGGAAAAGAAACAAAAAGCCGATACCGTTGCATGATAG
>NZ_BAAADS010000012.1:34015-393178 GCF_039522605.1 Virgibacillus siamensis
TTGTTTTGCTGTTGCTGCTGGGAGGCTTGAGCCTGTTGTCCCTGTTGCTGTTGAGCTTGTTGGAGCTGTTGTTTAGCCTGCTGCAGCTGCTGTTGCTGTTGGGCATCAGCCTGAGCTGATTGCTGTGCTTGCTGTTCAAGTTGTTGCAATTGCTGCTGCGCCTGCTGAATTTGCTGTTGATCACCTGATTGGGCAGCCTGCTGTGCCTGTTGAACTGCTTGCTGTAATTGTTGCTGATTTTGTTGTGCCATAAAAAATACCTCCTGTTAATAATTGTTTTCGCTGGTAGTTTGTACAGCAATTGGTTAATTTATGTATATTGAAATAAAAGATTTGGAAAAGGTGGTCAGCATTATATCTTTAAGAACGAATATGCTGCAGTTGTCGCGGAGGGATTGGTACCAAAAGTAAAAATTGTGTTGGGGAATTTTACATAATAAAAAGCCCCCAAAAATTTGGGAGCTTTTGCGTGAATTAAATGCTGAAACACTAGTTTTAACGTGAGTAGTACTCAACGATAAGTGCTTCGTTGATTTCAGCTGGAAGCTCGGACCGTTCTGGAAAACGTGTGTAGCTTCCTTCTAGTTTATTTTCATCGAATGAAAGATATTCCGGTACGAAGTTATTTACTTCAATTGCTTCTTTAACGATGTCCATGTTCTGTGACTTTTCACGAAGGCTGATAACCTGCCCCGGCTTGACTGCGTATGATGGAATGTCAACGCGTCCGCCGTCTACAGTTACATGACCATGATTTACAAGCTGACGTGACTGTCTGCGTGTACGAGCAAGTCCAAGACGGTAAACAAGGTTATCCAATCTTGATTCAAGCAGGATCATGAAGTTCTCACCATGAACACCTTTCATTTTACCTGCTTTGTCAAACAGGTTACGGAATTGACGCTCGTTCAATCCGTACATAAAACGCAATTTTTGTTTTTCTTGTTGTTGCAGGCCGAATTCTGAGATCTTTTTGCGCTGATTTGGTCCATGCTGACCTGGTGCATATGGACGTTTATCAAGTTCTTTACCGGTTCCGGTTAAAGAAATGCCTAGACGACGTGATTTTTTCCAAATGGAATCTGTAAAACGTGACATGGGACATTTCCTCCTTTATTGTTTTATTCGCATAAAATAAAACCGTGTGTTCCAGTTCGCCATACATTTTGTTTTCATGTACCATCGCTCCAGCAGCCGAGAGTTACGCGATACACCTCATATCGAGGAACAAAATGACATAAACGCAGGTTCACTTAAGCTACCTTTTTATTTTACACAACGAATAGTATATAAGTTTTAGCACAGGAAGTCAATCATAATCCGTGTTTTTTATAAAACTTTACTTGATTACCTTAAAGAATATCGTACATTCCAGCGGTTTTCGCACGTTTCGAGACGGGTTCGCGTGTATCAACGAATGATACATCTAATTCATGCCTGTATAATGATGCTGCGTAAAATTATCTCGAAAATCCTTCGACAATTCCCGCGAATTTTTCGAGATATTCCCGATCTGTTTCGTCAAAACGGTTTGTGCTTGGACTGTCAATATCCAGGACTCCGTATATTTCATTATCAATTATCAATGGCACCACAATTTCTGATTTACTGGCACTGTCACATGCGATGTGACCAGGGAACTTTGTGACATCTTCAACCAGCTGTGATTTTCGTGTTTTAATAGCTGTTCCGCATACTCCTTTTCCATAATCAATGCGCAGACATGCGGGCAAGCCTTGGAATGGACCAAGTACGAGCTGGTTTCCTTTCCACAGATAAAACCCAACCCAGTTGACATCGTGCAGAAACTGGTTTAATAGAGCGGAGGCGTTGGAAAGATTGGCGGTTGTATCACGTTCGTCTTCAGTCAGTGCCGTAAGCTGTTTTAACAATAATTCGTAATCATTAACTTTTCTACCTGAATATGCTGTTGCCTGAAACATGGTTACATTATCCTTTCATTGGCTGATATTTCGACATCCATTGAGTTATTTGTCGATAGAAAATTGAAGGATATATCTTTTGTTTGTCGTAAAATAGATATAAGGAGATGAATTTAATATGAAATATCCAACAAAACAAAAAGTCGTCGATGCAGCTTCCCAGTTGTTTTTTCAAAATGGATTTCATGGAACCTCGGTAAGGGATATTGCTGACAGGGCGACGGTAAACGTTTCTCTTATAAGTTACTATTTTAAAAGCAAGCAAGGATTATTGGAACATGCCGTGACACGTTATTATGAGACGTATCTTGAAACGATTGAGGAGACATTAAAGAATAGTGAATCCGAACAACCAATAACCCGGCTGAAACAAATGATTGAAACAATTATACAGTATAAACAGAGCAATCATCAATTTTCATGTTTTATCCACAGAGAATTATCGCTGGATTCTGTTTTTGTGCGGGAAATGGCGGTAACATATCTTGCAAAAGAAAATTATTTCATTAAAAATACATTTTTTGATGCACTTACAGTCAGTAACAGGAACAGGGCTAATGATCATCAATTTTTGCTGATGCAGTTAAAAGGGATGTTGATTACTCCCTATATTCTGCAGCATGAATGGAAAGATCAGGTAATTGGCGAGCGTTCACATGGTGCATTTGCCAGAAAGTATATTAAAACAATTGAAGAATGGATCGATTATGTCATCAAAAGCGGGTAGCATAGGTGAAAAATGTCATATTATACGTTTGTTATAAGCATATCAGAAAAAAATCTTGTCAAAATCGCAATTTAATTGAATTTTTTTAGCCAAAAATGTAGATTACATGGTATCATTAGTATAATAATGACATAATTGCAGGTGTTTTGTTGATAATCCGACAATCCCTGTTCTTCCAAGAGAAATTCATCGAATGATAACCCTCTTTTACAGGAGTACAGTCAGGAGGCATTTTATGGCTTACATCATTGGCATTATACTGATAGTTATTGCGCTGATTATTACCGGACTTATAATGCGAAAAAAGATTTATGATGTGGTAGACAGGTTGGAAGCCTGGAAAATGGATATTATGAATCGCAACGTTGCATCCCAGATTGGTCGGATTAAAAGTTTAAATCTTTCCGGTGAAACACAGGACAAATTCGAATCATGGAAAGATCGCTGGGAACTAATTGTTACAAAAGAATTGCCGGATATAGAAGAATATTTGTTTGATTCTGAAGAGGCGGCAGACAGGTACCGGTTTTCCAAATCAAAAAAGAAATTGCGTGAAACAGAAGAGATTCTCCAGTCTATTGAGGACGAGATTGAGAAGATGTTAAACGAGTTGAATCAATTAATGGAATCCGAAGAGTCGAGCCGTAAAGAAATTGAACAGATTCAACCAACCATAAAGGCATTGCGGAAGAAGCTCTCCCAAAATCGGTATCAGTACGGCAAAGCTGAAGGGCATTATGACGATAGGATTGATCAGTTGGATGAACAGCTGGCGCAATACCATGAACATGTTGAATCCGGAAATTATTCGGAAGCACATCATTTGGTGGAGGAATTGAAAGGTGAGCTTAACAGCCTTCAAAAAGAAATGGAGGAGTTCCCGTCACTTTACAAAGCATGCAAGAATGAATTGCCTGATCAGCTTGCAGAACTTTTAAATGGGCTGAAGGGTATGAAAGCTGATGGCTATCGGGTTGAACACTTTGGGTTCGAAAAGGAAATACATACGTATCAGCAGCGGCTGATGGATTGTGTGCGCGCATTGGAAAACGGCAATGAAGACCCGGCCAAAGAAATTAAAATCGAGGTTGAAGAACGAGTTGCAGAAATGTATCAGCTGCTTGAAAAAGAAGCGGTTGCCAGAAATTATACAGAAAGCAAATTGCCGGTTTTTCAGGAAGAAGTGGAAAATCTGGAAAATGATTTTCTTGTTACTAAGGAAGAGATTGAGGACTTACAGAAAGCATATTATTTTGAAGACACTGATATGGAAAAATACCTCGTACTTGGCAAATCAATTGGACAGCTAAAAAAACAGCTTGATATGGTTATGGCGGAAACAGAGGAAGCGGAATCTTCCCATTCCACACTGCGCTCTGAATTGGAAAATGGGTTTGAGCAGGTGGAAGACTTGCAGCAAAAACATGATGAATTTAAAAATCAAATTCAAAATTTGCGTAAAGACGAAGTGACAGCAAAAGAGAAATTGGAAGAAATGAAGAATGAACTTTATCGTATAAGCCGACGCTTAAACAAAAGCAACATTCCAGGTGTGCCAAGTTTTATCTGGAACCTGATGGAAGATGCTGCAAATAAAAATACCAGGGTATTGGATGCACTGAACAAACAGCCGCTTGACATTTCGGAAGTGCAGCAGGCATTATCCGATGCGGAAGCGGGTGTGGCCCAGATAGCTGATAAGACTGAAATAATTCTGGATCAGGCATATCTGACCGAACAGGTTATTCAGTATGCCAACAGATACCGCAGTCAGAACCCGGCTTTGTCTGCTAAGTTGTCAGAATCGGAGCGGTTATTTCGCTCATATGAATACGAATTGGCATTGGAGCAGGCTGCCAAGGCAGTTGAAGAGATTGAGCCAGGTGCACTGAAACGTATTGAAGAATATCAGCAAGCTGCAAACTGAATAATAGTAAAGACAAATCGTTTAATGTATGATGAACATTGCTTGGAATAAATGTTGTAAATGATGGGGCTGTCTTAAGAACGGGGTATGCGGTAAACCTGTTTCTAAGTCAGCCTTCGTTGTTTTGTCTTTGACATAGGGTTAAAAGGAGTTTTAGTATGATTTATTTGGATAATAGCGCAACAACGAAACCGGATCCTGCCGTTCTGCAAAGTTTTCATCAGGTTGCGGAAAGCTTTTTTGCTAATCCATCAAGCATCCATCAGTTCGGAGGAAAAGCGGAAACGCTACTGCAAAAATCAAAAGAGCAGGCATCAACCCTTTTGGGAGTGTCAGCGGAGGAAATCATCTTTACCTCGGGAGGAACCGAGGGAAATAACCTGGCAATTAAAGGATTTGCCACGAAACATCAGAACCGCGGAAAACACATTATTACTACTGAAATTGAACACCCATCCGTTTATCAGGTATGTCAAAGTCTTGAAGAGGAAGACGGGTTTCGTGTCACTTATTTACCTGCAGACGAAAATGGCCGAATTTCAATAGAAGATTTGAAAAATGCAATTCAGGAGGACACCATTCTAATCAGTATCATGCATGTGAATAATGAAATTGGTTCCATTCAGCCGGTTCGTGAAATTGGTGAGATTGCAAAAAAATATCCAAAACTTGCATTGCATGTTGATCATGTACAAGGAATGGGGAAAGTTCCATTGCAATTAGATGAGAGCGGAATTGACCTGTGTACCATTTCCGGTCATAAAATACATGGATTAAAAGGTACAGGGATATTATATGTTAACCAACGGACTAATTTGCTGCCACTGTTTCATGGTGGAAATCAGGAAAGGTCATTACGTTCCGGCACGGAAAATCTTGCTGGCTCAGTTTCACTGGTTAAGGCAATGCGATTAATCAGAGAACGTGAAGCTGATGGTATTGAGCATATGTATAAGCTGCGGAAAATACTTGCAAAACGCCTGGGAGTGATGAATGGGGTCATAATAAACTCAGCTGCAGAAGCTGCACCGCATATTATGAATATTTCTGTTCCCGGCATAAAGCCTGAAGTGATTATTCATATGCTTGGTGAAAAGGATATATTTATTTCTACTAAATCAGCTTGTTCATCCAGGCAATCGGATGAAAGTAAAACATTGGCTGCATGCGGGTTCGATTTGGAACGTTCCACATCCGCATTACGTATAAGCATGTCGTTTGATACAACTGAATCAGAAATCGAACAATTTTTGCAGACACTGGAAGAAGCAATCAATAAATTTAAGGCAGTTATGAGGTAGATAATTATGGAATATGATCACATTTTAATCAGGTATGGGGAAATGGCCCTTAAAGGGAAAAACAGAAAGAAATTTATTATACAGCTGCAAAATAATTTAAAGAATAAATTAGTTGAATTTCCCGGGGTCAAAGTAAAACGGACACAGGGAAGAATGTTCGTGTTATTAAACGGTTATGAGCCGGAACAGGTAATGCAAAAATGCAAAAATGTTTTTGGAATTCAAAGTCTGAGTCTGGCTATTAAAGTGTCCAATGATTCTAATGAAATAAAAGAAGCTGCATTATGGGCATTGAATAACAGTTCACAGGTTCAGACATTCAAGATATCCGTCAAACGAATTGATAAAGAATTCCCTATCCGTTCACAGGAAATGAACCAGGTTCTTGGCCGCCATTTGTTGACAAATACAGATGGATATACAGTCGACGTCCACCATCCCGACCTTGAAATTAAGGTTGAAATCAGAACCGAAGCAACCTATCTAACATCCAGTGTGGTAAATGGTCTTGGCGGATTACCTGTGGGAACTTCCGGTAAATCGCTGCTCCTGCTCTCGGGCGGGATTGACAGTCCGGTTGCCGGTTTTCTTGCGATGAAACGTGGTGTTCAAATTGAAGCAATTCACTTTCACTCGCCGCCTTTTACAAGTGAACGTGCCAAGCAAAAGGTATTGGATTTAGCTGAGAAACTGACTGTATATGGAAATGCAGTTAAAGTGCATGTCGTACCGTTCACGAAACTGCAACAGCATATTTTCCGAACGATGCCGGACGGATATGCAATGACCATCATGCGCCGGATGATGTTTCGAATAAGTGAGAAGATTTGTGAACAGGAATCAATCCTTTCCATGACAACCGGGGAAAGTCTCGGACAAGTGGCAAGTCAAACAATGGAAAGTATGAATGCGATTAATGAGGTGACAAATATTCCGATTATCCGTCCATTAATTGCAATGGATAAAGATGATATCATTAAAGTTTCTAGAAATATTGACACATACGATATTTCCATCAGACCTTACGAAGACTGTTGTACGATATTTGTGCCCAAATCACCAAAAACAAGACCGGGCCGGGAAAAAATTAATCAATTTGAATCACAGGAAGATTTCACATCATTAGTTGATGAAGCAGTGACCGGCACAGAGGTCATTAAACTTACAGGAAAACCAGAAAAAGAAGATGAATTCAGTGATTTGTTTTAATTTACAGCAACTACCAGTTTAAAATCCCTTCAACCTTCAAACTCTATAAGTACCAAGGAGGTGATTGAAGATGGCAAACAATAATTCAAACCAATTGGTAGTACCTGGTGCACAACAAGCACTGGATCAGATGAAAACTGAAATCGCATCAGAATTTGGTGTGCAGCTTAGTGCTGACAACACTTCCCGCGCAAATGGTTCAGTAGGCGGAGAAATCACAAAACGCCTTGTTCAAACTGCTCAGCAACAATTTGGCGGTGCACAACAGTAATAACAACAAAATATTAATTGGATTGGGCTGCTCCTATTTTAGGGGCAGCCCTTGATTTTTATTGGTTAAATGGGTAAAGTTTTTATAAAGAATACGAACTTTACTGGGGGAGATTACATGGGCAGACTTTGGTTCGGTGGTCCAATTTATACGATGGAGAATGAGAGAAATGCAGCAGAGGCGGTCTTTACGGAAGGGGAATTTATCAAAGCTGTCGGTACATATGAACGACTGTATCATGATTTTTTTGACCAGATTGACAATGTCGTGAACCTGAAGGGAAAAATGATGCTTCCCGGGTTGGTGGATAGTCATATGCACATCATCCAACACGGGGAAAAATTACTTCGGCTGGATTTGTCACAGATGAAATCTGCCAATGAAGTAAAGGAAGCGTTGAAAAATCGGACTGCTAATTTGTCAGATGGAGAATGGCTTGTCGGTGAAGGCTGGAATGAAAATCAATGGCAGAATCCGGCGATATTTTCCAAAGCTGAATTGGATGACATATGCCCGGATAACCCGATGTTGCTTTCTAGAGTGTGCCGCCATGCTTTACTCGCAAATTCAAAGGCCATGCAACTATCCAATATTACGAAAGAAACTCTTGATCCCCAAGGTGGTATTATCGTTCGGGATGAGGACGGGGAAGCAGCCGGTTATTTTTTGGACACAGCTCAGGATCTAATCAAAGCGGCAATGCCGGATGTTTCACAGGAATATTTACAACAGGTAATTAAAATAGCTGTGGATGATCTTTTAGCAAAGGGACTTGTCGGGGGACATAGTGAAGATTTGAATTATTACGGTGGGTTCACAAAAACATATCAGGCATTTATGCATGCTGTAAATGAAAACAACAGAAAGTTCAAGGCGCATTTACTGGTTCATCATGAAGTGTTGGATGACAGGATAGAAGAAAATCTGGGATTTCTTGATGGAACAGTATATATTGAATTGGGAGCCGTTAAGATTTTTTCTGATGGTGCGCTTGGCGGCCGGACTGCATGGCTCAGCAGTGACTATAGTGATGATGAAGGAAATACAGGTGTTGCGATTCACAGCAGGGAAAGTCTGGAAAAAATTGTGCGAAAGGCGAGAAAGCATGGTCTGCCAATTGCGGTCCATGCGATAGGAGATCGGGCTGCTGATGAAATCATAGCTGCTATGAAGAAATATCCGTTGCAAAATGGAGCACGTGATCGATTAATTCATGGTCAGATACTTAATGAACGTTCATTAAAAACATTGACTGAAATACCCGTTATCGTGGATATTCAGCCGTCTTTTGTAGCATCTGATTTTCCGTGGGTCATTGACCGGCTTGGCAAGGATCGATTGAAGCTTTCATATGCATGGAAGACAATGACGGAAGATGGTGTGATTTGTGCTGGTGGATCTGATGCCCCAATTGAGGATGCCAACCCACTTTTGGGCATCCAGGCAGCGGTGTTGCGAAAATCTTCATTTGATGGAGATGTTTATTTACCGGATCAGAAACTTTCCATGTTTGAAGCAGTGCGCCTTTATACTGTTGGAAGTGCGCAAGCGATTAGTCAGGAAAACTTCCGTGGTCTTATTAAAGAAGGATTTACCGCAGATTTTACTGTTTTAGGTGACGATATTTTTCAGATAGACCCAGAAACGCTTGATCAGGTCGAAGTGGCCATGACTGTAGTGGACGGAGACATCGTCTATGAAAGAACCCCTTACCAATCGTGATATGCAAAGTCATTCGCAGTTGAACTAAACTGCGATATAACTGCTGGAATATTTTCTATAATTCGCCCTCCCTGCCGTCCGGGATCTCTCCGGGCGGATGCTTTCCGCGGGCACGGCCTCAGCCCCCTTGAGAAAACCGCTCTGCGGGGTCTTCGGACTCGTGCTGTTCCCGCAGGAGTCACTGCCCTCCGCTCACCCAGACTAGTGTGGTGGTATCATCCGTTTTTCTATAAGGATTTCGATTCAAGTAAAGAATCATAAACGTAAAAATAGCGGAGGAAATACGTGCCCCTACAAAGGGGTATGCCGACGTTGGCCGCAAAGGCCGGTTTTAGTCGGCCTTCCTTCACTCGGGAGCAGAGGCCTAGATGAGACTCCGTAGCGCAGTAGTGATTTTTTTGCGAGGAGTGTAATACCACTGAATGTGCTTGCAACACGACGAGCTCAAGGAGGCTCATCAGCCGCCCACGGTAAAGAAGACACAGCGAAAGTGATTTTCTTGAGCTGATGTCGCACTTATACTCGAAAGTGAAAGCGACGTGTATTTCCGCAGTGGTGGTAGAACATCATGCTATGTCGCAGTTTATAGATTTTTTGTGTGTCATTCCGCATCATTTTATGGAGAATACAGTCTACAAAAATGTCCGCTTCACCCGGGACCAGAATGAATTGTTCTTCAGCTTTACCGTTTTAATGACCTTATCGCTGAGGGTAATGTTTAATGATTGAATGTTACGGATTGAATATGCCTCATTATCCAAACCAATGATTGGATAATCATTCCCGTCCTGTACAATTTCCAGTGTTAATTCACGATCACTATTTAATAAAAATGGTGATCCCAGTGTCCGGTACCGGTTGTTATTTAATGATGCCAGTTCAGATACCTGGAAACAATGAAGTTTCGGGTCGATAACGGATCCGCCGGTTGATTTATTGTATCCGGTGCTTCCAGTTGGTGTGGCGACAATTAAGCCGTCTCCCCTAAACGTTTCAAAGTGCATATCATCAATATAAACATTTACAACAATCGTCTTAATGATTGTTGAACGAATACTGACCTCATTCAGACAATTAAAGTCGGATTCACCATTAACCTGTACGTTTATTACCGGAAAGCGTCTGACTTCGAGTTCTGCGTGTTTCATGGTATGCAGCATTTCATCCATGTTATCCATATTAAAATCACAATAGAGACCTGATTCATTTGATTGTGTAATCCCTGTATATAAACAGTCCTGCCGAAAACCGGTTTTGCGGACTGCCTGAAGAAACGCACCATCACCACCGATGCTCAAAATTATATTCGCATCACTGGCATTATTGACAATTGTAAATCCATTCTTTTCAGCTTCCGTAATCAAGGAATCGAGCTGATTTTCTGTAGTACCGGCTGTTTGAAAAAGATAAATGTTTTTACGATTTTCACGCGTCAATGTTATTCCTCCCATCCATATCCTTTTTTTATCGTACCATTTTTGCTTCTTTCGCACTAATAATTAGCTGAAATGGATAAAAAATGAAATTTGCTGCAAAGTATTGCTAGAGGTGAGGTTATGTGGATTGTTGGTATCATCTTATTGATATGTATAATAGTTTTGTGTTCAAATGCTCTTATTACCTGTCAGGCAGTCTTTCAGAAGGATTGCCAAAAAGTTGTCGTCTCCGTACAGTTTTATCGTATCAAAATTTTCAGCAGAACGGTTCATCTTTCCGAACAAGAAACAGTTGAAATGTCCGTTGAGCAAAGTGTTGAATTGTTTCAATCTACCGGCACAAACCTGATAAACAGCGTTAAAGCGTATCATGATGCAGCCACCATTTTATTGAAGCAGCTTACATTTAGAGAGTATTACTGGAAAACGGAATTTGGAACCGGAAAAGCTGACGCTACCGGTCTGGCGTCAGGTGGTATATGGGCGATTAAAGGATATTTGACCGGATATGTAAGTAACAAAAGCACCTTTAAAAACAAGCCTTCCATTTCCGTAACACCTTACTTTAACAGGATTTGTTTCCGCTCCGAATTGGAGTGCATTGTTTCAATAAGAATCGGGCAAGCTATGTACGCACTTCTTAAAGTGATACGGAAAGTTCCGTTTAAAAAAGAAGCGGTAATATAAAGGAGGAGCATCATGAGTGAACATCCAATTCAAGGATTGATGACAACTGCAATGGAAAATTTGAAAGATATGATTGAGGTTAACACGATTATTGGAGACCCGGTTGAATCCCCTGATGGCAGTGTTATCGTTCCTGTTTCAAAAGTAGGCTTTGGGTTTGCTGCCGGTGGAAGTGAATTTTCAGGCGGAGGAGGTAAGGGCGATGATTCTGGTGGTGACAGCCTTCCGTTCGGTGGAGGTAGCGGCGGCGGTGTCTCCATTACACCTGTTGCTTTTTTGATTGTCAGCCAGAAAGGGATCAAAATGATTCATATGGATGAGAATGTGCATTTGTATGAGAAAATGATAAATTTTGCACCACAAGCTGTCGAAAAAATCCAGCAAATTATAAAAGAGTCCAATCAATCAAATCAGCAAAAAAAAGGTGGTCAGAATCAACAGAAACAGAAACAGAAACAGGATCAGCAAGGTAATCAGAATAACGACAAGAAAAACAATCAGAGTAACGGTGAAAATTCTCAGCAAATGGATTATGATATATAGTTCACAAAACTGTCTTATTTGTATGACGGTTATTAATAGACAATCGCAGCATGTGAACGCATAATAAAAGTGTAGACAAAATTTAGAGGAGGAATGATTCATATGGCTGATGTTACATTCCATCAAGAACCTGTCACACTTTTAGGTAATGAAATTTCTGCAGGGGATAAGGCACCGGATTTTAAAGTTCTGTCAAATGATCTCAAGGAAGTCTCACTGGACGATTATAAAGGCAAAGTTAAGCTGATTGCAGCAGTACCGTCAGTTGATACCGGTGTCTGCTCGGAGGAAACCAAGCGTTTTAATGAAGAAGCAGACAAACTGGATAATGCACACGTACTGACGATTAGTATGGATTTACCATTTGCGCAGGGGCGCTGGTGTGCTGCAAATGGGGTCAAGAATCTGGATACTTTATCCGATCACCGGGATGCAGATTTCGGTGAAAAATATGGTGTTCTAATTAAAGATATGCGGTTACTGGCACGGGCTGTCTTTGTGATTGACTCAAACGACACCGTTAAATATGCTGAATATGTGAGTGAAGTAACGGAGCTGCCTGATTTCGATAAAGCTTTACAGGCAGCTAAAGAAGCTGAATAATTCAATACATCGAATTTTTAATCTCCCCTGCATTTTACACGGCAGGGGAGATTTTTGTACAATAACCCGGGTCTTTTGATACACTCAAGGTAGTCGAAAGCAGAGGATGTGCAATATGGAAAAAACGAACGTGGAAAATTTATTTGAATGGATCGATCAGACGACAGAATTAATTCAGCAATATGATAATGCTCCATACCTGGACTGTCTTACAGGTACTTTAAGTACACTATTTTACCGGGATATCCCGGAGGAAACGGATAAGGAACTGTCACAGAAATTGACAGATGAATTAGAGGGAGCAGAATTAGAATCCTACACAAACACGGAAATTCGCAAAGCTGTTCAGCTGGCCATTTTGAAAGGTATGAAAGGTTCCACTCAGCAACAGCATTTAATGACGCCGGAAACTGTAGCATTATTTACCGGTTACTTGGCTGAAAAGTTAACAAAAGGAAGGGAAAATATGCGTGTATTTGACCCTGCCAGTGGAACAGGAAACCTGCTGACGATTGTCCTGGAGCATCTTGGAAACGTCAGCAGTGTGTATGCCGGTGAAGTTGATCCAACGTTGATTGAATTGGCAGTATTAAACGCAAATCTGCAAAGGAAAGAGATAGAGTTTTTCCACCAGGACAGTTTGCGGCCATTCTTATTGGATCCGGTTGATTTAATTGTTGCAGATCTTCCGGTCGGCTATTATCCCGATGATGTACGCGCGAATGAATTTGAGCTTAAAGCAAGCGCGGGGCACTCGTATTCTCACCATTTATTTATCGAGCAGAGTATGAATTACACGAAAGAAGCCGGGTATTTAATTTTAGTCATTCCTGATTTCCTGTTTGATAGTGACCAGTCAGATCAGCTTTATGCGTTTATTCACGAATATGCACATATAATCGGTGTTATCAGATTGCCGAAAAGTGCATTCAAATCAGAGAAAAACACAAAAAGCATCCTGATTCTGCAAAAGAATGGTGAGGGTGTATCAGCACCTAAACAACCACTGCTGGCAAATCTGCCTTCTTTTAATAATACAGATGCGATGAATGATATTCTGGGACAAATTAACACATGGTTCTCTGAAAATATGCCGAATCAGGAATGAGAGGGAGTTGAGTAACAAATGGAAAATGTATTGGCGATCAATGCTGGAAGTTCCTCGTTGAAATATCAATTGATTCAAATGCCCGAGGAAAAGGTATTGGCAAAAGGAATATTCGAACGGATTGGACTTGAAAATTCCATATTTTCCATAACAATAGATGGTAAAAAAGACAGTGTGGAAGCGGACATACCGAACCATGAAGCAGCTGTTAAATGGCTGTTGGAACGGCTGAAAACTTCAGGGGTAATCCAATCTTTGGATGAAATAAGTGCAATTGGACACCGGATTGTCCACGGCGGAGAGCGTTTTACTGATTCGGTTCTCATTACCGATGAGGTTCTCCGCGGCATTGAGGATGTTTCAAAGTTGGCCCCGCTTCATAATCCAGCCAATCTGACTGGTGTCAGGGCTTTCAAAGAAGTTCTGCCGAATGTGCCAATGGTAGCTGTATTCGATACTGCTTTTCATCAGACAATGCCTGAAAAATCATATTTGTACAGCTTACCATACGAATATTATGAAAAATATGGAATCCGAAAATACGGGTTTCATGGCACGTCCCATAAATATGTATCGCAAAGGGCTTCCGAAATGATGGGGATTCCGCTTGAACAATTACGGCTGATTACGTGTCATTTGGGTAATGGTGCAAGTATCGCTGCAATCGATAAAGGTAAGTCAATTGATACGTCAATGGGTTTCACACCACTTGCCGGAGTAACAATGGGGACTCGTTCAGGTAATATTGATCCTGCACTGATTCCATATATCATGGAGGAGACAGGCCAATCAGCTGATGAGGTTATGAACGTGCTGAATAAAAAAAGTGGAATGCTGGCCCTGTCCGGATTTTCCAGTGACTTGCGGGACATTGAGCAAAAAGCCGACACGAATGAACGGGCTGAATTGGCATTGGAAGTATTTGCTGCACGTATTCACAAATATCTTGGC
The DNA here is from genome assembly GCF_039522605.1 of Virgibacillus siamensis. Classification (GTDB taxonomy): domain Bacteria; phylum Bacillota; class Bacilli; order Bacillales; family Amphibacillaceae; genus Lentibacillus; species Lentibacillus siamensis. Next base: position 48,444 of record NZ_BAAADS010000012.1, read on the forward strand.
TCGTATGCTGCACGCATGTCCGGTGTTGATGCGATTATTTTCACAGCAGGTGTTGGCGAAAACAGTGATGTTATCCGGGAAAAAGTGCTGACTGGACTCGAATTTATGGGAGTTTACTGGAATCCTGAGTCAAACAAAATCCGGGGTAAAGAGACGTTTATCAGTTATTCCCATTCGCCTGTGAAAGTACTTGTTATCCCTACAAATGAAGAAATAATGATAGCACGTGATACGGTTAGGTTTACAAGTTAAGGGGGGAGCGGAATGTCGGTTCATGAGCATAAACAAAACAATTTGGTTGTACGGTGTATGATTGTTACAATCAGCGATACCCGAACTGAACAAAACGATAAAAGCGGGTTTCTTATTACAGAGCTTCTCGAGAATGCGGGACATTCAGTTAGCAGGAAGGAAATTATCCGTGATGAACGCCCGGCAATTGAAGAAATAATGAATGCTGGATGCGGCGACTCGGAAATTGACGTCATTATTACAAACGGCGGCACGGGAATTGCCGGTCGCGATGTTACGATTGAAACAATTAGTCCTTTATTTAACAAGGAAATCACCGGGTTTGGCGAATTGTTTCGCATGCTCAGTTACCAGGAGGACATCGGCTCGGCTGCGCTGTTATCAAGGGCAGCGGCCGGAGTAATCAATCATACAGCAGTTTTTGCTATTCCGGGATCATCCGGTGCAGTCAAACTGGCTATGAATAAACTGATTCTTCCTGAACTTTCCCATGTTGTCAACGAAATAACAAAAGATACAAGATAACGCCTGTTTTGCTGACAACAGGCGTTATTATCTTACAACAAGTACATCGCAATTGGCATACCGTGTAATGCTTTCGGAAACACTTCCAATCAGAAATCGTTCAACAGCACCCATACCTGTAGCCCCGCAAATAATCAGATCGGCACCAAAATCCACAGCGATTTCTTTGGCGATTTTCACTTTTGGTGATCCGTATTCCACACACCGTACAATATTTGTAACTTTCGTTTCGTGTGCGTTCTCCACATAGCTGTCCAGCAAGTCTTTGGCATATTTATCCGCACGTTCAGCCAATGTTCGGTCATATGCTTCAGCCGTTGCAAATGTTCGTGAATCGACCACGTGTGCAAGAATCAGGCGGGCATCATTACGTTTAACAATGTCGAGTGATTTTTTAAAGGCGTTTTCAGAAGCCTGTGAACCATCAACAGCAACAACAATATTCTTATATTCAAAATCCATCATTTTCGCCTCCCTTTTTAGGTATAAAGAATTTCTTACTATTTCTACTAATCAATACCCTTTTTGTGGACAGTTTAATCGATATTGTGTGAGTTGGAAACAGCTACCTACAGTATTTAGTGAATTACTGCACATACTAGAACTGGAGGTGATGATTTTGGCCAAACAAGAAAAACTGTTTGAAGATAAAAAAGGCATAGCAACTGTGCAAAATCAGCTGTTGGAAAGTTATCAGAGTGGTGTTATTGAAGATAAAGAGAACCTTTCAAATAACAGAAGCATTCACACCTTCAATAATCAAAAGAAATGACAATGCGCATCCATCCCTTTTCTTGAGGGGTGGATTCTTTTTGTTTTATCCACTGCCAATCAGTACACTTCGCTTTTGTTCTCAGTATATTATGATATAATTCCAATCATGACAGGCATTTTGAAAGAGGGGGTATCGAAATGGGACACGCATTGATAACTGCCGGGACTTCGGGCCTTGGGAGAAAAGTGATTGAAGAATTTTTAAAAGCAGGCCATTGTGTCACCACTACATACTTTTCAAATTATGACAAGGCGCAAAAGGCTAAAGAAAATCTGGCGGAATACAGCCATCGTCTGCATATTGAACAAGCGGATATTACAAAAAAGGATGATATAAAAAAACTGGTGGATCGTGCTGTTGCAAAATTCGGGGGAGTTGATTATTTAATTAACAATGCCGGACCATTTGTATTCGAACGGAAAAATTTGATGGATTATACGGAAGATGAGTGGCATGAAATGATGGAAGGTAATTTGAATGCCGTGTTTTATTTGCTGCGTCAGACAATTCCTCATATGCGGCAGCAGCGTTTTGGCAGAATCATTAATTACGGTTTTCAAGGTGCTAACAGTGCATCGGGATGGCCATACCGCTCCGCATTCGCAGCTGCCAAGAGCGGGCTGGTGTCGCTGACGAAAACGGTTGCTTTTGAAGAAGCGGAAAATCAGATTACATCTAATATGGTATGTCCGGGTAACATCGTAGGAGATATGAAAGAAGCAAGTATTGAGGAAAGCAGAAAAACATATGACGAAAAGACACCAATAGGCAGATCCGGAACCGGTGAAGATATAGCGCGTACTATCATGTATCTTTGTGAGGATAACTCAGATATGATTACCGGTGCTGTTTTTGAAGTCACCGGCGGGCTGGATGTCATCCATCGTTATCGGTAAATTAAATCAGCACCTTCATGAAGGTGCTGATTTTTTAGTCGATGATTTGCAGTTCTTTTGGAAATTTCGTCAGCGTTTCGGCACCGTTTTCGGTCATGAAAATCATATCCTCAATCCGTACACCACCTGTTCCCGGTACATATATACCAGGTTCGATGGTATAACACATTCCCGGCTTCAGCGGAAGTTCATTTTTGTTGTGCATCGATGGATATTCGTGTGCTTCAATACCAAGTCCGTGTCCAATCCGATGGGTGAAATAGTCACCATAGCCCGCCTGTTCAATAGGGTTGCGTGCTGCCAGATCAATTTTCCCCACCGGAGTTCCCACAACGGATTCATCAATTGCCTTCTTTTCAGCCGCTAACACCGTGTTATATATTTTTTCCTGTTCTGGGGAGATTGATTTATAAGCAACGGTTCTTGTTGTATCTGAACAATATCCCTCAAAAACGACCCCAAGATCAAACAGTACAAGGTCCCCTTTTTCAACGGTTTTCATAGAGGGGTTTCCATGCGGTGAAGCAGTTTTGGTACCTGAAATTGCCATGGTGGAGAAGGACATGCCTTGAACGCCCTGCTTTTTAAGTTCATATTCTATCTTGGCGATGATACCCAGTTCGGTTGCACCTTCATGGATTGCTTTGATACCTGTTTCCACACCAAAGTCAGCAAGGGATGCTGCTTCTTTCAGCATTTTATATTCCTCTTTGCTTTTCAGCACACGCATATTAGCAAGTATCTCTTGAGCATCTGAAAACACAGCTTCCGGGAAAGTTTGCTTTATCTTAGTAAACCGCTCAATTGATAAACTGTTATATTCCAGTCCAACTGAAGCAGGAATACTGTCATTGCGTTTTAAATAATCGAGCAAAAGCTGCCAAGGATCTTCATGGTCCTGGTAGCCGATGATTTCATAGTTCCACCCGGCATTCTTAGCATCTTCTTTTTCCATGGAAGGGACCACGATAACAGGATCATGGTATTTGCTGATATATGTTGCTATCACACGTTCATGCGGGTCGGTATAATAGTTGCTTACGTAATAAAAATTTGCCGGAGATGTGATAATCATACTCTCTAAATTATTTTTCTTCATTTCGTTTAATAATGTATCCAGTCTGTCTGACATATAAGCACCTCTTTATTTCATGAATGGTTTTATTATAACAGACTGGGAACAAGTTATAACAGTTGGACCAACGTGATTTATTAATGAAACTTTTTCGTAATTAATACGTATTTCATTACAGAGACGTAAATGGGAATACAGAAGATAGGGTGGCTAAATTAAAAGGAGGAGCGACATGTTTAAATTCTTTAAACGGCTGTCTACTGTAGTAGGTTCTGAATTGAATGCCATGCTGGATAAAGCGGAGGACCCGGTGAAAATGCTTGAACAATATATGCGTGATATGGGTGAGGACATTCGCGAAATGGAAACGGCAGTAGCCAGACAGATGGCAAATGAAAAAATGCTGAAGCGAAAAGCTGATGATGCGACGGCCATGGCTGACAAACGACAGCGTCAGGCGGAACAGGCGGTTGAAGCCGGTGACGATGATTTGGCGCGCCGTGCACTGGATGGCAAGGGCGAATTTAATAAACAGGCATCCATGCTAAGCGAATCATGGAACCGGGCAAAAAAAGATTCGGAACTGCTTAAAAATAAATTGGATGAAATGAAGAAAGAATATCAGGAAATGAAGCTGAAAAAGGATACATTGACCGCACGTGCAGAATCAGCAAAAGCAAGAACAAAAATGGATCAAAAGATGTCTTCTATTGGAAATGATGACTCCAAAAGGGGATTCGAGCGGATGGAAGAAAAAGTAATCCAGTACGAGGCTGAGGCGGAAACCAGTGAAGATATCTCAACCGAGAGCAGAAGCCTGGATGATGAATTTAACGAGATCGATAAAAATAATGCAGTTGACGAGGAATTATCAGCACTGAAGAAAAAGCTGGGAAAAGAATAGTCCAGCATTGAACAGACGCCATTGCAACAGGTGTCTGTTTTATTTTTGTTTCATGATGAATAAAAAAATTCGTAAACGGGTAGAGGAAAAGGTAAGACTTTTATAGAATAGAGTAAAGAAGCTATAATTTTGCAGAAGGAGCGGTTAAAATGAAAGTATCTTTTCATGGACAATCTGTCGTACGAGTTGAAACAAGCAATCATATAATATTAATCGATCCGTTTATTTCGGGGAATGAACAGTGTGATTTAGATGCAGAATCGATAAAAGCTGATGTGATTCTGCTGACACATGGTCACAACGATCATGTCGGGGACACCTTTGATATTGCCAAACGGAATGATGCATTGGTCGTTGCACCGAATGAACTCGCCGAATATTTTGGCGGAAAAGGGTTGAATACTCATCCAATGCATATCGGTGGTGCACATGAATTTGAATTTGGCAAGGTTAAGTTGACTCAGGCTTTTCACGGATCTTCTTATACAGAGGAAGACGGCACGGTCATTTATGCTGGTATGCCTTCAGGAATATTATTAACTGTAGAAGGAAAAACCATTTATCATGCAGGTGATACTGCATTGTTTAGCGATCTCAAGCTTATTGGGGAAATGAATGATATAGGGCTTGCCTTTCTGCCAATTGGTGATAACTTTACAATGGGGCCGGAAGATGCCCTCGTGGCAGCAGAATGGGTTAATGCGAAAACAGTTGTGCCGATGCACTACAACACATTTCCACTCATCGAACAGGATGCGGATGATTTTGCCGCAAAAGTAAAACCCGGTAAAGGACTTGCTATGAAAATAGGGGATACAATTGATCTTTAAAACGGAATGAAGAGTTGAAAATGAAAATGTGGGCTTTTACACAATGGGTTTTGTTTAATATTGCAAACATTTAAATGAAGGCTAAAATGACTACCAAAATGCGCGTTAATTTGGTGGTCATTTTTATGATGGAATTATGTAATTATTTTATTTGTTATTTAATTACATAACATCATATGGAATTCAGAATATATGGTAAAATGAATGTGGAGTTTGTTTGTGATTTTCTTAAATTTATGAGGTCAGTTTGTATGATGTTTAGCCATACGATCAGGTCATTTAATTGAATAATACATATATATCTGTACAAGGAGGAATGACCTTGAAAAACAAAAAACAAGTTTGGTTCGTTATAGGTATGTTGATGTTGGTAATCATTTCTGGGATTATATTCGTTTATCATCAGTCGAAAACGACTACTTTCGAAAAGGTTTTAACAAATATAATATCAAAAGAGGAGAATATCAAAGAAGTTACCATTCGACGTTGCAACATAGAGGAAAATGCTGAAAACGATAAAGTAATGACTATTAGTAATAAGAATGAACTAACAAAATTCTTTGAACAACCTTCAGATATGAAATTAAAAAGAACGTCTGAATCTAATAATAATCATCATTATATTATAGATATGAAAACCGGCGAAGTGAGTTATATGGTTATTATTAATGATAATGGTACCTTAGTTACTTACGGGGAAAAACCAATTCGAACAAATAAACATCAATATGAAATAACAGGTCCCAACAAACTTGTTGAGACGATAAAATCCAATGAAAATAAATGGGAATTAATAGAAAAGGATACTGGAACACTGGAGTCTGGAAGTTTATATAAATTTTGTTCGAATTCTTAGGGTGCTAATCTTTAAAGGAGCCCCTGGACTTACTCTCTAAATAAGCACAAGAATTATCAGAGACAAGTAATAGCAACAGCATTAGTTAATAAACTTGAGTTCGAAGTGATACATAGAGGACCTTCCACAATTAATACAGAGGCAAGTTTAACAGCCAAACCATTCTTTGAACATCGCGGGTATCAGACAATAGTATCCCAAACTGGTATGTAATGGGATTACCCAACTACCATCCTTTTTACTTTTTCACATTACCCTGTTATAATATGTAATTGTTGACAAACAGTAAATATTTGGATAAGGAAGACAGGTATGAAAAATATTTGGAAAATCTTTTCAAAAGATATGAAAAACATCTCAAAAAACTGGGTAGCAGCAATTTTGATTGGCGGACTCGTGATTTTGCCTTCCTTGTATGCGTGGTTCAATATAAAGGCATCGTGGGATCCATACGGGCAGACTGGTCAGATTCCGATTGGTATCGTGAATGAAGATAGTGGGGCGGAAGTGCGTGATAAGCCGATAAATGCCGGTAATGAGCTCGTGAAGGAATTGAAGAAGAACGACACCATGGAATGGCATTTTAATGACCGGGAAACGGCAATGGATAAAGTACGTTATGGTGATTATTATGCGGTGATTATTATCCCTGAGAATTTTTCAAAACATTTGGCAACGGTTGTGAGTGACCATCCGAAGAAAGCCAGTGTTAAATACTATGTAAACGAAAAAATAAATGCCATTGCACCAAAAATCACCGATAAAGGTGCTAGTGTTATTGTCAAAAAGATCAGCAACAGCTTTGTCTCGACAGTGAATGGTGTTATTTTTGATATGTTTAACAAGCTAGGAATTGAATTGGAAAAAGATCTTTCGGACATTAAAAAATTTGAAGAGTATGTGTTCAAATTAGAGGAAGATTTGCCGAAGATTCATGAGCTGATGACAGAATCCCTGGATGATGCCAATCACGCACAATCGCTTATGAATCAAGCACAAGGGATTATTCCCAAAGCAAAAAATGTTACCGGAAGCGGGCTTGAGACGATTAATGATACAGCTTCAATGCTGAATAAGGCCGAGAATCGCCTGAATGAATTGTCACCAAAGATAAAAAAGGATTTGAAAAAGGCCCAATCAACAGCAAAGGATATTAACAGTTTTATTGATGAAGTCAGGAATGTGCCGATTGATTTCAGCAAAGGTGACAAACTTCAAAAGCGGATTGATCAGCGTGTTACAGATGCGATTAACCGAATTTCTGCGGTGGAAGGTGCGTTGAAACAAGTACAAAACATGGGTGATCAGTCGGGCGAATCCGGCGATAACAATAATGAGCCAAACCAGAACGCTGGTGGTGCTGCAAATGATGGGGCTAATGATACGGAAGGATCCGATCCGGGCACGAATCAAAAACAGCAGCAGATAATAAATGATGCGATAAAGCGCCTGAAGACAATTAAAGAAGCCCTTCAGGAGGCACAGGTCAATGCCGGGAGTTTGGATAAGTTTTTGAAAGAGAAACAAAAGGATGTTGACAGCATACTTGCCAATTTGGAAGAGCTGTCGACGAATACATCCAATCGCATTGGCGACTTTTTGAAAGAATACAACCAAAATATTGAACCGGCTGTAATGAATAAAATCAACAGTGCACAAACAACGCTTTCTGAAGCAAAATCGATTTTGACCGGTATCCAGTCAACGATACCTGAAATTGAAAAGATGTTGGGTCGAACGGAAGGGAATCTGCAGGAGGGCAGGGATGTTCTCGAATATATGCTGAATGAATATCCTTATGTTCATGATAAAGTGAACCAGCTTGCAGATAAGATACGGAGTATTCAAGGAGAGACTGACATCGGTGAAATTATCAAGCTCCTTAAAAACAATCCCGATGCAGAACGTAGCTTTTTTGAAGAACCTGTTCAGTTAAACAAAAATCAACTGTTCCCAATTCCAAATTATGGTTCTGGCATGACGCCTTTCTACACTGTTTTGGCGATATGGGTCGGTGCTTTGCTGCTTATTTCATTGCTGGCGGCAGAAGTGCACCATGCAGAATGGGATCCGACTGTAAGGGAAATTTATTTTGGAAAGATGTTAACTTTTATCATAATAGGCTTACTGCAGACATTCATTATAACACTTGGTGACTTGTTCCTTATTGATACGTATGCGGTCCATCCGGTCTGGTTTATCATATTTGGGCTGTTTATCAGCTTAGTTTTCATGGTGATGGTGTATACGCTTGTTTCAGTTTTTGGCGATGTCGGGAAAGCAATGGCGATTATCCTACTCGTCCTGCAGATTGCCGGATCTGGCGGAACCTATCCAATCGTACTGTTGCCGGAGTTTTTTCAATTTATTAATCCGTTTCTTCCATTTACCTATGGCATTGACTTGATGCGGGAGGCTGTAGGTGGTATTGTCTGGAAGCGCGTTAATTATGATTTGCTTGTTTTATCCTTATTTGGAGTGGCATTCATTCTGTTTGGTGCTATTTTTAAAGGGGTAATCAATGATAAAAAGGATAAACTTATGAAAAAGTCGAAGGAATCTGGCTTATTTCATTAAAAGTGTTTGGGAAACCAATTTTGTAAAGCACGAATAATAAATGTAATTTTAAGCAGCGGGTCTGTTTCCCGTTGCTTTTGTAAATTGGAAGAATGGGGGTACATATTATCGATACCACCGCTGGAACACGCTGGCCCCCAAAAGTTTGCAGTTATTTAAATTGGCATGACTTTATAATGTATTCACATCACCAGGGATTACCCTCGGTTTAAATCGCATATAAGAGCCAAGTTGAGAATGTTCATTTGAAGTAGTTAGAAAAAAGGCAAAATTAATCTATACTCATCTTCTCAATTTGGATATTAATGATAATGTGTACAAACATTGATTTCGTGGTATAATTAACATAGAAAGATAATAAGTGCATACACTAATAAAGACCGCCCATGCTGATACATGGAACGGTCATAATAGACTGAACCCCGACAAGAGGGGTTGGCAGCTTGGGAAAATAATCCCTCACTTACCTGCTAAAGTGCATGAGGGGTTATTTTTTATGGTTATTATCAGAAACGATAAACGCTACTAACATCCCAAAGGATATCATAAGCGTTAGCGCACTAACAGTGTCCATAGGCTACACCCCCCTCCACGGGAAGTCTCCCACTGAAGACTACCGACGAGCGAAAGTGCTGCCAAACCCCTCATGCGAAGCCAGCCTATTGTATTTTATTATAACATATTGCTATCATTACTTTAATGATCAGGTCATTTTTGTTTTTACTTAAACAGTTTAAATTTTAAAATAAATAGCGAAAACTTAATGCAGGACTCCATAATCATGTTTTTTTCTTCTTCCGATAACGGAGCATTGGGATCTTCACCATAAGCCCCAAATTTCACTTTCTTTACGTTTGTCGCTTGTAATGCTTGGTCATAAAAGGTTAACGCCTCTTCTGTATTCCCTCCAAATTGTAAATAAGGAATAGCTTTCATTTTCTAATTCCTCCTAATAAAAAATTAATTGTTTACTCCATTATGCGCGCTCTTACTCAAAATTTTAAGGCGATCTGTTCAAAGCTCTCCCCTCCTTTTCATATTTAAAGTATAATAGAGCATAGGTGACACATGTATGTCGTATATGGGAGGGTAATATGAAAAAAGTTGAGCGATTGATCTCGATTGTTATGATCTTGTTACAAAAAGAAGTGGTTTCGGCATCCGAATTCAGTCGACTTTTCCATGTAACAAAACGTACGATTCAGCGTGATATGGAACCATTAGGTTTTGCAAATAAGCGATTATTAAAACATAAGGATATTGAAAATATACTCGTCGCTTTAGGTGGCTTTGAGCAACTGATTAAGGATCAAGAAATTCAAGCAACGATCCAGAAAATCAAAGGAATGACTGGCGAAGATATTTCTCCAAAACTTGATCAGACGAGTTTCAATATCTTGATCTATTGTAAAAGATTCAGGCCGCAAAGTGTCTCTTTTTCAAATTGAAGGTAATTTACTTAGTGAATTAGTCAAACTCCTTTTTGCATTTTATTGGGGCGTTCCAATTCTGGATGAATGAATATAGGTGTACAATAGTGATGTTAGCTTATAATCATTGGAAGGAGAGATACATGAATGGGTCGACTTGAAAATAAAGTAGCGCTAATTACTGGAAGTGGAAGCGGAATCGGGAAAAAAATTGCCTCCGCATATGCAAAAGAAGGAGCAAAGGTTGTTATTGCAGACTTTTGCTGAGAAAGCGATGAATAATACTGTAACGGAACTAACAGATGCTGGTTATAAAGCTATCGGCGTGAAAGCGAATGTTGCTGTCAACGCTGAAGTAGAGCATATGATTGACCAGGCGATTGAAAAGTTTGGACGGGTGGATATTCTAGTAAACAATGCTGGGGTCGGTGATAATATGCAATCGGCTGCCAATGTTCAAGATGATACATGGAATCGGGTCATGAGTATCAACTTGAGTGGTGTTATGTATACCATACGAAAAATAATTCCTCACTTTCAGGACATTGGTGGAGGAACAATTGTTAATATGGCATCCATTACAGGTCTTACCGGTGGTCGTGGTGGACTAGCATATACAGCAGTCAAACATGCCGTGGTTGGAATGACAAAAAACGTAGCATCACATTATGGACCCCATAATATTCGTTGTAACGCTATTGCTCCAGCACAAGTGCAAACCGGATTTGCCTCATCGATGGAAAATACTGACTCATTTGGTATGGAAGCTGCCACACGCGGAACAAATTTAATGCCTAAGTCTGGAACAGTGGATGACATTGCCAATATCGCACTATTTTTTGCAACCGAAGATTCCGCCTATGTCAACGGTGCCACATTGGCTGCCGATGCCGGATGGAGTGCTTATTAAGGAAAAAGTTTTATCACTGATGAAGGGGACCGCCTATTCCAATCGGTTTCCTTTTCAGTATCTTTGCCTTGGTGGACGATAAGCCTAAACAATACATACAGTGAATAATAGTTTTAAGCGATTGGGCGCCTATCTGGAATAAGAATAGACATCTTATCTTGCGGAAATAGGTCAGATTGGTGAATAAAGTTGGGAGGTGCATTAAGTTTGACTACAATGAAACATTTTCCTGAATTAAGTGTTGTCGCAGACTTTATTGCACAAATGAACTCACTTCAAGAGAACCATATCGGTTATTGTGGAAATAAAGCAGATGAAATACTTAGTACATTGGAAGAAGACTTTACGGATGTGCCAGCAAGGGATGCATTTGTGTTAGCGATGGAAAACAATAAGGTCGTTGGAGTTTGTGGATTTGATGCTGATTTTGAACGGAGAAGTGCAGAAATTTGGGGTCCTTTTGTAGACAAAGGAAGTGCATTTCAAGTATCGAACTTGTTATGGAAAGCACTTAATAAAAAGATCCCAAATGTTATACAAACTGTATCGTTATTTCCTGACAATCATAATAAAATGGCATTAAACTTTGCTACTGCATTAGGATTTAGTTCAGTTAGCGAGCACGCAATATTGACATGCACAAAACGTTCCTTAAAGGGTTACCTAAAGAAAATGAGCGATGATAATGTTAGTAGGTTATCGGAGTCCCATTATAATTCGTTCGTTAAATTACATGATCAAATTTTTCCGGATACATATCTATCGGGGAAAGAAATGCTTGAAGGTTTGGATGAAGAAGCCACAGTTTTTGGGGTAGTTAATAACGGAAACTTGCTGGGATATGTTTATGCAGAAGCTGATCCTAATTTTGGGGAGGGCAGTATTGAATTTTTTGTTGTTGACGCATTGGCACAGGGCAAGGGAGTAGGTTCTGCACTTTTAGCAAAAGGACTGCAATGGTTGTTCTCGTTCCCATCTGTTAACGAAACTACCCTTTGTGTTCGTTCTGATAACTTAAAGGCTATTCATCTATATAAGAAAGTCGGTTTCCAGGTTTACCATGAGCTTACATTGTTTGAGAAAAATATAGATGGCAGGACATGACTGTTCTTCAGCTAAAGGACACTTTCTTTGAATAAAAAGCATTAATGTAAAGAGGGCTGGTAAACAATGAATTTTATGTTTTTAATTTTAATTTTTATTGGTATCTTTCTTGTATTTGATGCAATACGGAAAGTTAACAATAACATACTTGAACAGACTGAAGAACTAAAAAGAATACGTGAAGAATTGATGAAAAACAATAAAGAGTAGGCTATTTTTCTTCAGTAATACCAGATGCTTATAATAGGATGTTTGTCAGGAACAAGGGTACATCCTACATGGTTTATGTTAAAATAGGTAGTAATAAATCATGATTTGGAGAGATATATGATGATATTGCAAACGATTTTTATCTTCATACTAACATTTGCAGTCTTGGGGATTATTAGTTTTATCTTAAACACTTATTTTCCCAATAGGGCAAGAAGCACAAAAACTGGCGGTTTCATAATTTATCTTTCACAAAGCATAGCTATCACTATTCTTTTTATTTGGTTTATATAGTTGTATTGGGGGCAAAAAGATAATGAGGCTTGGTATCGTCAACGGAAGAAAAGAAAAAATGGTTAAAAAGTAAAGATTTGCAGCATTTGAATATGCAAAGGAATCATACAGTAAGGGAGCAGTTGTTAATTCAACTGTGCACGGTAAAGACGAACGGGCGCCTATCCGAAAGAAAGACTGAAAATAATTTCGATTTTTGCCAAAAAATCAATACCAGTTGGATGGATTGCGTTTAAGTATAGTTTAGCTTGACGGGCCAATTGAAATAAAAGGGGAAATTATTAACATGCGACAAGTCAGGATAATCACAATTATATTAATATTACTACTGTTACTCGTTAGTTGTAGTAATGATTCAAATGGAGATACTTCCGCATCAGATAAATTTGGAGAAAATAAACAAACAGAAAAAAAGAATGCCAAAGAAGCTGAAGCTGATAATGTAGCTGACCAAACAGAAAAGGTTCAGGGGTCTGAAACCAATGCTTTTTTGAAAACTTTGCCAGAGGTTCCTACTGATACTGCAGGGTTCATTCATCAAAAACAAGGCATATATGCGTCAAAGGATCTTAAAAACAATACGGTAGAAAAGAAAGTTATTAAAGATTTGAAAAGATTGGAACCCCTATCCAAGAATGCAACTGGTGAACAATTAAATAATTATTTTCAATACTTTTATAAGCTAGTTTCGCATGATTTTCCAAACCCAAAAGATTTAATTAAAAAATGGCAATTTCTTAACTTTGGAAATCCGGAATTGCCTGATTCGCGGTTTCAATTTAAACAAAACTATAATATTGAAATCATATTGGATTCTAGTGGAAGTATGGCAGCTATTTCTGGTGGAAAAACCCGTATGGAGTTAGCTAAAGAATCTATTAACAATTTTTTATCAAAGGTACCTGAAAAAGCAAACGTATCGTTGCGCATCTATGGTCATAAAGGATCTGGAGCTGAATCGGATAAGAAAATGTCTTGTAGTGCAATAGAACAAGTATATGGTTTTGCCCCATATAATAAGCAAAAGTTTCAAAAGGCATTGAATAAATTTGAACCTAAAGGCTGGACTCCTATCGCTTCAGCCCTAAAACAATCTATGAAATCCATGAAGGAATATGATTCTAAGAATAATACAAATTTAATCTATCTTGTTAGTGATGGTATTGGAACTTGCGGCGGAGATCCTGTTAAAGTTGCAAAATCGTTTTCTAAGTCCAATGCTAAACCAATTATTAATATTATTGGTTTTCAAACCGATGCAAAGGCCCAGAAACAATTAGAAAAAATGGCAAAGGCGTCAAATGGAATTTATACAACAGTAAACAATCAAGATGAGTTAGAATCTGAATTTGATAATGCTCAGGAAACATTGGATGCTTGGGAGGAATGGAAGCAAAAGGCTTTGTCTGAAGCTGAAGGTGCTGCACCTTCACATAGTGTTGACATTATGAATCATATAGGGGATTGGACCAGTCTAAATTTATCTCAGTGGAGTCATCTCTATAAAGTGATTAATATAGCTCACCAAGCGGGAATTATTACAACCGAGCAAATGGAGAAACTTCAGGAAAAGGCTAAAAAAGTAGAAGATGATGTAAAAAAATCAGTATCTGAGATTAAACTGGATTTAAAGGGTATTAGTACGGAAACGATTAAAAAGTTAAAACAGGAAATTAACAAAAAGTACAATAAACAAACCCAGAATTAAATTGTAATTATAAATGGGATTCAGATTATGTTTTTTAGTTAATAACTGTCAATACTTTTTGCAATATAATCCAACTTGTTAAAAAATAAAGGGATGGGGCGGCCTGTATAAATGGATTCTTTAAATATTTTTGAAATGATTGTTATTTGATGATTGTTAATCAAATCTTATTATAGGGGGGATATGGATGGCAGGTAATAATGGTATAAGCATTATTCGAACGGTGGAACTGGAAGATGCCGGGGCAATTGTAAATATTATGAACGCCGTTATCGCTGAAGGTGAATATTTAATAACAACCCCCGCAGAGTATAACAAAACGCCGGAAGAACAAAGGGAATCGATACATAACATATTAGAAAATGAAAGAGAAACCTTACTTGTTGCAGAGGTAAATGGGAACGTAGTTGGGTATATCGTATTTTTTTCACAAACCAGGAAGAGAATGTCCCACACTGGTTCTGCTGGGATGATGGTTAATAAAGATTTTAGAGAAATGGGAATCGGTAAAAAGCTAATGGAAGCATTATTATCCTGGGCAAAGAATAACCCTTTAATAGAAAAGGTAAGCTTAGGTGTATTTTCAAATAATCACAGAGCGAAAGCGCTATACAAAAGTTTGGGGTTTATTGAAGAAGGACGAAAATTTAGGGAGTTTAAGATGGATGAGAATGAATATGTAGACGATATACTTCTTTATAAGTTGGTTTAAAGTATCGAACGCATTCCTAGTTAGATCCACGACTAAATACCCGTTATTAATCTTCAAACAGACCTTTTCTTCTTACAGCAAGCGAGTCTCCGCGTTCTTTTTAGTATTTGAGAATCAAATTATCCAAAACAGTAAAGCGGTGCTATAATAAAGATGGTTACGATTGTAAAAATAAGGAGCTTTGGTCATGGAAATTGTATTTATTCTGTTCTTCTTTCTGGTTGGGACTATATTGGGATCTTTTTTCAATGTGGCTGGACTGCGGGTACCAAAGAAAGAACCCTTTGTCGCTGGCCGATCTTATTGCCCAAAGTGCCGCCAAACGATTTTCTGGTACGATCTTATTCCGGTGTTATCTTTTCTTTACTTGCGCGGAAGATGCCGCCATTGCAAAACCCGGATTTCATTTGTTTATCCAGCGGTTGAATTGGCGACAGGACTTCTTTTTTCCTTCAGTTACATAAAAATCGGTCTGAGTGCTGAACTGATTATTGCTTTGGCACTCGTTTCGATGCTGATAATTATTTTTGTTTCAGATCTGCATTATATGTTGATTCCAAATCGTATTCTGCTTTTCTTTTCACCCATTTTTATCGTATTGCGCATTGTTCAGCCGCTTCATCCGTGGTGGGATTCTGTTGCAGGCGGGCTGATAGCTGGAGTGCTGCTTGCTGTGATTATTATCATCAGCAGAGGCGGAATGGGCGGTGGTGATATGAAATTATTTGCCCTTTTGGGAATTGTATTTGGAACCGAAAAAGTACTGCTGGCTTTTTTTCTGGCAACGCTGATCGGGGCACTTTTCGGCGGGATATTGCTGCTTTTTAAAATTGTGGGAAGAAAGCAGGAAGTACCGTTTGGACCTTATATCATTGTTGGAGCATTGCTGGCGTATTTTTACGGGAACGAAATGATTACATGGTACTTTAATTTGGTTTAGACAGTATGACCGCGCATTTCTGTTCTGAATTAAAATGTTTCTTCATATTTTAATAAAAGGCTGTTTTACATTACGGTTATAAAGCAATACCTGTTTTAACAGTCAATTAAAACAGAAATGGAGGCGGTTTTGTGCGTAATTATGCAATATTGCGATTATTGCTGGCAGGCTTTCTGTTATATTTTGCATGGCCATTAATACCGGGGGCGGAGACACAGCTGGAAGCAATTTTCTGGGGAGGCTGGCTGTTTTTTCTGCTTCTGATCGTTGGGTCAAACTTTGCTACACTATTGCAAATGACCAGTCCGCCGGCTATGGAACAGGGGAAGATGAAACAGCGGCAAAACGCTTAAGCATTGAGTTTTCTCTGTATCAACTGTATAATAATTAATATATAAATGACTAGTACAGTTGAAAGTCGGTGAACGGAAATGGCGACAAAACATGAACAGATTTTGCAGCATATTTTAACGTTGGAGATTGGGCATAAAATATCGGTCCGCCAGATTGCCAAAGTTTTAAATGTAAGTGAAGGTACAGCCTACCGAGCGATTAAAGAAGCTGAAAATCAGGGGATTGTCAGTACGATAGAGCGTGTTGGAACAATCCGGATTGAGCGGAAGAAGAAGGAGAATTTTGAACGGCTTACTTTTGCTGAAGTAATCAATATTGTCGATGGACAAGTGTTGGGTGGACGGAAAGGTCTGCATAAGACACTGAATAAATTTGTGATTGGTGCAATGCAGCTGGATGCGATGATGCGTTATACCGAAGCAGGATCGCTCCTGATTGTCGGGAACCGGGTGAAGGCTCATCAATTGGCAATCAGCGAAGGCGCAGCTGTATTAATTACTGGCGGATTTGATGCAACGGATGAGATTAAAAAACTTGCTGACGACAAAGAACTGCCGCTGATGTCAACCAGTTACGATACGTTTACGGTCGCGGCAATGATCAATCGGGCTATTTATGATCAGCTGATCAAAAAGGAAATTGTATTTGTTGGGGATATCTATACACCGTATAATAAATCATTCTACATGTATACGAAAGAACGGCTGCACCGCTGGTATGAATTGAATGAGCAATCAGAGCATACCAGATTTCCGGTTGTTGATGAAAAGGAACGGATTATTGGTATGATAACTTCAAAAGATGTAATCGGAAAAGATGAATCGCTACCAGTTGATAAGGTGATGACCAAAAATCCGATCGTTGTTCAGGAAAAAACATCTTTGGCATATGTTGCCCATATGATGGTTTGGGAAGGCATTGAGGTTGTGCCGGTTGCGGATGCTTCTCAAAAACTGCAGGGGATTGTCTCGAGGCAGGATGTTTTGAAGGCCTTGCAACAGGTTCAGCGTCAACCGCAAGTGGGGGAAACGATTGAAGATATTGTGTCACGTAATCTGCAAGCTGCGGGTGATGATGAGACGAGCTTTCAGGTTCAGGTTACACCGCAAATGACCAATCAGTTGGGAACATTGTCAAATGGTGTGTTTACGGCACTCATGACTGAAGCCAGCAGCAGACTCCTGCTTTATTACAAGAAGGGTGATCTGGTGGTCGAAAGTTTAACTGTTTACTTCCTGAAGCCAGTTCCGATTGAGAGTATATTGCTGATAAAACCGACCTTAATGGAGGCGGGGCGAATATACGCGAAGATTGATATAGAGGTTTATAATGGGCGGAAAATGGTTGGGAAAGGGCTGTTAATGGCGCAGTTAATCGACCGTTAGAAAGGCTTGGCTTATCGCTGGAAAGATTCTGATGAAAAAGCTGACCGATTACTGGTCAGCTTCTGTTGGATTCAATCGTTTCCATTCGTTGCGGTAATGTTTTGTTTCCTTCACACCGGTGTTCAGCTGTATGATGCCAAAAACCAAAAATACCAATCCAATCCATAATGCAATTTGTGTCTGGTAGAACAGGTATTCATTAATGGCAAAAAAGATGAGAAAGCCTCCGAGACTTACCCGTGATTTTGCGTTAAAGTAACGCTGTTTTAATCCGTCCCTTGTTTTCAGAATGGCAACTTTATAGTAAATCCAGAAAACGGCTGATAAGGTAATCAGTATAGGAAAAATAATCATTTAATCTACTCCCGTATGATCAATATGTACCCCCGTCAACTGTCAGTTATGTCCTATTCGCTTTACTGACGTTTGTGGGGTGAAACTTCCATTATTTAAAGTTTCACATTATATTGTAGCTTGTTTACGATTATTTTGCCAGACGGTGATTCCATAAATTTTGTGACAAAGATAGGAGCATACGAATGATAACCGATAACATAATTTCTGCGATTAAAAAATATGACACGATAATTATTCATCGTCATGTGCGTCCAGATCCTGATGCATATGGTTCCCAGGCTGGTTTGAAAGAAATTATCAATGCCTCGTTTCCAAACAAGCAAGTGTTTGCAGTGGGTGAGGAGGAGCCGTCATTAAATTTTTTGGCAAAAATGGATAATGTTCAGGATAAAATGTATCAGCATGCACTCGTAATTGTTTGTGACACTGCCAACGCTGCCCGTATCGCTGACCAGCGTTATGATCGTGGTGCAGAACTGATTAAAATCGACCATCATCCAAATGTGGACCAATATGGGGATACCGTTTGGGTTGACACAGCAGTAAGCTCAACCTGTGAATTGATTTATGATTTGTATTTGGATGCAAAGGATCACGGATTTCGCTTGAATGCCAAGGCTGCAATGCTCCTTTATGCCGGTATTGTTGGTGATACTGGAAGATTTTTGTTTCCTAGCACATCCAAGAAGACATTCCAGCATGCGGCAGAGCTAGTTACTTATAATTTTGATCGTTCAAGACTTTATGAAGGTATCTATAATATTCAGGACAATATTGCCAGACTGCGCGGGTACATATTGCAGCATTTTAAACTCGCGGAATCGGGAATGAGTTCGGTCAGGTTAACTCGGCAAGAACTGAAGGAGTTCCACGTGAGTCCGGCTGACTCAGGACAGCTCATTGGTGTCTTGGGTGATATCGAGGGTATAAAAGCGTGGGTGTTTTTTATTGAGGAAGATGATCAGATTCGTGTCAGGCTTAGGTCAAAAGGTCCTGTAGTTAATGATATTGCGGCAAAATATAATGGTGGTGGCCATCCAATGGCTGCGGGAGCATCGGTGAATACCTGGGAGGAAGCTGATATGGTGGTCGATGATCTGGAGAAAATTTGTGTGACGTATTCGAAATAAAATGACTAAACAACGTGCTAATTTCCATAATGGAAATTAGCACGTTATTTAACTGCTCTTTTTTTCATCCATCGGAATAAACCAGCAGCCTGAGGTTGTATTGTCCAAGTGTACATTTATATTATTCCGTTCAATCGAGCGTGTTATCAGCCGAATCATTTCCTGAGTCTCAGCATAGGCTGTTCTTCCACTAAGTAATTGTGCAATTTTTTCATCGCGTATCCGTCTTGTATTCATGATGTGCATTTAACCAGCTCCTTTCAATTAAATTTAGTCTATGAAAGTTTCTGCTGAAATGTTATTCTGTATAGTTATATTATAAATAAATTTTTTCATTTTTACTACAATATCAGTAGGATTTTCATCGAATGTTCACAATGGAATTTTAGCAGAAAGCCAGTTTTATACTTAACTGGCTAGTCACGCTGAGTCCCCGATTTCGGCTTCCGCGGTAATTTTCAATGTTTTACTGATGGTGAGTTTTTTTATTGTAAAGACGTACGTAAGTTCATCCACTGTGTATTCTTTGTTTTCCAATGATGAAATCAGAAGCTTGGCACTTTCATCAATAACCGATACTTTTTGCCCGATAATATGATTGATTTCCTCCTTCATTAAGTTCTGCAAATCATGTATAATTAGTTTATCCAGTTTTAGCTCGTCCTTGTTTTCAATGGTTATTTCAACGGAAGTGACTGTCAACGGCTCTTTTGATTTTTTATCCAGGTCCTGCTTATCCTCCAGCAGTGCTTCGTTTTGATTCTCCAGTTCCGATACTTTATCCTGTAAATCTTTATTTTCGCTCATCAATTGTTCATACATGAATCCGTGCATATAAACAAAAATAAAATAGGCGATGCAGGCACCGATAAACGCACCTGCAAAAAAACGCTGCCATGATGGTTTTTTATAGTATGGGGGAATATGCATTATCCGATATCCTCCTGAATGAGCCAGCCGAGCAGTACCATAGCTGTTTTAACTCCGCCCATGGCCGACAAAATAAGCATAATCTGTTTAAACATATCAAGTGTTGACCCATCATAAATACCTCGTTCAAAATTGGCGATGGCATCAAAGGTCCCTCCGATTGCTGCAACGATGGCCCAAATACGCAGGCTTTTTGCGATTCGGTTCATTGATGTAAATGGCGCGTCACCAGTTGCGAATGACCCCATACTTCCTATAATGGCACCACCGATAATCACACCAAACGCGATAAAAAAACAATGAATAAATTGTGCGACAAATCTTTCTTCCATTTCTACCGCCCCTTATTGTTACTGATATCATTCTATGAGACATTTGGACAGGATATGATTTGGTGCACGGTACAACATTGGCAGCTTTGAAAGTATTCAGCAACGATAGCTTTCCGCTATTAAAACCTGGTGATAAGCCAAGTTTTCCGATTACGATTAAAATGAATGCAGTGTTTCAGCTGATTAGCTATAATAAATAAAGAGAAGAGGTTGGATAGCTTATGTCTTTTACACATCTGCAAGTTCGGAGCGGCTACAGTATTATGAACAGCATGATCACCATAAACAAGCTGGCCGAAAAAATAGCTGAACTGGATATGGACGCAGTGGCACTTACTGATGAGCATGTATTATATGGTACGGTTCAGTTCTATCAAGCCTGCCGCGCAAAAGGGATTAAACCCATTATCGGTATGACAGTACGAGTGGGAATTTCCGAAGATGATGCGGCAACTTGTATCTTGCTTGCCAAAAATAATCGGGGATACAAAAATCTGACAAAAATCAGTACACATATCCGACTGGCAGAGATGGACTCAATCGCTAAATCGGAATTTGAACCGTATACCGATGATTTGATTTGTATCCTGCCGGTAATGGATGGGAAGCTGGAATCCTTACTGGTCAATGAAACACATGAGCAAGTACAAAACTACTTGCAATCGGAGTGGGGGATGTTTAGGGAGGATAATTTTTATCTCGGTGTGCAGGATCATAGCCTTGACACGGAACGAAGGGTCAACACCGCGGTGAAATCATTCCAGAAACTTTATGGCTCGTCAGTTACGGTTGTCAATGATGTGCGATATGTGAACGGGAATGATGATATTGCCTATGATTGTCTGCAGGCAATGAAAAATGGCAGAGGATGGGTGCCCCGCAATCCTGATGCAAGCCTAAGGCAACATCATATTCGTTCTACAGATGAAATGCAGCAGATCTTTGGTACTGATTGGCCGGAAGTGTTGGAATGTACTGAAGAAATCAAAGAAAAATGCAATGTCAGCTTTGATTTTGAAACGAAAAAAATTCCTGCTTATCCTGTGCCTGATGATTGTGATGCACATACATATTTGCTTGAAATGTGCAGGGTAAATCTACCAAAAAAATATCATACGATTACAGATGAAATAGATAAACGATTGAATTATGAATTAAGTATCATCCAATCGATGGGATTCAGTGATTATTTTCTGATTGTCTGGGATTTCATTGCCTATGCAAAGGAAAATAATATCCTGGTCGGCCCTGGCCGCGGGTCTGCCGCCGGGTCACTGGTGGCGTATGTACTTGGGATAACGGAAGTGGACCCGCTTCAATATGACTTATTGTTTGAACGGTTTTTGAACCCGGAGCGAATAACAATGCCCGATATTGATGTGGATTTTTCTGATCACAGAAGAGATGAGGTTATCTCGTATGTGCGGGAGAAATACGGAGAAGAATACGTGGCACAAATTATTACGTTCGGCACATTTGCTGCAAGGTCATTAATCCGGGAGTTGATCAAAACGATTGGAATTGATCAGCAGGAAGCGTACTTTATTTTAAAAGAAATTCCTTCACAGGCCAAAAAATCCGTTGTGGAGCTTGTACAGGGCTCGCAGGAATTGCAGGGGTATATTAAACAATCACAACAACTGAAGGTATTATTTAAAGTGGCTGCCAAACTGGAGGGCTTACCGCGTCATATTTCAACACATGCAGCAGGTGTGGTGATAAGTGACAGGCCATTGGTTGAGAATGTTCCGCTGACCGTTGGGGCCAATCAGACGAACCTGACTCAGTTTTCGATGAATGATCTCGAAGCAATCGGACTGCTGAAAATGGACTTTCTTGGATTGCGTAATCTGACGCTGCTGGAACGGATTTTTCAGACGATTTCATATCAGTCGAAGCAAACATTCCATTTTAAGGATATACCGGATGATGATGCAAAGACGTATGCAATGCTGCAGGAAGGCAGGACAAACGGGATATTCCAGCTAGAATCAGAGGGGATGAAACGGGTCCTGAAGAGCCTGAAGCCAACTTCCTTTGAAGATATTGTTGCAGTAAATGCTTTATACCGTCCAGGTCCAATGGAACATATCCCGGAGTATATTGACCGGAAGCATGGGCGTGAACAGGTCACATTTCCGCATCCTGATTTGGAGTCTATTTTGGGAGAAACATATGGAGTATTGGTTTATCAGGAACAAATTATGCAAATCGCCCATAAAATTGCGGGGTTTACGTTGGGGGAAGCGGATATATTGCGCAGGGCTGTCAGCAAAAAGCAGCAGCATCTGATGGAGGAACTGAAAGAAAAGTTTATTGCTGGCTGTTTGGACAATGGATACAATCAGCAAGTTGCAGGAGAGATTTTTCAATGGATGGTAAAGTTTTCGAATTACGGTTTCAACAAGAGCCACGCGGTTGCCTATAGTAAAATTTCCTATCAGCTGGCATATTTGAAGGTTCACTACCCCAAAAGCTTTTTTGCGGAACTTCTGAGTTCGGCGGTTCATCAACAGGATAAGCTGCAGTTGTACAGGACGGAAATGAAGGAAATGGATATACAACTGCTCCCTCCGTCCATCAACAGAAGTTATGGGAAATATTCGGTCGAGAATGATGGGATCCGAATGGGGTTTATGTCCATTAAAGGGATTGGAAATAATGTGGTGAAACAAATAATCAAGGTCCGAAAAGATGATTCGTATAAAAGTTTGTTTGATTTATGCATGCGGGTTTCGTTGAAAGTTATCAATCGGCCTGTGCTTGAAGCACTGGTGATGGCGGGAGCTTTTGATGAAATATATGGAAACCGGGCAAGTCTATTGGCTTCGATTGACCGGGCATTGGAACAAGGGGAATTGTTCAAGGAATTTACCGATCAGTCCAGTCTTTTTCAGGACGGGGTAGATCTGGAAGCATCGTATATTGAGATGGAAGATTTTACGCAAATGAAAAAGCTGGCTGATGAGAAGGAGTTGCTCGGAGTTTATATTTCGAGTCACCCTTTAAAGCGCTATCGCAGCATATTGGAGCACCATGGCTATGTTTCAATGGCAAAAGTCCAACATATGGAAGGCCAACGAAATGTAAAAAGCGCCGGCATTATTCACTCTATTAAAGTTATCCGGACAAAACGCGGGGAATCAATGGCGTTTGTAACAGTAGGGGATGAAACGGGAGAAATGGAAGGTGTCATTTTTCCTGATGTTTACCGTGGCGTTAACCCCTGGCTGGCTGAAGAGCAAATCGTTACGTTTTTCGGGAAAATTGAAGCACGAAATAATAAGCTGCAATGGCTGATGTCCAAATTGGAAATTTTTCAAAATGATGACTGGGAACCGGATCGAAATCAGCGGTTATTTATCAAGGTCACAAATCAAAATAGCAGTGATGCGTTTCCGGCTATTAAAAAAATCGCTTCCGGTCATAGGGGGAATACTCCGATTATCGTGTATCATCAGCCAATGAGACAGACATATAAACTCAGTACGGAATATTTAATCGATCCTTCCGCTTCATGTATGGAATTATTCCGGAATTATTTTGGTGCGGATAACGTTGTATTGGATCGTGTTCATGATTAAATATGGGGTGCTGCTTCTGCTTTACACATATATACCATCTGTTATAATTAAGTAGTTAAGTGGTCAGACCACTGAGTTGTTTGATTGAAGTTTTGTAATATAAGAATTTATACTTACAGAAATTAATAAAAAGTCAGGACTACCTTTTAAAGAAACTGCGGCATCCGCAATAGATAAGGCGAGTTCCGGGTTTGTAAAACAATTTCTATACCATGAAGGAGTGAAATTCGTGTCAGATTTGAGAAATGAAGCATTGCATATGCATAAAATGAACAAAGGTAAATTGTCTACGGAGCCCAAGGTTACTGTCCGCAATGCAAAAGATTTAAGCTTAGCCTATTCACCTGGTGTGGCGGAACCGTGTAAAGAAATTCACGATCATAAGGAAACCGTATATGACTACACGATGAAAGGTAACATGGTCGGTGTGGTGAGTGACGGTTCTGCAGTTTTGGGCCTTGGCAATATTGGGGCTGAAGCGTCTTTACCTGTAATGGAAGGTAAGGCGGTACTTTTCAAAAGCTTTGCAGGTGTGGATGCATTTCCGATTTGCCTGTCGTCCCATGATATAGAGGACATTGTTCATACGGTGAAGTTGATGGAACCTACATTTGGCGGTATTAATCTGGAGGATATTGCTGCACCGAACTGTTTTATCATTGAGGAGCAACTCAAAAAGGAAACGAATATCCCAATTTTCCATGACGATCAGCACGGAACAGCAATTGTAACCGTGGCAGGTTTGATTAATGCACTGAAATTAACCGGGAAGTCTTTCTCCGATATAAAAGTGGTTGCCAATGGTGCAGGTGCTGCCGGAATTGCGATTATGAAGCTGTTGTACAGTTTTGGTGTCCGTGAGATGATAATGTGCGATTCAAAAGGTGCGATTTATGAAAACAGACCATACGGCATGAATGACGTAAAAGAGCAGGTCGCCAAAATGACCAACAAAGATAATAAAGAAGGCAGTCTTGAGGAAGTACTGGAAGATGCTGATGTGTTTATCGGTGTTTCCGTAGGCGGGCTGCTAACACAGGACATGGTTAAAAAGATGAAAGATGATCCGATTATTTTTGCAATGGCCAACCCGGACCCTGAAATAATGCCTGAAGATGCGAAGGCAGCCGGTGCAAAGGTAATTGGGACAGGCAGGTCTGATTTTCCGAATCAGGTCAATAACGTACTTGCTTTTCCAGGTATATTCCGTGGTGCTCTGGACGTGCGGGCAACCCGGATTAATGAGAAAATGAAGGTTGCTGCAGCCGAGGGGATTGCATCGCTAATTGCTGATGAGGAACTAAGTACCGATTATGTTATTCCTGCTCCTTTTGACCCGAGAGTAGCGCCGTTAGTAGCGTCCAGTGTGGCAAAGGCAGCGATGGAATCAGGTGTTGCCAGAATACAGGTTGATCCGGAAGAGGTTGCTGAAAAAACGAGAGTATTGACACGAATTGATGAATGAAATTTTGGTATTAAAGGAGTGAACCATGGCTGTGTCCATGTCCCCAAAGCAAAAAGTCTATCAGGGTGTATTACAGGAAATTCGCAGGTATATTGACAGTAATAATCTGGTACCCGGCGATAAACTTCCTTCTGAACGCGATTTATCCGAGAAACTGCAGGCTGGAAGATCCTCCGTGCGCGAAGCCTTGCGAGCGATGGAATTGCTGGGATTATTAGAGACCAGACATGGTGAAGGCACCTTTTTGAGTGCTTATACTCCTTACCAGACTGTTGAATTGCTATCTTCTTTTATTTTACAGGGAGGCACCATAAAAAAAGATCTTGCTGCCACGAAAAGAATAATAGAAAAGGAATTGGCCAAGCTTGCCGGGCGTTTTTTGGACACGAAAGACTTGGATGTTCTCAGGTCAAATCTTGAAAATACGCATCAAACGGCCGGTGAAAAACATAAAGCGTTTTTTCGGCACTTAAGCGAACAAGCCGGCAATGTGCTTCTGAGCAAAATATGGTATTTAGTGGATGACTTTTCAAGTACGGTTAATGCGGTTTATTATGAAGAGGGATTCTACATAAAGCTGTTGGATTTATATAAAAGCAATGATATTGATTCTATTGAAGGACTATTCAATTCAAAAATAATGGATCGTGACGACGTAAACTGACACCTTTTTCAGATTTCATCCGTTATAGTGGTGAAAGACAGATTAGAACTGAAGAATTGTATCGGTTATGTCTGGTTTTGTTAGAAAAAGGAGGTATTCCCTTGCTTAAGGATTTTTTCAGCAAAAAAAAGAAATATGCATCCATGCCCAGTGAACAGGGTAAGCTTGAGGTTCCGGAAGGGCTGATGAAGAAGTGCAGCGGATGCAATAAAATTTACTATCGAAAAGAAATGATTAAAAATGATAATGTATGTCCCAATTGCGGATACCACCATCCATTGACAGCATGGGAACGTATAAATGGATTATTTGATGAAGGAACCTTTGAAGAGTGGGACAAGCAGTTAACAACTACCAATCCACTCAATTTCCCGGGATATGAAGAAAAAATCGCCAAAGATCGTGATAAAACCGGTTTAAACGAAGGTGTGGTAACAGGTAAAGGGCTAATGAACGGCACCCCTGTTGCGTGTGCAGTAATGGATGCGAGTTTCCGGATGGGCAGTATGGGTTCTGTAATTGGAGAAAAAATTGCCCGTGCGATTGAACAGGCCAAAAATGAATCACTGCCGTTCATGATTTTCACAGCATCCGGTGGTGCCAGAATGCAGGAAGGAGTTTTGAGTCTGATGCAAATGACGAAAACTTCCGTGTCCATCAGCCGGTTTTCAGATGCCGGCGGGCTGTTGATTTCGGTAATGACCCATCCGACGACAGGTGGTGTTTCCGCAAGTTTTGCATCACTTGGTGATTATAATTTTGCCGAACCCGGTGCATTAATCGGCTTTGCCGGGCGCAGAATTATCGAGCAGACTATCCGTGAGAAATTGCCTGAGGATTTTCAGACCGCAGAATTTTTGATGAAACACGGACAACTGGATAAAGTAGTTCACCGGCATGATCTTAGGTCCTTGTTAACCTCATTGCTTGCGATGCATTGGAAAGGCGGGACTGAATCATGAAACAGATTATGGAATTTGAAAAACCAATTGTGAATCTGAAAGAAAAAATTGCGGAACTGAAAAATTTTACGCAAGATAGTGAAATCGACTTATCTGACGAAATTAATACGCTTGAAGAACGGCTGGAAGTTCTGGAGAATGACATTTATGGTAATTTGCAGCCTTGGAATCGGGTGCAAATGGCGAGGCATCAGGAACGGCCAACAACACTGGATTATATTCAGGAATTATTTACTGATTTTATCGAGTTTCATGGTGATCGGCTGTTCGGAGATGACGCAGCAATCGTTTCCGGGATTGCCAACTATAAAAATAAGCCTGTGACAGTAATTGGACATCAACGGGGGAAAGACACGAAAGACAATATCCACCGGAATTTCGGTATGCCACATCCGGAAGGTTATCGGAAAGCACTAAGGCATATGCATCAGGCTGAAAAATTTAAACGGCCGATTGTATGCTTTATTGATACAAAAGGGGCGTATCCGGGAAAGGCTGCTGAAGAGCGGGGGCAAAGTGAAGCAATTGCACGTAATTTGATGGAAATGGCCGGTTTGACCGTGCCAATTATCTGTATTGTCATCGGTGAAGGTGGAAGCGGCGGCGCCTTGGGCCTAGGTGTGGGAGACCATATCCATATGCTGGAAAACTCCACCTATTCGGTTATTTCCCCTGAAGGAGCGGCAGCGCTTTTATGGAAAGATTCAGGACAAGCACAACGGGCTGCGGAAACAATGAAAATCACTTCCTATGATTTGAAGGAACTCGGCGTAATTGATCAGGTCATTCCCGAACCCAAAGGTGGTGCCCATCGGGATATAAGTGAGCAAGCTGAAAATATCGATGCTGTAATGGAAGATTCATTAAACAAATTAATACAAATGGATGAATCGGAATTACTTGAAAAGCGATGGGAAAAATATAAGAAAATTGGTGAATATACAGAAATGTAACAGGATGAGGTTGACGACTGTCAGCCTCATGATTGTTTTTTAATTGAATTTTACGTGGCTTACGATTATCTTTGAGAGAGAAACTTTGTAAATATGAGGTGGAATGATGAAAAAGATTGGAGTATTAACAAGTGGTGGCGATGCTCCGGGTATGAATGCAGCGATACGTGCTGTTGTACGTAAGGCGATATATCACGGCATGGAAGTTTATGCGGTGAAAAACGGATTCCAAGGTCTTATTGATGGAAGTATAGAGAAAATGGATATTGGGTCGGTTGGGGATATCATCCAACGAGGAGGAACCATATTGCGTTCTGCGCGCTGTGATGAATTTAAAACCGATGAGGGGCAAAATAAGGGTATTGAGCAGTTAAAAAAATATGAAATTGAAGGACTTATTGTAATCGGCGGCGATGGCAGTTTTCGTGGTGCCCAGAAACTCACTGAAAAGGGTTATCCCTGTATAGGCGTTCCGGGAACCATTGATAATGATATTGCCG
This sequence comes from Virgibacillus siamensis, assembly GCF_039522605.1. Lineage (GTDB taxonomy): Bacteria > Bacillota > Bacilli > Bacillales > Amphibacillaceae > Lentibacillus > Lentibacillus siamensis. The sequence continues at coordinate 77,058 of NZ_BAAADS010000012.1, forward strand.
GTACTGATTTTACAATCGGTTTTGATACTGCATTGAATACGATTATTGAAGCAATTGATAAGATTCGGGATACGGCTACATCCCATGAGCGGACATACGTGATTGAGGTAATGGGCAGAGATGCCGGTGACCTTGCATTGTGGTCCGGGCTCGCTGATGGCGCAGAGAGTATTCTTGTTCCGGAAAAAGCTGATGACTTTCAAGAGGTAATTGAACGACTGAAACGCGGTCACGAACGCGGGAAAAAACACAGCATCATCATTCTTGCTGAAGGTGTAGGAAGCGGACTGACTTATGGCGAACGAATTCAGGAAGCAACAAAACTGGAAACGAGAGTAACCGTACTGGGGCATATCCAGCGCGGCGGATCTCCTACCGCATCTGATCGTGTTTTGGCAAGCAGACTTGGGGCAAAAGCGATCGATCTTTTACTGCGTGGTGAGGCTGGAAGAATGGTTGGAATACAGAACAACAAGCTGGTTGATCGCGATATTCTTGACGTACTGTCCGAACAGCATCAACTTAACAGTGAAATGTATCAGCTATCAAAAGAATTGTCGATATAAATGAAGGAGGAAATATTGTGCGGAAAACAAAAATAGTATGTACCATTGGTCCGGCTTCTGAATCTGTTGAGAGACTGGAAAAACTGATTGAATCCGGAATGAATGTCGCCCGGCTGAACTTTTCCCATGGTGATTACGAGGAACATGGCCAGCGTATACAAAACATTCGACAAGCTGCAAAGAATCTTGGAACGACAGTAGCCATTCTGCTGGATACAAAAGGACCGGAGATAAGAACCGGATCCTTTAAAAATGGAGAGGCTGAACTTTTGGAAGACAGCATTGTCTACGTATCCATGAATGAAATCGAAGGCACAGCCGAACGCTTTTCTATAACGTATGGCGGGCTTATTGATGACGTGCACAAAGGTTCAAAAATTCTGCTTGATGACGGTTTAATTGAATTAGAAGTAATTGAGATTGACCATACGGAGCAGGAATTGAAAACAAAAGCACTAAATTCCGGAACAATCAAAAACAAAAAAGGTGTAAATGTTCCGAATGTCAGTGTGAATTTACCGGGGATAACTGAAAAGGATGCGCAGGATATTGTTTTTGGTATTGAACAGGACGTTGACTTTATTGCTGCTTCTTTTGTTCGAAGATCTTCTGACATTCTTGAAATTAAGGAACTTCTCGAACAACATGATTCGACACATATTCAGCTTATCCCCAAAATTGAAAACCAGGAAGGTGTCGATAATATTGAATCGATCCTGGAAGTGAGTGATGGATTAATGGTTGCCCGGGGTGACCTTGGTGTGGAAATACCGACTGAAGAAGTCCCATTGGTTCAGAAGCACTTAATTACCATTTGCAATACTGTTGGGAAACCGGTAATCACAGCGACACAAATGCTTGATTCCATGCAGCGTCAGCCACGCCCAACCAGAGCTGAGGCGTCTGATGTTGCCAATGCAATTTTTGACGGAACGGATGCCATCATGCTTTCCGGCGAAACTGCAGCCGGCAACTATCCGGTCGAATCGGTGCAGACGATGAGCAATATTGCGTTAAAAGCTGAAACAGGATTGGATCATACAGCAATTTTACGCAGTCGTTCAAGGTCAGTTGATATGACAATAACGGATGCAATCAGCCAGTCGGTAACACATACAGCGATGAATTTAACTGTCAGTGCAATCATTACACCGACAGAAAGTGGTCATACTGCAAGGATGATTTCCAAATATCGTCCAAAAGCACCAATTGTTGCTGTAACCTTTTCAGAACGGGTTAACCGCCAAATGTCGCTTGTCTGGGGCGTTCATGCTGTTATGGGCGGACTGGCACATACTACGGATGAAATGCTCGATACTGCGATTGACAGTGGATTAACAACAAATCTTTTTGAACGGGGAAGCAAGGTACTGATTACAGCTGGCGTTCCAGTTGGTGAGAGTGGAACAACAAATCTGATGAAGGTTCACGTAATCGGTGATGTAATGGCAAGAGGTCAGGGGATTGGCCGTAAAAGTGCGTACGGTAAAGCGGTAATTGCCAAAAATGGCAAAGAGGCGCTTGAGAAGTTAGAGGAAGACGACATTCTGGTAACATATGGAACAGAGCGAGACATGATGCCAGCCATCGAAAAAGCTTCCGGAATTGTTACGGAAGAAGGCGGACTGACATCACACGCCGCTGTGGTAGGTCTCAGTCTTGGAATTCCGGTTGTTGTCGGAGTTAAGAATGTATTTGACCTGGTCAGTGACGGAGAAGACATTACCATTGATGGTGCAAAGGGAGATATTTATAAAGGGCATGCCAGTGTTTTATAATGTATAATAGTAAAAGGAAGGGGAGTGCCCCCTTCTTTTCTAAATCAGGCTCTTGAAAGGGTGAAATGATGCGTTGGTTATTACTCGCATTTTTAATCGTACCAGCTATGGAAATTGGTATCTTTATTTGGGCAGGTGGTATAATTGGCCCATGGTGGGTAGTTACACTAATATTACTTACCGGTATTCTGGGCATATCAATCGCCAAAGTTCAAGGTACTGAAACATGGAAACGCGCACAGTTATCGATGAACCAGGGAATTATGCCGACGAATGAAATCATCGATGGGATTTGTATCTTTATTGGAGCAGTCTTTCTGTTTACCCCCGGTTTTATAACAGATACTGCCGGGTTTCTGTTAGTTCTGCCATTTACGCGGAGACCATTCAGGAACATGCTGCAAGGATTTATCAAAAGCAGACTGAATAAAGGTACGATTATTTATCGCAAATGGTAGGTTCACCCCTTAATAAATTGCCATAACTGATTGATTATTCCAGCTTCATGAAGCGCCCGGATAATAATCAGAAAAGCTGGTCCAATGATTAACCCTGCGAATCCCCAAATTTGCAACCCTGCAAATAATGCAATCAGTACTGCCAGCGGATTTAATCCGATGTTATTTGAGATCACTTTCGGTTCGATTAATTGCCGCTGGATGACTACGGTCATATACAGTACTGCCAGCGGAATCGTCATTTCATAATTACCGGTCAGGAACAAATATATAATCCACGGGATAAAAATAATTCCCGTACCAATAAACGGGAGCATATCAACCAATGCTGCCAGTAATGCAACCGTCATTGGATAGTCCATGCCTATTAAGAGAAGTCCGAGATAAATTATCACGGTTGTCAGCGAAACCAAAAACAGTTGTGCCTTGATAAATCCGAAAATGGCTTTTCTCAGATGAATCCAAACTTCCAGGCATGACGTATGTATTGATTCCGGTGTAATTTTTTTTATGGAATTTGTTATTGTATGCCAATCATTTGTGATAAAAAAAGCCGCGATCACAATGAACATAATCACTGTAAGTGAACCGGGAAGTGCTGATAGTGTCTGTGGTATGGTCATGAGTATACGATACAGGAATTCAGTTCCGATTACAGCAAATTGATCAACGAGCTCAGTTATATAGTTGTTGATTGCTTCCTGCTGCGGCGGGTTCAATGTATGAAAAAAAGATGTAAGTTTATGATAAAAAGGCAGAACTTTTTCCTCGATGATTATTTCGATGCCTCTGATAAATGCCTGAAAATGAGCAGGAATTTGTTCCGCCAGATATGCACTGCCCTGAATAAATTCCACGATGACAAAAACTACAATCCCCATTAATAGCAGAAAAAAACTGGTAAGGACTGCAAAGGAGGCTAATGGGCGCGGCATTTTCAGTCTTTGTTCAGCAAATGAAACAAACGGATGCAGCAGGTAAGAAAGAGCACCAGCCAGCAAAAATGGATATAGGTATTCGAAAGAGTAATGCAACAGGAATATGAATAAAATAAGGAAGCTGGCTGTCAATACAAACCGTAATATGGAGTAAATAATATGCCTGTCCAATGTCATCCCTGCCAATCTGAACATTTTTATTTCTGTATTATGTTATGTATGTTGCAGAGCAGGAAAATAGACATGAGCACAATAAACACTGTGCAGAAAATATTGATTTTATAAAATTGCCTTAGGCTAAAAATATTGGGTGTTTTAATCGGTTTCAATTCACATTATGAACATAATCCTTTATAATTGTTGATGGGGATGACAATGTTATATTGTAGAAATATTGTCGAACATAATTACTAATTAAATTATCCTAAGTTAATGAACAATTCATAGAAAAAGGAGAGGTTTGTTATGGCAACAACTAAAGGTCTTGAAGGAGTTGTCGCAACGCAATCATCAATCAGTTCGATTATTGATGATCAGTTGACATATGTTGGTTATACAATTGATGATTTAGCAGAAAACTCCAGCTTTGAAGAAGTGGTTTACCTGCTATGGAATTTGAAATTGCCAACGAAATCCGAACTAGATAAATTTAAGGCTGAATTGGCTGCCAACCTGGAATTGCCTGAAGCAGTAATCAATCATTTACGTTCTTATGATTTGTCTACCGTGCATCCAATGGCTGCATTGCGCACCGCAATTTCCATCCTTGGGCTGTATGATGATGAAGCGGATGTGATGGAACCGGAAGCAAACAAACGAAAGGCAATCCGTATTCAGGCTAAAATAGCGACAATTGTTACAGCATTCGCCCGCATCCGAAAAGGTAAGGATCCGGTGAAACCCAAAAAAGAACTGGGTTTTGCGGCTAACTTCCTCTATATGCTAAATGGCAAGGAAGCTGAGGATGTTGAAGTGGAGGCTATTAATAAAGCTCTTGTGCTTCATGCAGACCACGAATTGAATGCATCGACGTTTACAGCCCGTGTCTGTGTAGCAACCCTTTCGGACATATACTCAGGTGTTACTGCAGCAATTGGTGCGTTGAAAGGACCGTTGCATGGTGGGGCAAACGAACGTGTCATGGCGATGCTGACTGAAATTGGCGAAGAAGAAAATGCTATTCCTTATATTAAAGATAAGATGGCAAATAAAGAAAAAATCATGGGTATGGGACACCGTGTTTATAAAAATGGCGATCCCCGTGCCAAACATCTGAAAAGAATGTCACGTGAACTGACTGAAACAAGCGGCCAATCCAAATGGTATAACATGTCCATCAAGATTGAGGATTTTGTTAAAGAGGAGAAAGGGCTGCCGGCAAACGTTGATTTTTATTCTGCATCGGTCTACCACAGTCTGGGAATTGATCATGATTTGTTTACCCCAATTTTCGCAACAAGCCGCGTTTCAGGTTGGTTGGCACATATTCTTGAACAGTATGACAACAACCGCCTTATCCGTCCGCGTGCAGAGTATGTTGGACCGAAAACACAAGCTTACACGCCTATTGAAGAGCGATAGTTGATTCAATCTTAATAGTCGGTATCTTTCCCGGCTATTATCACGAAATGGTGCAATATGATAGAATAGCAAATGTACAAGATCATTAGGAGGAGTTAGTATGACACAAGGAGAAAAAATTACCGTTGAGAATGGGAAAATGACCGTTCCAAATCAACCAATCGTTCCATTCATTGAAGGTGATGGGACAGGCCCTGATATTTGGGCATCCGCCCGCAGAGTAATTGAAGCTGCGGTAAAAAAAGCGTATAACGGTGAAAAAGAAATTCAATGGACAGAAGTACTTGCTGGACAGAAAGCATACGATAAGACAGGTGAGTGGCTGCCACAGGATACACTCGACATGATTGATAAATACAAAATTGCTATTAAAGGCCCGCTTACAACACCAATCGGCGGAGGAATCCGCTCATTGAACGTGGCACTTCGTCAAAAACTGGATTTGTTCACTTGCTTGCGTCCGGTTCGTTATTTCACCGGTGTGCCATCTCCGGTTAAACGCCCCGAAGATGTGGACATGGTTATTTTCCGTGAAAACACCGAGGATATTTATGCAGGAATTGAGTGGCAAAAAGGTTCCGACGAAGTAAAAAAAGTTATCGACTTTTTGAAAAATGAAATGGACGTTAACAATATCCGTTTCCCTGAAACTTCCGGAATTGGCGTTAAACCTATTTCTGAAGAAGGGACTAAGCGTCTGGTACGTGCATCTATAGATTATGCACTGAATGAAGGCCGTAAAAGTGTTACTTTAGTACATAAAGGTAACATCATGAAATTTACGGAAGGTTCCTTCAAAGCATGGGGATATGAAGTAGCCGAGCAGGAATATGCTGACAAAGTATTTACTTGGGCAGAATATGACCGTATTGTTGAAAAAGACGGTAAAGACGCTGCAAACAAGGCACAGGATGAAGCAGTAGCTGCCGGCAAACTTCTTGTAAAAGATGCTATTGCTGATATCTTTCTGCAACAGATCCTGACTCGTCCGAATGAATTTGACGTAGTTGCAACTATGAACCTTAACGGTGACTATGTTTCCGATGCACTGGCAGCACAAGTGGGTGGAATTGGTATTGCACCGGGAGCAAACATCAATTATGATACCGGACATGCGATTTTTGAAGCGACACACGGTACTGCTCCTAAATATGCCGGAATGGATAAGGTGAACCCTTCATCTGTTATTCTTTCCGCAGTATTGATGCTTGAGCATCTGGAGTGGAGAGAGGCTGCTGATCTGATTACGAAGGCAATGGATACAACAATTGCATCAAAAGTAGTTACGTATGACTTTGCCCGTCTAATGGATGGTGCAACGGAAGTTAAATGTTCCGAGTTCGGTGATGAATTAATCAAAAATATGGACTAAATATAAGAACGAAAACTGCCCGGCAGTGATGTATGCCGGCTCCGGTTTTCGTTCTCTATTTTACATACCGCGGATTTTTTGAACTGGTAAAAAAGCTTCATTTTATGCACCTGGTGTATAAAGAAGCTTTTTTTTGACCAGGTATTTTGCAGAAGAATAGGTTTTATTTTATCCATTTGCAAACTAACCCCGCCATACGAATGTTAAAATGGTTCCGTTTCGTGATTCGCTTTCTTTATCCATATAAAAATAGGTACTGGATTGTGAATTCTTATCAGATTAGCGTAAACTTTCATTTTCTGGTATAATAGTAAGCGCTTACATATATATGGAGGGGGACGTATCGTGATTGGGAAAAGAAGAAGAAGACTCGGAAAATTGATTAATGAGTTGGAAATCGGGGACTCCTATACTGCGACAAGGACAATAGAGGACAGAGACTTATTGTTATATCTCGGTTTGACAGATGATTCAAACCCGCTGTATCTGCAGCATGACTATGCCTCGCAGACACCATACAATCAGCCAATTGTTCCATCTGTTCTGCTATATGGAATGGTGAGTTCAATTATTTCCATGCACCTCCCGGGACCCGGAAGTCATATCACCAGGCACGAGATGTTTTTCCCTAAATCTGTTCACCACTTTTCGGAAGTGAATTTTAATATTGAAATTATTGCAATCGATCAGACTGCTCACCAGGTCACTATGTCTGTCGTGGCATATGATACCGATGGAGATGAAGTTGTCCAGGGAAAATTGAATGTATGTCCAGCGTACGAGCCGGAATCCATCACTGGTCAATCGCTTGAAAAATTCTTTTAAAATGATTCCTGTACATCTTTGTAAATTAATCTTTACATGCCATTGTGTTCACATCCCGTTCCTTTCATTGTATGATTAACTTAACACATCTTGGTCACAGGAATGGGGATTGAATATGGAAAAACGGATTCTGATTGTTGATGATGAAAAATCAATTGTGACATTATTAAAATTTAACGTAGAACAAGCCGGATTTGAAACGGATGTAGCTTATGATGGATTAGAAGCAATTAAATTGGTTGAAGTAAACAACTATGATTTGATTATTCTTGATTTAATGCTTCCGGAAATGGATGGAATGGACGTTTGCAGCTATTTACGAAATAATAAAGTTGATGTGCCGATTCTAATGCTGACGGCAAAGGATGATGAGGTTGATAAAGTGTTGGGATTGGAACTGGGGGCAGATGATTATTTAACCAAGCCTTTCAGTCCCAAAGAGGTAATAGCCCGGATCAAGGCTATTTTAAGACGTGCGGCTAAAGTGGAGGGAACTAGTATTTCATCATTGCGAATTGGGGAACTGATAATCTACCCTGATCGCTATGAAGCCGAAATGCATGGTAAGACACTTACATTTACGAGAAAAGAATTTGAATTGCTCTATTATCTTGCTTCCCATAAAGCAAAAGTTCTTTCACGGGATCAGCTGCTCAGTGCAGTGTGGAATTATGATTTTGCGGGTGATACACGGATTGTTGATGTTCATGTTAGTCATCTGCGGGAAAAAATTGAGCCAGTTACTAAAAAACCGGTATATATTAAAACTGTCCGAGGCTTAGGATACAAAATGGAGGAACCTCAATAATGCGGGCTATATTTACAAGACCATTATTTGCTTATATAGTAGGGATTCTTGTCGTAGTGATTGTTACAGGAGTCCTAATGATGCAAACAACTGATGAATATATCATCCTTGGGGCAATTTTGGTGGTCGAATTCGTCATTCTGCTGCTGATGATGCTTCATTTGTATGATAAATATATGAAACCAATTAAAAAAGCAACGCGAACAGTGGATGAACTTGTTAAAGGAAATTACAGTGCACGAATTCATCAATCCGCACAAGGAATTGTCGCGGATTTAAACAATAAAATAAATATCCTGGCACGTAATTTGAGTGAATTTGCCATACAGGAACAGATGCAGGAGAAGCAGCTTTCCACAGTAATTGATAATACACAGAGTGGACTGGTGCTGCTCGATGAGAAAGGGTATGTTCATCTTGTCAACCGGAAATTCACCTCTATGTTCGGGGGCAAACAGCATGATTACGTCGGTTTTCTTTATTATGAAGTGATGCAAAATGAAAAGATACATGAAACCGTTCAGCAGACATTTTTGTATGAAAAGAATGTGACAGAATCATTCACGCAGGTAGTGGAAGTGGATAAAAAATACATTGAGATTGTCGGTGCGCCAATCTTCAATGAACGGAACATGCTGAAAGGTGCCGTTCTCGTCTTTTATGATATTACCCACTTAAAGAAACTTGAGTTGATGCGGAAAGATTTTGTTGCCAACGTATCCCACGAGTTAAAGACACCAATTACTTCCATAAAGGGATTTACCGAAACACTGCTCGATGGTGCATTGGATGACACTGACACTCTACAAAACTTTTTAACGATTATCAATGATGAAAGTACTCGTCTTCAGGGGCTGATTGAGGATTTATTAACATTATCTAAACTGGAAAAAGACGAGTATCAATTAGTGAAAAATGATGTAAATCTGAACATATTGATCGGTGAAATAATGCCAATTGTAAATCAGGCTGCTGAAGAGAAAAATATAACACTTTCAATTGATACAGTCGACAATATTGAATTTTTGGCTGAAAGTGAAGGTGTAAAACAGGTGATTATAAACCTTTTGATGAATGCCATCAGCTATACACCTGAACATGGCAAAGTTGCTTTATATGCGGAAGAAACCGATGATTGCGTCCATATTAAAGTTACCGATACAGGAATTGGCATACACAAGGACGCGATTCCAAGAATATTCGAGCGTTTTTACCGGGTCGATAAAGCCCGCAGCCGGAACACGGGAGGAACCGGTCTGGGACTATCCATTTTAAAACATATCGTAGAAGTACACGATGGCAAAATATCAGTTGAAAGTGAACTGGATAAGGGATCTACCTTCCATGTGTATTTACCGAAATAAGAAACACCCTCGGTTTGAGGGTGTTTCTTTGGCAGTTAGAAAATATAAGGTCCTTTTACTGGATAGGCGAGACTATGGGTGTCACCCAAATGCCTGGAGATGACCAGGTTTTCAAATGAATGAGTCTCTAAAAAGAATGTTATGTAGATCAGATAAGAGGGATAACTTTTTCAATCTCTATTATTCAATGATAAAATAGGTTTAGTGTTTATAACGGTTTGATTGGAGGAGAGGTACATATGGGTGAAAAACTGGTGCTGATTGACGGTAACAGTATAATTTACCGGGCATTTTTTGCTCTACCTTTATTGAACAATGATAAAGGTGTTTATACCAATGCGGTGTACGGATTTACGACGATGCTTTTGAAGATTCTTGAGGATGAAAAGCCGACACATATACTGGTGGCGTTTGACGCAGGAAAAACAACTTTCCGTCATGAAACATACAAGGAGTACAAAGGTGGCCGCCAAAAAACACCGCCGGAGCTATCGGAACAGTTTCCATTGCTTAAAGAGATGCTGGATGCTTTTCAGATTCCTCATTATCAGCTGGATCAGTACGAAGCAGATGATATTATTGGAACACTTGCCAGTGAAGGTGAAGCAAAGAATTGGGATGTGACGGTTATTTCAGGTGATAAAGACCTGTTGCAGCTTGCTTCAGATCGTGTAACGGTAAACCTGACGAAAAAAGGCATCAGTGATATCGAATCGTATACGCCATCCTTCATGAAAGAAAAAATGGAGATTGATCCTGATCAGCTCATTGATTTAAAGGCATTAATGGGGGACAGCTCTGATAATATTCCAGGCGTTCCTGGTGTTGGTCAGAAAACAGCGACAAAACTTCTGAAGCAGTACCATACACTGGAAAAGGTTTATGATAATCTTGACGAAGTAAGCGGCAAAAAGCTGAAGGAAAAGTTGACAGATCATCGGTCAGAGGCTTTTATGAGTAAAGAATTGGTGACAATCAACCGTGACTCGCCAATCACGGTTAAGACTGATGAACTGGATTACAGCGGGTATCCTGCTGCAGAGGTTAGTACCATGTTTAAAAATCTTGGTTTTCAATCACTGTTGCCGAGAGTGGATGGAGCTGCTGAGGAAGATGAATCATCACAAGAATTGAACGAGATAGAATACGATATTTTGCATGAGATTACACCGGATATTTTTACAAATAACGCGGCGTTGGTTGTGGAAATGTTTGGTGACAGCTATCATCATGCTGCGATTGAGGGATTTGGGCTTGTTTCCGGGAGCCGTGCTTGTTTTATACCAACTGAGACAGCAATAAAGTCAAAGGATTTTAAGGCATGGGTGGAAGATGCAGGTAAATCAAAAACTGTTTTTGACGCGAAGAAAACGCTTGTTGCATTATTGAGACACAATATGCATATACAAGGAATCACATTTGATATGCTGCTCAGTTCTTATTTGTTAAATCCATCAGAAAACAATCATGATATACCCGCCATTGGTCACCGAATGGGACGAACAGAAGTCCTGTATGATGAAGAAGTTTACGGAAAAGGAGCGAAAGCAAAAGTTCCGGAACAAAATGTGCTGGCAGAGCACGTTGTCCGGAAAACCAATTTACTGTATCAGATCAAAACACAGATGGACGATCTGTTGAAGCAAAATGATCAGTACCAGCTTCTAAAGGAACTGGAGATGCCATTAGCACTTATTCTTGGCGAAATGGAACATACGGGTGTTCTGGTGGATATCGATCGGCTTGAAAAAATGGGCGAAGATTTGACACAGCGGCTGGATAACCTGGAACAGGAAGTGCAGGAGCTTGCTGGTGAGGAATTTAATCTGAACTCGCCAAAACAACTCGGACCGATTTTGTTTGAAAAACTGGAGCTGCCTGTGATCAAGAAGACAAAGACAGGGTATTCCACTGCCGCAGATGTACTCGAACAGCTGAAACATGAGCATCCCATTATTGAAAAGCTGCTTCTATACAGGCAACTTGGCAAACTGCAGTCAACCTATATTGAAGGCCTGCTTAAGGTAGTCGATAAGGATACAAACAAGATTCATACGCGGTTTAACCAGGCACTTACACAGACTGGCCGTTTGAGTTCGATTGATCCGAATCTGCAGAATATCCCGATCAGGCTTGAAGAAGGGCGTAAAATCCGCCAAGCCTTTGTACCGTCTAAAAAAGGGTGGATGATGTTTGCAGCGGATTATTCACAAATTGAACTGCGGGTACTGGCTCACATAGCGAAGGATGAAAAACTTTCGGATGCCTTTAAAAATGATCAGGATATCCACACCCGAACCGCGATGGATGTTTTCCATGTGAAGGAAGATGAGATAACATCCAATATGCGCAGGCAAGCTAAAGCCGTCAACTTCGGTATTGTGTATGGAATAAGTGATTATGGACTGTCACAAAGCCTCGGTATCACAAGGAAAGAAGCAAAAAAATTTATCGAGCGTTACTTTGAAAGTTATCCTGATGTTAAAAAATATATGGATGATATCATCCAGGAAGCAAAACATCAGGGATTTGTAACCACCCTTATGAACCGGAGAAGGTATTTGCCGGATATTACGAGCAGGAATTTCAATCGGCGGTCATTTGCTGAACGGACTGCAATGAATACACCAATCCAGGGGAGCGCTGCAGATATTATCAAAAAGGCGATGATTGATCTGCATGAAAAGCTGCTCGATGAAAAACTGGAAGCACGCATGCTGCTTCAGGTTCATGATGAACTGATTCTGGAAGCGCCAGAAGCAGAAATTGAAAAATTAAAAGAAATAGTGCCAGCAATTATGGAGAGCACCGTTGAATTATCTGTCCCGTTGAAGGTCGATTATGAATATGGTGAAAGTTGGTTTGATGCAAAGTAAGGGGATAAAGTCATGCCGGAATTACCAGAAGTGGAAACAGTTAAGCAAACATTAAAGCGATTTGTTATCGGTAAAAAAATAAAAGATGTCGAAGTATACTGGCCAAATATTGTGAAGCGGCCAGATGATGTGGAAAAGTTTAAGTCGGAATTAACTGGACAAACCATCCAGGACATCACTCGAAAAGGGAAGTTTTTACTTTTTCAACTGGATGATAGTGTTCTAGTATCACACTTACGGATGGAAGGAAAGTACAGTGTTCATCCTTCATCTGAAATTATTAAAAAGCATACACACGTTATTTTCCGTTTTGTCGGCGGCGATGAACTCCGCTACAATGATGTCCGCAAATTTGGAACGATGCATATTTTTAATAAAGGTGAAGAATTTGGCGGGAAGCCGCTAAATCAATTAGGTCCGGATCCATTTGATAAAAGTTTTACACTGGAATATTTTTATAAAAAATTGAAAAAGACGGAGCGTAATATTAAAACGGTGTTGCTGGATCAGAGTGTTGTAGCGGGACTTGGTAATATATATGTTGATGAAACATTATTCAGAGCCAATATTCACCCACTGAAAAAATCGAGCAAACTGACCAAAAATGAAATAAGGGAAATTCGTAATCAGGCAGTAGACACGTTGCAGGAAGCCGTATTGCAGGGTGGTACGACTATACGCTCCTATGTGAATGGTCAGGGTGATATGGGAATGTTCCAGCAGGAGTTATTCGTCTATGGACAGGAAGACAATCCATGTAAACAGTGCGGCAAGCCAATCGTAAAACTAAAGATAGGCGGACGCGGAACGCATATTTGCGCAGTTTGCCAAAAATTATAAACAAGTAAGTGAGGTTGTATCTGATGGCACTGGTTCTAGGGTTAACCGGAAGCATCGCAACGGGAAAGAGTACAGTTTCTTCCATGTTTGCGAATTTCGGTATACCTGTAGTTGATGCAGATAAAATAGCAAGAGAAGTTGTAATGCCAGGTAAACAAGCTTATAAGCAGATTGTGGAAGTGTTCGGGAAGGATGTACTGTTCGATGATCTAACACTCGACCGGAAAAAGCTCGGCTCGATTGTTTTTGGAGATGAAACGAAACGCAATCAACTTAATGATATTGTTCACCCGGCAGTAAGGGAAAAAATGGCAGCGGACAGGGATGGCTATCTGGAATCGGGAGAAACATGTGTTGTGTTGGATATTCCGTTGTTATTTGAAAGTAAATTGACTCATTTTGTTGATAAGACACTAGCAGTTGTTGTGGATGAGGATATGCAGTTAAAACGGCTGATGGATCGTGATGAGTCAACAGAACAAGAAGCAAAACAGCGGATTGATTCACAAATACCGATCAGTGAAAAAGCAAAACTTGCTGATGCAGTAATTGATAACAACGGAACAGTCGAAGAATCTTTTCAGCAGCTTGAATCGTTATTAAGGGAATGGAGCGCTATATCATAGTATTAGCGCTCCTTTTTACGGGTAAATAACACGTAACATTTTTTTCACAAAGTTTTAAGCACATTTTTCTTGGAATATGTTATACTATTTATAATAATAAACTTAAAGAGTATAACATATACAGGAGGACTACAGATGAATAAAACCCGGATTGCAATTAATGGATTTGGACGGATCGGACGGATTGTTTTTCGTCAGGCTATTTCGGATAACCAACTAGAGGTCGTTGCAATTAATGCCAGCTATCCTCCAGAAACTCTTGCACATTTGATCAAATATGATAGTGTTCATGGAATTTTTGACGGTGAAGTGGAAGCGCTTCAGGAAGGCATTCAAGTAAATGGGCAATTTATTAATATTGTAAGTTCACGTGAACCCGAAAAGCTTCCGTGGAAAAAACTTGATATCGATGTGGTGGTGGAAGCTACGGGGAAATTTAAAACAAAAGAAAGTGCAGGGCTGCATCTTGATGCGGGTGCCCGCAAGGTTGTTATCACTGCACCGGGAAAACAGGTTGATAACACAATTGTAATGGGGGTTAACGAAGACACGTATAACCCTGATGAAGATGACGTAATATCCAATGCATCCTGTACAACAAATTGTCTTGCTCCTGTTGTGAAAGTGCTTGATGAAAACTTTAAAATTGTAAATGGACTCATGACTACTGTTCATGCGTTTACGAGCGATCAGAAGAACCTGGATAATCCGCATAAAGATTTGCGCCGTGCAAGAGGATGCAGTCAGTCAATTATCCCGACATCAACCGGGGCTGCTAAAGCATTAGGAGAAGTGTTACCGAATATGCAGGGAAAGCTGCATGGAATGGCACTAAGAGTTCCAACGCCAAATGTTTCTTTGGTGGACCTGGTAATCGATGTTGAAGATGATGTGGATATCGAGAAAGTTAATGAGGCATTTATAAGAGCTTCAACCAATGAAATGAAAGGAATTCTTAAATATAGTGAGGAACCGCTCGTGTCAATCGACTACACGACCACTGAGTATTCAGCAATTATTGATGGATTAACTACAATGGTAATGGACGATAATAAAGTAAAAGTTCTTGCCTGGTATGATAATGAATGGGGCTATTCTAAACGGGTGCTGGATTTAACTAATTATGTTGGTAATTATATCCACCAACAACAGGCAAAAATTTCCTGACCTGATCTTTCCAATAAGGCCGGCTGCTATATTTGCGGCCGGCCTTATTAATGTGAATATTATGCTAAACAAATATGTTCATGTAGTGAGCATGTTTAAAATGATCCTTAGAAGCGCGATGTGATTTGACAGGAAACAGCCGTGCTAAACGTAAAATTACGCTTTATAAAGCCCTATAGTCTCCGAATCTGTCCTCACTTGAAAATTAGTTTCATAAGCAATCCTAATCGATTAGTCGATTCACAAAAAAAATGTTAAAATAAATAAAACTATATTTTTTGATCGTGTATACATAATTATTGGATGAGGTGTATTAATGGCATTTCGACATACTTTGGGGAGATTATTGGGAAATCATGCTGAAACAAATGAAAATCATTTGGATGCTTCACTTCAAACACGTTACTATAAAACAACGAAAGACAGGGCATTAAAAGTGTTCAAGAATTTTTTTGAGGAGAATGAAAGGTTCCGGATTAATGCCGTCTCCAATGAACGCGGGGAAGTCAGTGCTTCCATTATAAAAGGAAAAAATGCTTTTATAGTGGGAACAGTTATTATGGTCAGACCACACCAGACTGCGATTGATTTTTCGGTTACGACAGAATCCGCTTTTCCATTTGATCTCGGGTACAGTACAAAAGTCATTCATGAATTGTATCATCAGGCTGATAAAGAATTGCCCGCGATTCCAAAAACAAACAGGTGAAATGAATGGGGTTGAACCGATATGAGATGTTCAAATTGCCAAAATAAAAGTACAAAGGTTCTCGATTCACGGCCAATTGAAGAAGGTCGATCCATTCGCAGGCGCAGAGAGTGCGAAGAATGCGGTTTCCGTTTTACAACATTTGAACGGATTGAGGAAGTTCCGTTGATTGTTGTAAAAAAAGATGGTGCACGACAGGAGTACAGTCGTGATAAACTAATCAGAGGATTAATTAAAGCATGTGAAAAACGCCCAGTGCCAATGGAGAAAATTGAAGAAATTGCCGTTGCTGTGGAAAAAGAACTGCGTAATACGGGTGTTTCCGAGGTTGACAGTAAAGAGATTGGTGAAATGGTAATGGACAGGCTGTCACATATTGATGAAGTAGCATATGTGCGATTTGCATCCGTCTATCGTCAATTCAAGGATATTACCGTATTTCTTGACGAATTAAAAGATTTAATTAAAACAGACAAAGAAAATACCGGATCAGAAAGCTGATTGAAAGAAAGGGAAAGAAAAATGGATGTAATAGGAAAATTACTGCCGATTGAAGGCTATCATGTATTGTTAAAAGGTGATTTGCCATTTGATTATGCGAAATCACTGACTCACCTGTATCAGCCGCTCATCGGTATGGAAGCGGTGATGCTTTATCAGACGCTATTACATGAAATGGATTTACAACAGGAAACAAGGGACCAAACGCATCATACATTAATGAACTACATGAATATGCCCCTGGATAATGTGTACAAGGCCCGACTGAAACTGGAGGGGATCGGTTTGCTTAAAACGTTTGAACAGCAAACTGAGGAGCATAATTCATATACATATGAACTCCAGTGTCCGTTTTCCCCGTCATCTTTTTTTAAGGATGAAATGTTGACACAGCTTTTACATCATCATATTGGCAGAGATAAATTTCTGATGCTTAAGCAGAATTACGATAAGGAAACATCCCGAACAAATGAAGCAAATGTAACTGCCTCTTTTCATGATGTGTTCCAGACTTTTCAACCGAGTCCGGATGAAGATGTATTGGTAAATTCGCCGAACGGGAGCAGTTCTTCTGCATCAGATATGGATTTTTCCTGGATGGAACAAATCCTGAAGCGGCAAATGATTCCAGCCGAAAAAGTCCTTACCCCGGAAAACAAAAAATTGGTCTCGCAAATGATGGTATTGTATGATTTAACGACCCTTGAGGTGGAGAAGGCAGTTTTGTGGGCATTGACTGATGAAAATTCTCTTCACCATAACGAATTTAAACAAGCCTGTCATGATTTATTTAAAAATAAACATCATCAAGCAACAGTAAAACTGACTGAACGCACACAATCTGTTGAAAATGATAAATCAAATAAAAAGCCACTGACGAAGGAAGAACAGTTTATTGCTGAATTGGAACGGATTTCACCGAAACAGCTGCTCGAAGATTTATCAAATGGAGGGCAGGCATCCGGACAGGATTTGAAAGTCATCCGTGATATCATGACAACTCAAGGATTACCTTCACCTGTTATGAATGTACTGATTCATTATGTCCTGCTGCAAACGAACATGAAATTGTCAAAAGCTTATATGGAAAAGATTGCAAGCCACTGGTCCCGCGCAAACTTAAAAACAGCAAGGGAAGCGATGACATTTGCCAAAAAAGAACAGGCAGATTTTCAAAAACCCAAACCGGCCGGGAAATACAACAAACGGTCAAATTCCTCACAGGAAGTTGTGCCGGACTGGTTTAAGGAAAGGAAAAAGAAACAGCGGCAAGTTCCTAAAAAAGAGTCGGAAAACAATCAAAATCATGATGAGTTTGCCGCACTGTTACAAGAGTTCTCCAATGGAAATCAAAAATAATCACAATCAAGGATGATTTCGATGAAACCGGTCCAATCCGAGCTGAAAAAATGGATGCAGCAAAATAAAAATTTTAAAGAAAACTATGTAAAAGTCAGACAGGAAGTGCTAAATGATCCGGAAATTAAAGAATTTCTTTCACTGCATCCACAAATAACCGATCAGGAAATAAATAAGAATCTGATCAAACTTTATGAATACAAAACACAGTCCAAGCAATGTGACAAATGCAAAAGTTTTGGCAGCTGTATTAATATGATACAAGGGTATTCTCCAATACTTCAGGTGGAAAATAATGAAATCCATCTCGTGTATGAAAAGTGTCATAACCGGGTTGACTATGAAAAGCAGAAGGAACAACAACGTCTTATTCAATCTCTCTATATGCCAAAGGATATTTTCAATGCCAGCATTTCAAGCATTGAACTTGATAAAAATAGACAGCCGGTAGTACATGAGATGATGCACTTTCTAAAAGAGGCAAAATCAGTACTGCCGAAAAAAGGACTTTATTTTTATGGTCCGTTTGGTGTAGGAAAAACCTATTTTCTTGGTGCGCTGGCAAATGAGTTGAAACGGATGAACATTTCATCGATGCTCATTTATATGCCTGAATTTGTCCGTGAAATGAAAGGGTCCATCAAGGATGACTCCATCAATGACAAAATAAATTATTTTAAGAATACAGACGTATTGATGCTGGATGATATCGGAGCGGAAACACAGTCTGCCTGGTTTCGCGATGAAATACTCGGGTCGATCCTGCAATACCGGATGATGGAAGAGTTGCCCGTCTTTTTTACATCGAACTATAGTCTAGAACAATTGGAGAACCAGCTCGCCATTTCCAATAAAGGCGGAACAGAAACGGTAAAGGCCGGAAGAATTATCGAGCGGATTAAGCAGGTGTCGACTGAAATTCCACTGGCAGGGGAAAACAGGCGTGATTTATAGATTATAATGATCAAATTCTAAAATAATTTGCATGGGAAGCTCTTGGATTTCTAATTTTCCAAGGGTTTTTTCATTGTCTAACAGTTTATAAATAAACTTTTTAAGTATATTAGTATAATGATATCAAAGCAGGCACTTTTTCATATTATATTTTGGGGTGAAAAAATGGCAATAGTAAAATACACGAGTAAAGATGTTGCTTTAATGGCGAGGATGATGAGAGCGGAAGCCGTGGGTGAAGGTAAACAGGGCATGTTGTATGTGGGAAATGTTATTGTTAACCGGGCTAAAGGGGACTGCTTAGATTTTCAAAATTTAAGATCAATTCGAGACGTTATTTTTCAAGTTCAAGGAGGGAATTATTCTTTTGAAGCTGTTCAAAAGGGTAATTTATTTTATCAAAGAGCCAGAGCAGCTGAGAAAAAATTAGCAAGAAAGAATTTGAATTTTTGGAGACAACACCCGGCGAAATATGCCCTTTGGTATTTCAATCCATATGCTCCATGTCCTCCAACATGGTACGGTGAACCTTTAGCCGGCCGTTTTAAAAATCATTGTTATTATGAACCGGCAGCTGGAACCTGTCCCAGCGTCTATTGACTGCTGTAATTCATAGTAAAATGAGTTAAAAAATGACTAAGGTATGAACCAATAAAGTAAATAGCTATGCTGGTTAAAGCAAATCAACTGAATGAATAACAACCCACAGAAGTTTTATGCTATCTGTGGGTTAAATTTAAATGAAGTTTTATTTGTTTCGATATGCGGCATTACCTAAAGGAAAATTCAGTTAAGAAAACAATTCCATGATTCGTCGATATGATTGCTTCTTGTTACGTTTTAAATTGAAACTTATCAGTTTGGATTAGCAATAAGCTAGAATGGATGAAATTTTATCTGATATTTAAAAATAGCCAGTTAGAGGGGTACCTTTTCCGGTCAGCAAAAAAATTCTGGTTAGAGATATTACGGCAATTTAAAAGAAGCTCTTTTCTCTATTACTTTTTCGTCTGAAAAAGACGGTGATTTGTTTTATTCTGCCGGGATGGTATATTTCATCTTCTCACTAATCCTGCTGTTACTAGTTTTAATGGTTTATACATTTTTTTAATTACCCGTCCATATAATGTAACAGTTTGGTCCGGATGAGGGTGATTATTTGTTGGAGGTATTTTTCGAACATGATAAAGAAACGATTAGTTTTTGTGAACATTTATTTCAGTACAACAAACGAATAGAATTATACTGGAGAACACACGAAGAATGGGGGAATCATTTACAACTCGAATATGGAAAGGCAGGAATAATTACAGAAACAGCTGCACAGTCAATGGTTGATGTATTTGTCATACATCGGCTGGCGGATATGATTAACGGTATTATTAAAGATGATTATTATTATTCGAATACGGAAGAAATCGATCGGATTGCTGATATAGCTTTGTGGCTCTTTTATGGGGAGGATGGCGACAGCAGGCATGTGCGGAAAGGAAAAGATCCCAGTCAGCTTCTGAAATCAATCATTACCGGCAATTTGGAAAATGCAGATATAATCCATTTTGATTCCATTGTGACGTTCCAGACGAAAATATTTAAGGATCAGCTTATCCATCTTGTCGGACTGGCCATTGATGAATTTAAAAGGGAGGAAGATCATCAGGCGTTTATTGACTCTTTAAGGGAGTTTATTGTAACAAGAAAATGTTCCTACAGTACGGTACATGTTCTGCAGGGAAATCCGTTCACATTCTTTAAACCAAACGGTAAACGATTTACGCGGATGGAGCTGCGGCTGCTTATGCATAATGAACCACTGTATATGGTAGGTCTTGATGAGGAGGAATTAAATCTGGCTCCCCTGGTCGCAATGGCACCGAAAAAAATAACGATTTATGGGGACCATCCGTCTGAACCGAAAACATTGACTGTTATTAATGTTTTTCAAGAAAAAGCTGATTTTAAACCGTACAGCAGCTTTCCGTTTTTCAATTACCTAAAAAATAAGAACTAAGGCTTGATTTTATACGCATCAGAAGCTATAATACATTTTAAGTATAAGTTCATCTTTCAAAAGTAACGATAAGGACAGGATTGTTTGTTAAAACGTCTGTTAAGAGAGGGAAGTCAGCGGCTGAAAGCTTCCCCGGGCTGACAAATGATTACCACCTTTAAACTCTGTGATGGAATAAATGTAAATCGCAGCGTCCCATCTGCGTTAAAGATTAATGAAGCCGTATGTATTACGGAAATTAGGGTGGAACCACGTGACCAACGCTCGTCCCTTTGCTTAAGAAGCAGAGGGATGGGCGTTTTTTAATATCTACTATTACATGAAGGAGCTGTCAAACTATGGATGAAATAACAATTACTTTTCCTGATGGAGCAAATAAACAATTTGCACAAGGAATCACCGGTGAAGAAATTGCGGGTTCGATTTCACCAGGACTTAAAAAACAGGCACTAGCTATTAAACTCGATGGGGTATTGTTTGATTTACGGCGTGAATTGCAGCAGAGTGGTACCATCGAAATTGTCACCTACAAAAATCAGGAAGGTATTGAAATAATGCGCCATTCGACTGCACATTTGATGGCCCAGGCAATTAAACGACTGTTCAAAAATGTGCGTTTTGGAGTCGGTCCTGTAATCGAAGAAGGATTCTATTACGATATGGATCTGGAACAATCATTGAAACCCGAAGATCTTCCAAAAATTGAAAAGGAAATGAAACGAATTATCGATGAAAACCTGGCGATTGAACGAATGGAAGTAACACGTGACCAGGCAAAAAAAATGTTTCGTGAAATCGGTGATAATCTGAAGCTGGAGCTGATTGATGCCATTCCTGAAAATGAACAAGTGACAATTTATAAGCAAGGTGAATTCTTTGACCTTTGTCGGGGAATCCATGTTCCTTCGACAAGCAAGATAAAAGCATTCAAACTATTGAGCATTTCAGGAGCATATTGGCGTGGTGACAGTAACAATAAACAATTGCAGCGCATTTATGGAACAGCTTTTGCGAAACAATCAGAGCTTGATGAGCACTTACGCATTCTTGAGGAAAGAAAAGAACGCGATCATCGTAAACTGGGCAAGGAACTGGAAATTTTCACCGTTTCCCAAAAAGTCGGTCAAGGATTGCCGTTATGGCTTCCAAAAGGTGCAACAATACGCCGGAATATTGAACGCTATATTGTAGATCTCGAAGAACGGCTGGGATATGATCATGTTTATACACCCGCACTTGGAAGCGTTGATCTCTACAAGACAAGCGGACATTGGGATCATTATCAGGACGATATTTTTCCTCCGATGGAGATGGACAATGAGGAATTAATACTTCGTCCGATGAACTGCCCGCATCATATGATGGTCTACAAGAATCAATTGTACAGCTATCGAAATTTGCCGGTCCGAATCGCTGAGCTTGGTATGATGCATCGGCACGAAATGTCCGGGGCATTAGCCGGGCTGCAACGGGTGCGTGCCATGACATTAAATGACGCACATATCTTTGCCCGTCCGGATCAGCTCAAGGATGAGTTTATTCGTGTGGTGGAATTGATACAGCAGGTTTATAAAGATTTCGGGATTGATAAGTATTATTTTCGTCTTTCCTATCGTGATCCTGAAGACAAGGAGAAATATGTTGACAATGATGCAATGTGGGAAAAAGCACAGTCGATGCTGAAAGAGACACTGGATGATATGGAAGTTGAATATGTCGAAGCGATCGGGGAAGCCGCTTTTTACGGTCCAAAACTCGATGTGCAAGTACAGACAGCATTAGGCAAAGACGAAACATTATCAACGGTGCAATTGGATTTCCATCTACCGGAACAATTCGATTTAACGTATATTGGGGAAGATGGCCAGCAGCATCGTCCCGTTGTAATCCACCGCGGGGTTGTCGGTACAATGGAACGGTTTGTTGCTTTCCTTATTGAGGAATATAAAGGGGTATTTCCAACATGGCTGGCACCGGTTCAGGCAAGAATCATCCCTGTTTCACCGGATGTGCACCTGGATTATGCAAAAGAAATTGCTGATAAATTACGGAAGAGCGGTGTTCGTGTTTCAGTTGATGAGCGCGATGAAAAAATTGGTTACAAAATTCGTGAAGCACAAACTCAAAAAATCCCATTTGCTTTGGTACTCGGTGACAAGGAAATTGAAAATGGATCAGTTAATGTCCGTCGATACGGTGAACAACAATCCGAGACAATGGTTTACGATTTGTTTGAAGATATGGTTAAAAAAGAAATCGAAACAAAAGCACTCCGAAAGCTGTAGTGGATGGATACCCGGATTCGCGATGATTGTGATATCCGGGCTTTTTATGTTTTTAACACTGCGCTATGCTTAATTTAAGCTTAATAATAAATCATACTTTGACAAAAGAAGGATTACGTGGTATTCTATTGAAGTTGAATTTAATAATTGATCTGAAGACAAGCAGAAGCACCCGCTTCTCACCTGATTGACGCAATGTTATTGCAGTTGACTGGTTCCGAATTCTTTAAATAGACTATTGGAGAAGTGTGGGTGCATATTGTACCGACACTTTTTTACGTATGACTTGTCAGGATCAGCAAAACAAAAATCTGGAGGTGGCTGGCGATTAGCAAAGATATGAATGTCAATGAAAAGATTCGTGCTAAAGAAGTACGTCTTATCGACTCGAACGGTGATCAGCTTGGAGTGAAATCACGCAATGAAGCACTTGATATTGCCCAAACACGGAACTTGGACCTTGTGCTTGTTGCACCAAAAGCAAAACCACCGGTCTGTCGTATCATGGACTTCGGGAAATATCGTTTTGAACAGCAGAAAAAAGAGAAAGAAGCCCGCAAGAAGCAAAAAGTAATTAATGTCAAAGAGGTTCGCTTTACGCCGGGAATTGGTGAGCATGATTTCAATACGAAATTGAAGAATGCCAGAAAGTTCCTGAGCAAAGGGGATAAGGTTAAAGCATCTGTTCGCTTCCGTGGTCGTGCAATCACGCATAAAGAGCTCGGACGGGAAGTACTGGATCGGCTTGCTGAAGAAGCAAAGGATGTTGCCACGGTTGAATCCAAACCGAAGATGGAAGGCCGAAACATGTTCATGATGCTTGCACCATTAAACGAAAAATAATTATTCATGCTTACAAGGAGGAACTAACTATGCCTAAAATGAAAACCCATAAAGGTTCTCAAAAACGCTTCAAAAAAACAGGTACCGGAAAGCTTAAACGTTCACATGCGTACACAAGCCATATGTTCGCTCACAAATCTCAAAAACAAAAGCGTAAGCTGCGTAAGTCAACAGTTGTTTCTGCAGGAGATTTCAAACGCATAAAAACAATGATGCCGTATAAATAAGCATCAAGCTATTTCATAAAAACGATTTTTTTATCGCATTAGGAGGGAATTACTATGCCACGTGTAAAAGGTGGAACAGTTACACGCAGACGTCGTAAACGCGTGTTAAAGTTAGCTAAAGGATATTATGGTTCGAAGAGAACGCTATTTAAAACAGCGAAACAGCAAGTAATGAAATCAGGTCAATATGCATATCGTGACCGTAAACAGAGGAAACGCGAATTCCGCAAACTTTGGATTGCACGTATCAATGCTGCAGCACGTATGAATGATATCTCATATAGCAAAATGATGCATGGTTTGAAAACTGCCGGAATTGAAGTGAACCGCAAGATGCTGTCCGACCTTGCCGTTCATGATGAAAAAGGCTTTGCTCAACTTGCTGAAAAAGCAAAATCAGCTCTTAAATAAATTGCAGGAAACAGACCAAACCGATGAAATGGTTTGGTCTTTCTGTATTAGAGGGGAAATAACATGTCCGGTATCATTTTTTGGATATATCTTGTCGTTATTAATTGCCTGGCTTACATACTAATGGGAGTGGATAAACGAAAAGCAAGAAAGCATAAACGGCGCATATCGGAACGAACGCTTTGGCTTTCCGGTTTACTCGGAGGATCTGCAGGAGCATTTGCCGGAATGAAAAAGTTTCGCCACAAGACAAAACACGTTTTATTTGCAATGGGAATGCCGCTTCTTCTATTGATTCATATCGTATTAATTGCTTGGTTCCTGATTCGGATGTCATAAAGGCTCGTCTCTTGTCATACACATTTATTAAGATTCAAATTTATGACCAGAGGAGGTAAAGGTAAAGGAGGCTGGATATGGACCTGTTTGGCAATTATTTATTAGCGCTTGTTGAAACTGGTGGTTTTTTTGCTCCATTTTTGTTTATCAGCTGCCATTTATTACGGCCATTATTTTTTCTTCCTGTTGTTTTAATCTGTATTTCCGGTGGTATCATTTTTGGAACAGTTGCCGGAACAGTGTACTCTGTAGTAGGAATTACATTGTCAAGCATCATTTTTTATGGCATTATTCGCTGGATGCCGGGAACATTAAACAGACTGTTAAATTTGAAACAAAAAATTATTGGTAACAACTCCAAACTTACTACATCACAAGTTGCTCTCATGCGGCTAATTCCTTTCATACACTTTCATCTTCTCTCATTATGTCTGATTGAAATATCAGCGGATTTTAAAGGGTATATGAAGTCGTCCCTGCTCTCAAATATTCCTTTAGCCCTGTTATACACGTCGATTGGGAAATGGATCTCAAGTCTTTCACCATTATATGTCCTCGTTTTGTTGGCAGTTTTACTTCCGCTAATCTACGTATTGCGTCGTAAAGAGATTATCATAAAATGGAATGATTTTTTTCAAGTCAGTACATGAAAATACGCACCTCCGAGAGGTGCGTATTTTCATGTGAGTATGGTTGTTACATAAAGGCTAGGTCGCAACTAGCTTTTCTAATCGAGGGGTGTAATCAGTAATTTATTAATCGGGTGTTTCCATTCAATTTTAGCGTAGGGATAGCGGATCAAAAGTTCTTTTTCAATGAAATACAGATCATCCCGTGTTATTCCTCTAAGCTCAGCTGGTTCATTTGCGAAAACACTAATATTTACAACTTCAAACGAATTCTCCGCAGCGCCGAGATATTTTTCCCCTTCAAATAAGCATCCCCTGTAGACCAGCTGGATATTTTTTTTACTATCCGCTGATTCATCAAGCATATAAAATTGTTCATTGTCCTTTGCTATATGAAGCTTCCGCAGTGGGTTACGGTAATATTTATAGATGGTATATAAGATGAGCGCCAGGGCAATTAAAATAAGAATCCGAAATAATATGACAATCATGTCCAACCGACTCCCTGTATTGTTTATATCTCCTTGTACGTATCAGGAATGTTACTGGTTTCAAAATTATCCCGAATTCGTGATACAATAATATAAAGTTGCTTTTTAAAAGATCTTGTGTTTAACGTAATATCCATAAACTGCGACATAACTACTAGAATATTTGCCATAATTCGTCCGTTCTCGTCCTACCGTCCGGGATCGCTCCGGGCGGATGCTTTCACCACTGGCATGAGTGCGACATCAGCTCAAGAAAATCACTTTCGCTGTGTCTTCTTTACCCTAGTATGGCCTTGCCCCGGCAAAGGGTATGTCGACGTTGGCCGCAAAGGTCGGTTTTAGTCGGCCTTCCTTCACTCGAGAGCTGAGGCATAGGTGAGACACTGAAGTGCGATAGCACGAAGAGGCTCAGCAGCCGCCCCCGGAAAGCGAAGTGTATTTCCGCAGCGGTGGTAGAACATCATACTATGGTGCAGTTTAGTTCAATTACGAGTGTTAATAGGCAGCAAATATTTCGAACTGAAACTAATATAAGAAAAGGGGAATTTCATGGACTGGTCAGAACTGTACAGCATGCAAAAGCAATTGGACAACTATATTGAAGCTCAACACGATTTATCGGGCAGGGATGTATTTAAAGAAAAATCTCTGGCGCTGCTGGTGGAACTTGGAGAACTGGCCAATGAGACACGATGCTTCAAGTTTTGGAGTACCAAGCAGAGAAGTGATATATCTGTGATTCTGGAAGAGTATGTGGATGGTGTTCATTTTCTGCTATCACTTGGTCTGGAAAAAGGGTTTGAGTATCATGGTGGGAGTGGTACCGTCCCATGTGAGAGTGAAACAGATCAATTTAATCGGGTATTCAGTGCAACTACGGAATTCCGGGAACACCCGACAGAAACCAATTACATAACACTTTTTGAATATTTTGTTCAGTTGGGAGAACTGCTAGGTTTTGAAGAAAAAGCCATTCAGAAAGCCTATCTGGAGAAAAATGAAATAAACTATGAACGTCAGGATCAAGGCTATTGAATATGAAAAATTTTGCGATTTCGATAATTACCGTTATAATAAAAGAGGACAAATTTTAGGAGGTTTGTACATATGGCAAAATTGGATGAAATGAACACAATGTTAAAAGACCTTACCGATGCAAAAGGAATTCCTGGTAATGAAAAAGAACCAAGAGAAGTGATGGAAAAGTACATTACTCCATATGCAGACAACGTTTATATGGACAATCTGGGAAGTTTAATTGCTGAAAAAACGGGTGATGCGAATGGTCCGAAAATTATGGTAGCCGGTCATTTGGATGAGGTAGGATTCATGGTGACCCGTATCGATGAGAATGGGTTCATTTATTTTCAGACTGTTGGCGGATGGTGGAGTCAAGTGATGCTCGCACAGCGGGTAACCATCATGTCCAAAAAAGGAGATGTTACAGGTGTAATCGGTTCCAAGCCGCCTCATGTACTGTCTGCTGAAGCGAGAAAGAAGCCAGTTGAAATTAAGGATATGTTTATTGACATTGGTGCTTCAAGCCAGGAAGAGGCGAAAGAATTCGGCGTACGTCCGGGTGACTCGGTAGTGCCTTATTTCGAGTTTACACAGCTGAAAAATGAAAAAATGCTTCTTGCAAAAGCGTGGGACAATCGAATCGGATGTGCCATTGCGATTGAGGTTTTAAAACAATTGCAAGGTGCGGACCACCCAAACACGGTTTATGGTGTAGGTACTATTCAGGAAGAAGTTGGCCTGCGGGGCGCCAAAACTTCTACACATGCGATTAAACCGGACATTGGCTTTGGCGTTGATGTTGGAATTGCCGGTGACACACCTGGTATTTCTGATAAAGACGCTGACAGCAAGCTGGGCGAAGGGCCGCAAATTATTTTATACGATGCATCGATGGTTTCGCATAAAGGTGTTCGGGAAGTTGTTGTGGATACAGCGGAGGAAAATAATATTCCGTTCCAGTATGCATCAATGGCTGGCGGGGGTACAGACTCCGGTTCCATCCATCTGACCGCTAACGGTGTTCCTGCACTTTCCATCACAGTGGCAACTCGTTATATTCATTCACATGCAGCCATTTTGCACCGCGACGATTTCGAAAATGCAGTGAAATTGATTGTCGAAACGATTAAGAAACTGGATAATGATAAAGTAAAAGAAATTGTAACGGCATAAAAATAAACTGAAGCGCCATGAGGCGCTTCAGTTTGTTAAAGCAATTTCGGACTTTTGCCCGCTTTTGTTAATATGTCAAAGTAAAAAGGATCGTTGCCGATGCAGTAGATTCTGTCACACAAGCTTTCGATTTCATCCATATCGTGGGATGTGTAAAGGATCATTTTCTCATTTTGTTTTGCTTGTGTGCGAAGATAGGCACCGATTTCTTTGCGGGATTTCAAATCAATTCCAACCGTTGGCTCATCAAGAAGCAAAAGGGATGGGTCATGAATCAGACTTACTGCTAAGTTTAATTTTCGCTTCATACCGCCTGAAAGTGTCTTTACCGGTTCATCCCATTTATCAAGATTCATGTCAAGGCAAAGTTCGCGCAATTCGTCTTTATTTTTATGTCCCCATGAAATTTTTTCGAAAAAAGTCATATTCTCTTTGACGTTAAAATCGTTCCATAACGCAATATCCTGTGCAACAAACCCTATCTGTTTGCGAATTTTTTTATTATTTTTGCCGTAAGTTAAATCCTTCAGTGAAATGTCTCCAGAATCAGGTGTCGTTAAGGTTGCCAGCATATGCAGCATGGTTGATTTACCGGCACCGTTCTCCCCGACCAGTCCAATTATTTCTCCAGGTTCAACGGTGAATGAAATGGAATCAAGTATTGTTTTCTTACCGAATGATTTAGTTAATTCGCTTATACGAAGCATTGTTTTTCCCCTTTCCAAATACCCACACAATCGCAAGAGTTATAATCATAATCATCCATACACTGATAAATTCACCCTCGATTAACGGACGAAGCGGATTTATCTGCTCAAACCACTTCCAATTTGAAATGATTCCGGATGGTAAAATTGCTCCGCTGCAAATCCCTGTAATAAGTAACGCTCCGAAAGAAGTTGTGTAGTATAAATATGTATTCGAAAACAGCTGTGCCAGCAAAAATGCGGCCATATTTATCCATATCCGGAATATAATCAGGTTAAGAATGCTGGTCCACTCGCCAAACCATACATAGAAAAAGACAACAGCCATCGCATCTACAATCAAAAACAAAAGCGTGTACAAGACAAAATTCTGTATGAAATAGGATTTTAATGATGTGCGTGAAAATGCAAACCGAATAGCAGCTTTTGCGTTCTTTTCTTTGATTACCCAGTCAAAAATAAATAGTGCTGATAAGATGCAGAATAGCCCCCAAACTCCCCATATGGTGAATAATGGCTGGTTTTCTCCGGTTTTCACTGGCGAATTACTAAATGAAAATGAGGTTGTCAGTAGATTTTCATCTTGTTGGATATCTTTGCTTTTTTTAATAACCTCTTCAGCAGACCAATTTTTATTTCCTTTGTATTTGCTTTCCAACTGTTGTACGACAAATGCCGCTTTTGCTCGGCCGGTTTCCTGTTGAACATAGGATAGTATCATTTCCTTAACCGGCGTGAAGGCAAAGGATAAGTCTGAGCGGTAGCCTGTAATCAACTGATTGCGTTCGTTTTGTAGGATTTTTTCCTGAAAGCCATCATGGATAATGAAAACACTGTCGAGATTGTGTTTCTGCAAGCTGTTAAGAGCTTCCTTTTCTGAAAGGATCGAAGTTCGAACTAACGGAGCGGATTTTATTTCTTCAACAAGTTCAATTGATGCGTCCGTCTGCTCTTCCAACACAATGCCGACCGGAACTTTGGTATCATTTGCAAGCGAATTTGTTCCGGCAATAATTGCCCATGTTGCGATAATTGGAAATAACAGCCAGAAAACGAGACTGAGCCATTGTTTTTTCCAATGGATCATACGTGTTTCGATTATATTCTTCATCTCATGCCACGCTCCTTCCAAAATGACAGTCCCAAGAAAAGGAAGACTGCAACCGAGGCCATCAATGAAAGGGGTATAAAATCTGCATACAATCTCTTGTTTAACAGAATTTCCTGCAGCCAATAAAAACTTTCGCTAGTAAAAACATATGGAAGCAGATTTTGTATATACAGCGGAAAATACAGCGTCGGCAATATTGCACCGCTTGCAAGGAGCAGCATCCCCGTGATCAAGACCTGCACCAGCATGCGGATTTTTGGCCCGTTCACCAATGTTTCGATAATAGCGAGCGCTGTCAGGAACGTTATGCCATACAATCCAGTGATAATACCAATTCGGAGTATGTCTTCCCCGTAAAGTGTTATGTTCATTGAAGATACGAAGATATACAGGGATGCCGCAGCCAGAACAGCTGTTAAAAGAAAGACCGTTATGATCTTGGCAATCTGCTGAACCATTGGTGTAACACCATACAAAATCATCCGCCGTTTCATCTGCTCTTCCTCTTCTCGTGTAAAGAATGAATAGAAAGATAACAGCCAGATGGTAATAATGATAAACCAACCGGAAAGTAAATAGTAATGGACAGGGGAGCTTGTTGCATGATTGACTAAGTGTTCCTTGTCAATAATTTTATCTTTTCCCATTGTATACAGCAGAAAATTGGTGAACTGCTGAAACAGCATATCCTCACGAACCGACTCACTAATAGGTAATTGCTCAGCATAATAGTTAATGGTCAGGATATTTGCTTGTGACGTCCGGATATGTCTGGCAATACTGTCGAGCAGTTCTTTAACCATATAACTATTGGCTCGTTTGTTCGGATTTCCGGTAACATGTACTGTGACCGGTGTACCATTGTATAAGTCTTCGGTAAAATCTTCCGGAAACGTGATATACGCACTCCATTCATTCTTTATTTTTTGCTTGGCCTGTTGTTTGGTTAAACCTTCAATTTTTATGTAATTACCTAACTGTGAGGACTCTTCAATCAGATTCATCACCATTTTTGTTTCTTTGGACTGATCGAGGTCAACGAGCCCTACCTGCACCGGATTCTTTTCGTCAGGTGAAAAAATGGAAATGGCTATAACCGCACACAATGATACAAATATGATTGGAAACAGTAAAAGAAGAGGAAGTGATATCCACTTCCTCTTCAATTTCTTCAAATCATTTTGCAAAAAAAGGAATATATGTTTGAAAAATGTCATGTGTTCACTTCCTCATTAAAAACCCTGTGTCTCGCCAGGAACCGGAGCCCCCATGATTTCCATAATCCATTTCTGGAAATGCGGCCGTACTTCCTGCTGAATGTATCGCTGAATTTCCACAGTGGACATTTCACTTATGTCTTTCACATTGGAATTATCCGGCTGATCAACTTTTTTAATAGTTTTTGCTTCCTTATCAATTTGCAGGCTGATCATATCCTGCTGCAGATCAGGAGATTCCATTGTTAAGTTATTCTCTGATGACATTTTATCATTGTTATATGTCGCTTCACCTGACCATATGAAGGTACCTGCACCTTCTATAGATAGTGTCCGTTCGAATTCCCGAGTTCCTTCTTCAAGTGTGGATGACCCATTATACGTAATTTTGGTATTTCCGCCGGAGAGTGAAATCGAATCATCCACTTTATTATCTTTATTTGAAAGATTGGCCGTTATATTAAGTGTTGATTCCTCACCTATTGCAGGATCGGTTACCGTCGCTGTATAGTCAACTTTTTGGGATTTGTCTGTTAATAACTGTGTCCCGTTTAGATTTAACGCGGCAGGTTCTGCATCTTTGGGAGCCATGCTGATTTCCACGTTTCGTTTAACAATCAGGTCTTCACTTACCCATATTTCAGATGTCAGGCCGTCCGGAATCTGAAAAACTTTTACTCCCTTAATTGCTTCTTCAAGTGATTTATCGAAGTTTTCCATGGCATTCTGAACCGGATTGGCCATGGTACCAGCAGAGAGCGTCCCAAATTGCTGCATTTTAATCTGGTCTTTGATCATTCCTTTTAATTTATCATCCTTTTTCATCTTTTCAAGGACAGATGTGATCATATTTTTTACTTGTTTTTCGGAAAGTTGCATCGTTATTTTTTTCGCATCAATGGATTTGTCCTGTACTTTTACAGTTTCTTCTGCAGATTGGAAAGCATCTTTTGGAAGCTGCTCGTAAATAAAAGTCAGGTATTCTTCCTTGATATATTTCCGGTCCTCTTCAGAAAGTGCCCCATTCATGCTTTTGAAAAATGTGTTGAAATCGAGTTCACCGTTTATGGTTGGGCCAGATTCCTTAAGTAGTTCGCTCAGACCTTTGTCGGTAATTTTAATTGTTTTTTGCAGAAAAGGAAGTTGCAGCATTAAATCATCAGCATTCATGTATACGCTGATATCGTTAATGGCCAACCCCCCAAAATTCACTTGAACATCAGTGGAAAGTTCTGATTCCTGTTGATCCAGCTGTGTTGTCAAGTCAATTGTTGCGTTATTCAGAATCTGCGGGTTCACAGGCATTCCCATTGCGGGCGGGCCATTATATTCCGCCGATAATTCAATAGCGGTTTCGGTTGGATTTTCACTTGCCTGCTTGGCCCAGTCAAACTCCGGCTGGTACCGTTCCTCCAGTTGCTCACCAATAAATTCAATTGTGTTCTTTTCTGCCAGGAAATATTGCGCCTTGGCAGACCCGGTCATTAGGGCATAGGCTGCTACACTGCCGCCAATAATAACTAAAGCAACTACTAAAATGGCAATTACTTTTTTGGAAAGCCCCTGTTTCTTATTTCCGTTATTAGCTGTCTCATCCATACTCCTGAACTCTCCTCCCTGTATTCCTTATAAATATATGTATTATTAAGATGCAATCTTAATAACAATGGATAATAAAAACATTATATACTATTTACTGGAATTATAGTCAAATAGTGTCGAATTACGTTGGGGATTTTCTAGTTCTTTTGTATTATTTTTGTTTTGGAATCAAGATAATTTAATAGATTGAGATTCATAAAAACCGATTATTGTGTGTAAAACAGGTGTGATTTAGTAGAAAAGTTTCAAATTAATCAGCGACATTGTTATTTAATAGGTTATTAGACTCATTTTTGTAAAAGTTTTTTTATGAATTTTCCTCTGCAATTCTATAGTTGAACTAAACTGCGACATACTGAAAAAATTTAGCGCCGTGACACCGCTACGGAAATACACTTCGCTTTCACTTCCAGCATAAGTGCGACATCAGCTCAAGAAAATCACTTTCGCTGTGTCTTCTTTACCGGGGGCGGCTGATGAGCCTCTTCGTGCTAGTCGTGTTGCAAGTGTGATTTCGATGAGGTAGCACTCCTCGCAGAAGAGATTGCTGACGCACTACGAGTCTCACCTAGGCCTCAGTTCCCCCAGGAGGTCTCTATGTATTTCCTCCGTTGGTATTTTGTTCGCTAATCCTCCACTGTATAAAGTGCAATTGCGTCGTAATTTGGCACGAAACCACTGTATAAAAGCAAAGAGCTGCTGTACTTCAGGGGAAACACGCCATATTAATTACCAGCCGTTGGAATATGCGAGACTCCTGCGAGAAGTAAAAGCTAGGCAAGGGGGTCCCCGCAGGCGAGGTACGAGCTGAGAAGGGCTTGGCACTTGCCCACGGTCAAGAAGACACCCAACGGCGCGGTCGAAGAGCTGTACTAATTCTGTTTAATTGGAAATTCTATGTCGCAGTTTATGGATTTTGTGTCAAAAACATTTCTCTA
The DNA here is from genome assembly GCF_039522605.1 of Virgibacillus siamensis. Lineage (GTDB taxonomy): Bacteria > Bacillota > Bacilli > Bacillales > Amphibacillaceae > Lentibacillus > Lentibacillus siamensis. The sequence continues at coordinate 110,784 of NZ_BAAADS010000012.1, forward strand.
TAAAAAAAGACAGATGCCGGTTGTGCATCTATCTTCGTTTGGATAAATTTTTTATTCCTGGGTTGAGGCATGTTTGACTCCTTGTTCAAGGGAGTCAATCATTTCCTGCTTGTTTTCTTCATCGGATTGCTGCCAGATCAATTCAAAAAGCACACCTAGGCCCGGAAGCATTTTCTCTTCGCCTTGTTGAATGGCATCCACAATCGTGGCTTCAAGTTCATCCTGATTGTTGGAAGCAATATTTGTAACAATTGCTTTACGTAAATTCAAATCCATACATAACACCTCTCACAATTTTTTGGATTAACGATAGTTTGACCAAAACAGCGGGAAATATGTATGATGTTATAGTGAACTTTCATCGTGTGCGGATATACCATTGATTTTCAGGTAAAAAAAGGAAATTACTGGTGTTCTTCGCTAATCTGACTTAATGAATTGGGTTAAACCTGTGAGTTAACGATGTATATAAATATAAGCTGATGAGGATGAACGTCATGATCACATCGATTTATAATCATAAGGTCAAACAATGGAAAAAGCTGGGGAAGCGGAAAAACCGGGAAAAGACCGGCACTTTTTTCATTGAAGGGCATCACCTGATTGAGGAAGCATACAGAAGTGGATGGGAAATCATCGAAGTAATAGCTGAGGAGGGAATAAGCGTTCCTGATTGGTGCCGGAATAATGTTTCTGTCAATAATGAAGTTTTTAAATATGTAGCACGAACGGAAGCACCACAAGGAATAGCAGCGATTGTCAGTATGAGGAAAATGGCTGCAAACGGTGGAGGATCGGTGTTGCTGGTCGATGCCATACAAGATCCGGGAAATTTAGGTACAATGATTCGAACGGCTGATGCAGCAGGATTTGATGCGGTTCTGCTTGGCGATGAAACCGTCGATTCATATAATGACAAAGTGATTCGTGCCACACAAGGATCATTATTTCATATTCCCATTAGCCGCGTGAACATCGTAAATGAAATTCCTAAGCTGAAACAGCAGGGCTATGAAATCTGGGCATCTGCGTTAACCGAAGCGGTACCATTCGAAACAGCAACTGTCCCCGAAAAAACCGCACTGATTGTCGGTAATGAGGGAGCAGGTATACAGGACGATATATTGCAGCTTGCGGATTCAATTGTAAACATTCCAATATATGGTAGAGCAGAGTCGCTGAACGTTAGTGTTGCAGCCGGCATCTTAATGTATTATATTAGAAGATAATAATTGAGTTTAAATGTTAATGATGAACAATACATGCAACGAAAGAGCGCGTTATAATCGAAAATGTCGGCAAAGGGAAGAGGTGTCACAGACTGCGAGCATCTCTGCCGATGGATTATTACATTTCACTCTGGAGCAGACACTTGGACCTTGTTGATACAAGTAAAGGTGTACCGGGTAATTTTATCCGTTATCAAACATGAGCCGGACACATAATAGTTGTGTCAATAAGGGTGGTACCGCGACTAAGAACCTCGTCCCTTCAATTAAGGGGGCGGGGTTTTTTGTGTTTCCGCTTATGCTCCATGGAGGTTGCTGTTATTGCATTACCGTGCGTTATGAACGGATTAAAATATAAGGAGGAATCATGATGAAGGATGAACTGTATGCCATTCAGGAAGAAACATTGAACAAAATCAAGAATGCCTATTCCTTGAATGAACTGCAGGATATTAAAGTGGAAGTTCTTGGCAAAAAAGGCTCTTTGACAGGAGTACTCAGAGGAATGGGAAAACTTTCTAAAGAGGAGCGGCCGGTTGTCGGGGAAATAGCAAACAAGGTCAGGGAAACCATTTCGGCACAAATTGAAACAAAAAGTGATGTACTTGAAGAAAAAGTGTTGGAAGAACAATTGGAAAAAGAAACCTTGGATGTTACATTGCCTGGACGGCCTGTTCAAGCAGGCGGACCGCATCTGTTAACAAGTATTATTGAAGATATTGAGGATCTGTTTATTGGAATGGGTTTTGAAATAAAAGAAGGTCCGGAAGTGGAAACGGATTATTATAATTTTGAAGCCCTGAATCTGCCGAAAGACCATCCGGCGCGCGATATGCAGGATACGTTTTATTTAACCAATGAGCTGCTGCTCAGAACACATACATCACCTGTTCAGGCCCGGACAATGAATCAGTACGAAGGTAATCAGCCGGTTAAAATGATTTGTCCCGGAAAGGTTTACCGCCGGGATACGGATGATGCCACCCATTCTCATCAATTTACACAAATTGAAGGGTTGTACGTGGACAAAAATGTGCGGATGAGCGATTTAAAAGGCATCCTTGACCGGTTTGCCAAAAAAATGTTCGGACAGGACCGGGAAATCAGGCTGCGTCCCAGCTTTTTCCCTTTCACTGAGCCTTCCGTCGAAATGGATATATCGTGTAAGGTTTGTAACGGTGAAGGCTGTTCTGTTTGTAAACAATCAGGCTGGATTGAAATACTGGGTGCCGGCATGGTCCATCCGCGTGTGCTGGAAATGGCCGGATATGACCCGGAAGTATATAGCGGATTTGCGTTCGGAATGGGACCGGATCGTATCGCAATGCTGAAATACGGCATCGATGATATCCGTCAGTTCTATACAAATGACGTACGGTTTCTGCGTCAGTATCATCATGCAAAAGGAGGTATCCTTTAATGTTAGTATCTGTTAACTGGTTAAAGAATTATGTGGACGTCGGTGATATCAGCCCGGAAGAACTTGCTGAAAAAATAACGAAAACGGGTATCGAAGTTGATGGAATTGAGTATATTGCTGATAAAAGTTCTGGTGTGGTAACCGGGTATGTGGAATCATGCGAGAAACATCCAAATGCGGATAAACTGAATTTGTGCCAGGTTGATGTCGGTGATGAAACATTGCAGATTATTTGCGGTGCACCGAATATCAAACAAGGACAAAAAGTGGCCGTTGCCAAACCTGGGGCAGTTCTGCCGGGAAACTTCAAAATTAAGAAGGTAAAATTGCGCGGTGTCGAATCCAATGGCATGATATGTTCATTGCAGGAGTTGGGAATTGAAGAAAAATATGTGCCAAAGGATATTGCAGAAGGGATTTTTGTATTTTCTGATGATACTGTAATCGGTGAAAGTGTTGCGCCGCTATTAAATTTGAATGATGCGGTGCTGGAGTTCGATTTGACGCCAAACCGTGCAGATTGCTTGAATATGCTTGGCGTAGCATATGAAGTAGCAGCAATATTAAATCAGAACATAACCCTGCCAGATGAATCAGTGGAATTCAGTTCTGAAAAAGCGACAGATCATGTGTTAGTGAAAGTGGATGACCCGGATTTAAATCCTTATTATGGGGCATTTATCATTAAAGATTTGGAAATCCGCCAGTCACCATTATGGATGCGCAATGCATTGATGGCAGCTGGCATTAGACCAATTAACAATGTCGTCGATATTACCAACTATGTATTGCTGGAGTATGGCCAGCCGCTGCATGCATTTGATTTCGATTTGCTGAACTCTGATAGGATTGTTGTGCGTCGTGCCAAGGAAAATGAGAAAATGGTTACACTCGATGATGTGGAAAGAAATCTTTCATCAAACAATCTTGCCATTACAAACGGTACCGAACCTGTTGCACTTGCCGGTGTAATGGGGGGCAAAAATACAGAAGTCAACAATGATACCAAAACAATTTTACTTGAAGCAGCATATTTTAATCCGAAGTCTGTAAGAAGGACTGTCAACGAAACTGGATTGCGGAGTGAGTCGAGTACACGGTATGAGAAAGGCATAGACCCAAACCGAGTTTATCGTGCAGGGAAACGGGCAGCATATCTTTTGCAGCAATATGCAGGGGGAACTGTGTTGGCTGAACCGGCGATATTTGATGAGCTGGACCGCTCTGAAAAAATAGTTGCGATCAATACGGCTGAAATCAACAAACGTCTAGGTACACAAATTGATACGGATGAAATCAGTGTCATTTTAAATAGACTGCAATTTTCATTTGAACAGCATGGAGACGAATTTTCAGTAACGGTCCCAACCCGACGTGGAGATATCAACATCTTTGAAGATATGCTGGAAGAAGTTGCGCGTATCTATGGCTATGACAATCTTCCTTTTACATTGCCGGAAGGATCATCCCAGGCAGGCGGACTCACGAAGCAGCAGCTTTTAAAAAGGGAAGTGAAAGGTTATCTGGAAAGTTCCGGTTTGATGGAAACTATTACGTATTCATTGACTAAAGATGAGCTGGCCCAAATGTTCATCAGTCCTGAAATAGACAAGTTGAACCCCAATAAGGTTCGTTTGGCCATGCCGATGACAGAAGATCATAAAACACTCAGACTAAGTCTTATTCCTGAACTCCTGCGAACTGTATCGTACAACCTGGCCAGGAATCAGAGGGATCTTGCCTACTACGAACTGGGAAAAGTTTTTATTTCAAACGAAAAAGAGCTGACCAATCAACCGAAAGAGAAATTGCGGGCTTCGGGTGTGCTCACAGGTAACTGGCTTGCACATCTGTGGCAGCAGGAGAAGAAACAGGTGGACTTTTATCTTGTCAAAGGAATTGTGGAAGGGCTGTTTGACTTTCTTGATATTCAAATTGACTTTAAACAGGCTAAACTTAATGATCTGCATCCAGGCAGATGTGCTGCCATAACATTGAACCATCAAACGGTTGGCTATTTGGGACAAGTTCATCCAAAATTGGAGAAAACACTGGATATAAAAGAGACATATGTATTCGATATTGATATGGATTATGTATTTGAAGTGTACCGAAATACAACGAGCTATCAGCCGATACCTAAATATCCATCCGTTTCAAGAGACATTGCGTTTATAGTGGATGAGAATGTGCAGGCCGGCGATATTCAAGAAGTAATTGAAGAAACGGGCGCTCCACTGGTTCAAAACGTCTATATATTTGATGTCTATAAAGGGGAGCATTTGGAAGAAGGTAAAAAATCAATCGCCATAAGTCTGCTGTATCAGGATCCTGAAAAGACGTTGAAAGATGATGAGGTTGAGCAGTCTTATCAGGAAATTGTGGCGAAAGTTAATGACCAGTTTGATGCATATGTAAGGTCTTAAACGGTTTAAAAAAGTGGAAATGCCAAATACGGCATTTCCGCTTTTTACAGTTTATTTTTGGCATATACAGCACAAGTTTTGTACCGTACGAAAGTAGAGAACTTGGTATGCTGCCCGAAATTTCTTCTCATAAATAAACCGACGCTTTTTTGGTGTTTGCAAAATGTGTTTTGGCACATGTGGTTAAACTATTCTTCCCTTTTGCTTTGATGATCTTAGCAATGGTTATATCAACTTTTTTGGACGCTCCTTTTGGCAAGGTGAATCCGACCTGATCGGACAATTTATCCATTTCATTCAAAAAGCTTGCCCGGGCGATGATCGAACCGGCAGCAACTGCGAGTGAGCTGCTCTCTGCTTTGGTCATGAAAAAAGTATTGTCTGCCAGTTCCTCGTTTTCGGATGCGATATGTTTTTTATAAACATGCGGCTCACAAAACTGGTCAATGAGAATGCCATCAAGCTGTTTGGTTCCAATCTTTTTACGAACGTTATTAATGGCATGATGGTGCAGCATTGCTTTCATTTTTCCCTGGGTCCATCCCTTTTTCTGCAAATCGTTATATTTTTCGTTATGCAGTATCAGCAGTGAATACGGCATGTCCAGATGCATGATATCGGCAGCAATTTTTCGGATGGATGTATCGGATAAATTTTTAGAATCCTGTACCCCCAGTTCTTTGAGTAATTCCAACTGCTCCTGCTTAACAAATGCAGCTGCGGTTGTGATTGGCCCAAAATAATCCCCTGTACCGGCTTCATCCGACCCGATGTGATTACTTGTAAAGAGGGTTGCCGGCGGTGTGAACAGGGAACCCTTCCTATTTCTTTTCTTTGGTCCAGGTTTAGTGTCCGTTAATGGATCTGCCCCCCACTTGTCAGCTTCTGCTTCGGGACGGTTACCCTGAAACATCACTTTACCGGATTTGTATGCAGTGATGACTGTATGCGGTGTTCTGGCCCTGAAAATGGCCCCTTGTGGTGTTGATTGCAGTGACTCAGCATAGTGCTGTTTCATTTTGGCAATGGAATCCTGTGAATAACGATAAATGAGTTGTCCCATAGTCATCCTCCAATAATTTTCTCTATTCACTATAGCAGACTGGAAAGGGAAATGAAATGAGTGTTTTGCACTGCAACAGTTTCCTGTCTGCCTGACTTTGTGTTAATATAAAGTGAACTATTTTTCAGGGGGGTATCCGTGTGACCCGGAATGATAAAACACGAGTAACGGTTGAAATACAAAATAAACCATATACGATTATAGGAACCGAAGAGCCGCAGCATGTCCGGCTCGTTGCAAATTTGGTTGACCAGAAAATGCGCGAAATTCATGATGCAAACCAACAATTGAATACAAGTGAACTGGCAGTCCTGACAGCGGTAAATACAATGAATGATTATATGAAGCTGAAGGAAGAATATGCAAGTTTGCTTGGGTCAATAAACAAGAAAGAGGATAAATGACGAATGGTAGATTTATTGTTAATTATTATACTTATTTTTGGTTTTTTGATGGGGCTGAAACGGGGATTTGTCCTCCAAGCATTTCATCTGCTTGGATTTATAACAGCCTTTATTATTGCTGCAATATATTATAATGAACTTTCGGATAGACTGGCACTGTGGATTCCATACCCGGAACTTGAGAACAGCAGTGTGTGGGCTGATTTTCTTGAATCAATGCCACTTGAAGCAGCATTTTATAATGCTGTGGCGTTTGCGATAATATTTTTCGCAGTAAAAATCATTATGCAAATTATTGCCTCCATGCTTGACTTCGTGGCGGATTTGCCTGTCTTACATTCGGTAAATAAGTTGCTTGGTGCTGTACTCGGATTCGTTGAAGTTTACCTGATTATTTTTATATTATTATATATTCTGGCTTTGACACCATTGGCACAGGTTCAATCCTGGATTAATGATTCATGGGTGGCATTATTGATAATTGAGTATACACCGTTTTTGTCGGAAAAGATTATGGATCTCTGGTTCGCACAGGTGGACTAGATATTAAAGGGTTAAACGTAAAGAGGCTGGTTCAATTAATTAGGGATTTTTGTTGTATGTCATGTACAATAAAGATAACCTTCTAATGAATCAGTCTTTTTATTAGGAAGTTTTCACAGTGATTGTTGTTTGATAAGAAAAAGGAAGCAATAGGTTGCTTGGAAAATTGGTTTATAAAATTACATGCAGGTGATGGATAATGGAAGTGAATAAAAAAGATGTTATTAAATTACTTGAGAAAATTGGAACTTATCTGGAATTGAAAGGGGAAAATCCTTTTAAGATATCTGCTTATCGAAAGGCAGCGCAGGCACTTGAGCGGGATGACCGTTCTCTCACGGATATCAACGATTTTACGAAAATAAAAGGTATCGGAAAAGGGACAGCGACTGTAATCAATGAATATATTCAAAACGGATCTTCTGAAACATTGGCACAGCTTGAGAAAGAGGTTCCGGCCGGGTTAATTCCATTGCTGGATTTACCAGGTCTTGGCGGGAAGAAACTGGCGAAATTATTTCAGGAATCAGGAGTAACAGACGCACAAACACTAAAAAAAGCAATTAATGAAGGAGAAGTGGAAAAGCTTGACGGATTCGGTAAAAAGACAGCCGAAAAAATATTGACAGCTTTGGAAAATGCCAATAAACGACCGGAACGTTTGCCAATAGCAACCATTCTGCCAATTGCCGAGCGGATTGAATCATACTTGCAGGAAATGTCGTCCATTAAAGATTTTTCGCGCGCCGGGAGTCTGCGGAGAATGCGGGAAACAATTAAAGATATTGATTTTATTATAGCAGCCGACAATCCGGTAGAGGTCAGGGATGACTTATTAAAACTGGATAACATTAAAGACGTAATTGCGAAAGGGGATACTAAGGTTTCGGTAACCTTAGATGAGGCATACGATGTAAATATTGATTTCCGGATTGTTGCTCCGGAAGAATTTGCTTCTACACTGCACCACTTTACCGGGTCCAAGGACCATAATGTTGCAATGCGCCAGCTTGCCAAATCCAAAGGGGAAAAGATTAATGAATATGGAGTGGAAGTTGAAGAAACCGATGAAACACTGACATTTAACAGTGAGGAACAGTTCTTCCATCATTTTGGTCTGGAATATATTCCGCCAGAAGTAAGGGAAAACACTGGTGAAATTGATCAATATACAGGGAAAACCCTCTCATTGATCGAACGGAAGGATATCCGTGGCGATTTGCACATGCATACGACCTGGAGTGATGGGGCGCAGTCAATTGAAGAAATGGTCAACCGTGCCAGAGGGAAAAAGTATGAGTACATCTGTATTACAGATCACTCTAAATTTTTACAGGTTGCAAATGGTTTAAATGAGACCAGGTTGCGTAAACAGCGTGAAGAAATCAATCGGTTGAATGATAAATATTCCGATATTCAGATTTTTGCGGGTGTGGAAATGGATATTTTGCCGAATGGCACATTAAATTTCGACGATGATTTTCTGAAGGAAATGGATTTTGTGATTGGGGCGATTCATTCAGGCTTTAATCAGTCGGAAGAGAAGATTATGGAGCGGTTATATGCTGCATTGGACAATCCTTTTGTCTCACTGATTGCCCATCCGACCGGCAGACTGATTGGACGTCGTGCGGGGTATCAAGCAGATGTGGAAAAATTAATTGAACGGGCGAAACAGACAGATACAGCACTTGAACTGAATGCGAACCCCAACCGTCTCGATCTTTCCAGTGAATGGCTGCGAAAGGCACAGGAGGCGGGTGTTCCGATTGCAATTGATACAGATGCCCATGATTACCTGATGCTCGAACATATGGAATATGGAATTGGTGCGGCAAGAAGAGGATGGATTGAAAAAGATTCGGTCATCAATACATGGCCAAAAGCGAAACTAATGGATTATTTTAATCGTAATAAGTAATGAGCGAGAACATTAAAGGAGCACGTATTTATGAATGAACGAATTCTTCGTGTACTGGAATTCAATAAGATAACCGAACAATTAGCCAATCAGGCAGCCACTTCGCTTGGCAAGGAGTATTGCACCCGGCTGAAGCCTGAAACGGAGATGGAAAACGTCATTCGGCTGCAGGATGAAACAGATGAAGTAAGCCAAATTTTCCGGCTTAATACGTCCATTCCGTTGGGTGGCATTAAAGATATCCGGGCTGGAATTAAGCGAAGCGTGATTGGCGGTGTCTTGAATACAAATGAGTGCCTGGACATTGCCACTACACTATACGCAGGGCGCCAGGTAAAAAATTTCATGGCAAAAATGGAAGAAGAGCTGCCGATACTTCAGTCACTTGTTCAGCGAATTGAGTCTTTGCGGCAATTGGAAAATCACATCAGCACGTGTATTGATGACAACGGCAACATGATGGATAGTGCTTCGATTAAACTGAAAAGCATCCGTTCATCGATTAAGACATTCGAAAGCAGAGTCCGGGACAAATTGGACAGTTACACCAAATCCAAATCAAGTATGCTTTCTGATGCGATCATAACCATTCGTAACGACCGGTATGTATTGCCCGTCAAAGCGGAATATCGCGGGTCAATCGGTGGAATTGTTCACGACCAGTCCGCATCAGGTGCTACATTATTTATGGAACCAAAAGCAGTTGTTGATTTGAATAATCAGCTGCAGGAATCCAAGGTGAAAGAGAAACAGGAGACAGACCGGATTCTTCGTGAATTGACTGGTCATATCGCCGAAAATGAAAGCTATTTGACTGAAAATATTGAAGTGCTGGCAAAAATTGATTTTATCGCTGCCCGGGCAAAATTGGGGATGCATATGAAAGCAGCCAAACCGGCGATGAATGATTCCGGAATCATTAAGATGCAACAAGCAAGGCATCCGTTGATTGAAAATGATGAAGTGGTAGCAAATGATATTGCACTGGGCGATGACTATACTGCGATTGTTATTACCGGACCGAATACCGGGGGTAAAACCGTTACATTGAAAATGATTGGACTTTGTACTCTAATGGCACAATCCGGATTGCGAATTCCTGCATTTGATGGCTGCAAAATGGCAGTTTTTGAAGATGTTTATGCGGATATCGGCGACGAACAGTCCATCGAACAAAATTTGAGTACATTTTCTTCGCATATGACCAACATTGTTTCCATCTTGCAGCATGTTAACCATAAATCGCTCGTATTATTCGATGAGCTTGGTGCAGGAACAGACCCGCAGGAAGGGGCAGCGCTCGCCATGTCCATATTGGATGATGTGGTGTCCCGGGGTGCGCGTATTGTTGCTACCACCCATTATCCCGAACTTAAAGCGTATGGGTACAATCGTGAAGAGGTTGTCAATGCCTCTGTTGAATTTGATGTTAAAACCTTACAGCCAACTTATCGCTTGCTGATTGGCGTTCCAGGGCGTAGTAATGCATTCGAAATATCAAAGCGCTTGGGACTGAAGGATGATATTATCAGTCAGGCCAAAAATCACATTGGCATTGACTCAAAAAGTGTGGAAAATATGATTGCATCTCTGGAAAAGTCCCATCGACAGGCAGAATCTGATTATCAGGAAGCACATGAGGTACTGGAGGAAAGCAAAGCTTTACACAACGATCTTTCAAAAGAGTGGAAGCAGTTTGAGAACAATCGGGAAACTCTTTTTAGGAAAGCGGAGGAGAAAGCGGAAAGAGCACTGCAGAATGCACGGGAAGAAGCAGAGACAATTGTTGATGAAATCCGCAAAATGAAATCCGGTGCGGAATTAAAAGAGCATGAGTGGATTGAAGCCAGGAAAATGCTTGATGAAGCAAAACCAAACCTTTCAGAAAAGAAACGGGAGAAACCAAAAAATGCATCAGCAGCGAAGCAACAGTTACAACCTGGTGACGAAATAAAATTATTATCAGTAAATCAGAATGGCACCGTTTTGGAAAAAGTCGGGAATAATGAATACTATGTACAGGTTGGAATCATGAAAGTCAAAGTAAAACGGGATGAACTGCAGTTTGTAAGTAAAAAAAGTACGATATCGGAAAAACCGCTTGCAACGGTAAAAGGTTCGAACTACCACGTAAAAACCGAACTTGACTTAAGAGGGGAACGGTATGAAGAGGCACTGTTACAGCTTGAAAAATATATTGACGATGCGTTGCTTGCCGGTTATCCGCAAGTATCCATCATCCATGGAAAAGGGACTGGAGCATTGCGCCAGGGTGTCAATGATTTTGCCAAAAAACATCCGCGGATATCCGATGCACGAGCAGGGTCGGCAGGTGAAGGCGGCAGTGGTGCAACGATTGTAAAACTGAGCTGATCGGGAAAGGGGAAATCTGTTCATGACTGGGTTCTGGGAGAATATTTTCGTGGAGATTGCGGCAAGATACAGTGTTGTCATTTTATGCACCATTGTTTTTCTGGCTGTATTTGAATTGGTTACGTCTTATAAAAACTGGCGGGAAATCAAAAATGGCAACATTGCGGTAGCATTGGCAACGGGCGGGAAAATTTTTGGCATCGCGACCATTTTCCGTTACTCCATTGAGCATAATGATACACTGCTTCAGAGTATCGGGTGGGGTGTGTTTGGATTTTTATTATTGCTGCTCGGCTATTTCATATTTGAATTTTTGACGCCGACAATTAATGTGGATAAAGAAATTGGTCAGGACAACAGGGCTATCGGCTTCATATCCATGATGATTTCGATAGGATTGTCATTCGTTATTGGAGCCAGTATTGGATAGGGGAGAATACATTGAATATATTGGAAACGTTGGCCAAAATATTAATGGTCGTCGCGGTTATTTTTGCGGTTATAGGTATCATATATTTAATATAGGCTAATTTCTAAAAGGTTGCTGTTATTACACAAAATGCATAAACTGCGACATAAGTTCTGGAATGTGTTTTATAATTACATCTACCTCTCGCCATTCCGTCCGGGATCGCTCCGGGCGGATGCTTTCCGCGGGCACGGCCTTAGCCCCCTTGAGAAAACCGCTCTGCGGGGTCTTCGGACTCGTGCTGTTCCCGCAGGAGTCACCGCCCTCCGCTCACCCGGACTAGTGTAGTGGTATCAACCGTTATTCTATAAGCAAAGAGTCATAAACGTAGTAATAGCGGAGGAAATAAGCGGACTCCTGTGGGAGCAGAGGCTCATCAGCCGCCCACGGTAAAGAAGACACAGCGAAAGTGATTTTCTTGAGCTGATGTCGCTCTTATGCTGGAAGTGAAAGCGACGTGTATTTCCGCAGCGGTGGTAGAACATCATACTATGTCGCAGTTTAGTTCAATTGTTGGATAGCAATAATCTTTATGACAAGAGTCTTGATTTAAGAACAATTTTTAATTGGTGTTGCTTGATTGGAATTGAATTATGCCTGGAATGACGGCAGCATCTGTTTATTATTCCGACCGCAGAAACAGCGAGGCTGAAAAAATCATCGAATAATTGATAAATAAAATTTCAAAAAATGCGAATTAATCGGTATAATGAAGACATGGAGGTAAAAAAGGAGGAGGAGAAAAATGGACAGAAGGCCTTGGCATCGTCATTATCCGAAAGAAATTGCAACTTCATTAACCTATGATGACAAGCCGCTGCATGATTTTTTGAGAAGAACTGCTGCATTATACCCGGAAAAGAAAGCGCTTCATTTTATGAGGAATGAAATGTCATTCTCTGAAGTGTATACGGCTTCAAAAAAAATGGCATCCTACTTGCAGTCACTTGGTCTTGAAAAAGGTGACCGGGTTGCCGTTATGCTGCCTAACTGCCCCCAGGGAGTGATCAGCTACTATGGAACATTAATGGCGGGAGGTACGGTTGTTCAGACAAACCCGTTGTACAAAGAAAGAGAAATTGAGTATCAATTGAATGATTCGGGAGCAGCGTTCATTGTCTGTCTTGATATATTGCTGCCGCGAGTTACGAACATCAGAGGAAATACTGAACTGAAACACACGATTGTTACAGGAATAAAGGATTATCTTCCGTTCCCTAAAAATAAGATTTATCCTATTATCCAAAAAAGGCAATATAATATGGTGGTTAAAACCGAAGAAACGGATGATACACACATTTGGCTAAATATGATGGATCGATCGGATAGTAATTATCAGCCGGTAGAGGTTGATCCAACGGAAGACCTTGCATTATTACAATATACGGGAGGAACGACAGGGCATCCAAAAGGTGTCATGCTTACACACCGTAACCTGGTAGCGAATGTTCAAATGTGTAATGCCTGGTTGTACAGAATGGATCCATCTGAGCAAATTGTGTTGGGAGTACTGCCGTTTTTCCATGTATACGGAATGACCACGGTTATGAATATGTCGATGATGTATGGTTCAAAAATGATTTTACTTCCAAAATTTGATACGAAAGAAGTTTTGAAAACAATTCATAAACAAAAACCGACCCTATTTCCCGGAGCACCAACCATATATATCGGGTTGCTCCATCATCCGGAGCTGAAGAAATATGATCTGTCCTCGATTGAGGCATGTATCAGTGGATCTGCACCATTACCCGCTGAAGTTCAGGATCAGTTCGAAAGTGTTACCGGCGGACGATTAGTTGAGGGGTATGGACTGACTGAAACGTCACCAGTAACACATTCTAATTTTGTCTGGGCTGACAGAGTGAATGGGAGTATTGGTGTTCCATGGCCGGATACAGACTGCAAAATAATCAATATGGAAACAAATGAAGAAGCCGCCGTGGGTGAAGTTGGCGAAGTAGCCGTGAAAGGACCGCAAGTGATGAAAGGATATTGGGGTAAGCGGCAAGAAACAGATAATGTTTTACAGAATGGCTGGATGTGTACCGGTGATATGGGGTATATGGATGAAGAAGGCTATTTTTACATCGTTGACAGGAAAAAAGATATGATTATTGCAGGTGGATATAATATTTATCCAAGAGAGGTTGAAGAAGTGCTCTATGAACACGAGGCTGTTCAGGAAGCTGTTGTAGCGGGGATTCCAGACGCATACCGCGGTGAAACAGTAAAAGCGTATATTGTTTTTAAGGCTGGTTATAAAGAAACGGAAGAAGAATTAAACGCCTTCTGCAGAAAGAATTTGGCTGCATTTAAAGTACCAAGAATTTATGAATTCAGGGATGAACTGCCAAAAACGGCCGTTGGAAAAATATTACGCAGAAAACTGATTGATGAAGAAAAAGAAAAAATGGGGCAGAACAGCAATACGCTTTGAGTTTTATTCTAGTTTTTTTGACCAATTGTTGTACAAACTATATTGACAGAATCGCTGTATATTTGTACAATAAAAGGTGAATGATTATTCATTCACCTTTTATTGTGAGGGGTTTTATTAAGGAGAATTTTCATGAAGAAAAACAAACCTAAATACAATCAAATTATTGAAGCAGCTGTTGAGGTCATTGCTGAAAATGGATACCATGCTTCACAAGTATCCAAGATTGCAAAAAAGGCAGGGGTTGCAGACGGCACCATTTACCTGTATTTTAAAAATAAAGAGGATATTCTTGTTTCTGTTTTTAAGGAAAAAATGGGGCAGTTTATTGAACGAATTGCTGAGAGTATTAACCAGAAGCAAAATGCGGATGAGAAATTACTCACCCTGATACAGATGCATTTCAGCCAGCTTACCGGGGACCATCACCTGGCGATTGTCACGCAATTGGAATTAAGGCAGTCAAACAGTGAATTGCGGCTGAAAATTAACGATATTCTCAAGCCTTATTTGTCGGTGATTGATGACATCATTAGAGAAGGCACTAAGGAGAATGTGTTTCGAGATGAATTGAACATCCCGCTCGTAAGGCAAATGATCTTTGGAACCCTGGATGAAACTGTAACAAACTGGGTTATGAAAGAACAAAAATACGATTTATTGGAAATGGCTCCTGAAGTTCACAGGTTGTTGACACACGGCCTTTCCGATAAATAGCAGAAGAGGAGGATTGAGTTGGGGACACTGACACATGAATTAAACGGGAATGTTGCAGTATTGACCATTCAAAGTCCGCCGGCAAACGCATTATCCAGCACCCTGTTAAAGGATCTGGATGAAAAATTGAATGAAATTGAAAACGATAACAATGCGAAAGCGATTCTACTCAAAGGAGAAGGCAAGTTTTTCTCGGCTGGTGCGGATGTTAAAGAATTTACTTCACTTCAAAATGCAAGCGACTACCAGGTTCTGTCGGAGCGTGGTCAGAAATTATTTGACCGTGTGGAAAATTTCTCAATCCCTGTTATCGCAGCCATTCATGGTGCTGCATTAGGCGGTGGGCTTGAACTGGCAATGTCATGTCACATTAGGATCGTTACTGAAAATGCAAAATTGGGGCTCCCGGAATTGACATTAGGAATCATTCCCGGGTTTGCAGGAACACAGCGGCTGCCGCGATATGTCGGTTCAGCAAAAGCATACGAGATGATTCTGAGTGGACAACCGATAACCGGAACAGAAGCAGCAAAATTGGGTCTTGCCAATCAGGCGGTAGGAGAAGAAGAAGTATATGAAAACGCTATGAAACTAGCAACTGTAATTGCTGCTAAAAGCAAGCCAACGATTAATAGTGTTATGCAGCTGATTCCGTATGCTAAAACTGCTCAGTTTGCGGATGGAGTCCAGGAAGAAGCAACAGCATTTAGTGAGATCTTCGGGTCCGATGATGCAAAAGAAGGCGTTCAGGCATTTATTGAAAAGCGCAAGCCTAACTTCAAGGATAAGTAAAAGGAGGAAATCATATATGAATATTTATGTATTGCTGAAAAAAACATTTGATACGGAAGAGAAAATTGCTGTATCCAATGGGCAGATTGAAGATGATGGTGCTGAATATATTATTAATCCATATGACGAGTATGCGGTTGAAGAAGCCATTAAACAAAAGGATGCACATGGTGGTGAAGTTACTGTCGTCACGGTAGGTGATGAAGATTCCGAAAAACAGCTGCGCACTGCATTGGCAATGGGTGCTGATAAAGCTGTTTTGATCAATACGGAAGACGATCTTGAAGATGGTGATCAATACACGACTGCTAAAATATTGGAAGCGTATTTTGAGGATAAGGAAGCAGATTTAATTTTGGCAGGTAATGTAGCGATTGATGAAGCAAGCGGTCAGGTTGGCCCGCGTCTTGCTGAGTTACTTGGCATCCCATCAGTTACGACTATTACAGCGCTGGAAATTGATGGTAATACAGTGAAGATTGATAAAGACGTGGAAGGTGATGTTGAAAAAATTGAAACATCTTTACCGGTGCTGGTTACTTGTCAGCAAGGGTTGAACGACCCAAGGTACCCATCCCTGCCGGGAATTATGAAAGCGAAGAAAAAACCTCTGGAAGAACTTGAGATAGATGATCTCGATCTTGATGAAGATGATATTGAAGCAAAAACAAAAACAGAGGATATTTTTCTGCCGCCGGAAAAAGAGGCAGGAAGGGTACTCGAAGGTGAACTGGATGAACAAGTTCAGGAATTGGTGTCTCTTCTTAAAGATGAATCAAAGGTGCTGTAACCATTTATAACGGAAAGGAGAAATGACATGAGTGATAAAATATTAGTTGTAGGCGAATTAAGAGAAAATACATTACGTAACGTAACATTTGAAGCAATTGCTGCTGCAAAATCAATCAGTGCAGATGGCGAGATTGTTGGTGTTATCTGTGGAGCTGGTGATTTAAACGAACAGGCTCAGGAAATGATTTATTATGGTGCAGACCGGGTGGTAACCGTTGCGCATGATATGCTGGAAACATATACTCCGGATGGTTTTAGCCAGGCAGTTATGGCTGTCATAAACGATGAGTCGCCCGATGGGATTGTGATGGGGCATACGTCTATTGGAAAAGACTTAACACCTAAACTGGCAAGTAAACTGGAAACCGGGCTGGTCTCAGATGCTACGGAAGTAACAAACGATGGAGGAAAGGCTGTTTTTACGAGACCTATTTATTCCGGTAAAGCATTTGAAAAGAAGACGATCACAAGCGGATTGACATTTGTTACTATCCGTCCAAATAATATTGCAGCGCCGGAGAAAGATGAATCCCGTTCAGGTGATATTTCGCCCAAGGATGTGGATATTGCTGATATTCGCTCGGTTATTAAGGATGTTATTAAAAAAGCATCTGATGGGGTTGATTTGTCTGAAGCCAATGTAATTGTTGCAGGCGGACGCGGAGTTAAAAGTGAGGAAGGTTTTAAACCGCTTCAGGAACTTGCTGATGTTTTAGGCGGCGCAGTTGGTGCTTCCAGGGGTGCCTGTGACGCTGAATACTGTGATTATTCACTGCAAATCGGTCAGACAGGTAAGGTGGTTACACCAGACTTATATATTGCGTGCGGTATTTCCGGTGCGATTCAGCATCTTGCCGGAATGTCAAACTCCAAAGTAATTGTGGCGATTAATAAAGATCCGGAAGCAAACATTTTTAATGTAGCAGATTACGGCATTGTAGGTGACATTTTTGATGTCGTGCCAATGCTTACCGAGGAAATTAAAAAGTTGAAATAAATAAAGTACAGACCCGCTGAGGATCGGCTGGGTCTATGTTTTTCTTTTGCAGATATGTATTTCTTACAGCATAGGTGTAGCTAAAAATGTCACCAAAGGGCTTAATGACTACCAGGTTTTTTAATATAGTTGATCAAGCTTAAGCATTATTTTTTGGAATAAGCAAACTATTAGCTAGGATATACTAACGATGATATACTCATTACAGAAGTCAGTTAGATTGAGGAGGAATAGAAATGGCAATTGCTCACGTAACGGATCAAAATTTCACCAAAGAAACTGCTGAAGGTCTTGTGCTTGCAGACTTTTGGGCACCTTGGTGCGGACCATGCAAAATGATTGCTCCGGTTCTCGAGGAAATTGATGGTGAAATGGAAGATAAAGTACAAATTGTAAAACTTGATGTGGACGAAAATCAGGAAACAGCTGGAAAATATGGGGTAATGAGTATCCCGACCTTATTGCTGTTTAAAGATGGCAATGTAGTCGATCAGGTTGTTGGTTTCCAGCCAAAAGAAGCACTTGTTGATTTAATTAACAAACATGCCTAACAACGTGTATAATCGTATACAGGAACGGAAAATAATCCCTTGTTGCTCATGTGGCAAGGGATTTCTTTAGTTAAAGGATGAATGGATAATGAGTCAGCAAATACAAGAAAAACTGGCTGTTCTGCCAGCTCAGCCCGGCTGCTATTTGATGAAGGACAGGCATGGAACAGTAATATATGTCGGCAAGTCGAAGCTGCTGCGAAATCGTGTCAGGTCATATTTTACCGGAGCCAATGATAAAAAAACCCAACGACTTGTACAGGAAATAACGGATTTTGAGTACATTGTAACGACTTCGGAAATTGAAGCACTTATTCTTGAAATGAATCTGATCAAAAAATACGACCCTAAATATAATGTGCTGTTAAAAGATGATAAATCATATCCTTATCTAAAAATTACATCGGAGCGGCACCCGCGGCTGCAGATTGTACGAAAATTAAAGAAGGATAAAGGGAAATATTTCGGGCCTTATCCGAATGTATTGGCAGCGCGTGAAACGAAAAAGCTGCTCGACCGTCTGTACCCTTTAAGGAAATGTAATAATCCGCCAGGCCGTTATTGTCTTTATTATCATATGGGGCAGTGTCTTGCCTGCAGTGAACAGCCTGCTTCAGAAGATACCTATAAGGAAATCATTCAGAGCATAACATCCTTTTTGCATGGGGGACATAAAGAAATTAAAGATAATCTGAAATCCGGTATGTATGAAGCGAGTGCAGACCTTAACTTTGAGCGGGCAAAGGAGCTGCGGGATCAGATTCAGCATATCGAAATTGTCATGGAACAACAGCGGATGACATTGAATGATCAGACCGATCGGGATATTTTTGGTTTCGCATATGATAAAGGCTGGATGTGTGTGCAGGTGTTTTTCATCAGACAAGGAAAATTAATTGAACGGGATGTTTCCGTCTTTCCGTTTTTTGATGATCCATCAGATACATTTATCAGCTTTATCGGTCGGTTCTATCTCCATCACCATCACATAAAGCCAAAACAGCTGTTGGTACCGATTGGAACGGATACTGACCTTTTAAAGGAATTACTGGAAATTAACGTACACACTCCCTTTCGCGGGAGAAAAAAAGAACTTGTGGAATTAGCCGGAAAAAATGCTTCAATCGCACTTCAAGAGAAGTTTTCCATTATTGAACGTGATGCGGAACGAACTATCCGGGCTGTTGAGGGGCTTGGAGATATCCTGAATATCGAAACGCCGCATCGAATCGAGGCATTTGACAACTCAAATATTCAAGGAACAGACCCCGTTTCAGCGATGGTTGTGTTTACGGATGGAAAAGCAGATAAAAAGGAATACCGGAAATATAAAATAAGGGACGTTAAAGGTCCTGATGATTATGAAACAATGCGGGAAGTTGTCAGACGCAGATATAAACGGGTACTGAAAGAAAACTTGCCATTGCCGGATTTGATTATCGTTGATGGTGGTAAAGGGCAGATGGGTGCGGCACTTGATGTATTGGAAAATGAGCTTGGATTAAATATCCCATTGTGTGGACTGGCCAAGGATGATAAGCACAAAACGAGTGAACTGGTGTATGGTGACCCACCAGAGGTACTATCATTATCAAGGAAGTCACAGGAATTTTATCTGGTGCAACGCATTCAGGAAGAAGTGCATCGATTTGCTATTTCGTTTCATCGTCAATTAAGAGGCAAGGGTCTTTTTCAGTCAGAACTTGATAAAATACCGGGGGTGGGCGAGAAAAGAAAACGGTTGCTGCTGACTCATTTCAAGTCAGTGAACGAGATTCGCAATGCTTCGGTCGACCGTATGATAAAGCTGGGTATTCCTATAAATATTGCTGGTACTATAAAAGAGCACCTTGCAAAAAATG
The DNA here is from genome assembly GCF_039522605.1 of Virgibacillus siamensis. Lineage (GTDB taxonomy): Bacteria > Bacillota > Bacilli > Bacillales > Amphibacillaceae > Lentibacillus > Lentibacillus siamensis. Next base: position 130,783 of record NZ_BAAADS010000012.1, read on the forward strand.
AGTAGGGCAGTATTAATTGCCCTACTCTGTACATTGATGGCGTATTATATTGAGACAATCGTATGGAATGCTGCAAAGATGTAAGGCTTATATATAGATAATATTTAGCTCCTGCAGGTTGGGTATTTACTCATCCGTAAAAACGACGGTGAATTCAATCATGTGAATTTTTTTGTTGATTTCCTCTTTGCATTCACATGTCCTGTCTTTCAATAATTCGATCGATTCAGCTAAAAAGCCTGATTCCAGCCGAAAGTCCGTATCAAAAGGTGCGTTGAGTTTATATACAACTGAATCGGACATCAAATGAAATGTTAACTCTCTTTTCTTTTCTTTTATCAGTTCGAGTGTGCCCCATCCAAGTTTTTCGAATGCATATATAACATCCGAAACAGATTCAGTATCCATTTTTCTTGCTATGTTTTTACCCATAAAATATAGAAGGGTAGGTGCTTCTGCCCCTAATAGTTCGGGTAATCCCAGGTAACGAATGATATCATATCCGGCACCGGTAGTGTGGAGTTCATCTAAAACAGTTACAGGTAAAGCCTCTTTTGCATGTTGCATGGTTGTCATCCTTTCTGTCGGTAACCAGTTCATTTTAACATTGATCATAAAGTTCGAGAATAGCTTATCAGTTATTAATTTTATTATCTATGTTCTTTGCCGGCAGTGTAAGAACGCAATTGATTTTTTGAAAGCTTGGTGACAACCAAGTTTTCTGATGAGTCAGCATAAAAATCATGATAAATATCACATCGTTGTGAAATTACTGCTTCCTTTCTTGACGCTTTTTATTGTTAGAAGTACAATAAATATGTCATAAATTGTACAATATTGGACAATACAATAATATTGCCATCTGATTTTGTGCATTACTATTTACAGTATCAAATTACGACCGAGGGGGGTAACACATGTCAGAGCATCGTGAGTTCTTTTACAGAAGACTCCATTCCTTATTAGGTGTCATACCGATTGGAATTTTCCTGATTCAGCATTTGGTAGTAAATCATTTTGCTGTATATGGAGAAGAAAGCTTCAATCAGGCTGCAGCATTTATGCACGATCTGCCGTTCAGGATTGTGTTGGAGACGGTAATTATCTTTTTGCCTATTTTATTCCACGCAATTTTGGGTGTTTATATTGTTTTTACAACAAAAAACAACCCGAGAAACTATGGCTTTTTCCGTAACTGGATGTTTTTTCTGCAGCGCGTAACAGGGATTATTACATTTGTCTTTATTGCTTGGCACGTTTGGGAAACACGCGTGCAAATCGGTATGGGCAATGCAGAACTGGATTATAATTTGATGGAAAATATACTTTCCAATCCGGTAATGTTCTGGTTTTATATTATTGGCGTGCTTTCAACTACATTTCATTTCAGTAATGGACTATGGAGTTTCTTGGTTTCATGGGGATTCACCCAGTCACCAAAATCGCAAAAGATTGTTACATACGCTACGCTTATAGTATTTTTTGCGGTAAGTTATATTGGAGTACGTGCATTGATTAAATTTGCTTATGGTGTTTAATTTATTGGAAAGAGGGAGTGAGTCATCATAATGAGTAATCGCAAAGTAGTTGTTGTAGGCGGCGGACTGGCTGGACTTATGGCAACGATAAAGGCAGCAGAAGCAGGTGTTAATGTGGATTTGTTCTCCATTGTACCTGTTAAACGTTCTCACTCTGTATGTGCCCAAGGCGGGATTAACGGTGCAGTTAATACTAAAGGTGAAGGGGACTCACCCTGGAAACACCTTGACGATACCGTATATGGCGGGGATTTCCTGGCAAATCAGCCGCCGGTTAAAGCAATGTGTGATGCAGCGCCTGGCATTATAAACTTGCTTGATAGAATGGGTGTTATGTTTAACCGGACGCCAGAAGGTCTGCTTGATTTCCGGCGTTTCGGCGGTACATCCGTACACCGCACAGCATATGCAGGAGCCACAACCGGACAACAGTTATTATATGCATTGGACGAACAGGTTCGTCGCTATGAAGTGGAAGGTCTGGTTACAAAATATGAGAACTGGGAATTCCTTGGAGCTATTCTGGATGATGATGGCGTTGGTAAAGGAATTGTTGCACAAAATATTAAAACACATGAAATCAAATCTTACCCGTCAGATGCTACCATCATGGCAACCGGCGGACCGGGAATTATTTTCGGAAAGTCAACTAACTCCATGATTAACACCGGATCTGCAGCAAGTATTCTGTATCAGCAGGGTGCTAAATATGCAAATGGTGAGTTTATTCAAATTCACCCAACTGCCATCCCAGGTGATGACAAACTGCGACTGATGAGTGAATCAGCACGTGGTGAAGGTGGCCGTATCTGGACATATAAAGACGGTGAACCATGGTATTTCCTTGAAGAGAAATATCCCGCCTACGGAAACTTGGTTACACGAGATATTGCAACACGTGAAATTTTTGATGTATGTGTTAACCAGAAACTTGGTATCAATGGCGAGAATATGGTTTATCTGGATTTATCACATAAAGATCCGAAAGAACTGGACGTCAAACTTGGTGGAATCATCGAGATTTATGAAAAATTTGTTGGTGAAGACCCACGTAAAGTACCAATGAAGATTTTCCCTGCTGTTCACTACTCAATGGGAGGTCTCTGGGTTGACTTTGATCAGATGACAAGTATACCAGGAATATTTGCTTGTGGTGAGTGTGACTATTCTCAGCACGGTGGAAACCGTTTAGGTGCAAATTCCCTTCTCTCAGCAATTTACGGCGGATCTGTTGCAGGTCCAAATGCTATTGAATACATTGATGGACTAGAGAAGCATGTGGAAGATATGTCACCTGACTTGTTTGATCAACGTGAAAAAGAAGAACAGGAAATATTTAATGAGTTTATGAAAATGGAAGGCGACGAAAATGCCTATCAGATTCATAAGGAACTTGGAGAATGGATGACTGATAATGTAACAGTTGTTCGTCATAATGATAAACTGCTGAAGACTGATGAAAAGATTGAGGAACTTCAGGAACGCTGGAATAAGATTAATATCAATGATACATCACGGTGGAGCAATCAGGGTGTTATGTTTACCCGTCAGCTGAAAAACATGCTGCATCTGGCACGTGTTATTACGATGGGCGCTTATAACCGTAATGAAAGCCGTGGTGCACATTACAAGCCTGATTATCCAGATCGTAATGATGAGGATTGGCTCAAAACAACAATTGCGACCTTCGATAAAGAAAAGAATGCACCAGTGATATCCTATGAGGAAGTAGATACTTCACTGATTGAGCCAAGGTTAAGGGATTACACACAAAAACACTGAGGGGAGAAAGATAAACATGGCTGAACAAAAAACTGTTAAGTTTATTATAACGCGTCAAGACAGCCCGGATTCTGCTCCTTATGAGGAATCTTTTGATGTTCCTTATAAAACAAACATGAATGTTATTTCCGGACTGATGGAAATCCGTCAGAACCCAGTTAATGATAAAGGTGAAAAAACAACACCGGTAGCATGGGATATGAATTGTCTCGAGGAAGTATGCGGGGCATGCTCAATGGTAATCAATGGTACAGCACGCCAGTCTTGTGCAGCATTGGTCGATAAATTGGAACAGCCAATACGGCTGGAACCAATGAGCACATTTCCGATTGTTCGCGACCTTGTCGTAGATCGTGAGCAGATGTTTGATGCACTGAAACAAATTAAGGCATGGATTCCGATTGATGGGACGTATGATCTTGGACCAGGCCCGCGTATGCCGGAGAAAAAACGTCAATGGGCATATGAACTGTCAAAATGCATGACTTGCGGTGTATGTCTGGAGGCTTGTCCAAATGTTAATGATAAGTCCGACTTTATAGGACCAGCAGCCTTATCTCAGGCACGGCTTTTCAATGCACATCCGACAGGAGAAATGAATCAGAAGGAACGGTTGGACGGATTAATGGAAGAGGGCGGCATTACGGGATGCGGAAACGCGCAGAATTGTGTACAGGTTTGTCCGAAAGGTATTCCACTAACAACTTCCATTGCTGCTATGAACCGTGCAACAAACATCCAGTCTTTCAAAAATTTCTTTGGAAGTGACAACGCACATTAATTGACAGTTGGATGGAAATTCCGTTTTAACATGACCCTTGCCGTATAATACGGCAAGGGTCATTTTTAAAAATACATACAGGGAGTTGAGAGTTTGTCAAAAGTAACATATATTGATGATATGGAACAATGGAGATCCGAATTTTCATTTTATATTCCAATAAAAATTCGATTCTCCGAGACAGATATGTTTGGACATGTGAACAATGTATCACCTTTTATTTATTTTGAAGAAGCGCGTATCGAATTCCTGAAAGCAGCCGGGTTGTTCGACAGAGCCAATACAGATAATGGAATGCCAATCGTAGCTGATCTACAATGTGATTATCATAAGCAGCTTTTTTTTGATGATCCATTAAAATTGTATGTAAAGGTAAATCACATCGGAAATTCCTCGCTGGATATTCACTATATGGCTGTTAATGAACAGGATAAGCTATGTCTTACAGGACGTGGCCGGATGGTATACATAAATACTGAAACCGGTAAGCCTGTATCCATAAATGAGTCCATGAAGGAGAAGCTGACTAATCAATGAAAATCAATCAGAAGAAAACAGGACCTCTGAAATAGCGGGAGTGTCCTTTTTTTAATTAAGTTGACCTGCTCATAATTTATGGTAATATAATTAATGAAACTGATAATCATTATCAATTATAAAAATCAGGTTATAGCTTATACATATTATGACAGAAGCTGTTTACTTGATTTAATCGTTAAGGAGGAGCAGGATGAAAAAATGGTTGGTCATGATCGTTATATTAATCCTTGGTTTGTTGTCAGCCTGTGGAGGTACAAATGATGAAAAATCAGGTACCGCTGAAAAGGGGAATGAGAATAAAAGTCAGGAACGAATTATTACGGTAGAAGATGCGATGGGCGAACAAACGATAAAAGGAACACCAAAAAAGATTGTTGTTCTTGAGTGGTTTTTCGCGGAGCATTTGCTGGCGTTGGGGGTACAACCTGCAGGCGTTCCCAATATTGATGGGTACAAGGAATGGATAAATATAGAAAAAGACCTTGCCAATAGTGTTAAGGATGTCGGTACACGTCAGGAGCCCAATCTGGAGGCTATTTCCCGGTTGGATCCTGACCTGATTATTGCTGCCAAGTTCAGACACGAAAAGCTTCTTGGGCAGCTAGAGAAAATTGCTCCCACCGTAACATTTGCACCATATAATGAACAGGCATCAAAAAATTTATACGAAGAAATGCTTCAGGAATTTAAAACAATTGCGAAAATCGTTGATAAAGAACAAAAAGCCAGCAAGGAAATAACAAAATTAAATCAATTTTATGATAAACAGCGGGAACGTGTGGAACAGTCAGGATTAAAGGGGACCGAATATATCTCTGCCTTGGCTTTCACCACCCAGAATGCACCTGTTTTAAGGTTGTATGCAAGAAATTCCGTCGTGTCGCAGGTTATGAAACGGATCGGGTTTAAAAATATGTATGAATCAGAGGAAATTGAGCCATATGGATTCACCCAGACAGGGATTGAAGCTTTACAAAAATTCCAGAAAGAAAATCCCCATTTCCTGTATATTGTACAAAAAGAGGACAATATTTTTGAAAAGCAGCTTAAAGGAAATCCGGTTTGGGAACAGTTAAGCTTTGTGGAAGCTGGTAAGATCCATCAGATTCCTGGTGACACCCCGGTATTCGGAGGTGTACTTTCAGCCAGGGTGCTAGCAGAAGAACTGGTTGATTCCATGATTGAAAAATAATTTTCCAATGTATGACACAACGAATAAACCCGGCCTTCAATATATGAAAGCCGGGCTTATTTAGAGCTTTAATTCCCCCATGCGAAGGAGCTCTACTACAGCCTGTGATCGCCCCTTGACTCCTAACTTTTGCATAGCATTTGAAATGTGGTTACGGACAGTTTTTTCCGATATAAACAATTCCTGGGCAATTTCTTTTGTTGTCTTATCTTGTACTAGGAGTTCAAATACTTCTTTTTCACGTTTGGTTAATAATTGCTTCGGTTTGTACTCGTTGTCCTTCAAATGTTAACCCCTCCTTGCTGTCATAGAGCTGCAGATTAAAGGGAATTTATTTAGTCACTATAGCTTATGAAAGAATTGCTAATCAGTGAGCACAATTATGAGCCAAATTGTACGACAACAAGCTTTTATTTCAATACACAGTTTAATGTTTGGTATACTGAAGGGAAATTAGAAGCTGTCATCAGGAGCGTTGCTTATGATTCATGAAATATTGTTATCCAATCAATTCATATTTGTTGTTGCCTTGCTGTTAATTACCAGTGTGATTGTGACAAAATTTTCGACCAGGCTGGGAGTACCTTCACTTGTACTGTTTATCTTCGTCGGAATGCTCACTGGCAGTGATGGCTTAAATATTTTTTATTTCGATAATGCTTCGGTTGCTCAGTTAATCGGTGTCATCGCACTCGTGATTATTTTATTTGAGGGTGGGCTGAATACGGAATGGAAGACCATTAAGCCTATTTTGCCTTCTGCGCTTTCACTTGCAACAATTGGTGTTATTGTTACCGCACTTGTTCTTGCTGTGGCTGCAAAGTTTATATTGGATATCACTTGGCTGCAGGGGTTATTGATTGGCTCCATTGTCGGGTCTACAGACGCAGCTGCAGTATTTGCCGTTTTAAAAGATAAGAATATAAAGGGTAATTTAAAATCGACACTTGAAGCAGAATCAGGGTCCAATGATCCGATGGCCATGTTTTTAACACTTTCGGTAATCCAATTGATGACACAGGAGCAATCGGGTGTTGTCTCACTTATTTGGACGTTTTTCTGGCAAATGGGCATAGGATTGCTGTTTGGGCTTATCGTAGGTAAACTGGGTAGTTTTTCACTTAATCGGATTAATCTGGATTCAGGCGGTCTTTATCTTTTATACGCACTTGCCTTTGCTTTTCTGGCGTACAGTGTTACTTCACTTGTAGATGCAAGCGGATTACTTGCGGTTTATATTACGGCACTGATTATCGGCAACTCCGATTTGGCATACCGTCATTCCATAATGCGCTTTAATGAAGGATTTTCTTGGATGGCGCAGATTATCATGTTTCTTATATTGGGATTGTTTGTTTTTCCATCCCAGTTATTTCAATGGCAGTATGTTTTTAATGGATTGCTTATTTCCGCGATTCTGATATTCATTGCACGTCCGGCTGCTGTTTTTTTCATATTAATGAAATCACAATATAATGTGAAGGAAAAATGCTTTCTGTCCTGGGCAGGCTTGCGTGGTGCTGTTCCAATTGTACTGGCAATTTTTCCGATGCTTGCTGACGTTAAGGATAGTCAGGTAATGTTTAATATGGTATTTTTTGTTGTACTGACCTCAACACTCGTGCAAGGATCAACGATTACTTACCTGGCGGCAAAACTTGGTCTTGAGGGGGAGGCCAGAGAGAAACCGGCACATTCGCTCGAGCTCATATCGATGGGAAAAACAAATTCCGAAATGATTGAATATGATGTAACAGAAAAGAACATTATCAATGGGAAATCACTTGAGGAACTTGCGTTTCCGGATAGTGCATTAGTCAACGCAATAATCCGCGATGGGGAAGTTGTCACACCGAATGGTCAGACGGTCATCAAGGAAGATGATGTGTTATACATTTTAGTTTCCAGAAAACATAAAAAACAGCTTATCTCGGCATTGAAAGCTGAAGCATGAGCAGTTGCGGGTAATGAAATCAGTTGGTTATGTTATGATAATGAAGATAAAGAAAATTTGGGGGGGTTACCCGGTTGGAGAATGAGTTATCACATGATACAATAGCTGAAATTGAGAAAAGGCTTCGTTACATATCCGGTGTCATCAAACAGAATGGCCGAAAAATATTAAATAATTACCCGATTACGGCACCCCAATTCGTTGCGTTACAGTGGTTAATGGAATATGGAGATTTAACAATAGGGGAGCTGTCAAATAAAAACGGGCTTGCCTTCAGTACAACGACAGATCTGGTGGACCGGATGGAAAAAAACCAGCTTGTAAAACGGATACGTGATGAAAAAGACCGCAGAGTGGTGCGAATACAGGTTTTGGAAAAGGGAAAGAAAATTATAAAGGAAGTTATTAAAAAGCGTCAGGATTATCTGGGGGAAGTATTTGCGAATTTTTCAATCGACCAGGCAGAGGATATGAATGAGCTGCTTGCCTTTCTCCATGAACAAATGAAAAATGTGAGTGAAAAATAACAGCATAGAAGAGGCGGTACTGTTGGAAAAAGCGATAGGCGTTATCGATTCAGGTGTTGGCGGGCTGACAGTTGCACACGAGCTGATGCGTCAGCTGCCAAAGGAAAAGTTAATATACCTAGGTGATACACTGAGATGTCCGTATGGATCGAGGCCACAGGAGGAAGTCAGAAGTTTCACTTGGGAAATGGTTGAATTTTTATTGGAAAAGGAAATAAAAATGCTTGTTGTGGCGTGTAATACAGCTACTGCATTTGCTCTTGAAGAACTTCAGCAGAGACTCAATTTCCCGGTTATAGGCGTCATACAACCGGGAGCAAGAGCTGCTATTAATTTCACACATAACAACCATGTTGGTGTAATTGGTACAGAGGGAACCATTCACAGCCACGCGTATACGAATGCACTGAAAAGTATTCATGCAGGTATTCAGGTTAATGCACTTGCATGTCCCCTTTTCGTTCCGCTTGTTGAAAAAGGTATCCTGCATGGTGAACAGGCAGAAATGGTTGTCAAGGAAATGCTTTATCCGATGAAAAAAAGCAATCACATTGATACGTTGATTCTTGGATGTACACATTATCCCTTATTAAGAGAAACAATCCAGAAGATTATCGGAAATCATGTAACAATTATTTCATCCAGTGAGGAAACCGCCCGGGAAGCGAGTACTATACTGGAATTCAACCATCTTTTGCAAAATAGTGAAGAAACGCCACAGCATCAGTTTTATGCAACCGGAAAACTGGATATTTTCAGCCGGATTGCCAAGAATATCTTTAGTGAGCCGGTAAATAATTTTAAAACAGTTACAATCGAAAAAGCTGTAATTTGCTGAATTGGGATTCCTCTACGGGAGGGATTCCAATTTTTTTATGGATTGAATGGTCTAATTTCACGATGAGCTCGTATATATAATAGTACAAACCATCGTGGGAGGGAATGAGATGAAGAAGCGCAGAATCCTGCTGCCAATTATACCTGTAAGTCTGGCCATTGTACTGACTGGATGTTTTCAGGGAGAACAGTCCTTAAATAATAAGAATGAGGAGATTGATCCGCCCAAGGAAAATGCCGAAGCCGTGAATAATCTGGAAAATGCAGCTAAGGATGAAGAAAAAGCGAAGGAAGGAGCGGATAAGAAGCAGGCCAAAACAGTTTCAAGACAATTATATTTGCTTGATTCCAACGGTATGGTTGCTTCACAAACGCTGGAACTTCCGGTCCCTGATTCAAAGGAAGTTGCTGCTCAAGCATTGGAGTACCTTGTTAAGAAAGGTCCAGTGACACAATTGCTCCCTACTGGTTTCCAGGCAGTCTTGCCACAAGGAACGGAAGTATTGGGGTTGAATCTTAAGGATGACGGAACGATGATTGTAAATGTTTCGAAAGACTTTAAAAACTACAAAGCTGAAAATGAAGCCGAAATTCTTCAGGCCATGACGTATACATTGACCCAGTTTGACAGTGTGAAAACCATAAAGCTGGAAATAAATGGCGAACCATTGAATGCTATGCCAGTCAATGGAACCCCGATTGGCGAAGGGTATTCCCGGGCAAATGGAATTAATCTGGTTCAATCAGAAACGATGGACCTGATGCAAAGCAAGCCGGTCACACTGTTCTTCCCGGCTGCAAAAGATAACAATCAATACTTTGTCCCTGTTACCAAATATATTAACGTTGCAGATAATGATCTATACAGCTCAATGGTCCAGGAACTTGTGGAAGGTCCAGGTTTCAGCACCAATTTACAGCACGTATTTAATGAACAGACAGAATTGGTAAGCAGCCCAAGTGTCAACAGTGGTGTTCTTGAATTGAAGTTCAGTCAATCGGTTTTAAAGAACAGTGATAAGGCGGTAATACCTGATAAGGTGATGGAAACACTTGTCAGGACATTGACGGGTGATGGAACCGTAGAAGCAGTTGAAGTAAAGGTTGAAAATGTGGAAACCCTGTTCAACGAAGAAGGCAAGCCATATACAGAGCCGGTAACAACACAAATGTTTGTCCCAGCGAAAAAATTATAAGAATAAAAGAAAGGGGCTGTGCAAAGCAGCCTTTTCTTTTTGGCAGATAAGTATAAAACTTTCTTACTGCATAAGTGCAACTAATGCCGTCACCTAATGGGTTATGGACCACCCGGTTTTCTAATTTACTCCTGCCTTGCATTGACGGACAAGCCTTATCACAGGATGTATTTTCATGTTTCTTTCGTGTAAAATATGATAGGATTGCTCTAGTGAATGGTCGAATAAGGAGGACTTTTAAAAGTGAGAAATGATCAACGAAAGAATAATCAATTACGTGAAATCACAATCATCAGGGATTTTGTCAAACATCCTGAAGGGTCAGTGCTTATTCAAGCTGGTGATACGAAAGTTATTTGCAATGCCAGTGTGGAAGACAGAGTGCCTCCATTTATGCGCGGACAGGGAAAAGGCTGGATTACTGCAGAATATGCCATGCTTCCCCGGGCAACAGACCAGCGGAATATCCGCGAATCGTCAAAGGGGAAGGTGAGTGGCCGGACAATGGAAATCCAGCGGCTGATTGGCAGAGCACTTCGGTCGGTTGTTGATTTAAATAAAATAGGCGAACGGACGGTATGGGTGGATTGCGATGTCATTCAGGCCGATGGAGGAACAAGGACTGCCTCCATTACAGGTGCTTTTGTTGCTGTTGTATTGGCGTTTGGTAAGATGCTTGATAATAAAACCATTAATAAAATGCCTGTTACTGACTTTTTATCTGCTGTATCAGTCGGTGTATTGCCTGATGGTACCGAAGCTCTGGATTTAAATTATGCAGAGGACTCCGAAGCACAGGTTGATATGAATATCGTCATGACGGGTAATGGAGAATTTGTTGAGATACAGGGAACTGGTGAGGAAGCGACATTTACGAATGACCAGTTATTGAAGATGCTTGAGTTGGCAAGTGATGGCGTTCAGGATATCACGGCGGTTCAAAAAGATGTAATAGGAGATGCGGCAAGTCGTATAGGAGAAACAAAGACGAAAGAGGGACAGGAAAAATGAAAGAGATCATTGTTGCTACAAAAAATCCTGGTAAAGCAGAAGAATTCAGAAGTTTTTTTGTAAAATATGATATCAAAACTGTTTCACTGCTTGATTTAATTGAGCCGGTGGAAGATATAGAAGAAACAGGGACGACGTTTGAAGCGAATGCTGCATTAAAAGCGGAGCAGATTGCTGATAAAATGAATACGCCGGTACTTGCCGATGACTCCGGGTTGGTTGTTGATGCACTTGATGGGCGGCCGGGAATATTTTCCGCCCGGTATGCTGGTGAACCTAAAGATGATCAGGCTAATCTGGAAAAAGTACTGCATGAATTGGAAGGCGTTGCAAATCGCCAGGCAAGGTTTGTTTGTGTACTTGCGGTGGCTATTCCTGGAAAAGAAACGATTTTTAAACGAGGGGTCTGTGAAGGTTCCCTGATTTCGGAGCCAAAAGGCGAGAATGGATTTGGTTATGATCCTATTTTTATTCCGGATGGTTATAGAAAAACGATGGCACAACTCACGGCTGATAAAAAAAATGAAATCAGTCATCGCAGTAATGCAATAATGAAACTGGAAGAATGGATAAAGCAGCTCTAGCAGCAGATTGTGGGGTTACAATATGCATAAAGTACTAATTATCAGTGACAGTCATGGTTTAACAACAGAATTGGATGAAATTAAAAAGCAGCACCCTGATGCTCAAATGATTCATTGCGGTGATTCGGAATTGGATATCGATGCACCGGAACTCGAAGGATTTACAAAAGTGGCGGGGAATTGTGACTTTGATTCAAGATATCCACAGGAACAGACGGTTGAAATTGGCGGTCTGCGTTTTTTTGTGGCGCACGGACACAGACATCAGGTGAAACGGGGATTGATGACAATATCCTACCGGGCGATGGAAGAAGATGCGGATGTGGTATGTTTCGGTCATACACACATAGCCGGAGCAGAAAAAAGCGGTGAACTTTTGCTGGTTAATCCCGGCAGCATAAGGCTTCCCCGGCTTAGAGATATCAAGACATATGCGATTTTGGAATGGGAAACTCCCGCTCATGTTAACGTCGGGTTTCGCACATTGTCCGGCGAAGTTGTCGAGGAACTTTCTATTCATACATCATTGAAATAAGCGGAACTTTCATCCGGTTTACTACCGGATGAAAAAGCTTTTTTTCTGCTAATAACTATTGACAAATATTTTCATTGTACATATAATGATTCTTGTCCGTGAAAAACATGCGGATTCATAATGGAGAGTACGGCGGTTGATATCCTTATTCAGCATACATATTAAAGTAAGCATGCGGGTGTAGTTTAGTGGTAAAACCTCAGCCTTCCAAGCTGATGATGTGGGTTCGATTCCCATCACCCGCTCCATAAAGTTGTCCCAGTAGCTCAGCAGGATAGAGCAACAGCCTTCTAAGCTGTGGGTCGCAGGTTCGAATCCTGCCTGGGACGTAAAAAGGGACCTATATTTTCGTAGGTTCCTTTTTTCTTATTTTGCAGGGTAGGTAAGATAATCGAACGTGTATATTGCTAGTAATACGGATAGTTCCGCAGCCGTAGTATACGCCAAATTCAGGCAAAAGTTACTGATGTTTATATCATTATATATGGGGTATATTATTAAATTAAGGAATAATTATAGATACTGGAAAGGAGTGAATGCATGCATAATAAGCAGACGAAGGTCGTTCTTTTTCCAAAATGGAAAGATACCCTTGAGGAAGAGAGTTTAATTGCCCTTAAGGAGAAGCGATATCATGAAGCACTGGAAAAGCTGGAAAAGCTGATTAGCTATAATATTAACAATCATGAGATTGTGATCGGGAAACTTATTTGTTTGATGGAATTGGATCGGTATGATGAAGCGCAGAAACTGTGTGAAGATTTAATGAAAAATAATGATGAAAACTACTATCATTATGTACATATTTACCTGACTATTCTTTTCCAGACAAATCAATATTCATTATTAATGGAACAAGTGGAATATGAATTTGCACAGCCGGGGATTCCGGAAATGATTCGCGAACAATTTCAACAGCTTTATGATATGAGCTATAATATGAATAGTGAATTGAAAACTGAAAAGTCTGTACAGTACATAAATGAACTTTGGAAAGCCGTGAAAGCTGAAAACCATGTGCACCAATGGAGTTTGGTTGAAAAGCTGCGTAAAATCAGTGCTGTACCGGTTGCTTCCGTAAAGAAGCTTCTTGTTAATGATAAGATTCATCCTGTGGTAAAAACTGCCATTTTTGCATGGATGCAGGAGGTGGATGTTTCTGAATCCATTGAAATTCAAAAGTTTGATATATATATGTCCGTTATTCCAAACGCAACAACCCCGCTCAATATGCATCCTGCAATGAAAAGGACAATGCTCTTTATAAGCGACCTGGAACAACGTAATCCATCTTTATACAAACTTGTTGAAAAGCTGCTTTACCGATATTGCTATGTCCGATATCCGATTATGCCGGCTGAGAAGGATATAGCAGCACTGGCAGATGCGTTGATTATCATAGGGGAAGAAAATATGAAAATACATACTGAAAATAAGAAAAAAACAGATGAAAAACGTAATCACTTCGTTGAAGAAGTCCAACTGTGTGAAGCATTATACTTGACGGTTCTGGAGGCATAGACCTTCATACGTTCATAATTGTTGAAAGGACTTCGAATTATGTTATAATGAGATGGTTGTAAATTTGATCATTAAATATACTAGTTTATATTGGTGAATGCGGCATTATAAAGATATTTTGATTTTGGAGGGAATAGTATGTCGGCAAAATGGGAAAAGCAAGAAGGCAATGAAGGAGTACTGACATTTGAAGTCAGTGTGGATGAATTTGAAAAAGGACTGGATCAGGCATTTAAAAAAGTGGTGAAGGATGTACAGATTCCAGGTTTCCGTAAAGGGAAGGTACCTCGTAAAATTTTTGAAAACCGATTTGGTGTTGAGTCACTGTATCAGGATGCAGTTGACATTCTGCTTCCAGATGCATATGTTAATGCTGTTGAAGAAACCGGTATTGAACCAATTGAACAACCGGAAGTTGATATTGAAGAAATCGAGCGCGGTAAACCACTTGTTTTCACTGCCAAAGTGATCGTTAAACCGGAAGTAACACTTGGTGAATATAAAGGACTTGAAGTGGAAGAGCAGTCCGTCGAAGTTACCGATGAAGATGTGGATCATGAAATTGAACATCAGCGTGAGCATCAGGCTGAACTTGTCATTAAAGAGGAAGGCACTGTCGAAGAAGGGGACACTGTTGTAATGGATTTTGAAGGATTCATGGACGGTGAAGCTTTCGAAGGCGGTAAAGGCGAAGATCATTCATTGGAAATCGGATCGGGACAATTCATCCCCGGATTCGAAGAGCAGCTGGTTGGTAAATCAGCAGGTGACGAAACTGAAATTGAAATTACTTTCCCGGAAGACTATCATGCCGAGGACCTGGCTGGTAAAAAAGCACAATTCCAGGTCAAAATTCATGATGTTAAAACGAAAGAACTGCCGGACCTTGATGATGAATTTGCAAAAGATGTAGATGAAGAAGTAGAAACACTTGATGAGTTGAAAACAAAGAAAAAAGAAGAACTGGAAGCGCAACGTAAGCAGGATGCTGAAAACCAGAAACGGGAATCACTGATTGAACAGGCGTCCGATAATGCTGAAGTTGACGTTCCGGAAGCAATGGTAAATACGGAACTTGACCGGATGATTAAAGAATTTGAACAGCGTCTGCAAATGCAGGGAATGACAATGGATATGTATTTCCAATTTTCCGGTCAGGATGAAAATGCGTTAAAAGAGCAAATGAAAGATGATGCTGAAAAACGCGTTAAAACAAATCTTACTCTGGAAGCAATTGTACATGCTGAAAACCTTGAAGTGTCTGACGAAGATGTTGATGAGGAGCTTGGCAACATGGCGTCCATGTATGGTACTGAGGTTGAACAGCTTAAGCAAATGCTTGGCGGAAACACCGATGCTATTAAAGAAGATTTGAAAATGAAGGAAGCTATCGAATTTCTTGTGGATAACAGTAAAACGATTGAAGGATAATGGATTAGAGGCCTTAAATTAAAAATGAAGAAAGGAACAAGGTGCGATCATTCGCACCTTGTTTCACTATTCACGGAAAACCAGGGATTTTATGAATAAAATCACCCTTGACCGTCAAGCATGGATGCAAGCAGGGTTTCCGGCAAATCAGTCTTTCGATGTTATCTTATTCGCTTTTGTGACATAGGATAGGAAGAGGACAAAACAACAATGGTTATGATTTGACTTTTTCCCCAGATTCTTCATAATTAAGTGGTAAATGAAGTAAAGGTTTTTGTTTTGTTTTCTTATTTTGATTTGGTATGATGACAATGAAAGTAAAAGTTGAAGTGAATCGGATAATTTTTAAAAGGCAGATTTAAACTTTTAGGAGTGAATTGAATGTTTAAGTTTAATGAAGAAAAGGGACAATTAAAATGTTCATTTTGTGGTAAAAGCCAGGATCAGGTCCGTAAACTTGTAGCGGGACCAGGCGTTTATATATGTGATGAGTGTATTGAACTATGTACAGAAATTGTGGAAGAAGAGCTCGGTACAGAAGAAGAAACTGAATTTAAAGAAATTCCTAAGCCAAAAGAAATCTGTGAAACGTTGAATGATTATGTAATAGGGCAGGATCAGGCCAAAAAGAATTTGTCTGTTGCCGTCTACAATCATTATAAGCGGATTAACTCACCGAGAAATGCAGATGATGTGGAGCTTGCCAAAAGTAACATTGCTATGCTGGGACCTACTGGAAGCGGTAAAACACTTTTGGCTCAAACATTGGCGCGCATCTTAAATGTTCCGTTTGCAATGGCTGATGCAACATCATTAACCGAGGCAGGTTATGTAGGTGAAGATGTTGAGAACATTTTATTAAAACTGATTCAGGCTGCTGACTATGATGTGGAAAAAGCGGAAAAAGGAATCATTTATATTGATGAAATTGACAAGGTTGCCCGCAAATCGGAGAACCCGTCCATTACACGGGATGTATCCGGAGAAGGTGTTCAGCAGGCGCTTCTTAAAATATTGGAAGGTACAGTAGCAAGTGTTCCGCCTCAAGGAGGACGTAAGCATCCGCATCAGGAATTTATACAGATTGATACTACCAATGTCCTGTTTATCGTTGGCGGAGCATTTGATGGCATTGACCAGATTGTTAAGCGCCGTCTGGGTAAAAAGGTTATTGGTTTCGGTGCCAATGAATCACAGCAGGATATGGATAAATCTGAGCTTCTTACAAAAGTATTACCGGAAGACTTGTTGCGTTATGGACTTATTCCAGAATTTATCGGTCGGATTCCGGTGGTAGGCAGTCTTCAGCCATTGGACGAAGAAGCACTTGTTGATATTTTGACAAAACCAAAAAATGCTCTGGTTAAGCAATATGTGAAACTTTTCGAGATGGATGATGTGGAGCTTGAATTTGAGGAAGAGGCGCTCACTGAAATAGCCAAAAAGGCAATTGAGCGTAAAACAGGTGCACGCGGTTTACGGTCGATTATTGAAGGCATTACGCTTGATGTTATGTTTGATCTGCCTTCAAGGAATGAAGATATTGAAAAATGTATCATCACCAAAGATACCGTGATTAACGAAGGCGGCAATCCAAAGCTGGTCTTTCGAGATGGTACAGTAAAAGAAGGCAATAAAGAAATTCCCAAAGAAAGTGCATAATGAATAATAAAATTTAACATCATAGAGGCTGACTCGGCATGCTGCTGGTGTCAGTCTTTTTCTTATGTAAATAATGTTGTTTAGTATAAGGTTGTCAGGTAATACTAAGGTTGAAAGCGAGTCAATCCATTTACATTCAGCCGGTATTTTTATAAACTAATAAAACATACATAAATATTCCATTACAGATTTTATGGAGGTACATATAATGACAAACGAAACGAAAGAGCTGCCGCTACTGCCATTACGGGGACTGCTTGTATTGCCGTCGATGGTGCTTCATTTGGATGTCGGACGGGACAAGTCTGTAGCAGCGCTTGAAAAAGCAATGATGGATGATTCGATTATTTTCCTGGCAGCTCAGAAAAAGGTCAGTCTGGATGATCCTGGCCCGCAAGACATCTACCGGATTGGTACATTGGCAAAGGTAAAACAGATGCTGAAACTTCCCAATGGTACGATTCGTGTCCTTGTTGAAGGTTTAAACCGCGGACAAATAACAAGGTTTACCGAAGAAAAAGATGAGTTTATGGTTGAAATTGAGGAATTAGCTGATGAGCATGGAGAGAACAATGAAGAAGAAGCCCTCATGCGTTCACTGCTGCGGCAGTTTGAGCAGTACATAAACGTTTCACAAAAGATAACAAAGGAAACGCTGGCAACGGTGTCCGATATTGATGAACCGGGCCGCCTTGCAGATCTGGTTACATCACATCTTTCACTGAAGTTGAAGGACAAACAGGAAATACTGGAGATGGTGAATGTAAAACAGCGATTGCAGCATCTTGTTAAGCTTATTTCCAATGAAAAGAAAGTGCTGGATATAGAGAAGAAGATCGGCCAGCGCGTCAAAACGTCCATGGAAAAAACGCAAAAGGAATATTATTTGCGCGAACAACTTAAAGCAATCCAGAAAGAGTTGGGGGAAAAGGACGGTAAAAACGGTGAAGTTGGTCAGTTGCGGGAGAAAGTCGAAAACTCAGACATGCCCGATCGGATTGTTGAAGTCGCGATGAAGGAATTGGACCGATATGAAAAAGTCCCGCAAAGTTCCGCGGAAAGTTCCGTAATCAGGAATTATATCGAATGGCTTTTGGCATTACCGTGGACAAATAAAACACAGGATACCATTGAAATTGACAAAGCCCAGGAAATTCTGGATGTAGATCATTATGGGCTTGAAAAGGTCAAAGAACGGATTTTGGAATATCTCGCTGTCCAAAAGCTGACCAAGTCCATTAAAGGCCCGATTCTGTGTTTAGTCGGACCTCCAGGTGTCGGAAAAACATCATTGGCAAAATCGATTGCAAGATCAATCAATCGTAATTTTGTCCGCATTTCACTTGGTGGTATCCGTGATGATGCGGAAATCCGCGGGCATCGTCGCACATATATTGGTGCTATGCCAGGTAGAATCATTCAAGGGATGAAAAAAGCTGAGACAGTTAATCCAGTCTTTTTACTGGATGAAATCGATAAAATGGCCAGTGATTTCCGGGGCGATCCATCTTCTGCAATGCTGGAAGTTTTGGATCCCGAACAAAACAGTAATTTCAGTGATCACTTTATTGAGGAAACATATGATTTATCCAACGTGCTGTTCGTTGCAACAGCGAATTATGTTAACAATATACCGGGACCGCTATTAGATCGGATGGAACTCATTTCCATTGCGGGGTATACTGAAGTGGAAAAACTGCATATTGCAAAAGAGCACCTGCTGCCAAAACAATTGAAGGAAAATGGCTTAAAAAAAGGGAATTTGCAGGTACGTGATGATGCATTATTGAAGTTGATCCGCACCTACACGCGGGAAGCGGGAGTCCGCGGGCTTGAACGCCAGCTTGCAACAATTTGCCGTAAAGCTGCCAAAATAATTATATCAGGTGATAAGAAGCGTGTAATTGTAACGGAAAAAAGTATTGAAGATTTACTTGGCAAACCACTGTTTCGCTACGGAAAAATGGAAGAGCGCAATCAGGTGGGAGCAGCTACTGGGCTGGCTTTCACTGCAGCGGGCGGCGATACGCTGTCAATTGAAGTTTCTCATTATCCGGGCAAAGGCAAGTTAACACTTACCGGTAAACTTGGAGATGTAATGCAGGAATCGGCGCAAGCAGCCTTTAGTTATATCCGTTCACGTTCGGATGAGTTGAATATCGATTCCGATTTTTATGAGAAGTACGATATTCATATCCATGTTCCTGAGGGTGCGACACCAAAAGATGGTCCGTCAGCAGGTATTACGATGGCTACTGCACTTGTTTCGGCGTTGACCGGCAGAGCTGTTAAGAAGGAAGTTGCCATGACTGGTGAGATTACACTAAGGGGACGTGTGTTGCCGATTGGCGGCTTAAAAGAAAAGTCACTCAGTGCACATCGGGCTGGTATTACAACAATCATCATTCCGGAAGAAAATGAAAAAGATATTGAAGACATCCCGAAAAGTGTCCGGGACGATCTGACTTTTATTGAAGTTAATCATCTGGACCAAGTATTGAAGCATGCGCTGATGGAGGAGAAAAATGAAAGTAACTGATGCAGAAATTGTGATTAGTGCAGTAAGCAAGAAACAGTATCCATCTGAACATATTCCGGAAATTGCCCTTGCTGGTCGGTCCAATGTTGGGAAATCTTCATTTATCAACAAATTGATTAATCGGAAGAATCTTGCCAGGACCTCATCAAAACCTGGAAAGACGCAAACATTGAATTTTTATAAGATTAATCGGTCTTTCTATTTTGTTGATGTACCAGGTTATGGATACGCTAAGGTCTCTAAAAAGGAACGGGAAAAATGGGGACATATGATGGAGGAGTACTTTGAAACTAGGGAAATGTTAAGAGCAGTTGTCTTGATTACTGATATACGCCATGAACCAACAAGGGATGATCAGCAGATGTATGATTTTCTAAAGTACTATGATCTTCCTGTTATCGTTATTGGCACGAAACTGGATAAGATTGCAAAAGGCAAGCGGGTAAATTATTTGAACCGTACAAGGCAGGTGCTGGAAATGGAAGCAGAAGATGTTGTGATTCCATTTTCAGCCGAAACCGGCGAAGGAAAAGATGCTGCCTGGAGTAATTTAAAGCAGTATATTTAATCATAAAAAAACGAACCTTCCAGTATTAATGATGGAAGGTTCATTTTTTCTTTTTCAACCAATAAACTCCAAGTCCAATTAAAAATAATGGCCAAAAGGATTCCAAAACTGCAGTAATATCATAAACCCAATCGAACTTCCCCGGTAACTTAAATGAGAAAATGAACATAATTGCCAGACCAATCAGAATAACTCCCATTACAAACCCTTTTCTCGTCCGAATTGCTCTTACAATAAAGGCAATACCCACGATAAGCAAGTAGACAGCCCAGTGATCGATCCAGAATTCGTAGTGTGTCATCCCGTGGAAATGGATGCCGATTCCAAGAATTAAGGTTCCGCTGAACAAATGCTGATAATCGTTTGTTGTGTAACTGTATAGCAGCAATGCCAAGCCAATAATAATCAATAATGTTGGCCATGAATAAAAGTCGGTAATAATTGGTATTTCCAGTTTGCGAAGCAGAAAAAAGATACCCACCCCAATTAACAAATATGCAGCGAATGTATTTCGTTTTTTCATGTCAAAGCCCCTTTTCGTGGTGGTTGTACAGTAGTCAGATTGTTTGCTTCTGATAAATCCGTATGATAGAGTACAAACGAGTTATACTACATGATATACGAATTATCTTATCATTTTGTTTCAGTCTGTTCACAATTTTTGACGATAGACAGAGCTGTTCATGTTATAATAGGCAATGAATGTTTAAACGTTTTGGGGGTATTACTTTGCACATACTTAAAGTCGGAATTAATTACAAATCAGCCCCTGTAGAAATAAGGGAGAAGCTTACTTTTTCCGAAGAATCAATGGATAAAGCAATGCTGTTATTAAATGAGCAAAAAAGTATATTGGAAAATGTGATTGTTTCCACTTGTAACCGTACAGAAATTTATGCGGTAGTGGACCAGGTTCATACAGGACGTTATTACATTAAACAATATTTGGCAGATTGGTTCCAAATAGACAAGGACGAATTCACCTCATACTTGAAAATATCAGAAGGTGATGGTGCGATTGAGCACATTTTGCGTGTTGCGACTGGTCTTGATTCCATGGTGCTTGGCGAAACGCAGATTCTTGGTCAGGTGAAACAATCATTTTTAACTGCACAGACGATGGGGACAACTGGAACGGTATTTAATGAGCTGTTTAAACAGGCAATTACTTTTGCAAAACGTTCTCATAAAGATACAGCAATCGGTGAGCATGCTGTATCAGTAAGTTATGCAGCTGTTGAACTTGCCAAAAAAATCTTTGGTGACTTGCAGAAAAAGCATGTTGTTATTCTTGGTGCCGGAAAAATGGGTGAACTGGCAGCAAAAAATCTTCGCGGTTCAGGAGCAAATCGCATCACAGTTGTTAACCGGACATATGCAAAAGCAGAAGAATTGGCAGTGAAATTCGAGGCGAAAGCGGAACAAATGAACAAGTTACATGCAATTCTTCAGGATGCTGATATTTTAATCAGTTCAACCGGATCTGACTCTGTAGTACTGGAAAAAGAAACAATTAATTCAATTCAAAAGAAACGCAAAGGAAAACCGCTGTTTCTTGTGGATATTGCCGTACCAAGGGACTTGGATGCAGCGATTAGTGAATTGGATAATGTATTCCTGTACGATATAGATGATTTACAGCATATTGTGGACGAAAATCTGAGAGCACGAGAAACGGCAGCGGAAAAAATTGCGGTTATGCTGGAAGCTGAAATTGTGCAGTTTAATGAATGGCTGCAGACGCTTGGCGTTGTTCCAGTTATTTCAGCGCTTAGGCAGAAAGCATTGTCAATCCAGGCAGAGACAATGAAGAGCATTGAACGGAAAATGCCTGAATTAAGTAAACGCGAGAAAAAGGTCCTGAACAAGCATACGAAGAGCATCATTAATCAGCTTCTGAAAGAACCAGTTACACAGGCGAAAGAACTGGCAGCAGAAAAGAATAGCGATGAGTCACTGGATTTATTTGTACGGATTTTTGGTATTGAGTCTGAAGTGGAAGAAGAAACAGTTAAGCAGACACAAAAAAATTCAATGAAAACGGATAGTGTATCCTTTCGTGTATCAGAAAATAACCCTAGCACAGTAAAGTGAAAGGATTCCAATTATGCTTGAATCAAAATGGGTTTATGAAATTATTCTAATTATTTACGGATTAAGTCTGGTTGGATACTTTATAGATTTTATTCAGCGTAACCGGAGGGCAAACAGGATTGCCTTCTGGTTACTTAGTATGGTGTGGCTTTTTCAGACAATTTTTCTCGTAACAAATATCTTTTTTGAAAACAATTTCCCTGTTCTGACCCTGTATGATGGATTGTTTTTTTATGCATGGGTTCTCGTGACGTTTTCCGTAATTATCAACCGGTTGTTCCGGGTGCAGTTTATTCTCTTTTTTACCAATCTGGTTGGTTTTTTTGTCTTTCTATTGTATGTTTCTACGAGGGCACAGACATACTTGCAGGATCAGGGAATTCAACTTGTGCACGAAATACTGATAACCCATATTACCCTGGCGATTGTTTCCTATGGCTTTTTTACATTATCGTTTCTTTTTTCGTTGATGTATTTGATTCAATATAAATTTTTGAAAGAGAAGAAAGGTCTCAACTGGATGTGGAGACTGGGAGACCTGCAGCGGCTGGATTCTTTTTCGTTTATTGCCGTAACATTGGGTGTTCCCCTTCTTACAATCGCTATTATCCTTGGCGTTGTCTGGGCATATGTCGCAAATGCCGAATTTTACTGGTTTGACATGAAGACGATCGGATCGCTGTTCGTTTTAGCAGTCTATATCTTGTACCTGTTTCTCCGGCTTGGAAAGGGTCAGCAGGGCAAATCCATTTCCATGTACAGTACTGCGGCATTTTTAATATTGTTAGTTAATTTCTTTTTATTTAATGTACTTTCCAATTTCCATTTTAATAGTTTTCTTTAGGAGGATTCCAATGCGAAAAATAGTTATCGGATCACGAAAGAGTAATTTGGCATTAACCCAGACAAACTGGGTGGTAGAGCAGTTAATAAAAGCTGGTGTTCAAAATGAATTTGAAGTGAAAAAGATTGTAACAAAAGGTGACAAAATACTGGATGTTACCTTATCGAAAGTAGGCGGAAAGGCCTTATTCGTTAAAGAAATTGAACAGGCGATGTATAACAAGGAAATAGATTTTGCCGTTCACAGCATGAAAGATATGCCTTCCGAAATGCCTGAGGGTCTGAATATTTCAACAGTTCCTGTCCGGGAAGACCACCGGGATGCATATATTTCAAAGGATAATGTTGCATTAAAAGATCTGCCTGAAGGTGCAATTGTCGGGACGAGCAGTCTCAGGCGAAAGGCACAGATTCTGGCGGCCCGGCCGGATGTGGAAGTGAAATGGATTCGCGGGAATATCGAAACAAGGATAAGAAAATTGGAAGAAGAGGACTATGACGCAATCATTCTGGCAGTCTCCGGTTTAAAACGTGTTGGTTTGAGTGAAGAACTTATCACCGAATATCTCGAACCCGATGTATGTGTTCCCGCAGTTGGTCAAGGTGCATTGGCCATCGAGTGCCGTGAAGACGACAAAGAACTTCATCAGCTTTTGAGCGTCATTAATGATTCGTTGACCACGACAACGGTTCAGGCGGAACGTACTTTTCTGAATTTGCTAGAAGGAAGCTGTTCGGTGCCAATTGGCGGTCATGCCCGGATGGATGACGATGAGATTGTCTTAACAGCAATGGTAGGAACGCCGGATGGTCAAACTATTTTGAAAGAGGAAGTGCGTGGTAACGATCCGACAGCAGTTGGAAAGGAAGCTGCCGAAAAAATGATCAGCCGGGGCGCCAAGGATATTGTCGATGCTGTAAAAGAGGAGTTGGATAACTAATGTCGGCTGCTCTTCATGGAAAGAAGATATTGATTACCAGGGAAAAAAAACAGGCCAGGGAATTTTCCGAAAAAGTTTTACAAGCTGGCGGCATACCTGTTGAAGTTCCCCTGTTAAAAATTTCATGCATGGAGAATGATAGTACGAGGCAGCTTCTTGACGGTGTGACAACATACAACTGGATTTTTTTTACAAGCGCGAACGGTGTTGACTGTTTTTTTAAACGTGATGGCTGGAAAACAATCAAAGATGAAACCAGAATTGCAGCGGTGGGCAATAAAACAGCTGGTAAACTGGAAGACTATGGATACCGGGTTGATTTTATTCCCACCACATATAACGCTGAATCTATGACAAATGAATTTCTTGAACAAGACAGCTTGAATGACAGCCGGATGCTGCTTGTCCAGGGAACGAAATCGAGAGACATATTGCCTAAATGGCTCACTGAGCAGGGTATTCGGTTCGACACAGTGGTTGTATATGAATCGTTGTTTGAATACGGGAGCAAGCAACATTTAAGCAGGGCGCTAGCCGGGGACAGTATGGACTTCATTACGTTTACAAGTCCATCAACAGTTGATGCATTTTTGGAAATGAATGAAGGGCGCGTACAAAAGGGCAGTGTTTATGTCTGCATTGGGACGACAACCAGTGACCATGCGAAGGAATCAGGGTTTGAAAATATTTTAAGACCGGATGAATTTACAATTGATGGAATGGTACAATGTATGAGTGATTATATTGCAGTGAAAGGATAGGTTCAGATGACAGATAAATATGATTTTAAGCGTCACAGAAGATTGCGTTCATCAGCAGCAATGCGGTCAATGGTTCGTGAAACACAGCTGCAAATGGATGATTTTATTTATCCGATTTTTGTTGTGGAAGGAAATGATATTAAAAAAGAAGTACCGTCCATGCCAGGTGTTTTTCAAGTATCGCTTGATTATGTGAAGGCAGAGATGGAAGAACTGCAGTCACTGGGGATAAAGGCTGTCATGGTGTTTGGTGTGCCTGCAGAGAAAGATGAGCAGGGCACTGGAGCATTCGCTGACACCGGGATTGTCCAGGAAGCCACCCGGCTCATTAAACGCGAAGTGCCAAGGATGCTTGTCGTTGCTGACACATGTCTTTGCGAGTATACATCACATGGACATTGCGGCGTCATTCATAACCATGATGTGGACAATGATGCGTCACTTGAATTGCTTGCCAAAACAGCTGTATCACAGGTCGAGGCAGGCGCTGATATTATTGCTCCTTCCAACATGATGGATGGGTTTGTAACAGTTATCCGACATGCGTTGGACGGGGCAGGATATCCGAACGTTCCGATTATGTCTTATGCTGTTAAATACGCTTCAGCATTTTATGGACCTTTCCGTGACGCCGCGGACAGTACGCCACAGTTTGGAGACCGCAAAACGTATCAGATGGATCCCTCCAATCGCCTTGAAGCAATACGGGAGGCGGAGTCCGATATGGAAGAAGGAGCCGATTTTCTAATTGTGAAACCAGCCATGTCGTATCTTGACATTGTTCGCGATGTAAAAAACAATTTTAATGCACCTGTTGTTGCGTATAATGTCAGTGGTGAATATTCCATGGTTAAGGCAGCAGCACAAAATGGCTGGATTAATGAAAAAGAATTAGTTCTCGAAAAACTGACCGCGATGAAGCGGGCGGGGGCAGATTTAATTATTTCGTATTTTGCCAAAGATGTAGCCAAATGGCTTGGTGAATAAAATATTATAGTGTTGAGGTGATGGTAAATGAGCTTTGACAAGTCACATGATGCGTATAAAGAAGCAGTTGATCTCATGCCTGGAGGAGTGAATTCTCCTGTACGGGCATTCAAATCGGTTGGCATGTCACCTGTTTTTATGGAGTCAGGTAAAGGATCAAAAATTGTCGATATCGATAAAAATGAGTATATTGATTATGTATTAAGCTGGGGGCCCTTGATTTTGGGACATGCGGATGACCGCGTTGTAACCAGTCTGAAGGATACAGTGGAAAAAGGTACGAGCTTTGGTGCACCGACAATAATTGAAAACAAACTCACACAACTGGTGATTGATCGAGTTCCATCCATTGAAATGGTACGTATGGTAAACTCTGGTACAGAAGCTACGATGAGTGCAATCCGTGTTGCACGGGGATATACAGGACGTGACAAGGTTTTAAAATTCGAAGGTAATTATCACGGGCACGGGGATTCGCTTCTGATTAAAGCAGGGTCTGGTGTGGCTACACTTGGGCTTCCGGATAGTCCGGGTGTTCCTGAATCGATTGCCCAGAATACGATTACTGTTCCTTATAATGACATAGAAAGTGTTCGCTATGCATTTGAGCAATTTGGCGATCAGCTTGCTGCAGTAATAGTAGAACCGGTTTCAGGCAATATGGGAGTTGTTCCGCCACAGGAAGACTTTTTGCAGGAATTACGGAAGGTCACTGAAGAAAATAGCTCATTGCTTATTTTTGATGAGGTAATGACTGGTTTCCGTGTCGGCTATAATTGTGCACAAGGATTCTTCGGTGTTACACCTGATTTAACATGTCTTGGAAAGGTAATTGGCGGTGGACTGCCAGTAGGCGCATATGGCGGTAAACGGGAAATTATGGAAAGGGTTGCCCCGACCGGATCAATTTACCAGGCTGGTACGTTGTCAGGAAATCCGCTTGCAATGACAGCCGGTTACGAAACATTGCGTGCAATGGATGAGTCGTCCTACGAGCAGATAAGCGAAAAAATAGATAAACTGGTCGAAGGATATAAACAGGCAGCAATCGACTTTGACATTCCGCTCCATATCAATAGAGCAGGTTCAATGGTCGGATTTTTCTTCACAAATCAGCCGGTAATCAATTTTGAAACAGCCCAGACCTCTAATCTTGATTATTTTGCACAATACTACCGAAGCATGATTGACGAAGGAATTTTCCTCCCCCCATCACAATTTGAAGGGTTGTTTTTATCAACCGCCCATACGGATGAAGATATTGAAAAAACAATCGCAGCAGTCCGCAAGGCATTTGAAGCAATCGAAAAATAATACCGTTACGTATTCAGGCTATCCCAGTACGGGGTAGCCTTTTATATTGTCCTGAAAATTACCAGCCGCTGAATTCCTTGAATCCACCAAACATGGTCATGACCCCGCCGAATGAGAGTATGGCTCCGCTGAACAAAACCCAAAACCCGCCGTATGCCGTTACTAATTGCTGCTAATTCACGTGTTTTATCTTTGATAATCTTACAAAGATATTTTTAAAGTGGGTTAATTATTTCAGCAAAATGAATAACTGCAGAATATGTTTCATATAGATGAATAAGACATATAAGCATATGGAATATATGTTGAAGGGAGGAATTCACTTGACTGATGATCAAGCAGTGTTTCGTTTTGATTTGAATGAATCACTTTATTTTGAAAAAGGACAGGAAGTTTCAGAGATTATGGGAGTTTCACTGGAACCGGACATCTCCATCCAGCCGTTTCATGACTATATTTCAATTAGGGGAGTTATTGAACTCCATGGTACTTATAAGCGGGTTCCGCTTACAGAAGAGAATGATGAGACTTATAATCTGGATGATTATCATTCCAAGAGGTATGTTGAGAAAGTTGTGGAATTGGAAGATGATCAATCAGAGTTTCTACACAGGTTCCCGGTTGAAATCTCTGTTCCTGTTAATAGGGTTAACGATTTAAACGAAATTACCGTTGATATTGAATCTTTTGATTATGAAATACCGAATCAGACCCAGATGAAGTTAAGCTCAACGGTTGAAATTCATGGAATTGATAATCCGCAGCAGGAATCCACCATCCATGAGAAAGAAGAAACAGCTTTTCTGCAGCGGGAGGATGAAACATTTGAGTTTGACATAAAAGAAAAAGCAAACGATGAAGAAATGGCATCTGATGCTTCAGAAGATTTTGCTTCTGAACTTCCGCAAATGCCAGAGGAAGAACCGGCGAATGAAACCGAGGAAGAAGAGGAGCGCTGGAAGAAGAAAAAATCCCAGTCTCTCGCGGAATTTTTTAATAAGGAAACAAACGAGGAAACAAAGAAGGATAGCCAGCAGGAAGATACTGCACCGGATGTTGAAATTATGGAAACTGCCGATTCGTCAGAAACATCGGAAACACAAACAGAGGATCTGGAAGATGTACGCTATCTGGCAGATGTGTTTCGGACCGAGGAAGGGGAACAATATACAAGTATGCGCTTATGTATTGTTCAGGAGACAGATACGGTTGAAACAATAGCTGACCGGTATCAAATATCTGCCGGACAATTGTTGAAACGGAACCGTCTGAGTAACGAGGATCTGAAAGAGGGACAATTACTGTATATTCCATATCGAAAAAATTAGAATTCTGATGCCCCTTGCTGCTGCAGTAAGGGGTTGTTGCTTGCAGCTGGATATTATTGCAGTATAGTCAATGGTTTTAAAGTTTCCATTATTTGGTGGTGAAATGTAATGAAAAGCATTAGTAAAGCAATCAGTGCATACAACGTGTACCCGGATGATTTCACGAAGGTAACGGACCGTTTATATCAGGTGGGTACCGGCCGGCAAAAATATGCGTTAAAACAAAGCGGTATGAATAAACAAGCGTTATCCGTATGGAAGGATACGTATCGCCTTGCGTCTAAATATAATATAGAATCGATACTTCCTGTATACTTAACCAAGCATTCCGCCCCGTACACAATACAAAATGATGATATCTGCTATCTGTCCCCGTGGATTCCAAATAAATTGAAAGATGATATGGAAGTCATACGAATAATGGCTGAATGTATTGCCGAAGTACACGCCAAAACAAAAAAGGCCTATCGGGTGGAGACAGCACCAATTATTAAAACATTTTCCAACTACCGGAGGCAATGTTCCGCAATGCATCAGGATTTATTGAACTATGTGGAAATGTTTGAACAAAACCGGTTCATGTCACCGTTCGAATTACAAGTTTGTACCCATTACCGTCTATTAAACGACGGATTTCAGGAACTGGACTGGAAAATTGAACAATTTTGTTCTGAACTAGATGATACGAGTGAATGGAGTTATAGTCTGTGTCATGGGAACTTGAATGAATCACACACATTACACGGGGACCGACCTTACTTAATAAACTGGGAAAATGCTTTTTATGATAATGCAACAACTGATTTAAACCAATTTTTCAGTCACCATGTACGCTATGACTATTATTCCCCCGAAAAATTAATGGACTGTTTTTCCGTTTATAATTCAGGCAATCCACTGAAACAGCAGGAGATGCACTTGCTCGCTATATCCGCGTTGAATCCGCAACATTACATAAAGACGATTGCCGATTACCATGACCGTTCCTCTGAAGATACAATGGTTCACCAAACGAAGCAACTTGAAAATTCATTTCGTCAAATCAAATTCGGATTATATTGTTCAAAGTGGCTGGAAACACATAGTACTGGTGACATTACGGATGACAGTTAGATCCACTCAAGATAAAACGCGATAAATATACCGACCAGTATCCCAAGCAGGAATACATCAAATGTTGTTGGGAAAAATAAGGTCCGGATTAATTGGAAAATCAGAATTGGGAGTGTAACTCTTTCACAAATGATAATGCATTTCCTGGCCCAGGGAGGCAGCCGGTAACGATAATATCGTGCCATAATGATCACTTCTTTCGTATCTTTTTAATAGTATATGATTAACCATCGTCCGCTTGTGCATTTACATCCAAAACGATCGACTATGACTTCAATTTATTTCAAATTTTTATAAAACAAGGAAAAAGTGGCCGGTTAACGAGGGCAAAACAGTTGATTTTATTGGACATAACCGATAAAATAAAATGTAATAGTAAAATGCAGTGACAGGGAAGAGTACAGAATAGTTACTTTGCAGCGAGGGAAACAGCTGGTGAAAGTTTCCCAGGTTAATTATTTTGGAAGGTCGCCCTTGATGCAGCCTCTTTGAACAGTTCCTTACTAAATAGAAGAGTGCCGGCTATTGGCCGTTACCCATAAATGAAGTGCACAGACTTTCGTTTGTGAACAAAGGTGGTACCACGGAATATAAATCCTTTTCGTCCTTTTTATATGGATGAAAGGGATTTTTTTAATATCTTGACAAGGAGGCAGGTAAAATGAGTGATGAACCGAAAACATCGATGTCATCGAAGTATAACCCACAGGAAATTGAGAAGGGCCGGTACCGGTTCTGGGTTGATGGGAAGTTTTTTGAAGCTACGGGAGATGAGGCAAAGGAGCCATTTTCAATTGTTATTCCGCCTCCGAATGTTACCGGTAAGCTGCATTTGGGCCATGCTTGGGATACAACCATGCAGGATACAATCTCCAGAATGAAACGCATGCAGGGATATGATGTACTGTGGCTTCCAGGAATGGATCATGCGGGAATTGCAACCCAGGCCAAGGTAGAAGCGAAATTGAAAGAGCAAGGTAAAAACCGTTATGACCTCGGACGTGAAAAATTTCTGGATACAGTCTGGGACTGGAAGGAAGAATATGCTGATTTTATTCGCTCGCAGTGGGAAAAACTTGGCCTGGGCCTTGATTATTCCCGGGAGCGTTTTACATTGGATGATGGTTTATCAGCAGCAGTCCGCGAAGTTTTTGTAACGTTGTATGAAAAAGGGATAATTTATCGGGGCGAATACATTATCAACTGGGATCCGGATACGAAAACAGCACTTTCTGATATTGAAGTTATTTATGAAGAAGTTCAGGGTAAATTTTATCATATGCGCTATCCAATTAAGGACAGTGATGAGTCGATTGAAATCGCAACAACGCGCCCGGAAACAATGCTAGGAGATACTGCCGTTGCTGTACATCCGGAAGATGACCGTTACAAGCATCTGATTGGAAAAACCGTTGTACTGCCGATTGTTGGACGTGAAATGGAAATTGTAGCGGATGATTATGTGGATATGGAATTGGGGTCTGGTGCAGTTAAAATTACTCCGGCACACGACCCGAATGACTTTGAAATTGGAAACCGGCACAACCTTGAACGTATCCTCGTTATGAATGAGGACGGATCGATGAATGAAAATGCCGGTCAATATAAAGGGCTTGACCGATTCGAATGCCGGAAGCAAATTGTAAACGATCTGCAGGAGCAGGGTGTTTTATTCGAAATAGAAGATCATACGCACCAGGTGGGACATTCTGAGCGAAGTGGTGCAATAGTTGAACCATATTTATCAACACAGTGGTTCGTTAATATGCAGCCATTAGCTGATGCAGTTATCAACTTGCAAAAAGGCGAAGGGAAAGTTAACTTTGTTCCGGAACGGTTTGAGCGAACGTATCTTCATTGGATGGAAAATATCCGTGACTGGTGTATTTCCCGGCAGTTATGGTGGGGACATCGCATTCCGGCCTGGTACCATAAGGAAACAAATGAGTTGTACGTAGGCAAGGAAGCGCCCCAGGATATTGAAAATTGGGAGCAGGATGAAGACGTATTGGATACGTGGTTTTCATCTGCATTGTGGCCATTTTCCACGATGGGATGGCCAGCAGATACGAAGGATTTCAAACGATATTTTCCAACCGATGTTCTTGTAACAGGGTATGACATTATTTTCTTCTGGGTAGCAAGAATGATTTTCCAATCAAAACAATTTACCGATGAACGTCCGTTTAAAGATGTGCTGATTCATGGGCTGATTCGTGACGCGGAAGGCAGAAAGATGAGTAAATCGCTCGGTAATGGTGTTGATCCAATGGATGTCATTGATAAGTATGGTGCTGATTCACTGCGCTATTTCCTTTTAACCGGTTCCACCCCCGGTCAGGATTTGCGCTTTCATTGGGAAAAAATTGAATCAACCTGGAATTTTGCCAATAAAGTATGGAATGCTTCCCGTTTTTCCTTAATGAATATGGAAGGCTTCACATACGAGAATATTGACTTGTCCGGTGAAAAGTCATTGGCAGATAAATGGATATTAACAAGGTTAAATGAAACCATTGAACAGGTTACGAGGAATACGAATAAATATGAATTCGGTGAAGCAGGCCGGTATCTGTATAACTTTATTTGGGATGAGTTGTGCGACTGGTATATTGAAATGGCTAAACTGCCATTATACGGTGATGACGAAAAGCAGAAGCAAACAACTCAATCGGTTCTGGCTTATGTACTGGATCAGACGATGCGCATGCTGCACCCATACATGCCATTTATTACAGAAGAAATCTGGCAGCAGCTGCCACACCAGGGTGAATCGATTACGATAGCTGCATGGCCGGAAGTGCGGGAAGATTTCCATGATGAAGCGGCTGCTGAAGAAATGAAACGTCTCGTTTCCATTATTAAGTCAGTTCGTAATATCCGCGCTGAAGTGGATACGCCAATGTCAAAACAAATCAAGCTGTTAATCCAGACGGAAAATCCTGAAATCAAAGCAGAATTGGACAACAACCGTCATTATCTTGAACGCTTTTGTAACCCAAGCGAGTTATCCATTAGTACATCCGTGGATGCTCCTGAAAAAGCAATGTCAGCCGTTGTAACAGGTGCCGAGCTGTTCCTGCCGCTTGAAGGTCTGATCGATTTTGATAAAGAAATCAGTCGTCTGGAAAAGGAACTCGATAAATGGAACAAAGAGGTTGGCCGTGTTCAAAAGAAACTTGCGAATGAAGGATTTGTAAATAAAGCACCAGAGGCACTTGTTGAGGAAGAACGAACAAAAGAACGGGATTATAAAGAAAAGCAAGCAAAAGTAAAAGCACGACTTGAGGAGTTAAAAGCATAGAAATATATATGGGTTGTTTATGAGGTTTGGTTGGAAGTAAATCCTGTAAGAGCATGTATTGAATAATATTAATCAATACATGCTTTTTTGTTGTCCAGGAAATTATAAAATTTTGTAGATGTGGATAATGCACTTGCTCCTAATCAGCCACGTCCAGCTCCAGCGCCCAGTGACTAGCAAACTTCACACTTCCTCACTACGATAAGTCAACATCGGTTCGCTTTCAGCTCACCGTGTTTCCTTTATCTCATTGCGGAGTGCTCCAGTTTGTATTAAAGACACTTGAAGGAAAAACGGTAAGTCTTTCAGATTTTCGGGGCAAACGTGTTATTGTCAATTTCTGGGCTACATGGTGTCCGCCATGCCGAGCTGAAATCCCCGATTTTCAAAAGCTGTATGAAAAAAAAGATGTGAAAATTCTAGCGGTGAATTTGACGGATACGGAAAAAAGCAAAAAGGATGTAAGTACATTCGTAAAAGAATTTGAAATGACATTCCCTGTTTTGATGGATGTGGATTCTGATGTTGCTGAAATGTATCAGGTACAGGCATATCCGACTTCTTATATAATTGATTCCAGTGGTCACATACAATATAGGGCATTAGGTGCAATGAATTATGAACTTATGATTCAGGAACTTGCAAAGATAAAGTAGATAAACTTTTTATAGTAAAAAATTTGAATATATGTTTGACAAAATACATATGGGGGTATATAGTCTTACTAGAAGGGTTCAGCAAAGATGCGAGCCCTATTATTAAACAATAATAAATACCCATACAGGTATATGTAAGTGAAAGAGGGGGTGATCAATCAATAGAGGGTAATAAGAAAACTACATTTGTTCGCATATAAGTATAAAACCTTCTTCCTTATAGTGTGGTTGCAGCCAACGTTGGTGTGGCAGAAGAAAACAATGTCAGTTTATTTAATTACCCCTAGCCGTTTGTACTAACAGTTTAAAGTGGTCTGAAGATAGAAATATTTTAGGAGGATAATCAAAAATGAAAGAAATTAAAACAAACGAACTGGCAGAAAAAGTAAAAGGTGGAAGTGAAGTAAATATTATCGATGTACGGGAAAAGGATGAGGTCATACAAGGAAAAGTCCCTGGTGCAAAACATATTCCGCTTGGGGAGGTACCAAACCGTTTTGGTGAATTGGATAAAAGTCAACATTATTATTTGGTTTGCCGCTCAGGTGGTCGAAGTGGCAAGGCGTGTGAATTTCTTGAGAATCAGGGATTTGATGTGACGAATGTTGATGGTGGCATGCTCGCCTGGACGGAAGATGTGGAGTAATGAAGGAGGTATTGTTTATTGACACCAGCAGCAGATAAAATGTGTTGCCGGGTATGGCTGAACGGAATGGCTCGACAGAAAAATACACGAAATAATTCAAGGAGGAACAAACAATGAAAAATAATAATACACGAGTAGCGATAATAGCAGCAAATGGAGGTATGTTCGACGCTTATAAAGTATTCAACATAGCAACGGCAGCCGCAGCATCCGACAAAGAGGTGGGGATATTCTTCACATTTGAAGGACTGAACCTGATTCATAAAGAAACTCATAAAAAACTGCCGATGCCGGAAGGAAAAGAACACTTTCAGGAAGGTTTTGAAAAAACGAACGTTCCATCTATCAGTGAATTACTTGAAATGGCCCAGGAACTTGGAGTGAAAATGATCGGATGCCAGATGACTATGGATGTTATGAATTTGGAGAAAGACAATTTTGTGGAAGGCATTGAAGTCGGCGGTGCAGCGTCTTTTATTGAATTCGCTAAAGATGCTGATATTTCACTAACATTTTAAACAGCGGGAGGTTAATGGAATGACTAAGAGTATTACAACAAAAGAACTGGCAAAACGTATTGTCAACCGCGAAAAAATGCTTCTATTGGATGTCCGGAACAAGGATGAGTTTGATAATTGGAAAATAGAAGGGGACAGTGTTGAAATAATTAACGAACCTTATTTCAATTTACTCGATGGGGTTGATGCTATCGCGGATAAAATAAACAAGGACCAGGAAGTAATCGTGGTTTGTGCCAAAGGCGGATCATCAAAAATGGTCAGAGATCTGATGGAGGAAGAAGGATTCACCAACGTTTATGATCTGGAAGGTGGAATGAAATCCTGGAGTGAACATTTGGAGCCGATTAAAATAAAAGACTTGAATGATGGTGGAGCTCTTTATCAATTTGTCCGCCTGGGCAAAGGTTGTTTGTCATATATGGTTGTTTCCAATGAAAAAGCAGCTGTAATCGACGCTAATCGTATGACGAATATCTATGAAAAGTTTGCTGAAAAGAAAAATGTTTCAATTGAGTATACTGTTGACACACATTTGCATGCTGACCATATTTCAGGGAGCCGTCAGCTAGCAGAAAACTCCGGTGCAACGTATCTTTTTCCACCTAAGGATGCTGAAGAAGTGATGTTTGACTATACACCACTTCAAGAAGGTAATGATTTAGCAGTCGGTAAGACTACCATTGAGGTTCAGCCAATTTATTCACCGGGTCACACTTTCGGAAGCACATCTTTGATTATTGATGATAAATACTTGCTGACCGGGGATATATTGTTCGTGAAATCCATTGGACGCCCTGATTTGGCTGGGAAGGCTGAGGAATGGGTTGGCTATTTACACGAAACCTTATACAGCCGCTATAAGGAATTGTCAAAAGACTTGATTGTATTGCCTGCCCATTATTCTTTTGTGGAAGAGCTTGGTGAAGACGGCAGTGTTCAGGCGCGATTGGGAGACCTGTATGAGCGTAACTCAAGCTTGCGGGTGGAAGATGAACAGGGGTTTCGTAAAATGGTGACGGAGAATCTACCCCTTCAGCCAAATGAGCATGATAATATCCGTCAGACCAATATGGGTAAGATGAATCCGGAAGAAGAGAAACAGCGTGAAATGGAAACAGGACCGAATCGTTGTGCGGTGCACGGCTGATATATCATGGATGACAGCCTTGTATCGCTCGAAAATAGCAGAAACGAAGGAGGAAATAATGATGGAAGCAGTTAAAGTATTGGATGCTAAAGGAATGGCATGCCCGATGCCGGTTGTAAAAACTAAAAAAGCAATAGAACAAATTGATTCAGGTGAAATTCTGGAAGTGCATGCAACAGATAAAGGATCTAAAAGCGACTTGGCAGCTTGGACAAAATCTGGAGGCCATGAATTGGTCGATCAAACGGAAGAAGGAGACGTCCTGAAATTCTGGATTAAAAAAGCCTAGCGGGAGGATACTTTGTCAGGGCTCCCTTTTTTTGCGA
Organism: Virgibacillus siamensis; assembly: GCF_039522605.1. Taxonomy (GTDB): domain Bacteria; phylum Bacillota; class Bacilli; order Bacillales; family Amphibacillaceae; genus Lentibacillus; species Lentibacillus siamensis. Next base: position 166,962 of record NZ_BAAADS010000012.1, read on the forward strand.
AGGGAAGTTGGTTATGGAATACGGTTTAATGGTTATTATCATTATTTTTCTTATCGGCTTTGTCGGATCTTTTGCTTCGGGAATGGCAGGCATCGGCGGAGCAATTATTAATTTTCCAATGCTGTTGTATATCCCTGCCGCTCTGGGGGTGACGGATTTCAGCTCCTATGAGGTATCCGGAATCACTGCTGTCCAGGTGCTGTTTGCTACCATAGGTGGTGTTTGGGGATACCGAAAAGGAGGTTATTTAAACAAAATTGTCATTGCTTACATGGGAATCAGTATATTAATTGGGAGTTTTGCCGGAGGTTATATATCCTCCCATATGACGGAGGGAGGAGTTAATTTTGTATATGGCGTATTGGCATTACTTGCTGCCTTCATGATGTTTGTTCCTAATAAAGGATTAAATGAGACAGCTTTTAATACAGAGAATTTCAATAGGTGGATTGCTGCTGCTCTGGCATTGTTTGTAGGTGTCGGCGCCGGAATTGTTGGTGCCGGAGGGGCATTCATTTTGGTGCCGATTATGCTGGTTATTCTGAAAGTCCCGACGAGGATGACAATTGCATCATCATTGGCGATAACATTTCTCTCATCCATTGGCTCAACTGCAGGTAAAGTGTTGACCGGACATGTATTGTTTGTTCCGGCAGTTATTGTAATTATTGCCAGTTTAATTGCATCCCCGCTCGGTGCAAAAGTCGGTAGGCGGATCAGTACGAAATTATTACAGCGTATCCTCGCCATATTAATTCTGGCAACCGCTATTAAAATCTGGCTGGATTTTTTAAATTAGTTTTTTAAAACAAGCTGCGTTAATGGAAATGGTAAATGATGCATCATGAAAGGAGATTGAAGCTGATATAGAAAATAGACATAAAGGCTTGGCAACTGCCGGGATTTCTAATTAATATTAATACCCCTGTGTGTATAATGGAGTCTGTGAAAACCTTATGTTATGATGGGCTTAGCAAAATTCGTTTATGTGAAAAATAAATGAAGTCTGAAGAAATGGGGTGACCTAAAATGGAATATGATGATCAGGTGAAAAACAGAATAAAACGTATTGAAGGTCAAGTCAGGGGATTGCTAAAAGCAATGGAAGAAGGAAAGGAATGCCGAGACGTAGTGAACCAGATGACAGCCGCCAGAAATGCGCTCGATCGGACAGCCGCGTTGATTGTCAGCAGAAATCTGGAAGCGTGTATTCGTGAGGAGAAAGAATCCGGCAAAAGTTCAGAAGACCTTATTAAGGAAGCCGTAAATTTGCTTGTAAAAAGCCGGTGACTGACCGCTGAAAGAAATGGATAGCGTGAAAGGAGATAAAAAATGACTGATAAACGTTTTAACCCGGAAAAGGCACATAAGCTGATGAGTGCCGATCGCAGACAAAAGTTACCGCCTGAGGAGGTAATAACATACTTCAATTTAGATCGAAATGACAGGGTAGCTGATCTTGGTGCAGGTACAGGATACTTCACCATTCCTATGGCAAAACGAACAAAAGAGGTTTTTGCAGTAGATATTGAACCAAAAATGTTGGGACTGTTGAAGGACATTGCTGGGGGAGAGCAGGTTGATAACATTCACTATGTTGAAAGCGACTTGGATCATATTCGACTGGATGACAATTCTGTCGATAAAGTTATGATTTCATTCGTTATTCATGAGGTGCCTGATATCAATCAGACACTCCGCGAAATAAAACGGATTTTGATACCGGGAGGACAGCTGTTCATGATTGAGTGGGAAGCCGTTGAAACGGAATCTGGACCGCCATTGGATCACCGAATTCCTTCTGAGGATATGCTAAGGTCATTGGATAATAGTGGCTTCGAGGCGGAATCGATTCAATTGAACCCGGAAAATTATGCATTCAAGGCTCTGTCCAAATAAATATCTGATAGGCAATGGAGGCAGTTGATTTAATCACGCCTTCATTGCCTTTTTCTTTTAAAACTATTATATTCATCAAATTTTCACATTGGCCGTGTAATATTTGGTATGAGTACGATTGGGAGGAATTATTCATTGGTGATAGCAAGTAAATTAATGTCAATCGGGATCATGGTTTTCAGTATCGGGATTGGATTTATTACGTTGATTATTTTTGGCGGTTTGATAAAGGAGCAACGGAAACTTTATCTGGAGGAAATGCTTTCACAGTTTATTAATCTGATTCTCTTTGTCTGGGCAGGAAAAATCATATTAAACTTTTCTGTTTTCATTACGGATCCTATGTCTGTACTGGCATATCCCAGTGATTCAAATTCATTTTATCTGGCCGTATTTTTCAGTGCAGTTCTGTTTTTTTATAAGTCTTCAAAGTGGGATTTGGATACGCTGTTATTCCTGGAATCTATCCTGCTTGTCTTATTGATGGCGTCATTTACATATGAATTTATCCAATACATATGGTACGGCAATCAATTTGCATTCGGGTATCTGATTTTACTGGCTGTTCTCTTGCTGGTGTTTATTTTTTCCCGGAATCGTTTCACACCGGCTGCGTTAATCCTTGTTATATTGACGGTCTGGTGTCTTGGAGTGTTCTTATTGTTGTTTATTCAGCCATTTGTTACCGTATTTGGATACATGATTACGCCATGGTTCTTGGGTCTTTTATTCGTTGGCGGTTTTTCATATATTTTTATTGTAAAAGAAAGAGGAGATAATAATGGGTGGAATTGAAGCAGATACAATGTTAGTTGTCGGAATGTTTTTGGCGGTAGGCGCAGGTGCTTTGTCCTTTTTGTCACCATGTGTGTTACCTATTTTCCCGGCTTATATGTCGTATATTACCGGAATCAGTGTGAAAGAATTGCAAGGCGGCAAGAATACGAAAGTACGCCAGAAGCTGTTAACTCATTCGCTCATTTTTCTGTGTGCAGTTTCCCTGGTATTTATCAGTTTGGGCGCAAGCGCTTCCTTTTTAGGACAATGGGCGCAGGACTTGCTTGTGGGTGAATCCGGACTGCTTATTCAGCGAATTGCAGGAATCTTAATTATTGTGATGGGATTTTTTGTTGCTGGCTGGATTACCATTCCATCACTGATGAAAGAAAAACGATATCAGTTTTCCAAAAGGCCGGCCGGATATCTCGGAACATTTTTTATTGGATTGGGTTTTGCGGCAGGGTGGACGCCATGTATAGGACCGATTTTCGGATCAATTTTGCTTTTGGCTGCAAGTAATCCCGGTCAGGGAGTGTTTTACACGATCATGTATGTAATTGGTTTTTCGTTACCGTTTCTGTTGTTGACGTTTTTTCTTGGTTCAACTAAATGGATTGTCAGACACAGCCAGATGATCATGAAAGTAGGGGCAGTAATTATGATAATTATGGGTCTGGTGCTGTTTTTTGGACTGATGCCGCGTATTACTGGTTTTCTGCTTGATCTGGTGGAAGGTACATGGTTATCTGAATTAGGATAATAAGGAGGACAATGATTCGTGAAAAAATCAATTTTTGTTGTGATAATTGTTGGAATGTTCGTCTGGGCAGTCTATGATTTTGCAAGCTCTACGGAAGAAACAGCTGAACCATCAACTGAAGAGGCTGCATCTGGTTACCAATCTGAAACGGATACCACTTCGTCGAGGGAATCTGCAGAAGGAGCTGAAGAAACCGGTGTAGTCGGCCTTGATGTGGGAGATATTGCTCCGGATTTTCAGTTGAAAACACTGAAAGGGAAAAAGGTAAAACTGTCTGATTACAGGGGCAGTCCAGTCATGCTTAATTTCTGGGCTTCGTGGTGTCCTCCTTGCCGCGCGGAAATGCCGGATATGGAAAAACTTCATCAAAATAAAGACGTAACCATTTTAGCAGTTAATCTTACAAAATCGGAATCCGGTAGGGGGGACGTGAAGGATTTTGTACATAAATATAATGTAACCTTCCCGATTTTGATGGATGAACAGGTAGAGGTTGCGGCAATGTACCAGATTCGACCGATTCCCACTACTTTTATGATTGATTCTGAAGGAATAATCCGGTTTAGAGCATTTGGTGCAATGAATTATGAATTTATGGTTCAGGAGCTTATGAAAATGAATTAATTCCTGATTATAGTACAATTGAGCTTGAGGTGGTCTGGTGAAACAAACGATTTTGGTGATTGAGGATGACAAGATGATTCGTGAACTAATAACGATTTATCTGAGAAAGGCGGGATATGAAGTTGTTGAAGCTGCTGATGGAGAAAAAGCCAGACAAGTTTTTTTGACGTATCATCCATGTTTGATTGTGCTTGATTTAATGCTTCCGAAAATGAGCGGTGAAGCATTCTGTGAATGGGTGAGAGAGCAGGAGCGGAATGAAGTGTCCATTATCATGGTTTCCGCAAAGGCGCGCACAAATGATAAAATCAACGGATTGAAAATGGGGGCGGATGATTATATTACGAAGCCTTTCGATCCGGATGAACTGGTTGCACATGTTGAAGCTGTCTTACGAAGAACGGGACAATTTTGCCAAAAAATAGCGTATGGGGGACTATGTATAAAGCCGCGCAAAGGCGAAGTATTGCTTTTTAACAAACAAGTGCAGTTGACGAAACACGAATTTAATTTGCTCTACTTTTTTATGGAGAATCCAAATGTTGTCCTATCAAGGGAAGATTTGATTAACCAGTTGTATCCATATGCCGATAAGTCAATACTGGACCGTACAATTGATGCACATATCAAAAAACTCCGGGAAAAAGTTGAAGACAAGCCGTCGCAGCCTAAACGAATTCTGACTGTAAGGGGAATGGGGTATAAATTTGCCGATGAATAAATTTGGAAAATCGTGGTTGCCAAAACAATTCCTGTGGCGGTTGTCCATCACCAATATGATTGTGATAACGGCATTCATCTTACTTAGCGGATGGTCCATTTATAATGCGGCCTGTTCGCTGGCTGATGGATTGGGCGCGATGAATGAACAAAAGCAGGAAAGGTTTAACGCCATCCTTTTTCAGTATCTGTGGATTTTCAGTGCTGCTGCAATCGTAACAGGAAGTTTGATTCATTTTTATATCACAAGAAAATTAATTGGGCCAATACGAAAACTGATTGAGTCCACCAAAAGTATGAAAACAGGACACTATCCGGAACAAATCGAGGTGAAATCCAAGGATGAAACCGGACAGTTAGTTGGACATTTTAATGATTTGGTTCATCAGTTAAAAATGAATGAACAGCATCGCCAAAAAGTTATTTCAGACTTGTCGCATGAGTTCCGGACGCCATTATCTAATTTAAATGGTTATTTGAATGCATTAAGCAAAGGTGTGATTGACGGCGATGCAACATTATATCAGTCACTCTATGAAGAATCAAATCGGCTTGCTGGCATGGTTAAGCAGTTGGAGCAATTAAAGGAGTGGGACTATATTTCAAATCAAACATTTTTGGAAAAAAAACCAGTTGACATGAATCTTACTCTCACACAATCAGTTGAAATGTTTTATTGGAGACTGGAAAATGCGGGCATTTCAGTGGATGTGCATGCAGATCATGGTGTTGTCAATGTGGATAATAGTGGTATATCGCAGGTTATCGATAACCTGCTTGATAATTCTGTTCTATATTATCATGGGACTGGTCCGATTTTTGTTGAAGGGAAAAAAATGGACACGGAGTACAGGGTGTCAGTGGCTGGTCCGGGCCAATCGATTTCTGTTGAAGACCTGGACAGGATTTTTGAACGGTTTTACCGGACAGATAAATCCAGAAGTTATTATACAGGCGGAACGGGACTGGGTCTTGCTATCTCAAGGGAAATAATTGAACATCACGGCGGAAAAATGGGCGTACAGTCAAAGGAGGATGTCCATACGTTTTGGTTCAGACTCCCCCTTTGGAATCATTAGTCGTTCGTACGCAGCGTCCTTTGCGGCGATAACCCGTTTTTAATATGGGAAACATACTTTTCCAAAATGTTACGATCACTGATAGCACTCAACGTACGTGATCCGACTACATCTTCTATTTCATTGAACAGCAGACTTCCACTTTTGGTAATCAAAAAGTCAATCCCGACCATTCCGAAATCAAAGTAATTAATTATAGTTTGAATCATTTCCAGTTCATTAGTCCTTAATGGGTACCAAGAGGCAGATCCACCCAATTTGAAGTTTGAACGAAAGTCTGTGGAACTTTCCCGCAATACGGCGCCAACTACCTCTTTACCGACCACAAAAACCCGGACATCCTTGCCAAATTGAATGGAATTGGTTGACTGGACAATGGTCTCACTTGATAGAAACGTTGAAAAAGCAGCTTCCCATTCCCGTCTGTTGTCAATCTTATATACCTGCTGGCCGCCACGTCCGTCAGCCTCTTTTAATACAACCGGAAAGGAAAAAGGTGACATCTGGGGCTTAATTCCCTTCTTAAAGAAGACGGTATCGGTCATAGGAATCGAAAGTTTATTTAGGTGAAAATGGGTTCGTGCCTTATTGTTGCATATTTCTGACACTGCCGATGAATTATGTACCTTTATTCCCAATGATTCCAGAAATTTGCTGAGTAACGGATCTATTGTACGGACAACGGCAAAATCCGGAATTTGTACAGGTTTATAATTGACTAGAACCCTTTGATGGTTATCGATAATACCTGTAGTAATCTCTTCCCGCATAATTAATCGTAAAGATAAATCCTGTTTGTTTGATTCATGAATAAACCATTCAATAAACGGTTTATTCTGATCAGCATCCTGTTTGCGGTAAATTAACCAGCCCTGTTTATTCATTTTTTCCCCTGCTTTCTATGTCCTTAAGAATATGATCCATCATTGAGTCGGCAACATTAATACCGGTACAATCATAAATATTGCGAATGTGGGCATTTGAGTTTATCTCACAAATGAGTGGATTTTCATTGGGTCCAAATAGTAAGTCGATCCCGGCAAACGCTGCACCGATAGCTCTTGCGGCAGCAACCGCCAATTTTTTTTCTTGTGCCGATGGTTGATATGACCGCATTGTTGCCCCAGCGGTCACATTGGCACGGAAGTCGTCCTTTGCATGTCTGGTCATAGCCGCGACAACTGTATTACCAGTAACGTGAATTCGAACATCTTTACCATAACTGGTTGAGACGAACTCCTGCAGAACAAACGGTTTTCCTTGCAGTTCCGTTAATTTAGTATACATTTCCTGTTTATTATGTACGAGGTAAACCTGTTCACCGAATGATCCAAAGGCCTCCTTAATAATCATGGGATAACCCAATTTGTTGATCGCTTCATTATAATCATTTGGGTCAAAAGCCGCCGATTGTGCAAACATTTTTGGTGCAGTAACAGTTTTTGGAATCGGCAATTTGTGAGCAGCCATTGTTTGATATGCAGCAATTTTGTCGTCACTGATTTCAATTGTCCGCGCACTGTTAAACACACGGATACCCATTAATTCAAGCTGCCGTGCCAGATAGATATCTTTATCCGTGAAAATAACAAATTCAGGCAAATCTATAGTTGAATGGCGGATAATTTCCAGAGTGTTGCGGGTTAAATATGTTAGTACCTCATTATTTTTGATGATTTTTGTTTGGACTTCCCGTCGTGCTGCAGCGGCCTGAATCCATTCAGCAAAGTCAAGAAACTTATTTCCTGGTAAATACCCATTGTAAATAATCCATCCCCGTGGGTTCATCGTAAAATTTTCCTTTCTCATATTCAATTTGATTTTTTTCATTGATATACTTATTCTAGTGTTTATGATACTAAAAGAAAAGCGGTGTACATTTATGTTCAGTGACTTTCAGCAGGTAGAGGACTTTTTTGACGAAAGAAAAATATATGGAATGAAACCGGGCTTGGATCGCATACGAAAACTTCTTCAAATGTTGGGGAACCCGCAAAATAAAGTCAGGGCAATACATGTTGCAGGTACTAATGGGAAAGGTTCGACAGTCTATTTTTTAAAAAATGCATTAATCGCGAATGGGTATAATGTCGGTGTGTTCACATCCCCAAGTCTGGAGGGAATAAGAGGACATATTATGAAAAATGATGCGATACTCCCGGAAGCTGATTTTATTGAGGTAATGAATATAATCCTTCCGTTTGTTGAAAAATTGGATCAGGCAGATAATTACCCAACAGAATTTGAGATTATTACAGTCGCAGCATTGATTTACTTTGCGGATAATGTTGACATCGCACTGATTGAAGCTGGAATGGGTGGCAGAATGGATACGACAAATTGTTTTATCCCGATGATATCTGTGATAACAAATGTCGAAGAAGATCATATGGCGTTTCTTGGCAAGACAAAAAGTTCCATTGCCTATCATAAAGCAGGAATTATTAAGGAATTTAAGCCAGTAGTAGTCGGAGAAATGGATACGGATGCCTTGAAAGTTATTGAGAAAGAAGCAATGGAAAAAAAGGCACCGGTTTATCAGTTTTTGCGGGATTTTAATTACTTACTTACAGAACACCACCTGGCCGGAATGTCATTCGAATGGATTAAAAATAGTGGATCCAAATGGAACGTAACGCTAAATATGGACGGCGAACATCAGGTGAAGAATGCATCTCTCGCCATCATGGCGCTTACCGAGCTTGAGCAGTGCGGGTATGAACTGGATTGGCAAAGATGTCTGCTGGGACTTTCCCGTACAAGGATTCCCGGCCGTTTTGAGCATATCTGTCCATCGATGGTACTGGATGGAGCACATAATCCTGCAGGTATAGATGCGTTTATCAGGACGCTTTCGAAAGACAATACGGAAAACAAACATCTGATATTTGCAGCTTTTCGTGACAAAGATTTGAGTAAAATGCTTGGAAAACTCAGCGCTCACTTTTCGACAGTGACAGTAACAACCTTTGTTCATCCAAGGGCAGCTTCTTGTAATGAACTGCTGACAGCTTCCCATCAAGACAATTTGAAAGTGATGGGAAACTGGAAAGAGGCTATTGACTTAATACCGGAATCGGATCCGTCTTCCTGCTGGTATGTGACCGGGTCATTACACTTTATTGCCAGCGTACGAAATTATGTAGTTCATAAGCAGGAATATCAGCAAAGATGGCAGAATGTATAATTTGTCCATTACAATCATATTCTGTTGAGAAGTTTTTTGGTAGAGTGACAAATATCATCTTACTTTTTATACCTCCTGTGCTAGAGTTAAACAAACTAGCATATGGAGGGGAATTGATTGGGTAAAGATAAACCAATAATCATATGGATGAATGGAAAAAAGACGCGGATGGCACGTAAAGATAATTCTGCAGAAAATGAGACAGACAGACAACTCCATAAAAAATATGCTGCTGCGGCTTCTGAGGACTCAGACGAAGCAGACCAAATCCCTGCTCTTGTCCGTAAGCAAACTCCGGAACACGGACATTTCTTTCAGCACAAGAACAAGTTCAGCGCTTTTAAACCTTTGCTTATTGCTATATTTTCTGCATTGTTAATAGGAACTGGAATGGGGATTTTTATGCTGAATATGTTTGTCGATATTGACAATAGCTTGGCGCAGCAAAATGACGGAAATTCCATGCATGGCTTGGCAGCAGGAGATAATGAAAATGGAAGTGAAAGTGCCGACACGGCAGGTACTGTAGAGACAGTTAAGCCAATTAGTGCCTATGTATTGCAGGCGGGGGTGTTCAGTGACAAGGAAAATGCCCGTGTAATGGCTGAATCTTTCAAAGAGGCCGGATTTGCTGCCATGATCTGGAAAAAGGACAGCCAATACTTTGTGTTTTCAGGGATTGCAAGTTCTGAAAGTGAGGGTGAACAGATTGCGGAAAAATTAAAGTCGAATAATCTTGAGGTCTATGTAAAAAAATGGACTACTGATGAATTTAAAATCACAATGAGTGATTCGACAGCTGATTGGCTGCACAAGTTCCGACAGCAATGGAACTCGTCTGTGGAGGCGTTAAGCACAGGGAAAACCGTATCAACAGCTAAATGGAATGATCTAATGGCAGCGGGTCCGGACAATAAATCTGCTGTTGGTAAGTTTGTGCAACAGGCTGGGAAGAATCTTGACTCATTATCAGATGGTGACTGGGGAGGACATGCAGCAATGCTGCGTTTGTGGGAGGGGCTTGCTTCCTTGCCGCAATAGGTTCAGTTTTTGTCAGTTGTTTGTACGAATTGGTATATTTGTATTTTGGCAGGTGGGAACGGTTCGAAAACGCTTTTTCCTTCCTGAGAAATTTTCGTTATGGCCAGCTGCTTATTACTGGAAATCCTAAAATCATAATTTGTCCGGGGTGTGCAAAATAGGTACTATTAAGCTAACCATACGCGAGGAGGATAAATTATGACATCATCAACGATTATGATCAAGGATGTACCAAAAGAAGACCGTCCCAGGGAACGAATGCTGAAATTGGGTGCAGGTCATTTATCAAATCAGGAGCTTTTGGCTATTTTATTGGGGAGCGGGACAAGGGAAGAGTCCGTCATGACTTTATCCAATCGGCTGCTGATGCATTTTGAAGGGCTAAACTTATTAAAAGATGCAACGATTGAAGAGTTGACGTCCATCAAAGGGATAGGAGCCGCCAAAGGGGTCCTGCTATTGTCAGCAATGGAACTTGGCAGAAGGATGAGTCAATATAAACCTAACGAAAGATATGTGATTCGCTCACCTGAAGATGGCGCAGATTATATTATGGAAGAAATGCGCAATCTTAATCAGGAACATTTTGTTGTCCTTTTTCTAAATACTAAAAATCAGATCATTCACCGGCAGACTATTTTCATCGGCAGTTTAAATGCTTCCATTGTTCATCCCCGTGAAGTATATAGGGAGGCGGTAAAACGCTCCGCTGCCTCTATTATTTGTGCGCATAATCACCCTTCCGGCGACCCCAGCCCCTCCCAGGAAGATATTCATGTTACAAGACGTCTTGTCGAATGCGGTAAAATGATCGGTATTGAATTACTTGATCATTTAGTGATTGGCGACCGGAAATTTGTATCTTTAAAAGAAAAAGGTTATCTGTAAACACTATCTATTTTCGTGATTTTTTCGTATAATTGAATAGAGTAATGACATGATGGCGCCAGTTTTCTGAGGAAAATGAAATTGGCGCTTATTATGATTGAAATTATGTCTGTTATCATGTGTTTATAAAAATGTCATATATCGATTCCGGATTGCATCGATCAGGATTAATAGATATAGTAAACATTACATAAAACTAACGAATTCGTTTTTTGGAAAGGAAGATTTTTTTTGGGAAGATTCAGTTTATCTCAGGATCTTGGGATTGATTTGGGAACAGCCAATACACTTGTGTTTGTTAAAAATAAAGGTGTTGTTGTACGAGAGCCTACTGTTGTGGCGAAAAACATGCAGACTGGTGATATTGAAGCGGTGGGAAGTCAGGCACGAAACATGATCGGAAGGACTCCGGGGAATATTTCCGTTGTGCGTCCGATGAAGGATGGCGTCATTGCTGATTATGATACAACAGCAATATTAATGAAATATTATATAAAAAAAGCGATGAAGAACCGCTCATTTTTCGCCAAAAAGCCGAATGTTATGATATGTGTTCCATCAGGAATAACGATGGTAGAAGAAAGAGCAGTTATTGATGCAACAAAACAAGCTGGAGCAAAGGATGCATTTCCCATTGCGGAACCTTTTGCTGCAGCTATAGGTGCGGGGCTTCCTGTTTGGGAGCCAACCGGCAGTATGATTGTTGATATTGGTGGTGGGACAACTGAAGTAGCCGTTATTTCACTGGGCGGAATTGTGACAAGCCGTTCAATCCGCAAAGCCGGTGATAATATGGATGAAGCAATCACTTTTTACATCCGAAAACATTATAATTTGATGATTGGAGAGCGCTCAGCAGAGTCAATAAAGATGGATCTTGGTACTGCTGGTGAAGTGACGGAAGATATTGAAATGGATATTAGAGGTCGTGATTTGCTTACGGGACTTCCAAAGACGATTACGATCACTGCAAAAGAAATTGCAGTTTCGTTGCGGGATACAGTGGAATCGATTGTCAATGCAGTCAAAACAACCCTGGAAAAAACACCTCCAGAATTGTCTGCGGATATTGTGGAACGCGGTATTGTATTATCTGGAGGCGGGGCTTTATTGCGAAACCTGGATAAAGTCATCAGTGAAGAAACAGAGATGCCGGTATTTGTTGCCGATGATCCATTGGACAGTGTAGCTATCGGAACAGGTAAATCTTTGGAATACATTCAGCACTTCCGCTCCCATCCGAATGTATCTTCGCGCACGACAGAGTAGGAAGGTGTCTGTATGCCATTTTTTCAAAAAAAACGATTATTCATCCTGCTTATTGGTATTATTGTTCTTGTTGCACTAATCGGATATTCCTTGCAGGACAAACGGAATTTGACAACTCCGGAGCAGTTTATAAAGGACACTGTTGGATGGGCACAAAGTGTAATACATACACCGGTGAATTTTGTAACAAATATTTTTACCAATATAGACGACCTAAAAGACACGTTTGAGGAAAATAAGGTATTGCGTAATAAACTGGCACAGTATAAAACGCTGATTTTTGAGGTGCAGGAATTAAAAAAAGAAAATAAAGAACTCCGGAAGATGCTCGATAAAACGGAGTCGGGTTCAATCAGGGACTTTAATCCGATTCAGGCAACCGTCCTTTCACGCTCTCCTGAACGATGGATTGAGCATGTCACCATTAATAAAGGTAAACAGGACGGTGTAAGGGAAAACATGGCAGTGGTTACTGCCGGTGGAATGATTGGAAAAATACAATCTGCATCACAGTTTACCTCTACGGTACAGCTGTTGACCGGTTTTGATCAGTTTAACCGGATATCAGCAACCATATCACGTAAAAAAGGTAACGATGTTTTTGGTCTGATTCAGGGGTTTGATAAGGAATCAGGTAACTTGCTGTTTAAAGTTATCGAAGAATCTGAGAAGAACCTGAAAGAAGGAGAAAAAGTGGTCTCCTCAGGTATGGGGGGAGTGTTTCCGGCTGGGCTGTTTATCGGCACAGTTCAGGAGGTCAAACCCGACAAATACGGGTTGACCAAAACTGCTTTGGTTAAGCCGGCTGCTGATATGTATGAAATTAATAATGTCATTGTTGTTGATCGTGTTCTTGAAGAACATGAAAGTTCCAACCAATCAGGAGAGGAGGAGGAATAATGAAACGGTTAATTATTCCTTTCATCCTGTTTCTGCTGTTTATAATGGAAGGTGTAGCTTTGGAGTTGCTTCCTGCTTCTCTCGTAACAGGTGATATTGTAATTGTACCTCACTGGATCCTGGCTTTTCTGGTGATGATGGCTGTTTTCCATGATCGGGAGAATACGTATATGTCCATCTTGTACGGTCTGATTTTTGGATTTTTGATTGATATAGTTTATACAGGTGTATTAGGTGTTTATATGTTCACGTATGCTGTTGTAATCTATATCGTTCATGGCCTGACCAAACTGCTGCATGCTAATATATTCGGTGTAACGGTGCTTGGAATAGTAGGGCTGGTACTTGCGGAGGCCTTGATAAATGTTGTTTTTTCATTTGTAGGGCTGTCTGAAATGGAGTGGAGTATGTATTTAGTATATCGGATGCTCCCGACAGTATTGGCCAATTTGCTGTTTCTGCTGCTCGTGTACCCTTTTATGAGTAAATGGCTTGTTGATTGGCAGCAGGACAACTTACGCGGTAATTCCGTTTATTTATGACTGACCAGGTCTTTAATGAGGTGAAATTGAATGCCGGAAAATAGGCAAATGATATCGATTAAAGGAACCAACGAAGGACTTACATTATTTATAAATGATTCGTGCTCCTTTGATGAAGTAATGGATGAACTGAAAGAAAAACTATCGGTTTATCAGCCAAATGATGATGAACCGGAAGTAGCTGTCACAGTAAAGTTAGGTAATCGCTACCTGAACGAACAGCAAAAAAACCAAATAAATGAATTAATCAGCAAAAATAATAATTTTATCGTCCAGGCTTTTGATTCTGAAGTTGTTCGGAAAAATGATGCCATCAGCTGGAAGGAAGAAAGTGATGTCAAAACAGTCCACCGTATTATCAGATCCGGACAGGTTTTAGAGGTAACAGGTGATTTATTGTTGATAGGGGATGTTAATCCCGGCGGCAGTGTGGTGACGACCGGTAATGTTTTTATTATGGGAAACTTGCTGGGAATGGCACACGCTGGGGCAAATGGTGATCAAAATGCGGTGATTGCGGCATCGTACATGAAGCCTGGACAATTGCGTATTGCTGATTATATAAGCCGAGCTCCGGATTACGAAACGGAGGGTGTATATATGGAATGCGGTCTTATTGATGAAGTCCAGGACAAAATAGTCATTGACCGGCTGCAGGTTTTGTCGCGAAAACGAAAAGATTTAAGCGGGTTTGAAAGGAGAATTCAGAATGGGTGAAGCAATCGTTATTACTTCCGGTAAAGGCGGAGTCGGTAAAACGACGACAACCGCCAATATCGGTACTGCATTGGCGTTGATGGGCAAAAATGTTTGCTTGATTGATACGGATATCGGCCTGCGGAACCTCGATGTTGTTATGGGCTTGGAAAATCGAATTATCTATGACATAGTCGACGTTATTGAGGAAAGGTGCAGGCTGAAGCAGGCTTTAATTAAGGATAAACGGTTTGAGTTTTTGTCACTGCTTCCTGCTGCACAGACAAGTGATAAATCTGCAGTAACATCGGACGGCATGCGAAAGGTTGTTGATCAGCTTAAACAGGAGTATGATTATATCGTAATTGACTGCCCGGCGGGAATTGAGCAAGGGTTTCAAAATGCGATTGCCGGTGCTGATCAAGCTATTGTAGTAACAACACCTGAAAAATCCAGTGTCCGGGATGCGGATCGTATTATTGGATTACTGGAAAATGCAGATGTTGAATCTCCAAAACTGGTAATCAATCGAATCCGAAATCATATGATGAAAAATGGAGATATGATTGATATTGATGAAATTATCCAAATTTTATCAATCGATCTAATTGGTATCGTTGTTGATGATGATGAAGTAATAAAGGCATCCAACAGCGGTGAACCGATTGCATTTCAACCCAATTCAAAACCCTCTATCGCATATCGGAATATTGCGAGGCGGATTTTGGGAGAAACTGTCCCGCTTCAGTCCCTCGAAGAAGAAAAGGGAATGTTTAAAAAAGTAAAAGAGTTTTTCGGGATACGTTCATAATAGAAATGATGAAGGTTTGGGAAAAGATCTTTATTAAAAGAGAAATCGACTTAGCTTGAAATGGTTTATCAAGCCGCTTCGGAAATATAATTCGCTTTTACTGCCAGCATAAGTGGGATATTAGCTCAAGAAAAATCACTTTCGCTGTGTTTTCATTTCCGGGGGCGGCTGCTGAACCTTCTTGTGCTCTCATGTTGGCAAAGGTTTTGGTGAAGCAGCACTTCACACTGACACACTGCGAAGTCTCATCTAGACGTTAGCCCCCTCCGTGTTTCCTCAGCTAAATTTTAGTATAGTCTGTTTTTTTAGGTTACACATTTTGGTTTTTCTCCATTGTATGTTTTTCTATCATATCTTATTTGCTTGTCTCATAAACTTTACAAAAGCTTGGTGAGGGTTGTGAGGAATATGAGCAAAGGGATTAAGCAAGTCAGAAAATCGATAAACCAGCGTAAGCGGATGCGAGGGCTGAAGCAACAAGACGGGGTATCATCAAAACCGGTTGTTCCGCCATTTCCAGAGGAGGAAGAGAAACATGGGTATCTCCCGATGTTTCATGATAGCACAGCGAAAAACTGGTCATCGGGGAAGGCTGATAAGCGGATTTCGGCCTTTGTTGTGAAAGCGATGTTTTCTGTTATGCTGTTTATGGCGGTTGCCTTGTTATTTAGGGTAGAAGGTGAATGGTTAACCGAACCAAAAGAATGGACAAGCAGTGTCCTGACCGAAGAATTTCCGTTTGCCAGTGTAAATAACTGGTACCAGGAAACATTTGGCCAGCCTATGGCGGTAGCTCCAAATCAGCAGACGGTGGAGTCTGGAACATTACCACTTGCAATGCCTGTGGCTGGAAGTGTTTCTGAGTCATTTCGGGAAAATGGGACTGGCATTATGATTAAACCCGGTGAGCAGACGGAAGTTAGTGCCTTACGGGAAGGAGTGGTGATTTTCGCCGGGAATGATACCGAAACAGGGAAAACGATCATTGTTCAGCATGCAGATAACAGTAAAACAACGTATGGGTATTTGAGCGAAATAAATGTTCATTTATATGAACCTGTGGATGCAAAGCAAAAACTTGGAACATTTAAACCGACCAGCGAGAAAAAGACAGTTTACTTTGCTATTGAAAAAAATGATACATTCATTAATCCGGTACAGGTGATTAAAGTTGACGAGACTTCATAACTTATTTCCGGAAATAAGATTGCATCCAATTTTATTAGTCTTTATTATTATTTCATTTCTGACTGGTACATTCGTTTCGTTATTTGTTATTATGACAATCGTTTTGATCCATGAACTGGGTCACTACTTGATGGCGGTCTTTTTTAAATGGCGGATCAGGAGGGTGATGATCTGGATATTCGGTGGCGTGATGGACACGGATGAACATGGAACAAAACCATTGTATCAGGAAATACTTGTGACTATCGCGGGTCCTTTTCAGCATGTACTTATCTATTTGCTGCTGCTGTTGTTTTCACAACTGCAATTCATACCACATTCACTTGTTGAATTGGCGTCTTTTTATAATACCATTATCCTGTTATTTAATTTACTCCCGGTCTGGCCGTTGGATGGTGGAAAACTTTTATTCCTGTTCCTCTCATCCGGACTTCCATATCGGAAAGCATACAATTGGGTAATACTGTTTTCCATGTTTGTATGTATTCTTGGAATAATTGTTCAATTGTTTTTGGTTTCTTTTACGCTTAGTTCCTTCGTGTTGTTTCTGTTTTTGCTGATGGAAAACAGAACAGACTGGAAACAGCGGTATTATGTATTTATACGATTCTTGTTAAGAAGGTATTATGGTCAAGCCTATGTGAACGGAGTTTTGCCGATTGAAGTCCCGCACACTTGCGGGATGATGAACGTCTTCAGCAGGTTTCACCGTGAAAAAAAACATTCCATCTATATTACATATCCTGGGTCAATGCGCAGGTCAATTGATGAAATGGACTGTCTGTACAGTTACTTTCATGAACGAAACTTTCGTAAAACGATCGGGGAAGTGACCAGCAATCATAGTTAAATGATTGCGTGCTGCATCTTGACAAGTGCTTTCACAACATGGTAATATCAATACGTTATTCATCGTAGTACCAGTGCTACAACCGCACAAAGCAGGTTATTAAATTCGATGCTTCGAATACCTGTAATGGCGAGTCTGAGTTAATTAAGGAGGTGCAGGTATGTACGCGATTATCGAAACAGGTGGTAAACAGGTAAAGGTTGAAGAAGGACAGGAAATTTACGTTGAAAAAGTTTTAGCTGAGGCAAATGACGCTGTAACTTTTGATAAAGTTCTTTTCATCGGTGGAGACGATGTGAAAGTCGGAGCTCCTTACGTAAGTGGGGCAACTGTCACTGCTAAAGTTGAAAAACATGGCCGTCAAAAGAAGGTTACTGTTTACAAATATAAGCGCAGAAAGAACTATCATCGTAAACAAGGTCACCGTCAGCCGTATACTAAATTAGTAGTTGACAAAATTAATGCATAAAGGTTCTCACGTATGATTAACGTAACTGTATTTCGAAAAAATAACCAAATATCAGGTTTTGAATTATCGGGACATGCTGACAGTGGCCCATATGGTTACGATCTCGTATGCGCAGGGGTCTCAGCGGTTTCGTTTGGTGCGGTGAATGCAGTTATGGAAATGACCGGTGTTGAGCTGGTAATTGACCAGGGAGCTGAAGGTGGGTATCTCCAGGTTATTATTCCTGCAACAATTACGACAGAACAAATGGGAACCGTTCAGCTCTTATTTGAGGGGATGATTATTTCCCTGGAAGCAATTGTACGAGAGTATCACCAGTTTATTGAAATTCACAATAATGAAGGAGGTACACCAAATGCTACGTCTTGATTTGCAGTTTTTCTCCCAGAAAAAAGGTGCCGGCAGTACTAAAAACGGTCGGGATTCGGAATCAAAACGCCTTGGTGCCAAACGTGGCGATGGTCAGTTTGTAACAGGTGGATCGATTCTTTTCCGTCAACGCGGAACAAAAATTTATCCAGGTACAAATGTAGGCCGTGGCGGAGATGACACACTGTTTTCCAAAATTGATGGTGTCGTTAAATTTGAACGGTATGGACGCGATCGCAAAAAAGTCAGTGTCTACCCGGCTGCTAAAGAAGCATAGTTTTAAGAAAAACGTAAAAAACTCCAGCCAGATGGTTGGAGTTTTTTTACTGGGCCCTTTTAGTTGATAGTGCTACATTTGCTCAAAAAACTATCGCAGCGCCTTCTTTTTATCGCGGGTAAGTGCCGAGCCTTCTCAGCTCGCTCCTCGCTTAGCTTTTTTCACGCAGAAGTCTCGCATATTCCAACGGCTGGTTAAAAGGGTTTGACTTCTTACTTGTACAATTTAAATTGATTTTGGTACGGCGGGTTTTTCCAAATGTACGGCGGCAATTTGCCTTTATACGGCGGTTTCGTGCCAAAGTACGGCGCGATTCCACTTTTGTTCGGCGGATTTCCGGCAGAGTACGGCGGTGGATAAATGAACAAGTTCCAGCGCAGGTGATTTCACACAATCAGCATAGCTTTACTTTTGCGTTTTATAAATATTGTTTAATAACAACATCTTTTTGAAAACTAGCCGTTTACAATAATCAGCATTTATTAATTTATTGATTTTCATTTCGTTTATTTTCTGCTATACTCATCATACTATTGGGGGACGAAAAATGCATGAGGAAGATGTAGTCAATATTTTACGGCATTACCGGCATGATCTGATGAATCATCTTCAGATTGTACAGGGATATTTAAGTATGGATAAACCGGAAAAAGCAAAGTCGAAAATGGAAAAATTAATGAAACTTTTGGAAGAAGAACATAAGCTTGTTAACTTAAACCTGCCAAAGTTTGCTTTATGTCTGCTTCAGTTTAATACCAATTATCAGAATTTCCGTTTAGAATACCAAATACATACGAATAGACAAGATTTACGTTTACTGGATAATATTCTTGTTGAGCAATGCCAGCAAGTTATGGCCAAGGCTGTTGATGCAGCTGATGAAATGGAACTTTACACGGTGAATTTGCAGTTGAGTGAGCTGAACAAGCAAGGCCAGTCAGGTGTTGAAGTGAATTTTTCATTCCAGGGAAACTTTAAAAAGGAAATACAAATAAAAGGTACAGAAACTATGGATCTGACTATGAGCCGGACAGATGAAGGCGTTGTATGCACGTTTCAGATTCCATGCGATTGAGGTGATCATCTATGTTTGTCGATCAGGTTAGTGTATTTGTGAAAGCAGGTGACGGAGGGAACGGCCTTGTTGGTTACCGTCGCGAGAAATATGTTCCTAAAGGTGGACCTGCTGGCGGAGACGGTGGAAATGGCGGTGATGTGATGTTTAAAGTCGATGAGGGATTAAACACATTAATGGATTTCCGTTATACGAAACATTATAAGGCGAAACGCGGAGAAAATGGCATGAGCAAAAATCAGCATGGTAAAAATGCGAACCCGTTAATTGTTTCTGTGCCACCAGGTACCACTGTTTTTGATGAAACTACCGGGGAAGTAATTGCTGACTTAACCGTTCACGGCCAAGAAGCGGTGATTGCCAAAGGTGGTCGTGGCGGTCGTGGCAATTCAAGGTTTGCCAGCCCTAAGAACCCAGCACCGGATTTTGCTGAAAATGGTGAACCAGGGATTGAACGAAACATAAAAGTAGAGCTGAAATTAATTGCAGACGTTGGACTTGTTGGCTTTCCAAGTGTTGGAAAATCAACCTTGCTGTCAGTTATGAGTGCAGCAAAACCTAAAATTGCGGATTATCATTTCACAACATTATCACCGAACCTTGGTGTTGTTGATGCAGGTGATCAGCGGAGTTTTGTCATTGCCGACCTTCCCGGATTGATTGAGGGTGCACATCAAGGAGTTGGTTTAGGCTATCAGTTCCTGCGTCATGTGGAACGGACAAGGGTTATTCTTCATGTGGTGGATATGGCAGGTACTGAAGGAAGAGACCCTTATGATGACTATTTGAAAATCAATGAAGAATTGTCAGCCTACGATCCGAAGTTATTGGAACGTCCACAAATTATTGCTGCCAATAAAATGGAAATGCCCGGCGCAGAGGAAAATCTTTCTGCGTTCAGGTCAAAATTATCCGAAAACTATCCTGTTTTTCCGTTATCCGCTTTTACAAAACAGGGATTGCGCGACATGATATATACAATATCCGATACACTGGATACTATTCCGAAAAAAGCGCCTGAAGTGGATGATACAGATGAAAAAGTTGTTTACCGGCATAAGAAAGAAGAAGTTCCGTTTGTTATTTCACGAGATTCGGATGGAGCATATGTGTTATCCGGGGCTAAGATTGAGAAATTGTTTAAAATGACCGATTTCTCTAGAGATGAAGGCGTACAACGGTTTGCCAGACAACTTCGCGCAATGGGTGTGGACGATGCGCTGCGAAAACAAGGCGCAAAAGATGGTGATACCATTCGACTGATGGATTTTGAATTCGAGTTTATCGAGTAATATTACACATGGTAAAGAGGGGAACAAATTGGAAAGTATAGGATACTTAGGTCCAAAAGGGACATTCACAAAGTTAGCGGTCGATTCAGCTTTTAATGGGGGAGAAAAATTTAGCTTTGAAACAATTCCTGAATGTATCGATGCTGTCGGGAATGGTCAAATCGATATTGGTGTCGTTCCACTTGAAAATGCGATAGAGGGTACGGTTCAATTAACGGTTGATTATCTCGTTCATCAAGTGAGATTACCAATTTTTGCAGAAATCGTTGTACCCATCCAACAGCATTTACTTGTTAATTCAGAATTTACCGGTGACATGGATGATATAACGGAAATTCATTCGCACAGTCATGCCATTGCTCAGTGTCATCAGTTTATTCACAGCTTCCTGCCTGATGCTAAGCTTAATTTTACAACATCAACAGGCAGCGCAGCCGAATTAGTAAGCCATGGCAACGCGAATATGGCAGCTATAGGAAATAAGCTGGCAGCTCAGGAATACGGTCTTCAGCTGTGGAAGGAAAATATTCATGACTATCCGAATAACCATACAAGGTTTGCGGTCATTGCAAAAGATGAAAATCTGGTACGAATAAATCATGAAGTGGATGCCGAAAAAACCAGTATGCTGATTACCCTTCCCAGTGATTATGCAGGAGCTTTATACCAGGTTTTGGCGGCGTTTGCCTGGCGAAAAATGAATTTGTCCAAAATTGAATCAAGACCGATGAAAACCGGTCTGGGAAATTATTTCTTTATTGTCGATGTTAATCAGCCGTACGATGATGTGTTATTTACTGGGGTGAAAGCCGAACTGGAAGCGCTGGGATGCAAGGTGCAAGTCCTTGGTACCTATCCGGTTTATGAAATGAATTTATAGGAATTGAGCGCCGTTTGCTCCATTAATTGGAGTAAGCGGCTTTTTTTGCTCATAAAAATCAGTTAGTGTTTTAAAGTTAATCTGGCATCTCTGTACACGTTTTCATATATGGATAAATTTAAGTTCAACATTTATCACGAAATGCATATGTTGGTAATGAGTGTTTTGCCTAATGAGACAGATTTTGAAAGGAGTATGGTTAAAATTGAAAATTCATATCGTTCAAAAGGGAGATACACTGTGGAATATTTCCCAGCAATATGGAGTAGATTTTGAAGAAGTGAAGAGGCTTAATCCACAGTTATCCAGTCCCGACATGATTATGCCTGGTATGAAAATAAAAATTCCCGGAACATCGAAGGCAGTAAAAAATGACAGTGGAAAAGGAACTGAAATGCCCGAAACGAAACATCCTTTTAAGGACACATCCCCCATGCCAAAACCCGTAATGAACAAGGGGACCGAACAAGAGCAGGCAAAGATGAAGCCGGAAATACCTAAAAAGCCCGAAATGCCTGAGGAGCCTATGATGCCAACAAAGCCGATGAAACCAATGCAAATGATGGATCAGGATTTTTACAATTATACCACGATTAATTTTCCGGAGATGTCCGAAAATCCTCAGCCTAATAATCAGCCAAAACAGAATGCTCAAATGCATATGCCTCCTCAGCCAATGCCAATTCAAGTGGTTCCGGTTTGTTGTTATTGTCATCAGCCATGTTGTCCACCGCCACCAATGCAGCATGGACCACAGCATGGACACAAAAAAGGTGGTTGCGGATGTGGTGGACCAAAACCACCCCATTTCAGGAATCAAATGGAATCATATCATGTTCCAAATGAAAGGAAAATGCCAGTAGGTCCAATGGAAAATCCTTATATGAATTACAATAATTTATACGGGGCACCGTTTGCTTCACCAGATGATCGTAATTATACGGATTTAAACAAAGAAAATATGCAGCGTGATCCAATAGGCCCTAATGGAAATATGCCAGTTCCAGAGCCGCCTGAATTTGGAACAATGGCAGCATATAATTTCCGGGAAGATATGAATGAACCTGAAGAATAAATGGATATGCTAAGGAGACGAACCGTTTCAAATCGTCTCCTTTTTTAGCAAATAAGAAAAAGTAAAGCGTTCTTTATTGGGCTGGTGATAACCACGGTTTCTAATGTTCAAGGGCTAATATATTTTTAAATACACAGCTTGCATGCTAAAATTATGATAATCACAAATTATGGTAATAGGGGAGTATGGATAAGTGGAACAAAATGTGGAAGCAATTGTGCAATGGTTAAGATACCAAATAAATGAAACTGGTGTGAAAGGTTTGTTGGTGGGTGTCAGTGGCGGTCTTGATTCAGCTGTGGTAGCTGCCCTGATTCAGCGAGCTGCACCGGACAATTCTTTGGGAGTACTTATGCCATTAAAAAGTAGTCAGGAAAGCATAGAACATGGTAAAAAGGTAATTGACAGTTGTGGTATTAACCACCTGACAGTTGACCTTGCCGAAACGCATAACGTACTGTACTCTTCCATTAAGGAACAGGTCCAAGAAAGAAATGAGTTTAATAAAAAAAATGATCAGCTGGCTGATGCGAATTTAAGAGCCCGTCTGCGAATGAGTACGTTATATACCTTGGCAACAAATTATAACTACCTTGTGGTTGGAACGGATAACGCCTCTGAGTGGTATACAGGTTATTTCACAAAATATGGTGACGGCGGTGTGGATATTTTGCCGATTGTTGAGTTTACCAAGCAGGAAGTACGTGAAATGGCATCATATCTGGAGGTACCTGAGGAGATTGTACACAAGCAGCCAAGTGCTGACTTGTGGGAAGGCCAGACTGATGAGGATGAAATGGGTACATCCTATGACACTATTGACGCTTATCTGCGGGGGGAAGAAATACCGGAACAGGATAAAAAAAGAATTGAACAAATGCATATCCGTACCGAACATAAACGCAGGGGTGCCAAACAGTTTCATTTAAAAAAATAATTTAACGTGTATGAAAAAATTTCTCTTATACAAACTGATGATAAGGGAGGTTTTTTTATGTGGATGAAAACTCTAAGCACGCTATTACTTGCAACCATTCTTGCAGGCTGTGCTGGAATAACTGATAATGCAGCTGATAATGAAGATGACTTAAGTTCAGAACCTATTCATTATGAAACGGAAAATGAACGTAATGACCGACTTAATAATGGACCGGACAGCATTGCTGAGCAGGGAGGTTATGAACAGAGTGACCAGGACAGGTTGAATATGGGAGACAGGGATGCCCAGACAGATTTATATACAAATGAATTTACAATGTCGATTTCTGAGCAACTGAAGCAGAATAAGAATATAAAACAAGCTCAGGTAACAGCTACAGATAAAAAAATCGTAGTTGGTGTTCTGCTAAATGAATATGCTCCTAAGGGGATGAAGCAATCCATTAAAAAAGAGGTTAAACAAATGGTGCCTGAGCGAAAAGTAGTTGTTTACACCGATCGGATATATTGGGATAAAATGCGGGATGAAGATGCAGAGCCTGATCAGCTGAATGGTGACGTGGAAGAATTTATAGATGAATTTTTCAACAGGGAACGCGATTGATCGTACGCATTTTTCTTTCGTGCAGGCATACGGGTCATAAGGCGGCAAAAAAGAGTTGCTGCCTTTTTTAATTTGCCCTTTTGATTATGATGGAAATAAGCCACCTTTATTGATTGGCATTTTTTTGGTATAGTATAAAAAGAATTTATCCTCGGTTTACAGTTTGATTCCTGCTTCTGAATAAATTGGAAAGATGGAGCAAGTTACGAATTAATCAGGGATGAAAAACCCGTTCAGGGAAGCTTCACTTTAATTAGAGAGGAGAATGTCCAATGGCTGGTCATTCTAAATGGAAGAATATACAAAGAAGAAAAAATGCCCAGGATGCAAAAAAAGGAAAAATTTTCATGCGTCATCAGAAGGATATATATACAGCAGCAAAACAGGGCGGTGGAGATCCGGATACGAACCCCTCATTACGCTTGGCTGTTGATAAGGCAAAAGGTGACAATATGCCGAATGATAATATTGACCGTGCAATTAAAAAAGCGACCGGGACACTTGATGGAGCTAGTTTTGAGGAATTAAACTATGAAGGATATGGTCCGGGAGGTGTTCCGGTTATTGTTCAGGTTTTGACCGATAACAAAAACAGAACTGCTGCAGAAGTCAGACATGCATTTAAGAAAAATGACGGAAATCTAGGGGAAAATGGCAGTGTGTCGTTTATGTT
Source organism: Virgibacillus siamensis (assembly GCF_039522605.1). Lineage (GTDB taxonomy): Bacteria > Bacillota > Bacilli > Bacillales > Amphibacillaceae > Lentibacillus > Lentibacillus siamensis. Next base: position 191,849 of record NZ_BAAADS010000012.1, read on the forward strand.
TGACCGGAAAGGATACATTGTCATTACAAACGAAGCTGGTGCCATTGATGAGGATGAGATCAGTCTAGAGGCAATTGAAGCTGGTGCAGATGACATTGTCACACAGGAAGACGCATATGAGATTTATACGGAACCGGAAAATTTTTCCGATGTGTGTGATCAGTTACGTGGAAGCGGCTATGAACTCGAGGAATCGGAAATCACAATGTTCCCCCAGACCTTCAGCACACCTGATGAGGACGACTACAATAAGATGCTTCAGTTAATTGACATGTTGGAAGACAGTGAAGATGTCCAGGATATCTTCCATAATCTGGAGGACACAGAATAAATCTAGATGAAGACTTCCATTTTTTATCGCGTGATAGGAGATGGAAGTTTTGATTTATTACAATATCCAGAGAGTAAAAGTTATGCTTAACCTTATATGGGATACTTTTGTTCCGCTATAAGACAAGGCGGGTGCCGAGTTTTTTAAATGATGGACAGGAATAGTTATGTTAAACTGAAGTTAGGAATGTAAAAGGGGAAGGTGTCATGATAGCATATATACGAGGTGTTTTAACAGCTGTCCACGATGAGGCAGTGATTGTGGATGTACATGGGGTTGGGTACGAAATTGTCTGTGCCAATCCTTTTGTGTTTCAGCATTCTTTAAATAATGAAATAACTATAAATACATATCATTATGTCCGGGAAGATATTCAAATGCTGTACGGATTTAAAAACGAAGATGAAAAATATTTATTCACCAAACTCATTTCTGTGTCCGGAATTGGACCAAAAGGTGCATTAGCTGTTCTGGGAAGTATTGATGTCGGTGGTTTTGTTGAGGCAATTGAGCGTGAGGACGATAAATTTCTGACAAGCTTTCCGGGAATTGGCAAAAAAACAGCACGGCAGATCATTCTTGATTTAAAAGGAAAACTGCATTCCTTTGTGACAGCTCCTGTTCATTCGACTGAAATGGAACAGCCGTCAGAAGCAGGCTCAAAAGGGTTAGAGGAAGCGCGGGAAGCCTTAAAGTCATTAGGGTATACGGACAGGGAAATAAAAACGGTTATTCCAAAATTGCAGTATGAAAATGATCATAACACCGATGAAATTGTCCGAAAAGCATTGGCACTGTTAATGAAAAATTGACAAAGGGGGAGATGGTGATGGATGAACGTATGGTAACTGGTGAATTACAAAATGAGGATTCAACTGTCGAGCTCAGTCTCCGTCCTGTCAATCTTAATCAGTATATTGGCCAGGAAAAAGTCAAAGAAAATTTAAGCATTTTTATCCAGGCAGCCCGAATGCGGGAAGAACCATTGGATCATGTGCTGCTATATGGACCGCCCGGGCTTGGGAAGACTACACTTGCGGCAATCATTGCCAATGAGATGGGGGTTCAGTTTCGTTCCACTTCCGGTCCAGCTATAGAACGTGCTGGCGATTTAGCAGCAATCCTGTCGTCGCTGGAACCTGGAGATGTCCTGTTTATTGATGAAATCCATCGTTTACCAAGATCTGTAGAGGAAATCCTATATCCGGCAATGGAGGATTTCTTTTTGGATATTGTAATCGGAACAGGACCAAGCGCACGATCGGTTCGGATTGATCTGCCGCCCTTCACGCTTGTAGGAGCAACGACCCGGTCAGGATTACTGTCGGCACCGTTGCGTGATCGATTTGGGGTCCTCAGCCGGCTGGAATTTTATGAAACAAAAGATTTGTGTGCCATTGTTGAACGGACAGCAGAAATATTTGATACAACCATTACAAAAGAAGCAGCATCTGAAATTGCACGCAGGTCAAGAGGTACACCAAGAATTGCCAATCGGCTCTTGAAACGAATCCGGGATATTTCACAAGTGAAAGGTGAAATGGAAATTAGTCTGGAAACAACAAGTGTTGCATTGGAGATGCTGCAAGTGGATAAAGCAGGCCTTGACCATATCGACCATAAACTGTTGAACAGTATTATTGACGGATTTCAGGGCGGCCCTGTTGGTTTGGACACAATTGGTGCAACGATTGGTGAAGAATCGCAAACAATTGAAGATGTATATGAGCCGTATTTATTACAAATTGGTTTTTTGCAGCGAACACCAAGGGGAAGGGTCGTAACAATAAAAGCGTACGACCATCTTGGAATTCAAAGGAACGATGCATAATGCAGGCTGGAAAGCTGTTTATTATTCTTGGCATTGTTTTTTTACTGATCGGAATCATTTGGACGTTCATCGGGCGTTTGCCTGGTGACATCAGTTTTAAAAAAGGAAATGTTTCCTTCCATTTTCCAATTATGACTTCGATAGTTGTCAGTATTATACTGTCACTGATTTTTTACGTTTTAAGTAAATTTCGTTAAGAAGGTAAGGAGAACAGCATGAACATAGAAGATTTTGATTTTGATTTGCCAGAAGAACTGATTGCACAGACGCCGTTAAAAGACCGGGCATCATCACGGCTGCTCGTATTACACCGTAATGATAAACGAATGGAACATCAGCATTTTACAGATATCAAAAAGTATTTAAATCCGGGAGATTGTCTCGTATTGAATGATACGCGGGTGTTGCCGGCAAGACTTTATGGTGTGAAAGAAGATACCGGAGCTAAAATAGAGATATTGCTTTTGCATCAAAAAGAAAATGACACTTGGGAAATACTTGCGAAACCAGCCAAAAAGGTGAAAGAGGGGACGACTCTTATCTTCGGCGATGGAAAACTTCGTGCAACATGTACCGGCATTTTGGAACATGGCGGCCGTATGATGGATTTCGAATATGAAGGAATCTTTTACAGGGTACTTGATGAGCTGGGGGAAATGCCGCTTCCGCCTTATATAAAAGAACAGTTACCTGAAAAAGAACGGTATCAGACGGTTTATGCAAAAGAGGAAGGTTCGGCTGCAGCTCCAACTGCAGGCTTGCATTTCACCAATGAGCTTTTGGACGAGCTGGAAAACAAGGGGATTGTCATAACGTTCATTACACTTCATGTCGGATTAGGCACCTTTCGTCCGGTAAGTGTTGATAACATTGATGATCATACCATGCATTCCGAGTATTATCACATGACAGAGGAAACGGCAGATACACTGACAGAAGTAAGGGAAAATAATGGCCGGATTATCTCAGTCGGTACTACGTCAACCAGGACATTGGAAACCATTACGCGGGACAATAACGGAAAATTTGCTGAATCGAGCGGATGGACAGACATTTTCATTTATCCACCATATGAATTTCAGGCCATTGATGGTTTAATCACCAATTTTCATTTACCGAAATCAACCCTGATTATGATGGTAAGCGCACTTGCGGACCGGGACAGTATTCTGCACGCGTATAATGAAGCGGTAAAAGAAAGATACCGATTTTTCAGCTTCGGTGATGCGATGCTAATTTTATAGGAAAAGGAACGAAATGACATGACAGCAATTACGTATGAACATATCAAAACATGTAAACAGACTGGAGCCAGGCTTGGTAAAGTCCACACCCCGCATGGATCATTTGATACGCCGACTTTTATGCCGGTTGGTACACTGGCAACGGTCAAAACGATGAGTCCGGAAGAATTGCAACAAATGAATGCCAATATTATTCTTTCCAATACGTATCATTTATGGCTGCGTCCCGGTGAGGATATTATCAGGGAAGCTGGCGGGCTTCATAAATTCATGAATTGGGATGGTGCAATTTTAACGGATTCCGGCGGTTTTCAGGTATTTAGTTTAAGTGAGATGCGTAATATTAAAGAAGAGGGTGTTCATTTCCGAAATCATTTGAATGGCGAGAAATTATTTTTGTCTCCAGAAAAGGCAATGGAAATCCAAAATGCCCTCGGTTCTGATATTATGATGGCATTTGATGAATGCCCCCCATACCCTGCGTCATATGATTATATGAAGGCATCAGTTGAAAGGACGTCACGCTGGGCTGAACGCTGTTTGGAAGCACACCAGCGTCCGGAAGACCAGGGGTTGTTCGGGATTATACAAGGAGGTGAGTATGAAGAGCTGCGAAGGCAGAGCGTGGCCGATTTGACGTCGATGGATTTTCCGGGCTACGCGATTGGCGGATTGTCGGTGGGTGAGCCAAAGGATGTCATGAATCGAATGCTGGAATTCACCACGCCGCTGATGCCGTCGGACAAGCCAAGATATTTGATGGGGGTGGGATCACCTGATTCATTGATAGATGGTGCGATCCGCGGGATTGATATGTTTGATTGTGTGCTCCCGACACGTATTGCGCGAAACGGGACATGTATGACGTCAAACGGAAGACTAGTCGTTCGTAATGCAAAATTTGCCCGTGATTTCAGCCCGATAGATGAAAATTGTGATTGTCATGTATGTGAAAATTATTCACGGGCGTACATCCGTCATTTAATTAAATGTAATGAAACATTCGGATTCAGGCTTACCACTTACCATAACTTATATTTTCTGTTAAAATTAATGGAGCAAGTACGAACAGCAATTTCTGATGATCGTCTTGGCGACTTTAAAGAAGCATTCTTTGAACAATATGGCCTCAATCGGCCGGATGCAAAAAACTTTTAGGAAAGGGGGAATAGATACGATGGATATGCTTATATCACTATCACCAATTATTTTGATGTTTGTGATTTTTTATTTTCTGTTGATTCGTCCGCAGCAAAAGCGGCAGAAGCAGGTAAAGCAAATGCAAACTGACCTGAAAAAGGGGGATGAAGTCATTACAATTGGCGGATTCCACGGGGTAGTACATGCAATTGATGAAAATACAGTGGTAATTCAGGCTGCGGGGGAAAACACTAAACTCACGTATGACCGGACTGCTATCAGAGAGGTAAAAAGCTAATACTTTATGATCGTACGTACATAAAGGAGATAAAAAAAGCGCAGCGACTGTTCACATATGAATGTTGAACATGCACTGCGTTTTTTCTTGGTTGATAAAAAGGTGGTAAGCTTTAGGACATGTATGAAATGTTTACTCTTCCTGTCCGCTGGTCATATTCACGCCAATCATTCCACCAAGTAAAGCTGCTAAAATATAACCAAGGTGATGAAGTGTTTGCTGCAATGAAAATGACTGCTCGTAACCAAGGTATTGAATTAGAAACGTGAAAAGGGTAAATCCAAGACCGGTTATCCCACCAATCACCCAGCCTTTTTGCTTGCTCTTAATACCGGATACGATCCCGCCGATAAACAGGCAAATCAATCCGGCAATTAAGGTGGTCCATGATAATGCCGCTCCATCCATTTCCGTAAATCGAAGCAGTAATGCAAGAATTACACTTGTTAAAAGAATCAGACCAAGTACGACGACCCATCCATACAGCAGTGCTGTAAATTGCCGTTTTCGAATATGAGTAACCCCCTTTTAATATTCTGTATAAAATAGAGACAGAAGAATCTGTCCATTTATTAAATTTTATTCGGACAAGTGAAAAATAGACTGAAATTTTTTTGGACGTCCGTGCATATATATGTATGAAGCAATGATCCTATTATTGAAAGAGGATGCTCTTATGGACGTTCTGCTCGCAACAGTTATCTTTATAATCAGCTATGTTTTTATCATGACGGAGAAGTATAACCGCGCAGTTATTGCAATGTCAGGTGGTATCCTGCTGCTTATATCCGGTATTTACTCGTTGCATGATATGTTTCAGACCTATATTGACTGGAATACGATTGCGTTATTATTTTCCATGATGGTTCTTATTTCCATTACGGAACGAACAGGGTTGTTTTCGTTCATGGCCATTCGTTTTGCCCAAAAAGTCCGTGGATCCCCTGTACCGCTGCTGATTGGTGTCGGAATGTTAACCGCATTTGGTTCAGCTTTGCTGGATAATGTCACAACAGTACTTATTTTTGTCCCCATCATCCTGAAAATCACTAAAGAATTGCAGCTGCCATCATTTCCTTATCTGTTGATGATTATTTTCAGTTCCAATATTGGCGGAACTGCTACCCTAATAGGTGATCCGCCGAATATTATGATTGGACAGGCGGTTGACCATCTTACTTTTTTATCATTTGTAAATCATTTGGCTCCGGTCGCCGGTATTATCTTTGTCGCAATGGTTTTTATGCTGTATATGCTGTTCAGGAAGTCACTGAATACCGGAAAAGCTAATGTGAGGAAATTGCTGGAACTTGATGCATCAGAATATCTTGTCAAGTCACCGATGCTTTATCAATCGATAACAGTATTGTCGATGACACTGCTTGGATTTCTTCTCCATTCCTTTCTTCATATCAATTTGACGATAGTAGCCATCAGTGGAGCGGTATTATTGCTGTTGTTGACGGAAAAGGAACTGGAGACGGAACAGATTTTCAAACAGGTTGAGTGGGTTACTTTATTTTTCTTTATTGGTTTGTTTGCATTGGTGGGCGGACTTCGCGAGGTTGGAATTATTGATGAATTGGCCAGGTTAATTGTATTGTTTACGGATGGTGATTTTTCAAAAACTGCACTGTTGATTTTATGGGTCTCGGGATTGTTTTCCGGTGTGGTGGATAACATTCCGTTTGTTGCGGCAATGATTCCGGTCATTCAGGAATTTGAAACATATGGACTCGTCTACCTTGATCCCATTTGGTGGTCGTTGGCACTAGGGGCCTGTCTAGGGGGGAATGCAACGCTTGTCGGTGCATCCGCCAATATTGTTGTAGCAGGCCTTGCGGAAGGAGAAGGCGAAAAAATTTCATTTATCCGCTTTATGCTGTATGGAATCCCGTTTGTTATCTTTTCACTGGTTATATCAACGGTTTACATTCTTGTCCGGTACTTAATTCCGTATATGTCTGGCGGGGTATAACATCGGGTTATGGGTCAATTTGAAAACAAAGCAATGCTCGAATTAAAAGCAAAGCGTATGTGAGGTTGTGTGGAGCGATGCAATAATCCATTAGACAATAAAACGGTGGATGATCGCAGTGTTTTAGAAACAAAAATAACGCCATCTGCTGGCGTTATTTTTTACGTGAACCATTTTTGCAGTAGGGGAATTTGTTTTAACTCTTCCTTGGTTATAAACTTTAGTGCAAACAATAACCCGATATAAACGAACCCAAGAACTGTAATAATAATAATAAACAATAGCAGGTTCGACTCAAGTCCGGAATAAATGTTCTTCAGTGTATTGCCTGCGAACCAGGTTAAAAATAGCAACATAGCCATTTTCAGTAAATCTATTATAGGTATTTTAAATCTGATCTCTTTATACAGGCTGGCGAGATGCAGAAGTGTTACCAATACGACGCTGACTGACATGGCAATCGCTGCTCCCATAATGCCAAATTTCGGATTGGATGCAAGAAAAAACAACACCGTGAATTTTATTGCTGCTCCAATCAGACTGTTCCACATAGCCGGTTTTGCCAAATCAAGTGCTTGCAGTGCGGATTGCAATGGCGGCTGGAGATAAAGTAAAATGAAAAACGGCGCCATTAAAATAAGAAACCTGCTCGCGTCACTGGTTCCATACATAAACGTCAAAATCGGAATGGAAAATAGTGATAATACAATTGTTGCGATCGCCCCCGAGGCAAATGAGATGCGGATTGATTGATGGATCCGGTAATGAATCAGAGTTTTATTATAGTTGGCATCTGCCTCTGAAATGGCTGGAATCAGCGCAATGGAAAGTGACCGTGTTATAAAAGTCGGCAGCAATAATAAAGGCAGTACATACCCCGTTAACTCACCATATTGTTTGGTTGCCAGGGCGGTTGATATCCCTGCCAGCATTAAACTTTGGGAAACGATGATCGGCTCCAGAAAATTGGAAACGGAATCAATGATTCTGCTGCCTGTGCTGGGCAGTGCAATTGAAAAGAGTTCTCTAACCGTTTCTTTGCTGGATTTTACGTATTTCATGAATTTGTGGCGTACCTTGACGATCTTCTTGCGCCTGAATAAGTAGATCATGAATAATAAGGAGGCCAGTTCGCCGATAATGACACTGAACATTGCTCCCGCGGCGGCATATTCAACTCCAAAAGGCAACAGTAGTTTTACAAACAATGCAACACAGGTTATCCGGACAACCTGTTCAATGACAAGTGCATAGCTTTGGGGTTTCATGTTTTGTCTGCCTTGAAAATAACCCCTTAATACAGAAGAAATGGCTATGATTGGGATAATCGGACTGATTGCTAATAAGGGTAACAACGTACGTTCATCAGTTAATAAGGTAGACGCGATAAAAGGTGACGCCAGAATCATCCCGATTGTAAAGATGATACTGGTGATACCCGTTATTACCAATGAAATGACCAGGATGCTTTTTATTTTCTGTTTATCCCCCCGTGCCTCCGCTTCGGCAATTCGTTTGGAAATGGCTACGGGAAGTCCAAATTGTGTCAAGGTAATGACTAGAAATAGGGTCGGCAGTGCCATCATATACAGGCCGATACCTTCTTCTCCCATTAATCGGGCAACCACCAGACGATTGATGAATCCAAGCAGCCGGGTAATCATACCGGCAATTATTAAAATAATTGTTCCCTGTAAAAAAGTTTGTTTGGTCAATATTGCCGCCCTGCCTTCTCAAAAAATAAATTTTCATATACAATGATATATATGCAAAGAAGTGGGCCAAGCATGACAAGCTTTAATTATTTGCTGTGGGAGGGATTGGATGGAAACCTTGAAGACGGTGCGTGAGTGGAGAAATGAACTGGAAATGGCACTTGAATGTAAAAAAAACGAGTTTCAGATGATGGGGTATCAGCAAGCTTCCACGAACGATATTTGGAAATGTCTCGAGGAAAAAGTGTGGAAAGGTAATCCACAAAAGCGGTTATATGAAGTGGTTCAGGATATTTTCCATTTGGCGTCCAACATATACATGAGCTATTTGACCGTTAATGCGTATCAGGATGATGATTTAATGGCGTCGATTGCAGCTGTTACCAACGTAAATAACGATGCAAATAAGGAATGATTACATACTGACGTTTGACCCGCGTGGATTTTAAGGGAGGCATTTAACAGATGAAGAACAGAGGCAGAATCGTTGCCTTTTTTCTGATCGTTATCGTGTTTTTGGGTACGATTGGAACAACGATAACCGGAATAACGAAAGATATAAAGCTGGGCTTGGATTTGCAGGGCGGTTTTGAAATCCTGTATGAAGTTGAACCAGTTGAAGATGGAGAAGAAGTGGACAGGCAATTGCTTGAATCAACAGTCCAGATCCTTAATGAACGTGTTAACAGTTTGGGTATCAGTGAGGCAAACATAAATATTGAAGGGGAAGATCGGATTCGTGTACAGCTTGCCGGTATCAAGAATCCGGAAGAAGCACGGGACATACTTTCCACTTCAGCCCGGCTCTCGTTTCGTAATGTTTCTGATAAGGAATTGCTGAATGGATCGGATATAAAAGAGGGCAGTGCCCAGCAAGACTTCAGTCCCCAGACGAATCAGCCGATTGTTACGCTGAAGCTGAAGTCGGCTGAAAAATTTGGCAATGTCACAAGTAAGCTGAAAGGCAACGCTAATCCAAAAACGCCTTATCCGGATAATCTGCTCGTGATTTGGATGGATTATCAGAAAGGGGACGCTTTTGCGGATGAATGGAAAAAAGAAGATTCGAAATACGTCTCCGCACCGGCAGTTGACCAAACACTTAATACGACAAATGTCATGATTAGCGGCGATTTCACCGTTGAGGAAGCACAGCGGCTGGCTGACATTATTAATGCCGGTTCACTGCCGGTAAATATGAAGGAATTATATTCCACCACAGTTGGTGCGCAGTTTGGTGAACAGGCATTGGATAAAACCGTGTTTGCCGGTATTATCGGCGTAAGTATTATCTTTTTATTTATGATGATTGTGTACCGCTTCCCTGGTGTGATCGCAGCGATTAATTTGACAATTTACATCTATCTTATTTTACTGTTCTTTGAATTAATGAACGGTGTTCTGACATTGCAGGGTATTGCTGCCCTCATACTTGGTGTCGGTATGGCGGTGGACGCAAATGTCATTACCTTTGAGCGGATTAAGGAAGAATTGCGTGAGGGTAAATCTGTTCTTGCATCATTTAAAGCGGGAACAAGCAACTCATTAAGGGCAATTATCGATGCCAATATTACGACAATGCTTGCGGCAGCCGTGTTATTTATTTTTGGTACAAGCTCCGTTAAAGGGTTTGCTACCATGCTCATTCTCAGTATTCTGGTGAGTTTCCTGACAGCAGTATATGGCACAAGACTGCTGATGGGATTGTGGATGAGAACTAAACTGCTGAAAAACCGACCAGGCTGGTTTGGTGTCAACAAGAAAGATATCAAAGATATTTCCGATACGAAAGAAAGAGAACCAAAATTGTTTAATCGCGAATTAAACCCAGTGAAGCATCGTAAAAAGTTTTTTATTGCTTCATCGATTATGGTTATTCTTGGGGCGATTTCACTTGGAATTTTCCAGCTGAATCCGGGGATTGATTTCACAGCAGGTTCACGGATCCAGATTAATGCAGATAATTCTTTAAATGCGGAGAATGTGGAAGAAGATCTGGACCAATTGGGAGTAAACCCTAAATCTGTTGTACTATCCGGTAACGACACAACGGCTGTTGCACGGTACGATATAGTTATTAATGAAGATAAAATTGCTGAGATTCAGGATATGTTCAGTAAAAATTACAATGCAGATACAAGTGTCAGTATTGTTTCGCCGATTGTCGGGGAGGAACTTGTTAAGAATGCATTGTATGCACTTGGAATTGCAGCAGTCGGTATGATTATCTATGTTGCATTCCGATTTGAAATGTTTTTTGCGGTGACTGCAATCATCGCCCTGTTGCATGACGTCTTCTTTATTTTGGCGATATTCAGCTTTACCAGGATTGAGTTTGATGTCACCATTGTAGCTGCGGTATTGACGATAATCGGGTATTCGATCAACGATACGATTGTAACTTTTGACAGAATACGGGAAAATTTACAGAAAAAGAAACGGGTCAAGTCATTTGGCGAACTTGCAAAAATTGTTAACAGGAGTCTTGTTCAGACACTTACCCGAAGTATCAATACAACTGTTACCACAATGATTGCTGTACTTGCCTTCCTGTTCCTAGGCGCACAGTCGATATCCGGTTTTGCGATTGCACTTGCAGTCGGGTTAATTGCCGGTACGTATTCGTCACTGTTCATTGCATCACAACTATGGCTTGTATGGAGAGGAAAAAATATAAAGGAAAAACCTGTTGTTTTTGCCAAGAAAAAACGCACAGAAGGACCTCAGGTATAATAAAGATCCCGTGTCATTTATTCGTGACACGGGATTATTTAAATTGAGCTTAACCAGCCACGTCCAGCGACAGCGATTAGCGGCAAGTTATTTAGATTAATTCTGAAGCGGCGTTTTCAGATTAGATTCCATTCAAAGCGGGTAATTTAGTAAAATAGCTTGTAAGTGAAGGAGGAACTTCAGATGAGGGGACAATCGTATGTTATTCTAGCCATTATTTTCGTCATTATCATTGCAATTTTTGCCGTTATTAATGTGGAACCGGTGGAAGTGAATTATCTCTTTGATACCGGACAAGCACCGTTAATTTTAGTTATTTTATTTTCGGTACTGATGGGTTGTGTGATTGCAGCTGCTGTTGGTCTGGTTAAAATCATTCATCTGCAGCGGGAGAAAAAATCATTACAGCATGAAAACAATCAACTGAAGGAGACGTTAAAACAACATAACCTTTTGGATACGGATAAGAATGATACTACTAAAGAAAGAAAAAACGAAAAATAAACCTGATTGCTACCCTTGACTTACTTTTGTATAATAGGAAAAGTCAGGGGTGAATGTATGTTACAGAGCATGATGAAATGGAAATATAGAGAAATGATTGATGTTCCAGCAAGCTTGGAATCAAATAATATCTCCCCGCTCATTAAGGAACTGCTTGTACAGCGAGGGATTACAACTGATGAATCAGCACAGGAGTTTTTATCTCCTGACCTGAATCAATTAAACAATCCACGGAATCTGGCCAATATAGAACAGGCAGCTGATCGTGTCCATCAGGCAATTGCACATAACGAACGAATACTAATTTATGGTGATTATGATGCGGACGGTGTCAGTTCCACAACACTGCTTCTAAAAACGATGGAAGAACTTGGGGCAGATTTCGATTATTACATACCAAATCGCTTCACAGAAGGATATGGACCGAATGAGAAAGCCTTTCGTGAAGCTGCCCGTAATGGTGTTCACGTCATTATTACGGTTGATACAGGAATTGCTTCAGTAAATGAGGCAATGGTTGCTAAAGAATCAGGTATTGATTTAATCATTACTGACCACCATGAACCACAGGAACAGCTTCCGGATGCATTTGCCATCATTCATCCGAAATGTTCACCTGACTACAAGTTTAAGGAGCTGGCAGGTGTTGGCGTAGCCTTTAAATTTGCACAGCAGCTTTTGGGATATTTCCCCAACCAATTTCTTGATCTGGTAGCAATCGGAACTATTGCAGATCTTGTTCCGCTAAAGGATGAGAACAGGATTTTTGCATATTACGGCTTACAGTCACTGACGACTGCCAAACGTCCAGGTCTGAACGCTCTGAAGCGTGTGTGCAATATAAATGGTGATGTAAATGAAGAGGATGTTGGTTTCTCAATTGGACCAAGATTAAATGCGGTTGGAAGGCTTCAGGATGCTGAGCTGGCTGTTCAATTGCTGCTGACAGACGAACCGGATGAAGCGGACGACATTGCTGACATGGTGCAGTCGCTAAACAGGGAACGCCAGAAGATCGTAAGTAATATTGTCCAGGAAGCTAGACAAATGATTGATCCAATGGAAGATCAGGGAGTAATTGTTGTTGCGAAAGAAGGCTGGAATCAGGGTGTTTTGGGAATTGTAGCATCAAATCTGGTTCGGAAATATGACCGCCCGGCAATTGTTTTATCTATTCTACCGGAAACGGGACAAGCAAAAGGATCAGCAAGAAGTATTCCCGCTTTTAATTTATTTGAAAACTGTATGGAACTCCGGGAATTGTTTGCCGCTTTTGGAGGTCACTCCCAGGCGGCAGGAATGACAATTCGGACAGAAAATGTACAAACGCTCCGTGATGAATTAAATCGATTAATAAATCAGCAGCTTTCGGAAGAAGACTTTACACAGGAACTGGAAATCAGTAAAACGATCGCACTTCCTGAGATGAACGAACTGCTTGTTAATGAGATTTCCCAGCTGGCCCCTTTTGGCATGGGTAACCCGAAACCGATTTTTCAATTAGACCATCTACCGATAGACGCCAGACAAATTGGCAGCAGAAAGAACCATTTGAAAGTTCAGTTCAGACAGGAAAATATGTCGATTGATGGTATCGGGTTTGGACTTGGCCATTTGTATCCGTTTATTTCATCCGGTACTGATATTTCTGTGGCCGGGGAGATTGGGATCAATGAATGGAATGGGAATAGAAAGGTTCAATTAGTCATAAAAGATATGAAAATTGAAGGTAAGCAGCTGTTTGATCACCGGGGCAGGAAGCAGATTGATATTGCGCCATTCGTCGATGGCAAGGCTTCTCATCTAGCCGTATTTAATAAAATTCCTGATGAGAGAAATTATATACCGGAAGAGATCAGGTGTATTACATACGAAACAGATATAGACAGTCTCGGTAAAGAAGATACGGTCTACTTGTACGATCTGCCGGAAAATTTAAACACACTCCGGCAGTTAATTGAAAAGATTGATCCGAACAATTTACATGCATGCTTTTATTTGAACAATAGTGCATACATGAATCATTTTCCGACCCGGGATGACTTCAAATGGTTCTATGTGCTTGTTATGAAGAAAAAGGAAATAAATCTGAATGATAATGTTGATATGATTATGCGCGCGAAAAATTGGACGAAAGAACAAGTTCTGTTCATGTCTGACGTGTTTTTTGAATTAGGTTTTGTTAGAATGGAAAAAGGTATTATAACGATTAATTCCAATCCGGTAAAACGTGATTTGACGGAATCAAGTGCGTATCAAAAGCGGATAAACCGGGCTGAAATTGAGAAGGTACTGTACTATTCCAAATACGAGGAATTAAGAAATTGGTTTTTGAGTTGTGTACAGGGTTGCGACATATCCAGGGAGGAAGTAGCAAATGGACTATAAAAAATATATTAAAATTGTGGAAGATTGGCCGAAAGAAGGAATTCAATTTAAGGATATCACGCCATTAATGGATAATGGTCCTGCATATAAATCTGCAGTGGATGAGATTGTGAAATATGCCCGTGAACGGGATATTGATCTTGTTGTAGGACCTGAAGCTAGAGGGTTTATTATCGGATGCCCTGTATCCTACGCATTGGAGAAAGGTTTTGCTCCGGTTCGAAAAGAGGGCAAATTACCGCGTGACGTAATTAAGGTTGATTATGGATTGGAATACGGACAAAATGTACTGACCATCCATAAAGATGCAATTAAACCTGGGCAGCGGGTGCTTATTACGGATGACTTGCTTGCAACAGGTGGTACAATAGAAGCAACCATTCAATTAGTAGAAGAGCTTGGAGGCGTTGTTGCCGGCTGTGCTTTTCTTATTGAACTATCCTATCTGAACGGTGCGGAAAAGCTTCGGGGCTATGATGTATTGACACTAATGAGCTATTAAATCAGATAGTGAACAGGTCTGACATATTGTCAGGCCTGTTGCTTAACTTTATAAAGCCAGAAAGTTGAATTTTTTAAATGACCTTATGAGTAAACTTGAACTTTTGCCATGATTGGTGAAAAGCTTCTAATATTATTTGTTTTTTTGTTTCATTTATGTAAAAATTTCGATACAAGAAAAATGTATTCTCTGCATCAGGTTAAGGTAAGGTGATTATATGGCAAAGGAAGATATTCTGACAATTGAAGATGTGTTGAACAAGGCTCGCCGTTATCTTGCCGAGGATGATGTGAAATTTCTCCAGCGTGCATACAATTATGCTGCGAAAGCACATGAAAATCAGTTCCGAAAATCCGGTGAGCCTTATATTATTCATCCTGTTCAGGTTGCCGGAATCCTGCTTGATCTGGAAATGGACCCGGAAACTGTAGCAGGCGGATTTCTGCATGATGTCGTAGAGGATACTGATGTCACAACGGAAGACCTTGAAGGGTATTTTAATCATGAAGTCGCTATGCTGGTGGATGGTGTAACAAAACTCGGGAAAATTAAATACAAATCAAAAGAAGCCATTCAGGCTGAGAATCACCGGAAAATGTTTGTGGCAATGGCAAAGGACATACGGGTTATTCTGATAAAACTTGCTGATCGTTTGCATAATATGCGTACATTGAAACATCTTCCTCCCCAAAAACAGCGTCGGATTTCCAATGAAACATTGGAAATTTTTGCCCCGTTGGCACACAGGCTGGGAATATCCACGATAAAATGGGAACTGGAAGATACGGCATTGCGTTATTTAAATCCGCAGCAGTATTACCGGATTGTCCAGTTGATGAGACAGAAAAGGGAACAACGGGAATCTTATATTGATGAAGTTATGACGGAGGTCGGGCGCCAGCTGAAAGATGTCAAAATTGAAGCTGACATTTCCGGCAGGCCAAAGCATCTATACAGTATCTATAGAAAAATGGCAAAGCAGAACAAACAATTTAACGAAATCTATGATTTGCTGGCTGTACGGATTATTGTCAATAATATTAAAGATTGCTATGCCGTTCTGGGGATTATTCATACATGCTGGAAGCCGATGCCTGGCAGATTTAAAGATTATATTGCTATGCCTAAACCTAATTTATATCAATCGCTTCATACAACGGTAATCGGACCTAAAGGCGATCCGCTCGAAGTACAAATCCGTACGAAGGAAATGCACGAAATTGCGGAATATGGTATCGCGGCACACTGGGCTTATAAAGAAGGGAGCCGTGTGTCAAAGGATAAAAAATCGTTTGAAGAAAAGTTGACTTGGTTCCGGGAAATACTCGAATGGCAAAGTGAAACACATGATGCTGAAGAATTTATGGAGACGCTAAAAGTGGATCTCTTTTCCGATATGGTCTATGTTTTTACTCCTAAAGGTGATGTGATTGAACTTCCATCCGGTTCTGTTCCGATTGATTTTGCCTATCGGATTCACACGGAGGTAGGGAATCAGACGATCGGGGCGAAAGTAAATGGAAAAATGGAGCCGTTAGACTATCAGCTTCATAATGGAGACATTATAGATGTAATGACTTCGAAACATTCGTATGGTCCATCACAGGATTGGCTGAAAATCACGCAAACTTCCCAAGCCAAAAGCAAAATTAAACAGTTTTTTAAAAAGCAACGCCGGGATGAAAATATCGGTAAGGGCAAAGAGGCGGTTGATAAGGAAATTCGGGCTCTTGGTGTTGAGCCTAAAGAAGTGTTAACGCAGGAGAACCTCAACCGTGTATATGAACGTTTTAATTTTGTAAATGAGGACGATATGTACGCCGCTGTTGGTTACCAGGGAATAACGGCAGCTTTAATTGCAACACGTCTCACCGATAAACTTCGCCGGACGAAACAGAAGGAACAGAATCTGGAAGAGACGCTGGAAGAAGTGAAGAGCGAAACCACGTTTAAAAGGAAACAAAAACGGGATTCCGGTGTCCGGGTTGCGGGTGTCGATAACATGCTTGTACGTTTGTCAAAATGCTGCAATCCTGTCCCCGGTGATAAGATTGTTGGATACATCACGAAAGGCAGAGGGGTCTCTGTTCATCGGTCTGACTGCCCGAATATTCAATCAGAGGAGGCCCAACAGCGTTTTCTTCATGTGGAATGGGAAAATAATCAAATTGAGAAAAAACAATATCATGTGGACCTGGAAATTTCAGGTTATGACCGGCGAGGGTTGTTAAATGAAGTTTTGCAGGCTGTAAATGAAACAAAAACAAATATTACCCATGTTAATGGCAAATCAGATCGGAATAAGATGGCAACCATTCACATTACAATTCTTATTCATAATACGAGTCATTTACGAAGGATTGTTGATCGCATTAAGCAAATTAAAGATGTTTATACGGTTACACGTACAATTCAATAAACAAAGTACTTTAGACAAAGGGGTACCATGCAATGAAGGCAGTAGTACAATTGGCAAATCATGCAAACGTTTCTGTTGAAGATAAACTAACCGGAAGTATTGATTTTGGGTTTGTTGTTCTGTTAGGAGTGACACACGATGACACAGAAGCGGATGCGCAATATTTAGTGAATAAATTAGTTCATCTGCGGATTTTTGCTGATGAAAATGGAAAAATGAATCGATCATTGAAAGATGTCAATGGCGATGTTTTGTCCATTTCCCAATTCACACTTTTCGCTGATACACGTAAAGGCAGACGGCCGAGTTTTGTACAGGCAGCGAAGCCGGACCAAGCATTAGAACTTTATAATTATTTTAACCAACAGATTGAGGAACAGGGAATTCATGTCGAGACAGGTGAATTTGGTGAAATGATGGGCGTGCAATTGACAAATGAGGGACCTGTCACGATTATTCTGGACAGTAATGAAAAATGAGAAGTTAAGTTCAATAAAAAGATGACCACTATTTTGTATATACAAAGTAGTGGTCATCTTTTTATGTTGGACGATAAGTATCTTTTTATTTAAAAGCATTAACCGCTGCTTCGGCTACTTGGACATCCTGTGGGACTGCTCCGCCGCTGACGCCTACAGCACCTACCACTTTTCCGTCCTTTTTCAGTGGGATTCCACCACCGAAAACGACAATTTTTCCCTGATTCGTTGTGTTAAGGCCCCAAAGCTCTGCATTAGGAACGGTTGCTTCTTCCAGGTTCGATGTAGGCATTTTGAGGGCTACTGATGTCCAGGCCTTATTCCAGGCAATATCCACACTTGCAAGCCATGCATCATCCATTCGGTGAGCTGCGATCAGATTTCCGCCATCATCAAGTACTGAAATGACCATTTGCACCCCAATTTTATCCGCTTCTTTTTCAGCGCTGTCAATCAGCTTTTTTGCTATTTCTAAATTTAAATTGTCCATTTCAACCATCCTTTCTGTCATAAACTTGTTCCTTTTCATTGGAGGGTTTTCCCATTTTATTATGAAACAAAACAAGATTCTATTAAATTTTGGGAATAAATTAAATTTTTTAGTTTTATAAGTCAATATCAGGGTAGAGGATGAAGAGGGTCTTTGTGACCTGTTTACACATAACACATGAAGGAGGTTTTTTTGTTGGCGGATAATCGTGGTGTAGTCTACACAGGAGAGGGGAAAGTGGAAGTACAGGATATCGCATATCCTGATTTGGTGCTGCATGAAGGACCGGGAGTGCCAAAGTCCAATGCGGGCAGGAAATGCGAACATGGGGTAATTCTCAAAAATATCGTTACCAATATTTGCGGCAGTGATCAGCATATGGTTCGCGGTCGTACTACTGCCCCGTCAGGTCTGGTATTGGGACATGAAATTACCGGTGAAGTGATTGAAGTTGGGCGTGACGTGGAATTCATCAAAAAAGGCGATATTGTTTCTGTACCGTTTAATGTTGCTTGTGGGCGTTGTAAAATGTGCCAGCGTCAGGATACACATATCTGTCTGAATGTTAATCCGGAACGACCGGGCGGTGCATATGGTTATGTTGACATGGGCGGCTGGGTAGGCGGCCAGTCTGAATATGTGATGGTTCCGTACGCCGATTTTCAGCTGTTGAAATTTCCGGATAAGGACAAAGCCATGGACAAGATTCTTGATCTTACCATGTTATCGGATATTTTTCCCACGGGCTACCATGGTGCCGTCAGTGCCGGTGTGACTACAGGTTCAACCGTTTATGTTGCAGGTGCAGGGCCGGTTGGACTGGCTGCAGCACATTCAGCGCAATTACTTGGTGCAGCAGTGGTTATTGTTGGTGATTTGAAAGAAGAACGGCTGAAACAGGCAAGAAGTTTTGGCTGCGAGACGATTAACTTACAAGAACATGACGATGTTGGCGAACAAATCGATCAAATTCTTGGTGTTCCTGAAGTGGATTGTGCCATTGATGCAGTCGGTTTTGAGGCATACGGACATGGAACAGATCATAAAGATGCGCCGGCGACAGTACTTAATACGATGATGGATGTTGTTGAGGCGGGTGGAAAATTTGGGATTCCAGGTTTGTATGTGACGGAAGATCCAGGTGCAAAAGATGCGGATGCAAAACAGGGATCATTAAAAGTCCGATTTGGATTGGGATGGTCAAAAGCACATTCATTTACTACGGGACAAACTCCTGCAATGAAGTATCAACGTCAATTAATGAATGCCATTCTCGGTGGAAAAGCGGATATCGCAAATGTCGTGAATGCAACTGTAATATCGCTTGATGAAGCTCCACAAGGTTATGCAGATTTTGACAGCGGTGTTGCGAAAAAGTTTGTCATTGATCCCCATGGAACGTTAAGCAAACATTGATAAAAAGTTTAATTAGAAATACACTTTACTTTGAATAAGAAAAGGAAGCCGTGGCCGATTCTGTACGCTCGGATGGGCCGCAACAAGCAAAGGTTTTGTCCAAAATTGGATAAGCCTTTGCTCGATTTTTGGCGAGTACCGTTATGAAAAAATGTCATGCATTCATACCATCCAAATCAGCAGTAAATCGACTAATATATCGTCGCTCTCTTTTGAGGAATGCCAGCAAGTTCATAATTTCAGTTTATTGATTTCTGAAGTACCGGTTCAGTCCATTGACAATGCCGGAAACAATTTTTTTCTGATAGGCACTCGTTTGCAACAGTTTTTCTTTTTCTGAGTTGGAAATAAAACCCAATTCTAATAATGTGGCAGGTTTGAAATTTTGCCTGATAACCTGGTAATCCGCAAACTTACTGCCCCGGTTTCGCGCCCCCGTTTCCTTACTCACTTCCTCTATTACATAACGGGCAAGATCCTGATATTGATCATGGTAGTAATAGGATGAAATACCAGTAACACTTGGCATTTCTGGGAAGCTGTTGTAGTGAATACTGATGAAAGCGTCTGTTTGATTCAGATTCGAAAGGCTTGTCCTGCTTGCCAGTGAAACAAATTCATTTTTTCCCCTTGTCACCTTTACCTTGGCTCCAAGCACTGTCAGCTCATGTTTCAATTCTTTCATGGTTTTGTATGTGAAACGTTTTTCATATGTTCCGTCTGCTCCAATAGCCCCTGTATCCCGCCCACCGTGTCCGGCATCGAGGATAATGGTTTTGTTTTTAATGGAGTCGTGTGAATCAGAATGTTGGCCATTCAGGATATCCTTCAGTATGAAACCAGTTAAGCCGTCATTGGAAATCTCATACCATTTTTCTGTTTCCGATATAATTTGAAACTTCTCATTTTGTTCAGCAAATCCGACAATATCAAAGGTGGTGGCAGGACCACTGCGAAGATGGACATTTTCTTTGGATAAGGTAACTGTTTTTCCAGTCTGGATGGATTGTTTCTTGGCTGAGTAGGATTGAATCGTGACATATTGTGATGCAATCCAGCCTTTTTGACCCTGAAGCCTGATTTGTATCCATTTATCTTGTTGCTGAATCATGGGGTAGACATCTCCTGAATGGACTTGTGTAATCATTTCATGTTGTGTTCCCGGCCCGTTACGCACATTCAGGATATCCGAGTTAACAACCACAGAAGCATTTTCTTTTGATGCTGCCATTGAAAAAATAAGCAGACCTGTAATGGACAAAACGAAAATCAATTTTTTAATTGGCAACGAACCTCCTCCATCTGTCTGTTTTACCTATGATAATAAATATTTGATAAATAGGCAAAACTAATGGAACCAAGGGAGGAATGTACTGTGCGTTATCACGAAAAACAATGGAATGCAACAATGAATAATCATGATATGTTTGGTGTCAACTTGCACCATTTTATGGAATTGGAGAAAGATCATAACCACATGGAAATAGCTGAAGAGTTCGGAATTTCAGTGGGTGAAGTGAAAATGTTGAAGAAAAAGATTGTTCGCTCTTGACATTAACATGCCAAGCAATTATGATAATAGTCATATTAAATGATCAATGAATAAAACCGGTGATGGAAAGAGTAATTGAAACCCACGTGGAAAGAGAGAAAATGTCCCAGGCTGAAAACATTTTTGCACGATGCTTCAATGAAAGACATTCCTTAGGCTTTGTACTGAAATACGGATGTAGGTACAAACGTTTTGCAGGCGTTAACTGTGCAGAGTGGATGCAATGGCATCAACCAGGGTGGCAACGCGGGTAACTCCCGTCCCTTTATTATAAGGGACGGGAGTTTTATATTGGTAATTAATTTGTGTATAGGGGATGATGAAATGAGTTTTAAAGCGCCAAGAGGTACGGTTGATATTTTACCGGAAGAATCGGTTAAATGGGACTATGTTGAAAAGCAAATTAAGGATATATGCAGAAGGTATCATTTTGAAGAAATACGAACGCCGCTGTTTGAACATACAGAAGTTTTTCAGCGCGGAGTCGGTGATTCCACGGATATCGTCCAAAAGGAAATGTACACGTTTGAAGATCGCGGCGGCAGAAGTCTGACATTGCGCCCGGAAGGAACTGCTTCTGTCGTCCGGGCTTTTGTTGAAAATAAATTGTTCGGTAATCCGATTCAGCCGGTAAAATTATTTTATTTCGCTCAAATGTTTCGCTATGAACGACCGCAGAAAGGGAGAATGCGCCAATTAAATCAATTTGGTGTCGAGGTACTGGGCAGTGCGAACCCGGCAGTTGACGCAGAAGTAATTGATTTAGCCATGACTTGCTACAAAGAGCTGGGGTTAACATCATTGAAACTTGTTATCAATTCACTAGGTGACCAGGAAAGTCGATCCGATCATCGTCAGGCGTTGATTGACCATTTCACACCGCACAAAGACGAACTTTGTAAAGATTGTCAGACCCGCTTGACCCAAAACCCAATGCGGATTCTTGACTGCAAGACGGACCGTGATCATCCGGCAATGAAAACAGCTCCGTCGATTCTTGATTATTTGAATGATGAATCAAGAACGTATTTTGAACAGGTTCAGGGGTATTTAACAAGTATGGGAATTGAGTATGAAGTGGATCAGAATCTCGTTCGCGGATTGGACTATTACAATCATACTGCGTTTGAAATTATGAGTGAGGCAGATGGATTTGGGGCTATTGCAACGCTGGCAGGCGGTGGCAGGTATAATGGTCTTGTTGAGGAACTTGACGGACCGGCAACCCCCGGAATAGGGTTTGGTATGGGACTTGAGCGTTTATTGATGGCATTGGAAGCGGAAAATCAGGATATCCCGATTGATAAAAGTCTGGACTGTTTCCTTGTTGCCGCGGGAAGTGAAGCTGATAAACAGGCAATGAAGCTTATGCACAGCTTGAGAGAAAATGGGATTCAGGCTGATAAAGATTATCAGGGGCGTAAAATGAAGACCCAATTTAAAACAGCTGATCGCCTAAAAGCAAAATTTGTGCTGGTTATCGGTGACGATGAACTCGAAAAGCAAATCGTTACTGTAAAAGATATGATGACAGGTGATCAGAAGGAAATCCCTATGGAAAAACTGGATGAAACGATGCAGCAGTTATTGACAGGAGGCAAATGATATGACGGAACGTATTTTAAGTGGAACATTAACCCAGAAAAACGTGGGCGAAAAAGTGCTGTTAAAGGGTTGGGTGCAAAAACGACGTGATCTTGGCGGATTAATTTTTATCGACTTGCGGGACAAATCTGGTCTCGTTCAGGTAGTGTTTAACCCTGACAATTCCAAAGATGCCCTTGAGACAGCTGAAGCCGTACGAACCGAATATGTGGTTGAAATAACCGGAGAAGTAGTGAAACGGGATGAGAGTACTGTCAATGATGTAATGGCAACCGGGGAAATCGAGGTAATGGCAGATCGGCTTATTATTTTGAATAAGGCGAAGACACCGCCATTTCTTATCCAGGATCAATCTGATGTAACCGAGGACATGCGCCTGAAGTATCGTTACATTGATCTGCGCAGAAATGTTTTGCAGGATACATTTAAATTGAGACATCAAACTACACAATCAGTAAGGAAGTTTTTGAATAGCCAGGAATTTTTGGAAATGGAAACGCCCATTTTAACGAAAAGCACACCTGAGGGGGCCCGTGACTATCTAGTTCCAAGTCGTGTGCATGAAGGTGAATTTTATGCATTGCCACAGTCTCCGCAACTGTTTAAACAGCTGATTATGATGGGCGGATTTGAAAGGTATTATCAGATTGCCCGCTGTTTCAGAGACGAGGATCTCCGTGCTGACCGTCAACCGGAATTTACCCAGATTGATATTGAAACATCTTTTATGACCAGTGATGAGATAATGGAAATGACGGAAAAAATGATGAAACAGGTTATGAAAGAGGTTAAAAATATCGATATTGAGACACCATTTAAACGAATTCCATATGACGAAGCAATGGCACGGTTTGGTTCGGATAAACCGGATACGAGGTTTGGAATGGAGCTGATTCATGTTTCTGATATACTGGCAGATTCATCGTTCAAGGTTTTTCAGAGAGCCATCACTTCCGGCGGGAAAGTCTGCCTGTTGAATGTAAAGGAGCAGGCTGATAATTATTCGAGAAAAGACCTTGATAAATTGACCGATTTTGTGAAAGTTTATGGTGCCAAAGGATTGGCTTGGCTGAAGACAGAAGGAAATGATCTGAAAGGTCCGATTGCGAAGTTTTTGACCGAAGAAGAGAAGGCCGGCCTGATGGAACGGGCAGATGCATCTGATGGTGACCTGCTGCTGTTCGGTTCAGATAACACATCTGTTGTATATGATGCGCTGGGAGCGTTGCGTCTTAAACTTGGCCGGGAACTCGGTCTCATCGATGAGAGCCAATTCAATTATTTATGGGTGACAGACTGGCCGCTGCTTGAATATGATGAAGGTCTGAATCGGTATACTGCCGCGCATCATCCTTTCACAATGCCTGTGGATGAGAATATTGAAAAACTGAAATCCAATCCGGAAAGTGTTCGCGCGAATGCATATGACCTCGTATTAAACGGATATGAGCTTGGTGGAGGATCATTGCGGATTCATAAACGGGAGCTGCAGGATACCATGTTTGATGTTTTAGGGTTCACGAAAGAAGAAGCTGCAGAGCAATTCGGATTTCTGCTGGAGGCATTGGAATATGGAGCGCCGCCACATGGAGGGATAGCGTTGGGACTGGATCGGATTATTATGCTGCTGGCTGGAAGATCCAATTTACGGGATACGATTCTCTTTCCGAAAACCGCTTCAGCATCTGATTTACTTACTGATGCTCCCGACGAGGTCAGCCCAGCACAACTGGAAGAACTCGCTATTCAAGTTGACTTAAAAAATGATTAGAATGTGGCAATGTTGTATGAATGTAATTTTTGTAATCAATCCATTAAATTTAGAATATTGAAAAACGAAAATTACTATGGTAAAATGGATTTACAGTTAAAGAATGACGATAAGAAATCCTGATGTGTGCGTCTACTAAAATCGTTTTGACCGAACATCTATATACACGGGAGCCTGCAAAGTTTCCGTATTGCGTGCACGCCTCATTCGAGGAAGCATAATAAATATGGAGCAGGGCACCCACCTGCCGAGAGCGGGATCAAAACTTGAAAGGACGGCACGATTGGGATATGAAAAAACTCTTCTGCAGATAGAAGAGTTTTTTCTTTGCAGTTAAAAAAGAATAAAATCCATTCTTACTGCATAAGTGCAACTATGGCTGTCACCTAAAGGCTTTGAGATTCACTTTGACTTTCGCCATTATTGGCGATAAGTCAAGTTCATCTAATCTCATTGCGGATTAAGGAGGATCGGCTAACACCGCCGCGTTGCGCGGCAACGCCGACCCACACTAAATGGCAGGGCGCAGTTTGTACGTCGCTAAACGGGCGTTTCCGCTTTTGTTCTTGCATAGGAAACTATAAAATTTAATGCTTGTGGATAATTTTTATATTAATGAAAAGCCACGTCCGGCTCCAGCGCCCAGCAACTAGCAAACTTCACACTTCCTCACTACGATAAGTCAACATCGGTTCGCTTTCAGCTCACCGTGTTTCCTTTATCTCATTGCGGAGTGCTCCAGTTTGTACGTTGCTAAACGGGCGCTTACGCCTTTGTTCTTAGTATGCTATGTTTTCTAGTTATTGGAACTGTTTGCGACCTGTTGAAGATTGCCGTTCTTGTCCATTTTAAATGATGGTGATGTGAATGATCCCTGGTCCTCTAAAACTGTCATTTTTCTGGCGCGATCCATAATTTGCATGAATACCTGATAATCCTCTTGTACAGCTGCAAATTGTTTTTCTGTTTCAGCCAGTTTATTTTCCAGTTCCTCTACATGGTCCCGTAACATTTGGTTTTCTTTTTCAGTCTGTTCCAGTGATACTTTCGATTGATTGGAAGCATGATAGTCTTTTTTCAGTTTGGTTAAATACTGGATGACAGTATCCATGCTGAGTTCCGGTGTTTCTGATTTCTGTACGTCATTGTTTGTGACAGCAGTACGATGCGGAATAGCTGCAACTGTTTGTTTTGTGTTTGTTGCACTTACAGCCTGCGCACGTTTTTTCTCCTTCCGCTGACGTTTTGCTAGGTCGATAGCATTTTCATATTTTTCCCGGACTTCTGCGTTCCATCGAAATCCGCAGGCGGCTGAAGTCCTGTTCAGTTGATCTCCTACTTCTTCAAATGCATTTAATTGTGTGCTTCCTTCTCGTATATGGCGTAAGACCGTTTCTGCCAGTAACAGGTCATCTTCGTGTGACCAGGCATCCTGTCTGACTTTAACCATTTTTTCATCTCCTTTTCCAAATCGGCATGTATACATAGATTTAAATCTTTATGTCTATTGTGACCGGTATGAAAAGGATTTATACGTCTACTATCTAGTATTTGTTTGAGTCCGACTGAATTTTATCATAAACCTGTTTGAGAGCCCGTTCAAATTTGCCTGAGTCCTTTGGTTGGTAGTAGTGTTTGTTTTTTATAGAGTCAGGCAGATATTGTTGTTTCACCCATCCATTATCGTAATTGTGCGGATATTTGTACTCAACTCCCCGTCCTAATTTTTTGGCGCCCTGGTAATGGGAATCTTTCAGGTGGGCGGGAACATCGCCGCTTTTACCATTGCGGATATCGGATAACGCTTCGTCAAGTGCTTTATATGCCGTGTTCGATTTAGGTGATAGGGCCAGTTCGGTAATAGCTACCGATAAAGGTATCCTTGCCTCAGGAAAACCTATCCGTTCAGCAGCCTGGACAGCGGCAAGTGCGCGCGGACCAGCCTGTGGGTTCGCCAGACCGATATCTTCATAAGCGCAGACAATCATGCGCCGTGCGATACTGTCCAGATCACCAGCTTCAATCAGCCGTGATAAATAATGCAATGCCGCATTGACATCGCTTCCTCTGATGGATTTTTGGAAGGCTGATAGGACGTCATAATGTGCGTCACCGTCCTTGTCATGGGAGAAACTCTTTTTCTGCATACATTCTTCCGCAATGTCCAGGTTAAGGACAATCTTACCGTGTTCATTTTCAGGTGTTGAATAAACAGCAAGTTCCAGGCCATTGAGCGCAGCGCGCAGGTCGCCGGCTGAGGCAAACGCAAAGTGATCGAGTGCTTCATCTGACAGGTTAATAATGCGGGATCCAAACCCGTTTGTCTCATCGGTTATGGCACGCTGAATTGCTGTTTTAACCTGTTCGACAGTCAGCTTATACACCTCAAAAAGATGGCATCTGCTTCGGATTGCTGGGTTGATCGAATGGTATGGATTACTCGTTGTACAACCGATTAAGGTAATTAAATTACTTTCGATATGGGGCAACAGAAAATCCTGCTTTGCTTTGTCCAGTCGATGCACCTCATCCAGAACCATCACGGATTGTCCCGTCATTTTCGCTTCTTCGACTGCAATTTCCATATCCTTTTTTTTGTCTACAACGGCATTCAGTATTTTAAATGGAATATTCAAGCTTTTAGCAAGTGCAACGGCCATGGAAGTTTTGCCTGTGCCTGGCGGGCCGAATAAGATCATGGACGCCAGACGATCCGCCTGAACCATACGATGTAATATTTTGCCTTCATTAACCAAATGTTCCTGGCCGATAACGTCATGGATACTGGCTGGACGCATTTTATATGCAAGTGGTTGTTGACTCATTCTAAATCTTCCTTTATTTGAGAATAATAGTTTGTACATCAGTGTATTGCTGAAATTCCTGAAATGCAAGGTGGTTGTCATTCATGCTATAATAACATGTATTGTAATATAGAAATAATGAAAGCAATTGGATTATCTTAAATAAGAGGTGTCATTATGAAAATTTCAACAAAGGGAAGATATGGGCTCACCATCATGATCGAATTGGCCAGAACGTATGGTAATGGACCAATGTCATTAAAAGCAATAGCACGGGAGAAGCATTTATCGGAGCATTACCTGGAACAGCTGGCAGCGCCACTCCGCAATGCCGGTCTAATTAACAGTGTCCGTGGGGCCTATGGCGGATATGTTTTGGCAAAGAAGCCTGGGGACATTAAAGCTGGAGATGTTATCCGTGTACTGGAGGGCCCTATCTCACCGGTTGAAGGAATAGAGGATGAAGAACCCGCGCAGCAGGCGTTGTGGATCCGGATACGGGATGCTGTACGGGATGTTTTGGATACAACAACATTGGACGATTTAAAAAAGCATCAGGACGACAAATTGCAGGATGCTTACATGTTTTATATATAATTACTTTGAAATGGAAAGGGATTGGAACGATTGGACTATATTTATTTGGACCATGCTGCAACAGCTCCAATGGATTCACGCGTTACGGAGGCGATGGTTCCCGTTATGGATGGGGTTTTTGGAAATCCGTCTAGTGTTCATTCTTTTGGAAGAAAGGCTCGGCAGCAGCTGGATGAAGCACGGCGGGTCATAGCCGGAAGTATTCATGCGAATGAAAAGGAAATCATTTTTACCGGTGGTGGCACGGAAGCTGATAATCTGGCACTGATTGGAACTGCGCTTGCCAACCAGTATAATGGCCGTCATATTATCACGACAGAACAGGAGCATCATGCTGCATTGCACACAGCTCACTATCTGGAAAGCAGAGGGTTTGATGTGACATATCTGCCGGTAGATGCATCAGGTGTGGTTTCACCGAATGCTGTGAAAGATGCACTTACAGATGAAACGATTCTGGTATCGGTGATGTATGTAAATAATGAAACGGGTATGATTCAGCCTGTTAAAGAAATTGGTGAAATCGTGTCCGGGCATCAGGCATATTTTCATACGGATGCTGTACAGGCCTATGGTTTGCTTGATATTGATGTCAATGAAACTGGCATTGATATGCTTTCGGTATCGTCACACAAAATAAGCGGTCCAAAAGGAATTGGCTTCTTATATGCTGCGGATGATGTAAAGCTTGATGCGATACAGTATGGCGGTGAGCAGGAGCGTAAACGCCGGCCGGGAACGGAGAATGTTGCCGGGGCTGTCGGGTTCCAGAAAGCAGTTGAAATTATGATGGATAGCAAGGGCGATCGAAACAAACTGTACGCTGAATTTAGAGACCTGTTCATAAATGAATTGACCGAATCAGGTGTACAATTTGAAGTGAATGGTACCGCTGAAAATGCAATTAATTCCATTATGAACATCAGCTTTCCGGGAACAAATGTTGAGTCCATGCTGACCAACCTTGACCTCGAAGGAGTTGCAGCATCAAGCGGGAGCGCATGTACAGCGGGATCGGTTGAACCTTCCCATGTTTTGACTGCTATGTACGGAGAGAATGATAAACGCACAACAAATTCGATTCGGTTCAGTTTTGGAATTTATAATACGAATGAAAATGTGAAAAATGCAGCTGGACGTGTTGCAAAAATTGTTGAACGATTGACAGCAAAGGAGGTGTAACAATGAAGCGTAAAGAAGATACACGAGTAGTTGTCGGTATGAGCGGGGGAGTGGATTCTTCGGTTGCGGCACTATTGCTGAAAGAACAGGGCTATGATGTTGTTGGAATTTTTATGAAAAACTGGGATGATACGGATGTAAATGGTGTTTGTACAGCAACCGAAGATTTTGATGATGTAGTCAGAGTCTGCAATCAGTTGGATATTCCATATTTTGCGGTTAACTTTGAAAAGCAGTACTGGGATAAGGTGTTCACGTATTTTTTGAATGAATATAAAGCGGGCAGAACGCCGAATCCGGATGTGATGTGCAATAAGGAGATCAAATTTAAAGCATTCCTTGATCACGCATTATCCCTGGGCGCGGATTACCTGGCGACAGGACACTATGCACAAGTAAGGAAAAACAATGGCAGATATGAAATGCTTCGGGGCATTGATGACAATAAGGATCAGACATATTTCCTGAATCAATTGACGGAAGATGTTCTTGAAAAAGTAATGTTTCCCCTTGGACATCTGCAAAAGCAAGAAGTACGTGAAATTGCCAAAGAACATGACCTGGTTACGGCAACAAAGAAAGACAGTACAGGAATTTGTTTTATCGGAGAACGCAATTTCAAGGAATTTCTGAGTGAGTATCTGCCAGCACAGCCAGGACTGATGAAAACTTTATCAGGAACTGAAAAAGGCCGTCACGATGGATTAATGTATTATACTATTGGCCAGCGTCAAGGCTTGGGAATAGGCGGTTCCGGGGATCCATGGTTTGTGGTTGGCAAGAACTTGGAAGAGAACGTGCTTTATGTTGAGCAAGGTTTTGAGAATGATAAGCTTTATTCAGACGGGCTGTTGGCGACGGATGTCAACTGGATCGGTGATAAACCAGCCGAATCGTTTACATGCACCGCTAAGTTCCGTTACCGGCAGAAAGACAGTGAAGTTATCGTATATCCACTTGATGATGGTAACGTGGGCGTACAATTTAAAGGTACGCAACGAGCTGTTACACCTGGACAGGCAGTCGTATTTTACGATAAGGAAGTCTGTCTGGGCGGAGGTACTATTGATGAAGTAATCAAAAATGATATTTCATTGGATTATGTTGGTTAACATTTGAGGTTGGGATAAAAGTGCGTTATCAAATAAATTCGAATTAACTTGAAGTGGTAAGCCCAGCCACTCCGGAAATTTCTTGTATAATTCGTCTTTTGGGTTCTATGTCCCAGAATGTATTTATGATTGATTAAGTAGAGCCTTTTTTAACAGAAAATCAATTCAAAACCGGAAAGGGCTGGATATGATGGATAAGACAGAGCGAGCAATTGAACTGATGAAGGAACAAAAATATGAGGAAGCGGCAGAAATTTTTAATCAGGTGATCGAGGAAGATCCGGAAGAACCGCTTGGCTATATTAATTTTGGCAATCTATTGCTGCATATTAACGATTTGGAACGGGCGCAGCGTTTTTTTGAAAGAGCAATTGAACTGGATGAGTATGCTGCAACAGCCTATTATGGGCTTGGTAATATTTATTACGAAGAATCATTGTATCCTAAAGCTCAGGAAAACTTTCAAAAGGCGATTGAAATCGGATTATTGGAGGCCGACGCCTATTTTATGCTTGGGATGACCTTTTACCATCAGGAGCATTTCAAACTGGCACTGCCATATCTGCAACGGGCGACCGAACTTGACCCGAAAGATGAGGAAGTACTGTTTCAGTATGGATTGTCACTTGCACAAAGTGATCATCTCAAAGATGCTAAAGGGGTTTTTGAAAACGTACTGAAACTGGGAGCGCAGCATAGCGATGCACACTATAATTTAGGTGTGATTGCTTTATATGATGAAGACCTTACACAAGCTTTGGAGCATTTTGATGCAGCATTGGAAATCCAGCCGGAACACACATTGGCAGCCAACGGAAAAAAACAAATTGAAGCATTATTAAACGATTTGTAAGATAGCGGGGTAATGTCAATGGCAGCAGACAGCCAATTAGATCATGAAAAAGGATATATCAAGGGAGAGCTCCTGTACACGATTTTTCAAAATGAGCAGGAGCATTTTTCGATTGCAAAAATAAAGGTGCATGAGACAAATGAGGATTTTCAAGCGAAAGACATCGTGATTAAAGGCTATTTCGCTAAATTACAGGAGGCTACAGTCTATCTTTTTTATGGCACGTTCGAACATCATGTGAAATTTGGCATGCAATATAATGTGCGTTCCTACCAGACGTTTATTCCGGATACGAAAGATGGGCTTACTGCCTATCTTTCTAGTGACTTATTTTATGGAATCGGCGAAAAAATCGCTGAGAAAATCGTTGGAAAGTTAGGTGAGAGTGCAATTTCTAAAATCCTGAATGATGCAGATGTTCTAAAGGATATTCCTGGTTTGAAGCCGGATAAAAGGGATTTTTTGGTCAAAACACTGCAGGAAAATCAGGGGTTTGAACATGTTGTTGTATATCTCGCTAAATATGGCATCGGGCTGAAATTGGCGCAAAAAGTGTTTCAGGAATATAAAGAACGAGCAATTGAGGTGTTGGAAAATGATCCATATCAATACGTGTTTGATATTGAAGGTTTCGGGTTTCGAACAGCCGATCAGATTGCCCGGCAAAATGGTCTGCCTCTGACACATCCCAACCGTATTTCGGCAGGATGTATTTATGTGTTGCAGAAAAATATTCAAAATGGACATGTCTATCTTCCGCTTGATATCTGTATTGATCAGGTGATGGAATTACTTTTTGACCGGCACCAGCCGCTTACATATGAAAACGTTTCGGAGTTATTGATGGAATTGAACAAAACGAAAAAGGTCATCATTCAAGATGGCAATGTCTATCTGCCATCACTTTACTATGCTGAAGATGGTTTTGCTTCAAGTATCAAACGATTGTTGGAAAAACCGGTTGAATCTGACACGACAACGGCAGAATTGATGAAAATAATCGGCGACATTGAGGAAACGGAAATTTTAAGTTATGGCAAGGAACAATATGATGCGTTAAGCAAAGCACTGGAATCAAAATTAATGATCCTGACTGGTGGTCCGGGGACAGGTAAGACCACCGTCATCAAAGGAATATTAAAGGCCTATGCATCGATTCATCAGATGTCAATGGATACAAACGATTATGATGCCGAAACAGATTTTCCTTTTGTTTTAGCAGCCCCGACAGGCCGTGCTTCCAAACGATTAAATGAATCTACCGGACTCCCAGCTGTTACGATTCATCGTTTGCTGGGCTGGGATGGACATAATGGATTCAGTAAGAATGAAGATGAGCAGTTGTCCGGTAAATACCTGATTATTGATGAGTTTTCAATGGTTGATATCTGGCTGGCTAACAGTTTGTTTAAAGCAATTCCGGATGATATGCAGGTATTGGTTGTGGGCGATGAAGATCAGCTTCCATCGGTTGGACCGGGTCAGGTGTTGTCAGATTTGTTAAGCAGCGGATTGATTCCATTTGTGAGTCTGAATGACGTGTATCGGCAAAAAGAAGGGTCAAAAATTATTCAGCTTGCACATTTAATAAAGCATGATCAATGTAATACTGATTCGTTGGCCAATGATAAAGATTTCAGTTTTATTGGATGCAGGGAATTTCAAATGATTGATGTTATTACGAAAGTGTTCACCAGCGCCCAACGGAAAGGAATTGATCCAAAAACTATCCAGGTTCTTGCTCCGATGTACCGTTCACAAGCGGGAATAAATGTGATAAATAGACACCTGCAGGAACTTATCAATCCCAGAAAGGCAACGAAGCGGGAAGTAAAAGCAAATGATGTGATATTCCGGATTGGTGATAAAGTCATTCAGCTAGTAAACCAGCCGGAAGATGGCGTATTTAATGGGGACATTGGTGAAGTTGCTGCTATTTTTGAGGAAGATGAGAATAAGGATCATGTTGAACAAGTGGTTATTACGTTTGATGGAAAAGAAGTGGTATATGAGCGCAAGGATTATATCAATTTGATGCACGCTTATTGCATATCTATCCATAAATCCCAGGGCAGCGAATTTCCCATCGTTATTTTGCCGGTTGCATCCGGTTACAACCGCATGTTAAGGAAAAATTTGTTGTACACAGCCATTACCAGGAGTAAGCAATCATTGATTATCTGCGGTGAACAACACGCATTTCTAAAAGGTGTTCGTACAAAAGACACCAACAAGAGGTTTACATCTTTAACATATTTACTGGAAACTAGACTGAATGACAGTCTGCCAGATCCGGAGAACGAATCGGCGGAAGAAGAAATAACGCCGTATGATTTCATGTGAAAGTGAGGTATATTTTTTTTGTTTCGGGCAACGCTAATTAGAAAATCTTGGCATTCGCCCCGTCTTATAGCGAGTGCCGAAGTTTTTCTTATAAGGTCGACCATGACCCAATAGTTTTTGACGTTATAAAATAATGGTCAAAGGAGCTTTATTATGTTCGAATGCCCGAATTGTAATGGGAAGGATTTAGGTAAAATCGGTACACAGCAATATTATTGCTGGAATTGTTTTATAGAGTTGTCTGTTTATGAAAATGAACTTATGGTTCATCAGGTGGAATCAGATGGATCGCTAAGTTCATTGGATGACTTGTTTACCGAAGATGAACGGAAGATTCAATGGTAGCCCTTGGCAATGAATATTGTTTTTATTTATGCTGAGGAGGAATTGCATGCGTATAACAAAACTGTTGAATTTATTTCTGGCTTCCTTGACTGGAATAATCATCCTATTATTTGTCTTTCTGGTTATTAAACTGTTCCCATTTATTGGAGCTGTTTTATCTTTT
This sequence comes from Virgibacillus siamensis, assembly GCF_039522605.1. Classification (GTDB taxonomy): domain Bacteria; phylum Bacillota; class Bacilli; order Bacillales; family Amphibacillaceae; genus Lentibacillus; species Lentibacillus siamensis. Next base: position 225,644 of record NZ_BAAADS010000012.1, read on the forward strand.
CTTTGGCACATTACCACTCCGTTTTTGACAGCTGGACTTATAGCTTATCTGCTGTTCCCGGTCATCCGCAAAATGAATCAGTATAATATGCCAAAATGGTTGGCAATACTGGTGATTTACGTGGTGTTTTTCGGTGGAAGTGCATATTTGATTTACCGAGTTTACCCTGCAATTGTACATCAGCTGGGCGAGTTGAAAGAACAATTGCCGCATCTTTTGAAAATGTATCGTGAATTTGTTTATTCACTGTATGAATATACGGCTTTTTTACCAGAACATGTCCATGATAAAATGGATGAGCTTCTGTTTGAAATGGAAACTTATGTTGAAAATCTGCTTACCAATCTGGTTCGGGGATTCACAAAAATTTTTGACATGATCATCCTGTTAACTGTAATTCCAGTCCTGGTATTTTACTTTTTGAAGGACTTCTCAAAAATGAAGGAATTTATGAAAAGGTGGGTTCCAGAAAAATACAGAGATGATTTGAGTCAATTTGTCCATTCATTGGATGATAGTCTTGGCAATTATTTCCGCGGACAGCTTCTCGTTTGTCTAGTTGTATCAATCGTTGCATTTGTATTTCTCTATTTTTTAAATATTAATTATGCCCTGCTGCTTGCTGTTTTCATTGGCATAACGAATCTAATTCCTTATTTTGGACCCATTATTGGGGCAGTGCCTGTAGTTGCGATCACCGCTGCGACAGCATCGGAACTGGTGCTTGTGGTTATTATCGGTTTATTTGTCATCCAAATTATTGAAGGGAATTTGCTGACCCCGTATGTTATGGGGAAAAGTATTCAGATTCATCCGGTGGCAATTATTTTTGCCTTACTGGTTGGGGGTGAATTTTTTGGGATTATCGGAATGATTTTGGCTGTTCCAGCTCTAACCATTCTGAAAGTGTTTTTTGAACAGATGACAGTTCTCAGTCGAAACCATTGACATTTCCGAATTGTTTTCTTATAATATCGCATAACTGATAAATACAGGAAGACGTTGAAGACAAGAAGTACATGATACCATTTTACAGAGAAAGACTTCCATTCGGCTGTAAGAGGTCTTAAATGAAAGATCATGGAAAGCTATGTCGGAGTGCGGTTAATCCCCGCCGGTTTCAAACCGTTAGCATGGTTAAGCGATGAACAATTATTTGTTCATAATTAGGGTGGTACCGCGATCAATCTCGTCCCTGCAACATTGCAGAGAGGGGATTTTTTTAATAGCTTCAGAAGTCTTTTACGGATGGTTTACCTTTAAAAAACTTTGACACTCGCTATAAGCCAAGGCGCATGCCGGTTTATACCAATGGAATAAACTGCAGAAATGGAGGATGAAATGTGAAACAACTAACATCAGCTCAAGTAAGGCAAATGTTTTTGGATTTCTTTAAAGAAAAAGGTCATGGCGTTGAACCTAGTGCATCACTTGTGCCAAAAGAAGACCCGACGTTACTTTGGATCAATAGCGGTGTTGCGACGCTTAAAAAATATTTTGATGGTCGGGTAATCCCGGAAAATCCGCGCATTGTGAACGCACAAAAATCAATCCGGACAAATGATATCGAAAACGTCGGATTTACCGCACGACACCATACGTTTTTTGAAATGCTCGGGAACTTTTCAATCGGTGACTATTTTAAACAAGAAGCTATTGAGTGGGCATGGGAATTCCTGACAAATGAAAAATGGATTGGCTTTGACGCTGACCGCCTGTCGGTTACGGTTCATCCGGAAGACGATGAAGCGTACGATTTATGGAAGCATCATGTCAAAGTTCCGGAAGAACGAATTATTCGCCTGGAGGAGAACTTCTGGGATATTGGGGAAGGTCCGAGTGGTCCCAACACCGAAATTTTTTATGATCGCGGTGAAAAATATGGGGCCGATCCAAACGATCCCGAGCTTTATCCGGGTGGCGAGAATGAGCGGTATCTGGAAATATGGAACCTTGTATTTTCCCAATTCAACCATAATCCGGATGATACGTACACACCATTGCCAAAAAAGAATATTGATACGGGTATGGGACTGGAACGGATGGTTTGTGTTATTCAGGATACCCCGACAAATTTTGAAACCGACTTGTTCATGCCGCTTATTCGAAAAACTGAACAACTTTCAGGCACATCATACGGTCGTAGTGAGGAAGCGGATACTGCTTTTAAGGTAATCGCCGACCATATACGGACGGTGACATTTGCCATTGGGGATAATGCAGTCCCATCAAATGAAGGCAGGGGTTATGTGCTAAGAAGGTTATTGCGCCGCGCAGTTCGTTTTGCCAAACAAATCGGTATTGATAAACCATTTATGTATGAGCTGGTTCCAGTGGTGGGGGAAATCATGGAAGATTTTTATCCTGGGGTTGTGAAACAGCACGAATACATCGAAAATGTTGTAAAGGCTGAAGAAGAACGCTTCCATGAAACATTAAATGATGGCTTGGAAATTTTAACAGCAATTATGGAAAAAGAAAAACAGAAAGGAAGCAATGTTTTTCCTGGAACAGAAGTGTTTCGGCTTTACGATACGTATGGTTTTCCAAAAGAATTAACGGAGGAATATGTGGTCGAAGAAGGGTTTACCATTGATGATGAAGGATTCCAGCGTGAAATGGAATTGCAGCGTGACCGGGCCCGCAAAGCCCGTCAGAAAACGGATTCTATGCAGGTTCAAGATGGTGTCTTAGGTGAGTTGGATACAGAAAGCTCCTTTATTGGTTATGCATATGGTGAAGCAGAAACTTCCATCACCGCCATCGTCTCAGGAAATCAATTCGTGGAATCGGCAACTTCGGGTCACAACATCCTTGTTACGTTGAAGGAAACGCCTTTTTATGCAGAAAGCGGTGGTCAGATTGCCGATCAGGGTTGGATTTATACTGATCGTTTTTCAGGATATGTTGAGGATGTACAAAAAGCTCCAAAAGGCCAGCACATTCACAAGGTAAATGTGAAAGATGGTGAGATTCATGTAGGGGATTCAGTCAGGGCTATTATTGATGATGATTTCCGCAAATCAATTATTAAAAATCATACGGCAACACACCTTCTGCATCAGGCATTAAAAGATGTTCTGGGTGATCATGTCAATCAATCCGGGTCGCTTGTTACGCCGGATCGGCTTCGCTTTGACTTTTCTCATTTCGGCACGGTGGAGCCTGAACAGCTGGAAGAAATTGAACAAATCGTAAATAATAAGATTTGGGAGTCCATTCCCTTGGTAATAGAAAATATGAAAATTGATGAAGCCAAAGAAATGGGCGCAATGGCGTTATTCGGTGAAAAATATGGCAATATTGTCCGTGTTGTGCAAATAAGTGATTACAGTATTGAACTGTGTGGTGGTTGTCATGTTGCGAACACAGCGGAAATCGGACTGTTCAAGCTTGTAACCGAAACCGGTATTGGTGCAGGAACAAGACGAATTGAGGCTGTATCAAGTAAAAAGGCGTATGAATATGTGAATCGTAAACTTCATCTGCTTCGTCAAACTGCACAGTTGCTGAAAACAAACGAGGAGGATGCACCTAGTCGTGTGGAAGGGCTTTATCAGGATATTAAGACCTTGCAGAAAACAAATGAATCTTTGAGTGCTAAATTATCCAATGCAGAAGCGTCATCCATCCTTGATAAAGCGGAGCAGATAAATGGTGTTAGCGTATTGGCTCAAAAAGTCAGCGTTAAAGATATGAATCAGCTGCGGAACATGGTGGATGATCTGAAGCAAAAAATGGGATCCGGCGTTATTCTTCTTGCGGCTGAAAGTAACCAGAAAGTACAGTTGGCAGCAGGTATATCCAAAGACCTTATGGAGCACGGACTACATGCCGGTAATCTGATTAAGCAGGCTGCGAAGCTATGTGGCGGTGGTGGAGGCGGCCGCCCGGATATGGCACAGGCAGGTGGGAAAAATCCCGAAAAGATTGATGAAGCACTTTTATTTGTTCAAAAATATGTTAAAGATAATACAGAAGAATAATCTCTTACTTTTAATCTGATAAAAAAACATATAATATTAAGGATAAACATGTTAAAATGATGGATGAAGGTAAATTATGGAACGAGGTGTCACTATGAGCTCTACTGATAAAACAATGAAGTTTAACTTTTCAGAAGAACCTTTTGATCAGGATATCAAGGAAATACTGCTGACTGTCCATGGTGCCCTTAAGGAAAAAGGTTATAATCCGATTAATCAGATTGTCGGCTATTTATTATCCGGTGATCCTGCATATATACCGAGATATAATGACGCCAGAAATTTAATCCGTAAAATTGAACGTGATGAGGTAATTGAGGAACTGGTTAAATTTTACCTTGAAGAACAGCGCGGGGAAAGCTGAATGAAAATCATGGGTTTGGATGTCGGCTCCAAAACGATTGGTGTTGCTGTCAGTGATGCGTTTGGCTGGACCGCACAGGGTTTAACAACAATCAGGTGGGATGAACGGGATATTCATTCCGCAGATAGTGAGCTGAAGCAAATTATAGCAGAACACAATGTTGAAAAAGCTGTTGTGGGATTACCCAAACACATGAATGGAACTATTGGTGAACGTGGAAAAGCTTCAGAAGGTTACGCCAAACATTTCGAGAAAGCACATGGTATCAGTGCAGTTCTATGGGATGAACGGCTAACGACGATGGCTGCTGAGCGTGTTTTGCTGGAAGCGGATGTGAGCAGAAAGAAAAGGAAAAAGGTAATCGATAAAATGGCAGCCGTAATGATACTACAAGGGTATCTTGATCAAGCCCAGGAAACGAGGTGACAAAATGCCACTGGATGAACAAGAACGCATCATTATTCCCGATGAAAATGGGGAGGAGCATCTTTTTGAAGTATTGTTTTCATTTGATGTTGACCAGACGGAAAACTCCTATATTGCTGTAGTGCCGGTTGAGCAAAAAGATGATGATGAAGTTGAAGTGTATGCATTCCGGTATGAAGAAAAAGAAAAGGATGACGATGATCTTTCACTGTTTGCCATTGAGTCCAACGAAGAATGGGAAATGGTGGAGGAAATGCTAAACACACTGGCCGAGGAAGAAGACAAAGATCAGTAATTGCAGAAACCAAATAACTGATTACTTAGCCGACGTCCGGTAAAGATGTCGGCTCTTCTATTATTTCTAGATATTTTCTATTTTTTTTAGTATAATTAACCGGGTGAAAGGGGGATACCCAATGAGCAAGGATAAAAAGCCCCGGAAATATAGAGACAACCTTATAATGCGCAGTGAAGAATCACGGCTTGTCCGAAAAATTGTCGTTCTCATAATTGTGGCAGTAATTCTTATTCTGGTTGTTGGTGGTATATCAGGTTATATGTACATTAAGTCAGCATTGCAGCCAGTAAATCCTGATAGTGAAGAGAAGGTAAAAGTGGAAATACCAATGGGTTCCTCAACCTCCGATATTGCATCTATTTTAGAGGAAAACGGTATTATTAAAGATGGTCGGGTATTTCGTTTTTACATAAAGTTTAATAATGAATCCGATTTTCAAGCAGGTAACTATACGTTTTCACCTTCAATGGAAATTGATGAGATCATAACGGCGCTTAAGAAAGGCAAAGTTATGCAGGAGCCGCTGGTAAGAATCACAATTCCTGAAGGTCAAACGATTAAACAAATGGCTGAAATTTATTCGGAAAAGCTTTCATTTAGTAAAAAAGACTTTTTATCGAAAGTTAATGATCGGGATTATATTGAATCATTAATTGACAGATATCCCTCAGTATTGACCAAGGATATACTGAACCCGGATATACGAACTCCACTGGAAGGTTATTTATATGCGGCAACCTACAATTTCTATACGAAAAGCCCAAGTGTTGAATCGATCGTGGAACGAATGCTGGAGAAAACTGTTGCTGTTGTAACGCCATACCTGAATGAAATCTCAGAACAGAACTTAACCGTGCATGAAGCAATGACAATGGCGTCGCTAATCGAAAACGAGGCCAGTTCGGTGAAACAACGCAAAAAAATCGCTGGCGTATTTTATAATCGACTTGATAAAGGCATGCCGCTTCAGACTGACCCGACTGTGTTATATGCGTTAGGTGGACATAAAGAAAAAGTATTATATAAGGATTTAAAAATTGAATCTCCGTATAACACCTACCATGTTGATGAATTACCGGTTGGACCAATTTCCAACTTTGCCGAAAGTTCGTTAAAGGCAACAGTGAACCCGGAAAAATCAGATTATCTGTATTTCCTGCATGACGATAAGGGGAATATTCATTACGCCGAAACGATAAAAGGGCATAAAAAACATAAGAAGAAATATATAGATTAAAATAATACAGGTCTAAACAAAAGACTCTGGTCTTAGTGGCATTGTACAGCTGCAAATACAGTATGTTCGCAATGTTCGCAGCTTAGAAAGTATAAAACTTGCTTACTGCATAAGTGCAACTAAGGTTGTCACCTAAAGTCTTGGTGACAACCATGTTTTCTAATAACGGATTATCCGATACAGGATGAGACAAACAATCGAGGGAAGTGTGAAGTGTTTTCACATTTCCAGTTTTTTTAAACATCTTTATTTTTGAATCAAGGAGTGCGGCTGACCATATGGATGAGAAACAAGTACAATATTTACAGCGAATGCTGCCACCTGCAGATAATTGGGTTCGTGACCTTGAAGAAGAGGCTATAACAGATCATGTTCCAATCATGGACCAGGTTGGAATGAATTTTGTGATGCAGCTTATCCGGCTGACTAAACCAAAGCGAATTTTGGAAGTGGGCACTGCCATCGGGTATTCGGCGATGCGTATGGTGGAAGCAAATCCGGAAACTTCGGTCGTAACCATTGAAAGGGATGAAGTTCGGTACAACCAGGCTATTGACAATATTAATAAAATGGATATGGGAGACAGCATTCAAGCAATTAACGGGGATGCACGTGACGTAATAAGAACACTAATTGCTGATGAATCCTTTGACATGGTATTTATTGATGCAGCAAAGGGTAAATATAAATGCTTTTTCGAATTGTCAGCACCGCTTCTTTCTGAGAATGGATTCATACTCTCTGATAATGTATTATTTAAGGGGTATGTTGCAGATGCGGAAAAAGAGCATCCCAAATTTCAAAAGCTAGCCCGGAAACTTCGGGATTACAACGATTGGCTGATCCGTCACCCGGATTTTGTTACATCCATTGTACCGGTTGGTGATGGGGTAGCTATCAGTTATAAAAAGTGATGGAAAGGAAATGAAAGGTTATGTCTGAAAAACCTGTTGTTATAGGAGTCGCAGGTGGAAGCGGCAGCGGAAAAACAACTGTTACCCGTTCTATCTGTCAGCGATTTGCTGATAAGACCATCCTTGTTATTGAACAGGATTATTATTATAAAGATCAGAGTCATTTGCCGTTTGAAGAAAGACTGAATACAAACTATGATCATCCGCTCGCATTTGATAATGATTTGCTGATTAGTCACCTGCACGATTTAATGAATCAAAAACCAATTGAAAAACCTGTTTATGATTATAAAGTTCACACGCGTTCCGATGAAGTTATTCCGGTGGAACCAAAGGAAGTTATTATACTGGAAGGAATTTTAATCTTGGAGGATCCACGGCTGGTTGACTTAATGGATATCAAGGTGTTTGTGGATACCGATTCCGATGTACGTATCATCAGGCGCTTGCTGAGAGATATTAAAGAACGCGGAAGAACACTGGACTCGGTTATTGATCAGTATATTAACAATGTACGACCAAGTCATCTGCAATTTGTTGAGCCAACAAAGCGGTATGCAGATATCATTATACCGGAAGGCGGACAAAACCATGTCGCGATCGATATAATGGCAACGAAAATAGAAAATATCCTAACCAAAAATCGGCAAAATAAAGAATGAAAAGGTATTGAAAACTTAAATAAAATCTGCCATAGTAGGGTTTAGTAAGTATTGTAGGAGTAATACTGGTTGTATTAGAAAAACTTGGTATTCTTCAAGCTTTATGGTGAATGTCATAGTTGCGCATGCAGGAAGAACGGACTTTATTTTTTCCTAATAAAAAGGTGCTGCTATTTCTTTACTTGCATCGAATATGTATTTGCTTATTCCAGGTTTATGTAAAGTTAGGTGTATGATGATAAAGGAGTGTATAATATTATGGCTACGGAAAAAAGTTATTATATGACAGCTGAGGGAAAAGAGAAACTCGAGAATGAATTGCACTATCTAAAAACAGATCGCAGACAGGAAGTTGTGGAAAGGATAAAGGTTGCGCGCAGTTTTGGTGATCTATCCGAGAATTCCGAGTACGATGCAGCGAAGGATGAACAAGCATTTGTTGAAACACGCATCTCCCAAGTTGAAACGATGATTCGAAATGCGGTTATTATTGAGAATGACAATGAGAATCCAAACATTGTTTCACTTGGAAAGTCAGTCACTTTTAAAGAGCTTCCGAATGGTGAAGAAGAAACATATACGATTGTCGGAAGCGCAGAAGCAGACCCTTTTGAGGGAAAAATTTCAAATGATTCACCAATGGCTAAAAGTTTATTGGGGCATGAAATCGGTACGGAAGTTTCAGTAACAACACCAGGTGGCGATATTCAGGTGGAAATAATTAAAGTTGACTAACGCAATCTTAAACGGAGTGAATCATTCATTCCGTTTTTTCGTTTGTTAATAAAGTGTTATCGTATATGCTAGGGGCGAAAATTCATCCCTGGCATATAATTTTTTGTGCGAAATATGATATTATAGTAATGTGCAGTATGGGAGGGAAGAAACCATGTCTGAAAATGATAATAATTCACGAGTTGACAAATTTGATAAACGAAGAAAAAATACTAAATCGCTGACTATCTTTACGGTGTTTGGAAGTATTCTCCTGGTAGTTTTTATAGCATTGCTGGTATTCGGCGGCGGAGATAACCAGGATATGGCAGATGAGAGCGAGACAAATCAGGCCGCAAATGATTCAAGTGAAAGCAACAATAATAACGATGGTTCCACTTCGGACGGGCAGAAGGAAAACAGTGCAGGGAATGACAGTAATTCCGGGGATGAAAACAGTGATGAATCATCATCAGATAAGGATGAACAGCAAACAAATAACGATGAAGTGAAGAAACAGGAAGTGGAATCATCAGACGATAATGTGGTTAAAGCATATACCGGGAACTGGCAACCGGTAGGAACAGAACAGACAGGACCACATACGACGAATTATAATGAAGGGTCACAGGATAGGGTTGAAATGCGTAAGGCCATTTCAGTGGCAACTGACCTGAATCAGGACAGCTTGACCATGTGGTGGATCGAACGAAATGGTGATCAGAAAGTAGTGGTAACTGCTTCTGATGCGAATGAAACAAAAACATATCGCGTTTATATGACATGGGTTAATGATGAAGGCTGGAAACCGACAAAAGTGGAAGAGCTGAAAGAAAATGATCAGAAATACAGATTTGAATAATCAACCGCTGTGAAATGGGGGCATACAATGACGATTGGAATTATTGGCGCAATGGATGAAGAAATAGAAATGTTGAAAGATCATATGACAAACAGGCGGGAATCAACGGTCGCTAACTGTCTGTTTATTGAAGGGAAATTGCTTGGGCGGAATGTTGTACTGCTTAAATCGGGAATTGGCAAGGTGAATGCGGCGATGGCTGCAACTATTATGCATGAAAGGTTTACCCCGACCCATGTTATCAATACTGGGTCAGCCGGCGGATTTGCGGATTCGCTTCAGGTAGGTGATATCGTCATATCTTCAGAGGTAGTTCATCATGATGTGGACTGTACGGCCTTTGATTATGCTTATGGACAGGTACCAGGGATGCCTGCAGTCTATACACCTGATAAATCATTGGCAGCGAAAACGGCTGGGGCAATGAAAGACTTGGGAGTGCGGTATACAGAAGGAATCATTGCAACCGGTGATTCTTTTATGTCTGATGCTTCCAGGGTTGCATCTATCAAAGACCGGTTTCCCACGATGATAGCCGGAGAGATGGAGGCGGCGGCGATTGCACAAGTCTGCTATCAATATGGAAGTCCTTTTGTAATTATCCGTGCATTAAGTGATATTGCGGGAAAAGATTCATCCACTTCCTTTGATGCATTTTTGGAAACTGCTGCAGAAAATGCAGCCAAATTGATTATGAAGGTCATTCCGGCTGTCTGAGATAGAAAGGTGAAATAGGACTGGGGCAAAGCAAATGAGCTGATGTCCCACTTATGCTCCAAAGTGAAAGCGAAGTATATTTCCAGGGCGGTAATGTTCACCGTTTCTGTTTAGTTCAGTTTTTCTTTTAAGCAATACTTTTGTCCCAGTCCTTTTTGCTATCAGGCGCTTTTGGTTTTCAACCTCTTCTTTCTTTACGGAAATATTCATGAAATACTTTCATTAAAGCCCTTTTTTCAATTCTGGATACATAGCTTCTGGAAATGTTAAGCATCTGAGCAATTTCCCGCTGTGTCATTTCATTATGGTTGTTGAGTCCATAACGATACAGAATGACTTCTTTTTCACGTGCATCCAGTATTGCTAAGTACTCGTTCATTTTGTCAATCTCCATATTTAATTGAATGTATTCAATTATATTTTGGTTTTCTGCTTCCAGAATATCAATGAGACTGATCTCATTTCCTTCCTTATCCTGGCCGATTGGGTCATGCAGTGAAACATCCTTCCTCACTTTTTTTAAAGCCCTTAAATGCATCAGGATTTCATTTTCAATACAACGAGCAGCATAAGTCGCCAGTTTTGTTCCTTTATCGGTTGAGTAGCTTTCGATTCCTTTAATCAGTCCTATCGTACCGATGGAAATTAAGTCTTCCATGTCTTCGCCGGTGTTTTCGAATTTTTTAACGATATGTGCAACAAGTCTTAAATTATGCTCAATCAGTTTGTTGCGTGCATCATGACTTCCATTTTGCATTGCTTCGATATACTTTGCTTCATCTTCCGGGGGGAGCGGTTGAGGAAATGCGTGATTCTTTACGTACGACACAAAAAATAAAGCTTCTTTAATTAATAACGCAAGGACACTTAAGATCCCCGACAATCGTAGCCACCTCCTTAACGGGCAAGTTGGGCTTCAGCCCATATAACATCTTTATGAAGGCGGAGGTGCTTTTGTGTCTGTCCTTATAAAAACGCAGTAGAAAATTCTCCATATTTACGATTGGCGGGTTCATTCAAGGCATCATCATCTACATTTTGTATAATAAAAAGCCGGCTATGTATTATAGCCGGGGAATCAATGCTGCTTCGTATGTTTTTGTATTGCTTCCTCATATTCATCCCGTCTGTTCTTAAGTACCGGTTTTATGCCTTTCCGATGAGCGGCACGAGCAATCATATGACCGGAAACCGGTGACGTCAGGAGAACAAACACAATTGCCAACAATAATTTGCCGCTGACAATACCATCTGTTATATACAAATAGAGTGTTGCACCTACCAAAATGCCAGCCACTCCAAGTGTAGAGGACTTTGTCGCTGCATGCAGCCTGGTAAACACATCGGGGAAGCGGATAATTCCAATTGATGCCGATACCATAAAAAAGGCGCCCGACAAAAGAAATACGATGATTATTATATTCGTAATGATGTCAATCAGTGTCCCGATCAATAATAACACCCTTTTCTATGTATTTTGCAATGACAAGTGTTCCGATATAAAGTAAAATCCCGATTAATAAGACTACATCATTGAATTTGGTTGTTGCCAGTAAAATAGATAACAATGCGGCAAGACCGACCAGGTTTATTCCGATTGCATCAAGAGCTACTGCCCGATCGGCATTGGTGGGACCTTGAACAATCCGAATCAGGAGCAAAATCAGCGAAACAGCTATTAACATCAGGCTGACTTGTGTAGCAATTTCAATTATATTTTGTGTAACCTGAACTATTCCGTTCACCGTGTCACCTCCATAATGGCTTTTTCAAATGTATCTTTAATGGAACTAATTTCATCATTAATATCATCGATGTCCATTGCATGAATGTAGATATGGGTATTGTCCTCCGATATAGCGACAGATAAGGTGCCTGGTGTGAGTGTAATCAAGTTGGCCAGAAGCGTAATTTCCCAATTGCTTGTCAACTCGGTTGGCAGGGCAAATATTCCGGGCTCAAACTCTGGTTTTGGATTGTAAACGAGTTTGACAATATCAATATTTGAAATGATCAATTCCTTAATAAATAACATGATCAACATCAAAATTTTATAAACCCGTTTCAGATAAAATGTATCCGGTATAAAACGGTTTAATAAAAATAATAAACCTAAACCAAGAATATAGCCCGTTACAAAACTGGCTGCAGTAAATGTTTCACTTAGAAACATCCACATTACTGCAATTATTAAATTTATTAATATTTGAAAAGCCATCTGATTTTCACTCCTTCAGTACGGAATCGATATAAATTTCCGGGTCAAGCAAATAGGCAGAGATATTTTCGATAGATGGGTAGATGAATTCTGCACCTACACCAAGGAAAACTGATATCGCTACTAAAAACGCGATTGGTCCAATTAATCCTTTTGTTGGCTTTGGTTTAAATGATTCATCTTTTACACCCCAGAAACCTTTAATAAATATTTTCATAATGGAGTAAAGGATTAGCAGACTGCTGATCAGCGCAATAATAACAATGGCAATTTCATCACCTGATAATGCCCCGGTAAGCAGGAGCAGTTTCCCTATAAATCCGCTAAATGGCGGTATTCCCGCAAGAACAAAAGCGGATATAAACAGAAGCCAACCCAAGACTGGATAATAGTGAATTAACCCGCTGAACTTCCTTAAATCGGATGTTCCTGCTACATATGCAACCGTGCCGGCAATAAGAAATAATGCGGCCTTAATAATCATATCGTGAACCAAATAGTAAATAGATCCACTGACTGACGTTTCATTGAAAACACCGATTCCCAAAATGATAAACCCAATCGCCGGTATAATGTTATAGGCGATGATCAATTTAATATTATTTGTTGATAATGCTCCAATCACACCAAAAATCATCGATAATCCTGCAATCCAGATAAAAACTTCATGGGTAAGTTCAATTTTATATACAAAAATTAATGAAAATACCCGGATAATGGAGTAGATCCCGACTTTGGTAAGCAGGGCACCAAATAATGCTGAAATAACTGGATTCGGTTTAACATAAGGACTAGGCATCCAATAATACAAAGGAAATAATGCCGCTTTTGTGGCAAAAACAAAGAATAACAGAATTCCTATTGTTGTCAGAATACCTTGTTGATCGACTTCCTGTACGCGCAATGCAATTTGTGCCATGTTGACGGTGCCAACCGTTGCATACAAGAAGGCAACAGCGGTTACAAACAGGATGGAAGAAAATAGGTTTATTAATACATATTTTATCGATTCCCTTAGTTGAACTTTATCGCCACCCAGGACAATTAGTGCGTAAGAAGCCATTAACAGCACTTCAAAAAACACAAACAAGTTAAAAATATCTCCTGTCAGAAAGGCACCCGAGACCCCGGTTATCAGAAAGAAGAAGAAGGAATAAAAATAATACTGTTCTTTTCTGTCTGAAAGGGAGTGAGGCGCAAAAAATGCGCATGCAGCCGCAATGATGTTCGTGGTAAATACCAGCAGGATAGACAGTGAATCGGCGACCAGAATAATGCCATATGGTGCCGGCCATGCCCCGGTTTCCAGAATGATGGAGCCTGTGGTATAAACTGTAAACAGGACATAACCGGACACCAGCAGGTTAATTGTAATGAACACTTTTGCCAGTGAACGTACAAGTGTTAGTTTTTTTGGGAAAAATGCCAGTATAATCCCTGAAAGTAATGGAATGATGATTGGCAATACTGCTAAATTACTCATGTTCGTTACCCCTTAATTCTTCCATATTATCTGTATTATTTTCATTTGCTGTCCGGTAAGCAAGCACTATGACCAGACTGGTAACTCCAAAACTGATTACGATGGACGTTAGGATCAGTGCCTGCGGAAGCGGATCCACATAGTTTTCAACACCTTCTGTCAAAATCGGCGGTTGTCCGCGTTTTAGTTTTCCCATCGTCAGTATGAACAAGTGTGCTCCATGTGATACGAGCCCAGTACCAATAACAATACGCAGCAGCTGTTTTTGCAGCAGATTGTAGATGCCTGTAGCAAATAAAAGTCCGGCGAGAATTGATGTGATAATTTCCATTTATTTCGCCCCCTTATTATTTTTCAAATTGATGAGGCTGAAAATAGCCAGTGCAGCGATGCCAAGTACAGTTATTTCGAATAATGTATCAAGTCCGCGCATATCGACGAGGATCACATTAACAATGTTGTCCCCTCCGCCAAGTGAGTGCGATGTCTTAATAAAGTATTCTGAAATGGTTCCAAACCAGTCCGTACTGTGTGCGGAAATACCTATCAGCGTCAGAATGGAACCAAATCCGACTGAAATAATCGTATTAACCGCTTTGGATCCTGCAGTTTCGCCGCGGTCCCGCATCATAGGCAGATGATAAAAGCAAAGTAGGAATAATACGACAGTAACTGTTTCAATGATCAGCTGTGTCAGGGCAAGGTCAGGTGCCCTGTATATAACAAACAGGATGGAAATTCCATAGCCGACAACACCGAGCAACAAAATAGCTGACAGGTTACGCCTTGCAAAGATTGTCGCAATTGCGGAAACCGTCATAACGATCGTAACGGCAACTTCAATTGCTGTTACTGGAGCAAGATCATTGAAACGGATGGTAAAACCATCGGTAATTATCATAAATGCATACGTAACTATGCAAGTTGTTCCCAAAATAATCGCCATATACAGGCGCAATGATCCAGTCATGTAAAAGTTTGTAACCTTGTTAGAATAAACATCGGTTTTATCCAAAAGGGAGTCGTATAGTTTATTGGCACTCAGTTTCCCAGGCAAGAAATTGTAAACACCGCTCCATTTGTTTCTGGTTAGAACTAGTATTGCGCCCAGTCCTACCACACCCAGGGACATTAGAAATGCAGGTGCATTCCATCCGTGCCAGAACTTAACATGGGTAACAACTTCATTTCCAAATACAGCTTCAGCCGCATGCGTAAGAAAAGTACCGTTGACAGCATTCGGGAAAATCCCGATTAAAATTACGCCAAGCACCAGAATAAGTGGCGCTGCCAGCATTCCAAAAGGTGCTTCATGTGGTTTCTTTGGAAGTTTGTCCATTTGTTTGCGGCCGGTGAAAATGCCAAAAAAGAAATACAGTGAATACACAAACGTGAAAATACTTCCTAACACTGCCAGGTAAGGAATGGCCTGCGCCAGCATGTGTGCCGTACTGCCGACTCCTTCCGATAAGTCCAGGGAAGATCCGAAAAACAACTCCTTGCTGTAGAAGCCATTAAGGAATGGCAGCGGAACTCCCGCCATGGAAAATGTGCCAAACAGCGCCAATGTTGCTGTCATCGGCATTAGTGTCAGCAACCCGCCCAGTTTCCGAATATCTCTTGTGCCTGTTTCATGGTCGATTATGCCGGCAACCATGAACAGACTGCCTTTAAATGTGGCATGGTTTAAAATATGAAATACCGCTGCATAAACGGCAACTTGTGTGCCAAATCCAAGCATGGCCATAATCATACCAAGCTGACTTATAGTGGAAAATGCCAGAATTGCTTTTAAATCCGTTTGTCTTACCGCCATATAGGAGCCCCAGCAAAGGGTGACAATCCCCATAATGCTTACGATGATCAGGAACCATTCATAGTTTGAAAAAATTGGTGAAAAACGTGCTACCAGGAACAGCCCGGCTTTAACCATTGTGGCTGAGTGGAGGTAGGCACTGACCGGTGTTGGTGCTTCCATCGCATCAGGCAGCCATATGTGGAATGGGAATTGTGCCGATTTTGTAAATGCCCCCAAGAGGAGAAAACCAAGAATCAAAGGCAAATACGGACTGTTTAAAATGATATCTGTTTGATCAATCATCGCCTGAATGCTTGCAGTACCTGTTATCACGTATAACAGTATAAACCCGCCGAACATACTTAATCCGCCGAAGATGGTAATCAGCAGGGATTTTAATGCCCCGTATCTTGACCGTTCATTAAAATGCCAATAGCCGATTAACAGGAATGATGAAATGGATGTTAATTCCCAGAATGAATACAAAACAAACACATTATCTGACAAAACAATTCCCAGCATTGCGGACATGAACATTAATAAGTAAACATAAAAATGTCCCAATCGTTCTGATTTATCCAGATAATAGATTGAATATAAAACAACAAGTGCCCCAATACCACTGATTAACAGGGCAAAAAGTAGACTGAGTCCATCAAGATAAAAATCAAAATTGATATGTAATGATGGAACCCACTGATAAGTTTGTCTGACAGGAGAAAAACCGTCTCCTACAAAACGAATGAAGTACAGAAAAATGAAAAAGGGAATAAAAAAAACGAAAATACCAGTATGAATTTTATGTTTTAGTTTACTTAATGCGGGAATAAAGCAAGCTAGTAAAAGCGGGATAAGTACTATGTAAATCATCTGATGTTTTCCTCCTAAAAAGGGATGTTTATTTTTTATAAGTAATAGTGTTTAGAATATCTTACAGTTGATTATTGACCTGGGAAAACGATTATAAAAAAATATAATTCACCAAAATCAGCTTACCATAAACTTAAGCTGGATAAAATAAAAAAACCCTATCATTAAAATGATAAGGATCAGATTTCATCAACCTGTATTTTTAATTTTGTGTGCCAGTGATCGATTATTGATTTCCTGTTTAATAAGATAAACAAAATCAGGGCTTAAATTTAATTCATTTGCTTTATGATACGATTCAAGCAGCAGTTCATCTGACAAATGTTCCAAAAATACAGCCCCCAATCATGTACAGATAGGTTATTTGTTATTATTTAATCTACCATGAAATGATAGCCTGGACAAGGCTTCAGTTATCTACAAAGGGTTGTAGATAACATGTGTATAAAAAGGAAATATCTACGAAAAATGTTGATTTTTCAGTGTGGATAATGTGAATAAAGTTATCCACAATTCGAAATTTGAAGGAAATTGTCGAACGGTTTTTGACATATTTGACTAATATTATGACATAAAGACGAATTACGTCATTGTTCGTTAACGGTTTAAGAACATAAGCAGCTGCTTAGCTGGATTAACTACTGCATGGAGAGAAGTAATGGATGAGGTAGGTTTTTTAGTTCCCGATAAGTTGAACTAACATTTAGAAGGGGAAACCACTCCTCTAAATGAAAGTTTCACTTTACCGCAGTTTGACGGGCAGTAATCCCCCCCGCCAGAGTATCTAAAGATAGCTTGGATAAATTTGGTGTAAACTGCCCGTACAAGCCCGATAAGTTCAACTAACATTTAGAGGGGAAAACCACCCCTCTAAATGAAAGTTTCACTTTATATTTATGGAAAGTTATTATACGATTGAGTTATACTGTTGAATTGTGTATATACATACAGAATTTTTGCAAGTCATAATGAGGTGTGATCAGTGCTGAAGAAGTTTTTGCCGAATGAGCATGTGAAATCCATTTTTGATGTTCATCCGGTTGTTTTGCGGAAAAAGGGTATAAAAGGGATTATAACGGATTTGGATAATACCTTGGTTGCCTGGGATGTCCGTGATGCAACACCGGAAGTGATTCAATGGTTTAAACAGATGAAAGAACACGATATAAAAGTTACCATTATCTCAAATAATAAACAGGAACGCGTCAAAATTTTTTCCGAACCGCTGGACACTCCATTTGTCTTCAGTGCCAGAAAACCGTTAAGTCATGCATTTAAAAGTGCTGCCAGGGAAATGAATGTAAAAAAAGAGGAGGTCGCTGTTATCGGCGATCAACTTTTGACAGATGTATTGGGCGGAAATTTTGCGGGATTTTATACCATTTTGGTTGTCCCAATCGTAAAGACAGATGGTAAACTAACCCGTATTAATCGTAAAATAGAGCGAAGAATTTTAAGTTATATGCGGAAGAAAGGAAAAATTACCTGGGAGGAAGAATAAATGGAAGAATTAATTTGTCAAGGTTGTGGAGCCCAAATTCAGACCACAGATCCGGACCAAATTGGCTATACACCGAAATCGTCGCTTGATAAAGAAGTCGTCCTTTGTCAGCGGTGCTTTCGCCTGAAACATTACAACGAAATTCAGGATGTTTCGGCAACAGACGAGGATTTTTTGCAGATGGTCAGTGAAATTAGAGAAAAAGAAGGAATCGTCGTTCATCTTATCGATATTTTCGATGTGGAAGGAAGTATGCTGAAAAGTCTGTCAAGAATTATCGGAGATAAGCCGGTAATATTGGCGGGCAATAAAATGGATTTGTTACCGAAGTCCACAAACAAGCGAAAGCTAACGCAATGGCTGAGATCCAAGGCAAAAGACGTTGGTTTGATTGTGGAAGATGTATTTCTTATTTCCTCTGTTAAGGGATATGGTTTGAACGATTTAACCGAATCCATTGAATTTTACCGTGGCGGAAAGGATGTTTACATCGTCGGGACAACAAATGTTGGTAAGTCAACATTCATTAACCGGCTGATCCGACAGACAACTGGTGAAGATCATGTCATTACGACATCTTATTTTCCGGGAACAACGCTGGGATTTATCAGCATACCGCTTGATGACCAGTCATCCTTGATAGATACACCGGGTATCGTAAATCATGAGCAGATTGCCCACTATATTTCGGATAGTGATCTGAAAGTTATAACTCCAAAAAAAGAAATTAAACCGAGAGTATTTCAATTAAATTCCGGACAATCACTGTTCTTCGGTGGTCTCGGGAGGATTGATTTCATTAAAGGAGAACGGCAGTCGTTTGTTTGCTATTTCGCAAATAGTTTATCCATTCACCGTACAAAACTGGAAAATGCGGATAATTTGTATGCCGAGCATAAAGGGGGGCTGTTGTCTCCACCGGAAGCGGAGTCAATGGAAAATTTCCCGGAATTGAAAAAAAGCACCTACAGGATCAAAGAACAGAAAACAGATATTGTGTTTCCGGGGCTGGGATGGATCAGTTTGCCGGATGGAGAGGCAACTGTGGCTGCATACAGTCCCAAAGGTGTTCACTTATCATTGCGAAAATCATTTTTTTAGGGGGGAGTTACTTTGACATATCAATTAGGCCTGATTGGATATCCCATTCATCATTCACTTTCCCCATGGATTCATCAACAATTCCTGGCAAAATCCGGTTTGGAAGGGACGTATTCCATTATGGAAATCAGCCCGGAAGACTCATTTGAAACCGAATTGGGGAAATTAAAACGGAAAGGTCTGTCGGGTTTTAATGTAACGTTGCCATTTAAAAAAAAGATCATCCCCTGGCTTGACGGGATAGATCATCATGCTGAATCAATTGGGGCAGTTAATACAGTAGTGGTTAAGGATGGAAAATGGATTGGCTATAACACGGACGGAATAGGCTACTTTACTGCTTTGAAAAACAAATTTCCCGAACTTTGTGCTGATTCGGATATACGCATCATGATTATTGGAGCAGGCGGTGCGGCACGAGGCATCTATTACAGTCTGATAACGAATGGCTTTTCCCATGTGGACATAGCAAACCGTACCAGGGATAATGCAAAATCAATCGCGGATCTCAATAATTCAAGCAGAAGCTCTGCTGTATTTAATTTGTCCGACGCGCAGAACAATATCGGTAATTACGATCTCATCATTCAAACATCCTCAATTGGTATGAAGCCGAATGAAGGACGTGTTATAGTATCGGCAGAAGACGTAAAATCCGGTAGTGTCGTCAGCGATATTATTTACCAGCCAATTCATACAACGTTTCTTACACAGGCAGAACAGGCTGGGGCATATATACATTATGGACATACAATGCTGCTCTACCAGGCACAAGCTGCATTTCAGTTATGGACAAACCAGCTGGTTCCTGTCGGTAAAATGGATCAGGAGCTGCAATCTATTCTGGAAGGAAGATAACATGTTAACAGGTAAGCAAAAAAGATTTTTAAGAGCGGAAGCCAATACGATGAAGCCTATATTTCAAGTAGGAAAAACCGGTGTGAACGACAACATGATTACCCAAATTGATGAGGCGCTGGAAAAACGGGAACTTATTAAAGTCAGTATCCTGCAGAATTGTCTTGAAGACAAGCATACAGTTGCAGAACAGTTATCCAGTGGAGTTCAAGCGGAAGTTGTGCAGGTAATTGGAAACAATATTATTCTATACAAGGAATCGGAAGAGAATAAACATATTCAGCTTCCCTAAAGGAGACTCCCTATGAAACGTATTGGCATTTTAGGTGGTACGTTTGATCCGCCGCATATGGGACATTTAATTATAGCAGAAGAGGTTCGGAAGGCAATGGAGCTTGATGAAATTTGGCTGATTCCATCATTCGAACCACCACATAAAGACAGAGCCAAAACAGAAAGTACAAATCGGGTGGAAATGGTACGACTGGCCATCCAGGGGAATTCGGCATTTAAAATCTGCACGATAGAGGTAGACCGTTTAGGGAAATCATACACATTTGATACAATGGAGGCGTTAAGGTCAGAATTTCCAGAAGTTAGCTTTTACTTTATTATTGGGGCTGATATGGTGGAATTCCTGCCACACTGGGAAAATATTGACCATTTGATGGATCTTGTGAAGTTTGTCGGGGTACAGCGCAACGGATATCAACTGGAAACTGACTTTCCTGTAGAGGTGGTAGATGTGCCAATGATTGAAATATCTTCAACGATGATTCGACAACGGTTGTCCAATCATGGTTCGGTGAAATATCTCGTGCCTGATATTGTTGAATCTTATATAAAGGAGAACCATTTATATGAAAATTGATGAAGCTGTTGAAATTGTAAAACCACACTTGACGAAGAGCAGATTTGAACACACACTTCGGGTTGCGGATACAGCAGTGGAACTTACGGATGTATTCGGAGGGTCACGAGAAAAGATTGAACTTGCAGCAGTTTTTCATGATTATGCAAAATGCAAGCCGGCGGAAGAAATGAAACAGTTTATTCTGGAGTGTGATGAATTGCCAAATAATCTGCTGGACTATCACCATGAACTATGGCATGGTCCAGTTGCATCTGTTTTGATTGACCGCGAATATGGAATAATCGACGATGAAATAAAAAGTGCCATTTATTGCCATACGACAGGGAAGGAAAAGATGAGCAGAATGGACAGGATTATTTTTGTTGCAGATTACATTGAACCAGGCCGGTCATTTCCTGGAATTGATGAGGTGCGTAAGGCTGCCAGGTATGATTTACAACTGGCTTCCTGGATGGCATTGCGGAATACGATTCAGTTCCTTGTAAGCAAAAATGCTACAGTCTATCCAGACACATTTTATGCATATAATGAATTAACAAGACAAATTAATGGGGGTTATTAATTTCATGAATAATAATGAACTTGTGCAAAGGGCTGCAACTGCATGTGAAGACAAACGCGCGATGGATATTGTAGCATTGGACATGAAAGATGTTTCACTGATGGCAGATTATTTTCTTATTTGTCATGGAAGCAATGAGCGGCAGGTACAGGCAATTTCCAGGGCGATTAAGGAATCAATGGATGAGATAGATGTTTCCATCAAACGTTTGGAAGGTTATGAGCAAGCACGCTGGATTCTTGTTGATCTTGGTGATGTGGTGTGTCATATATTCCACAAGGATGAACGCTCTTACTATAACCTGGAGCGTTTATGGGGAGATGCATCCAAAATTGAACTGAATGTCGGTCAGAGCTGGTAATATGGAGGCTTATCATCAACTTGCAACTTTATATGATAAATTGATGGGTGATGCGCCATATGAACAATGGATTGATTTTGCTGAGAAAATATTCGGTCAATCAGGGAAAGATATAAAGACCATTGCGGATTTGGGCTGCGGAACAGGGCAAATAACAACGAAACTTGCTCAAAACGGATATGAAGTTTCTGGAGTAGACTATTCCGTGGATATGTTAAGTATTGCCAGAAAGCGAGCGGATCAGGAGAATGTATCCATTCAGTGGATACATCAAGACTTACAGCAGTTGGAAGGTCTGTATAATCTCGATGCTGCGATAAGCTTTTGTGATGTTATGAATTATATAACGGAAGAAAATGCGCTGCGCAGTGTATTTCATCGGGTTGCTGCATCGCTGAAAACAGGTGGTCTGTTCATGTTTGATGTGCATTCAGTTAATAAAGTCGTACAGTTTTATGTAAATAATACCTTTGCCGATGTTCAGGAAGACGTCTCATACATCTGGTTCTGCACTGCCGGGGAAGAACCAGGTGAAATGTATCATGATCTTACATTTTTTGTTTCCGATGGTAAAAAATATGATCGTTTTGAAGAATTTCATCATCAGCAAACGTATTATGTTGATTTTTATAAAAAACTTTTAGATGAAGCCGGTTTTGAAATTTCCGGTTTGTACGGGGACTTTTTAATAAACTCTGATTTTAATGAAGAACAGGTAGAACGAATTTTTATTATCGCTGAAAAACAGCCGGAGAAATAACAATTTCCGGTTGTTTTTTTAAAAAGAGGATTTTTCGGATTAGTGTCGAATAAGTAATTATTATCTTTTTCCCTCTATTTTCCCTGAAGGATGTGAAAAGCGGTGCTCGACTTCCTCAAGAAAAATTCCCCCTTTATCGTAATCGGAGTCGTAATTGTTTTCATTTTTTTTATAAATAATGATAAAGTGAAAGAAAATGATGCCCATTCCAATGAAGTTTCTCTGCAAACACAATCTGCTGATGAGATAAAGGAGAAAAGTGTGTCTTCCATGGCCGTTGTTGATGTCAAGGGCTCTGTTGTGAATCCCGGCGTTTACGAAGTCAGTTTGGATTCACGGGTGAATGATGTTATTGCACTTGCGGGCGGTTTCACAAAACATGCAGATCAGACTATGGTAAATCTCGCACAAAAGGTGCAGGATGAAATGATTATCCTAATTCCAAAAACCGGAGATTCAACTGTACAAGCAAACCAAACCGGCGGCAGCGGATCAGAAAAAATAAGAATCAACTATGCCTCACAGGAGGAGATTGAAACATTGAATGGAATTGGTCCGTCGAAAGCACAGGCTATCATCCAGTATCGGGAAGAATTTGGACTGTTTCAGTCAACGGAGGATCTGCTTGAAGTTCCTGGGATAGGCGAAATTACGCTTCAAAATTTAGAAGATAGCATCCAAATTCCATAATAAACAGAATTAATTAAAGGTGGGATACATAATGGAAAGAATCTCCTGGAATCAATATTTTATGGCGCAAAGTCATTTGCTTGCATTAAGAAGCACCTGTACACGACTTATGGTCGGAGCAACCATTGTCAGAGAGAAGCGAATCATTGCTGGTGGGTATAATGGCAGTGTTTCCGGAAGTGTTCATTGTATCGATGAAGGCTGTTATGTCATTGATGGCCATTGTGTTCGAACCGTGCATGCTGAAGCAAATGCATTGCTTCAATGTGCCAAGTTTGGTGTACCGACTGAGGGAGCCGAGATTTATGTAACACATTTTCCCTGTCTGCAATGCTGCAAGCAAATTATCCAGGCAGGAATCAAGAGGATCTATTATGCAACCGATTATAAAAATCATCCTTATGCCAGGGAATTATTTACTGATGCCGGCGTAGAAACTGAGAAGGTTGAACTGTCAGCGATTGCGCTTGACACCCAGTTTAAAGAAAAAGAACAATACATCAACCATCTGTTGAATGAACTGCATAATCAAACGGATGACAATGAAACGTATGACGAGTTGAAAGCTGAAGCGAAATCACTATTTAATATATAGGTGACCGGTGTGAAAGGGTATTGGCATTTTCCCGCACTGGCAGCAGTAAGCAGTTTCCTGGCGATTGTCATCCAAAGTGAAGTGATTGTCATATTTTTCTTCCTTTGGCTGGCAATCATGTTGTACGGAGGACGCATGCCGATAATCCCGGTTGTGTTGTCAATTATATCTTCTGTCTCTTTTTATTTTTGGATTCCGGATCTTGCTGAACTTACTGTAACTGAAAATAAGATGATTAATGAAACCATAGAGATAAGTGGCCGAATCTCAGGACCTGTTCATGAAACGGATCAAAAAGTTGATTTTATATTCAATCAGTATAAGACAAATACGAAATACCAAGCCGTATATTTTAAAAATGGGAATAATGGAGACTTCGGCAATTTTAGATATGGTGCACAATGCACAGTTTCCGGAACTCCGGAATTACCATCCACTGCCAGAAATCCCGGGCAATTTGACTACCGGAAATTTCTTCTCTCCAAAGGAATCACACACCAATTAATAATCGCATCACTTACTGACGTGGAATGTGATGGAGCTTCCCTTTTTGACAACTTATATGAAATTCGCAGCAATTTGATTGAATATGTAACCACCAATGTAAGCCCTGCTACCGCAGCTTGGATGAACGCCCTGGTACTAGGTGAAGATTCACAACTTAATGAAGATACAATCGCATTATTTCAGCGTTGGAATTTGTCCCACATTCTGGCCATTTCTGGCCTGCATATCGGATTGATTGTCGGTCTGGTATATTTTCTCCTTGTTAAGCTTTCCGTTTGCACGAAAGAGAAAGCACAATCCATTATTATTTGTTTTCTGCCGGTATATGCATTTCTTGCCGGGGGTGCACCATCCGTCTGGCGGGCAAGTATGATGGTTGTGCTGTTCCTCTTGTTTTCCAGAGTGGGATTAAAAATTAGTGTGACAGACGTATTAAGTATTGTTTTTCTTGCGTTGATTATTTTCAACAGATTTATTGTCTACAGTGTCGGTTTCCAGCTGTCCTTTCTTGTCACATTTGGTTTATTGCTTTCCAGTCGGTGGTTTTTGCAGTCAAAGTCGGGTCTTTGGACAGTATTGAAAATCAGTTTTGTTGCTCAAATGCTGATCCTTCCACTGCAAATTATATATTTTTCAAACTTCCATCCGTTGTCCATCCTGGTAAACCTTGTCGTTGTTCCGTATTTTTCCTTTATTGTGATTCCGTTTTTGTTTGTGATGATGCTTTTGTCTCCATTAGCGATTTTCACCCCTATGATGGATCGTGTGTTTTCAAGTATTCATCCGATTGTTATCGGATTAATTTCCAAAATAGATCAAGTTGCTTATTTTCCGTTTGTAATCGGTAGTTTTTCATTGTTTGCTTCTGCTGTGTATTATTTGGTGTATCAGGCATTTATGCATAATTTGCAGGTCGCCAAACTGAAACACGCTTTTCGATACGGATGTTGTTTGACATTGCTGATCATTATCGTCGCCATCAGACCTTATTTTTCACCGGTTGGGAAAGTAACGATGCTGGATGTTGGGCAGGGAGATGCGATGGTAATTGAATTACCATATCGCAAAGGAGTTATTATAATTGATGCCGGAGCTAAAATGTCTTTTGAGAACAAGCAGCCTACAGATGCCGTTTACCAGCAGATCATTAAGCCATTTTTATATGAAAAAGGAATCCGTAAAATTGATGCAGTATTTATCAGTCATGCGGATACGGATCACATGGGCAGCATTCCATTTCTTATAAAGGAAATGAATGTCGAAAAGGTGATTGTCAGTAACTATTACGAATTTGATCGAACAATGCTTAAACTGCTGGAGTCGTCTGACACACCAGTGATACGGGCTGGATTTGAAGAGGCTGTTACCGTAGGGCGGCAGTCATTTCAAGTGCTTTCACCGGATTCAGATCGGGGAACAACGAATGAGAACTCGCTTGTGCTGTACAGCATCATTGGCGGGAAATCCTGGCTGTTCACTGGAGATATAGGCAACGAAACCGAAAAGGACATCATTTCCAATTACCCCGATTTAACAGTTGATGTGCTGAAAGTGGCCCATCATGGCAGTGATTCATCGACTGATCCGGTTTATTTAAATCAAATTCAGCCAACGGTTGCCATGATCTCAGCTGGAGTAAATAATTCATATGGACACCCGCATGATGAAGTGCTTACGGAATTAGAAAAAGTAAAATCGATTATAATCAGAACCGATAAAAAAGGTGCGATTCAGTATATTTATGAGGATGACAATGGAACATTTATGACTTACTTGCCATAAGCTGAAGCAGATGACGGTTACTTCATCATAAGAAATAATAAAAGAGACTGGAAATTATCCGTCTCTTTGTGCTTCGGGCTTTATTTACATGGAAGCGCTACATTTTCTCAGGAACCTACAACACTTATGGTTACACCAATTGCAAATATCAGGACAAAAAACACGAATGAGAATGTGAAGCCCTTAATTGAATCAACAACATCATTGTTTTTGGATTGTACATCTTTTTCAAATTCGTTCATATTTACCCCTCCTATACAAATTTAAGTATAAATGAATTACATAAAAAAATCCACCGAAGATTTATACGCAATGAATTCCCACCAATATTAGAAAGAGTTAACATCTATACTTTTCGGCTTGATGGTCAACCTATAAGTACATTCAAATATCGTTTGAAATGCAGTTCCTAGGGCTGGATTTTGAACGTTTAAATAGATCATGGAGGGAAATTGCAGCTCCAATTTTCCTCCAGTTTTTTTATGAATTGCTTGCTATCCATCTTTGAACGATTTACGATTAAATATATCGTAAATTGGGGTGAAATGCATGACATATACTGAAGTTTTGCGGCAGACTAAAAAGAAGCAAATCGTACCAGCATACTTATTATACGGAACCGAATCCTACTTCATTCAAAATATACTTAAATCCATTACAAAAGCGGTTATCCCTGATGATAATAACGAAAATTTATCGGTATATGATTTGGAGGAGACCCCTGTACAGGAGGTGGTTACAGATGCTGAAACGTTTCCGTTCTTCGGTGAAAAGAAACTGATTATTGCACATAATCCATCGTTTTTGAAAGCGAAACCGGACAAACTTCCTTTTGAGCATGATCTGGACAGGCTAGCGCAATATTTGGAACAGCCGGTTGATTTTTCTGTGGTTGTGTTCATCGCACCATATGAAAAAATTGATACACGGAAAAAAATCAGCAAGGCCTTTAAAAAAAATGGAACCGTAGCAGAGTGTATGCCTGTAAAGGATTATGAAATTGGAAAATGGATTGAGGACCTTGTTAAAAGCATGAACATCACCATTGATAAGAAGGTATTTGAGATATTGGAAACTGAGTTATCCAGTGACTTGCATTTGCTGCAAAATGAAGTAACCAAACTCGCCTTGTATGCAGGAGATGGCGGACATGTAACTGCAGAATCGGCAGAAAATCTGATATCCCAATCCACCAACAATTCGTCATTGCGACTGGTCGATGCAGTAATCGAAGCAAATTTGCACAAAGCAATTTTCATATATAAAGGTCTGGAAAAAATGAATGAAGAGCCTATTGCAATGATTGCGTTATTAGCATTTCAGTTCCGCACGATTCTTCGGGTTAAACTTCTTAAACAAAAAGGATACAGTCAATTCCAGATGCAAAAACAGCTTTCCGTTCATCCATATGTTGTTAAAATTGCCATGAACCGGGAACGCCAATTTTCAGTCAGGCGACTTGAGGAAATTATGGATAAGTTAACAGAAGCGGATGCGTCCATCAAACGGGGGCAAATGGAGAAAGAACTTGCTTTCGAATTGTTGCTGTATGAAATTATTCAACCAGCGTAATAATTTTTTGGTTGTCGGTAAGTGGAAGATACAGTGGCTGAGGGTCTAACAAAGACGAGAAAACATAAAAAACGATCCTGTACAAGGGATCGTTTTTTATGTTTATTATGCACCAAGCTGGTTAACCTTTTTAGTCAATCTTGATTTTTGGCGGTTTCCATTATTTTTATGGACGACACCCTTTTGGATTGCTTTATCAATTTTCTTAACTGCCAGGTTCAATGCAGGTTTTGCATTTTCCGCATCTTTTGCCTCAATTAATTTCTCGACACGTTTGATTTGGGTACGCATATCCGATTTGAACTGCAAATTTTGGTCATGTTTCGTTCTATTCGTATCTACGCGTTTTATTGCTGATTTAATATTAGCCATTGTTTCACCTCCTAAAACAACAACGTTTCATTATTTATGAACAAATGACATTTTACCAAAGGAAGACAACCTTTTCAATAGCTGCATTACAACATCGCTGTATGTTTTCATGCTTAATGGTTAAGTCTATTTCATAGAGGAAATTAATCCTGGTGAGAAGGAGTCTTTATGATGAGTAATGAAGAATATCAGGTAAGAACAGATTTGGCTGTCGAAGCGAAGGATATGTATGTGGAAAAAGAAGAAAATAAACAACAACAGGAAATAAACGGAGTTACGGTAAAAGAACGCGAAGAAAGCAACATCCGCATATCAAATGTTGAGGTGGATGACGAAGGGTCAAAGCTTATCGGTAAGAAGCCCGGAACGTATATTACCATCTATGCGGACGGTGTAAAACGACAGGATACAAAACGACAGGAAGCTGCTGCAAAAATATTCGCAGAGGAACTGAAAAAACTTATTGACGAGGAAGGTTTACCGGCAAATGCAAATGGATTGATTGTGGGTCTGGGAAACTGGAATGTTACCCCAGATGCACTCGGACCAATGAGTGTGGAAAAAGTTCTTGTAACCAGTCATTTATTCCAAATGGATCATGAATCGGTGTCTGATGGGTATCGACCTGTTGCAGCAGTTACTCCAGGGGTAATGGGAGTAACGGGGATGGAAACAAGTGATATCATTTTCGGGATTGTAGAAAAATTCAATCCGGATTTTGTGATTGCTATTGATGCGCTGGCGTCCAGGTCGATTGAACGGGTTAATGAGACAATTCAGATTGCCAATTCAGGTATTCATCCGGGATCGGGTGTTGGCAATAAACGAAAGGAACTGAGCAAAGAAACATTGGGCATACCAGTATTTTCCATAGGGGTCCCGACCGTAGTGGATGCTGTGACCATTACCAGTGACACGATTGATTATCTCTTAAAACATTTTGGACGCGAATGGCGGGAAAAAGACAACCCGTCCAAGTCACTTACCCCCGCTAGCATGACATTTGGTGATAAAAAATTTACGGAAGATGATTTACCTGATGACGAACAGCGAAAAACTGTTTTGGGTATCGTTGGTGGGCTATCAGAAGATGATAAACGAGCATTGATTAAAGAAGTGCTCACACCTATCGGCCACAATCTGATGGTTACACCCAAGGAAGTAGATGGATTCATGAAGGATATGGCTACACTGCTTGCCACCGGTTTAAATGCTGCCATGCATGAAAAAGTTACTGTTGAAAATTTTGCGTCGTACACGAGGTAGGTTTTTCCCTGCCTCGTTTCTCTATTAATTCTGTTAATTCATCAGAATGTGTTCTAGTTTCTGAAGATATTTCATAGATTTTACTATGAAAGAGTTCTTCAGAAGGAGTGGAACTAAGATGTCAGGAAACAGACCGGATCATAAAAACCGGAGAGGGTTTAAGCAGTTATATAAAAGAAGTGGCGTTTATGTGATTTCATTTCTTATTTTATTCGTTGTTATTGGCCTGCTGACAACAGTTGCCCCGGCATATCGTATTTCATCGGAAACAATATCCGATTGGACGAGTGAGATTGAAAGCACAACGTTTTTATATTTGCTGGGAATGGAGAACCGGGCGTTCAGGGAGGCGTATCCGAGTGACAAACCATTACCTGACTTGCCGGACACTTTTTTCCAAATGGCAACTAGTATAAAGCCGAACGATCCTAGAAGTCTGCTTGGTAAGGAAATTCCAGGCATGACGAACTTTGCATATGAAATAATTGTGGCAGGTGAAGGGACAAATTATACGAATCTGCCAATCGAATCGTCACCGCCAGTTGATGAAGCGCTGGAAGACAGAAAAGCGGTTGTAAGCGAATCGGAAAAGAACAAAGGTTCAAAAGACGATAATAAAAAAGATGAACAGCATTCTACCGGTAATAGGGAAGTTGTTTTTCTTTACAATACACATAATACCGAATCCTTTTTACCGCACTTGCCCGGAGTCAAGGACAAGGATTTAGCCCATCATAAAAAAGTAAATGTTACAAAAATCAGTGATTATTTAGCCAAAAAACTAGAGCAGAATGGTATTGGTACAACGGTTGCTGATGAAAATATAATGGGTATTTTAAATGAAAAGGGCTGGGAATACTGGCAGGCATATGATGCATCACGAAACGTGGTGAAAAAGGCTTTTTCCCAAAATAATGACTTGCAATACGTTATCGATATACATCGTGACGGTCAGTCAAGGGACATAACAACAACAGAAATAGATGGAAAGACTTACGCCCGCGTTATGTTCGTTGTTGGCGGGGAATTTGAAGATTACAAACAAAATCTTAAATTGGCGGATAAACTGCATAAGCTTATTGAAAAAAAATACCCTGGTTTGAGCAGAGGATATATCGTTAAAAAAGGTGAAGGCAGCAATGGAGTATACAACCAGGATTTATCAGGAAACGCACTCCTGATTGAATTTGGCGGAGTTCATAATACGATGGAGGAATTACACCGTACTGCAGATGCGGTAGCAGATATTTTTAGTGACTATTATTGGGATGCTGAAAAAGTCAGTAACCCGAAATAACTGGTGAAGGAGGTTGTCAACATGCGTTCGATTTTGGTTCTATTGTTATTGGTTGTTTTCTTTTTGACGGGATTAGTGCTTGGCATGGATCGCGGCGGTGAAACCGATATGCGGCAGGAGGACACAGTAAAACAGAAACAATTAAAGGATGTACAGGTTGTAAAAGTCAATCAACGGACAACAGATGAAAAAGTATTGAAAGCAGAACAACCTCCCAATTTAACGCAAAAAATAGCCAGCTTCCTGGAAAGTACGGTAAAAGGATTCTATAACATTGTAGTTGACGTAATTTACGGATTTATTCACGTTTTATTTGACTAGGATTAATGAAAGTTCTCAAAAAAATTTTGCTGCCTGTTAACCACGTATTTGAACTAAACTGCGAATTAACTGCTGGAATGTTTTCTATAAGCATGTCCGCTTCTCACCCTGCCGTCCGGGATCGTCCGTTTTTCTACAACGATTTTGATTCAATAGCGATCTTTTTTGCGGGGAGTGTAACACCACTGAATTTGCTTGCAATACGACGAGCACAAGGAGGCTCATCAGCCGCCCATGGTAAAGAAGACACAGCAAAAGTGATTTTCTTGAGCTGATGTCGCACTTATGCTGAAAGTGAATGCGACGTGTATTTCCGCAGCGGTGGTAGAACATCATACTATGTCGCAGTTTATGCATTTTTCGTCAAACAAATTTTATAACGAAAATAACCTTCAGAAAATGTTAAAGTTGCTGAACTCTTCATGTGGAAGACGGCTAATTATGGCATTTTCAAATGGGTGTTTCCGCTTTTGTTCTTGAATGTAAGTGGTGCAATTGCTATAATCAATCCTAGCTGTTGACGTCTGAAAGCAAACTATTTTATAGATACGTAGGAGTGAACGTCACGAATGGTTAAAAAACAAAGTCACGTGCGGAATTTTTCGATTATAGCACATATTGATCACGGTAAGTCCACATTGGCTGACCGGATTCTTGAAAATACCAAAGCATTATCACAACGCGAAATGAAGGAACAATTTCTGGATGCCATGGACCTGGAGCGTGAACGCGGTATCACAATTAAGCTCAATGCTGTTCAACTCCATTATGATAGTAAAAGTGGCGAAGAATATACGTTTCATTTAATTGATACACCGGGACATGTCGATTTTACATATGAAGTTTCAAGAAGTCTTGCCGCGTGTGAGGGAGCAATTCTGGTTGTTGATGCGGCACAGGGAATAGAGGCTCAAACACTTGCAAATATCTATTTGGCTTTGGATAATGAATTGGAAATTATACCGGTCATTAATAAGATTGATTTGCCAAATGCCGATCCTGACAGGGTGGCTCAGGAACTGGAAGATGTGGTTGGACTTGATAAAGACGATGTTATTCTTGCTTCGGCTAAAGACAATATCGGGGTTCCGGAAATTTTGGAGCGTATAATTGATACGATTCCTGCACCGTCCGGAAATGATGCAGATCCGTTAAAAGCTCTCATATTTGATTCCTTATATGACCCATATCGGGGAGTAATTGCTTACGTATGTATCAAAGAGGGTTCCGTGAAAATCGGCGATAAAATCAGGATGATGGCTACCGGAAAAGAATTTGAAGTAAATGAAATTGGTGTGTTCACACCAAAACCGGTTGCCAAGGATGAATTAACTGTTGGAGACGTTGGATTTCTGACAGCATCGATTAAAAATGTGGGAGACAGCCGTGTCGGGGATACGGTCACACTTGCTGATAATCCTGCAGATCAACCACTTCCGGGATATCGCCGGTTGAACCCAATGGTGTTTTGCGGATTGTTTCCGATTGATTCAAATAAATACAATGATTTGCGGGAGGCATTGGAACGGCTGGAGTTAAATGATTCATCATTGCAATATGAGGCAGAGACATCGCAAGCACTGGGCTTTGGTTTTCGCTGCGGGTTTCTGGGCTTGTTACATATGGAAATCATTCAGGAGCGGATTGAACGGGAATTTAATATTGAATTAATTACGACTGCACCGAGTGTAATATATGAAGTGGAACAGACCGATCATGAAACGGTCGAAGTTGATAATCCGTCAGTGATGCCGGATCCGCAGCTGATCAGTGAAGTCAGAGAACCATTTGTAAAGGCAACAATCATGGTACCGAACGATTTTGTCGGTCCAGTAATGGAAATCGCCCAAAAAAAACGCGGGCAGTTTGTTGATATGGAGTACCTTGATGAAATTCGGGTTAATATTGTTTATCATATTCCACTTTCCGAAATTGTCTATGACTTTTTTGATCAGCTGAAATCACAAACGAAGGGATACGCTTCTTTTGATTATGATTTGATTGGTTACAGAACGTCCAACCTGGTTAAAATGGACATATTGTTGAACGGGGATACAATTGATGCCTTATCATTTATTGTTCACCGGGATTTCGCCTATGAACGTGGGAAACATATAGTCGACAAACTGAAGGATCTTATTCCAAGGCAGCAATTTGAAGTACCGGTTCAGGCAGCTATCGGTAATAAGATTATCGCGCGTTCGACGATAAAAGCAATGAAAAAGAATGTTTTATCCAAATGTTATGGCGGCGATATTTCCCGTAAACGTAAACTTCTGGAAAAGCAGAAAGAAGGAAAGAAACGGATGAAAATGGTTGGGTCTGTCGAAGTGCCTCAGGAAGCGTTTATGGCAGTTCTGAAGATGGACAATGATTAAGACGGACGGGAAACAGAGTTGAGTATTGTTCAGCCACCGGGGTTTCTTCGGTGGCTGAATGTATTGGGAGAGGATAAGATGGTTAATTCCGTTTATATCCATATACCATTCTGCCAGCAAATTTGTCATTACTGCGATTTTACGAAGTTCTTTTATAATGAAAGATTGGCTACAGAATATATGGAAGCACTGACAAACGAAATCAACACTAACATTCATGGAAAGAAGCAAAAGGTTAAAACAATTTTTATTGGCGGGGGAACACCTACAGCGTTGAATATGAAGCAGCTCCGTTCGTTGCTGGAGCTTATTGATCATAAATTTGACGTCGCGAATTGTGAGGAATACACAATCGAAGGAAATCCGGGCGACTTTGAGGTAGAGAAAGTCAGGCTGCTGAAAAGTTATGGCGTGAACCGCATTTCATTGGGGGTACAGGTCTTTGATGATCAGATGCTTGAAGAATTGGGCCGTCTGCACAAAGTAAAGGATGTTTATCACACAATCAACCTGCTGCAGCGAAATGGTTTTTCAAATATCAGTATTGATTTGATTTATGCATTGCCGAATCAGACGGTGGATCAGTTTCAGAAATCACTCGAAGAAGCTGTCTCATTTGATCTCCCGCACTATTCGACGTACGCATTGCAAATTGAACCCAAAACCGTATTTTATCAGCGTCATAAAAAAGGGAAACTGCACCGCCCGCCGCAGGAAGCAGAAGTCCAGATGTATGAAATTCTAAAAAGCACGATGCGGGGGAATAATATCAACCAGTATGAAATCAGTAATTTTGCGAAGAACGGGTTTGAAAGCAAGCACAATCTGACCTACTGGAACAATGAGCATTATTATGGGTTTGGCGCAGGCGCACACGGGTATCTGCCTGGGAGGAGAACCGGAAATATCCGTCCGCTTCCCGCTTATAACAAGAAGGCCATGAGCGACGGAAAACCGATATTATCAATAGAGGAAATCGGGCTGAAAGAAATGGTGGAAGAAGAGATGTTTCTTGGATTGCGTAAGTTGAGCGGGATTAACCAGCAGCATTTCAGGGACAAGTTCGGTTTTTCCTGTGACAGCTTGTATGGGGGTGCTATTTCAAGTCTTGTTAAAAAAGGATGGCTTGCTGAACAGCAGGGGAATTATTGCCTGACTGACGATGGGCTTTTATTCGGAAATGAAGTGTTTGCGGAATTCCTGCTTGAGGAAGAAGATTTGAAGCTTGTCCGTTGACAAAAAAATACGGATTTGATAATTTATTATTAGCATTAGCACTCGGTGATTGAGAGTGCTAACAGAGGTGATCATCATGTTAACAGAAAGACAATTAATGATTTTGCAGGTCATTATTGATGATTTCATCGAGTCAGCACAGCCGGTTGGTTCACGTGCGATTTCCAAAAAGAGCAATATTTCTTTCAGTTCAGCAACCATTCGAAACGAAATGGCAGATTTGGAAGAAATGGGATTCCTGGAAAAAACACACTCATCGTCTGGGCGAGTTCCTTCTGAAAAAGGATATCGTTATTATGTAGATCATTTAGCAGCACCAAGAAGTTCGGGGAGTGATACCAAGCTCATTCATAATTCAGTTCAGGACGGATTTTTCGAATTTGAACAGATTGCACAAAAATCTGCAGAAATTCTGTCTGACATTACGAATTATACGTCAATCATTTTAGGCCCGGAAGTACTGGATACTAAACTGAAACAATTGCAGATTGTTACACTGTCAAAGCAAAACGCGGTCGTCATACTTGTTACGGATAACGGCCATGTTGAGCATCGGTCATTTTCCATACCGGAAGAAATTAGTTCATCCGATTTGGAAAAAATGGTTAACATTCTCAATGATCGTTTACGCGGTGTACCACTTATTCAACTGCCGGAAAAGCTTAACTCTGAAATTGTCATGTTGATGAAAAGATATATTTCAGATTTTGAAAAATCGTTTAATTATATAAAGCAGGCATTTTTTAATGAAAATCCAGTCAAATTATATTTTGGTGGTAAAACCAATATTTTAACACAGCCTGAATTTAATGATATTAATAAAGTTCGTTCATTTTACTCCATGATGGAAAATGAAAATGAGATCGCCAGGCTGCTTAAAGAAACGCATAATGGGATTAAAGTTACGATTGGTCACGAAAATAAAGCGGATGCCATAAAGGATCTCAGCCTGATTACTGCAACGTACCAGTTGAACGGCGAGCAGATGGGAACCATTGCAATCATTGGACCGACACGCATGGAGTATAAAAGGGTAATAAGC
Source organism: Virgibacillus siamensis (assembly GCF_039522605.1). Lineage (GTDB taxonomy): Bacteria > Bacillota > Bacilli > Bacillales > Amphibacillaceae > Lentibacillus > Lentibacillus siamensis. Next base: position 261,268 of record NZ_BAAADS010000012.1, read on the forward strand.
CTGTTAAATACATTGTCCCATGAAATGTCTGATGCTTTATATTTGTGGAATAAAAATAATGAATAATACTGCTACTAAAAGGGTACATCGATTTGGTGGGACTTCTCCCATCAATTCTTCATGTGTATAAAATTAAAGGGTTATATTGTTAAAATATAGTCCATCATGAAATTGAGTTATGCAGGAGGTGGCTAAAGAATGGATGAAAACAAGGAAAAAACGGTTAACAGTAATGAGGCTGAAGAAATGGAAGCTCCAGAAACAGCTGAAACTGCTGAAGTAATTGATAATCCGGAACAGGGACAGGATGACCTGCAGCAACAGCTTGGATCGGATGAGAGTGAAATGGAGGATTTGAAAGCTGAAATCAGTAAGCTGAAACAGGATAAGGATGAGTTTTACCAGCGAATGCTGAGAACACAGGCTGAGTTTGAAAACTTTAAAAAACGTTCCCAAAAAGAAAAAGAAGCGGAGCGAAAATATAAAGCGGAGGCACTGGCAACTGAATTATTGCCGGCTATGGATAACTTTGAGCGGGCATTGCAGGTTGAGGTTACAGATGCTGCTGAGGGTTTCATTGATGGCATTTCAATGGTCTACCGGCAAATAAAGGATGCATTAAAGGCCAATGATATTGAGGAAATCGAATGTGTCGGTAAAGAATTTGATCCAAATCTTCATCATGCTGTCATGCAGCTGGAAGATGAGGAAATGGAATCGAATATTGTTGCAGAAGAGTTGCAAAAGGGCTATATGCTTAAAGATAAAGTGATTCGACCTGCAATGGTTAAAGTAAATAAGTAACAGAATAGCAGTTAAGGAGGAAATGTTTTATGAGTAAGATTATTGGTATTGACTTAGGTACAACAAATTCATGTGTATCCGTTATGGAAGGCGGGGAAGCTGTTGTAATCCCCACCCCGGAAGGTAATCGGACTACACCATCAGTTGTTGCATTCAAAAATGGTGAGCGTCAAGTAGGTGAAGTTGCGAAACGTCAAGCAATAACCAACCCGAACACCATCCAATCTATTAAACGTCATATGGGTACTGACTACAAGGTGAAGATTGAGGATAAAGAATATACACCTCAGGAAGTTTCTGCAATTATTCTGCAGCACATTAAATCATATGCAGAAGATTATCTAGGTGAAGAGGTTAATAAAGCCGTTATCACTGTTCCGGCATACTTTAATGATGCTGAGCGTCAGGCAACAAAGGACGCAGGGAAAATAGCGGGTCTTGAAGTAGAACGAATCATTAACGAGCCAACCGCAGCAGCGCTGGCATACGGAATTGACAAAGAAGACCAGGATCAGACTATTCTTGTTTATGACCTTGGTGGCGGTACATTTGACGTATCAATCCTGGATATCGGCGAAGGTACGTTTGAAGTTGTTTCGACTGCCGGTGACAACCGCCTTGGTGGTGACGATTTTGATGAAGTGATTATTGATCATATGGTGAAAGAGTTTAAAAAAGAGAATGGCATTGACCTTTCACAAGATAAAATGGCAACACAGCGATTGAAAGATGCAGCTGAAAAAGCGAAGAAAGAATTGTCAGGTGTGGCACAAACACAAATTTCATTACCATTTATTACGGCTGGGGAAGCTGGTCCAATGCATTTGGAAATGACGATGACTCGCGCGAAATTCGAGGAGCTTACGACAGAATTGGTTGAACGTACAATGGTTCCAACCAGAAAAGCATTAAAAGATGCTGATTTGTCATCCAATGACATTAACCGGGTACTTCTCGTTGGTGGCTCAACACGTATCCCTGCTGTACAGGAAGCAATTAAACGCGAAACCGGCAAAGAGCCATCCAAGGGCGTTAACCCTGATGAAGTTGTTGCACTTGGTGCTGCAATTCAGGGCGGTGTACTCCAGGGTGATGTAAAAGACGTTGTATTGCTTGATGTTACACCACTTTCCCTTGGTATTGAAACAATGGGAAGTGTTACAACAAAACTGATTGAACGAAATACTACAATTCCAACAAGCGAATCTCAAGTATTCTCAACAGCTGCTGATAATCAAACTGCAGTAGATATCCATGTGCTTCAAGGTGAACGCGAAATGGCGGCGGATAACAAAACATTAGGCCGTTTCCAATTAACGGATATACCGCCGGCACCAAGAGGGGTTCCACAAATTGAAGTTTCATTTGATATTGATGCAAATGGTATTGTAAGTGTTCGTGCAAAAGATAAAGGAACGAATAAAGAACAATCCATTACGATTAAATCTTCATCCGGTTTATCTGACGAAGAGGTAGAACAAATGGTAAAAGATGCTGAGGAAAATGCCGAGGCAGATCAGAAGCGCCGGGAAGAAGTAGAACTTCGCAATGAAGCAGATCAGCTTATCTTTACAACGGATAAAACGATTAAAGATCTCGGCGAGAATGTTTCCGAAGATGAAAAACAAACAGCTGAAGATGCCAAAGAAGAACTGAAAAAAGCTATTGAAGCTGACGATTTGGATCAGATTAAAGAGAAGAAAGATGCACTTCAGGAGCAGGTTCAGCAGCTTTCAGTGAAAATGTATGAGCAGATGCAGCAGGAACAACAGGCACAGCAGGGTTCTGAAGAGGCAGACTCAGGTTCTGCAGACGATGTAGAGGACGCTGATTATAAAGATGTTAACGACGAAGAAGACAAGAAATAAGGATAGCATCCATTAAAAAATAGTCAAAGTCAGGATTCTCTTGGCTTTGACTTTTTTTCTGAAGACTGATTTTCCAATACTTTCATGGAAAAATCAGCATAGAATACAGTGTTTGTTTGCTATTAAGCCGAATATAATGGTAAGATAAATTTTATGCAATAGTGTATCGGGAGAGTGATTTTTAAGTGAGTAAGCGCGACTATTATGAAGTACTTGGAGTCGAAAAAGGTGCTTCAAAAGATGAAATTAAAAAGGCCTATCGAAAGCTGGCCAGAAAATATCACCCGGATGTAAGCAAAGAGGAAAATGCATCCGATAAATTTAAAGAAGCAAAAGAAGCCTATGAAGTTCTAAGTAATGAGCAAAAACGTTCGCAGTACGATCAATTTGGCCATGCAGGTGCCCAAGGCCAAGGGTTCGGCGGATTTGGCGGCGGTGCACAGGACTTTGGTGGATTCGGCGATATTTTCGATATGTTCTTTGGCGGTGGGCGAAGACGTGATCCAAACGCACCGCAACAGGGTGCAGATTTGCAATATTCCATGACGCTTGATTTTGAGGAAGCAATCTTCGGTAAAGAAACAGATGTCAAAATACCAAAAGAGGAAAAATGCGATACGTGTGATGGATCAGGTGCCAAACCGGGTACAAAGGCAAATACTTGTTCGCATTGTGGCGGTTCGGGTCAGCTGAACATGGAGCAGAACACACCGTTCGGCAAAGTTGTTAACCGACGTGTATGTCATCACTGTAATGGCTCAGGTAAAATTATTCCTGAAAAATGCGGCACTTGCGGCGGAAGTGGAAAAGTGACCAAAAATAAAGAAATTCATATTTCCATCCCAGCAGGAATTGACGAGGGACATCAAATCAGAGTCTCCGGAAAAGGTGAAGCAGGCGTAAACGGAGGTCCTCCCGGCGATTTGTTCGTTGTAATTCAGGTACGGCCGCATGAATTTTTCCGGCGTGAAGGCGATCATATCCATTGCGAACTGCCAATAACGTTTGCACAGGCTGCACTTGGTGATGAAATGGAAGTACCGACCGTACATGGCAAAGTTATGCTGAAAGTACCAGCAGGAACGCAGACCGGCAAAACATTCCGCTTGAAAGGGAAAGGTGCACCAAATGTTCGTGGATACGGCCATGGGGACCAACATGTTCAGGTAAGAGTAATTACACCAAGCAAGCTGACTGATCACCAAAAGGAATTGATTCGCGAGTTTAATGAAATTGGCGGAAATGAAGCAACTGATGAACAAGGCGGTTCATTCTTTCAAAAGTTCAAAAATGCATTTAAGAACTAAACGGTGTTTTCTGAAACACCGTTTACATAAATGAGTCTATATTATCAGGAAATGAGTGAATTACATGAAATGGTCGGAAATATGCATTCATACAACAAATGAAGCTATTGAACCAATTTCTAACATTCTTCATGAAACAGGTGCCAGTGGAGTTGTGATCGAGGATCCAACAGATCTTACAAAGGAACATGAAAGTAAATTTGGCGAAGTGTATGAGCTGAATGAAGAAGAATATCCGGAAGAAGGCGTATATATTAAAGCATATTTGCCGGTTAACAGTTTCCTGGGTGAAACCGTTGATGAAATTAAACAGGCAGTCAATAACCTGATGCTGTATGATATTGATCTCGGCAGAAACCAGGTTACGCTTAGTGAAATCCGGGAAGAGGAATGGGCGACTGCATGGAAAAAATACTACAAGCCTGTTAAAATTTCAAAAAAGACTACTATTATTCCAACCTGGGAAGAATATGAACGTGTATCAAGTGACGAATTGATTATTGAGCTTGATCCGGGAATGGCATTTGGAACAGGAACACATCCGACAACCGTATTAAGCATTCAAGCAATCGAACAATATTTGCAGCCTGGTGATCTGGCGATTGATGTTGGTTGTGGTTCCGGTGTGCTCAGTATTGCATCAGCATTGCTTGGCGCAAGCGAAGTTTATGCTTATGACCTGGATGATATTGCAGTTAAAAGTACTTCGATTAACTCCAAGCTAAATAATACCGATAAGCAGATTCATGTCAGGCAGAATAATCTGCTGGACCATATTGATATGGAAGCAGATGTTATTGTGTCCAATATACTGGCAGAAATTATCGTCAGGTTTACTGACGATGCATGGAATAACCTGCGTACCGGTGGTGTTTTTATCACGTCAGGAATTATCCAGGCTAAGAAACAGCTGGTGTTGGATGACTTGGAGAAACACGGGTTCAGGATTTTGGAAGTAAATGAAATGGAAGATTGGGTGGCTATAGTTGCCAAGAAGATTTAGTTGAAAAGTGGTGCTGATATTGCAACGCTATTTTGTCCCTGAAGAGAACTGGCGGGAATCTATTGTTTTGATTCATGACGATGATGCACATCATATTCACCGTGTTATGCGTTGTCATGAAGGAGATCGGATTATATGCAATCATCCGGGTGGAAGCGCAGCAATATGCCGGATTATCTCTATCGGTCCAGCTGAAGTTCGCACAAGTATCGATGAGTGGCTGAGTGAATCTGCGGAATTGCCGGTTGATGTTACGATTGCCCAAGGGATTCCGAAGAGCGATAAATTTGAACTTGTGCTGCAGAAAGGCACAGAACTTGGTGCAAATGCTTTTATACCAGTTCAATCTGAGCGATCAGTTGCTTTATGGAATGACAAAAAAATGGAAAAGAAATTAAGCAGATTCCAGAAGATTGTTAAAGAAGCAAGTGAACAAAGTCATCGGAACAGGATACCTGATATTTTGCAGGTATTATCTGTGGAGAAGATGGCTGCATATTTGGACAAGTATGATGTTAAATTGTTTGCATATGAGGAAGAAGCAAAGAGTATGCCGGGTAAATCGCTTGGCAGTGTAATTAATAATCTGGAAAAAGGAAGTAATGTACTTGTCTATATCGGTCCGGAAGGCGGTATTTCTGAAAAAGAGGCGGCCGTCTTAACAGAACATTATTTTACGCCAATCAGACTGGGTCCCCGGATACTTAGAACAGAAACGGCCAGCTTATATGTATTGGCAAGCATTTCCTATCATTTAGAAGAATTGAGGTGTACATGATGACAACTGTTGCCTTCCATACGTTAGGATGTAAAGTGAATCATTATGAAACAGAGGGAATCTGGAATATGTTTAAGGATAACGGGTACGAACGTGTGGATTTCGACCGCCAGTCAGATGTTTATGTTATCAATACCTGTACGGTAACCAATACCGGTGATAAAAAAAGCAGGCAGGTCATCCGCAGAGCAATTCGTAAAAATCCTGACTCCATTATTTGTGTAACAGGCTGCTATGCACAAACATCGCCTGGTGAAATTATGGAAATTCCAGGTGTGGATATTATTGTTGGAACACAGAATAGAAAGAAAATGCTTGATTACATTGAAGAACACAAAAAGACCCGTGAACCGATTAATGGTGTATCCAACATTATGAAAAATCGTGTGTTTGAAGAGATGGATGTCCCTGAATTCACCGATCGGACAAGGGCTTCGTTAAAAATTCAGGAAGGCTGCAACAACTTTTGCACATTCTGTATTATTCCATGGTCACGTGGTCTGCTTCGATCAAGAGACCCTGAAAATGTGGTGAAACAAGCACAAAGCCTCGTTGATGCGGGGTATAAGGAAATTGTGCTTACAGGTATCCACACTGCCGGCTATGGAGAAGATATGAAAGATTATAATTTTGCAAAACTTCTCAGAGAATTGGAGACGAACGTTGAAGGTTTAAAACGGATTCGCATTTCATCGATTGAAGCCAGTCAGATTACGGATGAGGTAATTGAAGTGCTTGACAAGTCGGAAAAAATTGTGCGTCACCTGCACATTCCACTTCAGTCCGGTTCTGACTCTGTGCTCTCAAGAATGCGTAGAAAGTATTCCAGTGACTTTTATAAACAAAAGGTTAATAAAATCCGAAACGCACTTCCTGGATTGGCGATAACATCAGATGTCATTGTCGGTTTTCCGGGTGAAACGGAAGAAGAATTTACAGAAACCTGTAACTTCATAAAAGATATCGGCTATTCCGAGCTGCACGTATTTCCATTTTCGAGACGGACCGGAACGCCTGCTGCCAAAATGGATAACCAGGTAGATGATGATGTAAAAAATGAACGGGTTAGCCAAATGATAGAGCTTTCCGATCAGCTTGCCAAAGAATATGCTGCAACGTATGAGAATGAGGTGCTTGAGGTTATTCCGGAAGAGCATGCATCAGAAGGTGATCAAAACATGCTTGTTGGCTATACAGATAATTATTTGAAGGTACGATTTAACGGTTCACAGGATTTAATCGGAAAAATTGTCCGTGTGAAAATTACCAAGTCCGGTTATCCGTATAATGCAGGAACCTTTGTGCGTGTTATGGATAATGCGACAAACGCCAATATCGGAGCTGCACAATAATCCCGGATCGTTCCGGGATTTATTTTTGTGCAGTATCATGCTATGATGAAATTAGAGGTACGTACAACTTAAATGAAAGGAAGAACCCTTAAATGACTATGGATCTGGCAAAATATATTGATCATACCCAATTAAAACCTGATACGAAGAAGGAAAAGATTGAACAGATTATCACTGAAGCAAAAACACACGGATTCGCTTCTGTTTGTGTAAACCCGTATTGGGTTCCGTATTGCTACGAGAAATTACAGGAAACGGATGTAAAAGTATGTACAGTTATCGGATTTCCGCTGGGGGCTACCACTACTGCCGTAAAAGAATTTGAAACGAAGCAGGCTATTCGGGATGGAGCAACAGAAGTGGATATGGTTATCAATGTTGGTGAACTTAAGTCCGGGAATCAGGATGCTGTACTTGCTGATATTCAGACTGTCGTGGAAGCAGCCGGTAATGAAGCATTGACAAAAGTTATTATCGAAACTTCCCTACTGACTGATGATGAAAAAGTGCTTGCCTGTAAACTTGCCAAACAGGCCCGGGCAGATTTTGTTAAAACGTCCACCGGATTTTCCGGCGGCGGTGCGACAGTTGATGATGTTAAACTAATGCGCGAAACTGTCGGCTCTAACATGGGTGTGAAAGCATCGGGAGGCATTCGCTCTCTCGAGGATACAAAGGCAATGATTGATGCTGGTGCAACCAGAATCGGGGCCAGTGCCGGAGTGGACATTCTGGCTGGTAATAAAGGTAAAGCGGATTATTGATTCAAAATTATAAGTTGACCTGCATACGGGGTTATATTATAATTATCAATGACATGTAAAGTTCTGCATGTTTGTATACTTTGTTTTATGCTTCGGAGGGAGGGAAATTAGCATGTCAAATACAACTCGCGTTCGTAAAAACGAGAATCTCGAGGATGCTCTTCGCCGCTTCAAGCGCAGCGTTTCAAAAAGCGGTACACTTCAGGAATACCGTAAGCGTGAACACTATGAAAAGCCAAGTGTAAGACGCAAGAAGAAATCTGAAAATGCCAGAAAGCGCAGATATTAAAAGAAGGTGCAAGAGCATGACATTAATGGAACAGCTGAACCAAGACATGAAGCAGGCCATGAAAAGTAAGGATAAGGAAAAATTAACAGTTATCCGAATGGTCAAAGCTTCAGTGCAAAATGAATCGATTAAACTTGGTAACAAAGATCTTTCCGAAGATGAAGAATTGACAGTTCTGTCAAGAGAACTGAAACAAAGGAAGGATTCCCTCCAGGAATTTAAATCAGCTGGGCGAGATGATCTTGTTAAAAAACTTGAAACTGAAATCAATATTTTACAAGAATATATGCCTCAACAGCTTTCCGAAAGTGAGCTGGAGGCAATAGTTCAGACTACGATTCAGGAAGTGAATGCCACTTCCAAAAAAGATATGGGAAAAGTTATGAGTGCAGTCATGCCCAAGGTTAAAGGAATGGCTGATGGTTCACAGATTAACAAATTGGTTCAAAAGCATTTAAATTAATATTTTATTGGAAGCCCCGTCAATTTGGACGGGGCTTTTTAACGCGTATGGGTAAAACATCAACCACTAGGAAATAATTGAGTTCAATTATTTGTAAATCTGCTCCCCATTTTATTCCGAATGTGATACTATTTATGTAAGAATTGAAACCATTTTACTATTTTTCCGTATGTAAAATTGACACCATTAAAAGCGGGAGGGGGTGAGGGCGTTTGCATAAATTTTACAAATACATAATCATGCTTCTCATCGCTGCATCTTCCCTTTTTATCGCAATGTCTTCGATTCAGGCGAATGATGGTGGTAAGTCTGTTTATATTATACCGGTAAAAGATGAAGTGGAACGTGGACTCGAGTCATTCATTCAGCGGACAACTGACGAAGCGGTTAAGGACGGTGCAGATCATATCATATTTGAGATTGATACACCTGGTGGGCGTGTTGATGCTGCTGGCAACATTGCAGAAATCCTCCAGAACTTGGAAATTCCGACTACATCTTTTATTGTTAATCGTGCTTTGTCGGCGGGGTCCTATATCGCACTCAATACGGATACTATTTACATGGAACCGCAAGCAACAATGGGGGCAAGCGGGGTGATTAATCAGGATGGCACCGCTGCCGGCAAAAAAGCTCAGTCGGCGTGGATAGCAGCGATGAAAACCGCTGCGGAATCAACGGGTAAGGACCCGTTATATGCAGTAGCGATGGCTGATCCAAGTATTAATTTACCTGAATATGGTGCTGGTGAGGGAAAATACCTGACCCTCGGAGCGGAATCAGCTAAGGATGTAGGGTATTCTGCTGGTACTGTTCAGGATCGAAGTGAATTATTGACGGAACTGAACCTTTCCAATGCAACAGTCATTGAGAAAGAACCGACACTGTCTGAAAAAATTGCCCGATTTATAACGAACCCTGTTGTGGTGCCCATTCTTTTATCGCTTGCCAGCCTTGGGTTAATTATTGAAGTGTTTTCACCAGGGTTTGGTATTCCTGGTACAGTGGGTTTATTGTCATTAATCCTGTTCTTTTACGGGCACGTTGTTGCAGGACTTGCAGGTATGGAAGCGATTGTTTTACTGATTATTGGACTGATGCTGATTTTGGCTGAGTTTTTTGTCCCGGGTGGTATTGTCGGGATACTTGGGATTGGTGCAATCATTGCTTCATTAATTATGTCCGGACAGGATTTAGGGCATATGGCAATGAGTATAGGCATTGCTTTTATCGTTGCGTTAATTGCTATTGTTATCCTATTTAGGAATGTAGGGCTGGAAAAAGGTATTTTCCGTCATATTATTCTTAAAGACAGTACAATGACAGAACAGGGATATGTATCTGCGTCAAATCGGCTGGAACTGATTGGACTTCGGGGTCGAACAGCAACTCCCTTACGTCCTTCAGGAACTGCAGTCTTTGATGATGAGCGGATTGATGTTGTTACGGAAGGCAGTTTTATCGCCCAGAATCAGCCCGTTAAAGTTGTGAAAGTTGAAGGAGTTCGCGTAGTGGTGAGAGAGTTAATGAACAATGAAAATGAACAGGAGGAATCTTGATGGATATTCAACTTATGCCAATAATTATTATTGCAGTTATATTAATTGTTGTGGCGGTATTATTTACGTTTATCCCTGTGATGCTTTGGATCAGTGCTCTGGCAGCAGGGGTTAAGGTCGGTATTTTTACGTTGGTTGGGATGCGGCTGCGTAGAGTTATTCCTTCCAGGGTCATCAACCCGCTGATTAAAGCACATAAAGCCGGGCTGAGTGTAACGACAAACCAGCTTGAAAGTCATTATCTGGCTGGTGGTAATGTTGACAGAGTAGTCAATGCATTGATTGCTGCACAACGCGCAAACATTGAGTTGAGCTTCGAACGGACGGCGGCGATTGACCTTGCCGGGCGTGATGTACTTGAAGCCGTTCAAATGAGTGTAAATCCTAAAGTAATTGAAACCCCGTTTATTTCCGGTATCGCAATTGACGGGATTGAAGTAAAAGCAAAAGCGAGAATCACAGTTCGTGCTAACATTGATCGTCTAGTCGGTGGTGCTGGTGAAGAAACTGTAATCGCCCGTGTCGGTGAAGGAATTGTAAGTACAATTGGTAGTTCGGTAACACATGCGAAAGTATTGGAAAATCCGGACTCCATCTCCCAAAATGTTTTGTCGAGGGGACTTGATGCCGGCACTGCATTTGAAATTTTATCGATTGATATTGCAGATATTGATATAGGTAAAAACATTGGCGCTATTTTGCAAACAGATCAGGCCGAAGCGGATAAGAATATTGCTCAGGCCAAAGCTGAAGAGCGCCGTGCCATGGCTGTCGCACAAGAACAGGAAATGGCTGCAAAAGTTGAAGAAATGCGTGCTAAAGTGGTGGAAGCTGAAGCAGATGTACCACGTGCACTTGCAGAAGCGCTGCGTTCCGGAAATCTTGGTGTAATGGATTATATGAATTACAAAAACATTGATGCCGATACCGATATGCGTGACTCCATTGGAAAACTATCACAGGATGATGAGGAAGATAGCAATAAATAAGAACTGAATCTGGAAAGGAGCCTTGCAATGGAGCAATTTCTCCCTTTTCTTATACTTATCATCTTTGGGCTTGTTAGCGCCTTTTCGTCCAAATCAAAAGAAAAAAAAGCCATGAAATCGGAAAAAAAAATAGTTGATAAGCAAAACCCAGCTAATAATTCAACCGAAAAAAAGACTGCAGAAACAAGTGCGCAGCAGACATACGATACAGATTTTGGTGATAAGGAAGAACACCATGCCTTGCATAGGGAAAAAGAAAGGTCGCAGACACAAATTGAAATGGATAAACGTAAATATGAGAGTCTTATGTCTTCACAACGGCGTACGTTGGACAAAGGTCTTTCTGCTGAACAGAAACGGTTTAAGAAAAGAGTCAGGAGCAATCTGAATAAAAAAGGACTGGTCAATGGTGTTATCATGTCAGAGGTTCTAGGAAAGCCAAGGTCAATGAAACCATATAACAGTTCAATATCCGAAAAAAGAAAATAAATAAAGCGAACCACTTTCAAACATCCAGTTGCTGAAAGTGGTTCTTTTTTACGCTCTTAACCGCATAAATATGATGTGAGAGGGGGCCACAGCTATGAAAAAATTACAGCAGCGAATCGCTCCATTGCTGACAAAGTATTTGGACCTTCCATCGGATGTCATGCTGGAATTGCCGAGAATCACAACAATCGGACAAATTCATGTATACATAGAAAATCACAAAGGACTTGTTGTGTATTCCGATAACGAGCTGACAGTGAGGGCAAATAAAGGATTGATACAGATTACAGGAAAATCATTCGTATTAAAAACGATGCTGCCTGAAGAAATCCTGCTGGAAGGTACCATAACGGACATTAAATTCATTTCTGAATAAATGATACCAGGGGCAAAGGGTGAGAATATGAAACAAATGCAAGGTTCTTATTTAACGGGCTATGTCACCATTAGAATTAACGGGTTAAAACCGGAAAATTTTTTTCAGGCGTGTGCTGATAAAGGTGTTTTTGTCTGGAATATTCGAAAGGAATCGGATATAGTCTGTACTGGGAATATAAGGTTAAAAGATTTGAAAACCATCAAAAGGATTAAACGGACATCTGACTGTAAAATTAGTTTTGTTGGCAAAAAAGGACTGCCGTTTATTCTCAAGAAATTGACAATTCGGAAAGAAATTATTACTGCTTTTGTGATGAGTATACTGCTCATTTTCTTTCTGTCCAATATTATTTGGGAAGTTCGAATTACCGATGTTCCAACAGATTTGGAGGAGGAAATCAGTAAGCAGCTGGAGGAATATGGCATTCATCAGGGAGCATGGACGTTTTCGATTGCTGAATCGAGTGTGATTCAGCAAAAACTGATTCATGATATACCGGAGCTTCTATGGGTCGGCGTGCACAAGAAAGGGACAACCTTTGTTCTGGAAGGTGTCGAAAAAACAATCGTAGAAGAGGAAGAAAAGGAAGGACCGAGAAACCTTGTGGCCGCTAAAAAGGGTGTTATTCAGAAGATGTATGTATCCAAGGGTGTTCCGAAAGCTCAGGTGAACGATTACGTGGAGCCTGGTGATCTATTGGTCTCCGGCAAGCTGCGGTTTGATGAAAATAAAAAGGACAAGAAATACGAACTGGTCGAAGCTGAAGCTGATATTATCGCCAAAACCTGGTACGAGGTTTCGGTCACAGTTCCACTCGAAGCTAGTCATGAATTACTTACGGGTGAACGGAAAAGTAAATATTACCTTAAATTAAACGATTTTGAGTTACCTGTTTGGGGATTTGGTTCACCGGAATTTGATAATATTCATAAAGAACGAAATGTAAATGATTTATATTTTTTAAAATGGGAACTGCCGTTTAAAATGGTTGAAACTATTTTAAGCGAAAAGAAGTATAACAAAGTAAAGCGAAGTAAAGAAGAAGCAATTAAAATTGGAATCAAACAGGCAAAGAGAGAACTTCAGCTCCAGCTCGGAAATGACGCAAGGGTTGTCTCTGAAAATATTTTGCATGAAACCACTGAGAATGGTAAAGTTAAATTAATCTTATATATGACAGTAAAAGAAGATATTGTAAAGGAAGTACCAATACGTCAAGGAGATTGATTATGTCAGGAAACTTTAAAACAATAGATTTACAGCTGAAAACACCAAGTGAAGCGTTGGAACTGTTTGGTACGAATGATAAATTTTTGAAACAGATTGAACAGCAAATGGATATTACCATTGTAACAAGAGGCGAGCAGGTGCATGTATCAGGGAATGAAGAAGATGCAGCCTTGGCGGAAGATTTGCTAATAACGCTACTGTCGGTGGTCAGGAAAGGATTGACGATCACTGAACGGGACGTTGTGTATGCAGCTGATTTGGCTAAAAAGGGAAAACTGAATCAGTTTGAAGCTTTGTTCGAAGATGAGATTACAAAGAATGCGAATGGAAAGTCCATTCGGGTGAAAACACTTGGTCAAAAAAGTTATATCGCCGCAATTAAATCACATGATCTTGTTTTTGGAATAGGACCAGCAGGAACAGGCAAAACTTATCTTGCCGTAGTGATGGCGATTCGCGCCTTGAAGAATGGTGAAGTGAAACGGATTATTTTAACCCGTCCGGCAGTTGAAGCGGGTGAAAGTCTCGGTTTTCTGCCTGGTGATTTAAAAGAAAAGGTTGATCCATATTTAAGACCATTGTATGATGCACTTCACGATGTGCTTGGAGCGGAACATACGTTACGCCTGATTGAACGGGATACAATTGAGATTGCTCCGTTGGCGTATATGCGCGGAAGAACATTGGATGATGCATTTGTCATTTTGGACGAGGCTCAGAATACGACACCGGAACAAATGAAAATGTTTCTGACCCGACTTGGCTTTGGCTCCAAAATGGTCATCACCGGTGATATTACCCAGATTGATTTGCCAAAAGGGGTTAAATCCGGCTTGTACACAGCGAATAATTTACTCGCTTCCGTTGATGGTATTTCCTTTATTCGACTAACACAAACTGATGTAGTAAGACACCCGCTGGTGCAGAAAATTATTAATGCCTATGAAAACGCTAAGTAAGGTTTGATGAAAAAGTGTAAGACCCTATCGATAAGGGGTCTTATTTCTGTATCTACATTTCGGATGTTGAGGTGACAGTCATGAAAAAACTTCTGCAACATTTAGTACATATTCGGCCCAGATGGGTGATTGCCGTTGCGGTCTTTCTTTTGGGTGTCTTCTTCTTTGTCATGACTGTAAACAATGTATATACCGAGACATACAATATTGAAAGGTTTTCGAAAGCGAATGAAACAATCCGTTCGCCGATTACGATTGAAAATAAACAGGATACTGAGCGGAAAACACGTGAGACAGTTCAGTCGGTGGGCGATCGTTATCATATTTCCACTGAAATAACAAAAGAACGCCTTTCCTATGTGGAAGAAACCTTTGAAGCTGTTGCGAAGGTTGAGGATGATGCTTTTAAAAGCGGTAAGCAAAATCCGGCAACTTCTATTTCGGGTCAGGAAAAAGTTGGTCGCCTGAAACAAATATTGTCTCCGGAAATAACCGAAAAAGTCGATGATGGATTATTTTATGAACTATTGGGTATTAAAGAAAGTAAACGTTCAGCTGCAAAAGGATTGCTGATTTCCTCATTGGAGACCGTACTGAACGAGGGAGTGCGCACGGAAAATATTAAAGTTGCGGAAGCCGAAGTAAAACAGAGCATTAAATATTCATCCCTGGATAAAAGCTTGAAAGAACCATTGCAAAAATTGGGTGAATTTGCCGTTGTGCAGAATTCGTTTTTCGATGTTGAAAAGACAATGCAAGCAAGGAAAGAAGCCGCGAGCAATGTTGAACCGGTTATTATCCGGGCCGGAGAAATAATTGTCAGGGAAGGGCAGACAATTACTGACGAAATTTATGAAGAGTTGGAGTTAGTCGGTCTTTTAAATCAGGAGCGTAACGTTTTTCCTGTAATTGGACTCGCGTTGCTGATTTTGTTGGTTGTAGCAGTCATCGGTTCTGAAATGATTCACTTATTCAAAAAGGATCAGTTGGATAAAAGAAAAATTGCTGCAGTTCTGTTTATCAGTCTTATTGTTGTTGTTGCCATGAAGGTGGTCAGTTTATTTTCGGCAACAGGAAATCCGCTGTTTTTTGCAGTGCCGGTTGCGACTGGTTCACTGCTGATGAAACAATTGATTGACGAGCGCTTTGCAATTGTTCTGTCTATGCTTTACGCCATTTTGGGAAGTGTTATTTTCAATGGCCAAATACCAGGCTTATTGAATATAGAAGCCGGAATTTACTTTTTCTTTGCACAGTTGGCCGGTATTATTTTCCTGATTAATATCAAGGACAGGCTGGCTATTATTAAGGCAGGAGGAGGCATGGCTGTTGTTAATACGCTGACTATACTATTATTCTTATTCCTGTCATTTGAGAAATATTCATTCAGTGATTTACTGGTTTATGCGGGATATGGTATTTTTGCGGCATTGCTGTCAGCAGTTTTGACAATTGGTCTGCTGCCATTTTTTGAAACAGGATTGGGTATTTTATCGGATATAAAGTTACTCTCATTGGCCAGCCCAAATCACCCATTGCTTCGGAAAATTCTTACGGAAGCACCGGGAACTTACCACCATTCTGTGATGGTTGCAAATCTCAGTGAAACTGCATGTGAAGCAGTGGGAGCGAATGGACTTTTGGCAAGAGTCGGGGCATACTACCATGATATCGGGAAAACGAAAAGGCCGCATTATTTTATTGAAAATCAGGTATCGATTAAAAATCCGCATGATTTAATTGATCCATTTCAAAGCGCGGAAATCATCATAAATCATCCGTATGATGGGGCTGATTTACTTAAAAAACATAAGATGCCAGAGGAAATTATTGATATCGCAGAGCAGCATCACGGTACAACGCTGCTGAAATATTTTTATCATAAGGAAACAAAGGAGAATAAGAATGTAAGTGAAGACATGTTCAGATATCCGGGCCCCAAACCGCAGACCAAGGAGGCAGCGATTATAAGTATTTGTGACTCGGTGGAAGCTGCGGTACGGTCTTTAAAGGAGCCTACTAAAGAAAAGATTGATGAAATTGTGGCATCCATTGTAAAAGACCGGTTAATGGATGGACAGCTGAACGAGTGTGATCTTACATTAAATGAATTGGATAAGGTGCATCAGACAATCTGTGAAACGTTAAAAGGAATTTTTCATTCAAGGCTTAAATACCCGAACAAGGAGGCTAATTAATGCATATTGATTTTCATGATCAAACCAACTCAATCTCCTCCGATTACGTGGATTTGCTCCAGCGGCTGATCCTGTTTACAGCGGATGCCGAGGGGATTGCCCCAGGTACGGAGGTTTCCATATCATTCGTAAATAATAAGGAGATCCAGGAACTGAACCGGAATTATCGCCAGCGGGATACGGCGACAGATGTCATTTCGTTTGCAATGCAGGAAATTGGTGAAGGAGAATTGGATATCATCAGTGAAGATATGCCAGTAGTGCTTGGAGACATTGTAATATCAGTCGAAAAGGCACAGGAACAAGCTGATGAATATGGGCATTCATTTGAACGGGAACTCAGCTTCCTGGCAGTTCATGGCTTTCTTCATCTGCTTGGTTATGATCATATGAATGAAACGGACGAAACAAAAATGTTTAAGCGGCAGCATGACATATTGGGTGAGTTTGGAATTGAACGGTAAGGACAGAAAGCGGGAAATTGGTTTCCTGTTTGCCTGGAATGGACTGCGTGAAGTATTAAAGTCAGAGAGGAATTTCAGAATTCATCTAGTCGCAGCAGTGTTCGTAATTGCAGCAGGTCTGTTTTTCCAGCTGAATCTGTTGCAATGGACAATCATTTTTTTGACAATCGGGTTGGTCTTGATCACCGAAATAATCAATACAGCTGTTGAGAAAATGATTGATTATATCAAACCGGAAATAAATCAAAACGCGAAAATAATTAAAGACATTTCCGCCGGGGCAGTATTACTAGCAGCCATTTTAGCCGTCATCATTGGATTGCTAATCTTCGTTTCGGAAATGAAGGAAACCTTTATGTGAAGTTGCTATCTGATTTATGCTTCCGCTATTTTTACGTCGATGACTCTTTGCTGGAATCGACATCGTTGTAGAAAAACGGATGATACCACTACACTAGTCCGGGTGAGCGGAGGGCGGTGACTCCTGCGGGAAGCACGAGTCCGAAGACCCCGCAGAGCGGTTTTCTCAAGGGGGCTAAGGCCGTGCCCGCGGTAAAGAAGACACAGTAAAAGTGGTCTTCTTGAATTGATGTCGCACTTATGCTGGCAGTGAAAGCATCCGCCCGAAGCGATCCCGGACGGTAGGGCGAGAAAGTGGAAAACATTCCAACAGTTAAGTCGCAGTTTATGGATATCAAAGGACAATACGTGGGAAATAGCACTTGTCTTAACTTCGCCTGAAAACCTTCTCTGATTTGGAAGGTTTTTTGTTTATCTCTTTAACCGACACAGGAGCAATGTCGATTGAAGTTGAGAAATAAGGAAAACAAAAAAGTTTTTAAAGGTTTTGTCGGATATATGAAAGATGATTGATTTTATAGTATGATGAAGATAGCAGATAGAATAAATTCGCTGGAGGATACATCATGGCTAACGAATACAAATCAGGGTTTGTAGCAATTGTAGGCAGACCAAATGTTGGAAAATCCACATTCATGAATAATGTAATTGGGCAAAAAATTGCTATAATGAGTGATAAAGCACAAACAACACGGAACAAAATTCAGGGTGTACTGACAGAACAGGATGCCCAGCTTATCTTTATTGACACACCAGGAATTCATAAACCGAAGCATCGTCTTGGTGATTTTATGGTTAAAATTGCCGAAGATACATTGAATGAAGTTGATGCTGTATTGTTTATGATAAATGCAAATGAAGGCTACGGCAGAGGAGATCAGTATATTCTGGATCGTCTCCAGCAGATCAATCGCCCTGTATTTCTGATTATCAACAAGATTGATTTAATTCACCCGGAAGAGGTTTTTTCACTGATCGAACAATACAAGGATAAATACGATTTTGCGGAAATTATTCCAATTTCGGCGCGAGAGGGTAATAATGTCAGCCACATGCTTGACGTACTGAAAAAATATGTTCCGGAAGGCCCGCAATATTATCCTGAAGACCAGATTACTGATCACCCGGAACGGTTTATTATCAGTGAGCTGATACGAGAGAAAGCGCTTCAACTTACGAGGGAAGAAGTTCCACATTCGATTGCAGTTGTGATGGAGAATATTGAAGAACGTGAATCTGATGCTGTATATATACAGGCAACGATTATTACCGAGCGAAAAACGCAAAAAGGTATCATAATCGGTAAACGGGGCAGCATGCTGAAAAATATAGGCAAGGATGCAAGGAAGGACATTGAGTCATTATTGGGTTCCAAAGTTTACCTGGATTTATGGGTGAAGGTTCAAAAGGATTGGCGGAACAAACAGTCACAACTAAGAGAGCTTGGTTTCCGCAGTGATGAATATTAAACTTGGTAAAATTTATTACTAATTGTTTCGCAGGCAATGGTAATTCTAAGGAATAAGTACTTTTTCAAATAAGCTAAAAGAAAGGTGGGGTTTCTTGTGATCGACTTTACCTGGAGATTATTTAGTCAAACAGGAAACATTGAAACCTATTTATTATTGAAAGAGTTGGAAGAAGGAAAGCCGAAAGCCAATAATTCATTTAAAAAACAGGATAATGAGCAAGTGTCATCGTTTGATACAAACATGTAAGACCAGCATAAAATCGGGAAAAGGTGATACTGATTGCTTGAGAAAATGGAAGGTATCGTACTAAAAACACAGGATTACAGTGAAACGCATAAAATTGTGACGATTTTCACCAATAAACTGGGAAAAATCAGTGCAATTGCAAGGGGGGCAAAAAAACCTAAAAGTAGAATGGCTGCTGTTACGCAGCCATTTATACTGGGGGAGTTTTTTGTATATGTCAGCTCCGGATTAAGCACTATTCAACAGGGTGAAATAATTCAGTCACATCGTGTTATACGGGAAGACATTGTTAAAACTGCCTATACAGCGTACATTGCTGAATTGACAGATAAACTGGTAGATCCGAAAAGTCCGGATATTTATTTGTATAAGCAGTTGTGTCAGACGCTGGACTGGATTTCCGGTCATGAAACTGCCGAGGTTCCAATTATGATGTACGAGTTCAAGTTATTTGCAAAAGGTGGTTTTGCGCCAATTGTTGATCGATGTGCAAACTGCGGACGAATGGAGGCACCCTTCTCATTTTCTGTTATCGAGGGCGGGCTGCTGTGCAGACGGTGCAGACATATTGATCATGGTGCGGCCAGTATTCCTGATTCAGTGGCAAAGTTGCTGCGGCTGTTTGCCAGTGTCGGTTTGGAACGTGTTGGGACCATTTCAGTCAAGCCGGAAAATATTCGACTGCTTCGTCAATTGATTGATTCTTATTACGACCAATATGGTGGATATTTTTTAAAGTCCAAAAAGTTTCTAAATCAACTTGATAAGCTTACCTGAGGATAATCTGTTGACAATTGTGGTGAGAATAGAGTATGATATTTTTTACATAATTTTAACATGATAAGACTCTGCGGAGATGGAGAATAGTACGTAATGAATCCTGTTGTGAGCGAGTTCGGGATGGTGAAAGCCGGACAATGGGGCATTAGGGAATGGCCCTCCTGAGCAGCATGTATAGAGTGGCTCTGGATGAATAGAGCAAATAGGGTGGAACCACGGACTGACAACCCGTCCCTATGTCTTGAAAGAAGACATAGGGACGGGTTTTTTAATGATAATAATGATGGAGGTTACAAGGATGACAATCCAGGAAATGATTTTAACACTGCAAAAGCATTGGTCAGATCAAAACTGCATTTTAATGCAGGCATATGATGTTGAAAAAGGAGCTGGGACAATGTCGCCGATGACACTGCTAAGGAGTCTGGGACCCGAGCCATGGAATGCAGCATATGTTGAGCCGTCAAGACGTCCGGCTGATGGACGGTATGGTCAAAATCCCAACAGGCTTTATCAGCATCATCAGTTTCAGGTGGTAATGAAGCCATCGCCCGAGAACATTCAGGATTTATATTTAGAGTCGCTGCAGGCACTTGGAATTGACCCGCTTGAACATGATATCCGTTTTGTGGAAGATAATTGGGAAAATCCAACGCTCGGTGCTGCGGGACTGGGTTGGGAAGTGTGGCTTGATGGCATGGAAATTACCCAGTTTACATACTTCCAGCAAATCGGCGGATTGGAGGCGAGCCCGGTTACTGTTGAGTTGACTTATGGAATTGAACGTTTGGCGTCCTATATCCAGGATAAAGAGAATGTGTTTGATTTGGAATGGACGGATGGTTTTACAGTAAAAGACATCTTTTTGCAGCCGGAATATGAACATTCCACGTATACCTTTAAAGAATCAGATACAGATATGTTGTTTCAGATGTTTGCCATGTATGAAAAAGAGGCAAAGGATACGATGGAAAAAGGTTTGGTATTCCCGGCGTATGACTATGTACTTAAATGCTCGCATACGTTTAACCTCCTCGATGCTAAAGGTGTAATTTCTGTTACAGAACGGACCGGCTATATTTCAAGGATTCGCAATCTGGCACGAAGTATTGCTAAATCATACGTGGCGGAACGGAAGAGACTCGGATTTCCAATGCTTAAGAAGGAGGTAAAATAATGCGTGCAGATGTATTGCTGGAAATTGGACTTGAAGAATTGCCATCCCGGTTTGTTGATGATGCAGAAAAGCAACTGAAGACTAAGACGGAAAAATGGCTGGACAAATCACGAATCGATTATGGTTCCATACAATCATATTCTACACCAAGAAGGCTTACCGTACTTATCAAGGACATCGCCGAAGAACAGTCTTCACTAGAAGAGGAAGTGAAAGGCCCATCATTAAAGATTGCCCAAACAGATGATGGCAAATGGACGAAGGCAGCCATTGGTTTTACGAAAGGTCAGGGTAAATCGGTCGATGATATTATTACTAAAGATCAGAATGGTGAAACGTATATTTTTGTTCGAAAGGTCACAACAGGTGGGAAAACAGCCGACTTGTTGACGAAACTGGATTCGATAGTTGAGGCTATTCAATTTCCAAAAAATATGCGCTGGTCAGATGTAACAATGCGTTATGCACGGCCGATTCGCTGGATTACCGCCCTGTACGGGAACGAGGTGATTCCGCTGTCAGTTGCCGGGGTTGACTCAGATAAATATACTTATGGCCACAGGTTCCTGGGTGAAAAAGTTGCTGTTACAGAGCCCAGCAAATATGAAACGCTGTTACGAAACAATTATGTCATTGCAAATCCCGATGATCGTGAACGAATGATCCTGGAGGGTATTCAAGCTATTGAACAGAAAGAAGAATTTACAATTCCTGTTGATCCGGAACTGCTTAATGAAGTTCGGAATCTGGTGGAATATCCAACAGTATTTAAAGGTTCTTTTGATCATACATTTTTACAGCTTCCGTCAGATGTTCTGGTAATATCAATGAAAGAACATCAACGCTATTTTCCTGTGAAGTCAGCTGACGGTAATTTACTTCCATACTTTATCGGTGTACGAAATGGTAATGATTACGCCATTGAAACTGTTGCAAAAGGAAATGAGAAAGTATTACGCGCAAGACTTTCCGATGCTAAATTCTTTTTCGAGGAAGACCAGTCACATTCCATTGATTATTACCTGGAAAAACTGGAGCGAATCATTTTTCAGGAGAATCTTGGTACTGTCGGTGATAAAGTTCGACGGGTGGTTTCATTAACAGAACGGCTCATCAGCAAATTAGGAATTGGTGAAACTTCCGGCAACCACGCCACTCGTGCAGCTGAAATTTGCAAATTTGATTTACCGACTAACATGGTAAATGAATTTACAGAACTGCAGGGAATTATTGGTGAAACGTACGCCTTGCATTTTGGCGAAGATGAGTCGGTAGCAGAAGCGATTGCCGACCATTATCTGCCTGTCCATGCAGGTGATCAACTTCCGGGGGCGGTTGAAGGTGCCATTGTCAGCATTGCTGATAAGCTGGATACCATTATGGGTTGTATCGCAGTAGGTCTCGTTCCAACAGGCTCCCATGATCCGTATGGTCTCAGACGACAGGCAGCAGGAATTCTGAAAATCTTGTTGCATTATAAATGGAATATAACTGTTGAAGCATTATTGGATTTGGCACAGGACGTGTACCGGAATCTCCCGGTTAAACAAAATGACGCTTCTGCTGTACGGACGGAGCCGGAGCAGTTCTTTCAATTGCGAACAACGTATTTGTTAAGAGATATTTCTGTTGAACAAGATGTTATTCAAGCTGTTTTGGACAGGGGCATCGGGGTGGTTACTTATTCATTTGATAAAGCACGATTATTGTCCGAAAAAAGGAATGATCCTTCCTTTAAATTTGTACAAGAAGCCTTAGTACGCACTTTAAACCTGGCGAAAAAAGCGGATCATTCGAAGGTTGATTCAACAAAGTTTGTGACACCATCTGAACAGAGGTTATACAATATTTTTACCGATGTTGCAAAAAGGTTCAGTAATGTCAATGATGAGCATCAGGCGGGAGCTGCACTTTCAATTCTCAGTGAGCTGGCGGATCCAATTCATGAATTCTTTGAACACAATATGGTGATGGCTGATGATGCTGCAATTCGCAATAACCGTCTTGGGCTTGTTAATTCAATTTCAGACTTGATTCGTGATTTTGCTGACCTGTCAGCTATTGAGTGGAAGCAGCAATTTTAAGTCAGGAAGCAGTATAACTAAATTTTCTTTTTCACTCTATTTAGTCTATAATATTGATTAATAGTATGACATATTTATTCCGTCAGGGTGGTGGAAAAGTGGAATTATCAAATAGACAAGAGCAAATAATTGAAATTGTCAAAATGAACGGTCCGATTACAGGAGAACATATTGCAAATCGACTGGATTTAACAAGGGCAACCTTGCGACCGGATCTGGCCATCCTGACGATGGCCGGATTTCTGGAAGCAAGACCTAGAGTCGGATATTTTTATACAGGTAAAACCGGATCAGAGCTCCTGACCGAAAAAATAAAAAAGTTTAAGGTGCATGAATATCAATCGGTACCCATTGTGGTTAAAGAGGATGCATCTGTCTACGATGCTATTTCCACGATGTTTTTGGAGGATGTCGGAACACTGTTTGTCGTGGACAACAAAGCTTGTCTTACAGGTGTTCTCTCACGTAAGGATTTGCTGCGGGCGAGTATCGGCAATCAGGATTTGAACGCTATACCGGTACATATAATCATGACAAGAATGCCCAATATCACTGTTTGCTATAAGGATGATCGGATTATTGATGCAGCCCAGCAACTTATAAATAAGCAAATTGATGGGCTGCCGGTGGTGAAGGAAAAAGATAACGGGCTGGAAATTATCGGCAGAATTACAAAGACTACGATTACAAAAGCGTTTGTTGAATTAATTATGGATGAGCATTAATAAGGGAGGCACTTCGGTATGGCTGTTAAATTAGTATATGTATTATCTGATTCTGTCGGGGAAACTGCTGAATTGGTTATCAAGGCAGGTTTAAGTCAGTTTAATAATGGCGAATACAAAATCCAGCGGGTTCCCTATGTGGATGACAATAAAACAATTGATGACACGATTCAGCTTGCACAGGAAACGAATGGTATTCTAGGGTTCACATTGGTTGATCCTGATCTGCGTAAATATGTGAATCAGAAAGCCGCAGAAAAGGATATCGAGGCAATTGATATTATGGGACCGATGATGGATGCGATGGAACGTGTCTTCGAGAATTCACCGAGGTTAAAACCAGGTCTTGTTCATAAATTGGATGAAGATTATTTTAAACGGGTAGAGGCTATTGAGTTTGCGGTTAAGTATGATGACGGCCGGGATCCGCGTGGTATAGCCAGGGCAGATATTATTTTAATTGGGGTATCCAGAACCTCAAAGACACCACTTTCCCAGTACCTGGCCCATAAACGGCTGAAGGTTGCGAATGTCCCTATCGTTCCGGAAGTGGATCCCCCGGAAGAGCTTTATGAGGTGAGCCCCGATAAATGTATTGGATTAAGAATAAGTCCCGAAAAATTAAATGAAATACGCAGGGAACGGTTAAGAGCATTGGGACTAGGAGACCAGGCGACCTATGCCAATATGGAGCGGATTCATCAGGAACTGAAATTTTTCAATCAAGTTGTGGAAAAAATCGGATGCAAAGTTGTCGACGTCTCCAATAAGGCTGTGGAAGAAACGGCTAATCATATTCTGCATATGATACGGAAATAAATGATTGTATAACAGATGTTTTATCAGAATCAGTCACTCTAACTTCAGGCGCCTAGTGATGAACGAGATCCGCTGTATCTCCGTAAGTTACTACACGGGCGCTTGTGCTTCTTTTAACTGTTAAGAAAGGTGTATTAACCAAGTTTTCTAATATAAATAAGATTAAATGGTAGCATACATCATTGTTTTATATTATAATTATTTTCTGTGTGAAAATATCATATAGCTATTTCAGGTATTCAGAATAATAAAACATTAATAAAAAGGAAGGATTCGATCTATCCTTTGTAGAATTAATATATAACATACCGGAATATGCTATATTCATGGGTTTATGATGGAAATTATGGTGGTACAATAATAAAAGTGAATATATCAGGTATTGAAAGTATCATCCTTCTAAGTACAAACATCATAGAAGGAAATTTTTTTCGACTTCCAAAAAAATATTGTCGAAACATGAAGGATATTCTTCATGAGTATCGAATTATAATAAAGCATGGTGGTTAATATGCCAAATCGAATATCTGAAGAACAAATAGAAGAAGTCCGTAAATCCAATGATATTGTTGATGTCGTTGGAGAATATGTTCAACTGAAAAAGCAAGGACGTAACTATTTTGGACTATGTCCATTTCATGGGGAAAAATCACCATCTTTCTCGGTCACACAGGAAAAGCAAATTTTTCATTGTTTTGGGTGCGGTAAAGGTGGAAACGTGCTTACATTTATTATGGAGATAGAGGATTTCACCTTTTATGAAGCTATAAAATTGCTGGCTGACCGAAGCGGGATTGATTTGCCGGAAGCAGCCCTCAACAATCAGACCTCTGTTTCAGAGGAAAATCAGAATGTCCTTTCGGCATATGAATGGGTTACAAAACTTTATCACCATTTATTACGTTTTACAAAGGATGGTAAAGAAGGATATCAATATTTTAAAGACCGTGGCATTAGTGATGAAACAATTGGAGCATTTCAGTTGGGGTTTGCACCCAACGCCAAGAATTTCACATCTGAGTTTCTTGAAAAAAAAGGCTTTCATCAGCAAGTTTTAGTGAAATCGGGTCTCATTTCACTTAATCAGGATAATAGTGTATCAGACAGGTTCAGGGGCCGGGTTACCATCCCGATCCGAAATCATCTAGGTAAAACAGTTGGCTTCGGGGCAAGAACGATTACCGGTCAGGAACCTAAATACCTAAACAGTTCGGAGAGTGAGCTGTTTCAAAAAGGTAAGCTTTTGTACAATTTTGATTTGGCCAAAAAGCATATCCGCAGACAAAATGAGGCAGTTTTGTTCGAAGGGTATATGGATGTGATATCTGCATACCAGGCAGGCGTTAAAAATGCAGTGGCAACAATGGGAACATCATTGACTGATTTCCAGGCGAAACTGTTGAGGCGCTATGTCGATTCGGTAGTACTTTGTTATGATGCCGACAATGCAGGTACAGAGGCAACTTATAAAGCTGCATTGCTGCTTCTGCGCGCAGGCTGTATTGTAAAAGTAGCCAATTTACGTGAGAACACTGATCCTGACAGTTTTATTCACGAATATGGCGGTGAAATTTTTCAGGAGGAAGTCATTCGATCAAGTAAAACCTTCATGAGTTTTTATATGCAGTATATAAAAAAGGATTATAACCTTCGCAATGAAGGAGACCGTATCCAATATATAGAAGATGTTTTAAAACAGCTTGCAATGATTGACAGTTCCGTGGAACGGGAATATTACATGAAAGAGCTGAGTAATGAGTACAATATCTCCATGGATACTTTAACAGAGGAACTTAATGGTCATCGCCGGAAGTCGGGAATTCATAAGGATAAGAGAGAAGAGAACAGATATACTAATAGGGTATCAGGTTTTCAACCGTCAAACCAACTGCTGCCGGCATATCATAATGCGGAAAGGAAGCTCTTGGCACACATGCTGCAGAATGTATCAATTACAGATAGGGTGCAGCAGGAACTTGGAGCATCATTCAATGTAGATGATCATAAGGTGATTGCGACACATTTATACGCATTTTATGAAGGTAATCATCAAGCGGATATTAGTATGTTTCTGGAACAACTGTCAGACAGCAGGTTAAAACAGCTCGTAACAGAAATTGCAATGATGCCGCTGATTGATAATATCAGTGACGGCGAGATTAATGACTATATACGGGTTATCCGCGCGGAACAGAGTAACATGACAGATATTAAGACATTGCGCGAACAGCAAAAATTGGCTGAACAGCAAAATGACCCGGTTAAAGCCGCGAAAATTGCCATGCAAATTATTGAGTTGCAGAAGCAGTTGAAGCATATAAATTGAATTTTAATAGCAGTTGAAAGGAGGGGGACTCATGGCCGAAAATAAGCCTTCACAGACAAAAGAAAATGAACATGAACTGACACTTGACCAGGCGAAAGATCAACTTCTTGATCTGGGTAAGAAGCGCGGGGTGTTAGCTTATGAAGAAGTAGCTGACCGTTTGTCCAATTTTGAGCTTGAATCTGAGCAAATGGATGAATTTTATGAGTACCTTACAGAGCAGGGTGTAGAAATAATTGGTGATTCAGAAGAGGACCCGAAGATGCAGCAAATTGCCAAGGAGGAAGAATTTGATTTAAATGATTTAAGTGTTCCGCTTGGGATAAAAATTAATGACCCTGTTCGCATGTATTTGAAAGAAATTGGCAGAGTGGATTTGTTATCCGCTGCGGAAGAAATTGATCTTGCGCATCGAATTGAAGATGGTGAAGAAGAAGCAAAAAGGCGTCTGGCTGAAGCTAACCTTCGTCTTGTGGTCAGTATCGCCAAACGCTATGTCGGACGAGGTATGTTGTTCCTTGATTTGATTCAGGAAGGAAATATGGGTCTGATTAAAGCTGTAGAAAAATTTGATTACCGGAAAGGATTTAAATTTAGTACGTACGCAACATGGTGGATTCGCCAGGCAATCACTCGTGCTATCGCGGACCAGGCCAGAACGATTCGGATTCCGGTCCACATGGTGGAAACGATTAATAAGCTCATTCGTGTGCAGCGCCAATTGCTGCAGGATCTGGGTCGTGAACCAACACCTGAGGAAATTGGCGAAGAAATGGAACTATCACCAGATAAAGTAAGGGATATTCTGAAAATTGCTCAAGAACCAGTATCCCTGGAGACGCCAATTGGGGAAGAAGATGATTCCCATCTCGGTGACTTTATTGAAGATCAGGAAGCAGTTTCTCCATCAGATCATGCGGCATATGAATTGTTGAAGGAACAACTGGAAGATGTGCTGGATACCCTTACGGACCGTGAAGAAAATGTGCTTCGTCTTCGATTTGGACTTGATGACGGTCGTACACGGACACTTGAAGAGGTTGGCAAAGTATTTGGTGTCACACGGGAGCGTATCCGTCAAATTGAAGCGAAAGCACTGAGAAAGCTGAGACATCCAAGCAGAAGCAAACGATTGAAGGATTTTCTAGAATAATTGATGTTACATTGGCAACAGTGTTAAGGACGCTGCCAAATTCTTAAATCAAATACATCAGGATGATTGTTTTGACTGGGTCATTACTTGTTTCCCTGATGTATATTGTTATTTCAAATTTCAAATTTGCCCTGAGCCATATGAATAATCATACAGTTCAACTGGATAGCAGTACTGCAAACTGTAGTACTGTAGTTGTTTGTGGTCTATTCTAATCTCCTTGTTTTTTATAAAAGAGTAAAACAAATGGTTATTTCATAAGCTGCGGGTAACACTAAGAGTATGATGGCCGATAACCGAACGGACACGCTTTTTTTGACTGTGATAAGCGGGATGAACGGTTATCTGGTTACCATCTGTTACGTTATTAAAAAATTCACATCTTATCCCTTTAAACTAAATTGTTTTTAAAGTAAAATAGATATAGCTTTAAAAATAGAATAAGGGATTACATAAGGAGGAAGCAGAATGAAAAACAACCCGGTCATCCCGTATGCCATCATTGCTGTTGTAGGTATATTTTTAGTAATTATTATCTCAGTTGTTGGTATCGACCAGCGTCAGGCAATTGAGGATGAGCATGAGAATGGCGGTGAAAAGCAGGAGCAGTCATCGGGCGAATCCCAGTCTGGAGATTCTAAGGGTGGTGAAACAACCTCAACCGATCCTGCCAAAATTTTTGAAAGTACTTGTGCAAGCTGTCATGGTGCAGATCTTTCCGGTGGAGTTGGACCGAATCTTCAAAAGGTTGGATCCAAGTACTCCAAGAAAGAAATTAGGGACATAATCAAAAACGGATTCCCTGATGCTGGAATGCCTCCTGGGTTATTACAGGGCAAGGAAGCAGATGCAGTTGCAAAATGGCTCTCCCAGAAAAAATAACCTGGACTATTTTATAGAAGATAAGAAATTGCTAAAAAGAGTGAGCTTACTGGTATCATGCAGCAAGCTTGCTCTTTTATGCTATTGAAGGAGAATGGCATGTCAAGTTTAGTAAAGCTTTCAAAACGTTTGAAATTGGTAGCATCGTATATTGAGGAAGGAGTTGTCTTCGCAGATATCGGATCCGATCATGCATATTTGCCTTGTTATGTCTGCCAGCGGGGTACGGAGGTGTTCGCTATAGCCGGTGAAGTAAGTCAGGGACCGTATAATAGTGCAGCAGCTTCTGTAAATCATCATAACTTATCTTCACAAATAGAAGTTCGTCTTGGTGATGGCTTGGAAGTATTGAATGAAAATGAGGTGGATCAACTTGTGATTGCCGGAATGGGTGGTACATTAATCACGTCCATTCTAAAAAATGGTAGGGAGAAACTTGGTCGGACTAATCGTATCATTACCCAGCCCAATGTTGATGAACGCAGTGTTCGGAAATGGTTTTGGATGAACAACTATCACATCACACATGAATCGATTATGGAAGAAAACGGACATATCTATGAGGTAATTGTTGCGGACAAGGGTCGGGACACCGAACATGTGACGGATGAAAACTTGGAGAAGCGGCTATTATTTGGTCCGCTTTTCCTGAAAACGAAACCCACACTCTTTCGCCAAAAATGGGAAAGACAAAAAGAAAAGCGGCTGCGGGTAATTTCGCAATTAAAAAAGGCAAAGGTTCAGGATCAGATAAAATTGGAGAAAATCGGCACTGAAATTAAGTGGATTGAGGAGGTTTTGCATGACGAAGCAAGAAATAAAGAGCAGCGAAATATTTGATGTCATGGAAACATGGGCACCGGGATTTTTAGCTTATAATTGGGATAATGTTGGGCTGCAGACTGGTTCGTATCATAAACAAGTGGAAAAGGTAATGATTACGCTGGATGTTCTGGAATCTGTCGTTGATGAAGCGATTGACCAAGAAGTTGATTTAATTATTGCCCATCATCCGCTATTATTTAAATCATTGAAAAAGCTGGATATGGATGATACAAAGGGGCGTATTCTGCAAAAGCTTATCCAGCATGATATTTCCGTATATGCCGCACATACGAATCTGGATGCGGCAGAAGGCGGTGTGAATGATATGTTATGTGATTCACTCGGCATAGAGGACAGACAAACTCTGCTTCCCGAGTATACAGAAAAGCTCGTAAAAGTGACGGTTTACGTGCCGAACACACATGCCGATGAAGTCAGGAACGCTATCAGTGAAAGCGGCGCAGGGCATATTGGTAATTATAGTCATTGTACATTTCAAACGTCAGGACAGGGCACCTTTATGCCGCTGGAAGGGACAAATCCTTACATCGGTACAGCAAATGAACTGGAATTTGTTGATGAGGTAAAAATTGAATCAATCGTTCCCCAGCCGAAGCTTGCTCCTGTTCTTAACGCCATCACAACATCTCATCCATACGAGGAGCCTGCCTACGATATTTATCCAATGGAGAATAAAGGTATAACACTTGGTGTTGGCAGAATTGGTAAGCTAAAGACAGACGTGAGTTTAAAATCATTTGGTGAGCATGTGAAAAAGATGCTTGACATAAAAAATCTCCGGATTACAGGTGATCTGTCAAAGAAAATCAAGTCGGTAGCCATTTTAGCCGGAAGCGGAGAAAAATATTGGGAGAATGCACTGGAAATGGGTGCCGATGTATATATTACCGGTGACATGACATTTCATGCGGCACAGGATGCATGGCAGGCAGGGTTGTCTGTCATTGATCCAGGGCATTACGCAGAAAAAATCATGAAACATGCAACAAAGGAATTTTTGGAACGGACGTATCATGATACAGAACTGGAAATTATCGTTTCTAAGGTGAATACAGACCCATTCCAGTTCATTTAATAATCTTTTTAAAAGAATCACTATTGCCAAGAAGGAGCACAAACCATGGAGAATGAATTTAAAAGGTTCCAGTTTAATACGGCTATTGAAAAGTCGATACAGCAGCTCGGATTCAGGAAGCCGACTGAAATTCAGCAAAAGATTATCCCTGATATACTGAATGGGTCAAGTGTTATTGGTCAGTCACATACCGGATCCGGTAAGACCCATGCTTATTTGCTGCCGTTATTTGACAAGATTGATGAAAACAGACGGGAAGTACAGTCTGTTATTACTGCACCTACCAGGGAACTAGCCATGCAAATACACGAGGAAGTAAAAAAGTTAATCCGATTCGCGGATAAGGAAAATAACTGGAAAGTAAAATTATTAGTTGGCGGTACAGACAAAAAGCGGATGACTGAAAAACTGTCACAAAAGCCTCCACACATTATTATTGGAACTCCCGGCCGGATTTTGGATATGGTTAAAAATGACGCTATTTCGATATATAAGGCTGATTCATTTGTAATTGATGAGGCTGATTTGATGCTTGATTTAGGATTTATTAATGATGTCGATCAGCTGCTTGTGCGGGCACATACGGATATTCAGCTTCTTGTATTTTCAGCTACCATTCCACAACGTTTGGAGTATTTTTTCAGAAAATATCTTGAAAACCCATTACATGTTAAAATTGATGATAAACCTGTCCCGGAAAAGATGGAACATAGATTGATTGCCGTAAAGCATCGTAATGCAGCGGATATTATCATGGAGATTTCAAAAGCAATTCATCCATATTTGGCGATTATTTTCACCAATGGGAAAGACCTTGCTGATGACCTGTCATCCCTTCTTCAGCAAAGAGGACTAGACGTTGGGCTGATCCACGGCGGATTGAAGCCAAGGGAACGGAAGAGGGTATTAAAAGATATACAAAACCTTCGTTATCAATACATCGTTGCAACTGATCTTGCATCAAGGGGTATTGATATTAAAGGTGTGAGCCATGTTATCAATGCACAGTTGCCGAAAGAAGAAGAATTTTATATCCATCGTACAGGGAGGACAGCACGTGCGGGATTGGAAGGAACTGCAATCAGTTTGTACAATGAACAGGATGAAAAACTGATCAGCAAGCTGGATCAAAAGGGTCTTAAATTCATTTATTGCGATGTAAAAAAAGGGCATTGGCAGGATGCTAAATCCTGGAATGAACGCAGCAAACGTTCAAAAACTTCCAACAATCTGGACCAGCAGGCATGGCAACAGGTTCGACGTAAGAAGAAGGTAAAGCCTGGATATAAGAAAAAGATGAAAAAAGAGCAGGAACGAATAAAGAATCGTATTGCTAAAAAAACAAAACCAAAAAGAAAATAATGGGAGTGGAGAATATTGTTAAAAATTGGATCACACGTATCAATGAGTGGAAAGAAAATGCTTCTTGGTTCAAGTGAGGAAGCTGCATCGTATGGTTCGAATGCGTTTATGATTTATACTGGTGCACCACAAAACACCAGGAGAAAGCCTGTCGAAGAGCTTAATATTGAAGCTGGCAGGGAACACATGCAGGAAAATGGGATTGTAGATCTGGTTGTGCATGCGCCTTATATTATTAACATCGGGAATACCGTCAAAAAAGAAACATTTGAACTTGGCGTTTCTTTCCTGCGTAATGAAATCGACCGAACAGCAGCTATCGGTGCAAAACAAATTGTGCTTCACCCAGGCGCACATGTTGGTGCTGGTGCTGATAAAGGGATTGAAAAAATTATTGAAGGGTTAAATGAAGTGCTTGAAAAAGACAAAGACGTGCAAATTGCCCTGGAAACCATGGCTGGTAAGGGTACAGAAATTGGCAGGTCCTTTGATGAATTAGCGAAAATTTTTGATGGTGTCAAACATAATGATAAGTTATCGGTCTGTTTGGATACATGCCATATTCACGATGCAGGCTATAATGTAGTTGATGATTTTGATGGCGTATTAAATGAATTCGATAAAATTATCGGACTTGATCGACTGAAGGTTGTCCATGTGAACGACAGTAAAAATGTGCAGGGAGCACATAAGGATAGGCACGAAAATATCGGCTTCGGTCATATTGGTTTTGATGCATTGCATTATGTCATCACGCACCCACAATTGAGTGAACTGCCTAAGATTTTGGAAACACCGTATGTTGGGGAAGATAAAAAGAATAAAAAGCCGCCATATAAATTCGAAATTGAAATGATTAAAAACGGTAAATTTATTCCTGATTTAAAAGATCAGATTGTAAATCAATAAGCCACTGACTGGGACATATTAAAAGAAAAATCCTGTAATAATTTGGAAATAGGAAATAGTGCATTGGCCGCCCCGAAAATATTCACTGCTGCCTGCATAAACTCGGCATCGGCTAAAAACTTTCGCTGTGTTTTTTTACTGCGGGCGGCTCAGAATTTTGATTGGTTAAAACAAATACTCCAATCCATGTTCCTGGATCATTTTTTCGAATAATCGCTGTGCTTTTTGAGCAGTACGTTGATCTGTTATTTGTGTCAGGTCTTTATACAGTTGCTTCTGTCCAGTTTTACTGAATGGATCAACGGTGTTTTGTTTCAAATACGTTTCAATCTGTTTTGCCTGATTCAAACTTATGCTGAAACCATATTGGTTGCTGTAGTGAAGCAGCTCATCTGCCGATAATTGCTTTAGCTTATTCATAACCAGTTCTTTTATGAAATTTGTCATATTCGGTCTCCTTTACGTTTATTGCTTAAACAGTATATGCACATACCCATAAAATGTTTATGAATCAGCTTCATACCATTAACTTACATTATTATTTTTTGGGTTTCTCCATAAACTAAGCTTGCACCTCAAAAAAGGAAGCGAGGTTTTAGTGTATGGATGAGTCCCGTGAAGAGCGGATTAACGATGCAAGAGATCCGCAAAGAAACCGACTCGATGACCAGGATATTGCAGCAACAAATATGAATGGACAAGGGATAAATACCGAAGATCCACAAAGTACAAGGGATGAAGAATTTGCTGCAGAAATGACGGCCGATGATGTAACAAATGATGTTGATCATGATGAAGATGTAATCAGCGCATACGGCTGGATAGGAGCCGCATTATCTGTCATTTCATTCTTTGTAATGCCGATTATCTTGGGTGCTGCAGGGATTATTTTAGGTTTCATTTCGAGAAGCAAAGGTGCTGATACACTGGGTAATATTGCTATTATTGCCGGTGCAGCATCAATTATCATCACATTATTTGTGCTCCCATTTGTATAGAGAAAGGAGGCTGATTAGAAATCATAATCAGCCTCTTTTCTTTTGTAAAAAAACTTCATGTTTTCTAATAAAGTGGGAAATAGTAATATTTACCAGCTTTAATTTTCAATGGTTTGGCGTCAGGGTTTAACCTTTTGAAATCATCCAGAATTTGATCAATATCGATGGTTTGTACGGATTCCTGGTTAAGTTGTTCAACAATGGATAAAACTGTCTCACCTTCCTGTACTTTTATATGGGCTGCTTGTGAATGTGTAGATGTTGTAGAAGTAACCTGATTTCTGGCTGAATGGCTTGAATCATCCATTGTTCCGACCGTTAAATCTTTATACGTACTCATAATGAACAATAATGCTAATATAAATAAACCAAATTTTATGAGTGGATTCATGATTACTTGCCCCTTTTTTGAAACATTTTGCAGTGTATTTGCGTATTAATACTGACAGGAAAAGGAGGTTCACTCACATGGATGTATTCTCATTGGATTGGATTGGCTTTGTGGTTACCGGGCTTGGCACACTTTTTTTAATCGGTGAGATATTGGTGAATATGCGTGGGTTCTTTGGTTTGATGGGTATAGCCTTTATCACCGTTTATTTTGCTGCATATCTGGAAACAAGCTCCTTTATCATCATGCTTATTGTGTATTTTATCGGATTATTACTTATTATTATTGACGGAAAGCTGGTTAATGATGGGACGTTGGCAACGTTAGGGATGGCATGTATGCTGATTGCCGTAGCTGTTACAGCCCCAAATCTTAATGCTGGTCTTTATGCAGTCATCGGTGTTTTGGTTGGCGGAGCTTCCTCGTTTTTCTTTTTGAAGGTTTTCAAGCGACGGAATATGTGGACAAAAATAACTTTGATGGATAAATTGACTTCTGAAAAAGGTTATAACAGTATGAATAATGAGTATGCCAGGTTATTGTATCAGGAAGGCGAAACGTTAAATAACTTGCGTCCGGTCGGAACCATACAGGTAAATAATAAATATTACAGTGCCATTTCCAATGGACAATGGATTCCTGAAAAATCGAAAATAAAGGTTGTTCAGGTTGACGGAACCCGGATTCTGGTTGAAAAAGTGAATACAAGAACAGAAGAGAAAAATACTCAATGACGTTATGTTTTTTGAGTATTTTTTTCTGTTTCTGCATCAAAAGTAAAATGTTCGGGTAGTTAATAATGATAGAAGTGTCGAGAAATGTAAATTTATTGTTAAGTTTTTATTCTTATCCTTTACAAATAGTCTGTATTTCTTTAATAATGGTGAAGGTATGCTTATGCTATTACTTCTTGAAAAGGGACTGATTAACTTTTGGATATCGATGTACAACAGCTGATTTTTGAATTTGTTGGTGGACTGGGGATATTTTTACTTGGTATTAAGTTTATGGGAGAAGGGCTGCAAAAGTCTGCGGGGGATCGCCTCCGTGATATTCTTGACAAATTTACAAGCAATCCTTTTTTAGGTGTGCTTGCAGGTATGGTTGTAACCATATTAATTCAAAGCAGTTCTGGTACAACAGTATTGACAGTAGGTTTGGTAAATGCCGGTTTTATGACGCTCAGACAAGCTATTGGTGTTATTATGGGTGCCAACATCGGTACAACGGTTACCGCATTTATTATAGGTATTGATTTGGAGGCATATGCACTGCCGATTGTAGCTGTCGGTGCCTTTCTGATCTTTTTCTTTAAAAGTCAAAAAGTCAGTAATATTGGACAGGCTATCTTTGGCTTCGGGGCATTATTCCTCGGTTTGAAATTTATGGGAGATGCAATGGCACCACTGGAAGGACTTGAATCGTTCCATGACTTAACGGTTAGTATGAGTGATAACCCAATTTTAGGTGTTGTCATCGGCACAATCTTTACAGTTGTAGTTCAAAGTTCCAGTGCAACGATAGGTATTTTGCAGGGGCTGTTTGCAGAAGGAGCAATCGACCTCCGAGCAGCATTGCCGGTATTATTTGGCGATAACATTGGGACAACTGTTACGGCTATACTGGCTTCAATTGGTACAAGCATAGCGGCAAAACGGGCAGCATTTGTGCATGTTATTTTTAACTTGGTTGGTACAACTGTATTTCTTATCTTATTAGGTGCATTTACAAATTATGTGATATTTTTGCAATCCAGTTTAAATTTGAACCCGGAAATGACGCTTGCTTTTGCACACGGAAGCTTTAACCTTGCAAATACAATTATTCAATTTCCATTTATCGCAGTGTTGGCATGGATTGTTACGAAAATGATTCCTGGTGAGGATACCATAATCGAGTACAAACCGAAGCATTTGGATCCAATTTTTATTCAACAGTCATCTGCTCTGGCATTGGATCAATCCAAGGCGGAAGTAATTCGTATGGGTGAATATGCATCCAAGGGGCTTGAAGAGACCAATCTGTATCTCACTACAAATTCACAAAAGCATTCCGAGATGGCTATGCAAGTAGAGGGAGCATTGAATAACCTGGATCAGAAAATAACCGAATATCTTGTGAATATTTCCGGTGAATCGATGTCTGAACTGGAAAGTGCCCGCCATACTGCATTAATGAACTCGGTGCGCGATATTGAACGAATTGGTGATCATTTTGAAAACATCATTGAACTGATCGATTATAAGATTTCAAACAAAGTAACGTTAACAGAACAAGCTCAGGACGATCTGAACAATATGTTTGATTTAACGATTATGACGGTAAAACAAGCGGTTAAAGCACTTGATTCGGATGACCGTGAAGAAGCGCTTGCTGTGATTCAAAAAGAGGATCAGATTGATAAAATGGAGCGCACCTACCGCAAAAAACATATCATTCGCATGAACGAAGGATTATGTAATGGATCTGCAGGAATTGTCTTCGTGGATATTATCAGTAACCTTGAACGGATCGGTGACCACGCAGTCAATATTGCAGAAGAAGTATTGGGTGAGGAATAATTCTGTAAAGTATGTAAAATGAAATGGTGAGGCTGGGACAAAAGTGTTTCATCAACTGAAAAAACGAATTAAATGGTAAGCTCTGCCGCTCTGGAAATATACTTCGCTTTCACTTTCGAGCATAAGTGCGACAACAGCTTTAGAAAACTTGGTTGTCACCAAGCCTTTAGGTGACAGCCATAGTTGCACTTATGCAGTAAGAAAGTTTTATACTTTCTTATCTGCCAAGAAAATCACTTTCGCTGTGTCTTCTTTACCGCGGGCGGCTGTTGAGCCCTCCTCGTGCTTGGTGCTCGTCGTGTTGCAAGCATATTCGGAGAAGCAGCACTCCTCGGAACTGGTAGGGGATTCGGTAGAAGTAGTGCTCGTCGCACTGCGGGGTCGCATCTAGGCCTTTCCTCCCGCAGGAGTCTGCGTATATTTCCCCGCTAGTCTCTAGATTTTTTCGTCTTTAGAGTTACACTTTTTAATTTGTCCCAGCCTCCCTTCATGTTCGCAGTTAAGTATAAAACCCATTTTTACTGCATTCGTGCAACTATGGCCGTCACCAAAATTGTGTTGAAAATATTATTGAAAACCTGACATAAACATGCTATAGTATATGGTGTTGCTTAATAAAGGGGATAAGCGCCCGGAAACAAAAAAGTGTAAAAGTTATTGACAGAATCTGTCGTACATGGTAAATTATATTTCGTTGCTGATAAAAATCCTTTATATCAACGTACATATTTTTGACTATTCCACAGTAGCTCAGCGGTAGAGCGATCGGCTGTTAACCGATTAGTCGCAGGTTCGATTCCTGCCTGTGGAGCCATATGGCGGTGTAGCTCAGCTGGCGAGAGCGTACGGTTCATACCCGTGAGGTCGGGGGTTCGATCCCCTCCGCCGCTACCATTTAATTACATATAAACGGCGGTCGTGGCGAAGCGGTTAACGCACCGGATTGTGGCTCCGGCATACGTGGGTTCGATCCCCACCGGTCGCCCCATAAAAAAATAGTTGGACCCTTAGCTCAGCTGGTTAGAGCTATCGGCTCATAACCGATCGGTCGCAGGTTCGAATCCTGCAGGGTCCACCATTTTTAGCTCGGAGGTATACCCAAGTCTGGCTGAAGGGATCGGTCTTGAAAACCGACAGGCGGGTCAAACCGCGCGGGGGTTCGAATCCCTCTACCTCCTCCATACATATTATGTCCCAGAAAAAGTAACATACGGCTTTGTAGCTCAGTCGGTAGAGCAAGCCGTCCGTTTTAATGATTAAGTTTCTGGGAGAAGGCCTGCGAGAAGTGCTGCGTCACTGAAATAACCTGCAACACGACGAGCCGCACAAGCTCAGGAGATTTAAATACGATTAAAACTACCAATATCATACGGCTCTGTAGCTCAGTCGGTAGAGCAAGGGACTGAAAATCCCTGTGTCGGCGGTTCGATTCCGTCCGGAGCCATCATTAAAACAGGCATAAAGCCTGTTTTTTAATTCCCTGAAAAAGGATGTTTTTTTGAACGTATTTGCGGGAAGAGACTTGTATGCAAATAATTTGCAAGTGCATTCAAGCTCTGATAGGCTTGCTTTAAAAGGTTGAATTTTCAATCCTTTAAAAACATATTTTTGTGGGAGGAATTAATAATGGCAAAATTTGAATTACCAGAGCTACCTTACGCATACGATGCTTTAGAACCAACAATCGATAAAGAAACAATGAACATCCACCACACAAAGCATCATAACACTTATGTTACAAAACTGAATGCCGCAGTGGAAGGAAATGCGGACCTTCAGAATAAATCAGTTGAAGATCTAGTAAGCAGCATTGATTCCGTACCGGAAAATATTCGCACTGCTGTCCGCAATAATGGCGGCGGACATGCTAATCACAGCTTATTCTGGAAAGTAATGTCACCAAACGGCGGCGGCGAGCCAACAGGTGAGCTTGCTGATAAAATAAATGGTAAATTCGGCAGCTTCGACAAATTCAAGGAAGAGTTTGAAACTGCTGCAAAAGGCCGTTTTGGTTCAGGCTGGGCTTGGCTTGTAGTTAATAATGGTGATTTGGAAGTCATGAGTACACCAAATCAGGATACACCTTTGATGGAAGGTAAAACACCTTTGCTTGGCCTTGACGTTTGGGAGCACGCTTATTATTTAAAATATCAAAACAAGCGTCCTGATTATGTTTCGGCATTCTGGAACGTTGTAAACTGGGACGAAGTTGCAAAAAATTATGACGCTGCAAAGTAATAATTATTAAAAGCCAAAGACACGGATAGTTCATATCCGTGTCTTTTTAATGCTCAAATATCCGTGCATATCTACGTGCATTTTGCTCAAACTAATAGCAGTTAAAGGGGAGCAATTGATATGCACAAGAGTATCCAGAATATAGCTGGCAAAGTCGATATAGACAAGGATTTAATATTCCTGCTGGTAATAGGCGGACTATACGCCTTAGGCATATTTCTGTCCAACACGTTTGTTAACATATATTTATGGAAACAGTCAGGTGATTATGTAACCATTGCAATGTACAATTTGGGAATATATCTGTTGCAGCCAATTACGTTTATTTTTGCAGGGAAAATTGCGAAAAAGGTTGACAGGGTGATTGTCCTGAGAGTGGGGGTAACCGTATTATCCCTGTTTTTTTTAAGTGTACTTATTATTGCAGAGGATGCATCCGTCTATAATTTTCTGCTGGGAAGCCTTCTGGGGATCGGTTATGGATTTTATTGGCTGGCATTTAATGTACTGACATTTGAAATAACCGAACCGGAGTCGAGAGATTTTTTTAACGGGTTTTTAGGGATACTTCAATCATTCGGTGGCATGATTGGTCCGTTGCTGGCAGGTACCATTATTTTAAAAATGCCTGCTACCATGGGATACACGACGATTTTTACGATTTCATTCGTTTTGTTTATTAGTGCTGTAATCTGCAGTTTTTTTCTGAAACGCAGACAGGCAGAAGGATCATTTCATTTTAGACGTGTACTGATTGAAAAGCGGAATAATAAAAACTGGGGCAAGATTTTAAATGCCCACGTTTTCCAGGGACTGCGCGAAGGGATCTTTTTATTCGTCATTGCGATTTGGGTGTATTTAACTACGAAGAGTGAATTCGCCCTTGGTATGTTTAATTTGTTTTTATCTGGTCTGTCACTCGTATTTTATTTTGTTGTGACGAAATGGATTAAACCGTCCATGCGAAAAAAATCAATTTTATTCGGTGCTATCCTGCTGTACGTGTCCATTTTCATTATATTGTTCGACATTTCTTATTATAAGCTTATGATTTATGCTGCGATAATTGGTATTGCCTACCCGATTATTAATGTTCCGTATGTATCTATGACGTATGATGTAATCGGAAAGGCTTGGAAAGCAAAGGATTTTCGAATCGAATATATTGTGGTCAGAGAATTGTTTGTCAATATTGGACGGGTTGTGGCGATATTGTCCTTCCTGATTGCTATTTATGTGTTTCCTGCTGAAAAGATTATCCCATTTTTATTAATCATCTTTGGCGCCGGCCATTTGTTTATTTACTTTTTTGTAAAGGATATATTTTTGGGAAGTCCGCATAAAAAAGATTTCATGATTAAGGAACAATTAACGGATGAAAAGGATCGATAATCCTCTTAGAATTTCCAGTATTTTAATGCTATAATAAGAATACTTGGAAGTATAGATTTAGGGGGAGTCCAATGGTTCAACGAAAGACGAAAAAGAAAAAGGCACAGCTTCCTTTTCGTTTAAATATATTGTTTTTTATCGTTTTTCTGCTGTTCTCAGTCTTGGTTTTGCAGCTTGGAGTTGTGCAAATTTTGAACGGGGAAGAATTTCAGGAAGAAATTGATAAGACGGTAAAAGAAAATACGGAAATACCTGTACCGCGGGGAAGAATGTACGATCGGAATCACAATTTAATCGTTGGTAATAAACCGCTTTATTCCATAACCTACACCCCGGCTAAAGGTGTTACAGCGGAGAAACGGCTGAAAGTAGCTGAGAAACTGTCACGTTTTATTTCCATGCCAAAAGAAGATGGCGAGTATGGGGTTACGGAACGGAATAAAAAAGAGTATTGGTATCTTAATCATACAGAGGAAGCAAAAAATCTTCTTTCCGATAAAGAAGTTGAAAAAATGGATACAAGTAAGGAATATAACACCATTCTGAAACGCATTAAAAAGGATAAAATTGATGGCTTTACCGATAAACAACTTGAGGTAATGGCAATTAAAAAAGAAATGGATCAGGCAATGACGTTGACACCACATGTTATTAAGAACGAAAATGTAACGCCCGAGGAATTTGCCAAGGTGTCGGAACATCTGGATATGCTTGATGGAATAAATGCCACAACTGATTGGGACCGCGTCAAACCATATGGTAAAACGTTCAGCAATTTTATTGGGTCCATTACATCCCAATCACAAGGTATTCTTGCCGAGAAGGAAAATTACTATTTGTCCCGCGGATATAAACGAAATGACCGGGTCGGTAAAAGTGGTCTCGAAGAACAGTATGAAAGTCTGTTGCGTGGCCGGAAAGAAAAAATTCAGTATACAACCAACAATGACGGAAAAGTAATTGATTCCGAAGTAGTTGTGGAAGGACAGCGGGGTAAGGATCTGGTTCTGACAGTTAATATGAAGCTGCAGAAAAAAGTTAATAAAATTCTGCGTGAAGAATTAAAAGCGGGGATTCAGAAATACCCATACAAGAACCGTTATATGAATGATGCGTTAGCTGTCGTTATGAATCCGCAGACAGGAGAACTCCTTGCAGTGGCGGGACAGCACTATAACCGGGAGACGAATGAATTTGAAAAAGCCGGATTGAAAGCATTGTATGCAGCCCATGA
The DNA here is from genome assembly GCF_039522605.1 of Virgibacillus siamensis. Classification (GTDB taxonomy): domain Bacteria; phylum Bacillota; class Bacilli; order Bacillales; family Amphibacillaceae; genus Lentibacillus; species Lentibacillus siamensis. The sequence goes on from NZ_BAAADS010000012.1 coordinate 303,193, forward strand.
ACCAGGCTCTGCAATAAAAGGTGCTACTGTACTTTCCGGCTATGAATCGGGAGTTATTGATATTGGAACCACGTTTTATGATGCACCAATTAAAATTGCCGGAACACCGGAGAAAAGTTCGTATTCGCAACTGGGATTGATTAACGATGTAAACGCGTTGAAACGTTCTTCCAACGTTTATATGTTTTATATTGCAATGCGAATGGGAGGGGATTTTAATTACGAGCGGAATGAAAGCTTGAATTTTGATCCATCTGCTTTTCAGGAAATACGGAATTATTTCAGTCAATTTGGACTTGGTGTTTCAACCGGGGTCGATTTTCCATATGAATCGGTTGGATATGAAGGACCTAATCCGAAAGCGGGTAATTTGCTTGACTTTGCGATTGGACAGTATGATACATATACTACACTGCAGCTTGCTCAGTATGTATCAACGATTGCAAATGACGGCTATCGTGTCCAACCTCATTTTTTGAAGTCAGTTCGGACTCCGGTGCCCCACGAGGAAGATTTAGGGCCGGTATATAAAAGTGTTAATACACAAGTATTGAATAAAATTACCATGGAAGATAAATATCTGAATCGGGTACAGGAGGGTTTTCGCAGGGTTTATCAAGAAGTCCATGGAACAGCATATTCCCATTTTGCAGATAAACCATACAATCCAGCAGGCAAAACAGGTACCGCTGAAAATGATATTTACGAAGATGGTAAAAAGATAATGGAAGCCGAAAATCACACGCTTGTCGGATATGCACCATACAATAAGCCTGAAGTGGCTTTTGCCGTTGTTGTCCCCCAAGCTGGTGTTGTACTAAATCAACATCCAACCAGTAAGAATATTGGAGAGCGTATTCTTGATTCTTACTTTGAATTGAAGAAAGAGAATAAATCCGAATAGCATTTTTGCTTTCTTACCTGCTTTAAAAAGTCTGGACCATTATTCATGGTTACAGGCTTTTTTTGTTATGTTTTGGTTGACCTTATAAGAAAATTCAATAAGACGTGGCGAATGCCTGCGATTTTCTAAAGTTATTCAATAACTTTACATATTCTTTACAAGTAATTAATAAGGAGTTAACACTCGTTCGTTATGATGAAGTTGCAGGAAAGGAAAAAGCCATATCTTTTCTGACAATTAACCATAACAGGGGGCTTAGAAATTGAAGAAAAGACTTTTTTTCGTCACGTTGACAGCTTTACTGACAACACTGGTTTTGGCTGCATGCGGAAATGCAGAAGGGAGTGGAAGTAATGATGGCAACAAAGGATCATCTGAAAATGCCTCAACAGAAATCAAGGTTGATGGATCATCTACCGTATTCCCGATTATAGAAGCAGTAGCAGAAGAGTATCAAAAGGCAAATCCGGATGCAAAAGTAAATATCGGAGTTTCCGGTACAGGTGGCGGGTTTGAAAAGTTTATCGCTGGTGAAACACATGTCTCCAATGCTTCCAGGCCAATTGAACAAGAAGAAAAGAAATTACTGAAGGAAAACGGAATTGACTATACAGAATTTGAAATTGCACTTGATGGACTCTCCATTGTGGTAAATAAACAAAATGATTGGGTGGATCAGCTGACTGTTGAGCAATTAAAAAAAATGTGGTCTGAAAACGGCGGGGTAGAAACATGGTCAGATTTAAATAAAGCATGGCCTGATCAAAAAATTACATTTTTTAGTCCAGGAGCAGATTCCGGGACATTTGACTATTTCAGTGAAGTGGTTCTGGCAGATGCACAATTCCGGAAAGATGCCACGTTGTCGGAGGATGACAATGTTCTTGTACAGGGAGTGACAGGCTCTAAACACGGAATTGGCTATTTTGGTTACGCATATTACGCTGAAAACAAAGACAATTTAAAGGCGGTTCCCATAGTAAACGGTGAAGGAAAACCGATAATGCCCAGTAAAGAAACAATTCAGTCCGGTGAATACAATCCATTTTCCAGACCACTGTTCATCTATGTAAAGAACGATGCCCTGAACAATGAAACGGTATATGACTTTATGAAATATACATTCGAAAATGCTGGTAAAATGGCGGAGGCTGTAGGATATGTTGCCAAGCCTGAGAGTGCATATGAAGATGCTTTAAATAAAATTAAAGATCTGGCAGGCAAATAAATCAGAATAAATCTTTCCTGAAGCAGGTTAGGGTCTAAAGAGGTGAATTCTCTATTCACCTCACTTTCCTGCTTTATTATTGAATTAATTGATGATCTTGCGGAGGAGTATCTAAATATGTCTGTTGACGTTAAAAAAATGATAAATGAAAAAAAATCAAACCGCTTATTGCTCAGGTTTAATGAAAAAGCAGCCCCAGCAGTTTTCATTATTTGTGCAATAATTTCTGTACTGACCACACTCGGAATTGTTATTACGTTATCAGTTGAAACACTCACTTTTTTCAGTCGGGTGTCATTTATTGATTTTTTAACCGGAACTGAGTGGTGGCCATTTGGTGAAAATCCGAGTTATGGAATTCTCCCACTTATTTCCGGGACCTTATTAATTACTGGTATTGCAATGATTGTGTCGATTCCGACCGGTATTGCGTCAGCAATTTATTTAAGTGAATTCGCCTCTGATAACATACGCAAAGTGGTGAAGCCAATTTTAGAAGTATTGGCAGGAATACCAACGATTGTTTACGGTTTTTTCGCTTTGACCTTCGTAACTCCTGTTTTACAGCAGTTCATATCAAGTCTGCCGATTTTCAATGCACTTAGTCCTGGAATTGTTGTAGGAATCATGATCATTCCAATGATTGCTTCCTTATCTGAGGATGCGATGAATTCAGTTCCTAATGCAATGCGGGAAGGTGCACTGGCAATGGGTGCGACAAAATTGGAAGTTGCTATGAAGATTGTTGTTCCTGCTGCACTGTCAGGAATTATTTCATCATTTGTATTGGGGATTTCTCGGGCAATTGGAGAGACAATGATTGTTTCAGTCGCTGCCGGATCAACCCCAAAACTGACAATGAACGTAACTGATTCAATTCAAACAATGACCGGATATATCGTTCAGGTTAGTTTGGGTGATGCATCTTACGGGTCAACAACGTATTACAGCATATACGCTGTGGGGATGACGCTGTTTGTCTTCACATTATGCATGAACTTGTTATCACAATATATTTCTCGTCGCTTCAAGGAGGATTACTAGTATGAATTTGGTTGATAAACAGGTGATTCAACGCAGGATGCCAAGAAGGCTTGTAACAAACCATTTTTTAAAGCAGCTATTTTTTCTTGCCGTTGCAGTGGGAATAACGATCCTGGCAATTTTGTTATATCGTATCATCACACAAGGGATCAGTTACTTGGATTGGGGGTTCATAACCAGTTTTGCTTCCAGATTTCCGGAAAAAGCTGGCATCAAAGCAGCAATTGTCGGATCATTCTGGTTAATGACTATTACAGCACCTGTTTCATTGGTGATTGGAGTTGGAACGGCCATTTACCTTGAAGAATACGCCACCAGGAACAAATTCACCCATTTTATTAAGGTGAATATATCGAATCTTGCCGGGGTGCCATCCATTGTCTATGGACTATTGGGGTTGGCCATTTTTGTTCGTCTGCTGGAAATGGGTAGAAGTATTTTGGCCGGTGGACTGACGATGAGTCTGTTGATTCTGCCGATTATTGTAGTGGCTGCGCAGGAAGCTATTCGTGCTGTACCTGTCGACCAAAAAGAAGCATCGTATGCAATGGGGGCTACAAAATGGCAAACGGTTCGGCGTATTGTCCTTCCTGCTGCAATGCCTGGGATTTTAACGGGAGGTATATTGGGACTTTCCCGTGCAATTGGTGAGACCGCACCACTGCTGATGATAGGGGCATTATCGTTTATTGCGTATTTACCGGAAAATATCTGGTCCGGTTTTACGGTGCTTCCGATTCAAATATTTAACTGGACAGGGAGGCCGCAAGACGGATTTCATCTTATTGCAGCAGCCGGTATCATCGTACTCTTGTTCATGTTGCTTTTCATGAATTCGATCGCCGTAATTATACGAAATAAATTTTCCAAACGAATCTAGGAGGAGATATCATGCAAAGTTTAGCACTTGAAAAAAATACACCTGGTTTGGGTGAAATGAATTATGATATTGAGCCGGAAAAATCCATTTATGCGGTTGACGATTTTAGCCTTTGGTATGGAGACAAACAGGCTTTGCATACGATTAATCTGGACATTCCAGTTAATAGGGTGACCGCAATCATTGGTCCCTCTGGATGCGGCAAGTCAACCTTTATTAAAGCACTTAACCGCATGGTGGAATTAGTGCCATCTGTCAAAATGAGCGGGAAGATTATGTATAAAGATGAAAATATACTAACTGCAAAATATAAAGTGGAAGATTTGCGCACGAAGGTTGGTATGGTATTTCAGAATCCAAATCCATTTCCAAAATCTGTATATGAAAATATCGTATTTGGTCTGAAGATTCATGGGATTAAAAAAAGGCAGATACTTGATGAAATTGTTGAAAAAAGTTTAAAGGGTGCAGCACTCTGGGATGAAGTAAAGGACCGGTTGAACGAGAATGCCCTCGGGTTATCCGGCGGGCAGCAGCAAAGACTCTGTATTGCGAGATGTCTGGCAATTGAACCGGATGTGATTTTGATGGATGAACCGACATCAGCATTGGACCCTGTTTCTACATCAAAAGTGGAAGAACTGGTTGATACGCTGAAACAGAACTACAGTATTGTAATTGTTACGCATAACATGCAGCAGGCAGCGAGGATTTCTGATAAAACTGCTTTTTTTCTGAATGGCGAAGTGATTGAATATGACAATACAGATAAATTATTCTCCTACCCGGTGGATAAGCGTACTGAAGATTATATTACCGGACGCTTCGGATAATAAAGGAGGTGTGATATTTTCCACGGGCTGCCATTTGAAGCAGCCTTTTCCTATATTTGGGCATATTTGATCAAATGTGCAGAAGAATAATATGTTGTATATGAATACATGAACAATTGAAGTACACTAATATAAAGTAAAGGGATAAATGATATGATACTAGTTACAGGCGTCACAGGAAACATTGGTAAAGTGGTCGATTATCATTTTCTAAATAAAGGCAGCGCGGGATAATCCTGAACAGTGAGCAAATACGCGAATGAGAAGGGAAGAACAACGAATGGCTTACATTTTATTAATTATTGGATTTGCATTGTTGATAAAAGGAGCTGATCTTTTTGTTAACGGATCCTCCAATATTGCAAAACTTCTCCGGGTTCCAACTATTTTAATTGGGTTAACCATTGTGGCTTTTGGAACAAGTTCACCGGAAGCGACTGTCAGTATTATTGCAGCACTGGAAGGAAGCGGCAATGTTTCGCTGGGTAACGTAGTTGGAAGCAACATTTTTAATATTACCCTCGTTGTGGGGGCTGCTGCTTTTTTATATCCTTTGAAGGTTGAAAGTGAGACCATTAAGAAGGAAATACCATTTACATTACTAGCGAGTACAGTATTGCTTATTCTTATGAGTGACATTGCATTGCAGGGGTTCAGCAGCAATCTGCTTACACGCAGTGACGGATTCATCTTCTTATTGTTTTTAACCATCTTTATGTACTATGTGATTGAGATTGGCTTAAAAAGCCGGAAAGATACAGCGGACGAACCAGTACCTGAAGATCTCTCCTGGGGGAAAAATATATTTATTACCTTATTAGGGCTTGCAGCAATAATATTTGGAGGGAATTTGGTAGTAGATAATGGTACAGAAATTGCTTACTCACTTGGTATGAGTGAAACCTTAGTGGGGTTAACGATTATTGCAATAGGAACATCCCTTCCAGAACTGGTAACATCTATTTCTGCAGCATTGAAAAAGGAAAGTGAAATCGCACTGGGAAACATTGTGGGGAGCAATATTTTCAACATCTTATTTGTCCTTGGATCCTCGGCCGCAATATCCCCAATAGCGGTGGATGATAAAGTTTTTATTGATGTCATACTCATGATTCTACTAACTGTTGTATTATTGGTTTTTTCAAGGACCAGCTTCAAGGTTGGAAAGCGTGAAGGATTGGTGCTTGCTGCCGCCTACATTATTTATCTCGTTTATATTATATTACGCAATTAATGAAAAAGGGTTTCATCCTTTTGCTGTTAAAAAAAGAGCGGAAGCATTTGCTTTCGCTCTTAATTCGTCAGTTTTTCCGCTATCTCATAATGACTCATATCACTGTTGAACTTAAATTTACCCAATTGAACTTTTTTTGTATAGTCATGGTTTTCCATGTAGCGGGTAAATTTATCTGCATTATTAATAATATCATTTTCAGCCAGTTTATTGCTGATGACTGATGGAGCCATTCCGGATTTTATCTTTAGCGTATACGAAACAGTGTCTTTTTTGTCGGAACCCTCTTTGGAAGAGTCCTCCGATTTGTTGTCACTGTCAGACTTATCATTGTTACTGTTATCATCATTTTTTTTATTTTGCTTATCGGTGTCTTTATTTTTCTGTGTTGATTTATTCTGTTCTTTTTCCTTGGTTTTGTTTTCACTGTTGTCTGAGTTGACCGAAACCGAAATGTATTCCGATTCATTGAGCACATGATATCCTTCATCTTCAATACTGGCAATCATTTCATCAGTTGATAATTTCTGTGAAGCATCTCGCTTATCAGCGGTAAAATAAAAGGTTGCCAGTATGATAACCCCTGCCACCAACAGACCCAAAGCAAATGAACGGATTGTTTGTTTCATATTATCCTCATCCTTATCCTTTATGTACACTGTCGTTCGACGAGTGATCCGACAGCAATTCCTCTTCCAAATTTTTCACTTTCTTTTTCAGCTGATGGGTGTCCTGCATTGTGGTAATGGAAAGTTGTTCCACCTGGCTTTCGACATCATCAAATCTGTCGCTCATAAATAGCGATAAAATCAGTAATACAACAGCGATTGTAATGACCGATGCTATTGCATAAATCATAGTTTTCCCTCCATTCCTCTCTAATAGTTATAACATACAATTAACGAAAGGAAAATCATCAAAATTTAACATTTATGTTCTTGAACATTTGCCGTACTTCTGCTATTATAGTTAAGTCTGAGTAGAATTTACAGCAGTAGAAAAGCAGGACTTTACAGTTTGGAGGGAAATTATTATGCGCGTAAACATTACATTAGCATGTACAGAAACAGGCGATCGCAATTACATCACTACTAAAAATAAGCGTACAAATCCGGAACGCATTGAGCTTATGAAATATAGCCCGCGTCTTAAAAAACACACATTGCACCGCGAAACAAAATAATGGTATTTTTTGTATAGAACTCCTGTCCTTAAATAGTGACGGGAGTTTTGTTGTAATGCAGGCGTTTGTGCTTTTATGGCCTTTTAATATATGCTATTAATGGTAATAGGGGGGGGATTGCTGTGGATAAGAAAGAAATGCGAAAGCAAGCTATTAAACGGTTGAAAGATATTCCGGACACTGAAAGAAAGCTTATTGAGGAAAAGCTTTTGGATAATTTGTTACATTACCATGGCTGGAAAGAAGCTCGTTCAATTGGTGTAACGGTTTCGAATGGGTTTGAATGGACAACAAGACCGATAATTGAAAAAGCTTGGGAGGAAGGGAAAGCTGTTTGCGTTCCAAAGTGTCTTCCAAAATTGCGCAAGATGGATTTTTATCAGATACATACGTATGATCAGCTGGAAATTGTCTACTATAATTTGCTTGAGCCAAAGCCGAATAATTGTAAGAAAGTGAACAAGCAGGAGATTGATCTACTGATCACTCCTGGGTTATTGTTCGACCAAAAAGGTTATCGTGTTGGATTCGGCGGTGGTTATTATGATCGGTTTTTGGCTGATTTCCCTAATCGGACTGTTTCACTCGCCTCAGAGGAGCAAGTGGTTAACGAGCTGCCTGTTGAATCGTATGATGTTCCGGTAGATGCGATTATTACAAATACGTAACTAAATTGTTAGGGGGATTTGCAATGGATTTCACTCGCTATTCCAGGCAGATGTTATTTTCTCCTATAAAGGAGAAGGGGCAGCAAAATCTGGCTGACAGTTCAGTTCTGGTAGTTGGTGCCGGGGCATTGGGAACGGTAATATGCAACCATCTTGTCAGAGCGGGGGTTGGCAAAATCCGTTTAATCGACCGCGATTATGTGGAACTGAGTAATTTGCAGCGGCAAATGCTCTTTGATGAAGATGACGTCAGCCAAGCACTGCCAAAAGCAGTTGCCGCCAAGCGTAAACTGGAAAAAATGAATCGTGATGTCACGGTGGAAGCTATTGTGGGCAATGTTACAAAAGAAAATATGGAGTCGCACATCCAGGGAATGGATGTGGTCATGGATGGTACTGATAATTTTGCAACACGATTTTTGTTAAACGATGCCTGTGTTAAACACAGTATTCCATTTTCATATGGTGGGGTTGTAAGTTCCAGAGGCATGACTGCATTGTTCATTCCGGATGAAACACCTTGTCTGCGCTGTCTCATAAAAGAAGGGGGAGAAAGCGGTCAAACCTGTGATACGATCGGAGTCATTGCTCCAGCAGTTGATCTTGTTTCATCTTTACAGTGTACGGAAGTAATGAAATACCTGACGGGAAACAAACAACACTTACGGAACACACTGAAGACAATTGATATATGGTATAACCATCAGTATGATATGAAGTTTCCAGAGTTGGATCCAGCGTGCCCCGCATGTGGAACACATGAATTCCCGTCATTAACCAAGTCGGCAAAGGAACTGGAAACCATTTTATGCGGACGTGATACGGTGCAGATTCATCAACAGGAAGCAATGAATTTGGATGAGTGGGAAGATCGGCTGTCAAGTGTTTCCGACACAACAAGAACGCCATTTTTATTAAAGGCAGTATTTCAAAATGAGTTGAAGCTTGTCATTTTTCCTGATGGCCGTGTTCTTGTTCAGGGAACAGAGGATGCAACGGTGGCAAGAATAATGTATGACCGCTATATCGGATCCTAATGTATAAAAAAGATGCAGTGGAAAAAACTAAAAACACCAATTACAATAAAGAAAAGGGTGTTAGGATGAGAGTATTTATAATTCTCGCCTCCGCGTTGACCGTTGTATCTGTGATTTTTAAATGGCGATACAGAATCGTGAACACGTTGCTTGCGATAAGTTTTTTAAGGAAGATTGCCATAATGATTACCATGAATATGCCGGAAATCCGAAATAAGGTGGTTCCGAATCTGTTTGGCCGCCCTTCCTGAATATCATTTATGACGAAGAAGCTGTGTATTCACAGCTTCTTCGTATTTTTATAAGCAAAAATGCCGTTGTTTTGATATGATGGTTCAAGGGAGGAGAGAAATCTAATGTACCTTTACGAACAGTATTCTATGTATAAACTGGCATATTCGTTAGTTGAAAACGATAATTTTGATATTATACATATAAATGAAAATGACGAAGAAATATGGCTTGAAAAATACGAAAAAAAGAAATCACTTGTTATCCGGCTTGTGCATAACAGTTTCCAATGGAGCAATCATTTAAAACGTGATATAGCAGCCGTGTTTCAAAAAACGAAAGCCCTGAAAAGATTTCTTCAAGGTAAAAAAGTTGAGATACATAATGTATATATTGCCGGGGATACACCCGTAGATGACTGGCAATTATTAAAAAAACCAATGCAGTTGAATGAGAAAAATCCTATGCAAATGCATGTGTACTATTTAACTGACGATACGCGAATTACGGAAAAGAAAAGACTCAGGGAAGCAATCGGCAGTTCAGGACCTGCAGCTGATAATGAACATTTGGATATTGAGGAACAAGTCAATTACTATAAATCCCGTTTGGATGGGCGGTATCAAAAAAGAAAACAGGAGGATAAAGACGTATTTTCGAGGGGAAAACCTTTTTTTACGTATTTTCTGCTGGTAATTAATGTATTAATATTTATGATGCTGGAACTTAATGGCGGGAGTAAAAACATAGAAACGCTGATTGAATACGGTGCCAAATATAACCTGGCCATTATGGAGGATAATGAATGGTGGCGTATCCTAACATCGATGTTTCTTCATATTGGCCCTGTTCATTTATTTATGAACATGCTTGCCGTTTATTTTTTAGGTGTTGCCGTTGAGCGGATTTTTGGATCATGGCGGTTCCTATTCATATACTTTTTATCCGGGATTGGTGGCGGATTAGCCAGTTTTGCTTTAACAACACATGTTTCAGCAGGGGCATCCGGAGCTTTGTTTGGACTTTTTGGTGCGTTACTCTTCTTTGGATTAATTCATAAGCGGATATTCAACCAGACAATGGGTAAAAATTTAATGATAATTATCGCAATTAACATCATTCTCGGAATTACTGTTCCAACGATTGATATGGGTGCTCATATAGGCGGGCTTGTAACAGGGTTTGTCGCTTCAGCCATTGTACATCTTCCGACGAAAAGAAGTCTGCGCGTTCAACTCCCTGCCTTTATTTTGTATGCTGTGATTATTTTCTTTTTGATCACCTTTGGAATCAGAAATAACTTGCAAAATCCTTCATATCAGTTGATGAAAACGGAACAACTTGCAAAAAGTAATCAATTTGAAAAAATGGTAGAGACAGCTACAGAAGGTTTGGAATACGAAAGTGATATCAAAGATAAACTGCTGTTTCAACGTTCATATGCGTACTTGCAGTTAAATAAAGCACAACTTGCAAAGGAAGATTTGAAGCAGGCTGTAAGCTTAAATGAAGACTATATGAGGGCACATTACAATTTGGCGATCATTTATTATCACAATAATAATTTATCAAAAGCGAAAGAACACATTACCAAAGCTTATAAGTTGAAGCAGGATAATCCAGATAAAGAATTGAATGTAAAAGATTTGTATAAAGAAATAACAGGAACAAATGTAGAATGATATGGAAGCTGGGACAAATCGAAAAGATGCATATTCATGGTTTTACGGGTTTCCTTTTCATTAAACACTGTTGTCCCAGCCTCTACTTCAATCGAATTCCGGGTATTGCTGAATCAGTTTTTTCTTATTTCCGTTCAATGCATACACTACTAATAGATGCTCCTTATTTTTACCAAATAATATAAGCGGAACATAACTTTTCATTTTTTCACTGTTTTTAGCAGCCAGGATGTAATTCTTGTATAACCCTTCCCATAATTGACCGATTATTTGATTGGTCTGCTCTTGTGTAAAAGATGGTAATGACTGATTATTATACTCATATAATTGTGTCAGAGGTACGGTGATATAGTTATTTGGATTAATTTTGAAATGACGGGTAAGGTTCTTCCAATAATATACCAATTGCTGGTTCGTTGTGTGTTCAAGAAGCCGGACCCACTCATCTTCCATTTCACTTTCCGGGATTTTAAACGATTCCAGTGGAGTGTTGGGCGAATCGATGACGTATAACTGATCATAGGACATTCTGTGCATACTTTTGATTTGATCATCAGGGTAATGCACTTCACCATGGTGATATGCTATTGTCTGGAAGTGACTGCTGTCATCTCCTGCCAGTTTTTGTTTCATACGAATTTTAGCTGTGTCTTCCATCCATTTGCTTTGTATACCCCGAAGTCTTCCGTTATCAAAAAGTAACGCAGCATCCTGACGCAGATACACATTACGTTCACTTTTCGAATTCGTTTCCCAGGAAATTTCATACGAATCCTTATCTGTCTGCTCAATTAATGACAGGCGTGTGGATACGTGCTCAAACTCTGTTTTCTCATCCATTGGAAAATATGTAATCGCAGGCAAGGATTCATTATCAAATAGATACAGGAGAACAGCAGGTATAACGACTATAAACGCAATTACAATTCCGGTTGTCCATTTTTTCATCATAACCATCCTTTTGCTTCTTCTTCAGGTAAATATATGTGAACAGCGCCGTGTTTATGTTTGAAACCTGTCCTCGAATTCATCGTGTGATTTAGATTCCTTATTCATGCAGGATTTGCTATAATAAGGTTTGGTGATAAAAATGAAAACAGTTTATGATGTTCAACAGTTGCTTAAACGATTTGGGACAATTGTATATATAGGGAACAGGATAGCTGAACTGGAACTGATGGAGGATGAGCTCCGGGAGCTGCATCAAACAGGGTGTATTGATAGTGACCAATACAAGACAGCTGTATTACTGTTGAGAAAGGAAGCAGGACGGTTGCGTGGTAACAGGAGGGTGAGTTCGGATGAGTAATATCTTAATTGGAATTGATGTTGGAGGAACTACAGTAAAAATTGGCATAATTAACGAAATCGGTAATATCCTGGATAAGTGGGAGATACCCACCAATACAGATAATCAAGGTAAATCCATTTTGTCCGACATTTGGGAATCCATTCGTAATAAGGTTTCCCTCGAAAATGTTGCTGGTATTGGAATTGGTGTGCCTGGATTTATCGATCAGGATACCGGAGATGTTTATGAGGCAGTAAACATCGGCTGGAAACAGGTTGAACTAGCTAAAATTATGAAGGAAATGAGTGGGTTGCCCGTTTTTGTGGAGAATGATGCAAATGCCGCAGTCTTGGGAGAAAACTGGAAAGGCGCGGGTGGACAGGTGAAAAACCTGATTGCAATAACCGTTGGAACCGGTATTGGCGGGGGCATTATCGCAAATGGTTCCATCTTAAACGGTGTTAGCGGAACTGCCGGTGAGATTGGACATATAACAATGGATCGTGATGGTTCTCCATGTAATTGTGGAAGAAATGGCTGTTTGGAAACCATTTCTTCAGCGACAGGAATTGTTCGTCAGGCGAATGAAAAAATAGCTGAAAACCCGGGGAGTGCGCTGGCCAATCTTTATGATGAACAAGGTGATTTAACGGCTAAAGATATTTTTCAGCTTGCCGATTCCGGGGATACACTATCTAAAACTATCATAGAACACGCTTCAGATGTTCTGGGGTTGGCTATTGCAAATCTTGCAGTCGTAATCAACCCCTCACGAATTCTTATCGGTGGTGGTGTTTCCAAAGCAGGAGCTGACTTTGTGAACCTGATTAATGATGCTTTTCACAAATTCACACTTGCAAAGGCTGGAGAGGTATGCGAGCTGAGGCTCGCACAACTTGGGAATGATGCGGGAATCATTGGAGCAGCGTTTTTAGTAAAGCAAAAACTTGAAAAAATCACTTTTTAGATTTAATGTACACAACCAATCTATTGGTATAGGAGCTTTCCGCTAACATTTTAATAAATTTTATTGTCATTCTATGAAACTTTTCATATGCTAAATCGTCATATAATAAGATAGGATAGAAGTTTAAAGAAAGATGATACGGGTATTCATTAACTGAATAATGAATGCAAATGTAACAATGGTATGTTTAATTGTAGGAGGAACAAAGATGAAATCCAAACTTCCCAAAATTCCTTTGTTTATAATTGCGACAATATTGTTTGGTGTTAAGACATATATTATATACCGCTTTTTATTTAATATTGAACTGGATAATGCAATGCAGGAGCTGATTCTGGCAATCAATCCGTTTGTCTCAGCGTTTTTGATCTTTGCAATCAGTGTATGGCTCAGGAAACCGGGCAGTCAAATGAAATTTCTAAGGTATACTGCCTTAATTGGATCACTGATTTTGTATTTTAATCTGGTTTTCTATCGCTCATTTACTGATTTTATTACGATACCGCAATTGTTACAGGCGAGCAATATGGGAGATTTGGGTTCCAGTATTTTAACTCTCCTGAAAGTCTATGATGTGCTGTTATTTGCGGATGTGGTAATCATCTGGTATTTGAGCAGGAAAAAATCCGATGTATTGTCAGTGAGCTATCCAAAAAGCGGAAGGGTGTTTGCCCTTGCGATGTCATTAATGTTATTGGCGGGTAACTTTTTCCTTGCTGAAATGGAACGTCCGCAGTTATTTACCCGCGCATTCGACAGGGAATACCTGGTAAAAAACATTGGAATATTTAATTACCACATTTATGATCTGGCTCTGCATTCGAAGGTAAAATCACAGAAGGTTTTTGCAGATGGAAATGAGCTGCCGGAAATTAAGGAATATGTAAAAACGAAGGTGCAAAGTGATGGTAAATCACCATTGTATGGCATTGCAGAAGATAAAAACCTTATTTTCATTTCAGCAGAGTCAATGCAAAGCTTTGTTATTAACAGTAAGATGAAGGGTGAAGTCATTACACCATTTCTTAACAGTCTTGTAAAAGATGACAGTACGTTTTACTTTAAAAACTTTTACCACCAGACACAGCAGGGTAAAACGTCTGACTCGGAATTCCTGTTGGAGAATTCATTGTACCCTCTGTCAAGGGGAGCCGTATTCTTTACACATGGCCAAAATGAATATCATGCTTTACCGGAAATATTAAATCAGGAGAATTACTATACTTCTGTTTATCACTCTAATAATAAGAGTTTCTGGAACCGGGATCAGATGTATAAGAGTCTTGGATACGATCATTTTTACGGAGAAAAAGCTTTTGAAGTAACGAAAGAGAATTCAATCGGCTGGGGACTGGAAGATAAAGCATTCTTTGAGCAATCAATGAAATATTTACAGGCACAAAAGGAACCATTCTATACGAAATTTATTACGTTGACAAACCATTTTCCGTTTGAAATTCCAAAAGACAAAGCGTCAATCGAAAAATTTGACTCAAATTCAAGGACGCTGAACAATTACTTTCAGACAGTCCGGTACACGGATGAAGCGCTTGAGCAGTTCTTTAACCAGTTAAAGGAATCGGGACTGTATAAGGATTCTGTAATTGTCATAATGGGCGATCACTATGGAATCAGTGAGAACCATAACAAAGCGATGGCTAAGTATTTAGGCAAGGATGAAATAACTCCTTACGATCATGTACAATTGCAGCGTGTACCACTATTTATTCATATTCCAGGCTATGACAAAGGTAAGGTAATGTCTGAAGTATCCGGACAGATTGACCTTAAACCGACATTACTGCATATGCTTGGCGTAAGCACAAAAAATGACATCTACTTTGGAAATGATTTATTTAGAGATGACCGGAAAGACTTTACAGCATTTCGAAATGGTGATTTTGTAAGTGATCAATATGTATCAACTGGTGGAGTATGTTACCAGCGTCAAAGTGGTGAACCGGTAAATATAAACCAGAATGTAAATGAAGAAACGAAGCAGAAAGATCCATGTAAATCAATCACAGAGCAAGTGGAAAAAGAACTGGGATATTCTGATGACATTATTTATGGAGATTTGTTCCGCTTTATTGATTTTTCCAAAAGCGGCATCAGTAAATAAAGGAGATAAAAAAACTAACTGTCTAAATGACAGTTAGTTTTTTTACGACATTTTTCCAACTTCATGAATAATGGTCATGATGGAGAAAAAACCGAAAACGAGTGCCGATGCCGCAGAAAATCCAAGGGCAAACAGATTTTTGAATTTAAGCTGACGTACAACGGATACAACAGATAAAATGGCAACTGCCAAAAGTGTAATTCCTAGAACCATTATTAATCCTCCTTGTGAACTTTCAATGTCTGTCACTATTCGAATGAGTTCATATGTATTATTATGTAACTAAGCATTGCTAAATATTAGTTTATAGTATAAAAACATTTTTGTCGAGTGTAAAACGATTTTTATGGAGGGTATGCTATGGATATCAGACGATTATCACTTGGACCATTGGGAACAAATTGTTATATTATCTATCATGATACAGAAGCATTGGTGGTTGACCCGGGCGGAGAGGCTGACTCCGTTATTAGCTTTTTAAGGGACAAGCAGATAAGGCCTTTAGCGATTCTGCTCACTCACGCACATTTTGATCATATTGGCGCCGTTGAATCGCTAAGAAATGCTTACGATATTAACGTTTATATTCATTCGATGGAAGATGAATGGCTGGGCAATCCAAATCTGAATGGGTCGAAATTATTCATGGGATCTGAAATTTATACCAGAAAAGCTGAAGCTTATTTAGAACCGGGGCATCTTCGAATTGGTGGATTTTCATTTGAAATATTGCATACGCCAGGTCATTCTCCCGGAAGTGTCAGTTTTGTTTTTCATGATCATCATACTGTAGTTGGCGGCGATGTGTTATTCAATCGGGGGATTGGCAGAACGGATTTACCCGGTGGGGATATGGAACAACTGGGAGAGAGTATCAAAAATTTATTATACAATTTGCCTGATACGTATAAAGTTCTCCCGGGTCACGGCTCGGAAACAACAATAGGTGATGAAATGCGGCATAATCCATTTTTCCCTTTGGATAGATGAGTAGCAATACTCGGGTTTGTGAATCCGGTAAATGAACAAATTTTATAATTTCCTATGCTAATAAAAACCCTTCTTATGTTAAGAAGGGTTTTTAGGGGGATGTGCTCTGTTCTAAGTTGCTTAGGGATAAAAAGTTAAGCTACGTTTACAACTATAATGGCATACTTAATACATGTCAATAAACATTCTGTGAAAAATGAAAAAACCCTGCAAAAAGATATGTAAGCAGGGTTTCGTGATTAATGCCCGAATCCAGGAACCAATATGAATTCTGAATACCAGGTAAAACCAACTAAAAATAATGTACAATAAGCTCCGAAAAGATACATATACATGCGTTCAGATAATTTCAAGTAGCCTACTGCAAGGAAAAATGCTGTTTGAACAAGGAACAGTAACGACAGGTTTGACATTTCACCCACATAGAACATTACTGTAAAAATTGCTGTCCAAAAAGCAAGGACACGAAACATCCGATCCATGTTTTCCTCCTCCTTTTGGTAACCTTATCATTGTTATTATAAACGACCAACTCCATAATGTAAATAAAACTGTTGAAACAACTACTGTTTTTGCGGGACTTTACTATAGTTTTGTCCATTTGTATTAGTTTATTCAGGATCTGCAGCTAGTTGATGCGGCAGTGAAATAACTGATTGCCGGTTTGTGGTAATTGTAAAATAAAGATGGTGTTCGTTGGTATCTAATATCTTATATTGGATTGCTACGTCACCATAGGGGAAATGATAGGTTACCGGACTTTCGGGCAGATTATGATCCTGCAGGCTTTCGATGAATTGAGCACGACCCATTTGGAATAACGTTTCAATTTTTAGTTGTTCTGTCTGTCTTTCGGTGATCTGCAGTTCATTCTTGTAAAGCTGGATGCTGGCGGTAACTATAATGATAACAAGAGCCGTCGTGAACAATACATATGGTAAAATAAACCCATTCCGATCAGTGATAAATTCGAATCGTTTTTTCATACTGCTCCCCTTGTTTTGTTGTTATTAGTACATGAACCCCATTGCGGACTTTTTTAAAATTAACATTTTGCACCTCTCTCAAAAAAACTTCATGTCCCTTTCCATCAACCTGCCGGCGGATAAGATCATCGTACTTTTCAAACGTTACGATGGAATCATTAAAATGATGCAGACTAATTGCATCAGATTGAATCTTGATGATATCCGTAGAGGCAATGATGTCATCCCGCAGAAAATAAAAGAACTGCTGGACAGACATTGCATCATAGTTTGTGGTGTAGTTCATTGATTTTGTTAAAAACCCGATTAGAGGCAATGTCAGAAAGATAACTGTAATCATAAGCAGTACCGAAATAAAAGTAATCCCTTTTTCATTTCGTTTGGTATCCATATAAACATGATTGTTGTTGTTTGTTTTTAACATTTTTCCATTCGGCACATCCTTTCAGCAATGATTCTTCCACGGTAAAATGAATGGCAACCGGTGTATTATCAACATGTACAGTATAAGGTTTTATCGGGTCTGAAACATTGTTTTGTAAAGAAAACTGAAGTTCCTCATGTAAACTGTTTAGAATTTCCTGTTTCTGATGAAGGATATCCCGATGAAGCATGATGGTTGTCTTGATCGGAATGAACGTTGTAATAACCGTGACAAGAATGGACAGCGCAACCAGCGTTTCAATCAGTGAAAAACCTTTAGTATTCTGCAACATAGCACCTGCCTTTACCAAATGGACATACGACTTTGAACCGATTATGCGACGTATGAATAAAAATGGTGCCGGCTTTATTGATCAGTCCATCATCATTAAATGCGATCTTCTTTAAAGTTGTATCATTTATTTGCCATCCATCAGGGACTTTTCGTTTCAGGACCACTTCTTTGGCGGTACTTGTGATGGAATAGCTGAAGTTGTTATGAAAACTGAGTTTATACGACGATGTTCTTGAACCGTACGAAAGGCTCTGCAAATACAGGATATCCATTTCCATTGTCTTGAAAAACTGTTTTTCAACTTGTGTTTCAAGTGTTGAAACGTGGATTGGTGCACTCAAAAGCAACAGGATGGAGATAATTGCCAGCACAAACAGAACTTCCAATAATGTGAAGCCATTTTTCTTTTTCATTTAATTTGTAGAGGACTCGTCCTTATTGACTTTACCATCGACTAAAATAAGTGTGGTACCATCTGGACATGTTTTTTGTTCCTCAGTGATATAATCACTTTCTAACTCGTTGATCGAAGTTGGGAAGGCATCGTTTTCAATATAATAAGCATCTACTTGTGCCTGTACCAATTCCTCAAGGGCATTACATCCGGTTTCGTTAACTTCCTTGCTTTTATCGCCTAAATTAGGAACGATCAAAATAATTAGCACCGAAATTATCATCAAAACAATCAGCATCTCGATTAACGTAAATCCTTTTTGATTTTTAAACATAACATCATCTCCTAAATCGTTTTAATAAGTTGAAACATCGGCCACATCAATGTGACATAAATTAAAATAATTAGGCTTGCTAAAATGAGAAAGAATGCAGGCTGAAGGTACGTTAATATCTTCATGATTTTTCGATTCAGTTCTTCAGTTAAAACCGCTGCATACATTTCCAAATCTTTTTCCAACGCATTGACGTCCGCATTCTTTTGAAAAATAACGGCAATCTGTTTGTCGATGAGTGGTAAATTTTCCAGCAGATTTGTGATATAGATGCCTTTATTCAATTCATCGGTCATCAGAGTGGAAAAGTACGACAGAATAGGAAGTTTATTTTGGTTTCGCATGACAGATAATATTTCTTTTATCGACATTCCGGTTTTGAGTAATGAGCTGAAATGTGTTGCAAAGAGGAAGGAGGTATGCAGCTTTTTGTAATTCCGATAAACAGGAATGGAGCGTTGAATCATGATTTGCTTCTCAATACTGATTTTATGCTTTATACCTTTTGAAAAAAGTATCCCCGCTACAAGGAGAATTCCGAAAATCATCATAAATTTCGTCAATACATCAATGACAATTATTGATATATATACTGTAGAAGAGCCTCCGGAGTTGTTAAAGAGATCGATAAAAGATGGAAGAACGGATTGTTTAACAAAATAGATCAGCAATCCAAAAACAAATAACAGTATGATTGGATAACGGATGGTTTCCTGAAATTTTTTGGTGTAACGGATTCGCTGTTCAAACATTGCATTGCATTTTTCAATACTTTGCCGAATATCACCATTTGCTCTGATGAAGTAAAGATAAGAAGTGATTGCGCGGGAGAACCTTCCAGTATTTTCAAGTGCTTCATCAAACGTCCTGCCGTTTTTCAGCGAGGTTACGATGGTGGATGCAACTTGATCCAACTGTTTATCCCATTTAATGATTTCAAGTGCTTCCACCAATGTATAGCCGTTATCCAGAAGCCTTACCATCCGTTTTAGAAACCGGAGTTGCAGATCGTTCGACATCATTTTTTTATTTGCTAGCCAGATAAACTTCCTTATTGATATATCCATACGCATATGCCTTCTTTCGTAAATGGCCAAAGGAATGGAAATTGAGCATTGAATATTCCTCACCAGCCAATTGTTTTTCTAGACGCAAGCCATCCAGCAGTTCCATGATTGCAGCTCGCCGAGTAATATTATTATTTATGACCACGGGCAAAAGTTGTAATGATGCTATCGCAATAAGTGATTGTTTTAAATCGGACAGTTTCAGACCCATTTCAAGAAGACGGTGCACGGTCCCTGCTGTGTTTTTTGCATGCAGTGTACTCAGAACAAGATGGCCTGTAAGCGATGCATCAAATGCAAACTCAGCAGTGTAGCGATCTCTGATTTCTCCGACCATAATAATATCCGGGTCATGCCGCAATGCCGCTTTTAATCCTGTTTGATACGTTATCCCGGCTTTTTCATTTACCTGTACCTGCAGTATATCGTGAATGTCTTTTTCGATTGGATCTTCAAGTGTAATCGTCTGGTATGACTTTTCAGCAAGGATTGTCTGCAGGAGAGCATACAGGGTGGTGGTTTTACCACTCCCGGTGGGACCTGTAAATAAAATGATTCCTGCGCGATTGCTGATCCAATTTTTGATTTTTTTTAACTGGGCTGGAAACAGAAAAAGCTGCTCAAGTGAAAGGCTGTCTTCCTGCGGGAGTACGCGGATTGCCAAACTTTCCGTATGGTGTACGGGAAGGGTGGACAGACGCAGTGAAAAATGCTGGTTTAACGTATTATGGATAAGCGTCCCGTTTTGTGGTTTTCGGACTTCACCTATGTCCATTCCTGATGTAAACTTGTAATATGTGAGCAATGATTGGTATTGATGGATTGGAATGGTTTTGTGAAGAATTCGTTTTCCCAAAATGCGAAAGTAGATATCGGCTTTGTCTGTGAATGGATAAAAGTGGATATCTGATGCTTGAAGCTTAATCGCGGATTGCAGAAGTTTTTCCGAAAGTGAGAAAGAAATGTTCAAATCATATTTCACCTCCTTTGGAATACTGTATTCGACATAAATTGATAAAACCCTTCTTTTTTTCAAAAATTTTTTTGTAAGGAGTTTTGGATGATGACCATTTACTTAATCGGCTTTATGGGAAGTGGAAAAAGTACCGTTGGAAAAGTGTTAGGAGGAAGGATCAGGGGAGGTCATGCTGATACAGACGTTTTCATTGATGCACAGTACGGTACGATTTCAGAAATATTTCGTATTCATGGTGAGAATACTTTCCGAAAATATGAGTCAGCAGCATTGGAGAACCTTTCTGCTGAACATGAAATCGTGTCAACTGGCGGTGGAATTGTTGAACGACAGAAGAATATTTCCTTGATGAAAGCGAACGGAGTTATTGTGTACTTGCAAACGGCTTTTACTGAAATTCAAAGCCGATTGATGCATGATACAGAAAGACCATTGTGGAATACTGATATGGAGAAAAAAGAAAAACTTTTTCGACGCAGAAGCCAGCTGTATCAGGGTTGTGCAGATATTGCCATTCAAACTGATCAAAAAACTCCAGACGATATCGCTGGTGAAATCCAGGAAGCAGTTGAAAAGTTTCTTGCAGCGAATAAAGGATGAAGAACGAGCAGATACTATTACTGACAATTTTCAGTTAAAAGAGGTGCTTTCATGAATAGTAATGAATACATTAAGTTTATGACACAGGAGTTTACCTCATATATTGATTCAACATCTGAGGAGCGGAAATCACGCAAATCAAATCGGAAATCGGAACCATCTGCATATTCAAGCAAATGGCTGGGGGTATTGCCGTTTGCTTTAAAATCTGCAATTCGAAAAAACAGCAGTTAAAAACAGGCTGATATAACTTACAGCCTGTTTTTTACTTTATTGGGCCAGATATATTAACCCACCGTTAATTGGTTCAAATGTTACATACGGGTCATAGCGGTTTTTGATTTCTTCGATTTCCTTGTTCATTTCTTGTTCCTTGTCGCCATCATCACTTCGATAAAAATGCTTCAACAAATTTATTTCCTCATTCATTGTTGTAATGGAGGCATCAGCCCATTCGTGGCTTTGCTCGTTTATATAACCTTCCAGTACATTTTCAATTCGGCGGTAACCACTTTTTAGTTTTATAATTGGCGAAATGGTATAGCAATAATCGGAAATCGTTGTTTGCAGCGGTATGTTTTTTAGTGTTTCCATCATGTCAAGATGCATAGCGCCATTTATAAGCTGAAGCCCGATTGAAATCATTTCATCCCTTTTCTGTTTCCCTCTGTAGCTGATTTTAATATTAACCACAAGCCATGGAAACAAGGCAGTTTGCTCTCCGTTCGTGACTTTTTGAAACAGTTTTGTATATTGTTCATTTTGTTTCAAGTGGTTTGTGATTTGCTGGAGCCTTGGACTTCCAAAATGAATCCATTCGCCTTTTTGATCGCGTTTCGAATGATTGGTAATAAAGGTAAGTTCCATTGGCTGCCCTGGTTGACCAATTTTTTTGATGTAATGCCAATAAAACGGACGATTCATTAGTGCCCGGTCCATTTCCTCCGTCAGCTGGACGTTCAGGATTCCTTCATTATCTGATGAGACTGTACAGTGGTGAGATGTAAAATAATCATGTAAAAAGTTTTGGAGATTTTCAATTGCCATATTGTTGCTCCTTTAATTCATTGTTGGCATCATTAATCACGGAAGAGAGATTGTCCAGTTTAATTTTTGTTTCCCCGGTGGATGATGATTCCGAAAATATCGATTGGATTTCTGTTTCAATGTCAGAAATATTTAATTCTGCCAGTATACTATCAAGGTTTCCAATAATCTTTTCAAATAAATTAATTTTTTCGTAGAGTAGAGACATAATATGTTCCTCAACAGTGTCCCGAATAGCGAAATTATAAATTCGCACATCGTTCTCCTGGCCATATCGGTGAATTCGACCAATCCGTTGCTCCAATCGCATCGGGTTCCACGGTAAATCGTAGTTTATAAGGTTGTTGCAAAATTGGAGATTGATACCTTCACCACCGGCTTCGGTTGCGATCAATACTTGTGCATGATTTTCAAACAGGTGCTTCATCCAATCCTTTTTACTCTTCTTAAATCCGCCTCTGAAGGGAACAGAAGAAACGCCATGCTGTTTTAAATACCATTGTAAGTAAATTTGGGTTGCTCGGTATTCAGTGAAAATTATGATTTTCTCATCGTTCATCTGTTTTACAATTTCAAGAACCTTTTCCGCTTTTGAATGCTGCTGCAGTTGTGCGATTTTATCGGTTACCGGCTGAATTACGTGTTCATTCCCATCATTCCGAGCCATTTTGTCAAGCGATAAATAGCATGCCTCGCGGGATGAGCACAATTCACGCAGCAGTGTGATTCTTGAAAAAGCGGGGAATCCTTCAGTCATTGATTCCAAGTGATTATACGTCTCTCTTTCCTCTTCTTTAAAATCAACCCATATTGTTTCAATATTACGTTTAATGTTATCAAAGTCCGTATTTTCACGGGTGTTTCGAATCATTACCTTTTGGATTAACTGTTTCAAGTATGCATCCTGCTTCAATTTGTTGCGGTTTGTTCCGTATTGTTCCAAAAAAGATTCGTAATCACCGAGATGTCCGGGTTTTAAAATGGACACAAGGTTAAATATTTCCACAAGCCGATTTTGGACAGGTGTTGCAGTCAACAGCAGACAATAGGTTTTTTTTAACGATCGGACAAATGCGAAATTTTTTGTCTGATGATTTTTTAATTTATGCGCTTCATCGATCAGGATGAAGTCATAATCTATATCCAGTATATTTTCACGGTGTGGTGAACGTTTCGCTGTATCTATGGACGAGATTATAACGGAATGATCACTCCATTGATAATTTTTACGGTGAACGATGGCTGGAATATAAAATTTTTCATTTAATTCTTTTGCCCACTGATTTACTAATGAAGCAGGGACCAGAATCAATGCTTTTTTCACCAGGCCACGAAGCATGTATTCCTTTAAAATTAATCCCGCTTCAATCGTTTTTCCCAGGCCCACTTCATCAGCGAGAATTGCCCGCCCATTCATCTCCTCGATGACTTGCGTTGCACAATTTATTTGATGGTCCAGAAAGTTGACTTGCGGCAGAAATTCGAGCGTACGCAGCCCGGTGAATGATGGTGCCATAGAAGTCAGTTCCGCGTCATAGGCCATCTGAAAAAGGTTCCAGGATGAGAGGCTTTCACCGCGATCCGCCGCATCCTGAAAGTTATTGATGAAATTGGAATCTTTTTCAATTCTGATAGCTTTCATAATCCACTTCCTTTTCACAAATGAAATGATAATATGTCTACTTCTGTGTCATGTCTTATGATATAATGTATGCAATATAAAATAGAATTTCCATTTGTATGATACATATTATAACCAAATAAGCAATTTTCATTATGCGAATGAATACAAGGGGAGAGTTTACTGTTCAGTAACGCCGAAGGAGCAAACTTATGTGAATCTCTCAGGCAAAAAGACTCTTGTAGGACGCAGCTCTGGAGAGAGTTTACGACTTGTAAACCACCAACGAAGCAAGCACTTGTAATCTTGAAACCGATTTAACTGTGCGCAACTTTCTGGTCAAAGGACAGAGATTTCCTGATTCTGTATCAGTGAAATCTCTATTTTAATGCAAAAAAGGAGTGGATGATATGAGTGATTTAAAACGAACACCCTTATTCCCGGAATATGAAAAGCTGGGAGGCAAGACAGTCGATTTTGGCGGTTGGGATTTGCCCGTTCAATTCAAAGGCATTAAACATGAACATGAAGTCACCAGAACAAAAGCAGGGTTATTTGACGTGTCACACATGGGAGAAGTGTTTGTGAAAGGACCAAAAAGTTTGCCATTCCTGCAAAAGGTTATGACAAACGATATCTCCAAATTAACACCGAAACGTGCACAGTATAATTTTATGTGTTACGAGGATGGTGGTACAGTAGACGATCTGATCGTTTACATGTTGGATGAAGATTTCTATTTGCTTGTCTTGAATGCAGCAAATACACAGAAAGATTTTGAGTGGCTGAATGAGCAGAATAATATTGGTGCCGAAATCCAAAATGTATCGGCTGACTATGTTCAACTGGCATTGCAGGGTCCTGATGCAGAAGCGATTCTGCAAAAGTTAACCAATACCGATTTAAGTACCATTAAATTTTTTCGTTTTGAAAACCCCGTTTCGTTTTCCGGCGTTGATAAAGGTGCAATTGTATCACGCACAGGATATACAGGAGAAGATGGGTTTGAAATCTATATTGAGTCAGGTTCGGGAAGGGATTTATGGAATACAATTCTTGAAGCAGGTAACGACTTTGGCGTTGAACCAATCGGATTGGGAGCAAGGGATACACTCCGCTTTGAAGCGAAGCTCCCGTTGTATGGACAGGAGTTGTCAAAAGATATCACACCTGTGGAAGCGGGGATGAAGTTTGCCGTTAAGGTTAATAAAGATTCTGATTTTGTCGGGAAAGAAACATTGGCAGAACAAATTGAATATGGAGCAGATCGAAAACTAATCGGCATCGAAATGATTGACAAGGGAATCCCACGGACCGGATATCAGGTGTATAAAGATGAAACAGAGGTTGGATTCGTAACTACCGGCACTCAGTCACCAACATTGCAAAAGAATGTGGGCTTAGCGTTGGTCAGAACGGAATTTACTGAACTTGGTACGGAGTTGGATGTCCAGGTTCGGAAACGTAAATTAAAAGCGAAAGTTATTAAAACACCATTTTACAAGCGTGATAAATAAGGAGGGGATCACATGGAATTTCGTTATTTGCCGATGACAGCAGATGATAAGCAGCAAATGCTGGATACAATAGGTGTCGATAGTACGGAAACGTTATTTTCAGATATCCCGGAAAAAATCCGGTTTAAAAATGAACTTAATCTGAAGAAGCCAGCAAATGAAGCACAATTGAAAAAAGAACTGTCATCAATGGCGAACAAAAATGCTAATCTAACTGAATATACATCATTTTTAGGAGCTGGGGTGTACGATCATTTTATTCCGTCGGTTGTCGATCATGTTATTTCGAGATCTGAGTTTTACACTGCATATACACCATACCAGCCTGAGATATCACAGGGGGAACTGCAGGCAATTTTTGAGTTTCAGACGATGATTTGTGAACTGAGCGGGATGGCTGTGGCAAATTCCTCCATGTATGATGGTGGAACAGCACTGGCAGAAGCTGTAACGCTAAGTGCCGGACAGACAAAACGAAAGAAAATTCTTGTTTCCAAGGCTATACATCCTGAGTCCCGGGCGGTAATTGATACGTATGCGAAAGGACCACATCTTGAGGTTGTAGAAATTGACCATCGGGATGGGAAAACAGACCTGGAACAGCTGAAAAATGAATTGGACGAAAATACGGCGAGTGTTGTGATGCAATATCCGAACTTTTTCGGACAGGTTGAACCGTTGGAAAAAATAAATGAAATCATCCGACAGCAGAAAAAGACAATGTTTATTGTGTCCAGTAACCCGCTTGCACTTGGGTATTTGACACCACCTGGTGATTTTGGTGCGGATATTGTTGTCGGTGATACACAAGTATTTGGTATCCCTGCACAATTTGGCGGACCACACTGCGGTTACTTTGCAACGACTGATAAATTAAAGCGGAAAGTTCCTGGCCGGCTGGTGGGGCAAACAACAGACGAAGATGGTGTCCGTGGATTTGTTCTGACATTGCAGGCACGTGAGCAGCATATCAGGCGTGATAAGGCCACTTCCAATATCTGCTCAAACCAGGCTTTGAACGCATTAGCAAGTTCTGTTGCAATGAGTTCAATCGGCAAGCATGGCATCCGGAAAATGGCGGAATTAAATATGCAAAAGGCCCGTTATGCCAAGCAGCAATTTGAAAAGAACGATATTCCAGCAATATTTGGCGGTCCATTTTTTAATGAGTTGGTGGTAAAGCTTGCGGTTGATCCTGAAACTGCAAATGAAGAGCTCCGTACGAAAGGAATCATCGGCGGGTATGATCTTGGCAGGGATTATCCGGAACTGAAAGGGCATATGTTAGTAGCTGTAACAGAGATTCGGACAAAGGAAGAGATTGACACTTTTGTGAAAGAATTGGGGGATATCCATGGCTAATACAAACTTTCCATTGATTTTTGAACGAAGCAAAGAAGGAAGAACAAGTTACAGTTTTCCGGAACTGGATGTACCTGAAACGGATTTGGACAGTGAATTTGAGGATATGTATGTACGACAGGAGGCCCCGGATTTACCGGAAATAAGTGAACTGGAAATTATGCGTCATTACACAGCATTATCAAATCGGAATTATGGTGTTGATTCCGGTTTTTACCCACTTGGATCGTGCACGATGAAATACAACCCAAAAATTAATGAAGATGTTGCAAGGCTGCCTGGATTCAGCCATATTCACCCATTGCAGGATGAAAAAAGCGTCCAGGGTGCAATGGAAATGATGTATGATCTGCAGCAGGCATTGGGGGAAATCACTGGAATGCATAAGGTCTCACTGCAGCCTTCAGCAGGTGCACAGGGTGAGTGGACCGGTTTAATGATGATACGTGCATATCATGAGGCAAATGGTGATTATAACCGCACACAGGTCGTTGTACCAGATTCAGCGCACGGCACAAATCCTGCATCGGCTAAAGTTGCCGGGTTTGATGCAGTAACGGTTAAAACGAACGAACATGGTCTGGTTGATTTGGAGGATTTGAAGCGGGTTGTTACTGAGGAAACTGCAGCACTCATGCTGACGAATCCTAACACATTGGGACTGTTTGAAACGGAAATCCTGGAAATGGCTGAAGTCATCCATGGTGTTGGCGGCAAGTTGTACTATGATGGGGCAAATCTGAATGCCATCATGGGCTACACGCGTCCCGGCGACATGGGTTTTGATGTTGTGCATTTGAATCTGCACAAGACGTTCACAGGGCCACATGGCGGTGGTGGCCCGGGTTCAGGTCCGGTTGGTGTGTCAGATGAGCTTGCAGCCTTTTTGCCAAAGCCCTTGCTCGTAAAACAGGACAATGAATATCGGTTTAATTATGATCGTCCCCAGTCAATTGGACGTGTTAAACCATACTATGGCAACTTTGGAATAAATCTGCGTGCTTATACGTATATTCGGACGATGGGTGCAGAAGGCCTGAAGAAAGTCAGTGAGTATGCGGTCCTGAATGCAAACTATATGATGCGGAAACTGGAGAAGGAATATGTTCTGCCGTATCCACAGCATTGTAAACATGAATTTGTTTTATCTGGTAAAAAGCAGAAGAAATTAGGTGTTCGTACATTGGATATCGCTAAGCGTCTGCTTGACTATGGTTATCATCCGCCTACCATCTATTTCCCATTGAACGTTGAGGAGGCTTTGATGGTTGAACCGACTGAAACCGAAGCAAAAGAAACACTGGACGGCTTCGTTGATACAATGCTTACCATTTCAGATGAGGCTAAAAATGATCCGGAACTTGTTCAGGAAGCTCCGCATAATACAATCGTAAAACGGATGGATGAGACAACTGCAGCAAGAAAACCGATATTGCGCTATCAGCGAGAAAATAATAATAGATAGGACAAGCTGATTTTCAGCCGATTAGAAAACGTGGTTGTCACCAATCTTTTAGGTGATAGCCATCGTTGCACTCATGCAGCACATTTAACTGCTAAAAAGTAGCAACTGCCCTTATACTATTGTGGGTGGTTGCTATTTTAGCGTATCCGTCGGTATACTACTTTAAAAACGGACGGCAGAAAAAATGGGCGGGAATGTATTTCCCGTCCATTTATTTTATCTTACCGGACCATTTCTTAAATCCGCCTTTAAGTTGACTTATATCCTCATATCCTTTTTTATGGAGAAGTTGTGCAGCTCTTGCTGATCTTGAACCGCTTTGACAATAAAGGTAAACCGGCTTATCTTTTCTCAGTTCGATAAGACGTTGCTTCATCTGTGTAAGTGGTATGTTACGTGCTCCCAGGATGTGTCCTTTTTTAAATTCCTGAGGTTCTCGTACATCAATTAATTGAGCTTTGCGATATCCTTCACGAAATTGATCTTCAGTCAATGTTTTTAAGAAGTTCCGTTGTCTAAAGTACCTAAACATCAGAAATCCAAATACAATTACTAAAGCAATTACTAAAAATTCCATTTATGATCCCCCGTATTTCTCTTATGTGTCTACTCTATTATATGTTGGAATGGTTTATTTTTCAAAGTATTTTTCTTTTGGTCCGCGATTTTGTTGTATTTTGGCTATATACGATATTTCATTTGGAATTGCAAACTGCAAAATTGTTATAAAGTACAAAAATATATTCAGATAGCTGATTTATACTCGATATTTTGCGTTTTAATCTTAATTTTCTTGTGTTGACATTTGCAATTCGTTTCGTTCAATTTTCTATATATAGTGTTCTTTATAAAATACAAGCACAATATATTGTTTTTATTAGGTGGAGTGTGATATGTTTATAGCAAGAAAGTAATGAGTACGTTTTGATACTTGAATCTTGATTAAGGGGCGATGGATATGTCGATTGCTGTAGAAAAGAGCAGAAATATCGATTTGCAAACATTAAACGCGGATATCAAATTATTTCCACAGGTTCATCCTGTGACAGATGACATGAAACTGACACATAAAGGAGTGTCCCGATTAGTCATGCTGGACAGGTATGCCTTTAAGGATACAGAGAAAAAGACATTAAAGGAAGGAGATTTCGTTGTCCTTACAGTGAAGGCGGATCCGAAATTCCCTGCCCGAGGATTAGGATATGTGAAATCTGTAAATTGGTCAAGCAAACAGGCAAAAATAAAGGTGGATGCAGAATTTTTATCTGTCCTGGACGAGGAAGATGAAGCGTCATCCGGAATTGTTACACGATCATTGGATGTAATCGACAAACCATTGGAAGTATTTTATGAACAAATTGCCAAGCGAAACGCTACTGGGCTGGCAAATGTAGAAACAACAGATGAAAAACAAAAGGAATGGTTCGAGAAATTTAATGATGAGCTCAGCAGGATGAATTTCATCCCGGCAGGTCGTGTGCTATATGGAGCTGGAACTGAGACGGATGTAACGTATTTTAATTGTTATGTCATGCCTTATATCCGGGATTCCCGGGAAGGCATTTCCGACCACCGTAAACAGGTGATGGAAATAATGTCACGCGGTGGCGGGGTAGGAACGAATGGTTCTACATTAAGGCCGCGAAACACACTGGCAAGAGGAGTTAACGGTAAATCATCCGGGTCGGTATCATGGCTTGATGACATAGCCAAGCTTACACACCTGGTGGAACAGGGCGGTTCAAGGCGAGGCGCCCAAATGATCATGCTTGTGGATTCACATCCGGATGTAATGGAATTTATCATTTCAAAAATGCAGAACCCGCGTATTCTACGTTATTTGATTGAGAATACAGAAGATGAACAGATTAGGCAGTTAGCACAGGAGAAGCTGAATTTTAAGCCGTTAACTGAAACAGAATCTGATTTATATCAGGGAATTCTTAATTATCGTTCCATGCCTGGACAGGGAGGATTTTCCCAGGCGGCGTTCAAAGAGGCGGAACAGAAACTGTTGACGGGCGGAACATATACAGTTCATAATTCCGAATTTCTTACCGGTGCAAATATTTCCGTGTGTATTACAAAGGATTTGATGAAAGCAATCGAAAACGATGAAATGTATGAACTGCGTTTTCCAGATGTGGAAAATTATACGCCAGAGGAAATGGCGGTGTATAATGACAAATGGCATGAAATCGGTGATGTTCGCGAATGGGAAGAGATGGGATATGGAGTACGTGTTTACCGCAGAGTTCGGGCGCGTGAATTATGGAACCTGATTAACATTTGTGCAACATATTCAGCTGAACCGGGAATATTTTATATTGATAATGCCAACGAGATGACGAATGCCAGAGCCTATGGAGACCAGGTTGTTGCAACTAATCCATGTGGTGAACAACCACTTGCACCATATTCCGTATGTAATCTTGCAGCGGTTAATCTGGCTGAAATGGCTGATAAAGAAAATAAACAGGTTAACTTTGAAAAACTTAGACAAACCGTGAAAACGGGGGTTCGAATGCAGGATAACGTCATCGATGCCACACCATATTTTCTCGAAGAAAACAAAAAGCAGGCACTTGGTGAACGAAGAGTCGGTCTGGGTGTTATGGGACTTCATGACTTATTGATTTACTGCGAAACTGAATACGGTTCTGCAGAAGGAAATAAATTGGTTGACCGGATTTTTGAAGCAATTGCAACCACTGCATACCGTGAATCAATCGAACTGGCAAAAGAAAAAGGAAGTTTTCCTTTTCTTGTTGGAAAAACAGATGAAGAAACCAGATCATTACGTGAAGCATTTATCAATACCGGCTATATGCAAAAGATGCCGGAAGATATCCGGGAGAATATTATGGAGAATGGAATCCGCAACTCGCACTTGTTAACAGTAGCTCCAACCGGGTCCACCGGTACAATGGCAGGTGTATCAACCGGACTTGAGCCATATTTTTCATTCTCCTACTACAGAAGCGGACGACTTGGCAAGTTTATTGAGGTGAAAGCAGATATTGTTGAAGAATATCTGGATCGAAACCCTCAACAAGTTTCGGAAAATTTGCCGGGATTCTTTGTGACGGCAATGGATCTTGCGCCGGAAGCACATGCTGATACACAATGTGTTATCCAGCGTTGGGTGGACAGTTCCATTTCCAAAACAGTTAACGCTCCAAAAGGATATACAGTGGATCAAGTGGAGAAAGTATACCGCAGATTATACAACGGCGGGGCAAAAGGCGGCACCGTTTATGTTGATGGGAGCCGTGACACCCAGGTTTTGACATTGAAGGCCGAAGAGAATTCATTTGGTGAACAAACAGAACTTTTTGATGAAGATACGGAAAAGCCAAAAGTCGTGTTAATGGACACCATTCAGGAACTGGATAAAACGGATGTAACAATCGGCTCAGAAGTCGGCGATACGTGTCCGGTATGCCGAAAAGGCAGTGTGGAAGATATTGGCGGATGCAACACTTGTACAAGCTGTGGAGCTCAATTGAAATGCGGATTATAAGCATTTGCGGGAGAACGGATAATTTCCGTTCTCCTTTATTTAAAGAAATGGGAAAAACTTTTCCAACGTCATCCTGTCATATACAAAGGGGATAATGCCCGCATTTCCTATAGTTTGCCTAATATTTGTGATTCCTGTATGCTCTTTACTAAGAAACATTGTTGTACATACTAAAAATTTATTCATTGAAATGAGCTGATAACATGCCAACTCCGAGTATGGAAGATTACATCGAACAGATATACAATTTGATTGAGTCCAAAGGTTACGCACGTGTATCGGACATTGCTGAAGCACTGGAAGTTCATCCATCTTCTGTGACAAAAATGGTTCAAAAACTGGATAAAGATGAATATTTGAATTATGAAAAATACAGAGGATTCATTTTAACAGCGAAAGGCAAAAAAATTGGCGAACGTCTCGTGTTCCGTCATGAATTGTTGGAAGATTTCCTTGAGATAATCGGGGTGGATGAAGATAAAGTTTATGAAGATGTGGAAGGTATTGAACATCATCTTAGCTGGACTTCCATCGACCGAATAGGTGACTTGGTGCAATATTTCAAAGAAGATGAGCAACGAATTACAGACTTACGGCATGTTCAACTGAACAAGGAAAAATGATTTGTACTTGTACATCAGTTCTAAACCAGCTGTTGTTTTCTTAAAATGATAGAAAGCACATCTGGGAGGTTACTCATGAAAATTGATGCTGTTTTTTCCGGCGGGGGTGTAAAGGCATATGCCTTAATAGGGGCATTACAAAGTATTGATGAGAACAATCTGGCATTTGAACGTGTTGCCGGAACTTCTGCAGGAGCAATAATGGCTGCTTTCATTGCAGCAGGCTTCCGCACGAAGGATATCGGTGAGCTTATCCAGGATTTGGATATTCAAAAATTATTGGATCCACCAAAAATAAGTTCTATCATTCCGATTACAAAGTGGCTTTTTTTGTACTTTCGCATGGGCCTGTATAAAGGGGACAGACTGGAAAAATGGTTGTATACCCAATTGGCAAAAAAAGAAATCTATACGTTCAATGATTTAAATCAGGACAGTCTGAAAGTGGTTGTCAGTGATATTTCACTGGGAAAAATGGTCATTATCCCTGATGATTTGCAGCGAATCTACGGGATTGACCCGAAATACTTTCCAGTCTCTAAAGCTGTCAGAATGAGTGCGGGGTACCCGTATTTTTTTGTTCCAAAGAAATTACCGGGGCAATCGAAACGGAAAAGTCTTATAGTTGATGGTGGACTGCTCAGTAATTTCCCATTGTGGATTTTCGAAAATGAAAGCAAGGAACAGGTTCGCCCGGTCCTGGGAATTAAGCTCAGCGCGTATTCCGGGAAACAGGAACCGCGAAAAATCAGCAATGCACTGGATATGTTCCATGCTCTTTTTTCCACTATGCTGCAAGCGCACGATGCACGCTATATTTCATCTTCACATACGAATAATATTTTATTTATTCCTGTAAAACAGGTTGCATCGATGAATTTTGCGATTGGTGAGACGGAAAAGGAACGATTAATAAGACAGGGAAGAGAACGAGCAACGGAGTTTTTGAAAAAATGGCCATAAAAAAACCAAGCCATTCAGAAACTAGCTCGGTCTTTTCGTTTTGATTTATTGCCATCAATTACGCGCAAATGGGAAGCACGCTTGTGTTTCCTTTTTTTATGCTGGAAAGGTTTGGTTCGATTGGATGATCCAGATTTTGGTTTTGCCTTTGTGTTTGCATATTTCGCTTTGGATTGCTTGACTGCCTGCTTAAATTTTCTGGAGTCACTTGTTGGATTGCGTTTTTTCACCAGAACAAAATAGACAAGTGCAGAAATGGCAGCACCAAACGCAAGCATCAGCAATACCGTAATAAGAAAGGACGCTGTATTTGTAAATAGCTGTGAAACTACTCCGATAACAGCAAGACCAATGACTGTATAAACAACGATCGAAAATTTATTATTCATCAGTACATCCTCCTTTCGCATTTAGCCCCTTTATATTCTATATACCACATTTTCTTCATTTTATAGCATTACTTTTATAATAAATGCACATTTTTACATTATTACCTCTCAAAAACATTATATGCATTATTACTATTATTTCCCATTTATTTAAAAATAAACAATTCAACCCCTTTACATATTATTTTACTAGAAAAGTGCCCGTAAAACTAGTTATAAAAGCCATGATTTGATTTGGTTCATTTGGTAACACTAAAAATGGAGGTGGAAAGAATGAAAGTTGATAAAGAACTTAGTCAAAATAATCGGGAAGAATCCATGTCCGTTACAGCAAAATCTCTTGTTACAGGGTTTGCGGGCGGTTTAATCTGGAGTACCCTGGGTTTAATTATGTATTTTTTCAGTTTCTCGGAAGTAGCTCCCAGAAGTTTTGTTCTACGTTCCTGGAACACGGCTGAATGGACAAGTGGCTGGCTGGGCAATGTTCTCTCAATTATTATTATCGGCTTACTGTCACTCATCAGTGCATTTATTTACTATGGATTGTTCCGGAAAGTTAATACACTCTGGATGGGAGCCGCATTCGGAATTGTTTTGTGGGTTATTATCTTTTTTGTCCTTCAGCCGGTTTATCCAAATGTTCCCGATCTTGTGAATTTAAACAGTTATACAATTGTTTCAACCATTTGCCTGTATATTCTTTATGGAACCTTTGTTGGTTATTCCATTTCATATGATTATGCTGACACAGTCAAAAAAGATGAACAGCAAAAGGAAAACTAAAATTCAAACAATTATTCAAATGCGATTGTTTATGATAAACTGTACTAGTCTGATTATATACAAGGGAATGGAATAATGTTATGAAACGTCTTTTGTTGTTGAACGGCCCAAACATTAATTTGCTGGGAAAACGGGAAGAAGAATACTATGGTGAATTTACAATGCAGCATATCGAAGAAAATCTGGCCGCATTGGTTACGGCGCACGGGTTTAAACTGGACACCCGGCAATCCAATCATGAAGGCAGACTGGTTGATTATCTTCAGGAAGCAAATGGAGAATATGAAGGGATCATATTTAATCCTGCTGCATATACACATACCAGTATTGCGCTTCGTGATTGCATTAAGGCGATTGAAACTCCTGTGATTGAAGTACATATTTCCAACGTGCACAGCAGGGAGGAATTTCGTCGCCATTCTATGCTGGCGCCTGTTTGCTATGGCCAAATCGTTGGGTTGGGGGTTTCAGGCTACCGGCTGGCTGCGATGGCATTCATGGACTGTTAAGAAAGCATAATACTTTTTTACCGCATAAGTGCAACCTACAGAAAGGGTTAGTTTTCTAAAAAATTGGGGAGGAATGATGGCGTGAATAAGATTGAAAAATTGCGAAAATCATTAGGGGAAAATAATCTGGATGCGATATTAATTACAAGCCCTTATAACAGAAGATATATAACGAATTTTACCGGAACTGCCGGAGTGGCAATTGTCAGCATGAATGACTCCAGGTTTGTCACAGATTTTCGATACATAGAACAAGCAACTGAACAAGCTGCTGATTTTAAAATTGTTGAGCATAAAAAACCAATTCATCAAGTTATAAATGAACAGTTAAAGGAATTAGGTGTTCAAAAGGTCGGTTTTGAAAAAGATCATGTAACATTCTCCACGTATGAGCTGTACGAAAAAACAATGGATGTTAAACTTGTTCCTGTAAGCGGACTTGTTGAGGAACTTCGGCTGATCAAAACAGCGGAAGAATTGGACGTTTTGAAGCAGGCAGCCAATATAGCAGAAGATGCTTTTTCACATATCCAAGCCTATATTAAACCAGGTGTAAAAGAAATCGATATTTCGAATGAACTGGAATTTTACATGCGTAAACTGGGGGCTGAATCATCCAGTTTTGATACGATTGTCGCTTC
This sequence comes from Virgibacillus siamensis, assembly GCF_039522605.1. GTDB lineage: Bacteria > Bacillota > Bacilli > Bacillales > Amphibacillaceae > Lentibacillus > Lentibacillus siamensis. Next base: position 339,005 of record NZ_BAAADS010000012.1, read on the forward strand.
CGGCTATCGTGGTGCATTACCGCACGGTGTTGCTTCTGATAAAAAAATACAATCCGGTGAACTGATAACATTGGATTTTGGTGCATATTACAATGGATATTGTTCGGACATCACCCGTACTGTCGCAGTTGGCGAATTGGATGATGAGCAAATGGAGATATACAATATTGTTCAGGAAGCGCAAAAAAGAGGTGTAGAGGGACTAAAACCTGGGATGACCGGAATAGAGGCTGATGCACTGACCCGGGATTATATTACCGAAAAGGGATACGGTGAATATTTCGGACATTCCACTGGTCATGGTGTCGGATTGGAAGTTCATGAAGGACCCGGACTTTCCTTCAGATCAGAGAAAAAATTAGCACCCGGCATGGTCGTAACCGTAGAACCGGGAATTTATGTACCTGAAGTAGCCGGATGCAGGATTGAAGATGATATTGTTATTACTGAAAAGGGCTATGAGCGTTTAACATTAGCTCCAAAAGAACTAATTACTTTATAGTGTCGAGGAGGATTTTGCATGATATCGGTAAACGATTTTAAAACTGGTTTAACTATTGAAGTGGAGAATGAAATATGGCAGGTTATGGATTTTCAACATGTAAAACCAGGAAAAGGTGCTGCGTTTGTTCGCTCAAAACTCCGTAATTTACGAAATGGCAATATTCAGGAAAAAACGTTTCGTGGCGGGGAAAAAGTAAACCGGGCACATATTGAAAATAATAAAATGCAATATTTATACGCATCTGGGGATACGCACGCATTTATGGATACGAATACGTATGAACAGCTTGAACTTCAGACGAGTCAAATTAAAGATCAATTGAACTATATGAAAGAAAATATGGAAGTTTCTGTTGTCACGTACGAAGGTGAGGTACTCGGAGTTCAACTCCCGAATAACGTTGAACTCACAGTAACTGAAACCGAACCCGGAGTAAAAGGTGATACGGCCAGCGGCGGTTCAAAACCGGCAACAATGGAGACCGGTTTGATTGTCCAAGTTCCATTCTTTGTCAATCAGGGCGAGGTTTTGGTTATCAATACTGCGGATGGCAAATATGTTTCAAGGGCATAAATTAGATAGTTTCAACGTCGAAGAGCGGTCCAATCGGGCTGCTCTTTTTTTATGTCCAGGAAATAGTTTGTCCGTTGCTAAACGGGCGCTTCCACTCTTCCTCTGTACAATCATTTCGCTTCTGTCATATTTTAATGGGACAAACATACATTTATAAAAAAGCTTATTTCAGTGAGGTAATACAATGGAAGAAATTTTACGATTATTCCCGGATTCAATCAAAAAGGTGATTGAGCGGCATACATTGCACCGTCAGCATGCATTACAGGAAATTCGAGTTCGGTTGTTTCGGCCGATTGAACTTATTTTTGATGGGCATGCGGAATGGCTGAAATCAACCATACCTTATAAGCGGGATGGTGTGCATATATTAAATCAGATAAGTGATTTTTCACTTTATCGGATGGAGGATGAGCTCCGCGAAGGATACGTTACTATTGAAGGAGGGCACCGAGTCGGGCTCGCCGGAAAAGTCAATACACTGAATGGATCGGTTAAAGCAATTCAGCATATTGCCTATTTTAATATACGAATTGCCAAACAAAAAATTGGTTGCGCGGAAAAACTAATACCCTTTCTTCATCAGGAAAGTTACCTGAATACGCTTATTGTGGGGCCGCCACAGTCGGGTAAAACTACTCTGATACGTGATGTTATTCGATTGATATCTACCGGATGGGGCCGAAATGTCGGATATAAAGTAGGTGTTATTGATGAAAGATCCGAAATAGCCGGTTCTAAAAAGGGGGTCCCCCAACATGATATTGGCTTGCGGACCGATGTTATGGATGCATGTCCAAAAGCTGAGGGAATGATGATGATGATTCGCTCCATGTCCCCTGAAATACTGGCGGTAGACGAAATAGGCGGAAATTCTGATGTCGAAGCGCTGATGGAAGCGATTAATGCGGGAGTTACCATTATGTGCACAATCCACGGAAAGTCGCTTGCAGAATTACAGAAGAGACCGTCACTAAAAGTTTTATTTCAGGCAGATATTTTTCAACGTGTAGTTATTTTGGACAGATATGGACAACCTGGGCAACTCCACCAAATCATGAACCAGCGGGGTGAAACAATATACAGAGAAACCGGGGTGCTTGGAAGATGAAGTGGATAGGAGCAATGCTGCTGATCGGCACAACTACATGGGCAGGTTTTCAAATCAGTAAAAGACTGAATGAGCGGCCTAAACATATCAGACAAATGAAAAATGCATTGCAAATTCTGGAGGCAGAGATTTTGTACAGTCAGTTGTCGCTAAAAGATGCTTTTATGACTATTTCCAAACAAATTCCAGAGCCAGTCAGCTCATTCTTTGAAACTGCCGCACTCTCACTTGAAGAAAAAAATACTGATTTGTTCAGTATGTGGAATCAACGGTTGATTGAACTCTTTACCTCATCCGCATTAGGTGGAAATGAACATGAAATCCTTAAACAATTTGGCAGAACACTTGGTCAGCATGACTTTGACCAGCAACAAAAACATATTCAGCTTACAATTAAACATCTGGACCGTGAGCTGGAGGACGCTAGGGACAATCAGTTTAAATATGGCAAAATGGCTAAAAGCTTGGGCTTGCTGAGCGGCTTATTCATTGTATTATTGCTCATTTAGGAAGAAAGGGGAACATCCATGGCTATTGATGCATCCATTTTATTTCAAATTGCAGGTATTGGAATTATTGTGGCATTGATTCATACCATTTTGAAGCAGATGGGGAAAGAAGAAATTGCCCAATTTGCCACTTTGGTTGGATTTATCATCGTCATGGTAATCGTCATTAATGAGCTTTCCGACCTGTTTCAGCAAATTAAGTCAGTATTCCTTTTCCAGGGGTAGTTGATATGGAAATTATTCAAATTGTCATACTCGGTCTTATTGCCAGTATTTTATATATCATATTGAAAGATGTAAATAAGGCGTTTGCTTTTTTTCTGATTCTTATTACCGGTATCATCATTTTTCTGATGGTCATCAGGCAAATTACTGTAATTTTTCAACTGATTGAATCCCTTGGCGAAAAAGCAAATGTGAATGGGATGTATATGACTACCATCTTAAAGATTATTGGTATTGCGTACATTGCCGAGCTTGGAGCAAATTTAACCAAGGACGCCGGACTGAATTCAGTGGCAACAAAAATTGAACTTGCCGGCAAAATATTTATTTTATTACTGGCAATACCGATTATAACAGCCGTAATTGAAGCTATCATAAGTTTTATCCCGTCAGCCTAATCCGATTCTGAAAGGAGTTTTTAATGTGAATGGTACGAAATAGATGGATTGTTTTTGTCTTATTCACTGTGATACTTCTCTTTTCAGTTCAGTTAAAGGTTTATGCCTCTCCTGATTCTGACGCGCCTGAAGCAAACGAAACTTCTGAATCAACCGAAAAACAGATGGTGGACAGCATTTCTCTCGATGGTGTACAGAAATATTGGAAAAAACTTGTAAATGAATATGACGGCTATTTACCAGTTCTTGAGAAAACCAGTGTAGCAGAGTTTATTAAAGACAATGGTTCTTTATCTGTTAAAAGTACTGTGAAAGGTCTGATTGAATATTTGCTGCATGAGCTGATCGTCAACGGAAAACTATTGGGATTGCTGTTGATGCTTGCATTGTTTTCCATTGTCCTGCAAACCATGCACACTGCTTTTGAACAAAGCACAGTTAGTAAAGTCGCCTATTATGTGGTTTATATCGTGCTGATATTTCTGGCATTAAACAGTTTTTATCTGGCGGTATCGTATGCTAAAGCTGCTGTTGATACGATGAGTGGGTTTATGATTGCTTTGCTCCCGCTTATGCTTGGGTTGATGGCGACACTCGGCAATGTTATTACCGTTTCCTTTTTTCACCCGATTATTGTGTTTCTGATTCATTCCAGCGGTGTGCTGGTCTCAAAATTTATTTTGCCGTTACTGTTCTTATCAGCATTATTGTTAATTGTCAGCAGTTTGAATGAAAATTATAAAGTTACCCATCTGGCTAATCTTTTTAAAACGGTGGGAATGGGAACGTTAGGCGTTTTTTTAACGATCTTTCTGGGAGTAATGTCAGTTCAAGGTGCTTCCAGTGCCATTCAGGATGGGGTTGCCATGAAAACAACCAAATTTATAACCGGAAATTTTATTCCTGTAGTTGGCCGAACCTTTACAGATGCTGCCGACACGATATTAAGTGCGTCCTTGTTATTGAAAAATGCTGTTGGAATTGTAGGAGTTGTCATCATTGTATTTATAGCCATTTTTCCGGCGCTGAAAATCGTCGCCATTGCCATAACGTATAAACTTGCGGCAGCTGTTTTGCAACCTGTGGGGGACGGGCCGTTAATTACCAGCCTGAACACAATAAGTAAATTTATGCTTTATATTCTGGCTTGCTTGCTGACGGTGACCTTGATGTTCTTTTTGTCAGTAGTCATATTAGTTGCAGCCAGTAATATTACATTGCTCCTTCGCTAGGGGGAATTTTGATGGAAGTGCTAGTTGACTGGGTCAGTAAGATTATTATTTTCCTGTTGTTGGCCTCGATAATTGATTTGCTGATACCGGCAACATCTATGAAGAAGTATATCAAACTTGTGGTCGGACTGATTTTAATTTTAATTTTATTAAAACCGGTTTTTTATTTATTTGATTTGAATATTCAACAAGCTGTCATGACAACATTTCAACAGATTGAAATGGAAAATACAGCTGCTGATCAGGTAAAAAATAAGATGAAAACACAAAAAAATGAAATACAAGCATCACAACATGCATATGTATTAGAACAGATGACCTCAAAGTTAAAAAAAATGGCTGACGATCCACTGAAGAACGATTATCAGGCACAAATTTCAGACATCAATTATCAATTTGCAACGGAAGACGAACTCACATTTGAAAATCTTTCGGAGGTAGTTGTCTATGTAAGGGGAGCAGAAAATGAGGGAATAACAGTGGATACAGTGGAGGACATCACCATTAACACGGACAAGCCGGTCATCAATGATACTGGAAAGAAGCTGGAAGGGATAAAGTCACTGCTTTATAAAGTGTGGGAAATTCCCGAAGAAAAGCTGAAACTTACGGTTAAATGGGAGGGAGGGTCAACTTGAAGGAGAAATTATTACGTTTTTTAAGATCCAAAAAACCGGAACAATCAGACAAGCTGTCCCGGAAAAGCGGCTATATTATCATCATTGGTCTAATCGGTCTGCTGTTAATCATCATCGGAAACTCTTTTTCCCCGGACCCTGAAGAGGAACAACAAACAATCAGAAATATTCCGGAACAGACGGAAAAGCCTGCAACTGAAACGTTTTCCGACAAGTCCAAAAGTTCTTCTGATGTCAGCGAAATTGAGGCAAGTTATGAAAAGGAATTGACGGACATGCTAAATAAAATTAACGGAGTTTCAGACACTGAAGTAATGGTGAACTTGAATTCAACAAAAATTAAAGTATATGAAAAGAATTTGATTACCGGCCAGCAAACAACTAAAGAAACAGATAAGAAGGGCGGAACAAGGGAGATTGAGGACAGTTCAAAAGAGACACAAGTTGTCCTGGTAAGGCAGGGAGACAAGGAGGTGCCACTGCTTGTTCAAACCAAAAAACCGGAAGTAAGGGGGGTATTTATTGTTGCTGAAGGAGTGGATCATGCAACAGTAAAAAAATGGATTATAGATGCAGTATCCAAAGTACTTGATGTTCCAACACATAGAGTTTCTGTAATGCCAAAAAATTAGGAGGATGGAATGATGTTAAAGAAACAAACAGTTTGGCTGTTGACGATGTTGAGCTTGATGATTGTATTAAGTGTTTATTATGTAACTTCACCAAGTGGAGGGGATTTTGCCTACGTGGATGATGGCAGCAATGAAACGGAGCAGGCATCATCATCGGACAAAGCCAATAAGGGAGAAGCTAAGGTCGATGACGTTTCCAATCTTGGAGAGGACCAGCTATTTACAATGATAGAAATGGAGATTCAGAATGAAAGAAGTAAAGTGAAAGATCGCTTGAATGACGTAGTAGCTTCCAGCAGTGCTTCTATTCAGGAAAAAAATGAAGCGCGCAGTAAAATGAATCAGCTTGATGAATATACGTCCAAAGAAGCAATTCTGGAAAAATCAATTTTAACCTCAAAAGATTATAAGGATGTTCTTGTCCGCTATGATGAAGATAAGGTACATGTTCATGTAAAAACGGATAAATTGTCCAAAACAGAAGCGGTAAATATTATGCAGATGGTTTACGATGAATTCGGAGACATCCCTGTCAGTGTTGACCCACAACCTGTTGAAGGATAATTCCCAAGAGATGATAGTAAAACCGGACTGAACTGAAGTCCGGTTTTTTTAGTTGGCAGATAAGAAAGTATAAAACTTTCTTACTGCATAGGTGCAACTAAGGCTGTCACCTAAAGGCTTGGTGACAACCAAGTTTTCTAATCAGACCAAGCAAACTCTAATCCCCTTCATCGCTGTAATCCGTATTTCCTGCTTTGAAGACAATTTTGGTTTAATATCCTGTGGTGAAAGAAAGAACTACGCTGAACTAAGTTTTCTGCTGAACCATGCCAAATGGGCATTAACGCTTTCGAAGTATGAAAATTATTCGCATAATCCAATAAACACTGATATAATTACTCAGTGGAAACGTTTTACGATTGAAGAAACAAGCGTAGTTGAAGGCAGATAGAAGCTTGTCGTAAAATGGTAGTAAATGAATGATTACATCTGAATTTATTTAGAATGAAATGAAGGGGTGCGAAACACAATGTTAAAAGTACAAGAAATACGTGAATTAATAAAGTTAGTTGATCAATCAGCAATCGACGAATTCACTTACGAATCAGATGGAACAACCGTTACCATGAAAAAGTCAGGTGCGGAGTCAACTGCTGCCCCTGTAGTACAGGAACAGCGGCCGGTCGAACGTCCGGTTGAAACGACTGAAATAAGAGAGCCTGAGGTAAAGGTTGAGGAGAAGAAAGAGACTGTACATACCGAACAAACGGACCAGGAAGAACCGCCAGCTGATTTTGATTATGAGATTGTTTCTCCGATGGTTGGAACCATGTATTCTTCACCTAATCCGGAAAGCGATGCATATGTAAATAAAGGTGCAAAGGTAGAGAAGGATACGATTGTTTGTATCGTGGAAGCAATGAAACTTTTTAATGAAATTGAAGCGGAAGTATCAGGTGAGATTGTAGAAGTATTAGTGGAAGATGGAGAATTGGTGGAATATGGTCAGCCATTATTCAGAGTTAAGACGAAATAAGGGGATGTAGCTTGTGATTAAAAAGCTGTTAATTGCAAACAGAGGTGAAATAGCCGTTCGAATTATCCGTGCTTGCAAAGAAATGAGCATCGATACGGTTGCGGTTTATTCGGAAGCGGATAAAGATGCATTACATGTGCAGATGGCAGATGAGGCATATTGTATTGGCCCTACACTCAGTAAGGACAGTTACCTTAATTTTACTAATATAATGAGTGTGGCAACCTTAACAAAAGTGGATGCCATTCATCCAGGTTATGGATTTTTGTCTGAGAATGCGGACTTTGCCGAAATATGTAAGGCATGCAACATTACATTTGTCGGTCCAAGTTCCGAAGCTATCCAAAAGATGGGTGTAAAAGACGTTGCGAGGGAAACGATGAAGAAAGCTAATGTTCCGGTTGTCCCTGGCTCAGAAGGTGTTATTGAAAACGAAGAAGAAGCGATCAAAGTCGCAGGGGAAATCGGATATCCGGTTATTATCAAAGCGACTGCAGGTGGCGGTGGAAAGGGTATCCGGGTTGCTGAAAACGAAGAAGACCTGCTGAAAGGGATTCGGGTAACCCAAAAGGAAGCTGAAACAGCATTCGGAAACCCTGGTGTGTATCTTGAAAAATATATTCAGGATTTTCGTCACGTGGAAATTCAAATACTGGCAGATCAACATGGAAATGTTATCCACCTTGGTGAAAGGGATTGTTCGATTCAGCGCAGGCTGCAAAAACTTGTTGAAGAGTCACCTTCCCCAGCATTGACACCCGAGATTCGTGCCAAAATGGGTGAGGCATCTGTGATGGCTGCAGGAGCAGTCGATTATGTAGGGGCCGGTACGATTGAATACATTTTTGACCGTAACACACATGAATTTTACTTCATGGAAATGAATACCCGTATCCAGGTGGAACATCCGGTTACGGAAATGGTCACAGGTGTTGATTTGATTAAGGAACAAATTCATATAGCAAATAACGAAAAACTTTCCTTTAAACAGGAAGACATTGAATTTGACGGCTGGGCTATTGAGTGCCGAATTAATGCGGAAAACCCGTATAAGAACTTCATGCCTTCACCTGGAAAAATTGAAACGTATCTTCCGCCTGGTGGTTTGGGAGTTCGGGTCGATTCTGCTGCGTATCAGGAATACAGTATACCCCCGTTTTACGATTCCATGGTAGCCAAATTAATCGCGTATGGTCCGACCCGTACAGAGGCAATAAACCGTATGCGCCGCTCATTGGATGAATACGTTGTTGAAGGTGTTTATACGACAATTCCATTTCATCGGCAAATAATGGAACATGATGTATTTATAAAGGGTGACTTCAACACGAAATTCCTGGAGGAAAATCCGATTGAAGAAAAGAAGGATATATAAAGGAGGAGTTTGAGTATGAGCGAACAGCCTTTATTGGACGTAAGTGGAGATACGAGTCTGGGCAAGGTCGAGATTGCACCGGAAGTCATTGAAGTGATAACCGGTATTGCCGCTTCAGAGGTTGATGGTCTGTCATCAATGCGAGGTAACTTTGCTACTGGGGTCGTTGAACGGTTTGGTAAAAAGTCCCACAGCAAAGGTGTTAAAGTAGAGCTTACCGAAGAGGGTATACTCATCGATTTATTTGTTGTGTTAAACTTTGGTGTTTCCATTCCGCAGGTTGCACAAAAAGTTCAGGATAATATCCGCCAAACGCTGAAAAATATGACTGCCCTTGAGATTGACGAAATAAATATCCATGTAGTTGGAATTCAAATGGATGATGAGGCAGATGATAACGAATAATATGTTCGAGGTCAGGGGAGTTGTTCCCTTGGCCTTCATTTCTTTTTAATGTAAAAAACGGCTGTAAATACCAGCACTATCCCGAAACGCATGTGGCTTTGCATAAATATTCATGTTATTATTTGAACAGAGAGATGACTTAAAAGGAGCAATTGATGATGAAACGTCACGCAGCAAGAGAAAAAGCGCTTCAAATCCTGTTTCAATTGGATATGAATGACAATGACCCAAAACAGGCCGTAGAGGATCATCCGGAAACATTAGAACTGGATGAATTTTTGATGACACTTGTGCAGGGTGTAGCAACACACAAAGTAACAATAGATCAAACAATCGCCGGCCACTTAGACAACTGGTCAATCGATCGGATAGCATCTGTGGAAAAAACAATTCTAAGGATAGCAGTTTATGAAATTAAATATGAAGACGATATTCCGGTCGGGGTTTCCATAAATGAAGCGGTTGAGCTGGCCAACGTATACGGGGATGAGAAATCCGGAAAATTTGTGAATGGTGTTTTATCCAGCATAATTGCCTGAAAAGGAGATGGGGAAATGACCGCAGAAGTTATTAATGGGAAAGAATTGTCGCAGTCACTTCGTAATGAGATGACAGAAGAAGTATCACAATTAAAAGAGCAGGGAATCACTCCACATTTAACCGTTATCTTAATTGGTGATGACCCTGCTTCAAAATCCTACATCAGGGGTAAAGAAAAAGCATCATATGAAACTGGTATATCATCAGAATTGATAGAATTGCCTTCTTCAACCACTGAACAGGAGTTATTAAGCCAAATTTATGATCTGAATGATGATAACAATGTTCATGGTATTCTGGTTCAATTGCCGCTTCCTTCACACATTCATGAACAACACATTATCGAAGCGATTGATCCAAAAAAAGATGTGGATGGTTTTCATCCGGTGAATATTGGAAGAATGATGATCGGAAAAGATACATTTCTTCCCTGTACACCCCATGGTATTATAACGATGTTAAAGTCAAGACAGATTTCAATTGAAGGGAAAAATGCAGTTATTATCGGCAGAAGCAATATTGTCGGTAAACCGGTCGGCCAATTGCTGCTGAATGAAAATGCTACTGTTACATATTGCCATTCAAAAACAAAAAACTTAGTGGATCACACGAAAAATGCAGATATTCTTGTTGCTGCAGTTGGCAGACCAAATGCGATTGATGATGAATTTGTGAAAGAGGGTGCAGCGGTAATCGATGTTGGGATTAACAGGTTGGATGACGGAAGTCTGACCGGTGATGTTGACTTTGACAGTGTAAAGGAAAAAGCATCCTATATAACTCCGGTTCCAAGGGGTGTTGGTCCGATGACAATTACCATGCTGTTAAAAAATACAATAAAAGCTGCGAGAGGATTTCATCAGTGAAAGATAAGTATTTAACGGTTACTGCGCTTACAAAATACATTAAAAGAAAATTTGATACAGATCCGCATTTAAAGAATATTTGGCTTGGAGGTGAAATTTCCAATTTTAAACACCATATTCGAGGACATATGTATTTAACGATTAAAGATGACAATAGCCGAATACAAGCTGTGATGTTTGCTGGAAATAACCGTCGCCTGAAATTCACTCCGGAAAACGGAATGAATGTTTTAATTAAAGGTGAAATAGGTGTATTTGAGCCTTATGGCCAGTATCAATTATATATTCAGCAAATGGAACCGGATGGAATTGGTTCCCTGTACCTCGCCTTTGAACAGCTTAAAGAAAAATTAAACAAGCTTGGTTATTTTCATAAAGACCGTAAAAGAGAAATACCGAAATATCCCAAGAAAATAGGGATCATTACATCACCGACAGGAGCAGCCGTACGAGACATTATCACAACGTTAAGACGAAGGTATCCGATTGCGGCAACAACTGTTATTCCGGTGCTTGTTCAAGGCACTGCTTCTCCGGAATCCATTCGGAAGGCCATTGACCGTGCCAATAATTTGGGGAATTATGATGTGCTGATTGTTGGACGTGGAGGTGGTTCGATTGAAGAATTGTGGAGTTTTAATGAAGAAATTGTGGCTGATGCCATTTATCGTTCAGCAATCCCGGTTATTTCAGCGGTTGGCCATGAAACAGACGTTACCATAAGTGATTACGTTGCTGACCTTAGAGCTCCTACACCAACCGGAGCGGCTGAGCTTGCAGTTCCTTCCCAGCTGGAACTTTCTGAAAAGATTATCGGTATGGAAAGATCACTAACAAGAATCATGCATGAACAGCTTTCTGGCAGCAGCCAAATGTTGAACAGACTGAAACAATCCTATGCCTTCAGATATCCGGAACAATTGGTTACACAGAAGGAACAGGAACTGGATAAGCATGTTGACCGTCTAGATAAAGTGCAAAAAAGCCAATATGAACGAAAAAAAGAAGCCTATACCAGCCTGAAGATAAGGTTATCGGCTCAGCATCCGTCTGTTCAGTATGAGCGGGCTGTCAAAGAAATGAATCAGCTTGTAAAACATATGAATCAATTTATGAATCAAATCCTGGAACAAAAAACGGCAAGGTTAACCAGCGCAATTGAGAAATTGACATTGTTGAATCCGCTGGAAACAATGAAACGCGGCTATGCCATTCCATATTCCAGTTCAGGAAATATTATGAAATCAGTTAAGCAAATTAATAAGGATGACCAGATCGCTGTGAGGTTTTCCGATGGTACTGCGGATTGCCATGTACTGGGAGTAAAGGAGGACAACGATGGAAAATGAAAATAATGTCTCTTTTGAAGAGGCAATGGATCAGCTTGAGCAAATTGTGGCAAAACTTGAAGAGGGAGATGTAGCCCTGGAAAAAGCAATCACTTACTATCAGCAGGGAATGAAGCTTTCCAAGGTTTGCAATGATAAATTAAAGAATGTGCAGGAAAAGATGACACAGATTGTAAATGAACAGGGAGAGCTTGAGATTTTTGAGGTAGGAGAGGAAGAGTGACTGTGCAGAACGATTTGGACAGATATATCGAGGAAGGAAAAATGGTCACTGAAGAAAAAATGACAAATGAATTGCGCAATCTTGAAATACCTGAACAATTGAAGCAATCCATGCTGTATTCCATCGAGGCCGGCGGTAAACGCCTTAGGCCAATCCTTATGATGGCCAGTTGCGGGGCGTACAGCAGTGACAGAAGTAAGGTATTGTCAACTGCTGTGGCGCTGGAAATGATTCATACGTATTCATTGATTCATGATGATTTGCCGGCAATGGATAATGATAATTTAAGAAGGGGAAAACCAACAAATCATAAAGCTTTTGATGAAGCTACTGCAATACTTGCTGGCGATGCACTATTAACATATAGCTTTGAACTGATAACACAGGATTCAAGGCTTACTGATCGCCAAAAAGTTTTTTTGACAGGTTCATTATCGCAAGCCAGCGGACCAAAAGGGATGGTTGCAGGTCAGATTCTGGATATGGATGCTGAAACGAAAGACGTGACACTGGAAGAGCTGGAAACCATTCATATGTTTAAAACAGGTGAGTTGGTCAAATTTGCCGTCAAAGCGGGTGCTTTCATCGGCAATGCTTCCGCAGAGCAGCTGACCTATTTGGATGAATTTGCCCATTACTTGGGGCTGATTTTCCAGGTGCAGGATGATATTTTGGACGTTACCGGTGATCCGGAGAAAATAGGCAAACCTGTTGGAAGTGATGAGGAAAATGAAAAGAATACGTATCCCAGGTTACTTGGCCTTGATGGCGCAATCGAAAAGAAACACCACTACGTAAATAAGGCAAAGGAGGCATTGGAAAATGCCGGTGCAGATTCCTCGTACTTAATGCTTCTGACGGATTATTTCAGTAATCGTGAATATTAATATGTATAGATGATCCCAATAAAATATGTTATAATAATACCAGAAAGGAATGGTGCAGTATTCTAGTCAGTCCTCCGTTCCTCAAGGCGGGGCTAAAAATCCGCCAAAGGGCACATCGATGAAGTTCCTTGTGTTGGCTTGAGGCGCCCAGCCTTGGGTCAGTGCTGGGAGTTAAGGTTTTCGGGCGATCCACAAAGGCATGTGGGCGTTGACCCGATTACCGCGGAGGCCCATCTCTGTAGTGGTAACTAAGCCTAGGAACCATTATGGAATGGGGTATGAACCTGTAGAACGAGGTAAGGGACACCTTGTTTTCAGCGTAGCCTGCCTTGAGTGGTGATGAGGGGATTAGGGCTTGTGAATTTCAATCCGGCGGCCACCGGTTTGTTATTTTTATCCCTATGAAATCAGCGCTGCAAAAGAGGCTAGGGAGCGGCCAAAGACTGCTGAGGAAATCTCCTAGACTGTTCCCGGACATTTAAAAGGGATTATAGTGCGGACTTAGTGGTAATCCAGTCCGGCTTTTGGTGACAAGGCCGAGATGGTTTTAATGGGGAACCGCCCATATGGCAACATAGGGTAACCATCTGGGAAAACCAACTGGACCTATGCCGCAGTTTTTACCTTTTAGATGACCATTCCTTTGTACATATATTGTTTAGAACGAGGTTAATGATGAACTCACAATTAAAAAAATCAATTAAATTCAGTGTTACCATTGCCGTTATCACGTTTGTGCTAGCGGCTGTTTTTTCAGTAGTGTCCACATCCATTCTCAGTGATGTTGTTTGGATAATTGGCTCCATGATTGTGCTCATTATTGTTTTGATTGGGGTACTTTTCGATATGTTGGGTATCGCATCGACCGCTGCTTCTGAACCGCCCTTTCATGCGATGGCAGCAGAAAAAGTACAAGGTGCAAAAGAAGCAGTTGCCATTATCCGAAATGCGGACAAATTTGCCAGCTTCTGTAATGATGTAATTGGTGATATCTCGGGTATTGTAAGCGGTACCGCTTCAGCAATCGTCGTATTGCAGATTTCAAACATGTTCGGTCACTCTGAAGGGACTTCATTTCAGATTACATTGTCGGTTACTGTAACCAGCATTATTGCGGCATTAACTGTTGGAGGTAAAGCCCTTGGAAAATATGCTGCAATAAACTCATCCACTAAAGTGATTTTTTTTGCGGGTAAAGTTGTGGCATTTCTCGAAAAAAATCTTAGAGTACGTTTGCTCCCAAAAAGCAAGTGATAAGAAACAATAATTAGACAAAGGATACTATACGATGGCAAAAAAAAGGCTTGACGTTCTGTTGGTTGAACGAAATTTAATTGAGACGAGAGAAAAAGCAAAGCGTGTTATTATGGCTGGACTTGTTCTCAGTAATCATAATCGGCTTGATAAGCCAGGAATGAAAGTTGATGAAGAAATTCCACTGACGATTAAACAAAAATTAATTCCCTACGTTGGACGTGGTGGACTGAAGCTTGAACGGGCATTGAAATATTTTCCCATTTCGCTTGAGAATAAAATAATGGTGGATGTTGGATCATCGACAGGGGGATTTACTGACTGTGCACTGCAAAATGGTGTACAGTATTGTTATGCAATCGATGTGGGCTACAACCAGTTGGACTGGAAACTCCGGAATGATGACAGGGTTATTGTAATGGAGCGCACTAATTTTCGGTACGTTACTTCTGATATGCTGATGTATGACTTGCCGGACTTTGCCAGTATTGATGTGTCGTTTATTTCGCTGAAACTGATTCTTCCGGTTCTAGCTGATTTATTAAAGGAAAACAGTGATGTTGTTGCTCTGATTAAACCGCAATTTGAAGCAGGTCGCGACAAGGTGGGGAAAAAAGGAATAATACGGGATAAAGCAGTACATCTTGAAGTGCTGAAAAATATAACAGCTTTTGCCGAAAATACAGGTTTTCATGTTCTGGATGTAACTTACTCCCCTATAACAGGTGGAGACGGTAATATTGAATTTTTGGCGCATTTAGGGTGGAAAAAAGAAAGACTGCATCCTGATGATTACATTGATTTCAATACTGTTGTAGACAACGCACATACAAAATTAAAGGCTGAGAAAGCTTAAATGGAGGCATTCCATGAGTAAAATACAACGTCATATAAAAATCCGCGAACTGATAACAGAAAATGAAGTGGAAACACAGGATGAACTTGTGGATCATCTGAAGTCACTCGGATATAACGTGACTCAGGCTACTGTATCCAGGGATATTAAAGAACTCCATCTTGTAAAGGTTCCCTCAACGAGCGGAACATATAAATATAGTCTTCCCGCTGATCAGCGCTTTAATCCACTTGATAAACTAAAAAGATTAATCATGGATGCTTTTGTTAAAATTGAGCATGCAAATCATTTTATCGTGTTAAAAACATTGCCTGGAAACGCACATGCCATTGGAGTTCTGATTGATAATTTAGGCTGGGATGAAATTATGGGAACCATTTGCGGTGATGATACATGTCTGATTATATGCAGAACAGAGGAAGATTCGGTTCGTACAAAGGACCGCTTTTTGGGTATGTTGTAACGTTGGGGGTGTCATATCGTGCTCACAGAACTTTCGATTAAAAACTTTGCAATCATCGACGAAATTTCGTTTACACTAAATGAAGGACTATCTGTTCTTACCGGTGAGACAGGAGCCGGGAAATCAATTATCATTGACGCCATTAAATTGCTTGCAGGGGGACGCGGCTCAGTTGAGTTTGTTCGACATGATACTAAAAAAGCCGAAATTGAAGGTTTATTCACGATTGATTCGACCAATCATTCGGTTTATCGGACAGGCGAACATTATGGGATTGATATTCAAGATGAAATGGTAGTTCTCCATCGGGTTGTAACTGCAGGCGGAAAAAGTATATGTCGTGTAAACGGTAAACTGGTGACACTTGCTATTTTAAGGGAATTTGGCAGACTTTTGATTGATATCCACAGTCAGCATGAAACGCAATCATTGATGGATGCGGATAACCATATTAATTTACTGGACATGTATGACGAGAAAAACATTACAAAAGCTAAAAATGAATATCTGAAACTTTATAACAAACTTTTCTCACTCCGAAAAAGGTATCGTCAATTAAGTGAAAATGAACAGGAAATGTCACAGCGGCTCGATCTGCTGCAATTTCAATATAATGAACTTGAACAAGCTGAATTAGTGCCAAATGAAGATATAGATCTGGGAGAAGAGCGGCTTCAGCTTGCAAATTTTGAACAGATCTACAGAAGTCTTCAAGATGCGTATAATGCATTATATGGAGAGCAAAAAGGTCTGGAATGGTTAAATATAGCCAGCCAGGCACTTCAGAATAACAAGGATTTCGATAATTTTATCGCTGACAAGGCAGAGGAAATGTCCAATCATTATTTCATGGTTGAAGAACTCATGTATGATGTACGAAATTATACAGAAACGCTGCACCATGATCCTCAGCGGTTAAATGAAATTGAGTCCCGCTTGAATGAGATCAACCGACTAAAGAAAAAATACGGAACAACGGTAGAAGAGATGCTGGAATATATGGCAAAAACAGAAGAGGAAATTGAACAGATAACAAATAAAGACTCACATCTCAGTAACTTACATGATGAGATTGAGGAAATAAAAAAGGATGCATATCTTGAGGCTCAACAACTTCATGATTTACGACAACGTGCAGCAGATTCCATGACGGAAGAAATTCACAAGGAATTGAAAGGTCTTTATTTGGAGAATGCATCTTTTTTTGTTTCATTTAATACAAAGCAAGGATATCAATCTGCAGATATTCATTTGCATCAAAACGGATACGATTATGTGGATTTTCTAATTTCCACGAATGCTGGCGAACCCCTCAAAGAATTGAACAAAGTTGTATCAGGTGGGGAATTGTCAAGAATAATGCTGGCTTTGAAAACAATTTTTGCGAAACATCAAGGAATAACAAGTGTAATTTTTGATGAAGTGGACACTGGAGTCAGTGGCAGGGTGGCACAGGCAATAGCTGAAAAAATAAATCTTATTTCCGAAAAATCCCAGGTTCTGTGTATTACGCATTTACCACAAGTTGCTGCAATGTCAGATACACATATTCTGATTAATAAACAGGAGAAAAATAATCGGACATACACAGACATCCGGGAGTTGTCAGCAGACAGGAAGATTGAAGAACTCAGCAGAATGTTAACAGGCACGAAATTAACCGATACAGCTAAGAGGCACGCAGAGGAACTGCTGGAATTGGCTTCAGCTCATAAAGAAAAATAATGGATAAATTTATGGAAAAGCCAGAAGCTAAAACGACTGGCTTTTTTTAATTGCTCTTTTTTAAATGTTATTGCTAATATGCCACATACAGTTAATCACCACCGTACTTTGGTACTTTGCCGGGGATTCGCCGTATAAATGTGCAATCGCGCCGTACTTTCGCCTCCAGACGCCGATAGACTGCAAAATGACAGCGAGCATATTCCAGCTGCGTGGTCGGTGAGTCCAGCTTTAGATTTTGTAGTCGTTTCAACAAACACCTATACGAAAACAGCCATTATTATTAAAGGAAATGTTACACATCTTTTCTTATTATCCACCAGTTTAAAAAAATGCTGCGAAGCCAAATTAAAAGTGAGAAATAAATAAGGTATGGGTCAGGAATGAGGAGAGTGAATGAATTTGGTTAAAAAAGGAATTTGGATGGGTTTACTGCTCCTTTTTATAATTTCAGCAGTGCCTTTTGCGCAAAACCATCTTTCCATACCTGATCATATGCCAGCTGATCATCAATCCGCTGAAAAACTCGCGGTATTCGAAGCTGGTGGAGAAACCGGACCATGGCAGTTGCTGAGCAAATTAACAGGAATTCCGGGAACTACGGCAGAGGCCTCTGAACTGGACGACCTTCGGATAATTCCCGGAGGACAATCAATTGGTGTTCAGCTTCATACACTTGGGGTTTTAGTCGTTGGTCATCATCAGGTAAAAGGTGCAGATGGAATGGTGTCTCCAGGAGAAAAGGCAAATATAAAAGTCGGAGACGTCATTTTAAAAATGAACGGCAAAGATATTCAAAAAATGGAAGATGTAAAACCGATTGTAGAAAAAGCCGGTAAAAATAACGAGCCGCTTAAATTAACCATAAAACGTGGAGACAACAAAATAAAAACTAAACTGGATCCGGTTAAAAACAAAGAAGATAACTATCTGATTGGGCTTTATATACGGGATTCGGCAGCAGGAATAGGGACAATGACTTTTTACGATCGGGATTCAAAAAAATACGGTGCATTGGGACACGTCATATCTGATATGGATACTCAAAAACCGATTGAAATTTATAACGGAACAATCGTACGTTCAACAGTTACCTCTATCCAGAAAGGGGATAACGGGAAACCCGGTGAAAAACAGGCGACATTTTCGATGGAGGAAGATAGGATTGGAACCATTACGAAAAACAGTCCATTCGGTATTTTTGGTGAATTAAACAAACCGCTTAACGACGGTAATTACACCAAGCCAATGCCCGTCGCAAAGTCGCATGAAGTTAAAGAGGGACCTGCAAAGATATTAACAGTAATTGACGGAGAGAAAGTGGAAGAATTTGATGTTGAAATTGTGAGCAGTGTTCCCCAAAGTCATCCGGCGAAAAAAGGAATGATTGTTCAGATTACTGATCCGGAGCTGCTAAAGAAAACAGGTGGAATTGTTCAGGGTATGAGCGGCAGTCCAATTATTCAGGATGGAAAAATTATTGGAGCTGTGACACATGTGTTTGTTAATGATCCAACATCGGGTTACGGAGTTCATATTGAATGGATGCTTCAGGAGGCAGGCATTATTGAAGGAGATGCTCAGAACAAAGCAAGCTGATTAAGTGACTTGTTATAGGATTCACCTATGACAAGTCATTTTTGTTGTTTCATATCCGTCCGCCATATATTTTTCGACAATATATGTCATTATATATCAAATTTAATCGATATAGCGTAAAAATTAATGTATATTAAAGAAAATCAAAAAAATTATAAAGTTTTTTAAATAAAAGAAGGATATTTGATTCTTATGTCGAATATGTACTGTGGAAGAGCTCGAATTACATAAAGGAGGAAGTTTCAGTGGATAAAATTTCAGTATGCTTGGTTGACGACAACAGGGAACTTATTCAGTTAATGGAGGAGTATTTTGATTCAACTGATGATATTGAGGTCATCGGAACTGCTTTTAATGGCAGAGACTGTCTGGAAATGATGGAAGAAAAAGAACCGGACGTATTAATATTGGATATTATTATGCCGCATGTCGATGGCCTTGCAGTTTTAAATAAATTGCGTGAAACAGAACGAAACAGCTATCCGAATGTGATTATGCTCACCGCTTTTGGGCAGGAAGAAGTAATGAAAAAGGCGGTTGATTTGGGGGCATCCTATTTCATTCTTAAACCATTTGACTTGGACAATCTCTCCGATCAGATTCGTCAGGTTCAAGGAACAAACACTTCCATTCCTGCGAGTACGAAAAAAGTTGGAAGCAGGGATCTGAAGAAGAAAGATCTGGAGGCGAGTATTACGAATATTATTCATGAAATTGGAGTTCCAGCCCATATTAAAGGTTATATGTACCTCAGAGAAGCAATTACAATGGTTTACAATGATATTGAGCTTTTGGGGTCCATTACAAAGGTACTGTATCCGGATATTGCCAAGAAATTTAACACGACAGCTTCACGGGTTGAACGCGCCATTCGGCATGCGATAGAGGTTGCCTGGAGCCGTGGGAATATCGAGTCAATTTCCAAACTGTTCGGTTATACGGTAAGTATTTCCAAGGCAAAACCGACGAATTCTGAGTTTATCGCAATGGTAGCTGACCGTCTGAGATTGGAGCATAAGGCAAGTTAGTGTTATATAAAAATTGCAAATAATTATCCCGTATCACCCTAATGGTGGTACGGGATATGTTTTTTCTGTAGTTATTTGTTATTCGTCATCATTAAAAAACACTTCATACAATGATTTAATCGCACTTTCCAAATCATCGGACTGAATCCCAAACATCATGGAAACGTCCGAGGACCCCTGATTAATCATCTCAATATTAACATTCGCTTGCGTAAGTGCTGTTGCAGCCTTTTTGGCAATTCCGACTGTACTCATCAGTCCTTCTCCGACAATCATAACCATAGCAAGATTTCGGTGCATTTTTATATTGTCCGGCCCCAGTTCATCCTGGACACGTCTTAACACTTTTTTCTCTTTTTCGTATGGAAAGTTGAAGTCGCGAATAATGACTGACATATCATCGATCCCTGATGGTGCGTGCTCGAATGAAATCGATTCGTCTTCCAGTATCTGAAGTAATTTTCGTCCAAATCCGATTTCCCGGTTCATTAAGTATTTGCTGACGAACATACTTGAAAAACCGGTGTCCCCAGCAATTCCTATAACGCATTTTTCGTGATGTTTTTTTTCAGCAACGATTAATGTTCCTGGAGCGTATGGGTTGTTTGTATTTTTAATGCTGACGGGTATTTGATGCTGAAAGGCTGGTATGAGTGCTTCATCATGAAAAACCGAAAAGCCGGCATATGATAATTCACGCATTTCCTTATATGTTAATGTCGTGATTTCTTTTGGGTTGTTAACAATTGTGGGATTTACGGAATACACCGAATCAACATCGGTGAAATTCTCATACAGATCTGCTTTAACCCCTGCAGCAACAATTGATCCGGTTATATCTGATCCCCCCCTGGGAAACGTCATCAGTTGTCCATCATTTGTATAACCGAAAAATCCGGGAATGATCATGATTTCATCGTTTTCACGAAGCTTGTACAGTTTTTCATAGCTTTCATCCAAAATTTGTGCTTGCCCCGGGTCGTCACTGACGATAATGCCGGCATCTTTTGGATTAAGATAGGTAGCATTTAATCCCAATTTTGTCAGATACATGCTGATAATTTTTGCGCTGCTGTCTTCACCAACCGATTTCAGTTTATCCATTTTGGTCCTGTCAGAAGAATCGTCTGAAATAATTGTTAAAATGGATTGTTCCAAGTCCTGTAAAAAATGTTGCTCAATTTCAAGTTCTTCGGCAATTTCCAAAAAACGATTGAGAACTGTCTGAAGCCGTTTAGCGTAGTCTTCCTTATTAAGGACGCTTTCGGCCAATTGAATTAACAGGTCGGTGACTTTGACATCTTCTTTATTCCTTTTTCCTGGCGCGGAAACGACGATTATTTTCCGTTCAGGATCATCTTTGATAATGTCACCGACTTTTCTGATTTGTTCTGAATTTGCTACGGAACTTCCCCCGAATTTCGTTACTTTCATTAAAATCTCTCCATTTTTACTTTTTTTATAGTTTAACATATTTTCTAAATATAAAAAGATGACTTTAAAGGTCATCTTTGATTTCTTTTCGTATGAAGTTGTCTTTTACGGTCGCGATGGACAATAAAGCCGCCGATAAAAGCAATCCCTGCTATAAATAGCACAAGACCTGCCGTAAATTGAATGCCGATATGCAAAAATATTGGATTATAATCATCAAATAAAGTATCACGCATGAGTTTAATTCCATATGCCGAAATCAACCCTGGGATAAACAGCAGTAAAGCTGCAATGATGCGAACCATATTACTTCCCTCACTAATTCTCTCTGAAAGATTTCTTTTTTAATTATAGCAGATGCTTGTTCAAAATAGAAATTAAATCATATTTGCTAAATATTGCAGAATACCGTATGATGATGATATGCAAAGTATTGCAAGGTGGGGGAATTCATGAAAAATGTATTGATTGTTGGTGCGGGTAAAGGTGGAAGTGCCTTGCTGAAGATTTTGTACAATACGGATCGCATGAAAATGACCGCTGTCGTCGATCACAATCCCGATGCTGCCGGAATTATACAAGCCAGCGAAATGGGTATTCCTACAGGTGAAAACTGGCGGGATTGGATTCACAAAGATATCGATATTGTGATTGAAGCCACAGGAAATGAAGATGTACTGAACGATTTACTGGAAACCACCAGTCGATCAACCGTTGTAATTCCCGGGTCAGTTGCTTACATAGTATCAGAACTGTTGGAAGAAAAGGAATTATTGGTTAAACGGCTTCAGTTGCAAAGTGAGAATCAGGAGTTGATTCTAAATAATATTCGTGACGGCATGATTGTTATTAATGACCAGGAACAGGTTCAGTTTGTCAATAAGAGTGCTGAGCGGATTACAGATGTGGCAAAAGATCACTTCATTGGTAAAAACATCAAGAATGTAATTGCCGGGACAAGACTTCCGCATGTAATTCGAAGCAGAAGGCGGGAGGTTAACCAGAAGCTCGTTCTGGAAAACGGTAAAAAGGTGATTACAACCAGAATGCCGATTATTAATATGGAAGACAGGCTTATTGGGGCTTTTGCTGTTTTTAAGGATATTACTGAGGTTGTGAACCTGGCCGAGGAAAATACCGATCTCAAGGAAATCAAAACGATGCTGGAAGCGATTATCCAATCATCCGACGAAGCAATCAGCGTCGTGGATGAAAGTGGAACAGGCATTATGATAAATCCGGCATATACCAGAATAACCGGACTCAGGGAGTCTGACATAGTTGGGGCGCCAGCTACGGCAGATATTTCTGAAGGTGAAAGTATGCATATGAAGGTTTTGAAAACCCGTCGTGCAGTTCGTGGAGTCCGAATGAAGGTCGGTCCTGGCAAACGGGACGTACTCGTTAATGTGGCGCCGGTGATTGTTGACGGGAAAATAAAGGGAAGTGTCGGTGTACTGCACGATGTCTCTGAGATTAAGACACTGACAAGTGAGCTGAAACGTGCAAGGCAGATTATTCGGAATCTGGAGGCAAAATATACGTTTGATGACATAATTGGTGCATCAGAAGAAATGAAAATATCGCTTGAACAGGCGAAGGTCGGTGCAAAAACTCCTGCTTCGATTTTGCTTAGGGGTGAATCAGGTACCGGTAAGGAATTGTTTGCGCATGCCATTCATAATGAAAGTGACCGCAAGCATAATAAATTTATCCGGGTAAATTGTGCTGCCATCGCCGAATCGATATTGGAAAGTGAACTATTCGGTTATGAGGAAGGTGCTTTTTCCGGAGCAAAACAAGGTGGTAAGAAAGGTTTATTTGAGGAGGCAAATCTCGGCAGTATATTTTTGGATGAAATAGGCGAATTATCGCTGCACATGCAGGCAAAATTGCTTCGGGTTTTACAGGAGAATGAAATTGTCCGTGTAGGCGGAACAAATCCGATTACACTGAATGTTCGAATCATAACTGCTACCAATGTCAATCTGGAAAAAGCGATTATGAACAAAACGTTCAGAGAAGATTTGTATTACCGCTTAAACCGGCTGCCGATTTATATTCCATCACTACAGGAGCGAATTGATGACCTCCCTGACTTAATACGCCATATCATTAATAAAACCAATCAGGATTATGGGCGCAATGTTAAATCTGTCAGTGAACAAGCCTTTGAGTATTTAAAAACCTATCATTGGCCGGGAAATGTCCGTGAACTGGAAAATGTCATTGGCCGGGCTATGATTTATATGGATATGAATGAAGAAGTAATACAGAAAAACCATATTCCTGATTTGACTGGAACAGCTGCCAGGAAAGATGACAGAAAAGCAGTCATCCCGGCAATCCCTGATCAAAGTCTGCAGCAGGCTGTAAATAACTTTGAAAAAGAATATATCCGGAAAGCATTTGAAAAAAATAATTATAATAAAACGAAAACTGCTAAAGAACTGCAAGTCTCCATCCGCAATTTGTATTACAAGCTTGAAAAGTATAGCATGCAAAATTTTTCATAACTGCAATTATTTGCAATGAGAAAAAAGATAAAATAAAGCGCTTACAACAATTCGTGGTTGGCATGTTTTTTGCATGTAAATTAATGGTGAAAATAAAAATAGTGAGTTGTGCAGTGATAAAGCCAACTACTAGTTGCAGACAGGTTGACTTCCGGTGCAACTACAACAAGGAGGAAATAAACATGGAGATTTTTAAGTATATGGAGAAATATGATTATGAACAACTGGTTTTTTGTCAGGATGAAAATTCGGGACTTAAGGCGGTTATCGCAATTCATGATACAACACTCGGACCAGCACTTGGCGGAACAAGAATGTGGACGTACAGTTCCGAAGAGGACGCAATCGAGGATGCGTTGCGGCTTGCAAAAGGAATGACTTATAAAAATGCTGCGGCGGGTCTGAACTTAGGCGGTGGAAAAACTGTCATCATTGGAGATCCTAAAAAAGACAAAAACCCTGAAATGTTCCGTGCATTTGGGCGTTACATCCAAAGTCTCAACGGCCGCTATATTACCGCAGAGGATGTAGGTACGACAGTGCATGACATGGATCTTATTCATATGGAAACAGACCATGTAACCGGGATTTCACCGGAGTTTGGTTCATCCGGAAATCCATCGCCAGTTACCGGGTATGGAGTATATAAAGGTATGAAGGCAGCAGCGATGGAGGCTTTCGGTACTGATTCACTTGAAGGGCGAACGGTGGCAATTCAGGGTGTCGGAAATGTTGCGTATGCTGTTTGCGAACATTTGTATAAGGAAGGTGCAGAAATTATTGTAACGGATATCAATCAGGATGCAGTACAACGTGCAGTGGATGCATTTGATGCAAAGGCTGTTGAACCTGATGATATTTATAGTGTAGATTGTGATATTTATGCTCCATGTGCGCTTGGTGCAACGATCAATGATGAAACCATTCCGCAATTGAAAGCGAAAGTAATAGCTGGTTCTGCCAACAATCAATTAAAAACTTCCGAACATGGTGATATCATTCATGAAAAGGGAATTGTCTATGCGCCGGACTATGTGATTAATTCCGGTGGGGTAATTAATGTAGCGGATGAACTTAATGGATACAATGAATCGAGGGCAATGAGAAAAGTGGAAACCATTTATGATAGTTTAATGCGGGTATTTGAAATCTCCAAACGCGATAATATTCCGACGTATGCGGCCGCTGATCGCATGGCAGAGGAACGTATAGCATCCCTGCGCAAGTCGCGTAACCAATTTTTACTGAATGGACATCACACGTTGAGCAGACGGTAATCCTGCTATTGATGATGGGGAGAGATGGCTATGGTGCTTCAGCATTTTCGAATTTTGGTTGTTAATCCAGGACCCGACAGGACGAAAATTGGTGTTTTTGACGACTCGGTATGTATTTTGGAGGAAAGCATTCGACATGACCGCAGCGAATTGAATTCATTTCGGCGAATAGCGGATCAGGCTGAATTCCGTAAATCAAATATTTTGGAACAGCTTGACAAGGATGGCATGAATATTTCACGATTTGACGCGGTTTGTGGTCGGGGTGGGCTCCTCCGCCCCATCAAAGGCGGTACATATCGGGTGAATGAACCGATGCTGCGTGATCTGCAAAACAGCTTTTATGGTGAGCACGTTTCAAATCTTGGTGGAATCATTGCATATAAAATAGCGCACGGTCTTAATATCCCGTCCTTTATAGTTGATCCGGTTGTAGTTGATGAGTTGGATGAGATTGCGAAAATTTCCGGAATTCCCGAACTCTCCAGAAAAAGCATTTTTCATGCGCTGAACCACAAAGCGGTCGCAAGAAAGGCTACCCATGATATGGGGAAGTCATATGCAGACTCCAGTTTGATTGTTGCGCATATGAGTGGCGGAATTACAATTGGTGCCCACTGCTATGGAAGGGTAATTGATGTAAATAATGGCCTCCATGGTGAGGGGCCGTTTTCAACTGAACGTGCGGGGACGGTCCCGGCAGGAAGTCTGGCATCGTTATGCTTTTCCGGTCAATATGATTTGGATGAAATAATGCAAAAGTTGGTTGATAAGAGCGGCTTAAACGCATACTTGCGGACCAGTGATTTGACGGAAATCGAAACTCGAATCACTGATGGTGATCAATATGCCAAAAGAATATATGAAGCGATGGCTTATCAGATTGCCAAAGAGATAGGTGCAATGAGTACCGTATTAAAAGGGGAGATAGATGCGGTTATTTTAACAGGTGCGCTTGCACATGGGAAATTATTGGTTGAAATGACATCCAATCGTGTAAACTGGATAGCGGATGTAATGACATATCCGGGAGAAGATGATTTACAAGCTTTAAACAGTGGAACATTAAGGGTGCTGATGGGAGAAGAACTTCCAAACAGCTACCCTGATCATTTACAAGTAGATAAGGGAGTGTAAATATATGGCAAAAGAATACGATCTTGTTGTGCTCGGAGGCGGAACTGGCGGATATGTGGCAGCAATCAGGGCTGCACAAATCGGCATGCAGGTTGCAATAGTCGAAAAGGGCGAGCTGGGAGGCACCTGTTTGCATAGAGGCTGTATTCCATCCAAAGCATTGCTGCGCAGTGCGGAAGTATTTAAACAGACGAAAGAAGCGCATACATATGGGGTGGAAACAACTGATGCGGCACTGAATTTCAGTAAAGTGCAGGAGCGGAAAAGTGGAATCGTTAATCAATTGCATAAAGGTGTTCAAGGTTTGATGAAAAAAGGAAAAATTGATGTCTTTAATGGGTTTGGACGGATTCTAGGTCCAAGTATTTTTTCACCGATGCCTGGAACCATTTCGGTAGAATACGAGAATGGCGATGAAAATACGATGATTGTGCCCAAAAATGTTTTGATTGCCACCGGTTCAAAACCTCGTTCGTTGCCTGGCCTCCAAACTGATGGAACCGTTGTCATGACTTCTGATGACGCACTGCAGATGGAACAGCTTCCCAAATCCATTATTATTGTAGGTGGTGGTGTTATTGGAATCGAATGGGCTTCCATGCTGACTGACTTTGATGTCAATGTTACAGTAGTTGAGTATCTGGACCAGATTTTACCTACTGAAGATCAGGATATAGCCAAGGAGGCAGAAAAACTTCTGAAGAAAAAGGGAATTACATTTGTGAAAGGTGCAAAAGTATTATCTGACACGCTTGAAAAAGAAAGTGGAGTATCCATTCAGGCGGAGATAGATGGGAAAGCAGAAACATTCACTGCCGATAAAATGCTTGTATCTGTCGGACGTGATGCAAACACAGTAAACATCGGGTTGGAAAATACCGATATTGTTGTAGAGAAGGGGCATATTCAAACAAATAATTTTTATCAGACGAAAGAATCACATATTTATGCGATTGGAGATGTAATCGGTGGTATGCAGCTTGCCCATGTAGCCTCACATGAAGGCATTACCGCTGTTGAGCACATGGCTGATACCAATCCATTACCAATCGAATATGACAATGTTCCTACCTGTATTTATTCAAATCCGGAAGTGGCAAGTGTTGGATTGACCGAAAGACAGGCGAAAGAAAAAGGATTTACGGTAAAGACAGGCAAATTTCCTTTTCAGGCGATTGGCAAAGCATTAGTTTACGGTGAGTCTGAGGGGTTTGTAAAAATCATCACGGATGAAGACAGCGAAGACCTGCTTGGCGTGCATATGATCGGTCCGCACGTGACTGACATGATTAGTGAAGCAGGACTAGCAAAAGTTCTGGATGCTACCGC
Organism: Virgibacillus siamensis; assembly: GCF_039522605.1. Taxonomy (GTDB): domain Bacteria; phylum Bacillota; class Bacilli; order Bacillales; family Amphibacillaceae; genus Lentibacillus; species Lentibacillus siamensis. Next base: position 366,631 of record NZ_BAAADS010000012.1, read on the forward strand.
CTGGGAAATCGCACACAGCATTCATCCGCATCCAACACTCTCCGAAGTAATGGGTGAAGCCGCGCTGGCTGTAGAAGGAAATCAGATCCACGGATAACTTTAAAGGGAGGGATTCAGAATGGCAAAAAATCGCCATGAAACATTAGGCCTGACAGACAATCAGGTAATGGAAATGTATAAGACAATGCTTTTAGCAAGAAAAATTGATGAACGGATGTGGCTGTTGAACCGTGCTGGGAAAATACCGTTTGTCATTTCCTGTCAGGGGCAGGAGGCAGCACAAGTGGGTGCATCATTTGCTTTGAACAGGGATACAGATTATGCGGCCCCATATTATCGTGATATGGGAGTTGTATTGGCTTTTGGTATGACAACCAAAGAGTTGATGCTTTCCGGCTTTGCCAAAGCGGAAGACCCCAATTCAGCCGGACGCCAGATGCCGGGGCATTTTGGACAGAAGAAAAATAGACTCTTGACTGGTTCATCACCGGTTACAACACAGCTTCCACATGCAGTTGGGGTCGCGCTGGCTGCTAAAATGGATAAGAAAGATATTGTTTCACTCGTAACACTTGGTGAGGGTTCTTCAAATCAGGGTGATTTTCATGAAGGACTTAACTTTGCCGGTGTTCATAAGTTACCTGTAATTACAATGGTTGAAAACAATAAATATGCGATTTCGGTTCCACTCGAAAAACAAATCGCATCTGAAAGTGTATCGGTACGGGCTAAAAGTTATGGTATGCCAGGTGTAACAGTAGATGGGAATGACCCACTTGCTGTGTACGAAGCAGTGAAAGAAGCGAGAGAACGGGCAAGCAGAGGTGATGGCCCTACATTAATTGAGGCGGTATCCTATCGGTTGACTGCGCATTCAAGCGATGATGATGACCGTCAATACAGAGACAGTGCCGAAGTTGAAGAGGCTAAAAAGAAAGACTCATTAATTACATTTGCAGCTTATTTAAAGGAAGTGGGCTTGCTGACCGATGAAGTGATGAAGGAAATAGAGGGTGAAATTGGAAACCTAATCGATGAAGCCACTGATTATGCAGAAAATGCACCATATGCAGAAGCTGAATCTGCATTAAAATATGTATACGAAGAGTAGGGAGGGAATTACGCAATGCCAGTTATGTCATATATACAAGCTGTAACAGCAGCAATGAAAGAGGAAATGCAGCGTGATGAAAATGTATTTGTCTTAGGGGAGGATGTCGGAAAAAAGGGTGGTGTTTTTGGGGCCACTAAAGGACTGTATGATGAATTTGGTGAACAGCGGGTGATTGACACCCCACTTGCGGAATCGGCGATAGCAGGTGTTGGTATTGGAGCTGCCATGTACGGTAAGCGTCCGGTGGCTGAAATGCAGTTTGCGGATTTTATCATGCCTGCTGTCAATCAGATCATTTCCGAAGCAGCCAAAATCAGATACCGCTCCAATAATGACTGGAATGTGCCAATGACGATTCGTGCACCATATGGCGGCGGTGTCCACGGGGCACTGTATCATTCCCAGTCGGTTGAAGCAGTTTTTGCAAACCAGCCCGGGCTGAAAATTGTTATGCCGTCAACTCCTTACGATGCCAAAGGATTATTAAAAGCATCTATTCGTGATAATGACCCGGTAATGTTTTTTGAACATAAACGTGCATATCGCTTATTGAAAGGTGAAGTTCCGGAAGATGATTATGTTCTTCCAATAGGCAAGGCTGATGTGAAGCGTGATGGATCTGATGTTACCGTAATTACATACGGATTGGCCGTTCATTTCGCGCTTCAGGCTGCAGAAAAATTGGAGGAAGAAGGAATTGATACACATATTCTGGACCTACGTACCGTTTATCCACTTGACAAAGAAGCAATTGTTCAAGCAGCATCCAAAACGGGTAAAGTATTGCTGATTACGGAGGACAACAAAGAAGGAAGCATTATTGGAGAGGCAGCAGCGATTATAGCGGAAAATTGCCTGTTTGATTTGGACGCACCCGTACAACGACTTGCCGGCCCTGATGTTCCAGCAATGCCGTACGCTCCAACAATGGAAAAATATTTTATGATTAATCCGGATAAAGTTGAAAAAGCAATTCGCGAACTGGCTGAATTTTAATCAGATGAGGAGGGATTTCATATGGCCACAGAAAAGATAAATATGCCCCAGCTCGGGGAAAGTGTGACAGAAGGTACCATTAGCTCATGGCTGGTTGGTGCTGGTGATAAAGTAAAAAAATACGATCCGATTGCCGAAGTCATGACAGATAAAGTAAATGCTGAAGTTCCGTCTTCATTTACAGGGGTCATAAAGGAGCTTGCTGCACAGGAGGGCGACACAATCGAAGTTGGGGAGCTTATGTGCTATATCGACATTGAAGGTGGGGGGACTCCGGTTGAAGAAGATTCAAAAGCACAGCAAGAAGCTGGTGACAAGCAGCAATCCAATACGGAAGCTTCCGGAGGTCAATCCATGAAGAAACGGTATTCCCCTGCCGTTTTGCGTCTTGCCCAGGAAAATGACATTGACTTGGAGAATGTGAACGGATCCGGTAGGGCGGGAAGAATAACACGGAAAGATATTGAAAAAATTATTGCATCAGGTGAGAGACCAAAAGCTCCGGAGCCAAAAGAAGAACCGTCCAGACAGGAAACGAAGAAACCGGAGAAACCAGCGGCACCGCAAGTTTCTGCACAATCGGGTGATATTGAAATCCCTGTTACAGGTGTACGAAAAGCAATCGCAGATAACATGGTGAGGTCAACGACGGAAATACCACATGCCTGGATGACTGTTGAAGCTGATGTAACAGAACTTGTGAAATACCGTAATCAGGTCAAAGATAATTTTAAACAAACGGAAGGGTTCGGTCTGACATTTTTTGCGTTTTTCGTTAAAGCTGTTGCACAGGCTATAAAAGAATATCCGCAATTGAACAGTACATGGGCAGGCGATAAAATTATCCAGCGTAAGGATATTAATTTATCCATTGCTGTTGCCAAAGACCAAGAGTTATTTGTGCCGGTTATTAAAGCTGCGGATGAAAAAAGCATTAAAGGAATCGCTAAAGATATATACGATTTGGCAATGAAAGCCCGGTCAGGTAAGCTGACCCCAGAAGATATGCAGGGCGGTACATTTACGGTGAATAATACCGGATCATTTGGTTCCATTCATTCGATGGGTGTCATTAATCATCCACAGGCGGCCATTCTGCAGATTGAATCCATTGTAAAACGCCCTGTTATCATCAATGATATGTTCGCAGCCCGTGATATGGTTAATTTGTCCTTGTCACTTGACCACCGGATATTGGATGGTCTTGTCTGCGGCCAATTCCTGGCAAGGGTTAAAGAAATACTGGAAAATATCAATAAAGATACAACAAACATATATTAGGAAGTATTTGAATTGAAATATGCCCCCAAAATTGATAAGCTGAATACAGGTTATAACACTAATTACTCTAATAAGGGGATGGAATTGATATGGATTTTAACCTGTTCATGAATGACGTTGTGGATGCAGCGCGTAAAGATATATCAGAGGCTGGGTATGAAGAGTTAACTAGTCCCGACGCAGTGGATAAGGCAATGACACGCGAAGGATCCACGCTCGTTATGATTAATTCGGTATGTGGTTGCGCTGGCGGTGTTGCACGTCCTGCTGCAGCTAATGCAATTCATTACGACAAGCGTCCTGATCATTTGGTGACTGTATTTGCGGGGCAAGATCGTGAAGCCACTGATAAAGCCAGAGAATACTTTGAAGGGTATCCGCCTTCATCACCTTCATTTGCTTTTTTGAAAGATGGCAAAATCGTTACGATGCTTGAACGTTCTGATATCGAAGGCTACAGTGCAGTAGATGTGATTGGTAAGCTTCAGCATGTATTTGATGAGCATTGTAAGGAAATATAATTTAACCGATCATTTCGGTATAAAGGGGCTGTCTCAATATTAACGGGTCAGCCCCGTTTTATTAGGTCAAATTTAAAGGTGAGGATAAACGGAAATCTTATCCGTTTAATACATCGCAAGGGAGAATGCAGCGTGATTATTGGCCCTCGGACAATTAAGACAGCAATAGGCACAACCATTGCTATTTCGATTGCTCAATTTATGGATTTGTCCAATTTTGTGTCAGCTGGTGTCTTAACGATTCTGTGTATTCAGCCATCCAGGAAAAAATCTGTTGTAAGTGCCTGGCATCGTTTTGTAGCATGTATCCTGGCAAGTCTGTTTGCATTTGCATTCTTTGAAACAATTGGTTACAACCCATTGGTGGTAGGGTTAATGCTTGCCTGTTTTATTCCCACTACTGTTTTTTTGAAAATAACACAGGGGATTGCAACCAGTTCGGTTATTATTTTAAATTTATATAGTGCCGGCGACATTCCGATTGAGTTTTTAATTAATCAGTTTTTTTTGATTGTGGTTGGCGTTGGTGTTGCTCTTTTGATTAATTTATACATGCCCAGTCTGGATAAACCACTCAGGGAAAAGCAAGTGGAACTGGAACAAAACTTTCAAAAAATCCTGCATGAAATTGCTTTGTACATACGAACCGACAAGCAGGAATGGGATGGCAGGGAAATTACAATTTGTGAAAACATATTACAGGAAGCATCGGATTTGGTATCATTGGATAGAGAAAATCATTTATTGCGAAACAAACATCCGTATGCGGATTACTTCACGATGCGCAACCGTCAGTTCGAATTGTTGCAACGGATGATGCCATTGGTGAGCCGCTTACCAAAAATTGATTCCATTTCGATCAAAATTGCCGATTTTTTTGAGGAACTGTCCGAAGCGGTTCATCCGGGGAATACTGCCGTTATCTATTTGGAACAGCTGGAGGAACTGCGCAGGGATTTTGACCGTGAACCACTTCCGGATACACGGAAAAAATTCGAAACGCGTGCTAATCTGTTTCGGCTGCTTCATGAAATTGAAGACTACCTGTTATTGAAAAAGAAATTTAAGGAAAGTGACGTTAAAAAGAAAACAAAAAAGACCGGTACCAATTAAAGACCAGTCTTTGACAGAGCTATTTGATTAATGATTATATAAGCATTGCCAGGCCAGCCGTCAGTGATGACAAAAACATTGCAATAATCATGAGATAAATAATGATTTTCATTCGTCGGTCACGTTTTGACTTTTTTCTTGGTGCTTGTGTTTTCGTTTGTTGATTTGCCAATTTAAATCCTCCTTCAATCCCAATTCATACTTGTATTTTATCGTTTTATCGGGGATTGGACAAGTGCTATCTTTTATATCAAACTATATTATAAGAAATTGGGGGTTGCATCAAAATGAAAGATGACAAATTTTCCAGCAAACATGCGGATTGGGAACAGTCTGTTGATAAAACAGTCAAGCGGTTTCCTGAGCGAAAGGAACCTTTCACAACATCTTCCAATATTGACGTCGGCCGGCTTTATTTTCCTGAAAATGATCCGGACTATGAAGATAAACTCGGGTATCCGGGGATTTATCCGTATACAAGGGGCATTCAGCCGACCATGTACCGAAGTCGTTTCTGGACGATGCGTCAATACGCCGGATTTGGGTCGGCCCAGGAAACGAACAAACGATTCCGTTATTTGCTTGAACAGGGTCAAACGGGACTTTCGGTAGCTTTTGACCTGCCGACACAAATTGGTTATGACTCAGATGATGTGATGGCTGAAGGAGAAGTAGGTAAAGTTGGGGTTGCGATTGATTCACTGCATGATATGGAGCAGCTGCTCGATCAGATTCCGCTTGATAAAGTCAGTACATCCATGACGATTAATGCACCGGCTTCCGTATTACTGTGTATGTACATAGCTGTTGGGGAAAAACAGGGAGTACCGCTTGAAAAACTGACTGGTACGATTCAGAACGATATTTTAAAAGAGTATATTGCCCGCGGAACGTATATTTTTCCGCCGAAGCCGTCAATGCGTCTAATTACGAACATATTTGAGTTTTGTCAGCAGCATGTACCGAAATTTAATACAATCAGTATTTCCGGTTACCATATCCGGGAAGCGGGCTCTACTGCCGTTCAGGAGGCGGCATTTACCATTGCGAATGGGATGGCTTATGTTGATGCTGCATTGCAGGCAGGCCTTGATATTGATAAATTTGCACCGCGGCTGGCGTTTTTCTTTAATGCACATAACAATTTTTTTGAAGAAGTGGCAAAGTTTCGTGCTGCGAGAAGAATATGGGCAAAAATTATGAAAGAAAAATATAAGGCGGAAAATCCGAAAAGCTGGAAGATGCGGTTCCATACGCAAACTGGCGGTTCCACACTTACAGCTCAACAGCCTGACAACAATATTGTCCGTGTGACCATGCAAGCGCTTGCTGCAGTTCTGGGTGGGACACAGAGTTTGCACACCAACTCCAAGGACGAAGCGTTATCATTGCCAACGGAAGACTCAGCCCGGATTGCGCTCAGGACCCAGCAGATTATTGCAAATGAAAGCGGAGCCGCGGACACCGTTGACCCGCTTGGAGGTTCCTATTACGTGGAGGAGCTGACAGACCGGATTGAACAGGACGTGGAAAAATACCTCGAGCAAATTTCGGAACTCGGCGGGGCTGTTCAGGCTGTAGAAGAAGGCTTCATGCAACGCGAAATTCATCATAATGCTTATGAAACGCAAAAGAAAATTGAAAAAGAGGAAGAAATCATTGTTGGACTGAATCAATACAAATTGGATGAGGAAGTGAATCCTGATTTGCTCAAGGTTGATGAAGCGCTTGAGCAGGCACAGATTGGTTCGCTTCAGAAGGCAAGACATGTGCGTGATCAGGAAGCGGTCGATCAAACATTGTCAGCGATTCGTGAACAGGCAAAAGATGCAGAAGCTAATTTGATTCCGTATATTCTGGATGCGGTCCGGTCGTATGCAACAGTCGGGGAAATTTGCAATGTGCTGCGTAATGAATTTGGTGAGTTTACGGGAGCATAAGGGGGGATATTCATGAAGAAAATACGAGTATTAATCGCAAAACCGGGACTTGATGGACATGACAGGGGAGCATTGGTCATTGCCCAGGCGCTTCGTGATCACGGGATGGAAGTTATTTATACCGGATTACGACAGTCTCCTGTCCAAATAGCCCAGGCTGCTATACAGGAGGATGTCGATGTAATTGGGCTGTCATCGCTTTCGGGTGCACATAAAACATTATTTCCAAAAGTAATCGAAGTGTTGAAGGAACGTGATGCCGGCGATATACCGGTTGTTGGCGGCGGTGTAATTCCGGAAGAAGATATTCCTCTTTTACTTGAAAAAGGAGTTAATAAAATTTTTACAAGCGGGTCATCAACCGAGGCATTGGCTGTTTATATCAAGCAACTGATTAACCCTGATGCTTTTAAGGCGGAGGGACCAAATAAAATTTCCCATATCGGGGTTGCCGTGGAAACGATCGATAAGGTACTGCCGTTTTATACGGATACACTCGGTTTGGAGCTGGAAGGTGTTGAAACAGTCGAATCGGAAGCTGTTAAAGTCGCCTTTTTGAAGATTGGGGAATCGCGTTTTGAATTATTGGAACCGCTCAATGAAACATCTCCGATACAGAAATTTATCGAGAAAAAAGGGGAAGGAATTCATCATATTGCATTAGATGTTGATGACGTCGAAAACAGATTGAAAAGGTTTAAATCACAGAGAATTCCATTGATCAATGAGGAAGCAAAACAAGGCGCACATAACAGCCGGATTGCTTTCCTTCATCCAAAAGCAGCCAATGGAGTTTTGTTTGAACTGTGTCAGCAACAAGAGGGAAGTGATTCGTAATGGATATATTTGATAAAATTAATGAACTGTATGATAAACGGAGAAAAGTTGAGCTTGGCGGCGGTGACGAACGTATCGATAAGCAGCATGAAAAAGGAAAATTGACAGCAAGAGAACGAATTGACTATTTACTTGATGAAGGATCATTTGTTGAATTGAACCCATTCATGGAACATCGGGAAACGGATTTTGGCATGGGAAATCTGAACGGAAATGGTGAAGGTGTCGTTACCGGATATGGGAAAATCAATGGACAGGCAATTTATCTGTTTGCTCAGGACTTTACCGTATATGGCGGTGCGCTTGGTGAAATGCACGGTAAGAAAATTGCTGCTGTAATGGATTTGGCCGCAAAAAGCGGGGTTCCGTTTATTGGATTGAATGATTCCGGTGGAGCGAGAATTCAAGAAGGTGTTTCATCGCTTGACGGGTATGGACATGTGTTTTATCGTAATTCTATCTATTCTGGCGTTATTCCGCAGATTTCCGTAATTATGGGGCCGAGTGCCGGTGGAGCAGTTTATTCTCCGGCTATCACCGATTTTGTTATTATGGTGGAAAAAACATCGCAAATGTTTATTACCGGCCCTAAAGTAATTGAAACAGTGACAGGGGAAAGTATAACTTCTGAAGAACTTGGTGGTGCCGAGGTGCATAATGCCAAAAGCGGTAATGCACATATTAAGGCGGAAAGTGAAGAGGATGCGCTGGATCATGTAAAAAGACTGGTCAGTTATTTGCCTGCCAACAACCAGAAAAACCCAGCTCTTAAACAAGTCCAGCTGGATGATGAGACACGTCCTGATTTGACAGACATTGTGCCATTCAATGCAACACGTCCGTATGATGTCAAAAACGTGATTGAACAAGTGGTTGATCCAGACAGTTTTTATGAAATTCATAAAGACTTTGCCAAAAATATCGTCGTTGGATTTGCACGAATAAACGGACAAACGATTGGACTGGTATGCAACCAGCCTAAATATATGGCAGGCGGACTGGATATTGATTCCAGTGATAAAGCTTCCCGTTTCATCCGTTTTTGTGATGCATTCAATATTGCCTTAATCACATTTGAAGATGTCACCGGATTTTTCCCTGGTGTGAAGCAGGAGCATGGCGGGATTATCCGCCATGGTGCCAAAATTTTATACGCCTATTCAGAGGCAACAGTACCAAAAATAACGGTTATCACAAGAAAAGCTTTCGGCGGGGCGTATGTTGCCCTGAACAGTAAATCAATTGGCGCTGATTTGGTGTATGCATGGCCAAATGCGGAAATAGCGGTTATGGGACCTGAAGGAGCAGCGAATATTATTTTTGCAAAAGAAATCGCCGAAAGTGGTGATCCGGAAGCAACACGGCAGGAAAAAATTGACACGTATCGTGAAAAGTTTGCCAATCCATATGTTGCGGCAGGACTGGGGATGATCGATGATGTAATCGATCCGCGAGAGACCAGGGTGAAGCTGATTCAGGCATTGGAAATGCTCTATCATAAATCAGAAGAGAGACCTAAGAAAAAACACGGCAACATTCCACTATAAGAGGATGTTCAAAAAGTCCGGTAAAAAGAGCAGGAGGTACAATGATGACAGCTATAAATAAAGAAAGATTGATTGATGAATTTTTCGAATTGGTCCAGGTTGATTCAGAAACGAAACATGAGTCAAACATCGCGCGAGTACTGACCAAAAAGTTTACTGAATTAGGCTTGGATGTTACAGAAGATGACAGTAAAGAAACAACCGGTCACGGTGCCGGCAACCTTATCTGTACGCTGAAAGGGACGACACAGGACGCTGATCCGATTTATTTTACATCGCATATGGATACGGTTGTTCCTGGTAATGGCATCAAGCCCTCCATTGAAGATGGTTACATTGTTTCCGATAGAACCACCATTTTAGGTGCTGATGATAAAGCTGGACTTGCAGCAATATTTGAAACCATCCGCAGCCTAAAAGAAAATAATATCGAACATGGTGATATTCAATTTGTCATTACGGTTGGTGAAGAGTCGGGTCTTGTTGGTGCGAAAGCGTTGGACGGATCCCTTTTGAATGCTAAATACGGGTATGCAATTGACAGTAATGGTGCAGTCGGTGACATCATCGTTGCTGCTCCTACACAGGCAAAACTGTTTACGACAGTGAAAGGTAAAACTGCACATGCCGGTCTTGCACCTGAAAAGGGAGTTTCTGCCATCACAATCACAGCTAAAGCAATCGCTAAAATGCCCCTCGGCCGAATCGATGAGGGTACAACTGCAAATATTGGCCGGTTTGAAGGCGGTAAGCAAACCAATATCGTTTGTGATCATGTGGAAGTACTTGCCGAGGCAAGATCACTCATTCCCGAAAAAATGGAAGATCAGGTTGCGAAGATGAAAGATGCTTTCGAAAACACGGCTGAAGAACTCGGCGGATCTGCTGATGTTGAGGTGACCGTGATGTATCCCGGTTTTAACCAGCAGGACGGAGATCAGGTCGTAGAAGTCGCAAAACGCGCAGCTGAAAAAATCGGACGGGAAAGCAAATTGAAGAAAAGCGGGGGCGGCAGTGATGCAAATATTATTGCCGGACTTGGCATCCCAACCGTAAATCTTGCTGTCGGATATGAAGAAATCCATACCACGAATGAGCGGATTCCGGTTGATGAATTGGTAAAAATTACGGAAATGGTAACTGCTATTGTAGAGGAAGCTGCAAAATAATACCGTTTTGATAATAACCCTTATGCATCGGTCATAAGGGTTATTTTAGCAGTTAATAAAGTATAAAATCCTTTCTTACTTTATAAGTGCAACTATGGCTGTCACCCAAAGATTTGGTGACACCCAATTTTTCTAATGTTATAATGGATAAAACAAACAGATGTTCGCAAAGGATGTTAATCATGCAGCCTAAAAAAGGCAGAGTAATTTTCCACGTTGATATGAATTCATTTTATGCATCTGTGGAAATGGCCTACGATCCAAAATTGAAGGGGATACCTTTAGCTATTGCCGGCAATCCCGAGGAACGGAAGGGAATTGTTGTAACGAGCAGCTATGAGGCGCGGGCCAAGGGTGTCAAAACTACGATGCCGCTATGGCAGGCAAGAAAGTTGTGCCCGGAACTGCGTGTGCTTCGTCCGAATTTTGACCGGTACCGGACCGCTTCACGGGAAATATTCAAGATGATGGCTGAGATAACCTCACTCGTTCAGCCGGTCTCCATCGATGAAGGGTATATGGATGTTACGAACAGTCAGGAATTTGAAAACCCGCTGAAGATAGCTGAAAATCTGCAGTCCAGAATTAAACGTGAACTCGACTTGCCCAGCAGTATTGGTATTGCGCCGAATAAATTTTTGGCAAAAATGGCTTCGGATATGAAGAAACCAATGGGAATTACGGTATTACGTAAGCGTGACCTCCCCCACAAACTTTGGCCCTTACCCATTGAAGAGATGTATGGAGTTGGTGAAAAAACAGCTGTAAAACTGCGGGGGGTGAATATCACTACAATCAGCGACCTGGCCAAGGGAGACCCGTATCAGTTGAAACAAGTACTTGGAATTAATGGTGAACGGTTGCAGAACAGAGCCAACGGAATTGATACAAGAGCAGTGGATCCAGAAGCCGTTCATGAATTTAAAAGTATTGGTAGCTCGCAAACACTTCCAAGTGATACGACTGACGATGCTGAGATCCGCAAACTGATGAATCAACTGGCGGATAATGTGGATCGGCGTATGAAGCGGAAACAGGCTGCCGGGAAAAGCATTCAGATTACCATTCGTTACCATGACCGGAAAACAATAACCCGGAGTAAGAAACTGCACTCCTATATTGAACACAAGGACGACATTTTGTATTTCGCCAATGAACTATTGCATAAGCACTGGAATCTGGATCCGATCCGCCTGTTGGGAATTACTGTTCAGGATGTGGAAGAGAAGCAGTATATCGGCAAGCAACTCGATTTGTTTACGTATGAAACAGAAGCAAATAAAGAAAAATTGTATAGTACCATCGAAAAGCTAACTCAAAAATACGGAAAAAACACATTCAAACAATTAAATAATAATTCTGATGATCAGCAGCCAAGAACCAGTTTTCAAAAGGACTTCCTGGATGATTACAGAAAAGAGTAGCAGAAGGATTAAAATGACAATCAGATGGTTAAGCCAATCATTTTAAATTTTTTGAAGGACATAGACCCGGTGAACAATCCGGCTATGTCCTTTTTTAGTTGCATAGGAAACTATAAAATTTAATACTTATGGATAATTTTTATATTAATGAAAAACCACGTCCGGCTCCAGCGCCCAGCAATAGCAGAGGTTTTGATGGGACGAGCTTTAGCGCAGTCCCAAACTTCACACTTCCTCACTACGATAAAGAAGACTTGCCGATTGGTGAAACCAGAGGCTTAGTCGCACTTATACCCTTGCGGTGAAAGTCAACATCGGTTCGTACTTTAAAGAAGGCCGACTAAAACCGGCCTCCCGCGCCAGCGTCGACACACCCCTATGAAGGGGCGTGTTTCCTTTTCGCTTTCGAGCATAAGATTCACTTTGACTTTCGCCATTATTGGCGATAAGTCAAGTTCATCTAATCTCATTGCGGATTAAGGAAGATCGGCTAACTACGCCGCTTTGCGCGGCAACGCCGACCCACACTAAATGGCAGGGCGCAGTTTGTACGTTGCTAAACGGGCGCTTACGCCTTTGTTCTGTGAAGTAAATTATTATAAAAATTTTAAAATTAGTATTGAATAATTATACATATATATGTATAATTATTCTCAAATCATTTTACGGGGGAGGATATTCATGAAGGTAGGAATTATTGGCGCAAGCGGTTATGGAGGTGTTGAGTTGATCCGCAACCTGTATCAACATCCGAATGTTTCACTTGAATTGCTTGTTTCCAGTTCAACACAAGGTGAACAGCTTACAGCTCAATTCCCGCATTTGCACGGCATTTTAGCGTTGCCTTTGGATGGATTTGATGAAAACGAAATACGTTCACAGGTTGATATTTTGTTCTTTACAACTCCGGCCGGTGTAGCCAAAGAACTTGCCCCCAGTTTTGTTGAAAAGGGAATTCAGTGTATTGATTTATCAGGGGATTTCCGACTGAAACGCGGAAGTCTATACAAAGAATGGTATAAAGATACACCTGCACCAAAGGAATATCTCGACCTGGCAACTTATGGCCTTCCCGAATTATACCGGGATAAAATCGGTAAAAGTACGTTTATTTCGAATCCCGGCTGTTATCCAACGGCTGCATTGCTCGGAATGGCACCGGTGTTGCAGTCAGGATTGGTGAATTTTTCCATGCCGCTTATCATTGATGGAAAAACGGGTGTATCCGGAGCGGGAAGGAAGCCGGCAAAGGGAATGATGTTTTCAGAGGCAAATGAAAATACGAAGGCATACAAACTTGGAGGTCACCGGCATGTACCCGAAATGGAACAGATTGCCGCGGATATTTCCGGAATGGACTCTCCAGTAATTTTCAATCCGCATCTTGTTCCGATGACCAGAGGGATTTTATGTACCATTTACATCCAGTTGCATGAAACCATCAAGCATGGAGAAGTCAATCAGCTGTATGAAAATTTTTATCAGGATGACTATTTTGTCAGGGTGCGGACCGAAAATAATTTACCGGCGACAAAAGATGTCTATGGAACAAATTTTTGTGATATTGGTATCTCGATTGATCAGCGTACAAATGTATTGTCGGTAATTTCCGTTATTGACAATCTTACCAAGGGCGCAGCAACACAGGCGATACAAAATATGAATCTCGTAAATGGCTGGAACGAACAGACAGGTCTTGATGTGGTACCTGTATATCCATAAGGAGGGGGCGATTCATGGTGGTACAAACCAAACGACCTACTAACAATCTTGTAATCATGAAAGAGGGAGTTACGGCTCCAAAGGGGTTCCATGCCGGTGGATTGCATTGCGGTATGCGGCGCAAACGGAAGGATCTGGCCTGGTTGTATTCGGAAGCTCCCGCAAATGCCGCAGCTATGTATACTACCAATCTATTTCAGGCTGCACCTCTGCAAGTAACGAAAGAAAGTATTGCGACTGAGCAGATGCTGCAGGGTCTAATCGTAAATTCTGCGGTAGCCAATGCATGTACTGGTGAACAGGGGCTTCACAATGCATATCAAATGCGACATTGGTTTGCCGAAACAATGGGGTTGAAGGAGCGTCATGTGGCGGTGAATTCAACCGGTGTTATTGGTGAGCAGCTCCCGATGGATAAAGTTAAAAATGGGATTAAGAAAATTACGATGGAGGAATCCAGCGGTGAAAATTTTAATCAGGCAATACTGACGACAGACACATTTACCAAGTCAGCTTCGGTAGAGTTGAAATTGGATGATAAGACTGTAACCATCGGCGGTTCTGCAAAAGGATCGGGAATGATCAATCCGAATATGGCAACCATGCTTGCTTTTTTGACAACAGATGCAGTAATTGAAGCGGAGACACTTCATTGTGCGCTTCAATCCACCGTTAACAAGACATTTAATGCAATCACTGTTGATGGGGATACAAGTACCAATGATACCGTGATGGTTATGGCCAATGGGATGGCTGATAACTCGACTATTACGATGGATGATGAGGAGGACTTGCAGGTATTCCAACAGGGTTTATCACTTGTCTGCACTGAACTGGCAAAACAGATTGCGAGTGACGGGGAAGGGGCAACCAAACTGGTGGAGGTTTTGGTGAAAGGTGCCCTGTTGCAGGAAAATGCACAGGCAATCGGTAAATCGATTGTCGGGTCCAGTCTGGTAAAGACAGCAATATTCGGTTCCGATGTCAACTGGGGCAGAATTATTTGCGCAGCCGGATACAGTGGCGTTCAACTTGATCCGGAAAAAGTGTCAGTGTCCATTGGTGAAACTCAAATTGTCAGCAATGGCATGCCATTGGAGTTTGATGAATCTGTTGTTCAATATTATTTAAAAACGGAGAACGAAATTCAGATTACCGTCGACCTGCATAATGGTTACCAGGAAGCTTATTCATGGGGATGTGACCTTTCGTATGATTATGTACGAATCAATGCTTCCTATCGTACGTAGGGAGGTCTGTTTATGCCATATGTGGTTATAAAATGTGGTGGAAGTGTACTCGATCAATTGCCGGACTCATTTTACCAAAATGTAGTCGAGTTAGCTGAAGAACATGGTATTCAACCGGTTATCGTGCATGGAGGCGGCCCGCATATTTCTGATTATCTGCAAAGACTGCATGTGGAATCTCGGTTTATTGAAGGAATGCGTGTAACAACCAAGGAAACACTCGATATTACGGAGATGGTACTATCAGGCTTCGTAAATAAAAAAATTGTTCGTGGCCTAACGAAAGCCGGGGGAAATGCCTATGGGTTAAGCGGAGTGGATGGCATGCTCCTTGAGGCGGAGAAGATGTATACGGAGCAGCAGCTTGGGTATGTTGGCAAAATAAAATCTGTTGATTCGGATGGATTAAATGACCTGACAGCACAGCGTATCACCCCAGTGATTTCCCCGATATCTGCGGATAAACATGGTCAGCGCTGGAATATTAACGCAGATCTTGCTGCAGCTGCTATTGCCATTCAATTAGAAGCGCCATTGTATTTTGTTTCCAATATCCCTGGTGTTATGGAGTCAGGAAAGCTTGTTCCGCATCTGGATCAGGAAAAAGCTGACCGAATGGTGAAGAATGGTTCCATTTTCGGTGGTATGGTTCCCAAAGTAGAGGCGGCACTGGATTGTGTTCATCAGGGGGTGAAAAAGGCCGTTATTCTGAGTGGACTGGAAGAGAATAGCCTGATTGACTTAATAATGAACAAGAATGTGGGTACTGTCATTGAAAAAGTTCGTACGATGACGGTTCAGAAGGGAGGATGAAGAGCAAATGGAAAAAACAAAATCCAGTCTGATGAATACGTACAACCGGTTTCCAGTAAAAGTGGATCAAGCAAAAGGAAGTTATATTCGGGATGCTGACGGAAAGGAATATCTGGATTTTACCGCGGGTATCGCCACTTGCAATCTTGGCCATGTTCCGGATGCGGTCGAAAATGCTGTCTCGCGCCAACTGCAAAATGTTTGGCATTGTTCCAATTTATATCAAATTGGGCCGCAGCAAGAGCTGGCGGACTTGCTGACAGATTATAGTTGTATGAATCAGGTGTTTTTTTGCAACAGTGGTGCGGAAGCAAATGAAGCAGCTATTAAACTCGTACGTGCGTACAATTCGAATAACAAAACGATTGCTGCTTTTCATCAATCGTTTCATGGCAGGACAATGGCAACATTAAGTGCGACCGGACAGGAAAAACTCCATACCGGTTTCAAGCCTTTAGTTGAAGGATTTACTTTTTTAACCTACAACCACTTTGACAGTTTGTATTGGCTGAAAGAAAATCCGCCGGCAGCAGTAATGCTGGAACTCGTTCAAGGTGAAGGCGGCGTAATACCAGCAGAAGAAAACTGGATTAATGAGCTTGTTCAAATTTGTAAGGATGAAGGGATTCTTGTGGTTATTGATGAGGTACAAACAGGGATGGGGCGGACTGGTACTTTGTTTGCCTATGAACAGTACGGATTTGAGCCGGATATTATCACACTTGCCAAAGGGCTTGGATCAGGATTTCCGGTTGGCGCCATGCTTGCTAAGGAAGAGGTAGCAGATGCTTTCCAGCCGGGCAGCCATGCCAGCACGTTTGGGGGCAACCCATTGGCATCTGCTGCTGGAGTTTCTACCATATCCGAAATAGTGCGTTTGAACATCCTGGATAATTGTATGGAAATGAGTGAAAAACTTTTCACAGGGTTAAAGCAGTTACAGGATGAATATTCACAAATAAAATCTATCAGGGGAAAAGGATTATTGATTGGTATTGTTGTGGAGGGGGCCGCAGTTGATTTGGTCACGGCTGCAATCGGGAAAAATTTGCTGCTTACAGCGGCAGGGCAAAATGTTGTCCGGCTTGTTCCACCCCTCATTATAACGGAAAATGACGTATTATTATTTTTTGAGCGATTCCGGATGGTGCTCAAATTGGTAAATCCAGCAATGACGAAATACTGTGATTAGAGAGGTGAATCTGCATGAACGTTAACATCAACACGAACTCAAATAAAAAGGTGCTTGTTATTGGATCAGGTCCGATTGTAATCGGGCAGGCGGCTGAATTTGATTACTCAGGAACTCAGGCATGTCTCGCTATGAAAGAAGAAGGGCTGGAGGTCATTCTCCTTAATAATAACCCGGCGACAATCATGACTGATGAAACAGTAGCCGATTACATTTATATGGAACCCATGACAGTACAAACGGTTGAAAAAATATTTCAGAAAGAACAACCCGACTATTTGATTGGAACGTTGGGCGGACAGGTCGGATTGAATTTAACAATGGATGTTTGCAATGCGGGTATGCTGGATCAGTATGACGTTCAATTAATCGGATCATCCATGGAAGCTATTCAGAACGGGGAGGATCGTGATAAATTCCGTACCCTGATGCATGAACTTGGAGAACCTGTGCCGGAATCCCATATTATCAGCAATATTGAATATGCATTGAAAAAAGCCGAGGATATCGGTTATCCGATTATGATCCGCCCGGCATACACACTGGGAGGATCCGGCGGTGGATTTGCCGCAAATGAGGAGGAATTGCAATCAATTGTTGCGAGTGGACTGAAATCAAGCCCCATTAGCCAGGTGTTGTTGGAAAAGAGCATTAAGGGATGGCAGGAAATCGAATTTGAGGTTATTCGCGACGTGCATAATGATTGTGTGATTGTTTGCGGGATGGAGAATGTGGATCCTGTCGGGGTTCATACAGGGGACTCCATTGTTGTGGCGCCTGTACAGACGTTGAGCGATTCGGCTTATCAAAAGCTTCGTTCAGCGGCCGTCAGGATTATACAGAGTTTGGATGTTATCGGTGCCTGCAATATTCAGTTGGCAATTGATCCGAAAACCGAACAATATTATGTTATCGAAGTGAACCCGAGAGTCAGCCGCTCCTCAGCACTGGCATCAAAAGCTACCGCATGCCCAATTGCCAAACTATCGGCAAAATGCGCTCTGGGACATTCACTGGACAGGTATTTTCCTGAAAAAAGATACGGGGTCTATGATATTGTCATTGATCACACGGTTCTTAAAATGCCCCGTTTTTCATTTGAAAAATTCCCATCTGCCAGCAGAAAACTTGGAACGCAAATGAAGGCGACCGGGGAAACCATGGCAATCGATTTAACATTCGAAGGTGCATTAAATAAAGCAGTCCGTTCACTGGATTCGGGACTGACCGATTTATCGCATCCAATGATTAAAAATCAGGATGAGACGGTTCTGCTGGAACATATGACGCTGCCGACTGATTTACGTTTGTTCGCAGCAGCGGAAATGTTGCGAAATGGAAAATCTGTCAGTGAAATTCATCATCACACGGCAATCAGCCTGAGATTTTTGAAAGGAATTAATCAGATTGTCAGCATAGAAGAGAAACTTAAAAACGAATCATTGCATGCAATTGATGCTGAAATGCTTCACCATGCTAAACAAATACAGGTCAGTAATCAAGCAATTGCTTCATATCTTGAAACAACCGAATCTAAGATCCAATCACTACTGTCTGATTATCAACTGACACCAAATTATGAAGTGGCCAAATCAGCCAATCAGGTGCCGTACTATTTTTCCACATGGGGAACTTCTACAGATCAGCCGGTTGATGATAATAATAAGAAAGTGCTGATCATCGGTTCCGGGCCAATCCGAATCGGGCAGGGAATGGAATTTGATTACTGTTCAGTTCACGGTATATACGCGTTGAGGGATTCCGGGTACACAACGATTATTATCAACAATAATCCGGAAACAGTCAGTACTGACAGCACTGTTGCTGACCGACTGTATTTTGAGCCTTTGACCATTGAAGATATTTTATCGGTAATCCAGAAAGAAAATGTGTCCGGGGTTATGATTCAATTCGGAGGACAAACAGCAATAAACCTTGCAAAAGACCTGGCATCCGCCGGCGTTAATATCTATGGCACTCCGGTTGAAAAAGTTGATTTACTGGAAGACAGAAATGATTTTTATCAATTGCTGAATCAATTAAATATCCCGCATATTGATGGTGAAACAGCCGATAGTCCGGAAGCAATTAAAGCTTGTGTAAACAGAATCGGTTATCCTGTCCTTGTCCGGCCTTCTTATGTAATTGGCGGTCAGTCTATGCATGTTCTCCAAAACGAGGAAGATTTAACGGATTATTTTAAGGAACTTTTCCATTTACATGATAGTGCCTGGCCGATTCTTGTTGATAAATACGCTGACGGCATTGAGGCGGAACTCGACTGTGTCAGCGATGGTAAGAACATCCTGATTCCCGGGATAATGGAGCATGTTGAAAAGACAGGTATCCATTCCGGTGACAGTATGGCTTCTATCCCCCCGGTAAGTTTATCGAAAACACAGCAGGATACCATGCTTGATTATACTAAAGCAATCTGCAGGCAAGCACATGTGGTTGGTTTGATCAATATACAATTTATTATCGTAAACGGGATCGTTCACGTATTGGAAGTAAATCCCCGTGCATCACGGACGGTTCCATTAATCAGCAAAGTGACCAAAACACCGCTTGTTCATCATGCTGTCCGTACGAAGCTGGGTGAGACAATTGAACAGGATATGCTGCCAGGGTCATTTGAGAGCTATACAGTCAAGGCACCATCATTTTCCTCATTCCAATTGAAGGGTGTGGATCCTGCGCTTGGACCGGAAATGAAGTCAACCGGTGAAATTATCGGTATCGCCGGGACATATCAGCAAGCCTTATCAAAAGCAATGCACGCAACTGGATCTATTCTGGAAGGGAATATTGAAAAGCCGTATCTATTTTGTTCGATAGCGGATAATCAACAATCACCCAGTTTACCGGCAATGCACAAACTGAACAGCAAGTTTCAGTTGTACGCCACACAAGAAACCAGCAGGTATTTATCGGAACATGGTATATTCGCCTATGAAGTAGCCAATCACAACAAATTAAAGAATTTGTATGATGAACAATTATTGGCGGGTGCAGTCATTCTAAGATCCGGATTCCAGAAAGAGGAAATGGGACGAATGGCTCGTGATTTGGCAGCATCCTATCAGGTACCATTGTTCACCTGTCTGGATACGCTGATGGCTGCAATAGAATCTGCAGATGTGGAAATTGATTCGATTTTTACGCTGGAAGAATATCAACAGCTGAGTGAATTCATGCAGGAAACGTGATGACATGCAGGGTTAGTGACAGCAGAGGGCTGAGTCGGTTAAGAGTCTTTAAACAGTATGTCTGTAAAAGGTAGATAATGATACAAAATTTTACCCCTTTGGATCCATTGTCCAAAGGGGTTTTGTGATACTATTAGAGTAGAGAGTTATTCTGTTAAAGGATCATATTTTGGAGGAAAAATTATTGATACAAACCGGAAGAAAAGTTTAAAAAAGTATTTCTGTGCAAATGGTGTTTAACCTGTTAAACCACAATTATTGAGGGGTAGGAGAATAATATGGATAAATCCATTCGAACGACTGACAAAGATGATTACAAATTATCCTTATGCAATTGAATTTTAAGAGTTAATTGGTGTGACAACAAAGGGTAGAAAAATTGAGATTATATTAAATTAACGGGTTCTTATTTTCAATAAGATACTCCGTAATTTGGGTGCATTTCTCCTATAACCAAATTAAGAATTAAAGAAAGCGAGGAAAGTTTATGATAAAGCCATGTGCCTTACAAGAGGGCGATCGGATAGCGGTTATTGCCCCGGCTGGATCATCTGACAGAGAGAAGCTGCAACAGGGAATACGTGTATTAGAAAAAATGGGGCTAAAGGTTACCATTGGACGACATGTGTTCGATGTGGAAGAAAATCTTGCCGCTGCCGATCAAAAGCGGCTTGCTGACTTGCATGAAGCCCTTTTTGATCCTGCTATCCGCGGAATCTTTTGTGCAAATGGTGGATTTGGAACAGCAAGGATTGCACCTATGATTGATTATGCAAAGATACAAAGAAATCCTAAGATATTCTGGGGATACAGCGATATTACATATTTGCTTAATGCAATTCAAAAATTCAGTGATCTGGTTACCTTCCACGGGCCGATGGTGGCATCTGATCTGAATGACGAAATAAGAACAGCAGAGACGGAATCCTCGTTCTTGCCTCTCTTCACAAGAGAATCCCTGACCTATGATTCTCGCAAAATGCCCCTTAAAACACTAACTCATGGCACAGGAGAAGGGCGTTTGGTAGGAGGGAATTTAGATCTGCTCACCAATGGGTTGGGAACTCCTTTTCAAGTGAATACGAAAGGGGCCATCCTGCTAATTGAGGAGATCGCAGCACCTTCGTTTTTGATTAATGCAATGCTTACTCATCTTAAACAGGCGGGGGTATTCGATGAGATTGAAGGTGTGGTCATCGGTTACCTCCAAGCGGAACCAGGCGATTATGCGAATGTTAAAGGAGTACTGCAGGATTTCTTCTCCTGTGCGCCTTTTCCTGTTGTTGAGAATTTCCTCATCGGCCATTGTAAGCCTAATTATGGCGTACCGTTGGGAACAAATGTGAAACTCACAACATCGCCACCTCGATTAATTATCGATTCGGGCGTGATGTGATTTCCTGTATAATTGAAAAAGTAATTTAAATTTAGCTAGTTAATCTTCCGTAACAGGCGCCTATCTGGAATAAAGGGTGCCTTTCCTTGAACTCGATTTTCAAGAGAGAGAAATTGGATTATTTGAGTGATTGTAGAAAATAATGGCAACTGGAGGTGGTAAAAATGAAGGTTAAACGAATTGTTGCCAATGTGGAAACACAGGATATTACAAAAGCTAAGCACTTTTACGAGAAAATT
This sequence comes from Virgibacillus siamensis, assembly GCF_039522605.1. Lineage (GTDB taxonomy): Bacteria > Bacillota > Bacilli > Bacillales > Amphibacillaceae > Lentibacillus > Lentibacillus siamensis. Next base: position 388,394 of record NZ_BAAADS010000012.1, read on the forward strand.
CTTGGACTTGATCAATTAATGAATATGGACTTTATAGCAACATACGGGTCGCATGAAAAAATGGAAACGCAAATTAGTTTCCTTTCAGAAGGTGGTTCCGGCACTCCGGTACCTGATTTGTCAATTGAAGTTGATGATCTTGATGAAGCATTAGCCCGCATAAAAAAAGCAGGAATTTCAGTTGAGTATGGACCAGTTGGAGAGCCATGGGGTGTACGACGTTTTTTCGTTAGGGATCCGTTCGGTAAGCTTATCAATATTTTAATTCATCTTTAAAAGAATGCTTTAAGAGATGTACATTGATGTTACGCAATACGATCGGACGCTATAATTGTACAGTGTTATGTTTCTAAATGGGACATATTGCGACCTATAGTGAAGGAACTCAATTCATTGGAGTATGAGGGATGAGGTATTAACGGAGCAATTCAATTATGAAGGATGACAATGTTTATTTGCGTCATATTTTGGAGTGGACAATGGAATTGTTTGGAATGTGGTTGAAAAAGAAATACCAACATTAAAAGAACAAATAACAGATTTACTAAATAGATAATAGTTTATGAGAAGGCTTTGATTCTTAAATCTAAGGCCTTTTATTCTGTTTAATTAAAGTTCAATTTTTGAATCCTTTATACTGTTTTTCTTCCCCAATACGACGGGCGCGAATCCGGAATAGGGCTTGGTCGGTTCCATATAAAAGGTACATCTTACGTAATAACTACAGTCTGGGATTACTTGTGGGGGCGTAGTATGTTTGGAAAATATATTTGGATACCAATATTTGTGTTTACTTTTGGAACAGTACTGCAATTAATTTTTAATAAAGAAATTCCTTGGGTACATAACATTTTATTTTCTGTGTTTGTCTATTTAATTTATGTTTTTTGGGAGTGGTCAAAGAAACCATATGGCTGGAATAAAAATAAATCTGCAAGATAACAGCTTTTGTTCTTTTCCGGTCACATTCTTATCTGCATTTGTAGCGCTGAGTACCGTGGTGATAATCTCAATTATAATTTTATTGCAAATTAAAAATAGGGACAACAAAACAAATCATTAAAATGGGTCCTTTTACGGGTGCCTATCCGGAATGATTTTCTTTAAATGGCGAACAACCGCATTTCTCCCTGTGAAATTGCGGTTGGTTAAAAAAGTTGTTTTTTACTATGCCATTTAATAGATGTGATATTTAAGTTTGGTCAACCTGCCCCACGTATATTGTATTACTTTTTAAAATTCTCTTTGACATTCGAGGGAAGTTTGTGGAATTCTACTTCTTCCCATGTTTTAACATAAGATCCTTTTGCATCAACCTTTAGATAAGTATTTTTTGGTAACGTGGCCGACGTTGTAAAGTTAACGTTTTGTTCATTGCCATCTGCTGTATAACCTGTTAGGGAATATTCATAGCGGTGTGAAATCTTCTCTGGTTGTTTATCGATTTGAACATATACATCTTTTTGAGAAATAAAAGGATTCCCTCGGTCAAACACCTCCGTCACTGATTGTGGGAGAAACGTATATCCCACAATTAATATAAAAATAAATACGACTCCAATGAAAACGCCAATTAGTTTTTTCATTATCCAAGATCCTTTCTGTACATATACGGTAGTTAGTGCCTTTACTTCATTTTAGAAGAAAGATGACCGAGTTAACATCGATTTTCCTTACAAAGTCCCTTGTAAATCTTACAGTTTTGTCACCTTCTAAACCTTCATACATGTTTCTTCATCAAACAGGCGCCATTCCGGAATAAGGACAGCGTCCAAATTGCCACTGTATGGCCATTTAACGAAACAACTAACGAAGCAATTATGAATACAAGAGGTAATAATTTAATGATGAGATTACAGATAACGACATTTGTTTTGATCGGAGGAATCATCGGGTTTTTTACTGATGGTATAACGATTGTGTTGGCGCAGGTAAACTTGTTTTTGGTGATGATTGACAATTCACATTAAGGGCTTAGTAAGAAATACACCGTGAACTACGATCACTTATGGTGTTGAAGAGCCATAATAATAAAAAACGCTGTATTTGGTCATTTTATGTTAGAGTATCATAAGACAATGACTAAGGAGAGAAAGAGTATGCCTGACTTAAAAAAACAAGTAATCTTTATCACTGGTGCCAATCGTGGTCAGGGAAAAGCTATTGCTGACCATCTTGCTTCATTAGGTGGCATTGTAGTGGTCGGTGCCCGGAACTTTGACAAGGCTCAGGAAGTGGCACTGGCTATAGGTGAAAACCACGCATATCCGGTGCAGTTGGATGTCACAAAGGAATCACAGTGGAAAGCAGCTGTGGATGTGGTAATGCACAAATTTGGTAAAATCGATGTGCTCGTTAATAATGCCGGAGTTCTAAAACGCAAACCATTCACAAACATAACTATAGATGATTATCAACAGTTGATTAATGTTAATCAGCTCGGAGTATTTCGGGGAATGCAAGCAGTTATTCCGCATATGGAAAAACAGCAAAAAGGTTCTATTATAAACAATTTATCGATCTCTGCGTTTGCACCAATTGGTAATTCTTCTGCCTATGCCGCCACAAAAGCGTCCGTGGTTGCGATGTCTAAGGCGGCAGCCATTGAATTGGGACAAAAGGGAATCCGGGTTAATATGGTTCATCCGGGCGGTATCGAAACAGAAATGGCCACCCAAGGTGAGGAGGTTCCGGATTTTTATAATTCGGTTCCTCTGGGACGTATCGGACAGCCGATTGAAATTGCCCGGGCTGTAGCATTCCTTGCTTCTGATGAAAGTTCATATTGCACGGGAACAGAAATTGTCGTTGATGGTGGCATGACATTGGGGACTGAGGAAGAACAAGAAAGGAAATAATAATACGATCGGGCGCCTTTTTGCCGTAAATTTTTTATTGACAGCACCTAAAAAGTAATTTAAATATTTTTTGAGACAATGTATTAAAATACCTTGTAATACAAGTTATTTCAATTTATACTTATCATATACCTTGCAAAACAAGATAATAAGAATGGTGGACTTACAATGTCGCAAACACAAATGTTAAAAGGAATCTTAGATGGTTGCCTCCTTGCAATTATAAAGGGGGAAGAATGCTACGGATATGAGATGGCTGAACGTTTAGGTAATTATGGTTTTCATGATATAAGTGAAGGGACAATCTATCCATTATTAATGAGAATGCAGCGAGAAGGGCTTGTAACGTCTGTTCGAAAAAAATCAACAGCAGGCCCCAAAAGAAAATATTATTCGCTTACGGAAGAAGGAGTTCAGGCCTTACATACTTTTTTAAACAGGTGGAGCCGCCTTGAAAAAAGTGTTAATACAATTATTAATCAAGAAACCAATGAGCGAGGTGGAAAGAATGGAAGAACGTCAACTAACAGATCAGAGTAAAAAATTTATTGATGATTTAAGACTGTACTTATTTTCAGGTGGGAAAAATGATCAAGAGATTAACGAAATTGCTGAGGAACTTGAGGATCATCTTGTTGATGCTGAATTGAATGGAAAGTCAATTCAGCACATTGTTGGATCATCACCCCAGGAATATATGACAAGTATTTCCAATGAGATGGCAAATGACTATAAAGCTTGGGCGAAATATGTTCCACTTATTGTGATGGGTGCAATATCTTTTCCGGTTCTAGGAGATGTAATGGAAGGTACATTGAGCTATAGCATATTACAAATCATTGGAACGATATTGTATAGTATCATATTCATGGTGGGAGTTTTTACAACTTTTCGCTATGTGGCCAAAAGGCAATTGTCTAGGGTAGTAGAATTTTTTTTATTGTTGATTCCAACATTTATTAGTATGTTTTTCTTTATAGGACTGATCACAGCCGACACATTTTATCAAACACCTACCATTGAATTTGGTATGTTTGGAAGCGTCATAATAGGAATCATTCTTATACTATTTGTTATTCTATTTTCAATTTGGGCTAAGACTGCTATTTTACCTGTAGTATTGATAGCATTTCATCTTCCGACATTTGTATTGGCTTTCACTTCATTCAGTGAAGAAGTGCAGTTGATTACTGGAATAATTATTACTTATCTATTGATCGGAACATATTTGTTTTTTGAATTTAGGAGATTAAAAAGGAAAAAGTGACGTTATTTCAATAAATATGTCCTAATCAATATTAAGCAAACGGTCGCAAATCTCTAATAAGGATTGGCGCTATTATTGCACCATTGAATGATTTAATTAAGGACACAAAATCAATTTGGCAAAAGAATCTAATTAAACCTACGCAAACAAAGAAAGAAGGTTTTTTTATGAAATCCATATTAATAATCGGACAATCGAATATGGCGGGAAGAGGTTTTATTAAGGATGTACCGCCGATTTATAATGAGCACATAAATATGTTGAGAAATGGTAGATGGCAAATGATGGCGGAACCGCTTAATTTTGATCGTCCTGTATCTGGTATTGGACCAGCAGCTTCCTTTGCTCAGCTCTGGACAGAAGACCACCATGGCCAGTCCATTGGAATAATACCATGTGCCGAGGGAGGAAGCTCGATTGATGAGTGGGCAATTGATGGACTATTAACAAGACATGCGATTTCTGAAGCAAAATTTGCTATGGAAACAAGTGAAATAATAGGAATCTTGTGGCATCAGGGAGAAAGCGACAGTTACAGAGAACGTTATAGGACGTATGAAGATAAATTGCTTTCATTATTTAATCACTTGAGTCAATTTCATAATTGCTCTTTTTAAAAATACAAAGACCTGCAGAATTTAAAAAATTGTATTTTTAAAA
>NZ_BAAADS010000013.1:0-5513 GCF_039522605.1 Virgibacillus siamensis
GGAATTTATTTAGGCATCCATGGATTTATGTTAACTCTTTAGATATTATTATACTCTTCAATTATAGGGCGCGCTTCTTGAATAAGAAGTCGCCTATTTTATTGGGAGAAATATATTGATTGGCAGTTAAAAGGAATCCATATTATGGTATAATCCATTATTGAGAATACATATTTTGGAGGAGTTATGATGAAAAAATTTTTGTTTTTTTTAATTTTAATGGTCGGTTTAATTATTGCCGGATGCAGTGATGATACAAAGGATCAATCTGGTAATAATGATTCATCAAACCAGCAAGCAGAAACAGAACAAACATCTAATGAAAAGAGTGAGAAAGAAGTATATGAAGTAGGCGATACGGCACAGTTACATAGTGGTACGTATGGGTTTCCGTTTGTAGCAACTGTAAATAGCTATAAGTTAAAAACAAATTCTAATGGTGTTCCTACCTCAGTTATTAATGTCACAATAAAAAATACAAATAAGGACGCTTTTATCCCAAAGAACAAAATTTCAGCACAAGTTTTGGTTAAAGATGGTGATCACACATTATCTTTGAATGCAAAAAGGGATAAATTTAATGCGCTTTCCAAAAAATTAAAACCGGGTGAAGAAATAACCGGAAACCTCGTATACAGCAGTAGTTATATTAAGGAAGCGGATAAACTTTTTCTTGCATATGAATATATGTCTACTGAAGAAACAAGGTGGAAACTTCCATTAGAAAAATAAAATGAGATGGATGATCACTATTCCATTATAAGGCGCTAATCTCTAATAAGAATTAGCGCCCATATTGTATCTTAGGGCCATATTGTTGAAGATTAAAAGGATCTTTATCGGCAATTTATGCCCATTGTAGAACCGTGGGAACCTGAGCGAGTGGTTTTCCAACTCTTGGATATGTTATTATTTCAATGTACAATCCTAAAATGAAAAACGAGGTGTGTGAATATGAATAAAACAGAATTGGTTAGTGCTGTCGCGACAAAAACTGAATTAGCAAAGAAAGATGCAACAAAGGCTGTAGATGCTTTGATTGAAGCCATCTCTGAAGAGCTTGCGAACGAAGAGAAAATTCAATTACTCGGATTTGGAACATTTGAAGTGCGCGAACGTGCTGCTCGGAAGGGGCGCAATCCACAAACCGGTAAAGAAATTGATATCGCTGCTTCGAAAGTAGCTGCTTTTAAACCGGGTAAAGAACTAAAAGAAGCTGTAAAATGAGTATTGCTTTAGCATTAATCCTCCGGATCCGGGGGATTTTATGCTTGATTGCTGCAATTCTCAAAATCCCAAACCATTTTATTCCGCTAAAGGGCGCAATCCTGGAACAACAACGATTAAGTTTAGTGTTCGAAAATGTTTAGTGGAATACAAGTCGGGTAAATGGTAATATGTTATAAGCTTCTCCTCATAAAAAACTCTTCTATAATGGGAAAGGATATGTTATGAAGAATAAAGATACTTATAAAAATCCAGTATTTTTTGTTTCAGCAATTATTGTAGGCTTGTTAGTTATCATTGGTGCTTTTATGCCAGAGCAATTTGGCACAGTGGCCCAAACGCTTTTTGATTTTACAACGATAAACTTTGGATGGTTTTATTTACTGGCTGTATTTATTATTATTCTGTTCCTGATTGGAATTTCCGTAAGTAAATATGGAAAGACGCGATTAGGGCCTGCTGATTCACGCCCGGAATACCCATTTTTTACATGGATTGGCATGCTGTTCTCGGCAGGTTTTGGCGTATCTCTCGTTTTCTGGAGTGTCGCAGAACCGATGAGTCATTTTTTTGTAACACCATTTCCGGGTCTTGAGCCTCAGTCAGAGGAAGCGGCCAGGGTGGCAATGGGTTACTCCTTTTTCCACTGGGGGATCAGCCAGTGGGCGGTTTTTGCAATTGCCGGGCTGGCTATCGCTTTTATTCAATTCAGAAAAAAAGGGAGTGGCTTGATTTCCGTTGCAATCGAACCCGTTGTCGGGAAAAACAAGGGTGTGGCGAATACGATTAATATATTGGCTGTAATTGCTACAGTCATGGGTGTTGCGACAACGGTCGGATTATCGTTTATACAGCTGAATGGAGGATTGTCATCCGTATTTAATATTCCAAGTAATATTGGAGTCCAGCTCATAATAGCTTTAATCATGTTGGTTTGCTATTTAGTTTCTTCTGGTACAGGATTGGATAAAGGAATAAAGTGGCTGAGCAACTTAAATTTAGGGCTCGCTCTGCTCATCATGTTAATTGTATTTTTACTGGGACCAACGGTATTTATTTTAAATTCCTTTGTGCTCGGTATGGGCGATTATATAACCAATTTTGTTCAGTACAGTCTGCGCTTGACACCATATACAGGCGGTGACTGGGTGTACCAATGGACGATATTCTATTGGGCATGGGCCATCGCCTGGTCTCCATTTGTAGGAGCATTTGTAGCACGGGTTTCCAGAGGCCGAACTATACGTGAATTTGTCGCAGGTGTGATGGTAGTACCGCCAGCTATTGCCTGTGTTTGGATTGCCGTATTTGGCGGAACTGCATTGTACAGTGATTTAAATAATGGAACACAGATTGCGGAGGCTGTTAATGAAGATGTAACAGTTGCCTTATTTGAAGCATTGGGCGTAGTGCCTTTTACAGACATCTTATCGATTATCTCAATATTGCTCATTTTTACATTCATGGTGACTTCCGCTGACTCCGCAACTTATATCTTAGGTACCATGACATCCAACGGGAGTTTGAATCCGGCACTGGTAACTAAAATAATCTGGGGAGTTCTTATAACAGCAATTGCTCTTGTATTATTATTTACAGGTGGATTGAATGCTTTGCAAACAGCTTCATTGACAGCTGCTTTGCCATTTACAGTCATCCTTCTGATTATGATTATATCGATATGGAAATCAATAAAAGCAGAATACAAACCGAAAGATAAAGACAGAAGTTAGATTCTATTATTAGGCTTCAAAATGGTTTAATAGAATTATTTGAAGAGGGAAAAGGAATTATTATAATGGCAAGTATCAGGTATCTTTCTGTGCTTGCCATTTTTTAATCCAGTTTGTTAGACAATCGGGCGCCTATCTGGAATATTTGGCTTTATAAGGTTCGATCTTTGATCCGTATAATATGTGAACCAGTAACTTATTGAATTAAACTTATAAATAACTCTGCTAATACTCAAACAGGGTCATACTTTGGGAGGGATTCCTGGTGGAGATAGATGCTGATAAACTCTTAAGATTAGGTCAAAAGCATAAAAAAAAGTTCTTGGAGGATACTTTTATAAATCCATATTCTTATATCATAGACAATGTTTCTTACTTTTACGCAATTTATAAAAATAAATGGACTGGAACTACTAAGGGTCTAGCAGTTATAACACCGGAAATTGGTGATAAAAGGAATACAAGGAATGTGTTTACAGCGCACACAAAATATGCAGTTACCTCAAATATTATTGATAATGGTAATGATAGAGCGAATGTTGATTTGACAATTCATAAGAAAGCAAAAGATTTTTTAAAAACTGTTCTAGATAATGAGAACTTGGAAGTTGATACAAAAGAAGTTTATACCAGAGCTTTTGAAACATTGGATAATATGATGGAACGACAAAATGAATTTATAAAAAAATGGGAAGAGGCATCTTCTATTAGTAAGGAAGTTGACGAAAAATGCTATTTTATTGATGAGGATCTAGAAAAATTAATACAATACATACCAACCTTAAATCTTATTCAATACAAACAATTAAAACCCAGATATGACAATCGGCATGATTTTGATATTATCTATCAAAATCGTAAAAAACTTAGGAGGTCAATTACAACTGTCGAAGAGAAGATGTTGCAAAAATTGACAAGTCAAGAAAACGAGGTGGAATTAGAAAGATTACTCTATACGTTGACAAAAAATATCAGTGTTAATGAAAATGATGCTTTTGATGATCTTCATCACAAATGGCTTGATTATTATAGAAACGATTTAGGTAATCGTGTTGAAAGGGACCTTAAACTTTTACGTCACCCAAAGTGGTAAATGGTTATACCAAAGTATTGGTTATCGGGAAAAGTGGATTTGAGAGGTTCTTCAGCTAACGGGCGCTTATCTGTAATAAAGATCGACGCCCGTATTTTACATAAGAGCCATAAAATGAAATAGTTAATGTTAAATAATTTTGATAAAGTAAAGATTGAGGTGTTGTTAATGAATCTAAAAAAAATCCAGTTAATTATTGGACTTCCATCTGGGATTCTGTTGCTTACATCTTTATTTCTAGATTACAGAATTGGATTATTTATATCATTGGGCGGTGGTCTTGTAGCACTAATTATTAGACAAATACGCTTACAAAAATATGTGTATATGCTAGGTCATCCCGATAGACACCTTAGTCGTGGGGATTCTGATGATCTGTTAGAGAAAGCAGAAACTTATGAAATAGATTATAGAGAAGATAATAAATAAACAATTGGGCGCACATCCGAAATAATTGCGCCCTTTCTTGGTATCGCGCCATTTAATGGGAAAAGGAAGGTGATATCATTGCTCAAAAATAAAATTCAACCAATATTGCTTTTTGCGTTATTTATTACTTCAATGACATGGCTGACGAGCGCTTATAGTAGCTTTTCCAATCATGAAATAAAAAACGGCATTATATATACAATATTATTTGTTTTTCTTTTTGGATTAGCAATTTGGGGCTTTATTAGTAACAAAAGACTTGACCACAAAAAAGAGTAAAATGAGGGATATGCCTGTTAAATGGTTGGGCGCAAATCCGGAACAAAGGTTTCCTCCTTTTTCATGTAGTCCAATTTATGAAAAAAGAGCGAATCCTTTTATATATGGATTTCGTTTTATATATTGGGGATTTAAACCTAACTAGAAATGGGGGTTCATGATGTAGATTACGATTATTGCAGCAGTTGCAGCTGTTGTTCTTTTTTCTTATAAAGGTAAATGGTTAGCTTGTTCAGTTATAGGACTCGAAGATGGAATAAGAATGGCACAAAAGTTGGTGATTGAATGAGTGAAAAGGTTTGGAAAACATTAAGGATTACCGGTTTAGTTGTTGGATTTTCAATCTTTTTATTTTTAATTTCTTATTTTGAAACTCCTCAGGATGTTTCTAAGTCATATTTTGGTATATCCCTAATTGTAATCCTGTTTGTATGTGCAATCTTTTTAATTTTTGATAGGATAAAGGTTCAAGTCACTGAAGAAGTTAATGTTAAAACCTTTATATACACAGGGTTGGTTCTGATAATTATGTATTTAATGGCTAAAATCATATAAAGTTGGATATTAGCACGGTATGACTATTCAAGAATTGGGCGCTTTTCCCTAATAAGGATTAGTGCCATACCACATATAAGAGCCATATTGTATAATGAATCCAATTCGTTTAACATTACAAAAGGTTTTGAATCGGGGGATATAACCAATGAAAAGAATATTTCTTTTTGTAATGGTTTTGTTTGTAAGTGCTTTAT
>NZ_BAAADS010000013.1:5547-8889 GCF_039522605.1 Virgibacillus siamensis
ATTAAAGGCTGATCAAAAGGTGGAAATTTGGGTAAAAGGTGAATGGAATAATGACCCTGAAAACAAAATGGTCGCAAATAAAATCATAGTTAGTAAGAAGTGAAGAGTATTCACCAATCGGGCGCTTTTCCCTAATAAGGAACAGCGCCGTTATAGCATATAAAGGCAATTTTGTGAGCTAATAGTCATAGTGGGGGGGATGACAAGCTTGATACTTTTTGCAGAAATTTTACGTACAATTTTTATCCTAATAGCTATTATAAGTTCTGCTATTTATTTACGACATTTGGAAAAAACTAAGAAACAAAATAAACTTTCAACCTTTGAATTCACAATGTACATAATCATTCAGTTCGCATATATATTATTTGCAATCAGTTTACTGTTTTTTGTATTTGCTGAGTGATAGTTGCTTTAGTAATTATCAGTTTTAAACGAACGGGCGCTTATCGCTAATAAGGTAAGTAACGTTTAGTTTAATAAAAGATTAAGGAGGAAGGAGGTAAAAAATGAATGAAAAGGTAAAATTCAAAAATTCTAAATGGAGATTAAGTATGATGGCCCCAGTAGTATTCATCGGGGGTAGTATTGGAAGTCAAATCGTATTTTTTCCTAATATACCTTATCTTCCTCCTATATATGGTTCTTTGACAGGTTCTGTGTTATTGGTCGCTGGCAATGCAATTTACGTATTCTATAAAAGAATGAAAAACAACAGGGCGAAAAGTGAAAATAATGATTAGATTTACACTAACTCTTATGAAATTCGCATTTAAACAATCGGGCGCGATAAACTAATAAAATTGGCGCTAATTATTGCGGATAAGGGCCAGTTAATGGAACAATTCTACGTGAAAAATGTACTCTCACAATTGATGTACAAACCCAACTGATTGTCACTTTTCTTTTTCTGCGTTGTTATCCAATTAGTTTTATTTTAAAAGGAGGGAAACAAACATATTTATTATAATAAACACTATTCAGATATTTCCTGATTTAAGGAAAGTATGGAGTTTAAAGGACTGATTTTTGTAGCAAAATTTGTCGAAATATAGGATGTTTTCCCAATTTAAAATAATTACGAAATTATTACATTACTATTATATTTATGTTACTATTTAGATAGAATAAAACATCGAAAGAAAGTGCGCCAAATCATTTCTTAAGGGAGTGGTAAAATTGAAAAAACTTAATAAGTTACCGATCATCGCTACAATTTTAGTTAGTTTATTTTTATTTCAAACAACAACTGTTTTGGCGGGAGGGAATAGAGCGGAGGATAGTGAAATAACATTTCAAACCGATTCCAACGGGGTAACCTTTGCAATAAATTTGACTGTAGTATCAACAGCTGAGGTTACATATCCAGGTAAAATACTTAAACGCGAAACTTTATATGCGTCAACCAAAGACGCTTGTTTTCTTCCTTTCTCAAGTAATATAACCACTGATGTAATAAAATACTATAGAGGCGGGGATGACTTAAGGACTACCCATAGACCAACACAACCTTATAACGCTATACATGATCCTTGTATGGATGTTGATGCAAATGAGGCGTATCCATACTCCAATCTTTCAGCGTCATATGATTACACTTCATTGAGCACTGCAGTATGGACAAGTTGGCAAACAATTCCTGGTGCTTATCAAGTAGATGTTAAAGAGAATCAGCCAATTGATTAATATGAGGAGGAGGAATATTGTGAGGAAAATTTTAGGGTTCTTAGCTACTCTTGGATTAATAATAACTATTAGTTTGGTTGTTCTGCCCTTTAAAGGTAATAGTCATGAAGTAGAGGCAGGAAATAATAATTTTATTGATGATAACCTATTTGAGTTGTATAAGAATGATATCAAACAAGCTAAAGGTGATAAAGGAAAGGTATCGGAGTCTTCTAAATATATCGTTATAGAGGGTAAAGGCTTCTCAAAACATGATTTTAAGAAATATAAAGCTAATAAAGATCTATTTAAAAGGATAAAAAAGAAGAAACTATTTAGTAAAGAAGAAATAAGAGGTATGTATATAAAAGAAAAAATATTAGTTAAGAAGGCTAAAGAGAAAAACTTATTCGTATCAACAAAAAAAGCAAAGCAGTATATAAATAATCTACAAAATCTACTGAGTAAAGCTGATTCAAATGCAAAAGATGTTAAGATGACCAAGGAATTTCATTTAGGCGTAAGAAAGGCTCTGGGTATGACTAAGGCAGAATATGAAAAGTATTTAGTGGAAAAGTATCAAAAGGCTTTAAGCATTGGAAAGTTAAAAAGCAACTTTTATAAACAATATAAAGGTAAAAAGATTTCACATGGGGAGGCTGGAAGAGCTTGGAATAATCATGTGAAAGAAATAGTAAATAATGCATCTGTTAAAATTAATGAATAACTGATATCCTAGATAAAGTCCTCATATTAAGAAGGGACTTTATCTATTTTTTTGAGGTGGTTAGGTGAGGTTAAAAATATTTATTAGTTTGTTGGTTTTAATGACAGCGCTTTTAGGGTGCAATAAAACTACTGATAACCCCAAAGAACTTACTTTGTCATTTTTTAAAGAAGCTTGGATGAAACATGATTTTAATGAAGCTAAATCACTAACTGAAAATATATCTATAAGTGAAATAAAAAATGAAACCCAAAAGGTTCCAGAGGGGTATTGGAAACAATTTAATAAAAATATAGAGGTTTATTATCGTGATATATCACAGGAAGGTAAGGAAGATGTGAAATCGTACATTCTATACGCAGTGGGGTTTAGAACTTTTATCAACCTAGAATTAAAAAAAGCTTCTTCAGGTTGGGTTATTAACGATATACAGAGTAAACTTCCAAATGACTCAAAGTATACTATAGAACAAATGAAGAAGTATGATTGGAAAGGTACTGAAATTCAAATCAAAACAAATTAGCTTATTAAGCTAAGTAACTAAGGATATATTCAATCTAGGGATCCACTTAATATTGTAAATAGCCTCACACTGTCCTCTTCAATAAGTTTAATGACGATAATAAAGTATCCTTGCTCCATCTAGTCCGGACTTGTATTCAGAATCCCGGAACTTTTGTAAAATAGGAACATTACAAGTAGTGGACATAACTGTGAAGTCCACTGCTTTAATCTTTAATAATATTGCCGTAACTATCTTCCATTAACGGGCGCATTTCCCTAATAAAGAATCGTGCCAATATCGGATATAAGGGCCATTTAATGGATGAGTAACTTTTTGTGACAAATATGGAATTATTGTAAACAAAAATTCAAAGACAATAAAATACTCCTTTTTTTGGTATGATAGGTTTAAAATAATCAAATATGGGGGTCAAAAATGTTTGAAG
>NZ_BAAADS010000014.1:0-1016 GCF_039522605.1 Virgibacillus siamensis
AATCGTAAATGGGCAGAAACAATCGGGCCTTCTATGGTGCAGTTTGTTTCTTATATTTTAGAAATAAATGCGGAAAAGAAAGCTTTAAACATCCTAAGCGCTCTAAGAAATTTATCAACAAAATACGCAAAGGAAGAAATAGAAGAAGCAACTAAAACATTACTTGAAATATCAACAAATCCCACAATTTCTGTTTTAAAAGGTGTATTAGATAGAAGTCGGAAGCGTAAAAAAAGGTCAAATATCGATAACCAACAAAATAATACCAATAGTCATGGATTTGTCCGTGGTGCTGAATACTTTGGAGGGAACAAATAATGATTAATCAAGAAACATTACGTAAATTAACCGAAATGAAAATGGGAGCAATGGCAGAAATATATCAGGAACAAAGTCAGAACAAAGATTATCATGATATGGATTTCGATGATCGCTTTAATCTTTTAGTAGATTACGAGTATGATCGTCGGAAATCAAATAGACTGGCACGATTAATTAAACAAGCAACATTTGATGAGCCGACGGCAGCTATTGAAGACATAGAATATCATCCTGATCGCAACCTGGACAAGAATTCAATATTAGAGTTAGCAACAGGGAACTATATTCAAAATCACCATAACATTATTTTAATGGGGGCTTCAGGAAACGGGAAAACATGGATATCTAATGCTTTTGATGTTCATGCGTGTCGTCAATTTTACAAAGTAAAGTATATTAGATTACCAGAGTTACTTGATGAATTAGCTGTCGCAAAGTATGAAGCCGATGGCAGCTTCCGAAAGATCATTCAGAAATACAAAAAGATTGATTTATTAATACTTGATGAATGGTTATTAACTGAGCTTACAGAAGAAAATGCACTCCACGTCCTGGAAATTATCCAGTCGAGATTAAAGAGAGCATCTACTATATTCTGTTCCCAATTCTCACCGGAAGGTTGGCATTCAAAGTTGGGGCAAGCACAGGTGGCAGATGCGATTCTTGATCGTATTGTACATGATTCCTATAAAATT
>NZ_BAAADS010000014.1:1038-11558 GCF_039522605.1 Virgibacillus siamensis
TGATGAAGTGATGTTTCAAATTGAAGACAGGCTATTACCCACCTGTATATGGTCTGAAGAAGAGGATTTGGATCATGATGAACTCGTTCGTTGGGCAATTAAGATTATTGATGAGCAATTAGAAGATAAACGTTTTAGGTAAGATCAGCAGCCATTGGAATAGAACAAAACTATTTCAATGGCTGTATATTTTTCTCCTTCAATAATCAGTGGCTCTTTCTTCCGCATTCACTGGCTCTATTATCCGCAAACGGTGGCTCAAAACTCCGCACTAGTGGCTCATTCTGTCCGCAATACTCATTCAGTTAAAAGATGTAGCGATAATTGCAGCCCATGAATGGACTCATCATCTCAATATATTAAACAACTTTGAAGGACTTGATTCAGAAAACATGTGGTTTGAAGAAGGGCTATGTTTTTATTTACCAAGAAAAGTGTTAATGTCAAATGACCAATTGAGGGGAATAACAAAGGTTGAAGAAAAATTAATTGAAGAGTTTCAAAACTTTTTCGGAACATATACTTTAAACTTTTTTGGACAGTCTGATGAAGGTGGATTTACTGGTGCATTGTATGACTATTGGCGCGCAACTTGGCTAATTACTTATTTAGCTGAAAATTATTTAGAAGGAAATATAGATGGTCTATTAGATTTATTCGAAAAATGGAAAGGATCGGGAGAACGGCTAATTCAAGATTTTATTGTTTCTGAGTTAAGAATAACCCATGAACAAGCTAAATCTTTTTGGTTAAGTTAGGGGTAGTCGAGTCTTCCGTTATCGGAGCGCATTCGCGGAATAACAGTGTTTATTGCTCGAGCCATTTTGTTGAATAGCAAACTCAGGCCTTGACAGTGTTTCATACACTCGGTACCATAAAAGTGACGTTAACGTAATGTTTGGGGGATAAATGATGAATAACCGTATGCGCATAGGTGAATTAACGGAACGAGCGGGAGTAACTCCTCGAACCGTCCGCTATTATGAGAATCTTGGACTGATTCCTGAGGGTGAACGTACAGGTCAGGGACAGCACTATTATACAGAGGAGACCGTTGCCCGTCTTCGGAAAATTGATCAGTTAAAGAAACTCGGACTTAGCTTAGATGAAATACGTGATGTAATCGACCTATACTTCGTTGAACCAAGTGACATTGTACAAGCAAAACAGAAAGTGCTCAGCATTCTGCGTCAACATCTCGATGAAGTAAATCAGAAAATCACGGGATACCAGCAATTTCGTTCGGAATTACAGTCTCATATCGAGCGCTTTGAGCGCTGGTTAGAGGAAAAAGGGGAACATTACTAGTTTTTTTACTCATAACATAGCGTTAACGTAATGTTATTTAGGAGGAGTGCTTCAAATGAGTGAAACAATAGGATTTATTGGACTTGGCAATTTAGGACTCCCCGTGGCGACCAATCTTCAGGATGCAGGTTATGGTCTTCGGGTGTATAACCGGACTGCAAGCAAAGCAAAACCGTTAGTTACGAAGGGAGCGCAACAAGTGACACAGCCTGCTGACGCTGTTACAACTGGGGGAATTGTTGTGACCCTATTGTGGGATGGTGCGGCTCTGGAAAGTGTTATTTCAGATTCGGGATTTTTAGAAAATCTGGGCCCGAACGGTATTCATATTGCAATGGGTACGGTGTTGCCAGAAACAGCAAAAAAACTCGTCGCCATGCACGAACAACATGGCAGCACATATGTTGAAGCCCCCATTTTTGGAAGGCCAGAAGCAGCGGTTACCCAAAAACTTTGGATTCCTTATACAGGTTCGCAGCAAGCCAAAGAACGAATCCAACCGATATTAAAAGCAATGGGAGGACAAGGTCTTTTCGATTTTGGGGAAGAAGTCGGTGCGGCAACGATTGTTAAGTTGGTTGGGAATTTCCTAATTGTTTCAGCTGGATACTCCATGAGAGAAGCATTATCAATGGCAGAGCAGAACGGTGTTGATCCTCAAGCTGTAGTGAACATGCTTACCCAAACGTTATTTCCAGCACCTATTTATCAAAATTATGGCAAGATGATTGCCGAGAAAGCCGAACCTTTCGGCGATAGTGAGATACCGCTAAAGGATGTTGATCTTCTGAAAAAGACTGCACAACAGGTAGAATCTCCTACACCACTTTCAAACTTTTTGCATGACCTCTTAAGTAATGATTTGAAGTAAAGTCTGGTCAAACTTCACATGCTTTTATTGTTAAAGGGAGAAGAGCGGAAATAAAACGCAATGATTTTGAGGAGTTGATGATCGATGACGCGTTTGCTACTTTTAGGGGCAACCGGGCGAACAGGCACCCGCATTCTCAGGCAATTGTTAGCTTATCACGACAACATTCAGGTAACTGCCGCACTGCGAAATTCGGACGATATGCCCAGGCTTCCCGAGACCAAACGATCTTTTCAAACGACGGTTGTAGATATAGAAAACATGGACAGTCTTCGTAAGGCAACATCCGGGGCTGATATAATAGTGAATACCATTCGGATTCCAGGTGAGACGCCCCCAACAGCATTGGTTGAACTGGACAAACGAATTCGTGAAACGGTTGGAAATATGAGGGGGCGTTTGATTATTACTGTGGGGGGAGCTGGAACCTTTCATATGCATAATGGTAAGCAATTATGGCAGGATCCTTTATTTCCTAAACGCTCTTTACCAAGGGGCGTAGCGCAAGCCAAATTGCGTGACTATCTGGAGGATATCCCGCAAGGCTCATGGGCTTACCTTATGCCACCGCCGGTTTATGACCCCACAGGCCCTCGTACTGGGTATTATCATGAATGGGATCCGTCGTATGATGAAAGTGACTTTTTAAACAGTTGTATCAGCTATGAGGATTTTGCGACAGCAGCCTGTGATGCAATAAGGGAGCAATGGACAGGGGTACACTTCATTGTAGGTCAGGAATCAAGTAATTGAAAGTGGGGTCAACCCTGAACCGTTAAATAGAATTCTTATACGGACAACCTTCAGTTAAGGATGGAATATCCATCCTTAACTGAATATTTTACACATATCATGCAGATACCCCCAAATGGGGTAGAAGCCCCCCCTTTTTTTTCTTATTTTTAAATGTAATAGTATAACGATGGGAATTGTAATTGTATTATCTTGAAATCAAGTCTTTCTCAAACGGGAGTGTTCGTGGAATAACGTATTGATTTCTCGTGCCAGTTTGTGGAGTAAAAGAAGGATTTATAGAGGTTAAATGGAATCACCTTATATTGCACATTTTTAAAATAGAGGAATAGCATTGAATAAATTCGGGTTGTATAACAAGTTTACTGCTGTTGAAGGGGAAAGGGATGTTTTGGCAGAAATGCTGTTGGAGGCATCGAAGTCGATGGAGAAATTAGATGATTGTGAGTTGTATGTCGTTAGTTTAGATGATGACAATACTGACTCCATTTATGTTTACGAGGTTTGGAGTAATGAGAACGCTCATCGAGCTTCCTTGTCGATGGAAGCGTCTCAGACATTAATCCAAAAAGCCAAACCAATAATTGAGGGAGTGGAAAAAATTAATACATCGTTACCCATAGGCGGAAAGGGTATTTCAGATGTTTCAAAAAATTAGAGTTGGACTCGATATTGGTAGGGACGTGAGCCAATGAATTACTATGATACCTTTATATTAATTGCCGATGATTCTCCTGTTCGCAGGAGTAAGATTCCTGAATCAAATCGAAAAAAGCAAACAATAGCTGAAATTGAGTATGAGTTACTCAAAGAGAAACCGGGTTATTATACGCAGGATGAATTGCAATTTAAGGTTCATATGAAACACAAAGAAATTCCAGAAGTGAATCGTGACGAGGAATTGGTGCATTTCTTAGAAAAAAGTCGTGCTTGCATGCGGGCTTCGGCGCTTTCGAAGCGACTTGGTTGGGGCATATATTTTGATTCCGACGGGAAGGCAGAGTTAGTTCCAGTGGAATCCAAAAGATATCGAGACCTCCAAGAACGGAATGATATCAAAAGGTTTAAAGCCATGAAATCTAAAAAATAGGAATGTTTCTTTATTCACCAATACCAGCTAATAGTAGAAAATGATTGTTCCAGAATTGGGCGCGCTAATTGAATAAGTGTGTCCTTCTGAATAGCAGATTGTTGCATGAAATTTTTCATAGAAGGGGAAAGAATATTGTTTAATGTAGAAACAGCGGGCTGGCATGTTATTATTTCAGTATTATTAATTATCTTCTCTTTTTATTTTACTCTTACTTTTATTGAAAACTTACATAAGGGTGAGGATGAACGTGTCACCAAACAATCAAAATTAGCAGCTATAATTTGTTTTGGAATAGCTTTGGTAATTCCCTTCCTTATAGCTTTAATAACCAAATAAGGTATTAAGCAATAGGGCGCCTATCTGGAATAAAGGCGTCCTTTCTTCTGACAGTTAATGAAAAGTGAAACATATTTGTAAAAGCGTACTGCAGAAATTACTTTGGGAATTATTAACCACAAACTGATTCTAACACCGGTTCATGGTATAAACGTTTCAGACATCATTTCAGGAAATTGAAAGCTAAAAAAGGACAAAAAGGATACCAGAAAAATAATTACAAGTAGCTGAAGTGCAACGCCTAAAAATAAAATGTGGTTATTAAAAAAGATATTTCAACATACGGGCGTCATTCCGAAATAAGTGCATCCACTCCATATATAAGGCTCTCAATCGGGATAAACACTTTAGAAAAATTATATTGTTTTGCGAAAAGGGAAATGGCCTTATGAAGGAAATTAAACTATAGGAAGATAAAAATTGAGGAATCATAACAATTAGTAAACAGATGTTTTGGGGAGTGTAAAAAAAGTATGAGTTGGTATGTATTAATCGTATTGATTATTGGATCTATTCCTATCGGTATGTTTGTAAACCAGGGAATAAAACAAAATAACGGTATTATTGACAAAATAGATAAGAAAAAACCTATTCTTGTATATGTCATATTAAGTTTACTCGCATTAATAGTTCATGTATACATGTATAATGAACACGGAATACCTATATTTCCAGCTTTTTATAATATAAAATATATGCTTCTTGGTATTTTTCTTATCTTTGGGATTCTAACAGTGATAACTTTAATTGTAGATATTAGGAATAAAAAAATGTGGATGATTATCCTGTACGGCACAGTTATAGGACTATTATTTTTTGTATGGCTTATGCCGACAGGAAAGAAAATCACATATACTATTTATAAAGGTGAGGCTATCAAAGAATTACAAGACAATGAAGACGACTTTTCTATGGTTTGGGCAGTTCAAACCGACGATTGTATGATTCCCAAAAATTGTCATGATAAAGACTTTTATAACACATTCTATATAAAAAATAGTACAGATGACACACATAAACTTAAAGCAAAAATTAAGGCTTATAATGAAGAGGATGAAATAATGGAGACCGTCACTACAGATATACATACATTGGGTCCAGGGGAATCCACATTATTAACAACGGAAGAAACAAATAAAAAAGCAAGCATATGGGATCAATATTCCTTTGAAACAGAAAAACTGATGGACGGTTATTGGTATGAAATTTGGGCGGTTGATTAAATTGTTTTTTTTGCAGCTTAGGAATCAAAGGTTTAGGGAAACAATACATCTTTGATGTAGCAACAACTATATCTGAATAGACCCTTCTATTATACCAGCCAATAGCGGAAAGGACAATTCCATTAACGGGCGCTATTCCCTAATAAGAAGTAGCGCTATATCGCATAATAAGGGCCGTTTAACGGAGTAAAATATTTAGGGATTTTGGGGGATTAAACATGAAGTATGCAGTTTCTGTAATGGATACGATGCAAATCAAGATTGTTCCGAAGAGCGCATAACGGCATCCTCTCTCTGATTTATATCCTATATACCTTGTATGACAGGTATATAGGATTAACACCAGAAAAAATCCGGTTAATAATAATATACGAGTGCGCTTATCTTGAATAAAAGCGCCATTCTTACATATAAAGGCCAGATGGTTGAGGATTAAAAATTGTATGCTACCTCAAGAAAGAATAAACTTGTCATATCCAATCTTTTATACAACGAATATTGAGGAAGTAACATAAGGATTTATCCGGAAAAGGAGTAAAGGTAACCGAAATTGTTAAAGAGGGTTCGAATATATTTTTCGATATTTATGATCTCGACGGTAACAGAATGCAGGTTTGCTATTGCTAATGTTGTAAAATAGTGATTGTTCATAACAGGGCGTTCTTCAGGAACAACATGAGTAGAAAATATTCTATTGGCAAAAGGGCTGAAGAAACTATTTTGATCTTTTCAAAATGGATTTTTTATTTACCATATATATGAATATCTCTGGAACTTTTGATTAAACATTGTTGTTTTATTGTTAACCATTTAAAAATCAAGTTTACATAAATGTGAATTATGTTTATAATCAACAGACAGGATCACTTATTTAAAATTGTCGAGGAGTTGATACAATTGGAATATCAAAGCAGAAAACTTAGATTTATTTTACACTGTGCAATTTTTGCTGCCTTAACCGCTATTTTGGCACAAATTGAAATTCCGCTTCCCCTTGTTCCGATAAGCGGACAAACCCTGGCAGTCGGAATTACTGCTACTATTCTAGGAAGTCGAAAGGGAGCAGTCGCGATGGTTTGTTATGCAGCAATTGGGGCGGTGGGTCTCCCGGTGTTTGCGGGGTTCAGTGGAGGACTTCAGGTTCTGGTAGGACCAACAGGAGGATACATAGTCGGCTTTATTGTGGCAGCCTACTGCATAGGGCTTATTTTAGAAAAGTCCAAATTCACTGTCCCGATGGCTATGGTTGCAAATACTGTTGGTATGGTTATTATTTTAATATTTGGTACCATTCAGCTTAAATTTGTGGTCGACTTAGAATGGAATAAGGCGCTAGCACTTGGTGTTTATCCATTCATAATCGTGGGATTAATTAAAGCATTTCTTGCAAGCTGGATAGGTATGACAGTAAGAAATCGTTTAATTAAAGCAAAGCTTAGCATTTTGTCTTCCAAAAATGTTGCATAGTATACGTGGCCTGTTGTGGGTGTAATGTAGACTATTTCAGGAAAGATTGTAAGGGGTAAAGGAGTGACTGATAATATGAGATTTATAATTTCAGTGGTTGCAGCTCTTCTACTAATAAGCACTTGTATTATTTCTTTCAACTATGATCATGCTTTAAAATGGTTATGGTTGGTGGTAGCTTTATCGAGTTTATATAATTGTTTTTATTTTTATAAGAAGAAAAATCAAATCAGTTAGATTCATTAAGATATTAATATGTTGAAATCCTAAAAACTTAGGAAAACATTATTGCTATAATATCAATGACATGGATCTTCATTAATTGGGTGCGAAATTATAGGGCGCGGTTGCTTAATAATTGTATTCCTTTACCGGGTCATTTGACGAAATAAATAATGACGACAATCTTCACCAAAATATCGGTCTGAGGTAGTAGAAAGCCCCATTCTTAAAAACGATGCAGAAGCAACTTAAAATGTTTAAAATGCACCCAAAAGCAATAAAAAGAGAGAAGGGTTTACTTTATGAAACAAGGAACAGGGATTCGTGATTTTGAACGATATTGTGATGAGATTTTGAAAAAATACAAAGTACCGGGTTTTGCAATTGGGTTATCCAAAGATGGTGAGTTGTGTTATGAGAAAGGGTTTGGGTTTCGTGACATTGAATCAAAGCTCTCCTTATCACCAGATACCGTTTTTGGAATTGGCTCAATAACGAAGGCCATAACAGCTGTTGCTATTCTTCAGTTACAAGAAAAGGGGAAGCTGAATGTAGATGACCTTGTCATTAAATATTTACCGGAATTTGAGACGCCGAATGAAGAGCAATCCAAACAAATGACGATCCATCATTTTTTGACACACTCATCAGGCCTTCCCCCATTAGCAACTTTAATGGGCGCAATGAAAAAAAGTATGGAAAAGGATCCAAAATTGGAAGAAGACCAACAGCAAGAGAATCCATTGGATGCGATTCAGGCGATTGATACACATTTGGAGTTAATGGATGCCATTGCAAAAGCAGAATTCACACCGCTTGGGGAACCAGGAACCGAATTCAGTTATTCAAATGACGCCTATGCCCTTTTAGGTGCCATAATCGAACGCATCAGCGGTATACCGTATGAACAATATGTGCAAGAAAATATTTTAGAGCCTGCCGGTATGCAGCATAGTGTTTTTCACTATGAAGACTTGAAGGGATATGAAAATATAGCCATCTTATATGACATGCAAAAGAAAGATAGTGAAGACATTATATTTAGATCTAATAATCCTTGGGATGCGCCTGCAATGCGTGCAGCAGGCTTCATAAAATCGACAGTTAATGATATGCTCAAATTCGCAAATATGATTCGAAATGACGGAGAAGTTGGTCATGTACGAATCCTATTGCCTGAAAGTGTGGCGTCCATGACAACACCGTACATCCAATGTGCACATGATACTTACTACGGTTACGGTTTAATGATCACTCCAGATTTCTTTGGATATAAGCTCATTCAGCATGGTGGGGACATTAAAGGGGTAACGGCCCAGATGAATATTCTTCCCGAACTCGGACTGACGGGAATATCGCTTGCAAACTTAGCAGGATCCCCGTCTTCAAAACTGCTTTTTGGTGCGTTTGCCGGTTACTTGAGAAAACCTATCGATGAATCACACTTAAATGTTGAGGTTGTTAATTTAGCACTTGAAAGTTTAAAGGAATTTGAGGGAACGTTCATATCAGGTGACGGTATGAAAAATGAATTTTATGTAGAAGATGGAACCCTCCATTTAGCAACCGCCGGATTGCCTGATGCAGTGCTTAAACCAATTGGTAATGACCAGTTTTTATTTACCATGAGGGAACAGGATACTACCATTCGTTTTGTGAGTGATGAGAACAAAAACATACATCGAGTTGAATTTGCATTCAGACAAATTCCAAAGGTGGAGAAAGAAAATTAAAAAGCGATCTTCTCTTCTATTAAACGGCGCTATTCACTAATAAAGAATAGCGCTATATAGCATATACGGGCTGGTAGGTTGAACTAGGTTTAAATATAATCTATTTAACTCAGCTCTTATGGAACTGGGTCTATTTTTTGCAAGGATATGTTTTGGTTGGTAATTGTTTAAAGGAAATATCTTCATTATTTAAGTAATTCATGACCGTATCAGGTGGGAAATAAATATTCTTAAGTCTAAATAATGATAATAGGCTCCCCGAATATTTTTTATTTTCAATCCGTCTTGCCCCCTCTTAATTTAGCAACAAGAAACAAAAAGAATGGTGTAAAGCATCACTTAATTCCAGCCAAAACAAGCCTATTTTGTTCACAATCCTCCAGTGTGATTCCTGTACTTTCCTGAATCAATGTGCTAAGTTTTTTGCATATTGTGAGGGGGAGTTTTTTTATGCAATCTATTCATGATTTTAAAATAGGGCTTGAAGATTACGCTGACAATGGAACAGAAAATGAATTTCCGGTATTGGAACGGTGTCTTGAATGTAACTGTGTCGCTCAGGGGAACTTACATAGAAATGGTTACTATTGGAGGTATGGGATCAATGAGAAAGGTGAAGCATTTCATATTCCAATTTGTCGGATTCGGTGCTTAGTCTGCAAGGTAAATATCTCTTTTCTTCCAAGTTTTCTTATACCCTATTACCAGCATACTTTGTACACCATTGTCGATCGAGTGCGTCAATTCCTGGAGGAGAACAAAGTGAATGGTTACCGTCAACAGTTGGCCCAACACGTGAAGCGTTTTTGTGAGACCATTCATTGGACGCATAGTTTTTTTGTGGACGTGGGGCACCAGCTTGGGTTATCAAAGGATATGAAAAAAGAGGCCCAAAAATATATGAAAATGATCCACGATATTGGCGTATCCCCCTTCTATCGAAGGAGCTGGGGTCACTTATCATCATATTTTATGGGCAAATTAATTCTACCATATTTGAGACGCGAAAAAAATTATGACAGTCCCACATAAATTTTGCCTATGAATCTTTTGCCGAAAAAAGTAGAATGAAAGCAATGGATAACCGGTTGTCCTTCTATTAAAAGGAGGAAAATTCCATGAATGAAAAAACACGGGAGGAAATTGCTTTATTTCGCTATGGATTGATTGCCCCACTGTTAAATGGGCATATGGAGCCGAAGGAATATTTTCAAGAACTGGAGGGGAAAACGCATCAGGTTCCATATTATGGGGAACGAAAGGTTGCAGCTAAAACGATGCAAGAATGGCTTCTTCATTATCGAAGAAATGGGTTTGATGCACTGAAACCAAAGAGGCGTTCAGATCGTGGGAATTCCAGGAGATTATCTCCGGATGATAAGGATCATATTTTGGAAATACGGAAAGAATTTCTCCACATGCCGGTCAGCGTGTTCTACGAATGATGCTAGAATAAAAATCGGACAACCCAAATAGAGAGATTTCCTAGTTTAGTATAATATAATTAAACTAGG
>NZ_BAAADS010000015.1:0-9689 GCF_039522605.1 Virgibacillus siamensis
AACAAAAAATTGCTTCATACATGAAAATGAACTTGAGGGACGACGCCTAAGCCTTATTCATCAAACGGGCGCAAAAGTTGAACAAATGATGGGCTGTTTCCAGCAGTCCATTATTTGATTTTTAACTCCGATATATAGGCAGTATAGTTGCAAAAGTAAATAACATTTTATGTTAGAATAATAGTCGAAACTGATTAAAAGAGGGTAATAATAAGTTGGAGTTTTTAACGGAAAAACTAATATACATAGCTTTATTTATTTTTATCATTCATTCTATTGAAACGCTCGCCTATGCTGTAAGATTATCGGGTGCAAGGGTAAAGATGATCGCATCAGCTTTATCTCTTTTTAATATAATGGTGATGGTTTCAAGATTAGCGAATATGATGCAGCAACCTTTCACTGGAAGTTTAATTGACACTGCGCCAAGTAATAATGCACAAGAATTTGTAGAAACACAATTTCGCTTTCTGATAGGTGCATCAACATTTGGAACAATTCTCGGAATGTTTTTACTTCCTTCTTTTATAGCTTTATTTTCAAGGGCAATCATTCATTTATCTCAGGAGAAAGGCTCCGTTCCATCGTTATTTAAAAGAATATTTTCCTTTCAGTATATAAAACGTGGCATAACACATTTTAATTTACCAAAGTTTTCATACCTAAAAGATACTAAAATCAAAGATATCCCAATAAGATTATTTTTGGTGAATATGATCATAACCGCAATATATACAATTGGTGTGTTATCTGCATTATATGCAGCATTACTAGCACCAGAGCGTGCATCAACAGCTATTATGGCATCGGGGTTAATAAATGGTATAGCAACAATACTGTTAGTTATATTTGTTGATCCAAAGGTCTCTGTCATCGCTGATGATGTTGTTAATCAGAGGGGAAGTTATCAAACACTGAAAAATATTTCCTTGATGATGATTACATCAAGACTATTAGGAACATTGCTGGCACAATTGTTCTTTATACCGGGTGCAAAATATATTGCTTGGTTTACACAATTTATAGTTTAAAATTATTAAACAAACGGGCGCCTATCTGGAATAAAGGCGTCCTTTCTTCTGACAGTTAATGAAAAGTGAAACATATTTGTAAAATTAATCGTAATTAATGTTATTCAAGTAAAAAAAGGGGAGAAGAGGTTTGAAGCGTACTGCAGGAATTACCTTGAGAATTATTGGCCTTGCACTTCAGCTACTTGTAATTATTTTTCTGGTATCCTTTTTGTCCTTTTTTAACTTTCAATTTCCTGAAATGATGTCTGAAAAGTTTGTACCATGGTTGGCGTGGTTTATAGTTGCAGTTCATGTTGTTGGGTTTATCTGAAGGAAATTAAACTATAGGAAAATAAAAATTGAGGAATCATAACAATTAGTCAACAGATGTTTTGGGGAGTGTAAAAAAGTATGAGTTGGTATGTATTAATCGTATTGATTATTGGATCTATTCCTATCGGTATGTTTGTAAACCAGGGAATAAAACAAAACAACGGTATTATTGACAAAATAGATAAGAAAAAACCTATTCTTGTATATGTCATATTAAGTTTACTCGCATTAATAGTTCATGTTTACATGTATAATGAACATGGAATACCTATATTTCCAGCTTTTTATAATATAAAATATATGCTTCTTGTTATTTTTCTTATCTTTGGGATTCTAACAGTGATAACTTTAATTGTAGATATTAGGAATAAAAAAATGTGGATGATTATCCTATACGGCACAGTTATAGGACTATTATTTTTTGTATGGCTTATGCCGATAGGAAAGAAAATCACATATACTACTTATAAAGGTGAGGCTATCAAAGAATTACAAGACAATGAAGACGACTTTTCTATGGTTTGGGCAGTTCAAACGGACGATTGTATGAGTGCCAAAAACTGTCATGATAAAGACTTTTATAATACATTCTATATAAAAAATAGTACAGATGACACACATAAACTTAAAGCAAAAATTAAGGCTTATAATGAAGAGGATGAAATAATGGAGACCGTCACTACAGATATACATACATTGGGTCCAGGGGAATCCACATTATTAACAACGGAAGAAACAAATAAAAAAGCAAGCATATGGGATCAATATTCCTTTGAAACAGAAAAACTGATGGACGGTTACTGGTATGAAATTTGGGCAGTTGATTAAATTGTTTTTTTGCAGCTTAGGAATCAAAGGTTTAGGGAAACAATACATCTTTGGATGTAGCTAAACTGGTTAAAGTTGATAGAAACTTTTAAGTATAAGGGGGATAAAATCAGTGAGAAAGCATTCTCCATTAGGTAAAGTAGTTTTTTGGTTAGGCTTTTTACTTTCTGTCCTAGGAATAGCGTTTAATGATTCGCTAGGAATGATTACGGATGGTCCAGATATTTTTTCATTTTTTTCTGTACCCGCGATTATAACTGGTGTGATTTTGATTATTGTTTCGAACTTCTTTAAAAATAGAGATGATTAGTCCAGTTTTCTTCAGCAAAAATTATTCAATAAAAGGGCGCCGTTCGACAAGATATGCTATAAGCGCTTTGAAGCGTGAAATGCAGAGGATTACTTTAGTTAATCCAAACTTTACAACGGAGGATGGGAATGACGGAACCATGTTTCCCGAAACCATCCCGTCAATACTCCTGCCTGCGTCATGACTGACAGGTCATGGGGTTTGAGGAACAGGTAGATTCGGCAGAACGAAGGCTGAAGCCACTCCATAGGAGAAGGTATGCTAACGGATATGCCGCACGGCTGAAAAACTGGATAAGGTGAGAATGTTCTCGTGAAAGGGGACTGACGAACTTCCGAATGTACGGGTCTAAAGTTTGAACATAAGGAAACCTTATGGGTCATCCAACGATGGCGTGAGTGGTGTAGAGTAAAAATGCGCCCTCTGAAATACGCTATACCGGACAACGGCGGTATCCAGCTCACAGGCTTATAGGAAGCACCTACGTCCAGAATAGATAGCTACGTTGTAAGGCACTTGGAAAGCAAGGAACGTTGGAACAAGGACTGTCATCTGAAACGGTTGCTATAAGGCTTATGCCAAAAAGCATTTATCCTTGTGAGGGTAGGGGCACGACTGATGAAGCTTCTGTAATGGAAGTGGAGGAACAGCCCCAAGTCTAGCGAATGGAACGATGGTTTTCCAAGCGTTCATCGCACCGATCGGGTAGGAATGTGTGACTTTACACAGTGCGAGCTTTCAAACACAAGGTTTGAGTGACCTTTTTGTTTGAAGGTAACGAGGAACTTATCATCTAGTAGATTCAGTTAGAGGGAGCGCGGAGTGCGGGGAAACTTGCACGCTCCTTGTTGAGCAGGGGAAAAGCTGGAGATAACTTCAAAGGCTTACCTATTGCTGACAAATCCGGAATAAGAACTCCATCCCTTTTTGGATTATTAAGGAGCATTAGTTGAACAATTGAAAGCCATATTAGGGGGGATATATAGATGCAAAACCATGAAGGCGAAGAAATGTTAACAGGAGGTAATGTCTCCAACGTTTATCGTTCTGGAGATACTGTGCGACGGGAGTTAAATCCAGATAGCCCGAAAATCCATAAGCTATTAAAGCATTTGGAAGATAAAGGTTTCAGTTATGCACCAAGGTTTTTAGGTATTGATGAAAAAGGAAGGGAGATATTATCCTTTATCGAAGGCGAAGCCGGTAACGATCCCTTAAAGGAATACATGTGGTCTGATGATGTTTTAAAGGATATAGCAAAGATACTCCGTCTTTATCATGATGCTGTGAGTGATTTCCCATTTTCAGATGACTGGAAACCAATAGATAATGCTCCAAACACAGCGGAGGTATTATGCCATAATGATTTTGCTAGATACAATATTATTTTTAATCATAAAAAACCAATAGGAATTATTGATTTTGATGTTGCCGGACCTGGCCCAAGACTTTGGGACATAGCTTATACTCTCTATACTTGTGTTCCTTTAAGTAGATTTTATCTCTCCGAAACAGGTGAAGAAGTTTATTATAAATCACAACAGCATGCCGACTGTGTAAAACAAAGGGTTGCATTGTTTTTTGAATTTTACGGTGAAGAAATAAAAGAAGATTATTTGAAGATGGTATTGCTGCGATTGGAAGGGTTATGCAAAACAATTACAAGAAAAGCTAGTGAAGGTGATATTGCTTTCCAAAAGATGATAGATGAGGGGCATCTTGAACATTATCAAAATGATATTAAATTTATTCGTGAACATGGAAAAGAGTGGATTTAGGGACGGCTTATTGTTCAACCGTTGGCTATGAACATTCTTCCTCAATACGATCGGGCGCCTTTCTGGAATAAGGAGTAGCGCCCATGCTTCATATAAGAGCCATTTTGCGGAGAAGATGATCTATTTTTGAAGTGAAACGTCCTTGAGTTTTTAGGTCTGTTATGATGAGTAATACGATGTTATGTAAGCGTAAACAGAAGAACAATAAAAAACGGATGGGGGAATATTAATGTACACAACAGAAGATCTAATTAATGACTTTGAAAATTTCAACCTCTATGTAAATTCATTAAGAACAATGGAGGAAGCCCTTTTCTTTGAGCCTATTGCTGAAGGGAAATGGTCTGCAGCTGAGATTATCAGTCATATATCATATTGGGATAAATACATACGTAAAGAAACATTGCCACAAATGAAAATAAATGCTGCCATCAAAAGTATTGATTTTGACCCTCTTAACAAACAAGCAGCAAATTATGCATTGTCTGGAGTATCTCGGCAACATTTACTTCATAAACAACTGGAAGAAAGAACGCAGCTTGTATCTGATTTAAGGAAAAAGAATGAGAAAGAATTTTTTGCCACATTTTCACTGAATGGGGAAGAAGTGGATCAGTATTCAGGCTACCCGCATTCCATTTTTAATTATATAGCGGCGTTTATATGGCATGATAATCATCATAAGCAGCAAATTGATGGATTTTTGAAAGGAAAAGGTGTGGAATTGAAAGTGTAATAACAACAATATAAAAGGTAAGCATCATAGTTATTCCTTGCGCTATGGTAATGGGTGAATAACACGACACTTTTGTGTGAAATGTACTTGGATTTGTATATTACTGTCTTCAATTATCGGGCGCGCTAATCGAATAAGTGCGTCCTTCTGAATAGGGCCATTATGCTAAAAAGGGGGGATCATCTTTAAAAGAAAATGTACTATTTTATTCGCAATCGTATTAATTGGATTATTACCTGCGTGTAGTTTTGACGATGATAAAGCAAATGAAATTGAAACGGTAAGTTCTTATTTCAAAGGAACAATTAAGAAAATTAACGGAAACAGTGCAGTTGTTTCTGCTAAAATATTTGAAGGTAACCCAGAAGTTGACGTGTTCGTTGACCTTTCCGTGAACAACGATAAAACTTTCCAAGTTGGTGATAAAATAAAAGTAGGATTTGATGGTAAGATTTTGGAATCAAATCCTGCTCAAATTAATACACTTTCTGTTGAACTGATTGAGTAATAATGTAGAAAAATTCTTCCGTAGTTGGGCGTAATCCGGAATAAGACTTGGCGTCCGTGTCATAAATTTAACTTGAATAACACTGATATCTTAAAGTGGTTGGGAGTGAAGTGATGATTTTGCAACAATTTTGGAAGAACTTCCGCTTACCGTTACTTGTGGGGGCAGTATTCGGACTTGTCGGATATTTTTTAATAACCCATTATGCTAATCCCCACGAAGGAGCCTTAGGTGGATCCATTCTTTTCGGATTTTGGATGTTTTGTTTTCCTTTTGGTATGCGTATTATGAGTACTGTTACGGAAAAATTAAATCAAGGAACTCGTTTACGGATACCGTTAATTGTTTTAATTAGAATGCTAAGTACGGTTTCGATTTCTTTAGTTTTTGCCCCAATCTTTTTTGTGATTCAGATTATTATAATGCTGGTTCAATTTTGGAAGATAAATAAAGAAGAAATAGTTCATTAAACGGGCGCTTATCACGAATAAGGTGAGTGCCCTTTTTTATAGAAAAAGGATTGATTTAATTCTTAGAATTTGAAATGATTGGTATCATTCTAAAAGGCCACTTAATGGAATAAAGAATTATAGTACGAGGGAGTGATAATATGTCTGCTAAAACAAAAGAATATTTAAAAGCAGGTATAATAGTTCTGATTCTTATACTATTAATATTCACCTTTAATTTACCAAAAGACATCCTCTTTAATCTGGCGATAATTATTCCTATTGTTATATTTTTAAATGAAGTATTTCCTCATAAGAATAAGACTAAAGGTGGAAGGAAAAGAGAGTACATCACTGCAATTTTATTTTTTCTAATCTTTGCTACTCTTACTTTTATCTTTGACTTGCCTAAGAAACTATATTTCTTTTTTGGGATTACGGCTGTTTCTTTTATTATACTTTATGAATTATTTAATTTGAAAAATGATAAAGAGAATACGGCATAAAATTGTACTGCAATAGAGGGCGCGAGAATTGAATTGGGGGGAGTAAGAAATTCAGTATCTAAAATTGAGGGCAAAGCATTATGTAAGTGTTATAATCGGTTTGATTATTGGATTTTTTATTTCTCAAATAATGACTGGAGAATCGGAGTTATTAAATGTCATTATATTGATTGGTATTGGTTTGGCAATAGGGGAACTTTTTGTCTTTGTAAGGTGGTTCCGCCAAAAACCAAATACACCCAAAAACTAATAAACCGTTTATATTAAACAGCTTTTTGTGAAGCAATGTACTTAAGCAATATATATTGCCATTTAACGGAATAAATTATGTTAAAATTGAATCAACTTAAAAGCCAAAGAAAGTAGGGGTTTAACATGGGCTTAGCTTTAGAAGTTGCGCGTGTTTTTCTGCCTGTTGTAATAGTCGGCGGGATTGCAGTATTTGTAGTCTTAAAAATGAAACGTAAATATAAGAAAGGTACCTTTGGTAAGAAAAAATCAAAAGGTGCTCAAAATTTATTAGATAGTTTAATACCATTCGGAATGATGATTGGTTGTGCTGTTGCTGTACTTCTTAGCATATTTGCACCAATTTCCTTATTGTCTACAATTGCTTGGGGACCTGGGGTAGGTTTGTTATTTGGATATTTTGCTTATGAAATTTACAGCAAAAAAGAAGAAAGTCCTTCATAATAACTATCTTCCAGAAACGGGCGCCTTTCTGGAATAAAGAAAGGAGTCCTTACTTGCAAGAATTGGATAATTTTTCGGGTGAAAGCAGGGATTTTATCCTTTTTAGCGAATTCAATGTCGAAAGAAACTAATTAAAGGAGTTGGTGTGTTGTGAGTGGGATTTGAAACAAAACACAGAAATAGGGATTTAGAAATTCCAAAACATCGTCAAATTTTATTAAATACAATCGAACAGGATTTGCTAAGTGATGAAAATATTATAGCTGTTTTTTATGGCGGTTCAATAGGAAATCAAAATACAGATTTATATTCTGATATAGATCTTCGTATAGTTGTCAAAGATGAAGTGTTTGAAGAATATAGATTGAACA
This sequence comes from Virgibacillus siamensis, assembly GCF_039522605.1. Taxonomy (GTDB): domain Bacteria; phylum Bacillota; class Bacilli; order Bacillales; family Amphibacillaceae; genus Lentibacillus; species Lentibacillus siamensis. Next base: position 7,526 of record NZ_BAAADS010000015.1, read on the forward strand.
AAAAGCAACGAGCTAAAAAATGGGGGAAGGTTTTATTCTTTGAAGACTTTCCTTGGGCAACATACAGTATTGCTCACTTTGATTCCTTTATTAAAGTAGACACCTTTTACTTTAAAATAAAAGACATTAAGCCGTCAGTTTGGCTTCAAAATATTAAAATTGTCCATGATACTAATGGATTGGTGAATGATGTACTAGAAAGGTCGATGAGTTTATCCTATAAGCCAAATGTTGAAGAAATAGAGATTTGGAGAACAAAATTTTTTGCTTATGTTCATGAAGCATACAGAAGAACAATGAGGAAAGAAGTGTATTATGCCCTACAATGTTTAGATAACTTACGAATGTCAATGGTAACTGCTTGGTATATGGAAACAGGAATCCAACCCAATACATTTGGAGATTGGGCAAAAATAGAAGGGCAAAGAAGTAAACTGCAAGATTGGCAATTATCACTTCTCGCAGATTGGCATAGTAGTCGAGAACCAAATGAAATCCTGAACGTAATAAAAAGTATAGTACCCGAATTTATAAAAGTCCATAACAGTTTATGTGAAAAATACGAAATTGAAGAAAACCCTGAGAAGGTAAATGAAATTTTAGATATGGTTTTGTGATGTAAACTAAGGCATTTTACAATTTTTTACTGTTAAACAATCGGGCGCGTTTATCGAATAACGCGTCCTTTTTACATTTTAGGACCAGGTTGTTGAACAAGAATAATTGAAAAAAGAAGGAAATAATTATTCCATTTTATGTTAAAATGAAATAGCCTTCATAATTCTTATAAAAGGAGGCAAATTGTATTCTCATAATAATTGGCGCTCTTTCTTTGTGAAAAAGGCCATTTTGTTGAAAAGCTTTTGTTTTTAAAGAAAATGATGAACTTGAAAGGAAATATGCTGAAAGTGAAGGTAAAGCATATATGGGGTATTAGAGAATGTTATGGACGTATTTTATTATTTTTTTATTAGCAGCAATCCCTTTTTTTGAGGTAGCAATGATAGTACCGATTGCAATTATCGGTGGTATTCCAGCAATCCCAGTTATTATTATTGCCTTTTTAGGGAATTTATTAACGTTAGTTTTACTTATTGTGTTTGTAGACTCAGTTCGCAATTGGCGTAAGAAGAAAAAAGGCAATAAAGAAAAAAGTGATTCTAAAAATAAACGTGCGAAGAATATTTGGGATAAATACGGTTTGCCTGGCTTAGCATTCATTGGGCCGTTTTTTGTAGGTAGTCATTTAACAGCACTACTAGCTGTCTCATTTGGCGGTACACGTTCAAAAACCTTAGCATTAATGACAGCTAGTATCGCATTTTGGGCAATTTCACTTGGTAGTGCAGCTTATTTGGGTTTTGACTTTCTAGTAAAAGATGATGATAATTTTGGTTTTATCACAAGACTTTTAAATCAATAACAAACATTGTTCCATTAGCGGGGGCAATAGTCGAGGATCACTATTATTGGCTTTTAAAATTATCTTGGAATCAAGTATTCTGTTATCGGGCGCTTATCCGGAATAAATAAAATTTGATAACTCCCAAATTTTATAATCGGACCAATTTTCCATGTTTGCAAATTGGTCCGATGATAGTTCTGTTGATGGTTTATTTTAAAATTGTTGCCATAAAGGCAATGCCCAATCAGGTAGATGATTAACTTCAAAAGTTATTTTACCATTATTTATTTCTAATATAATTTCTCCATCGTCTTTACTGTTGTCAATTAAAATTAGGTTATCGATAATAGGGGCATATTCGTACAGGTGTTTAAATGAAGTTTGGTTTCTTCTGAGAATATCTTCACTTGGTATAGGATGACCACCGTTTTTTACTCTCATTGCAACTCTTTCAATATTTTTACTAACATTATTGAGTGCAATGTAAAACATAGTCACTTCATAACCATATACTTTGGCTTTCGCTATTTATTTAAGTGTATTCTTTCCAGCAAGGGTTGTTTCAATTGAAAAATCCTTACCTTCCTTTATATATTGATTAACTGATTTAATGACTTCTTTCCCGCGGTAACTCTTTTTGCAGTTGGATTTTCTGGATCCAATCGTCGTGCAATAGCATCGGCATCAATGTTGATATCAACACCAATTTTGTCGATAATCAAATTGCGAAAAGTGCTCTTACCACTACCGTTATTACCT
>NZ_BAAADS010000015.1:9745-18143 GCF_039522605.1 Virgibacillus siamensis
TTTTTGTCGTATATAATATATGTGTTATTTACTTTAGCATCAATTCTGGCTCGCTCACCGGTCATCTTGGCCCATTTGTCTACCCAGCCGTATTTTCGTTTGGATTCATTGTTTTGCTGTTCTAACATAAGAATCACCGCCTTTATTTCATTATATCAGATTGCTGGTCTAATTATAATATTTGTTGCCTTTCAAATTGTTTTCTAGTATCGGAAAAAATTGTTAAACAATAGGGCGCTATCGCGGAAAAAAGAAAGCGCCTACTATTGCCTTTCTAAGGCAATATTGAGAATATTGTGTTGGTGACTTGAAAATAGAATGATTTACATAGGATATTAATATTATTTACATTTTGCTACGGGGGGGGTACTTATGAAAACCCACTATTATTTAGGTTGGTTTAGCAACTTTTTTCCAGAGAAACTAGGCAGGTTTTACAGGAGGATATAACTGATAAAAAATCGCTTGTTATGATTAGCTCGAATCCATCTTTTTATGAAGATGATGGTGCTACTGAACGCTCATTGCTTGATCATGCCGGCATTATGTTTGATGAATATCATTTAATCAATTATCGCGTACAGAAGGAAGATGCCCAAACGTTAATTCAAAATGCTTCAGTCGTTTTCTTGTTGGGTGGAAGTATTCTTAAACTAAATGGTTTTTTGATGGAATATGAATTGTCGGATTCGATTAAAAAAAGCAGAGCCGTTGTGATGGGAGCAAGTGCTGGCGCAATCAATATGTCCGCTAAATGGTTATGCTCGAAGAACTTTGGAGATGAAATAAGTTCTGTTTACGAGGGAATCGGTATTGACGATTTTTCTGTCCTGTCTCATTTTGATCTTGAAAATAACATGGCGCTAGTTCAAAGCGAACTGTCTCCCTTATCGGAAGAAATGAATATTTATGCGTCGAACAAAGATTGCGCTGTACGTACAAAGGGAGACAAAATCGACATTATTGGCAATGTATATTTAATTTCCCACTCAAAGATTCATAAATTGGATGAGACGCTCTAGTTGTGGTGAATGGTTATAGCTTAATTGATTTAATTTCTTTATACAAAGCTTCTATTTAGTGAAGGAGAACTATGCAAAATAGGATTGTTTCTTCGTTATCTAGAAAGCATAGGTGTGCAGAACGGTCTTCAGTAATAGGGCGCCATTCCGGAACATTTGGTGCCCTAACTGAATATAAGGGCTATTTAGTGAAGTAAATTATGTTAAAATTGAATCAATTAAAAAGTGAAGAAGGGAGGATTCTAATTTAGCAATCCACTTCCCGAATATATTGCGATTATTGTATAAACAGTTATTGTAGCAACGATTGGGGTGTTAAAAAACAAATGAGTATAAGCTTACCCATTTTCCTGATTATAGTAGGGTGTACAATTGTAACTTTTATTCCGAGGATAATTCCATTTACCGTTGTACGAAATATGAAACTTAATGTTGTAACGAAATGGCTTTCATTTATTCCTATTTGTATTTTTACAGCCCTTATCATTAGTAGTTTTATTATTGAAGATGGATCTTTGCTAACTATTAACTGGAGTATCATTTTTGTCATAATACCCACACTTATCATAGCTTTATGGACTAAAAGTTTATCTGTTACGGTAATAGTCGGAATATAATGTATGGCTTCTATAAGGCAGATTTTCTGATATAAAAGATAATAAAACGGTGTCGTTGCACAAGCAACGTAATGATAGCTAACCAAGAAAAAACAGCTCTCGAATGATATAATTAGAAGTGAATTTATTAAAAAACATGAAAGGGTGGATGTATCATGGCCAAACATAAGATCTACACGATGAGTGTCGCAAGTGTTTATCCCCACTATGTTACGAAAGCGGAGAAAAAAGGACGAACGAAAACAGAAGTTGATGACATCATCCGTTGGTTGACGGGATACAGCCAGGAAGAGCTGGATGCGCAATTGGAAAAACAGACGGACTTTGAGACCTTCTTTGCGGAGGCACCGCAACTGAACCCTTCACGGAATTTGATCAAAGGTGTAGTCTGCGGCGTGCGGGTGGAAGATATTGAAGAATCCACTATGCAGGAAATTCGTTATTTGGACAAGCTGATCGATGAGTTGGCAAAAGGGAAAGCGATGGAGAAGATTTTGCGGAAATAAAAAAAGTATACCGAATATAATTATGTTTTCCAACGTATTCTTGGAGTAACTAAAAACAGCTGTCTGAAGAAAAACCAGGCTTAGGTACGAGAATACATTTTTAAGACGATTGCCGACCCAGCCCGGCATTTATACGTTGTCATCAGGAAGCTTAAGCGCATATCGATTGTTTTCTTTACTGATATGAACAGCAGTAGCGGAAAACTGTGACATTTTATCTGACGTAAGCTGGTTCTCTGTCATTCCCTCTGAGAAAACGTTCCCCTCTTTAAGCAGCAGTGTGTGTGAAAAAACAGGCAGTATTTCATCAATATGATGGGTGACATAAATGAGCGTTGTTCTGTTGTGTGCTGCCATTTGCTCAATCGTTTTCAGCAGCTGTTCTTTTGAAAGAAAATCCAAACCGGCGCAGGGCTCATCTAGGATTAGAATTTTGGGTGAGGCCATGAATGCTCTTCCGATTAATATTCGCTGCTTTTCCCCTTGCGACATATTTCGACAGGGTTGGTTACGCAACTTTTGAACCCCAACTTGATCCATTATTTTTGATGCCTTTTCCACATCCGCATCTGTTGGTGTGTCGTATAATCCAATGGAGGCAAATTTGCCGCTCAATACAATTTGGAGACCGGTAGATTCATCATGATACTTCATTTTTTCCAATAAAGAATTACTGACCCAGCCGATTTCCTTTCTTAAGTCCTGCAGCGGATATTTTCCAAATTCTTTTCCAAGTACTTTCATGGTTCCTTTCGTTGGAAAAAGATATCCGCATACCAGATTCAGCAGTGTCGTCTTGCCGGCACCGTTTAGTCCAAGAATTGCCCAATGCTGTCCATCTTCCACTTTCCAGTTTAGATGCTGAATAATTCGTTTTTGGTTCTGAATAAGACTTACATCATTCATTTCAATTAGCATTTATTGTACTCCTTTCATTGGTAAGGGTCACCCGTGAATATCCCGTTTTGTGTAACCCAGGAATCCCGCGATTGTTATGATACTGGCACTTCCAATCATTACAAAAATATGCATGATATCCATATCTCCTGCAGGAAGTTCCGGAACAAATTCAAATACGGACAGATGGTTCACCAAATCCGGAAGATCAAGTATATCTCCAAGATAAATGATAATAAATCCATACACGAGATAAAGCCAAACGAGTCCACTTATTTTTGGAATGAAGCCAATCAGAAAAACCGTCATTCCCAGCAGACACCAGATGGCTGCGAGGTAAACAAAGGAAGACTTCATAGTATTACTGAAATCCAGCGGCTGATCCATTACAGCCGTACTTGCAGACCATAAACCGATGCCGATCAATCCTTGCATCATGATGCTCACGAAGACAGCCAATAGTAAGTAACTTCCCAAAAGCCGTCTTCGCGAAACGGCACGGCTATAGAAGTTTTCCACCCGCTCTTTCGTTTCTTCCTTTTTAATTGCCATGAGAGTCATGACCGGGGGAACAGCACTGATTAATGACATGATGGCAACTAGAATGGCAATAAACTGCTGCGTTATATTGGAGTTGTTGTTGAGAAGCTGCTCCATGAACGGGACATCGGCAAAATATGTCTCCAGATCATCTAAAATATAACCGAATGACATACTGAAAATGAATAAAATAACCATCCAGGAAACAATGTTAACCCGCTGCTGGTTCCATGCAAAGCCAAAAGTTGTTTTCAGTAAAGCCGATGCATGTTTCCGGCCTGGTTTTTGCGGGATGAATCCTGCACCAAGGTCACGGATTGCATTCAAATAAAAGGCTGCCAGGGAAAAGACAATTGCGGTAAGCAATGAAACCCATACCGGCCACCAGTCATTACTGATAAATACGTTCGTTCTTACAGTCCAGCTCAATGGGGAAAACAATGATAGCGTATGATTGCTGACATCACCAACAGCACGAACAAGATATGCTGCAATTAAAATGGCGAACGAAAACATCATTGTGCCTCTTGATGTCTCAGTGAGTTGAGCCATGAACGCTGTAACAGCTGCGAAAACCAGTCCAGTCCCACCAAGAACAGCGCCATATAATAATGAACTTTCCAGGTCCGTTCCTTCGACATTTGTTATATAAAGCCCTGTCCCGAGTACGGCTGCCAGTAAAAGGTTCACCGTAACGGCAACAATCATTGCAGCGGTTAAATACGTCAGGCGCCCCACAGGCAGTGATCGAACGTATTCTAAAAGCCCATCTTCCTCATCTGCCCGGGTACTTCTCCCAATCAGCAATATATTCATAACCGCAATAATGACTGCTGTGAAAAGCAGCGTTTCCTGTGCAAACAGTGTGGTAATGGCTGACAAATATTCTATTGTTTCATACCCGGGACCCACCATGGCTTCCATTAACGGATTATTCATGGTCATGGCAAATGATTTTCTGGCCTGTTCATTGGGGTAAACTTCCGGATAGGACATCACGGTGGCCAAAATGATTACGGTAAATCCAGCCAGCCAAAGCAGGATTTTAAACCACTGCTGCCGGAAAAGAAGTTTGGTTATGTACCCGGTGCCTGTAAAGAAACCATTATGCATCATTTTTTCCCCCTCGTATAATTGGGAACGCATTTTTTCCTTCCTGTAATTGTATCATTGATTCAGCAGATTGTATTAATTGCTCGCATGTCATCAGGTTATTATTTGATAGTTTGAAAGAAAAAAACATTAATAGTATATTAATATGAAGTATGATGAAGGGAGATGTGAAATGGCAAGTAAAACAATGGGAAACGTGTTGAATATATTCTTGAAATTGTTTTGGGCAGCTTATTGATTTTGACGACATTTATCTATTTATTTTTAAGTGAAGAACTTTATTCTGCCATTGCAGCAATTGACACATCGCTTGCAACAATAAATTTGCATATATGGTTGGTAACAGTCATTTTATATTTAATCTGGAATTTCAAAGTGCATGTTGATTTGAGAAATACAGCAGCTGCCTAACCAGGTGTAGACGCTATTGCATTGCCATTGCCAAATTAAAGCTTGTTATACGGCACTCTCCCAAACCATTTATAGCGTCGGATTGAAACAAAATGGTATACAGGGTCACCAATCTTTTTGACGAACGGGAGATAGCATAATAATGCTAACGGAATGGTGGCTGGCAATAAGGATAGAATCTTCCGTATTGTATTAAATCCTGTCAGCACTTGTTTGTCTTTCGTATACATATAGATTTCGTCATACATATTTTTATAGCTGCTGACTCTATTTTTTACGGATTCATTTACTTCCTGGACAGGGTGCCAAAAAATGACGTCAAACCAGTCCAGTCTTTTTAGCACTGCCTTCACAGTGCGACATAAAGGGCACTCGGCGTCGAAAAAAACAATATGTTTATTCAAACATTTTTCCCCCTTTCGGATAATAGCATCCTTTCGCGAATCGGATTTAGCATGACAATTCCCTTATGATCGTAACATAAACTTAAAAAGACAGTAAAAGTTCAGTGGATATATAAAGGAGAGGTGACTAAGGTGACTAGGCATTTATTTGTTTTTGGAAGCGGGCCGCCTTTTACGTCTGGAATGGCGGAAAGGTTTTCTGGTATTGTCAGTGAAATGGAAGGGGTTGTTTCTGTTCTTTTTATCGAGCGGGAAGGAATGGATTGGCGGGAGTACATGCCAGTGTTTACACAACCATTAATGGATGCAGGGGTATGCAATTTCCGTTATTTGCCGCTGCTTTCTACACCTGTCATGGAAATCTGTGAATCTATTGAACAAAGTGCAGGGATTTTGATTGGCGGGGGCGATACGAATTTATACGCGGATTATATTGCCGATACCGAACTCGGCGGTGTGATGAAAGCGAGGTACGAAAAAGGCGTCCCTGTTGCGGGATTTTCCGCGGGTGCGCTGATTAGTCCGGAACAGTGTGTCATTTCCCCAAACGATAATACGGAAGGGATATTTCAATGTCGACAGGGACTCGGCCTGGTTCAGAATGTACTATTGGCAGTCCATTTCAGTCAGTGGAATGATGAAACACATTTAAGGAAAGCAGCAGGCACGTTTCCAGATTGGTTAAATTTTGGAATAGATGAAAAAACGGGTGTTTATTTTCGAAATGGAAAGTATATAAGTGCTGAGGGTAACGGCGTTTACAGTATAGACAAGGGATTACTGAAAAGAATCTATTAGGATGTGAGATGGTGATTGAAATAAGGGCTTTTGATGAAGATGACCTAATGCTTCACGAAATGGCCAAACTGAATTGTTCTGTTTTCAAAGGATCGAATTATTCATCTGCTGATCTTGCAGAAATGGTGCAAACAATCCGGAAGCACAGTACGTACCCGGGGTTTTTCGGGATTAAAGCATTGAATGATGATACAGAATTGATTGGTTTTGCTTACGGATATGAAAGTACGCCGGGGCAGTTTTACCGGGGAAAACTGGAAGAACAATTAACCACAGCACAAGTGGAATCCTGGCTAGCGGATTGTTTTGAGTTTGTAGAGTTGATTGTTGCTCCTTCTGCACGGAAAAGAGGTGTTGGTAGTGAGCTGCATGATGCGTTGATCGGACAAGCATCACATCGAACGTCGGTATTGACAACCGGAATCAATAATTCACCTGCTATCAGACTGTATACAAAGAAAGAATGGGAGGTAATCAAACACGATGCCCCTGTGCTATCAGATGATAATTTACAGCTGATTATGGTAAAAAAGTGCAGATAATCAATTATTAGGTATAACCTTCTGCCGTAATGGAAAAGAATGGTACGGAGGAGGGCGAAGTATGGGCTATAAAGGGTATAGAAAATCGAAACAACCAGTTTTCGATGAGTATTCCGATAACATTGACTATCTAAAAAAGCAATTAGGCGTCGGTGAAAGTTTTGATGTTCTTAACCTCGATTTGCACTATGCTGGTCGGGATATGGCCATGTTCTTAATCGACGGTTTTGCTAAAGATAAGATACTGAATTGGCTGATGACGTTGCTTGCGGATCTTGAACCGGAACAATTGGAACCGGAACCGCTTGTTAAATTAATTAAAACTTACCTTCCCTATATTGAAGTTTCCACGGAAGACGACTTAGACAAATCTGTGTTCTGGGTGTTAAGCGGAGCAACTGCATTTGTTGTGGATGGTATTGATAAAATTATTATTATTGATGCACGTACATACCCGGTCAGGAGCCCATCCGAACCTGATTTGGAGAGGGTGACAAGAGGTCCGCGTGACGGTTTTGTTGAAACGATTGTGTTTAATACCGCGCTGACAAGAAGACGTGTCCGGGATCCGTCACTTAGAATGGAGTATATGTCAATCGGAAGGCGATCACAAACGGATATTGTTGTATCGTATATTAAGGATATTGCCGATCCGGATACAGTAAAGCATTTGAAGAATTCATTGAAAGAGATTGATACGGACGGTCTGCCGATGGCCGAAAAAACACTGGAAGAATTTTTGGTGGGCCGCAGCTGGAACCCGTATCCAACGGTTCGCTATACAGAGCGTCCTGATACAGCTGCTGTTCATCTATATGAAGGTCATGTACTCGTAATGGTTGACGGTTCACCAAGTGTGATGATTACGCCGGCGACCTTCTGGCATCATCTTCAACACGCTGAAGAGTACAGGCAGCGCCCAATCGTAGGTGCCTATTTCAGATTTGTTCGTTTTTTTGCGGTTATGATGTCGATCTTTTTAACACCGCTTTGGTTTTTCTTTGCGCAAAACCAGGAGTTTCTTCCAGCGGCACTGTCGTTTATCGGACCGAAAGAATCGATTGCGGTTCCGTTAATCTTGCAACTTCTCCTTGTGGAACTTGGGATGGACATGCTGCGAATGGCCACGATTCATACGCCGACTGCGATGGCGACGGCGTTAGGCCTGGTAGCAGCGGTGATAATTGGACAAATTGCAGTTTCAGTCGGTTTATTTACAAATGAGGTTATATTGTATATTTCGTTTGTTGCGATTGGAACATTTGCGACACCATCGTATGAATTTGAATTGGCAAACCGATTGTTCAGGCTGTTGCTATTAGTGATTACGGCCATATTTGGTTTGTACGGATTCCTGATTGCAATCGTGCTGTGGGTACTTGCGCTTTCACGTTTGAATTCATTTAATGTTCCGTTCCTATGGCCGTTTATTCCGTTTTCATTCCGAGGCATGAGAGATGTTGTTCTCCGTGCCCCAATGCCTTTAAAAAACAGGCGTCCAACAGTACTGGATGTGGAAGACCCGGACAGCAAATAAATGGGACACGC
>NZ_BAAADS010000015.1:18197-41622 GCF_039522605.1 Virgibacillus siamensis
AATAATTTTTCGCAGTATATTTATTTTGAATTCAAAATAATATTGCTGACAAGTAAAATAGATGGAGGGAAAAATACGATGAACGGAATAAAAGGAATGCACCACGTAACAGCCATTACGAGCAGTGCAGAGAAAAATTATGAGTTTTTCACATATGTACTGGGAATGCGTCTGGTTAAGAAAACAGTAAATCAGGATGATATTAAAACGTATCACCTGTTTTTTGCAGATGATGAGGGCAATGCAGGAACGGATATGACGTTTTTTGATTTTCCGGGTATTCCGAAAGGCAGTCATGGAACCAATGAGATATTTAAAACGTCATTTCGCGTACCGAGTGATGAAGCACTGGAATATTGGGAAAAGCGGTTTGACCGGTTGGAAGTGAAGCATAAAGGGATTAAAGAACAATTTGGTACAAAAACACTTTCCTTTGTTGACTTTGATGATCAGAATTACCAGCTTATTTCTGATGAAAAGAATGAAGGAGTTGCTGCCGGTACACCATGGCAAAACGGCCCGATACCACTGGAATATGCCATTACTGGACTGGGTCCAATCTTTGTCCGGATTGCTGAGTTCGATTACTTTAAGGAAATGATGGAAAAAGTGCTTTTATTTAAGGAAATTGATCAGGAAGGGTCTTTTCATTTGTTTGAGGTAGGAGAAGGCGGAAACGGTGCACAGGTTATCGTTGAATATAATCCGGTGCTTCCGATGGCACGGCAAGGCTATGGAACTGTTCATCACTCGGCATTTCGCGTGGAGGACCGCGCTGTTCTGGATGAATGGATTGAGCGAATGAATGGATTTGGTTTCCGGACATCCGGCTATGTAAACCGTCATTTCTTTGGGTCGCTGTATGTAAATGTTGCACCGCAAATATTGTTTGAATTTGCAACAGACGGACCCGGTTTCATGGGTGATGAGCCATATGAAACGCTTGGCGAAAAGCTATCGCTGCCGCCGATGCTGGAACCAAAGCGTGAACAAATTGAGCAGATGGTACGCCCAATTGATACAGTCAGAAGTACAATAGGATTTAAAAAGGAATATAATTAATTACTTTTAGTAACTTTGTTATAAAATATATATAAACTTACTTGAAATAACCAAAGAACCATGCTATGCTTATTTATGTTGAATTCAGACTAAAAATAAATCAACATAAATTGTGGGAGGAATTATCATGTTAAACATAGGAGTTATTCTTGGAAGTGTCCGCCAGGGACGTAACGCGGAGGCAGTGGCGAACTGGGTGTATGATTTTGCTGCTAATCGCAAGGATCAGGATGTAAACTACGAACTAGTGGATCTTGCTGACTATAACCTGCCATTGCTTGGTGCAGCGGTGCCGGAAGCACAGCAAAAGGAATCGGAAACGGCCATTCAGGCATGGTCTGAAAAAATGGCTTCATTTGATGGTTACATTTTCGTTGTTCCTGAATATAACCATTCTGTAGGCGGCGCAATAAAAAATGCACTTGACTATCTGAAACCTGAAGTAGCCAATAAAGCTGCCGGAATGGTTGGTTATGGAAGCCTGGGAGGCACACGCGCACATGAAAATCTACGTCTTATTTTTGGCGAACTGCAGGTTGCAGACGTCCAAACTGCAGTAACCTTCTCCCTTATGACAGACTTTGAAAATTTCAGCGTGTTCAAACCTGCTGACTATCATGCTGCGAATGCAAATGGAATGCTTGATCAGGTTATTGCATGGAGCGGCGCACTGAAGACAGTTAGAGAAAAAGTTACGGTAAATGCATAAATGGTTTCAATAGGCGGATGTCTGTACATACAGATGTCCGCTTTATTATTGGTTAATTATGGCTGATTCTACTAAAATGAAAGTACAGTCATTTAAGGAGGTTTTTGGAATGGTTGAACTGAAAGAACTTCAGGCAACAGATGAACTGGAGCAAGTGTGGGAAGAGTCAACTGAAAACCCAGTCCTGCTCTTCAAGCATAGTACAACATGCCCAATCAGTGCCGGTGCATTTAAGGAATATCATGCTTTTTTGGATTCGGCAGAAGATAATCTTGCTGGATATATGGTTAAAGTGATCGAAAGCAGAGATGTTTCCAATGAGATTGCTGATAAAACGAGCGTTAAACATGAATCACCGCAAATTTTTTTGATTAAAGATAAAGAGGTGTTGTGGAACACTTCACACTCGAAAATTACGGTAGATGCTATAAAAGATGCATTGAAGCGGTCATAGTTTTAATTGTGTATAATGTATTTTCGGGAGGGAGCGGCACAAACTCGGGAGAGAATAACACCAAAATGCTAAGTCGCTTACAAGGAGGATTGTGAAATGAAAAAGCTGTCCATCTTAACATGGAATCTTCGTCAGGGAGGAAAAAAAGCTTCCAAACAGATTGTTGCATCATTGACTCGTCATCAGGCAAATGTAATGGTCCTGACTGAATTTAAAAACAATCAGACTGGCACATTCATTTTATCTGAACTGCGGGATGCCGGCTGGGATTATATCCAAACTTCCAATCCGCCGCATAAGGAACATGGTGTGGCCATCATTTCATCTTTTCAGCTGATGGAGCAGAAACCTCCTTTCTCCGGGAAATATGGTGCACACCGCTGGAATGAAGTCTATATTCCTTCGCTGCATTTGTACCTGCTTGGGGTACACGTGCCAAATGTTAATGAAACATATGACAAGACGTTTCATTGGGAGCAGATCATGAAGTATGCTGACAGGAGAACAAGCGACAGGTGTGTGATAATTGGTGATTTTAATACGGCCTTACTAAATGAAAGATCTGCTGCTCCACTGAAATACAGCAGTTATATTACAGCATTGCTTGATAATGGATGGGCTGATGCATGGAGGCTGTGCAATCGTAACAGTACAGATTACACCTGGTTCAGTCATAAGCATAACGGGTACCGGCTTGATTATATTTTTCTTTCACCACCTCTTAAAAGAACCCCCAGTATATGTGATATTTCTCATCATGAACGCAGGCAAAACTACTCGGATCATGCCGTCTTAATAGCTGAATTGGTGAAAATATAAAACCCCCTCGAATGCCGCAAGGGGGTTAGTCATTAAATCGATTAATTCCAGCTGTCCAGAAGCTCATTTGCATGGTTATTGAGTGCTTCTTTCGCTTCTGCTGTAATGAACTTTTCCATCGCTTTATTATTTAAATGTTTTAAAAATCCTTCCACCTTTTTCACAACTTGCTTTTGGTGCCCTTTATCCATGTGATGTTCTGCCTGTTTCAGCTTGTTTTCCAGCTGAACTGCCAATGGGTGTTCAACGGAACCATCTGCAATGAAGGCTGTTACATCCTTCTGAAGCGATGAGAGGGTTACAGGCTCTTCAGCAGAAAGGTCGATGGCATACTTGGAAAAGCCATTTGTACCTTCACCAATATAGGCAATGTTTCCGCTTGGCTCAATAAATTCCTGTGCATCCGGTGATGACTGGAATGTCAATTCAGGATTGCCTTCTATCGCTGCAAAGGACCAGTTGCCATCCGCTGATGGGTCAATTGTACCATTTTCCTGAATGTACTGAATGATAACCTGTCTGTTCTGAATTTGTGGTGACAGAACAATTTGACTGCCATCCAGATTCGGGAAGTTTCCCCCGCCGCTTGCCCGGTAGTTGTTTGTTGCTACAAGAAACGCTTGACTGTCCTCCACCGGTTCACCATTATACTGCAGGTTTACAATGCGCTGTGCATCAGGATTGATCAGTTCCCCGTCATTGTTATACCGGGATGGTTCCGTTACATCAATGTCATAAGTAATTCCGTCAATTACGTCAAAGTTATAGGTTGAAAAGCCATTGTCTACTAAATCCTGTGGTTCGGAAGCGTTTGGATTAATCTGGTTAAATTGTCCAGCAGACATTTCCAGCCACTGACGAATCTCTTTACCAGTCAATTTTACAACTTTTAATGTATTCGGGTATACATAAAGGTCTGCTACGTTTTTAATAGCAATCGGACCTTCCGGAATGTACGTATAATAACCGGAACCGCTCCGTCCGCCTGCCTTAAATGGTGCAGCAGCAGATAAGATTGGCAGATTTTCATATTCCGTTCCCGCCACAGCCTGTTTGGTGTACCACTTTTGTGCATTGGAAACAATTTGCACAGATGGATCATCTTTGACAAGTGCGAAATAGCTGTAAATAGGTGCGGTAGTTTCACCCACTTGGGAACGGATGTATTCGAGCGTTGCCTGGTGTTCCTCGTTAATCGAATCAAGAATTTCCTGATCTGGTTCCACAAGTGCTTCACCGGTCTCCTCGTTATAAATGGACCGTACTTCAGAACCTGAGTCAATTACTTTCCAATCTTCCCCATCTTTCTCAAGTTTCAGGTCAATGATGCCAAGATGGTTTCCCCAGTAACCAGCTTCAACGGAAGGAACACCATTGATGGTACCCTTGTCCAGATTTACGCCCGGGATTCCGGTGAATGTTTCACTCGGAAATACTTCATGGGCATGTCCGAACATAATGGCATCGATGCCTTCAACCTCTGTCAGGTTATAGGTTGCATTTTCCTCCCGTTCCTGCAATTCGACTGTCCCCAGTCCGGAATGCGGAATGGCTACGATAATATCTGCCCCGGCTTCTTTCATAATCGGAACATACTTTTGTGCGGTTTCATAAATTCCTTTTGTGATAACCTTTCCTTCCAAATTGGCACGGTCCCACTGCATAATCTGCGGCGGCACGAAACCAATCACCCCAACATCAACGGTTTGCGTATTGCCGTTTGTATCCGTTACCTGTTTTTGTAAAATCCGGTAAGGGTCAAAAAAGGGCTCATCGTTTGTTGGATCATTGTCACCATCATCATAATAGACGTTGGCATTTACGTATGGGAAATTTGCATCATCAATCGACTCTTTTAAAAAATCAATGCCATAGTTGAATTCATGATTTCCGATGTTTGCCATGTCATAATTTAATAGATTCATAGCCTTGTAAACGGGATGTACTTCTCCTTCTTCCAGGCCGTTTCGCGCTACATAGTCACCGAGCGGATTCCCCTGAATCAGATCCCCGTTATCAAACAGCATGCTGTTATTAACCTCGCTTCGAGCTTGTTTGATGCGTGTTGCTGTCAGGGCCAGACCGAATTGATTCGTTGGCTCATCCTGATAATAGTTATAATTTGCCAGATGTACGTGGATATCCGTTGTCTCCATCAGCCGCAGATTGACAATGCTGTTATCCTCCGCCGCGTTTGCAGTATTTCCACCCGATGGAGTAAAAACAAGCATAATTGCCATTAACGGGAAGATAACGCGCCACATTATTTTTCGATACATTTTGTAACCCCCTTCATAGATTTGTCACATTTAGAATAAAGGAAAACTAGGAAAAAATAAATAGGCCGAATGACAGGGCCACAATGAACCAGAAGGATATTAGTATGTTATGATAGGAAAAGTTATCAAATAAAGGAGTTCGATTGTTGCATGAATATACCGATAGTATACGAAGACAACCATCTGCTGGTCGTGGAAAAGCCAGTCAACATACCGGTGCAGGGCGATCAAAGCGGTGACAGCGACCTGCATAATTTATTGAAACAAGATCTGAAGGTACGTTACCAAAAGCCGGGAAATGTCTATCTTGGCCTGGTTCATCGTCTCGACCGTCCTGTTGGCGGTGTTATGGTATTTGCAAAGACATCAAAAGCTGCTTCCCGCCTGTCAGATTCCATACGGCGCAATAGATTTGGTAAAACGTATGTTGCTGTGGTACGTGGTACTCCTAATGAAAAGCATGCCCGGCTGGAGCATTTTCTTTATAAGGATCGACAGGAAAATAAAGTATTTGCTGTTTCTTCCAATCATAAACAGGCTAAGCGCGCACTGTTGGAGTATGAAGTAATTGGGGAAAAAGATTCGTTGAGCAAGCTGTCGATTAACCTGATAACCGGCCGTTCCCATCAGATTCGAGTGCAGCTCGCTGAATCAGGATATCCGCTTTATGGTGATCAGAAATACGGTCAGCATGTCAATAAACCTGGACAGCAAATAGCGCTATGGTCGAATAAATTGACACTGGAACACCCAACAAAAAAAGAAATGATGGAATTCACTTCCAAACCGCCCGCGGAATCTCCGTGGAAATTGTTCGGTTAAAAAATCCCTGGAGCTTTATTTCTCCAGGGACGTTGAAAGTTATTTTCCAAACTGATTATATGCGCCATGCATGACTGGTCCGACATATTCATTCATTTTCCATCCGTGCGCAATTGCCGCGGTGACAAATTCCTTCGCTTTTTCGACAGACTCTTTCACGGATAGGCCGTTTGCAAGGTTTGCTGTTGTTGCAGCAGCAAATGTGCACCCGGCACCATGATTATAGGAAGTGTTTATTTTATCCGTTTCCAATACTGTAAAGTCTTGTCCATCAAAGAAAAGGTCAATTGCTTTTTCATGATCAAATACTTTACCGCCTTTAATGACAACGTTCTTAGCACCGAGTTTATGAATTTTCACGGCTGCATCTTTCATGCCATCCATTGTTTTGATTGGACCGTTTTGTGCGAGTTGACCGGCTTCAAACAAGTTGGGCGTTGTAAGCGTTGCGCGGGGGAGAAGCACTTCCCGCATTGCATCCGTGTTTTCCGGCTGTAATACTTCATCTTCCCCTTTACACACCATTACCGGGTCGAGAACAAATTTATCGAGTTTATACTCATCCATTTTTTGGGCACCAAGTTCAATAATATCCACGGATCCAAGCATGCCTGTTTTCATGGCATCGACGCCAACTGACAGGATAGTGTCCAATTGTTTTCCAACGATGTTAACGTCTATAGGATATACTCCATGGCTCCAGTTGTCTTTTGGATCCATTGTGACAATCGATGTCAATGCGGTCATGCCATAAACACCATGCTCCTGGAATGTTTTTAAATCTGCCTGTATTCCTGCACCGCCGCTTGAATCAGAACCGGCGAGTGTTAATGTTTTCTTCATGGACATAGCCATACCTCCAAACTGCGATTTTTATATTTTTTATTTTCTAATACTAGAATATAACAGATGGTAGTGGAAAAAAAGCATAACGGGTTTTCGAGCAGAGTGGAAGATGAAAACGGTTTTCATGATACAATACGGTATTAAAGCAGGTATAAAATTCAAGTAACGTCTTGGAGGCTTGTATGCAGAATTATGATTTCATTTATAACAAATTATATGATTATTTTGGACCACAGGGTTGGTGGCCGGCTGATACGGCATTTGAAATGCTGATCGGTGCCATTTTGGTACAAAATACCAATTGGCGTAATGCTGAAAAGGCCATTTCCAGATTAAAGGACTGTTTGGAGCCGGAAATAATGGATAATCTGCCTGAGAAGGACCTTGCTGAATTAATTAAACCGAGTGGGTTTTTCAATATAAAAGCGGGCCGGATCAAAGCGTTTCTGGAATGGTTTAGAAAGTATGATTATGATACGGAACGAGCGGCTAAATTGGAGGGCAGCCGGTTGCGGCAGGAACTGTTGAATATCAAGGGAATTGGCCGCGAAACAGCCGATGTCATGCTGCTGTATGTATTTGATAAGCCAATATTTGTAACAGATGCATATGCCAGAAGGATTTTCTACCGGTTGGGGTATGATATGCCTGAATCGTATGAGAGTTTTCGGAACCTTGTTGAGGAACACATGCCTAATGAATTGAACGTATTCCAGGAATATCATGCATTGCTGGTTGAACATGCGAAACAAATTTGCAAAAAGCGTCCATCCTGTGAAATATGCCCTTTGAATGCGGCATGTGAGCAGCGATTGAGCTGATTTGCCGAGAAGTCCTCCATCTGGAGTCGCACATTCCCTGCGTCAACAGCAGGGTATTTTTTATGCGATATTTCAGTCACTTAGCCGACGACTGAAAGCTTTATCCGCAGTAACATTAAAGTACCATATCAAATCCATAAAGGAGGAAGCTGGATGATGTACTTTAATCAGCATGTTTACCGGTACATGGCTGAAGCACGTATCAATAGACTGCGGAAATCCGCCTGTAAAATCGTATTTAAAAAATCAAAGAAATAAATGAAGACTTCATCTTTTCGAAGTCTTTTTATTAAAATCTTATTGACCAGTGTGGTCTAAAGTGTTATATTTTAGTCGACCAATATGGTCTATTGAGCAAGCACTGGGCATCACCTAAATTTTGTCGAATAATATTTAAGGGGGTGAAGGCTTATTCCTACGAAGTTTAAAAGTATTGATCAAGCAAAACAGCAGCGGATTATAAATGCTGCATTGGTGGAGTTTGCAGCAAACGGGTATGAACGGGCGTCAACCAATCAAATCATAAAGAATGCCGGAATCGGTAAAGGTATGCTTTTCTATTATTTGGGCAGTAAGAAGGAACTTTATCATTACTTGGTGGAGTATTCGCTGGATGTAATTGAAAATGAGTATATGAGTTTCATAAATATGGCGGAAACAGATTTTATTAAACGACTCAGACAGGCGACACACTTGAAAATGAAATGCTTTGTTGAAAATCCGGGTGTGTTTAACTTTCTGGGGACATTTTTTCTTGGGTCTGACATAGATTTACCTGAGAAACTGCAAAAACGATATGCCAATTTAACACAACGAGGCTATGACATTATGTATGCAAACATTGATACGTCACTGTTCAGGGAGGATGTAGATGTCGAAAAAGCGTTTAAGTTGATCCAGTGGGCGCTGGATGGATATCAGAACGAAATTATTGCCCGTTTACAGGGTGAAAAAATGACGGATGTTGACTTTGAGCCATACTGGGAAGAGTTTTACGGATATCTTGATGTATTAAAGAAAAGCTTCTACAAATAAGGGGAGGGGTTCGATTGACTGTATTGCGGACACAGCAGTTAACAAAAAAGTTCGGAAAGTTCACCGCACTGGATGGAATTGACATTAACGTGAGTCCAGGTGAGGTATATGGATTTATCGGTCCGAATGGTGCCGGGAAGTCTACAACAATTCGTATCCTGCTCGGAATATTAAAGGCAACTTCCGGGCAAGCAGAGATTTTTGGCAAAGATGTCTGGAAAGATGCTGTCGACATTCATAAGCGGATTGCTTATGTGCCGGGTGATGTGAATCTGTGGCCGAACCTGACCGGCGGGGAAGTCATTGATCTGTTTGTAAAGCTCCGTGGCAGCCATAATAAAAGCAGACGCGAGGAACTGATTAAAAAATTTGATTTGGATCCATCCAAGAAATGCCGGGCATACTCAAAGGGGAACAGACAAAAGGTTGCACTAGTTGCTGCTTTTTCATCAGAGGCTGATTTGTATATTCTGGATGAGCCAACATCTGGACTGGACCCGTTAATGGAGCATGTTTTCCAGGAATGCGTGATAGAAGCGAAACGTGAAGGAAAAAGTATTTTGCTTTCAAGTCACATTTTATCGGAAGTGGAGAAATTGTGTGATACAGTTGGCATCATTCGGCAGGGGAAAATTATTGAAAGTGGTTCATTGAACGATCTGCGTCATTTAACCAGGACAAATCTGTTGGTGCAAACAAAGGAACCGGTTCCTTCATTGGATACAATGGAAGGGGTTCATGATCTCAGGGAAAATAATCAGGAGCTCTCTTTCCAAGTTGATACGGAAAAACTTGATGCGGTCATGAAGCATGTCAGTCAATATGGCGTTGTGAAAATGGAGAGCGCTCCACCGACGCTTGAAGACCTGTTTATGCGCCATTATGAAGGGAAGGAATTTTCTGCTCAACAGGATAAGGGTGGTGCTTCCTAATGGCTAAAGAACTGACCAATCACACAAGGGAATTTTCCCACCTGATTGTTCGACGGGAGCGCATGCGTTTACTGATTTGGATGATGGCATTGTCTGTATTAACCTTTGCGCTAGCCGGTTCACTCAAGGAAATGTATCCGGATACAAAGGACCGGCTGGCAATGCTGGGAACGATGAAAAACCCTGCCATGGAAACAATGGTGGGGCAGGTGTACTCAGATGGAAGTTACTCATTCGGATCGATGATGGCAAATCAGATGTTGCTTTTTACCGCACTTGCCTTTGCAATTATGAGTATTTTATTTGTTGCCCGGCATACACGGGCAGATGAGGAAGAAGGACGACTTGAGATGATTCGGTCGTTGCCAGCCGGACGTTTGTCCAATATTAACGCAACGTTTCTCGTGATAACTGCTGTGAACGCTCTGTTTGCACTTGTCATCGGGTTTGGATTGTACGCCATGAAGATTGATAGTATGAATCTGGAAGGATCTCTGTTGTATGGAGCCGCGCTTGGTGCAGCGGGATTATTTTTTGCAGCTGTTACTGCCTTGTTTGCCCAGCTGTGTGAAAATGCGCGTGGTGCTATTGGCTTTTCCCTTGCTGTTCTGGGAATTGCCTATATCATCCGGGCGATTGGTGATGCCGGAAGTGGCATGTTAACCTGGTTTTCGCCACTGGGATGGGTCTTGGAGACGCAAACATATGTCAATAATTATTGGTGGCCAGTTGGGCTGATTATTATCTCGTCCGTTATCATTATGTTGCTGGCGCTTTACTTGAATGCAATTCGTGATGCAGGAGCAGGGTTCCTTCCATCAAAACCAGGCAGAAAACATGCATCGGCTTTTCTGCAAAGTCCATTTGGGCTGGCACTGAGGATTCAGCGTACTTCGATTATTGCATGGGCAATTGGCATGCTCCTTATCGGTGTGTCATATGGGTCAGTGTTTGGTGACCTTGAGACATTTTTTTCTGACATGGAAATGGCAAAAAAGTTAATCCAACCAGAGTCCGGATATACATTGACCGAGCAATTTGCGGCAATGCTTATGTCGGTTATGGCGATGATTGGAACCGTGCCGGCACTGATGGCTGTGTTAAAGGTGAAAGGGGAGGAAAAGAATAGTCGTATTGAGCATTTTCTTGGCCGTGCCATTTCACGGACAAAATTATTAAGCCGTTATTTATGGATAGGGATTGTAGTCAGTTTTGTGATGCAGTCACTTGCTGTTATCGGATTATGGGCTGCTTCTTCCTTTGTAATGGAAGAAGGACTTGAATTCGGCGTGATGTATCAATCAGCTGCAGTTTACTTTCCCGCAATGTGGGTTATGGTAGGTGCCGGTGTATTATTGGCAGGTGTAAAGCCAAATTGGTCGGGGTTAGTGTGGCTGTATCTGGTCTATTCATTTGTGATTGTTTATTTGGGAGGGTTACTGCAATTTCCGGAATGGCTTGGTGAATTGTCTCCATTTGGTCATGTACCGCAAATTCCTGTGGAGGATTTGAATGTTTCCGGTATTGTCATGCTTTTGTTTGTCGCAGTTGCCCTGATTGTTATGGGCTTATTCGGATATAATAAACGGGATATACAAGAGTGAACCGTGATTTTCGGTGCAGGTGGAAAGCAGTGAATGTTCGATATTTCCCGGGAAATATCGACAAAAAATGGTCTAGATTATAATTTGTACAGCATCAGGATTGATTGGGTCGGTTTATTTACTATATGAAGAGGGCAGCCGAACCAGGCTGCCCTCTCCATTAAGATGATGCTCCGTCATTGGCTTTTTTCTGAACACCGGTTTTGCCAGATACAAACCAGCCGATAACGGCAATGCCTAATAGGATAGTCCAGAAAATGATGGTCCAAACTGTGCTATGAGCAAATCCCTCAGGCAGTATACTGACTTGTTCGTGTGAAAGGGTGATGACAGCAAGTTTAACCCCAACCCATCCGACAATCAGATAAGCTGTCATTTCCAAGCCTGGTCGTGTTTCCAATAGTTTCACAAACCAATTGGCTGCAAATTTGATCAGGATTAGGCCTGCTATACTTGCCAGCACGATGACGGTGAACCGCCCGCCGTCCATACCGCCGAATTGTGGTAATGGTGTGCCAGGTAATGTCACTGCAAGCGCAACTGCGGCAAGAATGGAGTCGATGGCAAATGCAACGTCGGCAACTCCAATTTTGGCTACTGTCGGCCAGAAACCCATGCCTGTTTTATTTGCGTCGGCTTCTTCGTCATCTTCTTTTGAGCTGAAGTACTCCTGATAGACATGCTTTCCACCCAGATACATTAGATATGCGGCTCCAATTGCCTGGACCTGCCAGACATCCGCAATAAATGATATCAGAAAAATGGCAGCAAACCGGAAAAAGAATGCCATGTATATACCATAGTCGATTGCACGTTTCTTTTGACCTTCAGGCAGGTGTTTTGCGATTACCGCCAGAACGAGTGCGTTGTCAGCAGACAATATACCTTCCAACCCAATTAGAATTAATAATGTCCACCCATATTCCAAAAGTAGTGATTCCATAAATGTTCTCCCTTCGCTTCACAAAAAATAGAGACTTTACCCAACTATTGCGGTAAAAGTCTCTAATAATAAATCAGACCTTTACCACCATTGGCAAAGGTCTTGCTAACAACGCCGTAAGTTGTTGCCAGTAAAGCCGAGAGTTTGTATAAACTCTGTAGTGACGACTCCACTGTTAAAGCTACTCCCCTTTGAAAATCTACTTTTATTTAACCATTATACGTGTGATATGTCAACTGATTTTATTGACGACAAGATTTCAATCCCTTTGCTCAGACTATTTTTGGTCCAATTAAAATTTCTATACTTCCATTGCTTTAAGCAGAACGTCATACTTGTCCGGGGGAGATTCCGTATAGCTCTTAATTAATCCATTTTCTGAAATAGTTTTTCTTGAAACTTTTTTATAATTGATGGTGACGTTCACGGGTGCCGAAAATGGAAAAGCATCTACTTCAATTGTAGTTTTGTCCCTCCAGCGTGACAAAATTTTATCCTGTTTAAATACCTGATCAGGTGCAGGGATTCCATATTTAAAAAAAGGGTGTTCGTTCGATTTGCTCGCCCCTGGATTGTTCAGGCATATATAGAGGGAAAGACTGTCACAAAACTGAAGAAGTCCGTAATGAAAGTCGTATAACTTGTTATCGACATGGAGCGATTCACTGATTTGTTTCTGGCGTTTATGTTCGCTCCGGACAAATTCCTCGGCTTCTTTTGACTGATCATCCAGCAAAAAGTTTGTGTAATGCCGGCTGCATAACAGGCCTGCGTAAGGATCATTCTTTGCTACCTCTTCAATCCCGTGTTTGTAGAATACGGTTTTAGGCAGCACGGGGAAATCAACAAATGTATAGGGTGCCTCTTTTTCATCATTCCAAAATGGCTGTTTATCAATCATTTTCCACCCCAAGTCATGATTTTGAACTGCATATTCAACTGATTTCCTTAATGGCACACCATGAAATAAATTCCTGTCCCAGTTGTGCAGCAAGTGACCGGAGATATGGGCGTGGTCATCCTGTTCGATCATGACAAATTCGTTTTCGTGTTCCCTTACAATCATTTGCCCTCACCTGCCAAATGTAAGTTTAGTTTAAGCGTACCATATATTTCGTACATGCAAAAAGTTGTGGCTAGCGTTTTACATAATCCCCAGCATACATGGAATACTATGCAAAAACCGTAACATAAAGGTGGTATTTTGGTGAAAGCATCAGATTTATTTGTTCAGTGTCTGGAAAATGAAGGTGTTGATTATATTTTTGGCATACCGGGGGAGGAAAATACAGATTTAATGGAATCGCTGGCTGATTCGGATATTGAGTTTGTTGTAGTTTTTCATGAGCAGGCTGCGGCATTTATGGCAGATGTTTACGGAAGACTGACAGGAAAAACCGGTGTGTGCCTGGCCACATTGGGACCCGGTGCGACCAACCTGATGACCGGGATTGGTGATGCATATCTTGATTATGCTCCTGTAGTTGCTATTACAGGACAGGCGGGCTTGGAAAGGGTTCATAAGGAGTCACATCAGCACGTAAATATTGTTGGGATGTTTGAGGAAATAACCAAGTGGAGTCAGCAGATCAAAGTGGCGCATACGATCCCGGAAATTATTCGGAAAGCGTTTAAAACATCGCTGCTTGATAAACCGGGTTCCGTTCATATCGAACTTCCGGAAGACATTGCAATGACTGACACTGGCGGTGAGCCGCTTCCCGTAGCTTGGATCCCTGTTTCACAGCCCGATGAAGCGGAAGTAAACCGGGCAGCTGAGTTGATCAACAAGGCGGAACGGCCAATTATACTGGTCGGTAATGGGGTCATCCGTGACCGAGCATCCGCAGATTTACGGAAGTTTGCAGAGGAAGCTAATATTCCGGTTGCCAATACATTCATGGCTAAGGGTGTTTTGCCTTCCGACCATCCGCTTACACTATATACGGTCGGTATGCAGGAACAGGATTATGTCCTTTGTGGTTTCGATACAGCTGATCTCATCATTACCGTCGGATATGATTTTGTGGAGTATCTTCCAAAATATTGGAATGATGAAGCAATGCATAAGATTGTCCATCTGGATACACTGCCCGCAGAAGTGGATGCTTATTATCCGACTGAAGCAGAACTGATCGGTGATGTGAAGGAATCGCTTAAGGCGCTTTCCGGGCATGTGCAGAGAAAAGAACTGTGGCCAAAAGCAAAGGAATTAAAATCCCAGCTTGAGGAAAAATTGCATGCCTCCGATGAAGAATCCGGCAGTCCGGTTAAGCCGCAGCGTATTCTTGCAGATATAAAAAAGGCGGAAAAAGGTGATGCGGTCATCATTTCTGATGTTGGCGCACATAAGTTGTGGGTTGCCCGTATGTATCAGCCGGATAAACCAAATCACACGATTATTTCCAATGGCTGGGCATCAATGGGGATTGCGATACCCGGTGCAATCGCTGCAAAGATTGCTGACCCGGATAAACCGGTTGTTGCAGTAGTTGGAGATGGCAGTTTCATGATGAATGCTGCTGAGCTCGTTACTGCAAAGCGGATGGGTCTGGCATTTGTTGTCGTTATTTTCCATGATTCCAAATTCGGTTTGATCGAGTGGAAACAGTTGAAGGAATTTAACAGGTCTTATGCAATTGAATTTACTGATCCGGATTTTGTAGATTTTGCGAAAAGCGTTGGAGCAAAAGGAGTCAAGGTTGAGCATTCGAGTGATTTGCTGCCTGCTTTGGAAGATGGTCTTGCCAGCAATGAAATTGTCCTGATTGATGTTGATGTGGACTATTCGGAAAACATGAAACTGACCGAACAACTTGGCGATTATATTTGTAAGCTGTAGGAGGGATTGAGATGACAAAGAAATGGAAATTATGGATTGGCGGAAAATGGCGTGAGCCGAAAGATTATGAGACATTAACAAATCCGCATACAGAAGAGGAACTGGCCGAAATTGGCCAAGCTGAACCAGCAGATGCAGTGGAAGCAATCGTGGAGGCACACCGGTCATTTCAGAAATTCAGAGATTACCCGGCACATGCACGAGCTAAAATTCTTGCCAAAGTTGCTGCGATTTTAGAGGAGCGGTCTGATGAGTGCGCCAAAATTATCGCCAAAGAGGGAGCCAAATCAATCCGCAACGCACGTGAGGAAATGAGCCGGACCGTTCAGACATACCGGTTTTCAGCGGAAGAGGCAAAACGGAATTACGGCGAACGGATTCCGATGGATGCAGCGGAAGGCGGAGAGAACCGTTTTGGATATACAAAACGGACTCCATTAGGTGTTGTAACGGCGATTACACCGTTTAATTTTCCCTTCAATCTTGTTGCACACAAGGTTGGTCCGGCGATTGCCGCGGGGAATTCCATCGTGTTGAAGCCTGCTGAACAGACACCCTTAAGTTCTCTGTTTCTTGCAGAAGTTTTTAAGGAAGCAGGACTTCCGGCAGGTGTGCTGAATATAATTCCCGGAAAAGGTGATGTCCTCAGTGAGGCATTAACGAAACATCCATATGTGAAAAAAGTGACATTTACAGGTAGCGTGGAAGTTGGGTATACGGTACAGCAACAGGCAGGTTTTCGTAAATTGACGCTTGAACTTGGTTCGAATTCCCCGTTTATCATTGATGAAGGGGTGGATATTGATCAGGTCATTGAACGGAGTGTTCAGGGGGCATTTTCATTTAATGGACAGGTGTGCATTTCCATTCAGCGTATTTATGTGCATCAGTCCCTCTACGAAGCGTTTCTGGAAAGGTTTGTAACCAGGACAAATCAGCTTGTTATCGGTTCCCCATTTGACGAAAAGACCAATATTACAGCCGTTATATCAAAGAAATCCCTCGAGCGCCTGCAAACCTGGCTGGATGAAGCAATTCAGGAAGGTGCCAATGTTGAGTGTGGCGGTGGTGTACAAGGGAATGTTATGGAGCCGACTGTACTGACAAATGTAAACCGGGACTCAAAGGTATTTCGGAATGAAATTTTTGGTCCGATGGTTTGCGTATTTCCGTTCGATACACTGGAAGAGGCAATTGATGATGCCAATGATTCACGTTACGGGCTGAACTCCGGTGTGATGACGCCGAGTCTGGAGCGGGCTTTTTATGCAGCAGAGCGGCTTGAAACGGGCGGAGTCATCGTCAACGACATCCCAACTTACCGGATTGATAACATGCCTTATGGCGGCTGGAAAGACAGTGGTGTCGGCAGGGAAGGCGTTAAATATGCGATGCGCGAAATGATGGAGCAAAAATTTATCAGTATTAAGACCGGAGATTAATACGTTTGTATTCGATGAAATTCGGGTGGTGCCTGGCACTACCCGAATTTTATTTACAATTGACTTATTTGTTGTTTCGGTTTATAATTACTTACATAAAGTAACTTAGTGATAAATAATAATTAAATATTGAGGAGAATTTTTATGGAACGAAAGTTTTTTGAAAAGCCAGCAACATATGTTGGGGAAGTCAATATTAATGTAACGAATTTGGATCGCTCCGTACAGTTTTATCAGTCTGTCATCGGGTTCAACGTGCTTGATCAAACCGAACGAAAAGCTGTTTTGACCGCGGATGGAAAAACAGCGCTTCTGACATTGGAACAGCCCGAAAATGTTTTGCCAAAGGAATCCCGTAAAGCCGGGTTGTATCATTTTGCCATCCTGCTGCCGACACGTGCCGATCTGTCCGCATTTCTGAAACATATAGCAAGCAGCGGAATACGGATAGGTGCAGCTGATCATTATGTCAGTGAAGCACTTTATCTGTCTGATCCGGACGGTAATGGAATTGAGGTATATCATGATCGTCCCGCTGCAGAATGGACATGGACCGGGGATCAGGTATCCATGGCCACGGAGCAGCTTGATGCAGAAGGGCTGCTTGCAGAAGGTAATAAAGAATGGAATGGACTTCCGGGGGAGACCGTAATGGGACACATTCATTTACATGTTGCTGATCTTGAGGAAGCCAAAACGTTTTACATGGATGGGCTTGGATTTCGAGTCGTAACAGATTATCCCGGAGCACTTTTTACGTCAACAAATGAATATCATCATCATATCGGCCTGAATATTTGGAATGGACAAGGTGCAACCGCCCCATCCCAAAACAGTGCAGGATTAAACTGGTATACCCTTGTTTTCCCTGATCAGGAAACAAGAGATACAGCAGCCAGCAGTCTTGTGAAAGTTGGTGCTGACGTACAAAAAGAAGCGGATAAATATGTCACCAAAGACCCTTCCGGAACAGTAGTTCATTTGGTGTTGGCTGATTAATCGGATTACGTAGATATTGCCATACAAAAAACCGTTCTGAGCATTATGCCGGAACGGTATTTTTGGCAGAAAAGAAAATGTTAATTTTTGTTGTACCATAGTGCAGCTGCCTTTACTTCGCCTGGAGTCAATTGGTGCCCTCTGTTTTCCCAGTGCAGTTCGACATCAGCACCTGCGTTTTCCAGAAGTGATGTAAGATTCTCAGATTCCCGTGCAGAGCATATTGGATCGTTTGTTCCGGCACCAATAAAGACCCTTTTATCAGATAAATCGGGCAACTCAATACCGCGGCGCGGAACCATCGGATGGTGCAAGATAGCCCCTTTTAACGCATCTTGATAATGGAACATCAGGCTTGCTGCAATGTTGGCGCCATTGGAGTAACCAATTGCCACTATATTGTTCCGGTCGAAGCTGTATTTTTCCGCAGCTTCATCCAGAAATTCATTTAATTCTTTTGTCCGTGCAATTAAATCTTTTTCGTCAAATACACCTTCTGCCAGTCGTTTAAAGAAACGCGGCATGCCATTTTCCGAAACATTTCCCCGAACACTTAAAACATTAGAATCTTTGTCAATTGCTTCAGCAAGCGGCAAAAGATCTTCCTCCGTTCCACCTGTACCATGCAGCAGAAGGAAAGTCGGTTTTGTGGAATCGTTGCTCTGTTTAAAGATGTGTTTCATAATTAATATTCTCCCTTCCTGTTACGCTTTATCCTGCAGACCGACGTGCTTCAGGGTGCTGATAATGGATTGTTTTGCATCAGAATCGATTACACTGAAAATATTTTCAATTGCCTCCTGATGTTTTGGGAAGATATCGTCCATTAATTTTTTACCCTCGGTTGTCAAATACACATGAATTACTCTGCGGTCCTCTGCACACGCTTCCCGGTCGAGCAATCCTTTTTCCTGCAGTTTTTTGATAACGTATGTCATTGACCCGCTTTTAATAAGCACGGCCTCGCAAATCTGATTAACGGTCAGCCTTCCTTTATGATAAAGCGCCTCTAAAATTGAGAACTCTGTTATACTTACACCATAGCCTTTAATATCTTGTCTGACCATTTCTTCAACTGATTTAGAAGCTTTCATCAACACAACAAAAGCCTTTAACGATAGGTTTTCACGCATAGCACCATCTCCGGTCCATCCAATTATTTTGAATTCAAGATAATAATAATAGATATAAGGAAGTGAGTCAAGCGGGTTGCCTTGATTCGTGTAATTTCTTCCGGTACTTTGGAAGAAACAGATTTTTTAGGAGGAGAATTGTTTATGGGAAATTGCAATATTGATCATACTTATCAGGATGTTGAGAGTAAGTTTAACAGTCAAACAGCATATTTGCCAAACGGATTGAGCAGTGAAATTCAAGCTTTTTTGATGGATGAGCAATCACAGGAAATTTTAAATGATTTGTTTCATCTGTTGAAAAAGTATGATTTAGCGTCCGAAAATGAACAGGAAAATAGGAATAAACAAATGAAAGCCCTAATCGGTGTGAGTGAATAAAGCATTGCAGTGCAGTTTTTATATCATTGCGGTATGGTTCTGTCTGGAATGTTTGCAGAATTCTTCCAGCCTGCCCCGGTAAACCAATTGAAACCCTGCAGCTTCCTGCAGATCATATGGTGTTATGAGTGACGGCGGTTTGGTGAATGTTGTGACCCCGCATTCCGCCAACACCGTAGCAATGAACTGCGAACAGAAAAAAGCATTTTCCCTGTCGAACTTAATTCTCAGGATAATTGCAAACAATCCAAGCAGGTTATAACGATACTGATCTTCCTGCTCTTTTACTTTTTGTATATATTTCGTTATTCGTTCACATTGTTCAGCTGGTATTGTACGGCTGTAAATTTCGCATTCAGCCTCTCGCAGCAATCCGTTCTGAACATCTTCTTTTACAAACCCGCCAACAAAAGGATTGCGCGCGTCTTTTCGACCAAAGCTGTATAATTCTGTCAGGCTATCATCAAATGCAATTGATGCATGATTGTATGGCTGTCTTGTGTAAAGCTTAATTGTTCTGGTGAAAAGTGTGCCCGTATCTGTCAGAAGCAAATATATTTTCTTCTCCATTATGAATCTCCCCTAGCCTTTTTGATAGTATATTCATGATAAGCGGAATCTGTCTGGGGTGTAAGCAGCCAGGGTAATATTTGCAGATAGGGCTTGAGGCTTAGAATGTTGCCATTTTGGTAAAAAAACTGCCATTTGCGATATTGTCAAATGGCGGTGCCGTCATAATTTCGGTGAAGCTGTGTTTAAAAATATGAATGTATACGGTCCTCCAGAAGAAAAAACGATCCTTCTTGGAAGAATACGGTTCCTCAGAAGAAAAAACAATCCCTCACGCAAAAACACGGCCCTTCTCAGTACATACATGGTGCAGGATGACCTTATGTTGTGTGGGACACTGCTGTTTGCCGGCCAAATCCTGCTGCTTCTATTTAGTTCTATTGTTTTGTCGCCTGAGTCATTTGGTGCCAGATGGAGCCTTTTGCTTCTTCTCCTTCTTCAATCCGGGCAAGAGCCATTTTCACTTGCATGCGTACCTCAAATTCAGGGTCATTCAGTGCCTTGCGGAGTTCGGGAATGGCAGTATCGTCGCCGACCTCATACAGATACATCGCTGCACGCCAGCGGACGAGACGGTTTTTGTCCGATAATGCATAGATCATTTCCGGTATAGCTTCCGTGAAACCGAGGTCTGACAGGCAATCACCTGCTGTACGTCTGACATTAACCGCTTTATCCTTCATTGCTTTATATAAATAGGGAAGTACATCTTTTTCTTCAATCATTCCCAAATATGCAGTTGCCAGTCGGCGAACAGATCCCTTCGCATCGTCAAGTGCTTTATCCAATACAGGCAGATCATCAAGCGTCGGGTCCATCCGGTCCAACGCTGCATACCGGTCTTTCCAGTCGGGTGCATTCATCATTTCAAGCGTAACCTTTTTCCATGGTGAAGAAGTTTGTTCGTCAGAAACAGCATTATTTTTGGCCAATTTCATCAGCTCGGCAACACGGTCTGAATCATAGCTTGCATCGATTTCATTGACCACGTCCTGACCGATTTCCTGCACATCCCCATAGCGCGGACCCTGTTCGGCCCACTTGCGCTCCATCAACATATTATCCGAAGCAGTCGATGCATCCATTACAGCATTCATGAATCGGTCGGGAAGTCCAAAGCGGTGCTCTTGCTCTCCATCTTCCAGCTTAACCTGCATCGGTATATTCCGGAACATTTGAATGAAAACCTTTATCTCTCCGAAGTGTTCGTCGCTTTCTCCGGATGGCTTCAGGTCATCATTTGTTTCCTCAGCAGAACCCAGCACATGGCGTACTTCCGGCAAAATATCTTCCCATGATACACGGGGGTTGCGTTCGAGTGCAATAAAATCAATCACCCGGTAAAGCCCTTTGACGCCATTTATGTTAAAAAGCTCCTGTACGTATGCTGGAGCAGCAGTTAATTCATCATCAGCTTTATAATTTTCAGTTTTTCCGTCCGGCAATTGGTCATCTACGTTTATTTTCATCGAATATGGACTTGGCGTTGGCTCGATTGACGTAATTTTCATGATCGCTCTCCTCCTTCAACGGTTTCCGTTATGGTGATTTTAACATATCCGGGTATTTTTGCAGGTAAAAAACGCCGGAACCAAATGTGGAATAATTTAGCCTGATTTAGGAAATAGCAATATGGAGAACACTTTCAGATGGGGGGTTTGATTATATGGCAATCCCTTATGAAAAAGGGCTTGATAACACACTTGCTCTTTTAAAAGAAGGCTATCAGTATATTCCAAATCGGCGTCGGCGTTTTCACTCGGATATTTTCCAGACCCGGCTCTTGGGACAACATGTTATTTGTATCGGCGGGGAAGAAGCAGCCGAACTGTTTTATGACAATGAAAAATTTCAGCGAAAAGGTGCGGCACCGCGTCGGATTCAGCAGTCACTGTTCGGAAAAAATGGTGTGCAGACAATGGATGGGGCGATGCATAAGCACCGAAAAGCATTATTTATGGGTTTGATGACACGTGATCGGATTCAGGATTTGATTGCAATAACAAAACATCAATGGGAATTTTCGCTGGAGGAATGGATGCAAAAAGATACCATCAGGCTGTTTGATGAAGCGAGAAAAATTATGTGCCGTGTAGCTTGTAATTGGGCGGGAGTTCCGTTATGGGCGAACGAGCTTAAACTGAGAACAGCAGATCTTTCTGCGATGATCGATGCGTTTGGTGCTGTCGGGCCAAGGCACTGGAAGGGAAGAGTTGCCCGAAATCGTACAGAGCGCTGGATACGAAAAATTATTAAACAGGTCCGCAGTGGTGTGTTGCACCCCGCGGAAGATACGGCGCTGTATGCGATGGCATGGCACCGTAATCTGAATGGTAAACGCATGAGCACACAGATGGCTGCAGTTGAACTGATCAATATTTTGCGCCCTATCGTGGCGATAGCCAGGTATGTAACGTTTGGTGCAGTAGCGATACATGAATTCCCAGAATCAGCCGGGAAGCTGCAATCAGGTGATGATCTCTACAGTCAATATTTTGTACAGGAGATTCGCAGATATTATCCGTTTGGCCCTTTTTTGGGTGCACGAGTAAGGAATAACTTTAGCTGGCAAGGATATTTCTTTCAAAAAGGAAAGCTTGTATTGCTTGATATTTACGGAACGAATCATGACCCGGAACGTTGGGGAGATCCATCCGTATTTCGCCCTGATCGTTTTAAGGAGTGGGAAGGAAGTCCGTTTGATTTCATCCCACAGGGTGGTGGTGACTACCATATTGGCCATCGCTGTGCTGGGGAGTGGATTACAGTCGAAGTGATGAAAGTGAGTCTGGACTTTTTGGCGAATCAAATGGCATATAATATGCCCAAGCAAAATTTGAATCTGAGTCTAGTGCGTATGCCGCCGATTCCTAAAAGCCGGGTCATCATCGAAAATATAAGCAAAAAGTAAATATCTTTTTCTCCACAATTTGTTACTAGGACAATCACCCAATGAATAGGATGGTATGTAGAATTCCAAATTGGAGGAGAAAAGATGGAGATATATGTAGTCAAAAGTGGTGATAATCTTTGGCTTATTGCACAAAGGTTCGGCGTTGACATCAACCAGATTTCGCTGGCGAATGAGTTGAATAATCCAAATCAGCTTGTAGTCGGTCAGTCACTGGTTATTCCCGAGCCCGGCCGTGAGTATGTTGTACAGAGTGGTGATACGTTAGTACGAATCGCGTCGATGTTTGATGTGTCCGTTCAGAAGCTTGCTGAAGCAAACAATATTACCTCCGGGGTTATTTATGTTGGCCAGATGCTGGAGCTTCCTTACTTTATGCATACAGTTAATCTGGGTGAGACAATATGGTCAATTGCGCAGCGTTACGGTAGTTCAGTTGACACGATACTGCAAGCAAATGATATAGCAGAGCCCGGACTGATTTACCCCGGCCAGAGTATTCGAATTCCTGCCCCGGAACGTCCTGTGACCGAAGTCAATGCGTATACGACACAAATTGGCGAGCAAGGCAGAAGAAAAGTTCTGGCTTTGGGAAGGAATTTTACTTATTTGGCACCATTTTCGTATCACGTAAATGCTGACGGTACACTTCAGGCTTTGCAGGAAACACCGGTTCTGGAAGCAGCCCATGAAACGAATACAGCGCCATTACTGGTAGTCACAAATTTTTCAGAAGATGGAGGATTCAGTTCGGATAATGCTGCATCCATTTTACGAAATCCGGATGTGCAGGACACGTTAATCAATAATTTGTTGGAAAT
>NZ_BAAADS010000015.1:41674-136000 GCF_039522605.1 Virgibacillus siamensis
GAAGACCGCGAGAATTATAATAACTTTTTACGGAGGGTTGTAGAACGATTGCATCCGGAATATCTGGTTTCCACAGCACTTGCGCCGAAAGAAAGTGCTGATCAATCGGGATTATTATACGAAGCACATGATTATCAGACACAGGGTGAAATAGTCGACTTTATTGTTTCGATGACATATGAATGGGGCTGGGCAGGTGGCAGGCCTTGGGCCATTGCACCAGTTAATGAGGTCCGTAACGTGCTGGACTTTGCGGTGTCGGTTGTACCTCGTGACAAAATTATGATGGGTGTGCCATTATACGGCCGCGATTGGGAAATTCCATGGCAGGAAGGTACAACAGCACGTACAATCAGCCCACAGGATGCGGTACAGCTTGCCGTTCAATATGGTGTACCGATTGAATATAACGAAGAGTACCAGGCTCCGTTTTTTCATTATACCGACGAAACCGGACAGCGCCATGAAGTATGGTTTGAGGATGCCCGAAGCATGCAGGCTAAATATGATCTGATAAAAGAATACAATTTGCGTGGTCCGAGTTACTGGGTGCTGGGAAATGTCTTCCCGCAAAACTGGGCGGTTCTGCAGGATAATTTTTCTGTGCGGAAATTATGAAGACTCCGGAAAACACTTCTGATATGCCGGGTATTGGGGGTGTTTTTTGTTTTGGCAGTCAAGAGGGCTGCATCATACCAGTTCATACCGGGAAAACTTAAATCAATTTCTCAAGATTTTCCCGGAAAAGTTCGGTGAATTTCTGTTCATCTTCAGCGCTGAATGCTTTCGGTCCTTTTGTGCGTTTGCCGCTTTTTCGTGCCATTGCACTTAAATACCGTGTCTGCAGGAGCTGATCGATGTTGTCATTCGTGTATGCAAACCCTTTGTGATGCAGGACGGTGCAGCCTTTTGCAAGTCCAAGTGAAGCGAGTCCATAGTCCTGGGTGATAATCATATCGTCGCTCCTGGCCAGTTTCATAATCCGATAATCCGCAGCTTCAGCACCGGTATCAACATAAATTGTCTCCACGTCAGGCTGCTCATCATTCGGTGAAAAATGGGCAAAGCTCTTGACGATCACCACAGGTACCTCGTATTCCGCCGCAGTCGATATAATGATATCTTTCACTGGACAAGCATCTGCATCCACGTAAATTTTCAACACGAATCCCTCCAATCGTTACAGGTTATTGTAGCAAATAAAGGCTGAACAGACCACTTCCTGAGTATGTTTATGTTACGCATACAATTTCCTAATGATCTTCGCAGGATTCCCGCCGACAACAACATGATCCGGAACATCTTTTGTGACAACAGCGCCTGATGCGATAACTGCATTATTTCCAATCGTCACTCCCGGGTTAATGACCGCACTTCCCCCAATCCATACATTATCCCCGATTGATACTGGTTTTCCATATTCTTTTCCGGTAATTCGCTCATACGGATTCAGCGGGTGCGTTGCCGTGTAAATATGTACCCCTGGCGCCATCATGCAATTGTTACCGATTCGTACCTGACATGCATCGAGAATGACACAGTTAAAATTTGCATAAAAGTTTTCTCCGACATGAATGTTGTATCCGTAATCACAGCGGAAGTCAGGCTCGACTTCGATGTTTTTGCCGGCAGATCCGAAGAGTTTCCTGAGTAATCCACGGCGTAGTTCATCTTCCGTTTCATCCGTATTATTAAACAGTCTGGTCAGTCCCCTTGCTTTTGTTCGTTCCTGCGACAATTCTGCATCTTCAGGATTATATAATTCACCGTTTAGCATTTTTTCTTTCTCCGTCAGCAAAATAATTTCCTCCAATCAATACGTTTGCCATTTTCATCA
The DNA here is from genome assembly GCF_039522605.1 of Virgibacillus siamensis. Lineage (GTDB taxonomy): Bacteria > Bacillota > Bacilli > Bacillales > Amphibacillaceae > Lentibacillus > Lentibacillus siamensis. The sequence continues at coordinate 43,512 of NZ_BAAADS010000015.1, forward strand.
TTTACATCATAAGATAGAACAAAAATAAATGCCAATGAAGGAGACAAAAACATGGGTGTCAAGATTAAACTTGCTGATATTGTAGATGCAATCGAAATGCAATGGGAAGAAACCAATGCAATTTTAAATAAACAGACAGGTGACATTTTTTCCTGGATGATACGTATATTCGAGATGCCGAAGATGGGGAACCCTATGAGGATTTAAGTGACGAAGAGCAGGAGGAAATGAAGCGGGCATATGATGTGGTTGATGGTTTTGGCGATATGTACGTTGAACTTCCTTCAGAATTTGATATTCATGAATACAGCATGATTGAAGATTTTTGTTATTCATTGAAAGATTCACAGGAAAGGGATACTTTGTTGCGTGTGATTAGAGGAAAGGGCGCATTCAGAAGATTTAAAGATACCATCATTGATTTCGGTTTGAGGCAAAGGTGGTTTGATTATCGTGATGAATGCTATAAAGAGATTGCCCGACAATTTTGTGAAGATCATGGTGTGGAATATGTGGATTAATTTTCAAAAATAGGATAGCAGGGGAAAAAGATCATAATGTGTGTTTGAGTAAACCAGACTTGCCTCTCTTTATTTTCAATATTATTACCTCGGAATTTTTGTTATACTAGTAATAATAAAGGGAGGCGTAACGGTTGAGTGAAGCAAAGAAACTGGAAAAAGATGCGATGCAAGTTCTGAAACTGACGAGCAGAACGTTCTACATACCGATCACATTGCTGAAGCCCGTATTAAAAAAAACAGTAGGGTCGGCTTATTTGTGCATGCGTGCCATTGATGAAATGGAAGATCATGAGGAGTTGGATACGGAAACAAAATCACACCTGCTTCGGTCGACTAAGGTTCTGCTGCAAAGTGAATTTGATCAGGATGCATATCGTGAATTGCTGAAGCCTTACGAAAGGCTCCTGCCGGAAGTTACACTCAGGCTTGGTGACTGGCTGGAAGTCTGCCCTGAAGATATCGTCGAACAGGTTAAGGAATCGACCAGCGTTATGGCCGGCGGGATGGCTGACTGGGCGGAAAAAGGCTGGAATGTGAAAACGAAAGAAGATCTGGATGATTATACATATTATGTTGCCGGACTGGTTGGTGTCATGCTTTCCGATATTTGGGAATGGTATGATGGCACTACAACTGACCGTGACTTGGCCATTGGATATGGCCGTGGACTTCAGGCGGTCAATATTTTGCGGAATCAGGATGAAGACAGTGAGCGCGGCGTGAATTTCGTCCCGGAAGGCTGGAACCGCAATGACATGTTTCATTACACGGAAACTAATCTTGCCAAAGCAGATGAATACATGAACGATATTAATACCCGTACGATTAAAGTATTCTGCCGGATCCCGCTTGCTTTGGCAAAACGGACAGTAAAAGCATTGAAGGAAGGCCGGGAAAAAATATCACGTAATGAAGTCGAAACGATTGTGGAAGATATTAAAGAAAAATAATTGAAATGCAGCTGATTTTTATGAGAGACCGCTTTGATGCGGTCTCTCATACTAGTTAGCTTAATGCTTATTCAGCAGGGTTTTGACGCCCAGTACCAGTATAGCAATGGCGAATACAATCATCGCCAGCCCGCCGATTAACCCCAGTACATCAGCGATTGCCTGGGTAATGACAGCGGATGTCGGTACAATGGTAAGTGCATAGCCTGCGAGGATGCTGGCCAAATATACGAAAACCAAATCTCTCATTTTATAATACCTCCTGTTAATAAGTCCTTCCTATTAGAATATGGCCGGATGTCCAATTTTGTATGGGCAGCAGTAACTCCTCATATATTGCATCTGTTGTGGAAGAGTAGACACAATGGAGGCGAAATATATGAAAAAAATAATGATGGTTACGCTGGTGATTTTATTTTTTGTAACAACTGCAGGTGCAGTTCGTGCAGATTCTGTTGATTGCCCTGAACCGAAAGATCTGGAAGAAACGTCATTAAAAAATGAAAAGGAACTTAGGAAAACATTAAAGAAGATTATTCCAAAAGTTTATGCCCGGGGCGATGACGCTGACATGTACAGTGAATGGGAAATCATCACTGCTACGCCTTTTCCCAAAACTATTGGAGACAATCAAAATGAAGTTTATTATGAAATGGCCACTAATTTTTGTGGAAAAGAAGTTGCTGAAATGTCATGGCTGGTCAGGATTCATTTTCCGAAATGGGAAGGAAAAAGTGCAAGCAATGCGGAAGGTCAGGTTTTCCTCGCCAAAAGTAAAGAAAAAGACTGGTTTGTCTGGTTTAGATATCATTAATTAAAATGATACGCCACTATCCAATTGTAAGGAGGGATAGTGGTTATTTTTTATCGTTTAGTGAATCTTTCTTATTGAGGCATAGAAACCAACGTTTTTTAGGCAGATAAGAAGGGATAAAACTTTCTTAGTGCATAACTGCAACTAAGGCTGTCATCTAAAGGACTGACGACAACCAATTTTTAAAAAAATGATTGACTCTAACGTAACGTGATACTTTATAGTAATAATGGAAGGGAGGCTGCATCGATGAAAGTAAAAGAAGTTGCTGATCTGGTTGGTATCAGTGTGCGCACACTGCATCATTATGATGAAATCGGGTTGCTGATCCCGGAAGAGACAACCGAATCCGGTTACCGAATCTATTCAGACCGTGATTTGGAAACATTGCAGCAAATATTATTTTTTAAAGAACTGGGCTTCCCTTTGAAAAAGATAAAAGAAATTATCGACAGTCCTACATTTGACAGGCAGGAAGCGTTGGAAATGCACCGTAACATGCTATGGGAGAAACGAAACCGACTTGACCAAATGCTAGCGACGGTTGATAAGACCATTCTGGATATGAAAGGAGAGATTAAAATGAGCAACAAAGAAAAATTTGAAGGCTTTGATTTCAGTCATAACCCATACGAACAGGAAGCACGTGAACGCTGGGGCGATAAAGCAGTTGATGAATCGAACGCCGAAATCAACAGCATGTCTCAAGATGAAAAAAAAGCATTTGAAGATGAATTCAATGCCATTTATAGAGACCTGGCAGTTATTCGTCATGAAGCACCGGAATCGGACGCAGCTCAGGCAGGGATTGAAAAATGGTATCATTTCCTGAATAGAATGGGCAGCTATTCATTGGATGCTTTCAAAGGACTCGGGCAAATGTATGTGGATGACGAGCGCTTCACGAAGAACATCGATCGGTTCGGTGACGGCCTTGCAGTGTTCATGCGCGATGCGATGGCTGTTTATGCTGATCGGCATCAAAAGTAGTCTTCACCCTATAAATCGTATCGAAACGAAAAAAGGTGGCATCTTTTTAAAAATAGATGCCACTTTTTTGGTGTTTTGGATCGATAATATTAGTAAAGAGGATATTTATCCGGAACATCGGGAACCATCCGCGTTATTGCGGGGTTTTTCGATGTACGGCGTAAAACGGCAAAAGTACGGCGGGTTTGCTCCGATATACGGCGGGAAAGGACCAAAGTACGGCGCATCACCCTAATGTACAAAGGCAACCGGTCAAACCAGCGGGCTTGCCTAATTTTCCGCGAAAAACTTTTTGACCCATTTCGCTAGAGCCGCTGTATTGCTGCATTAATATCTTTTGCTTTCGTTACGGCCGAGATCACAGCAACACCATCTGCGCCGGCTGCCATGACCGAATCGGCATTACTTTCACTGATTCCGCCAATGCCTACAATCGGTTTGTCGGGATATTCTTTGCGGAGCTGCTGAACCAACTCCGGACCAACAGGCTTTTTCGCATCCTTCTTGGTAGAAGTGTGGAACATCGGACCAGCTCCAAGGTAATCTGCCAAATGAATCGGGCTTGCGTCTATTTCTAACTGGTTGGATACAGAAAGGCCAATCACTTTATCGGGAAAAGTCTTCCGCACTTCTTCAACAGCCTGATCATCCTGCCCGATGTGGATGCCGTCAGCTTCCAATGGCTCCACCAAGTCAATGTCATCGTTAACGATAAAAGGTATGTCATGCTGCGAGCATATCAATCGTAACGTGAACCCGAGATTTAGCTTGGCATTACCGGTCAGGGCGCCACTGCCCTTTTCGCGGAACTGGAACACGGTAATACCTGCGTCAATTGCAGCCTCCAATATTTTCACAGGATCTTCATCACAATTTTGACTGCCCATAATCAGATATTTTCGCAGATTCATAAACTAAATCCTTTCCAGTTTGTTGGTTTCGAGTGACAAGGCATCGATAAATCGCGGCAGAAAGGTACCTGGTCCATTTACATCCAGTCCATTGGCAGCAAATTCTGCAGCCAACCCGTAAAATTCGATTGCGGTATGTGCCTGTTGATCAATTGAACCGTCTGTTGTCAGGCATGCTGTGATAATAGATCCGAGCAGACAGCCGGCACCGGTGATTTTTCCGAGAATTGGATTACCGGTGTTATTGTGGAGAACCTTTTCACCGCTGCAAATGACATCGGTTTTCCCGGTGACAATGGCTGTCGTCTGATGGGTTTTCGCAACTTTTACTGCAATATCATCGGAATTGCCATTACCTATTGATTCAACTCCTTTTGTTTCCCAGGGAATTTGCACAAGGTGGGCGAGTTCGCCGGCATTTCCTTTAATGACGGCAGGTTGAACTTCCTTTAAAATCCTTTTTACGGCATCTGTGCGAAATGGAGTGGCTGCTACTCCAACCGGATCAAGTACAACCGGAACTCCTTTTTCGTTAGCTGCTTTACCTGCTGCAATCATTGCCGGGATTTCCGGTGCAGTGATGGTGCCAATGTTAAGCAGGACACCATCCGCAGCTGAAGCCATATCGTCAGCTTCTTCCTCGGATTTTGCCATAACCGGTGCACCTCCAAAGGAAAGAAGACCATTTGCTGTAAAGTTCATGACCACCTGATTTGTCAGATGATGGATCAATGGCTGCTTTTCCCGTACGTTGTTAATAATCATTTTATTCATTTATCTCACCTTTTCCTGGCGCAATGCCCAATGGTTTGTTGGACCGCTCCCATGTCCCAGTGGAAAAGAATCACGTATAGCGGCCGTCACAAAGTTTTTTCCTTTTTCTACAGCTTCAGGTAACGTTTCCCCTCTGCTGATATATGCTGTAATTGCAGCAGAGTAGGTGCATCCGGTTCCGTGCGTGTGCTTCGTATCGATGCGTTCCGCTTCAAAGCTGTTTACATTTTCGCCATCGTATAAAATATCGATAGCTTTACCTTCCAGATGTCCGCCTTTTACCAATGCGCCGCCAGCACCATATGTGTGGACGATTTCTTTTGCCGCTGTTTGCATGGCTTCTGTATCTTCAATTTTCCATCCGATAATATCTTCCGCTTCCGGTATATTTGGTGTGATCAGCGTCGTCATCGGCAGAAGCTCTTCTCTTAAATAGCTGCGGGCATCGCTGGCGATTAAAGGGTCCCCGCTTTTGGCTACCATAACCGGATCCATAATAAATGGAATATCCAATTCAGATACTTTCCGGGCAACTGACCTCATCATGTCAATTGTTGCAATCATCCCGGTTTTGAACGCGTGAAATGGGATGTCAGATATAACAGCATCAAGCTGCTCCTCAATCATTTCGACGGGCTGGTGGTGAACCTGCCTGACCCCAGTTGTATTCTGAGCAACGACGGAGGTAATCACCGACATGCCGTAAGTTTGTAATTCCTGGAATGTTTTTAAATCGGCCTGAATTCCCGCACCGCCGCTTGGGTCAGTGCCTGCGATGGTCAGCACACATGGAATTTTATTCATTTGCTGATCACCCCATCATTCAGTGGCCATTCTTCACACGTGTAGGCCATTTCCCAAAACGATAGTTCCAGCTGACAGCTTTTACGGAAAGCTTCTTTCATTTTTTGCTGTTGTTTAAAGGAGGAATTCTCGGCAATTTTATCAAGCCGCTCCCGCATTTCCGTTGTTATTTTTCCAACCTCTTTATCTGCATAAAAACGGATCCACTGATAAAAGGGGTGATTTTGGTTTGGCTGATATTTTTCCATTAGTTCCTGACCGATTTCCAAATACGTCCAGGGGCATGGCAAAAGCGCACATAATGTTTCACCCAGACTCCCCAATTGTGCATGATACATCATGTGTTTGACATAATGATCAGCCGTTGGCGGCAGCGGATAGCCCTGGAGTTCATCGTATCCGACCCCAATATGATTGCAAAAGTTGTGGTGCGGGTGGATTTCGCTGTTCAGTATGAATTGAATTTGCTCATCGAAAAAACGCATATCGTCACGCAAATCACATTTGGAGACTGCAATCCCGTAAGTACGCATAAATGCATTCAGATATTCAAAATCGGCTTTGATATAGTGGGCAATTGCCTGATTCGGTACATCACCTTTCCCAATCCCATCAACAAATGGATGGTCAAAAATAGCCTGGAATATGTCTTTATTTTCTTCGCGTAAAACCTGTGAAAATGTCATGAAAAAAGCCTCCTTGAAATGGTAATGGAAGCTGCTGGGGGATTAATGGAAGATAGATGGAGAGTTCGCAACTACTTCCCTCGCGCAGGTATTATCCTGTTCAGGTTCCAAGGGACAAAGGAATTCCTTTTCTCAGCCAAAACAGCGCCCCCAGCAGTTCATCGTATTTATTTAATTTTCGAGTGATAGTTTCCGCTGGTTAACTTTTGCGACAACAAGCCAGCCGATGCATGCACCGGAAACACTGCTGACAAGAAATGATGGCAGAAAAAATAATGCGCCGGCAGAACTGCCCATCAACAAATTGGCGATAGGAGCTGAAGCCAGTGCGCCGAGTACTCCCGTTCCAATCCCCTCGCCTAGTGCCGCCATCCCTTTTTTGCCAGTTTTTTTATAAAGCGTTCCGGCTAAAAAAGCACCAATCATGCCGCCCGGAAAAGCCAGCAGTGTGCCAAGTCCCAACATATTGCGGACTAGACCAATCATGAATGCAATTACAACAGCAGGTCCCGGCCCGAGTGTTACGGCAGCCATTACATTCACGGCATGCTGGACGGGATACGCTTTTGCGACACCCGCCGGAAACCAGAGCAACTGGGAACCGATTGTGCCGATTGCAACAAATACAGCCATCGTCGTCATTAATCTGGTTCGGTTCAATAAATCTCTCCTTTCATTAGGGGTGAGACTGTTTTTGTACCGTCAAAGGGTAAAAGTTAGGTAGACCTTATATGAAAAAGTTCATCACTCGCTATAAGACGAGGCAAATAACAGTTTTTCTAAGGAAACAAAAAAAGCCAGACCCCATGAAGGACCTGACTTGAAATAGTCTGCTGGATAAAAATTGCATGTCTACTTCCCTCCGCTGGTATTAGCCAGATCAGGTCCATAAGAGTCAGAAAGCTGATGTGCGCTTTCCTCTCAGCCCGCATTTTGGGCACCCCTAGTAGTGAAATTGAAATTATTTAACTGTTCAACGTAAGCATAACAAAAGAATTATGATTTGTCATGGAATCACGAAACTTTTTATATAATTAATCGTATTACATAGTGAACGGGGGGCGGCTGAAGATGACCAATGTAAAATTATCAGAATCGGTGCTGGATTGGGTTGTGGATAATACGAATCCAAAAGCAACCGTTGAATCCTATCAACAGCTGAAGGGGAGTACCTCTTCAACGCTGCATCGCATTGCACTCCGATCAGGACAGAAACTGAATCACTATGTAGTCCGGCAGTTTGATAATAAGGAATGGCTGGAAGAAGAGCCTGATTTAGCCTATCATGAAGCTGCATGTCTTCGGATGGCAAAGAAGACAGGGGTTGTAAGTCCGGAACTTATTGCATATGATGAAAAGGGCGACATTTGCGGTTACCCAGTTATTTTAATGACGCTTTTGGATGGTGAGGTGGAACTGAAGCCTAAGCGTATGGATCAGTGGCTTTATGGCTTGGCTAAAGCCTTGGCGGAATTCCACGGAACTGATGCCGATGACTTTCCATACTGGCACAACAGCTATAATGATATTTTTTCATTTGAAATCCCGACTTGGACGAATGTTTCAACATCATGGAAAAAGGCTATTAATCTTTTAAAAGCTCCACGAATGAAAACGGCGGAGTGCTTTATCCACCGGGATTATCATCCAGCAAATGTATTGTGGGACAATGGATCGGTCAGTGGTGTTGTGGATTGGGTCAACGGCTGCAAAGGGCCACGCGGTGTTGACGTCGGGCATTGCCGCGTTAATCTGGCCATGTTGCATGGCGTGGAAGCAGCAGATGGGTTTCTCAGGGATTATCGGGAACTTGCCGGGTCACGGTTTACATATGAACCATATTGGGATGTAGTTTCTGTGGCGGATATGCTGGTTGGGCCGCCGGAAGTTTATCCAGGCTGGGAAGCGTTTGGTGTTACCGGACTGACCGATGATATAATGAAAGAGAGGCTCGATCAATATGTCGTCAGTTTAATGGCACGGGTCGAATGAAATGAAGAGGAGGAGAAATTGGAATGAAACGGACAGGAGAAATAGTATTATCAATTATTGGAATTGTAGTATATGCTTTATGCGCGTTTGCAGGCTTTGCAGGCGCAACAGTATTAAGCAATGAACAACTGATGTCGGACATGGCAAATGAAATGGCTACCCCGCAAATGTCGGCAAGTGACGTTATGGCTATGTTTGACACTATGTCAGGCGGCATCATGCTGTTTGCGATTGTGTCTGTTGTATCGTTGATTTTAGGAATCGTCGCTGCTGTATTCCTTAAGGGAAATAAAAAGCCAAAAGCAGCCGGAATTATTTTGATTATTACATCTGTTATTGGCACGATTGTAACCGTCCTTAGTGTTATAATACCAGCAATCTTCTTCTTAATTGCCGGAATTATGGCGCTGGCACGCAAGCCAAAACCGGCTCAGACATTGGAATAGGATAAATTTTAAGAAGGGCAGCCCAGATGAGGCTGTTCTTTTTTTTGGGTAGAATGAAAGAGAACATCAACCGCTGCGGGCCAAACATCAACCGCAAACGGGGAAACATCAACCGCAATAACTGCTCGGCGACAGGCTCAGGTCAATTTTACAAAATCCTTTGACAACGGTTCCCTTCAGCGCGTAGGCATTATGTACCTTTTTTCAAAAAAATCTATAAAACTGGTAATAATTTACTATATTTTACAAACTCTTTATTGTGTGGGCATTTTTACTATGCCATATTAATAGTGAGTCATAATCTATTCATAATGGAGGGTGTTGATGAAGAATCTAACTGTGAAGCGGATAATGAGCCTTTTTCTTATTTTCACGCTTGTTTTTATGAACTATTCGACAGTTCTGGTAACAGCAGCAGGCAGTGGAGACACGGCGGAAGGCTTAATCATTTCAGAGTATGTGGAAGGAAGCTCGTACAACAAAGCGATTGAGCTGTACAATGGCACGGGAAACCTGGTAGATTTATCGGATTTTTCCATTGAGCTGTACAGCAATGGTGCGGCGGAACCAACACAATCTGTACAGTTGTCCGGAACACTGGAACATAATGAGGTATATGTAATCGCACATCAGAATGCCGCACAGGAAATTTTGGCGGAAGCAGATTTGCAAAACGCATCGGTTATTAATTTTAATGGAAATGATGCATTTGTTTTAAAAAAGAACGGCAATGTTGTTGATGCAATCGGCACAGTAGGCAGCGAAAACGAGTACGCCAAGGATGTAACACTGGTTCGGAATGCAGAAGTTAAGCAGCCGACTGCAACATATGTTGATTCAGAATGGACAGATTATGCTGCAAATACGTTCGCCTACCTTGGCAGCCACACAATGGACGGTATTGGAACGGATGACCCACCGGATGACCCGGGTGACCCCGGTGAAGAATATACAATTGCAGATGCCCGGGAATTGACGGATGGGACTGCAGTGACGGTTAACGGCATAGTAACTGTTGACAGCAATGCAATCAGTAATGGTGCCCAATTAACAACTTACATACAAGACGAGACAGGCGGCATCAATGTTTTTGCATTTGAACAGGGTGAATTTCCGGAGCTGGAAGAAGGGGAACAAGTAAAAGTTTCCGGAGAGCTGGACACATATAATGGGTTGAAAGAGGTTATTCCTTCATCCATTGAGGTCCTCGAAACGGGACAGGAGCTGCCTGAACCGCAATCGATTACACTTGCTGATCTTCAGGACCCTGCTGTTGCGGAGTCATATGCAGGTGAGCTTGTCCAGGTGAATGGCTACATTGACAATATTCCGGATAGCCCGGCCGGCGGTGGATACAATATTTCTTTGATTGATTCTGACTACAATGGTACGACCCTCCGAGTGATGGAAAATGCACTGGATGTGTCACAGATTGAGCCGGAAAAATGGTACGATATTACGGCGATTGTCAGTCAATATAATGCCTATCAGTTAATTCCAACGGAGCAGGCAGATATTCAGCTGGCTGATGACCAGCCTGAACCACCATCAGCAGCTGGTACTTATGAATCTACCGTTGCCAGTGTAACGGATGGGGACACGATTCATCTCGAAACACCAGTTCTCGGCACGACAAAGGTACGTTTTTTAAATATCGATACACCGGAAACATATACGGCACATAATGATGATCCGGCACGGGATGAAATCAATGCCAATCAGAAGCGATTTGGTGAAGAAGCAAAATCCTATATGAAGGATTTGCTCCAGCCGGGCGATGAAGTGAAGGTGAAAGTCGGTGAGGAACCGACTGACAGCTATGGACGATTGCTGGCAGAAATTGTCCGTAAAGAAGACGGAAAAAATATTAATTTGGAAATGGTGCGCAAAGGTTATGCGGTATCGTATTTTATCGCACCGTTCAATGAAGAAGTTTATCCAACCTATCAAAATGCAGTAAGAGAAGCAAAAGATGCCGGAATTGGCATTTGGGATCCGGACGATCCGCTTATGGAGCTGCCATTTGTTTTTCGGACCCACGATAATCAGGAAGCGTTTGATAAATATGTAGGGAATTCTGCTACAAAAGAATATGTACTGCCGGAAAACTGGGCGGATGTTCCTGTTGAAAAACGGGTGTTTTTCTGGGATGAAGCTTCCGCTCAGGAAAATGGCTACACATTTGCCGGTGATGACGATGGCTCATCGGATAGCAATCTATCCGTACAGTTACTCAGCATGAATGATCTGCACGGAAAAATTGACCAGCAATACGAGCTTGATCCGGATGGGGACGGCACATTCCATACGTATGGGAAAATGAACTATACCGCTTCGGCAATTAAACAACGTGAGCAGACGAATCCGAATACATTGATTGTTCATGCCGGGGATATGATTGGCGGAAGCTCGCCGGTGTCCGGGTTGCTGCAGGATGAACCGACCGTTGAAATCATGGAGGAAATCGGTTTTGATGTCGGTACTGTCGGCAATCATGAATTTGACGAAGGAACCGATGAATTACTGCGTATGGTTAATGGCGGCGAACACCCGGACGGCACCGAAAACTATGATGGCATGAACTTCCCGGTGTTATGTGCCAACTGTGTGTATAAAGATACCGGCGATACTTTTCTTCCGCCGTATTATGTGAAAGAAGTTGATGGTGAAAAAATTGGCTTCGTCGGTGTGATCACACAAGAAGCTGCGGGTATGGTAATGCCATCAGGAATTCAGAATATTGAGTTTACCGATGCGTCAACTGCTGCAAATGAGGCAGTTGACGAGTTGAAGGCGCAAGGTGTCGAATCGATTGTTCTGTTGTCACATATTCCCGGCCAGCAAAGCGGTGACACTGTAACAGGCAAGGCTGCTGAATTAGCGAATACAGTGGATGATGAAGTCGATGTGATTTTTTCTGCCCATAATCATGTTGTCAACAATGGTGTGGTCGATGGAAAATTAATTGTACAGGCATCTGAATATGGAAAAGCATTTGCTGATGTCGACGTGGAAATTGACCGTGAGACAGGTGATATTGTAAGCAAAGAAGCGGAAGTTGTCTTTGTTAATCAAAGCCAGGTTGAACCAGATCCGGCTGTAACCAATATTTTGCAAAAATATGCAGACATGGTTGCCCCAATCATTAATGAAGTGGTCGGCTATAATGCCCAGGACCTTACTGGTGATTATTCCAATAACGGGGACCACGGGCTCGGTAACCTGATTGCGGATGGCATGAAAGCTGCCATGGACAGTGATTTTGCAATGATGAATGGCGGGGGAATTCGTGATGATCTGCTTGCAGGGGAAATTACTTGGGGCGATCTGTACAATATTCAGCCATTCGGCAATACGCTGATGAAATTTGAAATCAAAGGTGAAGATCTTTATCCAATCATCCAGGCACAATTATCACCGCAGTATGGACCGGATTACAGTATCAGCGGTTTTCACTATACCTGGAATCCTGAAACGAATACGGTGGTAGATGTTACAATGCCGGATGGCTCGCCAGTCGATATGGATAAAACGTATACACTGACAGTCAATAACTATATGGGTACATCAACTGGCGATAAATACGCACCAATCAGCGAACTTGGCGAAAATCCTGTAACAGGCCCGTCTGATTTGGAAGCAACTGTTGAATTTGTAGAAAGTCTGAACAGCTCAGAAACGGATCCGATTCAATACGGACCGGAAGGACGCATTACAACGTCCAACGGTGATGGAAGCGAACAGCCAAAAGAAGTGGTTATTGTACCAAAAGACAATAACGGAACGGCAACAGTACACACGAAAGATCTGCGCGCACTGGATAACGGCGTCCGCGCAATTATCGACATTTACAATGAGAAAAAACCAAGAAAACTGCTGCTGAATAAGAAGCAAGTGGATATTTTGCAGAAAAAAGATATAACACTTGTTGTAACAAATGGTGAAACGTCAAAAGAAATTGTAATGCGGGAATTTGAAGGGACCGTGCTGAAGGTCAGTCTGCAATAATTAGTTTGAAAAAGCGCACCAACTCTCGTGTCAGTGCTGGTGCGCTTTACTTACTTATCTACTCAAGCTAACTTTTACGGCTTTTAATGTACCCATCGATTACATCCCAAATTAGTCCAATCACAAGTAAAACCAGAATCCAATATGTGGATTGTTCCCATATCTTACTAACTGTCCCATATGCGTCACTACCTTTAGAAAGTAAGCCGGCCTGGGTTAGTTCAACCATGAAGTCCGGATTCCAAAATGCTGGCCCATTAATCATGATCATAACGGTTACCATCGAAATTAAATTGACTATTGCTGAATAGACGACAAGCTTAATCGTCCACTTCCCATAAACTAACTTTAACGATTCCTTTAATATCCCAAAGCCGAGAATGAGGATAATAAAGAATAGGTAAGAAACGTACGTATTTTCATTTAAAAATGGTACAACACCAGCGAATTTTTCATGAAATACCCAGACACCGAAAAATTCGTTGGAAAAAGCAAACATTACGATTAATAACGTGTAAAATGCTATACCAATAATTGGCTCATAGCGTTTGATTTGCCGTTTTTTATCTGGAATAGGTGCCAGACTTGAAGGGTTCCAGTCCTTATCGACTTGCAAATCTATTGACTTAAATCCACCGTAATATTCTCCGAGTGCAAAGCCAAGTGTAGTCCATCCAATAGCGGCTGGAATGCTCGTTACCATTGAGACGATAAGATCAATAAAATGATCGAGAATGGAAATAGGCTCCAGTACTGTTTGTAAAATAAAGCCAATACCTATCGCAGCAGCAAGGGAAATCAAAACAATTTTTAAAACCAGAACATACAAATCAAAAATTTCTGGTCCAATCAGGTATTTTTTTATTCCACGGTATTTTTGTGCCAAATGCCTGGGATTCCCCAATTCAGTTAAAACATTTTCCAAATCTTTATCCGTTGGTTTACCGCCTTGTGTACGTTCCGTTAACATGTCTTCAATGAGACCTCGAAGTTCCTCCGCAATGTCGCTTCTTTGCGAAGTTGGCAACTTTTGTGTTACCGCATAAATATACCGTTCAATCATCTCCATTTCCTCGTCCTCCCGTTCCTTTAATTAGGTTATCCAAACTTGATACAACACGTTTCCACTCAACATAAAGCTGATCGTATACTTCTTTGCCTGTTTTACTTAACAGATAATACTTCCTTGGCCTTGATTCATTTGTGTCCCATTTACTGTCTAAAAGACCTTGTTTCTCCAGTCTTCTCAGTAGTGGATATAAGGTTCCAGGCTCAACGTCAACTCCATGATTCTTCAACTGTGAAACCAACGAATAACCATACTGAGGTTCTTCCAGCTGACTAAGAACACCAATCGTAATCGTTCCACGCCTTAATTCCTGCATCAGTTTATCAATCTGTTCATTTGTGCCGCTCATGTTATCAACTCCTGAACATATTATACTGTATGATGCACACTATTGTAAAATGCATATTATTTTGCGTTGTATTATGATGTGCAAAGGATATTCCTGGCATCACCCGGATTTTGTCGGGATTTCTAATTTACGATTAACGTGTTGGAAGACAACCATTTTGTGCAGGAAGTTAACGTGCAAGTGCTAGAAGTTCACAGTCAACCTGCTGGAAGTTCACCGTCAAAGTGCTAGAAGTTCACAATTAAATGAAGGTAATAGTATCCGTATGCGATCCTACTATTCATTCGTTTTCATGATAAAATATGAGAAGAGATTCAAAGATGGGGAGGTGACATTTCGTGGAAAAATTCACTGCAGAAGTAATCAGCATTATAAAAGACATTCCAAGCGGCAGGGTGATGACATATGGGCAGATTGCGAAATGTGCCGGCAGTCCGAGAGGTGCGAGACAAGTGTCGCGAATCCTGCATTCCATGAGTAAAAAACATCAACTGCCATGGCACCGGGTTATCAATGCGGAAGGAAAAATTACTATCCGTGACGAGGAAATGGCTCAAGTACAAAAAATGTCACTCGAAGCGGAAGGAGTTGTGTTTTTGAGTAACTTCCAGTTTGATGTAAACAAGTACCGTCACCATATCTAAATTTTCAAATATTTACAAACTGCTATATTTTCCGTTATATTATATGAAGTAAGCCCTTTTAGAGGAGGAGCACGGAATGAATAATCGAAACACGAATAATGATGATCATCGTTTTAAAATTGCCAACAGGGAAGCATTGATAGGCGTTGGTCTGGTGATTTTTAATTTTGTCTGGTGGTTTGCGTTTGCCTATGGAATGGGCGGCAAAGACCCATCCGAATATACATATATTCTCGGATTGCCTGCATGGTTTTTTTACAGTTGTGTCCTCGGGTTCATTGTGATGGTTATTCTCGTAACAATTGTCGTGAAAAAATGGTTCACGGAAATTCCTTTTGACGAGGAGGATGAGTCGTGAACTGGCAGGCGTTAGTACCGTTAATTGCACTATTGATTATTATTTTCATCGTTGGTGTCTGGGCCGGCAGGTATGTAAAATCATCAGCAACATTTTTACAGGAATATTTTTTAGGAAGCCGGAATCTCGGCGGCTTTGTTTTGGCGATGACGATGACCGCTACATATGGAAGTGCCAGCAGCTTTATCGGCGGCCCGGGAGTTGCGTATAACGAAGGACTTGGCTGGGTGCTCTTGGCAATGTCACAGGTTGCTACCGGCTATTTTGTGTTAATGATTTTGGGTAAAAAATTCGCTATCGTCACCCGCAAGTATAATGCCGTCACATTGGTGGACTTTTTAAAGGAGCGCTACCAGTCAAAATGGGTCGTGCTGGTGTCAGCCATCAGCATTGTCATTTTCCTGTTTTCGGCAATGGCTGCCCAATGGATCGGCGGGGCGCGTCTTATTCAATCACTAATCGGTATTTCTTATACGAGTGCCTTGTTTATTTTTGCATTATCTGTGCTGGTTTATGTGGTGATCGGCGGATTCCGTGCGGTTGCGCTGACAGATGCGATTCAGGGAATTATTATGTTCGTTGGAACGCTGATTCTGCTGATTGCCACGATTATTGCAGGCGGCGGGGTCTCGAATATCATGACAGACCTCAGCAATGAAAATCCGAATCTGGTTACACCATTCGGAGCGGATGGCAGTCTTACGCCAACATATGTATCCTCATTCTGGCTCCTGGTTGGCGTTGGGGTTGTCGCACTGCCGCAAATTGCTGTACGGGCCATGTCCTACAAAAGTGCCCGGTCCATGCATCGTGCACTTATTATCGGGACAATTGTCGTCGGAGTTATTATGCTGAACATGCATTTGATTGGTGTATTTGCCAGGCCGATTTTACCCGGGATTGAAGTTGGTGACAAAGTGATGCCGCTGATTGCGCTGGAAGTCCTGCCGAATTGGCTCGCTGGTATTGTACTGGCGGCACCAATGGCAGCAATCATGTCGACAGTTGATTCATTGCTGCTTCTGGTCAGCTCAGCAATCGTCAAAGATTTATATTTAAACTATGTGCGTCCGGATGCTTCCCATGAAAAAATCAAACAGTTAAGCATGGGCATTACTGCACTTCTTGGTATTATTATTTTCATCATGGCATTGAATCCGCCTGATTTAATCATCTGGTTGAATTTGTTTGCCTTTGGCGGATTGGAAGCGGCATTCATTTGGCCGATTATTATGGGGCTGTACTGGAAGAAAGGGAACAAATACGGTGCGCTGGCTTCCATGTTTACCGGGATCGGGTTGTATGTTTTGTCTGAATCATTTTTTCCGAAACCGCTGGGACTGCATTCTGTTGTTCTGCCGATAGTGGCATCGTTCGTCATGTATGTATTGGTAAGTCTGGCAACAAAGCAATCTGCTAAAGGGCTCAGAATGGATGGGTAAGCAGGTGTATTTAATTTTATTCAAGGGGAAATTTAATGAAGTTTGCAGTGAACTATTCACCGGAAGTATATGATCTGCTGGAAGAGGGTACTGTGAAGTTTGATTTATTTAAATGTCCGGATTTTGATCTGGATCTTATCAAAACGGCAAAATCACTCAGACCGTCGTATGTGCATTTCGATTTGAATGTCGGAAGCGGAAACCTTGATCAAACAGACTGGTCAAAGATTGAAGGATTGCTGAAAAAAACAGACACACCTTATGTCAATGTACACCTTGTGGCTTTCGCGAAGGATTTTCCGCACATTGATATCAACACTCAGGATTCCGGTGAAATCGATGACGTGATTCAACGGGTGACAGAAGATATACAGACTGTTGCTGCTTATTTTGGTCGAGACCGTGTTATTGCTGAAAATGTCATTTACCGCAGCTTCGATGGCAATATGCTTCGTCCAATCATTGATCCGGATATTATTTCGGAAATTATCCGGAACACTGGCTGCGGATTTCTGCTGGATACAGCTCACGCACAAATGACGTGTAAATACCTTGGGAAGGATGTATATGACTACATACCACGACTTCCACTTGACCATTTGAAAGAGTTGCACATTACCGGTATACAAAAAGATGATAACAATAGGCTTCGTGACAGCATGCCATTGACTGAAGAAGACTGGGAATTAGCTGACTGGGTACTGCAAAACGTTCAAAACGGAAATTGGCTGGAGCCATGGGTTGCTTCGCTGGAATATGGAGGGGTTGGACCGAAATTTGAATGGAGGACAGTTTCGGACGTTCTGAAGAGGCAAGTTCCGGAACTTAACACGTTTATTTCAGGAATAAGCTAAAATGAAGTTGACTAACTTAGCATTACTGCATATAATTAAACTGAAATTATAAATTAAGGAGGCTTATTAAAAAAGTGACACATGCGATGAGATTGCGATTCCCAACTTTGAACCAGTAATTTAATACGTTCAAAGGCTCTGCTTGTGAATGCGGAGTAAACGGGAGTAGTCTGTCCTTTTTTAGTAATCCGTAATATAACAAATTTCAGTAGTGGAAAGGCGGCTCGATCAGTCTTTTCTAATTTTTATATGAAAAAATTTTTATGGTAGAAGTTTATTATTCTGGAACCATTATTTGTTCCACTTCCGCTTACTCCGATCACAGGCAGATGTCTGTGATTTTTTTATTCGGAGGGGTAGATATGGAACAATTAAAACTGGAGTTAACCAACATTGAAGTGTCCTTTTTAGATCAATTAGTGTTGGATATTTCGAAACTGTCAGTGTACCAATTTGACCGAATTGGACTTGTTGGAAAAAATGGATCAGGAAAAAGTACGTTATTGAAATTGATTAACGGAAGTATTCAACCAAATAAAGGGAAAATTCATCGCTTAACTGATATTGGTTACTTTGAACAAACTGCACAGACGGTTGATGGTGAAATGGATTATGAACTGCTTGGTAAATTATCGGTTCCGCAATTGGATATGGGGGAATGGAGCGGCGGTGAACTAACGCGGATGAAGATGGCGCAATTGTTTTCCCTGTATTATGAAATAATGCTAATCGATGAACCGACAACACATTTAGACACTGCGGGCACTGATTTTTTAATCAATCAGTTAATGTACTACTATGGAGCGTTGATTTTGGTGAGTCATGATCGATACGTGTTGGATCAGTTGGTCACAAAGATCTGGGAAATCAAAGATGGAAAAATCACCGAGTATACGGGTAACTATACTGATTATGCCGTACAGAAGGAATTGGAAAGAAAACAGCAGCAGGAGCAGCATGAATTGTATGTGAAAGAGAAAAACAGGCTGTTAAGCGCGGCGGATGAGAAAATGGAAAAGGCAAAAAAGGTAACGCAATCCAATAAAAAGGTGTCCAAAAAAGATACAAAGGCCAAAGCTAATAAAATGTTTATGACGAAATCAAAAGGAACAAGCCAGAAGTCGGTACAGCGTGCAGCAAAAGCTATTGAGCAGCGGGTCGAACAGCTGGATGTTGTGGAAGCCCCTGAAGAGGAAACGCCACTTTATATTCATCAGTCCAAGGCATTACAAATGCATAACAAGTTTCCGGTTATGGCGGACCGGTTAACCTAACCGGTGATAAACTGCTTTTGCAGGAGGCAAGTTTCCAGTTTCCTTTGGGAGCAACCATTGCCCTAACCGGAAAAAATGGTTCCGGAAAGACAACGCTTCTCAAGCATATCGTAAATCAAGGGGAAGATATTGAGCTGTCTCCAAAAGTGGTTTTTGGTGTTTACGAACAAATGGATTTTCAGTTTATTAAGGCGGAATCGGTACTATTGTATATGAAAAACAGGAGCGATCAAAATGAGGGAAGGATTCGTGCCGCTCTGGATGCCATGAATTTTACTGGCAATGATATAAAAAAAGATGTACGGGACTTAAGTGGCGGGGAAGCGATACGACTTGTGTTGTGTCAGCTTTTCCTGGGAAGATACAATGTGCTTGTTCTGGACGAACCGACGAATTTTCTGGATGTTGATTGTATCGTGGCATTGGAAAAATTTTTGAAAGCCTATCAAGGAACAGTTCTTCTGGTTTCACATGATCGAACGTTTGTGAATCGGGTCGCTGATTCTGTATATGAAATGGAGGGAAGGCAATTAAAATTGAAATACTGAATAAAAGCCCGGCAGGTTCATATCATGCCGGGCTTTTGCCTATGTCTTGATCGGATCTATTAATTGCCTGCTGATTCAGCAATATTAGCTTTCTATTCATCAAACAAAATCGTACTGTACACCTGCTTAGCAGCGGCCGGATCAACATGATATTTGGCATGATTTGCAGCTGTAACAGCCTCATTAAATGCTGATGCAAGCAGGCGCCATTTTTGCGGGTAACCTGCAATATCACCGGCAACGAACACGCCTTTCATATGTGTTTCCATGTTTTCATTGACCGGAATACGCCGGTTTTCCAGGGTAAATCCCCAGTCTGTAACCGGTGATACATCAAAACTGTAGCCTTGGCAAATAATCAGATCATCGACTGGTATATTCAGGTCTTTTTTTGTTTTAATATTCCGGGCATGAACGCCGACAAGCGAGTCCCGATTTCCATCCAGTCCTGTCATCGTATATGGGGTCAGCATTTCAACATCTGCATGCTTCAATTGCTCCAGATCGGATTCGAGGGCTTTAAATTTATCATGCTTATGCATCAGATACACGTTTTCAGCACTATTCGATAGACTGTTCGCCATCGATACAGCGGTATTGATGCCCCCATAAATAAGGACATTTTTGCCGGCAAAATTTTTGGGATCAACCGATTCGTAATGGATATGTTTACCCGGGTCAATGAATTGGTTATTTAATTTTAAACGATTTATGGAAAAAGCACCTGGACCAACTGCGATAATGACGGTTTTGGTGTGATGCTTTTCACCTG
Organism: Virgibacillus siamensis; assembly: GCF_039522605.1. Taxonomy (GTDB): domain Bacteria; phylum Bacillota; class Bacilli; order Bacillales; family Amphibacillaceae; genus Lentibacillus; species Lentibacillus siamensis. The sequence continues at coordinate 63,721 of NZ_BAAADS010000015.1, forward strand.
TGTTTGTTGTAAGGATATATGTACCATCATTCAGCTGTTCGAGACGTTCCACTTTTTGATTGAAAATAATAGTGGGATCGAACATCAGCGCCTGTTCCTTTAGCTGTTCGATCAGCTTATTCCCGGAAATTTTTGCAATACCGCCCACATCATAAATATATTTTTCCGGGTAAAAAACGGATACTGTGCCTCCCAGCTCGGATTGATTTTCAATAATTTTTGTCTTCATCTCCCGCATGCCGGTATAATATGCTGCAAATAACCCGGCAGAGCCGCCGCCGATTATCGTTACATCAAACAATTCAAGTTCCCCGTTCATCGTATTTCCCCATTTCCTACTAATTGAGATTCATTATCAATTATTGTAGCACTATGGGGTCCCCTTGACAACTGGAATATGGCAGCGGGTTAATTCCAATGCTTCACCAGTAACCCGACAACAACTCCATAGATCCCGTGTCCAAGCGTCCAAAATCCCCATGCCGCTATGTTCGTTAAAAGCGGTGGTATCTCGGTTAATGCGGTTAACGTATACAGAGTGCCGCCGCCAATTGTATATGTCAGAAAATAGGGGAGAAAATGCTTGTGCCACCGCATGAGCTGTAAAATGAAGTACAGGACAACTACACTCGTAATGCATGTTATAAAATGGAAAATCAATCCGATTCCGGGTACGTTATTCCATTGGCTTAAAACAGGGATATAGTCCATGTTAAACAGTAATATATAGGCCTGATTGCCAGTAAGTGACTGAATGATATTTAAAAACCCCGCCAAAATGATTCCGGCTAAAATGCCTATGAAAACCAGTTTTACGAATCGATTCATGATGATCCCCCACTGTTAAAGAATGCTGTTTCTTTTTTCCCTCGGAGGATTATGATAAACATGCGGGACGGGAGTATGGCCATGCCATGCTCGGTATTCAGATTGGCTGAATAATCACGATAAAGGTGAAAACCGAGCATATAAAAAACACCGCATGATGGCATGTTTTTGCAGTGATAAAGTATAAAAAATACCGCCTCCCCCGATAAGGAGGATGCGGCATTATTTTTTACACAATAAAATAAACAATTACCGACAGACATACGGACGTGATTAGCATTGCAATCAATGGTTTTAATGCTTTCGTCCGCAAGTCGCGCAGGCTTACATTCAGGCCAAGACCGACCATTGCCGCGGTCAGCAGCCAATTGGTGATACCGAAGACAACATTCATGACACCATCTGATACCGGAATGGAGTGGCCAAATACATAGCTGCCCAAGATACTTAGAATGATAAAGCCAACCAAAAACCAGGGGAATTCAATTTTCGTTTCAGGCTGTTCTGCAGATTTATTTTTTCGTTTCATGAAATAGATTAAAATAAAACATAATGGAACGAGCAAAAATACACGGCCGAGTTTTGCCAACAGCGCAATTGCCAATGCGTCTTCCCCGCCTGGTGCGGCAGCAAGTGCGACGTGTGCCACCTCATGCAGACTGGAACCTGCCCATGTACCGTATTCAACGGGTGTCATTGGCAGGATGGGACGGATTATGGTGTAGCCGATTGCGAAAACAGTTCCCATCAGGGCGATGATACCTACCCCAATCGCCGTGTCCTCATCCTTTGCTTTAATAATCGGTGCGACTGCTGCGATTGCTGCTGCACCGCATACACCGGTCCCGACGCCAAGCAGCATCGATATCGTGTCATTCGCTTTAAACACTTTTGCCAGCCAGACAGTTAGCAGAATCGCAAACAGGATAACTCCTGCATCACGGACAAGCAATCCAAGTCCATCATTCAAAACGACATCAATGTTCAGTTTAAGACCGTATAAAATAATGGCAGCCCTTAAGAGACGTTTTGATGAAAAACCAATCCCTGCCCGAATTGCTTCCGGATATCCGAAAAATTGCCGGTAAACAATGGCAATGATTATCGCACAGGCAAGCTGCCCGACACGGTCGAATCCCGGTACCATTGCAAGCAAATATCCTAATAAAGCAATTAAAAATGTAAAGGCGATACCACCAAGCCATTTTCCAGTGAATGGTGATTTTCCTTGGGTGTCCGTCATAATAAAACCTCCTTGTATCAAGGATATGGGAATACCTTGTATAAGTGAAATAAATCATTATAATAGTAATCATAAGTGAATTATTATAATAAAAGGATGGTTACAGCCATGGATCAGCATTTAAGTGTGTTCATTGCAGTTGCGGAAAAGAAGAATTTTTCAAGAGCGGCAGAGGAATTGCACATGACACAGCCAGCGGTCAGTCAATACATTCGCATGTTTGAGGAAACAATCGGCACCAGACTTTTGGAGCGGTCCAATAAATATGTCCGGCTGAATAAAGCGGGAGAGATCGTATATCATCATGCGAAAGAAATTCTTGGACTCTATACCACTATGCAGACACTTGTCGATGACTTGACGAACAAGGCGAACGGACCGCTGTCAATAGGAGCGAGTTATACATTTGGTGAATATGTATTGCCACAAATAATCGCGCAGCTTCAGGAAATGTACCCCGACATTGAACCGGAAGTGACGATTGGAAATACTGCGGTAATTGCTGAACAGGTATCATCTCATCAATTGGATATCGGCATTGTTGAAGGACACTTTAAGGAGCAGCAGCTCAATAAGGAAGTGTTTTCTGCCGATCATATGTATATTGTAGCTTCACCGGAACATCCGCTTGCCAAAAAGAAAACACCTGTTGCGGCAGCAGAGTTGGAGCAGGAAACGTGGATTGTCCGGGAAAGCGGATCCGGTACAAGGGAAGCAACCGAAAATATGTATGTGGACATCGGGATTTCACCGCTTAAACAAATGAATTTCAGCAGTACACAGCCGATTAAAGGAGCGGTGGAGGCCGGACTTGGCATTACGCTGCTGTCACAATGGGCTATCCAAAAGGAAGTGCGAAATCGTGATCTGGTCACTTTAAATGTTGACGGGCTTCCGTTTAAAAGACAATTTGCTTTTATAACCAAATCACCCTTTCAGACAAAAGCATTGGAAGTTTTTATTGATTTGCTGCGGAATGGTACAATGATAGCAACGAATGACAAGGAGTGAACATGTATGAAAAAGATTGTTCCACATTTGCGAATCAAAAACTGTAAGGAAGCGATTGAATTTTATCAGCAAGTATTTGGCGGTAATATTAAAAACACCCAGCTTGCTGACGGCATCGAAATGTTTAAGGGACATGAAGGAAAATATATACATGCTGAATTGCATATAAATGAAAATAGCATTCTTTACATGGCGGATGTATTTAGTGAAGAAACGGTGCAGGGCACAGATATGCTGCTTGGACCTGACCTGGATTCAGAGGAAGAGATTTCGAATATCTACAACAAGCTAGCTGAAGATGGCGAGGTAAAAATGGAACTGCAGGACACGTTTTGGGGCGCTAAACATGCTATTGTGAAAGACAGGAATGGAATAAGCTGGGAGCTGAATTATACGAAACCATCCAGTTAATATAACCTTAAATGGAATAACGGGGTTAATAGTTTGAAACGCATTCGCGATATGAGTTTTAAAAATATTAAAAAAACAAACCATTTTGAAATAGAATCAATCAATATGGTTTGTTTTTTTATCCATAATACCCTATGTACTCATCATCCTCCCACCAGACAACTTAGATGACCCTGCAGATTATTATTTATGGCGAGATTTAGAAGATGAAAAAGGTAAGATATTGGAAAACATCGGGGGAAAGTAATTGTGAAAAAACCAAATTCTCAAAACGGTAGTATAAATCAACCTGATATACTGCTTCCTGCCGATGTTGATTCCATTCTTGATGATTATGGTCACCTTTTAAAATCTTATTCAAACCTATCGAATAAAGCATCAGTTTTTGGTGACTTCAAAAGAACGATAAAGCGGCTCGAGGTGCTGTTCCCATTTGTTATTCATGGCATTACAGGATTACATGCTGTAGAAAACTGAGGCAGGTTATGTTCATCGCTACCAGTACCATTGGAAAATTATTATTCCTAAAATGGGAGTGAGATTTCATCATATTTCTGGGTGGGGGAATGATTCGCACGATTCGGAATGGACACCTGACGAATATAAAATAGAAACCGAGCCCCATCATCATCACTATGATCCAAATGACCGTAGAAAAAGGAAAGAAAACTATGATGTGCGAACACTGTATGAGGTTTTTCAATTCGTTTCTTACTATATTGAATCGGGAAAACCTTATACAATATAACATTCTTGTTCGTCAGTAAAACTGACCATTGTCTACTCGGCAATGGTCTATTTATTATTTAACTTTTTGGAAATGGAAAAATCGGAAAGAGTTACTGTTTATTTGTACTGGTTTAGTTCTGTATGACTCTAATCTGCCGGCTGCTTTTGCAATAGGCGTTCCCAAAACACCCGCTGTTAAATTAAAATACTTGCTAATCCAATGAGTAAAGATAACCAATCATTGAGACAATAGTAATACCTTAATTAATGTATCAGCGAAAAGGCGGGGAAAAACATGAAAGAGTTTTTTAGTCTGTTGAAAAATGGCAGCAGATCAGCGTTATGGGCATGTATTATAAATGCGGTTGTTGCTACGGTGAAAGGGATTGTTTTTTTTATAACAGGGAATGTGGCAATGTTTGCGGAATTTATGCACAGTATTGGGGATTCGGCAAACCAATTATTTGTATACATTGGCTCTGCTCTAAGTAAAAAGGAACCAACCGACCGTTTTCCGGAAGGGTTTGCCCGATTAGTAAATTTAGTTTTACTTGGTGCTGTTATAGTCGTCGGTATTCTGGCGTATGAGACAATCGTAAAAGGGATTCATCATATCATTGATCCACCAGGTTCAGGTTCATGGTTATGGTTGAATATAGGCGTTCTTGGACTTGCAGCGGTGCTCGAGGCATTTGTTTTGTATAAAGCAATGAAAGAGATAACAGCGGACGTGGAAGGTGAAGATATAACAGGGTTTAAAATTGTGACAGAAAGCTTCAAAAACGCTGGCGATGCAAAACCGGCAACCAAACTTGTGTTTTTAGAGGATCTGGTGGCCACAAGTGGTGCTCTGATAGCTATTATCGGTATTCTTATTGGAACTTTCACACCGTTTCACGCAGCTGAAGGATATGCCTCCGTCATTATTGGGCTTATGTTGTTTTTTGTGGTTGGACGAACGTTTCTTGATAACGCTGCTGGTATTTTAGGGATTTCCGACGAGAAAATGGAAGGCAAAATTGGCGAGTATGTTTTTGAAGCATCCCGTGTAAAGGATATACGTGATCTAAAAGTTATCAGGCAAGGCCAGGAATTGTATGTTGAATTAAAAATTGAACTGGATTCGGAGATGACAATAAAAGAGGCTGACAAAATTCGCGATGGTATCGAAAAGAAGATTTTAGACGAAAAAGGCGTAACCGATGTGATTATTGAGTTTGATCAGGATGACCAGGTACAGAATTGGAATAACCCTGGGGGGGCAACTTAACTTGGTATAAAACATGGTGGTAACACTTCATTCAGGGGGTATTGGACTCTCCTCTGAATGAAGTTTTTTTGTTCGGAATTCTTCGTGTAATTCCCCTCCCTATCAGAAAATTTGTGTTATTATGGATATAGTAAATGAACGGGGGGAATAAACAGCTATGACTAAACTGGGATTTATCCGACATGGTATTACACCGTGGAATATTGAAGGAAGAGCACAAGGGAATTCTGATATACCACTTGCTGAACAGGGATTGCAGGAAGCGAGGTTACTTGCCGAACGACCGGAAATTGCCAATTGGGATGTTGTGTATGCCAGTGATCTTTTACGGGCAAAGCAAACAGCAGAGATTATTGTGAAAAAAATTGGCGTGCCGCTGCATCTGGATCCAAGATTACGTGAACGAAGCGGTGGGCTTATTGAAGGGACGACTGAGGAAGAACGGGTGGAAAAATGGGGAGTTGACTGGCGGGAGTTGGACATGAAATTTGAGTCGAATGAAAGCATTATTTCCCGGGGAATGTCGTTTATTGAAGAAATTAATGTAAAACATGACAGCCAAAGAGTGCTGATTGTCAGTCACGGTGCATTTATTAAACGTCTTTTAAATGCGCTCATTCCTGATGAAAACATGGTTGAGTCATTACATAACACCTCTTTTACAACACTTATTAAATGTAAGAGCGGCTGGGAATGTGATTTGTATAATTGTACAAAACATTTATCGGTAAAAGCATAAAAATGATGACAGCTTAAAGGATATACATTTTTTATGAGGGGGGTTCCGTGGAGAACTTAGTAAAAACTGCGGATTTAAAGGGTCTGAAGCATGAGCTGCTTTCATCAAAACAGTTTTATTGTTGGTTTGGTCTTTTTGTTGTCTGGTCACTTGTTCTTATGTATGTTTTTGGATATCTTCATTTGATTGACAATCCATGGTATTTGCGAGGATTTTATGAACCGTTTTTATTTTTTATTCCAATTCTCGTATACAGGCCAATCAGAACATGGATGAAGCAGCAATGGGGCTTTCGCAAAATTTTGGAGCTGCGTTTTTATGTTGTCTTTATTCTGGGTCTTATCGTGTTACTTCTGGTTCACTATTTTTTCTACTATGGAATGATTAATCACGCAATATATTATTTGAACGGACTTTCTGAATTTTTCCTTGCGAAGACACAACACGATAATGCAGCGATTTATCAAGCATGGTCTGTTATTTTATTCGGAAGTGTAATCGCTCCCATATGTGAGGAAGTCTTTTTCCGGGGTATCCTCATGAACTTTTTGATAAAGAAATATAACCTTGGGATTGGACTGGTTATTTCATCCACTCTGTTTGCCGTTGGACATTTCGAATTTGGCATAACCCGGCTGGCAGCGTTGGCAGCGACCGGAGTTATTCTTGGACTGGTAACGCATTATACGAAATCGATTATTCCTGCCATCATTATTCATGGAATTTGGAACTTCATTTCGATTGTTTTACTGGCGCACGTTATTTCTGTATACCAGCTTTTTTAAAAGTTGAGAGTACTGCTATTTGTGAGGAAATAGAGGTGGCTGTGTTTTATGACAGCGCACAGTCGTTTATGTGATTTTTGAGGGGGAGTTTAGATGATACTAGGTTTGCATCATACACAGATAACGATTCCTAAACACAGGGAAAAGGATGGGAAAGCTTTCTACTGCGGGGTATTGGGTCTCCCCGAAATTGATAAGCCTGATTCATTAAAAAGTCGCGGTGGATTTTGGCTGCAAGTTGGAGACAGACAAGTACATATTGGAACTGAGGAAGGTTTTGACCGAACACAAACAAAGGCACACATCGCTTATCAGGTGGAAGATATAATGTATTGGAGAAGTGAATTGAAGGACATCGTTACAATATTTGAGTGTGTTCCAATCCCTGGATTTGATCGGTTTGAGTTTAGGGACCCTTTTGGCAACAGGGTGGAAATGATACAGGAGAAGTAGTTTTAAGGTGTCTGGCACCACTCGGATTTTGTCGAATAATATATATTATCATAAGGAAAATGAACCTGAATGGTGCTGGAGGGAGATAGTTGACGTTACACGAAGGAGCTATCATTACATTTGAACGGACATTTACGATGGAAGACGTTGAATTATTTACACGAATTTCAGGTGATGAGGGGAAGCACCATCTTACCCCTGATGAACAAGGAAGAGTTGTCATCCAGGGACTGCTGACCGCGACGTTACCAACTAAAATCGGCGGGGATAACAATGTGCTTGCCCGAACGATGGAATTTGAATTTCTGCGCCCAGTTTTTACCGGTGATAAGATAATCTGTGAAGTAACCGTTGATAAGCTGGAGAGGCAGACGGACAGAACGGCTATTACCTCATCTTTTAGATGCAGAAATCAGAAAGACAGAGAAGTGTTGAAGGGATATTTCGCTGGTGTGATACGTTAAATTGGTCACATCGTATTTTTGGAATAAGGATTAACAAATCATGCGATAAAGGGGCCTGATTAAAATGTCCAATCCGACATTGCCACTGACACTGGATGAAAAAGAAAGGTTGAGAAAGGCAAAGATTAAAATCAGCGAGATACATAGCCAAAGTACTGAACAACTGGCTGAAATACTGAATGCGTCATACGAAAGGACAAAAGAAATGAAGGGTCTGGCCGAATTTCAACTTGTTCCCTCCATCGGTCATAAATTGGCTGAGAAGCTGGTTTATCAATTACAGATTTTTTCCCTGGAAGCGATAAAAGATAAGCATGGTGCGGAATTGCTTGATGAATTGGAAAAACGATTAGGCGTGTGGACCGATAGTTGCGTGGAGGATCAAATCCGCTGTGTGGTTGCTTATGCAAATAGCCCAGCCTTTGATAAACAGTGGTTTGATTTTACGAGCGAGAGGAAAAGGTACCGGGAAAGAATGGGGTATCCCAAGGACCGGCCTGAAAAGCCATGGTATGAATAGGAAGGGGGTTTAAAATGACATATGAATTTAAAAAAATAACACAAAAACAGGCTGAAGATATTGCCTATAATTGGCATTATGAGGATAAGTATTCCTTTTATGACATGGAGGCTGATAAGGAAGATCTGGAAGAATTTCTGGATCCCGAAGCAAGGTGCGATTCCAGTTTTGCTGTTATGAGTGATAACGAACTAATCGGATTTTTTAGTGCTGATAAAAAATCGGACGGCAGTGTGGATATTGGTTTAGGCATGCGTCCGGACTTGACAGGGAAGGGTAAGGGCCGGGAATTTCTGAAAGCAGGCATGGATTTTGTTCGGTCAAAATATGACCCAATCAACATAACACTGGCAGTTGCAACATTTAATCAACGGGCAATAAAAGTATATCGGAGGCTTGGATTTGATGACGCCGGAACATTTATGCAGGATACGAACGGCGACAGGTACGAATTTTTAAAGATGGTCTATGAATGCTAGTTTTACAGTATTCCACTGGAATGGGGACTTCTTATGGAAATTATGTGCCCGGGATTCAGATTCACTGTATAAGTTTGAGCATGAAAACAGAGATTTTTTTGAAAAAATGGTGCCAACCCGCGGGGATGATTATTATGTGCCTGAGGAATTTATGAAGCGTCATGAGTCATTGCTTAAAGAACAAGAGAAGGGAGATTCATACTTTTATTTAATTAAAGATAAAGGCCGTTCCATTCTTGGCAGGATTAATCTTGTAGACATTAATAAGCAGCAGAGAAAAGGACATCTCGGCTACAGGGTGGGTAAGGATTATATTGGAATGGGTGTTGCTAAGCGGGCGCTTGCCATGCTGTTGGAACATATGAAGGACCTGGAAGTTCATCAGATTCATGCTAAAACAACTGCAAATAATATAGCTTCACAACAGGTTTTGGTGAAAAACGGCTTTACATATAAGGGGACCAGCGCTGAAATGTTTGAAATGAATGGCGAAAATTTGAAGTTTGTTTTTTATGAATGGAACAGTAAAGGCTTTGTTGGGTGATGATAATGCGGTTTCTTATTGCAGTGAAGAACCGGAATTAGGCTATTTTTTGCATAAAGTATAATCGGGAATAAATGGAGAACAGCAAGAGCTTCAGCTAAAGGGCTGAGGTTTTTTATTTTGTCATCCAATATCCTGTGCTGCAAACAGCAGATACATATTACAGGTAATACTGGAGATACTGTTAAATGGTAAGTGAATCCTGGATTTTTCACATGTAAATTGAAAAGGGGGTGCTTATTTTTGGAGACTGAACAAATCAAACAAATTGAACAGATAAATAAATTAGAAAATAAACTTACACCAATAAAGATTGATTATTGGCAACAGTATTCTAGCCTTCATTCATGGGAATTTTGGTTTTTGCTAACTGTCTTAGTATTATCCTTAATTTGTCTATATTTATTTATCGACAGAAAAAAAGCACTTCAAATTGGTTTCTTTGGTTTTAATATTCATGTTTGGTTAAATTATTTGGATGAAATAGCGATATATAATGAATTATGGAGCTTTCCATATAAGTTAATCCCTTATTTGCCTGTATTTACATTTGAGGCATCTTTTGTTCCAGTAGTTTTTATGTTCGTTTATCAATGGACAATAAACCATGACAAAAATTACTACCTGTATGCAACAGGTCTGTGCTTAATACTCGCTTTTGTATGGAGGCCTTTGTTGTCAACTGTTGACTTATTTCAAGTGAAAAATGGAATTAATTATCTGTATGTAATTCTGGGATATTTAATTGTAATGGTGATGTCCAAATGGATAACCAACATATTTGTTCATTTTGAAAAAGAAAAGAAATCAACCTAAAGGTATCGCATTTACAGTTGTATATAATCAGTGAACTAAAGTACAGTCTATGGATAGCCTTAAAAAGAGGAAGGGATACATTACTGGATGGGGTACATGAAAAACGCTGAACAATCAGATCCAGCGTTTTAAAAAAAGACTATTATCAGTGTCAAGGAGAGAATTACTCATAGAATGTAGGATACTTTTTAATCCAAGTGGTAATTCGTTTACTAAGCCATAGCCTGCTGTACTTGTTGACCTTGACCCTGGTTTTCGCCATTTCCACCAGCGACAGTTCCAAATATAAACAAGAAAATTAATAGAACAATGATAATTCCTTGATTAAAGGCTACTCCATCAAATTCCTCAAACATTTATTATCTCTCCTTTCTATTCACTTAGACGCTGATTAATCGCTCCCATAACATCGTTAATGGTCATATCACCGTTGTCCTTCAAAAATTTAGCCATTCGATTCATATTGTTATTTTTAGAATTCGGTTGCGGTAATTCTCCAGTAATGAGTACATCAACTGTTGGCTCATCTCGATAAACGGTAACATAATCGATTTTAAGCTTTCCCGTAACAAGTAATGCAGCCGCAACGATTTCTAAGTTACGTTGCCGTAATAAATCAGCTGTTGTAAACGAATGAACATTGGTTTTCCGGTTATTTTGATTGGGCATATATGACACCTCCTTAGACAAATGAAGGTATTTGTAGTTCAAAATAGAGTATGATAAAAAGCCGAATATGTAGGATCAGCATTTTATCGAAGAACTGTATTGAAGGAATACGTAATAATAAAGGACATTAAGGCATAATACAGGATTGGTTGGTTTCTGGATATTTTTGTGTCTTTCTTATCCATCCTATGATTATAATTTTATTTTGTATAGGCAGAGGCATAAGGTATGGATTCTAAATGCAAGCATTTTTTCTGAACTTATATTACTGATTGGTTGAAGTCTGCTGATTCTGCCCCTAAATCTAATGGACTTGACTGATAATTTTAAAAATGGGCTTTACAAATCGGCTGTTTCCCCGTATAATCCGGTTATACAATTATTAACAAGCGAAAGGAGGCTGAATGAAATGACGTACATCACATTGACACATACATTAGAACAAAATATTTTTTATCATTTTCATTCTTGCCTCTGTGGAGTATCTTGATGTAATAAAATCATGACTGCAACCGCATGGGGTTTGTTTGAAGCCCATGCGGTATTTTTATGCCTGATTAATGTTAAATTTTGTTATTTTTGGTTAAAAATGCCGTGAGCAGGTAAGCTTATGGCATTTTTTATATATTTTTATTTCAGACACAAAGAAAGGTGGTGCACATGATGGAATTTGAAATTAAACGTGATTGGGAAACGATAGTGACAGGAATGACGTGAAAGAATTGAAAGATGGAAAGGCGTGAAAAAAATGCTACGTATAAATTTATTTGTAATGACGGTTACCGTTTCCGTTCGCAAACCGAAACCGGAAACAATTGCTGAACGATATGAACATCGTTTATTGGTTAACCGACTCGTTGGAGAAACAAAAAGAAAACGCGACGAACTAATTCATATGTAATAACGAAGCAATAGTGAATGGTTTTTAGTGTGCTGTGAAAGGGTGCAAGAAGTTATTATTGCACCCCTTCTCTGGCTAACAGCATAATTCTCTGTAAATTAAATACAGATTTGGTAATGCTTACACGAAATCAATTGGATGTGGTAGTATTTACTAAAAGGGTAAGCGAGTAATCTGATCACAAGGATTTTATATATTGTTCTTTTTGGAGGTTGATTCAATGCAGATGCCTGTACATATTGTTGCAGCACTAGGAATTGTGGAAAACGATCAGGAAGAGATACTAATTGTTAAGGAACGCCGAAGTGATCAGTGGGTTTTTCCCGGTGGTCAAGTAGAGGTTGGTGAAAACCTGATGGATGGATTAATTAGAGAAGTAAAAGAAGAAAGCGGTATTGATGTTAAAGTCTCCCATCTAACTGCCATTTATTCCAACACCGGAACATACAAAGGGCATAGCGGAGTGAAAACAGTGCCTACGAAAGTAATGTTTGATTATGTATGTAAGCCCATAGGCGGAGAACTGTCTTCTTCAGATGAAACATCAAATAGCCAATGGGTAAAAAAGAATGAAGTGCTAGATATGGTGACTTCTCCTGCACTCAGGACAAGATTCCAAGCTTATTTGGATTTCGAAGGGCATGTTTTTTACATGGATTACGTAACTCAACCGGAATTTAAATTGAAGCATAAAAGAACGGTTTAGTGATTATTAGTTAAATAGAAAAGGGGTATACTGTATGAGTTCAGAGGGTATTACACATCTACCAAAAATAGTAACGCGAGACGAGTGGCTTGTGGCACGGCAAAAATTGCTGGATAAGGAAAAGGAACTAACTCGTGCAAGAGATGCACTAAGTGCCGAGCGTCGCCGTCTCCCTATGGTCGCGGTTGATAAAGATTATATTCTCGAAGGACCAGATGGCAAAGCTAGTCTGCTTGATTTATTTGAGGGACGACGCCAGCTTATTGTCTATCATTTCATGTTTGACCCAAGTTGGGAGGAAGGCTGCGAGGGTTGTTCCATGATTGTTGACAGCATGGGGCACCTTTCTCATTGTACAGGAAATTATAAAATTTTGTAGATGTGGATAACGCACTTGCTCCTAATCAGCCACGTCCAGCTCCAGCGCCCAGCGACTAGCAAACTTCACACTTCCACACTACGATAAGTCAACATCGGTTCGTACTTTAAGGAAGGCCGACTAAAACCGGCCTTTGCGGCCAACGTCAGCACACCCCTATGAAGGGGCGTGTTTCCTTTATCTCATTGCGGAGTGCTCCAGTTTGTACGTCGCTAAACGGGCGCTTCCGCTTTTGTTCTTTGCATGCTCGTGATACTTCTTTAGTTTTGGTTTCCCACGCCGCAATGGACAAAGTTAAACCTTTTAAAGAGCGTATGAATTGGAGTATACCTTGGTTCTCTTCTTTTGAGAGCGATTTTAATTACGATTTTGAGGCTACAACTACTAGTGGCGAACAGCGTCAGCAACAGGGATTGAGTGTTTTTCTTCGTGATGGTTCCCGTATCTTCCACACATATTCAACGTTTTTAAGGGGGCTGGATTCTCTCTTTATTCCTTTCAACTACCTTGATTTAACACCATTAGGCCGGCAAGAAACCTGGGAATCCTCGCCGGGAGGTTGGCCCCAATCCGCTCCGTATGAATGGTGGCGTCTTCATGACGATTATGGTAACACGAGCAGCTCTAACTTTTGTTGTCATGATGATCAAACATAATCATCGTTCATAAGACATCCTATTCACCATATTTTCAGGATTTTCCCCTACTAAAAATAAGGAGACTTCGATAATTTTATAGATGGATGTCTTAATTTCCCCCTGCGAACAACTGCTTCTCACGCCATTTGCCAAAGCGGAAGTACATGAATGAGGCAAAGCTGCTTAGCAGGAAGCTCGCACCCATACCAAGCGGGATTCCTGTATCGCCGAACCAGATGGAAAAAACGTAGCTTAACGGGAAACGGAGCACCCAGAACGAGATGATATTCAACACTAATACCTGATACATGGCGCCGGACGCCCTTACAATGCCATTTAAAATAAAGTTGATACCGAGAAACGGATAACATAAGGCAACAATCTGCAAATACGTTGTCCCGAATGACACTGCTTCAGCCTCCCCAATAAACATCCGGATGCCATATTCCGCAAATAATATCACGATGAGCCCGATCAGCAGCATAATCGAAAAATTGTACAGAACACCGTATTTGGCGATCTTCTTCACCCGCTCCCAGTCATGGACACCAATGTTTTGTCCGGCCATACTGTTTACAGCTGTCCCCAGTGCATGGGCCGGCAGCATCAGGATTTTGTCCAGACGCTGGGCTGCCCCGAAACCTGCCACGACACTGCTTCCAAAAATGGTGACAACGCTCATGATGGCTGCTGATCCGGCTGAAATAACGGCCATCTGCAGTCCGGCCGGAATACCCAGGTTTAAAATCAACTTCACCTCTTGTTTTGAGGGGATAGTCGGGAAACGGAAGGGAGCGAGTTTTTTGGATAATACATAAATGACCCCGTACAAAAATGCTGTACCTTGTGCCACTATCGTAGCATATGCTGCTCCATTGATACCGAAGTTCATCCCGGCAATGAATAACGGATTAAGCAGGATGTTGAGCAGGACGGCGATCATGACGAATCGCAGCGGGGTCCTGCTGTCACCCAGTGCCCTCAGTACAGTGCTGATAAAGTTGTAGCCGAATAAGAACAGGATGCCGAGAAAATTGATCTGTAAGTACGTCTTGGCTTCATGAAGCATATTCTCCGGTGTCCCCAACAGGTGCAGCAGTTGTTCTGCCAGGACAAACCCGAAAGCGCTCAGTGCCAGCGCGAGAATCGTTAAAATCACAACAAAGGCATTCAGATAGCGTTTCAGTCCGGATTCGTTTTCTTTCCCTTTTTGCTGGGAAAGAATAGTCAGAGCTGCATTATTCAGCCCCAGCACAAATGAAAGCACTGTAAAAATAATTGTACTAGCAATCGCCACTGCTCCCAGCGCATTCGCCCCAAGCAGGTTTCCGACCCAAAGACTATCGGCGAATTGGTATGATGTCTGCAGCAGATTCGTCAGCATCAGTGGTCCGGAAAATATAAGTAACTGCTTGAAAATATTTCCTTCTGTAAAATTATGCTGTTTTTTCACCTGAATCTTGTCTTTTCGTTTTCGACCCATTTTTAAACTTCTCCATTTAGTAAGTAATGTTCATTTTATCAATTTTAGGTGGGAAGTCTCCACCTTTAACGAAATAAAATTGTATATCATATTGTTATCGTACAAATAGAATGAAGAACGTTTATATTATGAGGAGATGGGTATCAAGTACTAAGTTATCTCTATATAAAATTTGAACTTGATCAGTTAATAGACGGTATTATGCAAAACATCTTGGATTCAAAAATATGGGTGGGAAATAATACATAAAGGGGGTCGAATTCACTATTTCGCACAGAAAAGAATTGGACATCCAAGGTATCGTGTTGTTTATCGTTGGTCAATTCAGTTATTATGGAGATAATGAAGAATTTTTTCCAGCATGGAAGAATAACTGTAATGAAAATCGAATAGGTGTATAATGAATGTGAAAAGATAACTGCACGATATTCACATGACTGCAGTAGACACCATATGGATTTTTTCAAAAGAGAACAAGCAGTTTACAACTCCATTCTGCGGATTAGATTCAACGTTGATGGAGAGGGAGTACGAAAGTTTGTGTAGCATCAAAGAATTAAATAGAAAAATAGAAGAAACAAGGGAAAAAATGTATAAAACCTATTATCACGATCCGAATGATCCACAGGTTTTGGTTATTTCACAGTGCTTGGATGTATTATTAAATGAATACAATCAGGCGTTGAAAAAAGCAAAGAAACCGAAATAACAAGGAAACTCAGATTGGATATGAAATGGTTTATTGGATGTCCAATACCTCCATGCTTGATGGGTATTGGACACTTTTGTTCGTGAATATTTCAGTCAGCGCAGGTATATGATTGTGAAACGGCTTTTCAATAATACAAAATAAATTCGGGGTTGATGGCAAATGGAAAAAGAAAAACTGATTAAAAAATACGATAGACAGGTAGATACGTATAAACGGGCGCTTAATAACCGGACACTGGCCAGGTGGCGGACGGAGCTGTTGAATGGTGCTCATGGCAAGGTTTTGGAAGTCGGTGTCGGTATCGGCTCAAATTTTCGGTTCTATAATCGTGAAGATGTTAACCTTACAGGAGTGGATTTCAGCCCAGAAATGATAAAAACTGCACGAAAAACCGCTTCGGCATGCCAAATGAATGCAGAACTTTTTCAGGAGGATGTGGAAGAATTGCGGTTCAACTCTGACTCTTTTGATTGTATTGTTTCCACCCTTACCTTGTGCGGCTACTCACATCCAACCCAGGTATTGAATAACCTTCATAACTGGTGTAAAAAGGATGGAACCGTTCTGTTGATGGAACACGGGATCAGTTCAAATTTTTTATTGTCCAATACCCAAAAGCTGATTGATCCGTTATTTGTTAAAGCGGTTGGATGCCATTGCGACCGAAATATTACGAATATCGTGGAACAATCACATCTGAAGATAGAACGTACGCAAAGTCACTGGTCAGGCATCATACAATTGATCTGGGCGAAACCGGATAAGTAATATGTGGTAATAAAGGTTTAGCAAGCAAGCGTTATCAGTTATTGTAACAGGTTTTGAAATGAATTTTTGATTTATTTGACAACTATATTGAAACGGTGTATGATACGTTTAAGCATATTCCACTGCTTTTCCGCTTCACAGAATTTCCCATACATGCCACATAGTAAGAAAGCTTCGATGGTCATTTCAAAATGTTAAACACTTCCGGTAAACCTTTCTTAACTTACTACACGTTTTTATTTCTTCAATCGAAAACATTTAACCTGCCACTATTCGTTATTTCAATTGTATATTTCAGTATTCCGTGTGCTATTCATGGCTGTAAAAACGAAGGAGGATGGATGATTGGGACATGATATCAGTTCATATAATATTGCAGGAGAAGAAATCGGTTATGTTCGCTTCACAATGGGGGATATAGTTGCTCCTCTGTTTTATGATTTATTTGATGCAAATGAATATAATGCAGGTGTTAGTGGTTCCGGCGGGGTGGCAACACTAACATTGGATCGGATTGAAAATGCAATGAAAAAGTATCATCATTTTTATGGTAAAGACTTAAGTAAAAAGGGAAAACAGGATTTCCATGCGTGGCAGCAGGATGAAATCTTAAAGTTTATCGACAGCTGTCTGGAAACTGCTAAAAAGGAAGGGGCCATAAAGGTGTGTTTTGCTTAACAATAGCTTGTTTGACAGTGTGGTAAGAGTAGAATTGTTGGCAGGAAATTGGACAATTGCTAAAAGAGCTGTTCAAAAGCAGGGATGAATCATGAAGCGGAATCGTCAGGAAGCAATATGCATCTCAAAACAAATCAAAAAAACGCCCGGAGCGGTATCTGCTGCTTCGGGCGTTTTTATCATGGTAATTCTTAATTTCGTTCAAACTGCTCTTCCGCAAAAGCTATGAAATAATCGAGTGATTTCTGATTGCTCAGTGAGCCTTTATTGACGACTTTATCGACAGGTTTACCCATCAAAATTTTCTTAACGGGGATCTCCAATTTCTTTCCATTTAACGTTGTTGGCAGTTCGGGAACCTGGTAGACACCAGTAGGAATGTGTCTTGGGGAACATTTTTCCCGGATTTCTTTTTTGATTGTTTTTTGAACATCCTCCGTTAATTCCTCTCCATCCTGCATGGTAACGAATAATGGCGTGTAGGAATCACCATTATTCCCTGGAATATCAACAATCAGGCTGTCTGCCACCTGTTTGACATGATCAACTGCGCGATAAATTTCACTCGTGCCGATACGGATGCCGCCGCGGTTAATGGTTGCATCGGAACGTCCGTAAATAACGCACGTGTGCCTGTCAGTGATTTTGAGGTAGTCCCCGTGCCGCCAAATTCCCTCAAACATATCAAAATAACTGTCATGCATGCGGCTGCCATCTTCGTCATTCCAAAAATAAATTGGCATGGACGGGAATGGTTCGGTCAGCACCAGTTCACCCACTTCATCGATATGCGGGCGTCCTTCATCATCAAAGCTTTCAATTTTTGCACCAAGACCGCGGCACTGCAGTTCTCCCGCATAGACCGGCAATATCGGTGTACCGAGAATAAATGCCGTACAGACGTCGGTTCCGCCGCTTGCTGATGCAATCCAAAGATCGTTTTTGACATTATCATAACACCACTGGAATCCTTCTGGCGGAAGCGGTGAACCGGTTGAACTGATGTTTTCCAGATGACGCAGGTCGAATTCTCTCCCTGGTACGAGATTTTCATCTTTCATGCATGCGGTAATATAGCTTGCACTTGTGCCAAATGTCGTCATTTTTGTATCCTGAGCAAATTTCCAGAGCATTTTTTTGTCCGGATAAGCCGGGTTCCCATCATATAAAATGATTGTGCTCCCCGTAAGAAGCCCGCCGACAAGGAAGTTCCACATCATCCAGCCGGTTGTTGTAAACCAGAAGAACCGGTCGCCTTTACCAAGGTCAGCATGGAATGAAAGCGCCTTTAAGTGTTCAAGCAAGATACCGCCCTGACTTTGAACAATCGGCTTCGGTTTGCCGGTTGTGCCGGATGAGAACAATACCCATAATGGATCATTGAATGGTATATGTTCGTATGTTAATGCAGGATTTCCGTCTGACTCGATAGCATCTTTCCATGGAATGGCATTCTTTAAGCTGCTGAAATCCGCTTCTTCATTTAAAAACGGAATCCCGATTGTTGCTTCCAGCGTTGGCAGTTCTGACTGGATGTTTTCAACTACCGGCATCCGGTCAAATTTTTTCCCGGCATAGCTGTATCCATCCACCGTTATCATTACTTTTGGTTCAATTTGTTTAAAGCGGTCAATGACACTTTGCGTACCGAAGTCAGGGGATGCACTGGACCAAATTGCACCGATGCTTGCAGTGGCCAAAAAAGCCACGATAGTTTCATAGATATTGGCTGCATAGGCCACGACCCGGTCCCCTTTTGTTACACCGAGTTTTTTTAGTGTTTGTTGCAAAGCCGCAGTTTCTCTGTAAAGTTGTCCCCATGTCATTTCATCTGTCTCTCTTGATTCGGAGGCGTGAATGATAGCAGGTTCCGCTTCGTCCCGGTCTCTGAAAATATGTTCCGTATAATTGATGGTTGCTTCCGGAAACCATTTCGCACCGGGCATTTTGTGCGTGGTTAACACGGTCTTGTATGGTTGTTTTGTCTGAACATCAAAATACTCCCAAATAGATTCCCAGAAACTTTCCAGTTCATCGGTTGACCATTTCCAGAGTGATTGGTAATCATTGAATTTCAATCCTTTATGCTGTTCGAGCCATTTCATATAGTTATAGATATTGGATTGTTCTTTTCTCTTTTCATCAGGCTCCCAAAGCAGGGTACCCTCTTGTATCTCGCTCATTCTTCCCCTCCTCGAATTGTACAGTCATTATCTCTATTATATGAAACCGTTTCCGCTGTGTAAAGAAGTGCCCGGACCCAGGCTAAAACAAATTCGGGTGGTGCCTGGCACCACCCGAATTATGTCGAATATTATTTATCGATTATCATACTCAGCAAACTTCACAAAGGTCATTTCATCTTCAACCAGTCCGCATGCTCCGCACTGGATTCTGTATTGTGGACCACTGTAGGTAATGTGAAACACTTCCGGATCATTTTCTGTATAGTCGTTCATAATGTCACCGGTTTGTGCGTCCAGTTTTACCGGCTTGGCCACTTGCTCAATAATGTTAAACCGTGACCGATTGGTTTTACAGTTCGGACAAAGATATTGTTGTGCCATGTAAAACACCTCCATTTAATACTATTCCTAAAAATAATTGTACTATCCGCCAAAGTTAGACAAAAAACGGGTGGTGACAGGCACCCTCGAATACGGTACGATGTATGGGAGAGGGGGAGTTGTGTTTGAGTGATGATATAAATAATGGTTTTACGGAACGTCATAAAGCACGGATAAATAAGGTGTTGAGGCGCACCGGCTATATACTGATTATTCCTGTTGTGCTGCTTATCGCGGGATTGCTGTCTCTTGGGTTCATAACGGATTACATATGGATGGACACGCTTGGCTTTGCAGGGATATTTACAACTATTCTCAAAAGCAAAATCTGGCTTGCCGCAATCGGTTTTCTTTTATTTGCGGTTGTTACCTTTTTTACCCTTTCCTGGATTCGTCACACGTATCTTGGGCATATGGATCGCAGTCAATTACCGCCCTTGCTGCTGGAACGGAAAAAAATCATTCCCATCATGGTTGGGATTGCAGCATTAATTGGTATATTTGGCAGCAGCATTACACAGGGATTCGGCTGGGAGCGCACATTGAAGTTTTTAAACCATGCCTCGTTTGGGCAGCCGGATCCTTATTTTAATCTGGATATTTCCTTTTATATATTTGTTTTGCCATTTCTGAAATATATTGTCTACTTACTGCTTGGTCTGGCTGCTTTTTTACTGGTAGTCGAGGCAGCAGCTTATTCGGTTTTTCATATCTATCGAATGAGCCGCTCCGCCCAGCTGCATCTTGGTTTAACACTTGGTTTTATTGGATTGCTTCTGGCTGCCCTTCATATGCTTGAACCATTTGACACGCTGCTGACCAATAAAGTGAGCTTGTTCCAGGAAAGTGTTGTCCATGGACTGAGTTATACGGACAAGGTGATTAATATTCCGAAAGCCTATGTCCTGGCCGCCGCGGCATTGATTGGAACGGTATGGATGATTGTTGCGCTTGTTCGGGGGAAACTCCGCGGGATGGTCACTCCGGTTGCTATTTACGCCGGATTATTGGTTGCCGGACAATTGGCATCGGCAGCTGTCCAGAATTTCATCGTCTCGCCGAACGAATTTTCCAAAGAGCGTCCATTTCTTGAGTATAACCTTTCCTATACGAAAGATGCATATGCCTTGAATGATATTAAGGAAATGCAGCACCCGGGCAATTTTTCACTGACTGAGTCGATGGTCAAACGAAACCAGAAGACGATTGATAATATACGGATGAATGATGCACGTCCGCTGCTTGATGTCTATAATCAGGTCCAGACATTCCGCACCTATTATGAGTTTAACGATATTGACATTGACCGTTACAGGATTGACGGGGACTATGAACAGGTGTTTGTGGGTGCAAGGGAATTAAGTATGGAAGACCTTCCCGACCAGGCCCAAACATGGGTCAATCAGAACTTGCGCTATACACATGGCTACGGGATTACCATGAGTCATGTTAATCAGGTTACTCCACAGGGACAACCGAAATATATGGTGAAAAACCTTCCGCCAGAAGGGGTGCTGGATATCCGTCGTCCGCAGATCTATTTCGGTGAGGAACCCTATCAAAACGTTATCGTTAACAGTGCGGTCGATGAATTCGATTATCCATCAGGTGAAAAGAACGTTGATACGCGTTTTGACGCAGATGCGGGGATCCCCTTGAATGGAATCAACAAGCTGTTGTTTTCGCTGCGTGAAGGGTCTTTTCGAATGATGATTTCAGATCAGATTACCGATGAAAGTAAATTGCTTGATACACGAAATATCATGGAGCGGGTTAAGCGCATTGCTCCGTTTTTTACCTATGATAAAGATCCGTATATTGTAGCCAGGGATAACGGAAGCATGGTCTGGATGATTGATGCGTATGTGACAGCGAAACGGTATCCAAATGCTGAACCTTACAAAGGAGAAAAAAATTATATACGCAATCCGATTAAGGTCACGGTGAACGCCTATACAGGTGATGTGAACTTTTATGTTGTGAATCCGGATGATCCACTGTTAAAGACATATCAGCGTATATTCCCTGACATGTTTACGACTGATATTCCTGACGATATAAAGTCGCATTTTCGCTATCCGGAGAAGCTGTTTACCGTACAGGCGAAAATGTATGGAACCTATCACATGTCTAACCTGGAAGTGTTTTATAACCGTGAGGATGCCTGGCAGTTTCCGACTGAGAAATATTTCAATGAGGATATTGTAATGGAGCCGTATTATATGACAATGCGGCTGCCGGAAGGAAAAGACGAAGAATTTATCCTGATGCAGCCATATACACCAAAAAACAGGCAAAACATGATTTCCTGGATTGGTGTGCGCAACGATGGGAAAAATTACGGTGAACTGTTTGTATATCGTTTTCCGAAGCAGAAAAATATATACGGCCCACAGCAAATTGAGAACCGAATTAATCAGGATGGGAAAATATCCAAGCAGCTGAATTTATGGTCGCAGGGCGGTTCCAAGGTAATCCGGGGTAATCTGCTTGTGGTTCCGATTGAAGATACGATACTTTATGTGGAACCAGTGTACATCGAATCCTCCAATGCAACGTCATTGCCGGAAGTGAAGCGGGTTATTCTTGCTTACGGGGACCATATCGTAATGGAGAGAACATTTGATGATGCACTTGATGCGATTTTGAAAAAGATTAATCCGTCAAGCGGCGACAAGCAAACTGGGAAAGACGGGGATTCCATAAAGGATAATAATACCGAAGAAAAAAACAATTCATCACAACCGTTAACCAATGCGGAGGAACAGTTAAGAGATCTGTCAGACCTGTTTGATACGTATAAAAAAGCATTGTCCAGCGGAAAATGGAAAAAAGCGGCTGAAATCATGGAGCAGATTGAAGGAAAACTGGAAGAAG
This sequence comes from Virgibacillus siamensis, assembly GCF_039522605.1. Lineage (GTDB taxonomy): Bacteria > Bacillota > Bacilli > Bacillales > Amphibacillaceae > Lentibacillus > Lentibacillus siamensis. The sequence continues at coordinate 86,391 of NZ_BAAADS010000015.1, forward strand.
TGAAATGATATAAAACGGACTCAGCGCAGATTGGCTGAGCCCGTTGTGTTTATTTCCGCGAATAATTTTTAACCCGTTTGTCCGCAGCTTTGCTTCTTTCCTGTGCTATTTTATCATCATGATCGGCAAGTTCCTCGGAAAATTCAATATCACGTCCGTCCGACTTTTGGTTCTTCGGAGTCTGCGCCAGCCGGTTCCTGCCTCTCGATTTATTGTGCTCATCTCTGCCCATGCTCATCACCCCTGTATTGAACGTTCAAGGGTAGTATGTGCAGACGGGAGCTTTTTAATTCGACAAAATTCGGGTGGTGCCTATTTCCCGCCCAGCAGGTCATACAATCCACCTGCGATGCTTCCTTCGCCTTTGTCACCGCCTTTTTGTGGGGCCGCGGCAAATACTTTGCTGGCGAGGCGGCTGAATGGAAGAGACTGTATCCAAACTGTACCTGGTCCGCGCAGTGTTGCAAAAAACAAGCCTTCACCACCGAACAGTGCTGTTTTTACACCACCGATGTATTCGATATTGTAGTCAACACTTCCGGTCATGGCAACCAGACAACCGGTATCAACTTTTAACGTTTCACCTGGTTCCAGAACTTTTTTGTGCATCGTACCGCCGGCATGAACAAATGACATGCCGTCTCCTTCCAGTTTTTGCATGATAAAGCCTTCACCGCCGAAGAAACCCGCGCCAATTTTCTTCTGATATTCGACTCCGACTGAGACTCCTTTTGCTGCAGCAAGAAATGAATCCTTCTGACAAATTAATTTTCCTTCAAATTCACTCAGGTCCATCGGGATTATTTTTCCGGGATAAGGTGCTGCAAATGCGACATGTTTTTTTCCGGATCCCTGGTTGGTAAAGGTTGTCATGAACAGGCTTTCTCCACTTATAACCCGTTTGCCCGCACCAAGAAGCTTACCCATTAATCCGCTTCCCTGTTGCTCGGAACCGTCGCCAAATATGGTTTCCATACGGATGTCACTGTCCATCATCATCAAGCTTCCCGCCTCAGCAATAACCGTTTCCTGCGGGTCCAGTTCCACTTCAACAAACTGCATATCATCACCATATAGATTAAAATCAATTTCATGATTATTCAATATTCCCACCCCTTCTATTTTGATAATAATATTACGTATGTTTCCGTGAATAGATTCAAATTTCCTGCAAATAATTATTCGCGTATATTCATATACTAAAAAAGTATATTTATGTAGGAGGTATGTCCATGCCATTAAACATTACACAAAAATTGATAAAGGATCACCTGGTAGCCGGTGAAATGGTTCCTGGTGAGGAAATTGGACTTAAAATTGACCAGACACTGACACAGGATGCTACAGGTACACTGGTTATGCTGGAGCTTGAAGCAATGGAGCTTGATCGAGCCAAGACAGAAGCTTCCGCACAGTATGTGGACCATAATCTGATTCAGGAGGATAACAAAAACCCGGATGACCATCTATTCCTGCAAAGTGCCGCACGCCGTTTTGGCCTGTATTACAGCAGACCTGGTAATGGAGTGAGCCATCCGGTCCATATGCAGCGATTGGCCAAGCCGGGAAAAACATTGCTTGGATCTGACAGCCATACATGTGCAAACGGATGTATGGGCATGCTTGCGATGGGTGCTGGGGGTATTGATGTGGCCCTTGCGATTGCCGGAGAGCCATTCTACGTGAAAATGCCACAAGTATGGGGCGTTAAATTGACTGGTAAACTTCCCGATTGGGTAAGCGCCAAAGATGTCATTTTTGAACTGCTGCGTCGTCATGATGTAAAAGGCGGTGTCGGAAAAGTCGTCGAGTATTTTGGCCCCGGTTTAAAGAACCTTAGTGCCATGGACCGGCATGTTATTGCCAACATGGGAGCAGAATTGGGGGCAACCGGTACCGTATTTCCATCTGATAAGGAAGTTAAACGGTTTTTAAAAGAACAGGACCGTGAAGATGACTGGATTGAATTGGAAGCGGATAATGGTGCGGAATACGATATTCTAGAGGAAATTGATCTTTCCAAACTCGAGCCGCTCATAGCCAAACCGTCCAGTCCCGGTAATGTAGTACCTGTCAAAGATATTGCAGGCACACCCATTTACCAGTCTTATATCGGATCGTCAGCCAACCCGGGATTCCGTGATTTTGCGGTGGCCGCACAGACAGTTGCCGGAAAGCATATAGCGGATGGAATTTCACTTGATATTAACCCGACTTCAAGGCAGATGCTTACCGATCTCGTAAAAGAAAGTCATATTGCAAGCTTGCTGCAGGCAGGAGCACGCATGCATCAGGCGGGTTGTAACGGGTGTATCGGAATGGGGCAGGCCCCCGCAACAGGAAGGAACAGTCTGCGGACCACACCCCGGAACTTTCCGGGCAGATCAGGGACGAAAGAGGACAGTGTTTATTTGTGCAGCCCGGAAACAGCTGCAGCATCTGCATTGATGGGGAAAATCACCGATCCGCGAACATTGGAAATGGATTACCCGAAAGTGAAAGATCCAAAGCATCCGACAACCGATGTTAATTTACTAGACAGTCCGATTCCACATGGGGATGCAAAGACGATTGAATTGCAAAAAGGGCCGAATATCGCGTCAATCCCGAAAATGGACCCCATGCCGGATGAATTTGAATTGCCTATTTTACTGAAAATGGGTGATAATATTTCGACCGATGAAATCCTTGCCGGTGGAGCGCGCGTGCTGCCGTATCGAAGCAACCTGCCGGAAATCAGTAAATTTACATTCGAAATTATCGACGACACTTACTATAAGCGCGGAAAAAGTACCGTGGAAGACGGAGGACATGCAGTAGTCGGCGGATTTAACTATGGCCAGGGTTCAAGCCGTGAGCATGCTGCACTGGCGCCGCGCTATCTCGGACTGCGGGTTGCACTCGTGAAAGATTTTGCCCGCATCCACTGGCAAAACCTGGTGAACTTTGGCGTGCTTCCGCTAACGTTTGTAAAGGAAGAAGACTATGACCTGTTAAAGTCTGGGGATACGCTTATTCTGACAGATATGCGAAATAAAATTCAGCAGGGATATGAATTTGATATCGATGTTAAGGATAAAAACCAGCAAATTAAAGTTCGTCACAGTCTCTCGAAGCGACAGATCGAAATCATGTTGGCCGGTGGTATTATCAACTGGGCCAAAGACAGGCAAGCAGCAAAGGGGTGAAAATAAATGGAACGAGAATACACATGTAAAGCATGCGAAGGTTCTGGAATGCTGTCCGATGACGAAGGCTGGCAATATAAATGCAGTGTTTGTGACGGGGATGGCAGCTATGATGTAAAGGATATTGACAGAGGTGCACGGATTATGTCAGTAGATGAAAACAACCGTTTGCTGGATTAAATCATGCTCTTCCGAATGGTCTGTCGAAAGGTGCTGCCTCTTTGGTAGCGTTTGTACGGCGGCAAACGGCAAAAATACGGCGCGACAACCCAAAACTTAGCGCATACAGTAATCCCCCATGGAAAATCACAACATAAAAACACCCGCTCGGAACAATGAGCGGGTGTTTTATGGGCAGTTAAGAAAGTATAAAATCCTTTCTTACTGCATAAGTGCAACTATGGCTGTCACCTAAAGGGCTTGGTTACAACCAAGTTTTCTAATATCCAGCCGGTTAATGGGGCATGGTGCCCTGTGTTGGTGCATAACTGTTCTGGAATGCCTGTGTATCCTGTGGCTGGAGTTTTGGAACCTGATAATAACGGTTTTTGTTTTGGTATAAAAATATTTCATATGCCATTTCCGACATGTTTGGGATACTATCCTGTAAAATCCGGCGCATAACCGGGTTGGACATTTCCAGGGCAGCTGACGTAAATGCTGTTGTGTTTGCTTTCATACAGCCAAGCATGAAACCGGAAATGCACTCATCGTTCAGTTCGGTGGTTGACTGAATAGGTGTTTTCGGCTGTGAAGGCTGCATGCCGTAAATTACATTGTTATCCTGTTGCATTTCGTAGCTCTGTGTTGGTGTTGAAGGGTCTTGCCCGGACTTCAGCGTATCAACAATTGTGTTGTATAATTGTGTGCAAAATGTCTTGTGTTTTTGCATCATTGTTTTTAATTCAGGATCCTGGACATGCTGTTCGTACATGACATATTGATCCATGCCTCCAACGAGTGACGAGAGTGCTTCGTGTGCATCAAACATGTCATGAGCACCATATTGCTGTGCGGGCATGCCAGTCGTTCCTTGAGTGTTTTGATTTTGTGGTTGCTGATTAAGCATTCCATTGACCTCCTTAAGTTAGTCAATGTTATTTTGAGCGAAAACCGAGCGCAATATGTATAGAAAAAACCCCCTGAAAAGAGGGTTTTATCCTATGATGCTGCAGCAGGTCCGATTTTCTCTTTAAATGCTTCGAGCTTACGTACGGTGACATCACATAGTTTGGATACTTTTTCGGAATTAGGATTGGCATTTTGTGTTTCATCAATGAGCGGATATAAGGTATGTTCGATGTTCATATAATAGTTGAGATAATTATCTTCCACTTCTTTTTCAATTTTATCCCAGCTTTCACGAAGCTTATCGCCGACTTGTTTCACTTTTTTGGCATCATCAGCTGGTACATCTTTCAGTTCTTTTACTGCTGATAAAACGTTATCCACTCCGCTTTTCAGATCTTCCGAAGCAGATTGATCGACTGCAGTCGCTGCTTCCTGTGCAGGGTGCTCGCTTGTTTCCTCCTGTTCGTTGCTACCGGCATCGCACGCTGCCGCAACAAACAGTACAAAAACAGTTGGTATCAGGTACAAAAGTTTTTTTCGCATCTGTTCATTCCTCCTTGATGTGAATTGATATCATTCAGCCTTAGTATGGTTAAAAGGTTTTCTGCTTATACCAACTTTTGGAAGTACTAATTAAATATTCCTGAAAACTTTTTTTGACGTATGGAATGAAGGTGAAAATTATGTTTTCCTGTAAAGAAAATGAATAATTGTCACTGATATGCATCAGCGTTTTGCATTTTTATGTATTAGCGGATAAACAAAAACTGCTATATAATTCAAGAAAAATGAGGGGCTGGAACGAATGGAAGATCTGGAGGAATTTTATAACTTTGATGATTTGGACTATAATGACCCTGTCATGTCCATATGCCATAGGTGCAAGAAAGTAATGGAAGCATCCGAAATGGTGACATTGACTGATGGAGAATCACTTTGGGTGGAAGTTTGTGTGCAGTGCGGGAAATACTATACAAATGAATAAACGGTGAACTGTTAAAAGGGGAGATATTTTTGGTATAGTTAAGAAAGAAGCGTGATAAGGGGGTAAGATTTGTGGAGGAAAAAAACCCAATCCAACTTGATGATAGAATCCATTTAATCGATGGGTTTGATTTGGGAAAGCCTGAACGGACGGGTACATATGTGATTGAAGAAGATGAACTGACATTGGTTGAAACTGGTCCAAGTCCATCGGTGAAATACATTAAAAAAGGGCTGAGTATGCTGGGCTTTTCATTGGAGCAGGTAAAGTATGTCATCGTCACACACGTTCATTTGGACCATGCAGGCGGAGCAGGTTTGCTGCTTCGGGAATGTCCGAACGCAACAGTGATTGTGCATCCAAGGGGTTCCAGACATTTGGCAGATCCAAAAGCACTTGCTGCTGGTGCACGGGCTGTTTACGGAGACAGTTTCAGTGAGCTGTTTGACCCAATTGTGCCGGTACCTGAAGAGCGTCTCCTCATTAAAAAGGATGGCGAAACATTAAAAATCGGAGCGAATTGCACGCTGGAATTTTTGGACACGCCTGGACATTCTAAACACCATTTCAGTATTTATGATCCAATCAGTAATGGAATTTTTACTGGCGATACGGTCGGAATTCGTTATGAACAGCTGGCAAAGCAGGGAATCGACTTCTTTTTGCCGTCGACATCCCCAAATCATTTCGATCCGGAAGCGATGCATGAATCGATTGACCGGATTCGCAGTTTGGGTGTTGACAGGATTTATTTCGGTCACTTTGGAATGACAAATCGTGTAGAAGCGGCATTAAGCCAAGTGTCGGAATGGCTTGATATCTTCATGGGGATCAGTGAGGGTGTTAAAGCAGAAGGTAAAGGGTATGACGTGCTTGCAGAAAGATTGCTTTCTCGGGTTAAGGAATATTTGAACGGAATTGGTGTCCCATCAGACCACGATGTGTTCGTGTTGATTAATTTGGACATGCAAGTCAGTGCACTTGGGATTATCGATTATTTTCAGAAGATGAAGCATTAAAAGTGAAACATACATTTGGAGGATATTTCAGTGATTAAAAAGGTTGGATTGGCAGTTGTTATTCCGCTTTTAATCATCGGGGTTTATTTTCTGCCCCAGCAGGGTGAACATGAGTCATCATCTGATGCCCCTTCTGATTCTGCACCGGAAAATTCGCAGCAGACGGAAAAACCGGATGGCGAACGTACGCAGGCGACCATCAATAACATATTTTCAAGGGCCGCAAATGGGAAAATACCGAATCATTCTTTCACAGCTGGCAAAACGAAAATAAAGTCAGTCACAAAAAAGTGGGGCAACTACCAGGAAACGGTACAAACGAATAATGGGCAATATGTTCAATTCCCGGATAACAATGTTCATTTTGGTATCCAGCATGGGACTGTTTTTGATATTCGACTATTGGATTCGAGGCTCTCTAATATTCACTATAAGAAGATTAAAGAGTTAAAAGGGGAGCCTGATGAAACACACGTTTATACAGACAAGACACATGATCAGATTATTCTCGTGTACGATGTCAACGATGATTATCGTTTGAAATGGGTTGTTCCGAAACCAACTGATGCTCGTCCAAATCCGGCAGTGGATCATATTTCTGTCGTTATGAGCCCTGCCTATCAATTGGAAAAGCAGGTTAATACCATGACATTGGATGAAAAAATCGGTCAAATGATTTTTGCCGGGGTTTCCGGTACAACAGTTACAGAACAAACGAAGAAGCTGATTAAGGAGTACAAAGTAGGCGGATTCATTTTGTACGCAAACAATATGAAAAGTCCGGGTCAAACGGTCGATTTTGTAAATAATATCAAGCAAATCAATAAACAACATGCATTACCTCTGTTGCTTGGAGTTGACCAGGAAGGCGGCCCAGTTTCACGATTGCCGGGTGAATTAACGGGCATTCCGCCAAACAGTAAAATAGGCGCACGCAACAATCCGGAATATGCCCGTGAAATTGGAACACTTCTTGGAAAAATGGTGAAGGAGTATGGATTCAATCTTAATTTTGCACCGGTGATGGATGTGAACAGTAACCCGGATAATCCGGTAATCGGAAACCGGGCATTCAGCAGCAACCCTGAAACCGTAAGCAGGTTGGGAATCCAAACGATGAAAGGGATTCAATCACAGAATGTCATTTCGGTTATTAAGCATTTTCCGGGACATGGTGATACGAGTGTTGACTCCCATTTGCAGCTTCCGACTGTAAATAAGGACAAAGCAGGGTTAAATAAATTGGAATTAATTCCCTTTAAAAATGCAATACAGCATGGTGCGGATGTCGTTATGGTTGCACATATTTTGCTGCCAAAAATCGATAAGGAATACCCTTCATCCATGTCAAAACCGGTTATAACCGGAATGCTGAGGAAGGATTTCCAGTATGATGGTGTAATTATTTCAGATGATATGACGATGCAGGCGATTACAAATAATTATGAAATCGGTCAGGCTGCAGTAAAGTCAGTTAAAGCGGGGACAGATATTATCATGGTTGCACATGATTATGATAAGGTGACCACAGCTGTTCAAGGGTTAACGAAAGCAGTACACAGCGGGGAAATTTCGGAAGAACGGATTGATCGCAGTGTTAAAAGAATTATCCGCTTGAAAGAAAAGTACCACCTGTCAGATGCAAAAACGAACCCGGTTAACGTTCAGAGGCTTAATAACTCAATTCAGAACGTGCTGAAGGAATAATTACCAAAAAACCCCGTACCATTTTGGATGATACGGGGTTCAGTTATTTTAACCATCTTTTGATAATATTGTCCACTTGAGCATTTTCCGAAGCAGTCAAAAGATATCTGTGATCCAAAATTCCGGCGTCATGTTTATGGATTTGAAACATCCGTTCTGCCCATTCATAATCATCTGTCCATTCGGGATGTTTTGGACTTGATACAATAGCTGATTCTAGACGGTGGATAATGATGTCCTCGATAGCAATCACATGGATGTTACGGCCATTTTTTAGTTCTATTTTTAGTACTTTTTCCTTGCTTCCTTCCAAAAAGTTATCTGGGATTTCAATGGAAAGTTCAAGTGTTTCGTGATACCAGTTTCGACCGTGTTTTTTAAAACCTAGTTCATTGGTTAATAAATTATCGATGGTTTCCCTTCCATCTGTTATAAGGTCGATATCGTAAGTTGTGTAATTTGAACGTGTATAAATTTCAACGGATAATCCACCAACGATAATTGGTTTGATTCCATCCTTCTGAAAAAAGTCGGTCAACAGTGCGCAAAACTCCAACATTCTTTCATGCTTTGTCAGCTTGATGAGATTTTTGAATTCGTCTTTTAGCTCATTCAGTTGGATCATAATACATTCTCCGCTTTCCGACCATTTTCATTTTTCCTTCCCGTTTTGCCCGTTCGACGCTTGCTCTGGTGACTTTTGTAAGTGCGACTTTTTCATCCGGTGACCTTGGTCTGTTTCGTCTTATACGTGAATGAGAGGAACTTTTTGAATGTAACCGTTCATTTACAAATGGACGGTTTTCCAAAATGTTTCTCTCAATCCTGGACATTTTGACAGAACGCATGAAAACACCACCTTTATTATAAATTATATCATATATCTATCTTATCCATACTCAAATAGAAGTGTACATGTGATAAAAAACGGAACCCGTTGCATCTCCAGTCCAACAGATTCCTGTTAAGTTATTCGTCTTCCGTTTTCAAAAATACCAAAATGGCGAAAAATACGAATGCCAGCAGCAGAATCGAACCGCCAACGATGAAAAATACGGTTGCGACGCTATCGGCAATATTAAATGGACGCAGGTAATACAGCCACATGCCGGCAGTCAGTCCGACAGCCCCGACGATTGCTGTGGTGACATGCAGTATGGACAGTATTTTATTTGCCGGAGTGAACAATTTATAATAAACAGCCCAAGCGAACAATGAAAGCCAGCCGACGACTAAAATATGGGCATGCACCGTTTTAAATGCCAGGCTGCCGGCCCCCGCCATATGGGAACCGAGAAATGCCCCGACTAAAGCAAATAAAGCTGAAAATCTGAGTAATGTTTTACTGTACGTATTCAAAATGTTTCTCTCCCTTTTTAAAACTGCTTTCAGTATACATCAATAATGTGAACGGCATATGAATAGGGGGTTACAGTCAAATGGTTATCATTTTGATTGCTGATGCAATTTCTTCCTCCGCTGATCCGGTTGTCCATTCGTGCGGATAGTAGCCTAACGGATTGCAGATAATTTCCATACCATTGCATTGTTCATGGTACCGTTTATGTACATGTCCAAAGATATATTTTTTGATGTTATACTGCTTGGCAAGATCACCAAATACCGAACTCCCCTGCATGGCATTGAAAAAATCCCAGCCCGGGTCATTTTTTACTTCCACAAAACGAGAGAACGGCACGAAATGAGTAACCATGATAATGTTTTGGTTGCGATGTTTTTCCAGCCAGTACGACAGTTTGCGTATGTAGCGGTCGGTAACATCCTGATCGGATTCCGACCAATGGGCATATGTCTTATCCGGCCATGTGAAATCACGGAAGGTGCCTTTTTTGAAGTCATCTGTTGTGTATTCCGGAAGGCCGTAGCTATAGTCATACCAGCCGCCATCACCGATTACCACCCAGTCTTTATTCAATTTAACCACACCGTTGCCGAGATTTCCCGGAAATTGCAGCAATGTTTCATAGGCGTTGACCGAACTTTCATCATAGACATCATGATTCCCGTGGACGAACAGTATTTTCGTTGGAGAGCATGCTTGCCGGAGCTGCTTCAGCAGGGTCAATGCTTTTTGCGGTTTGGCGCTTATATCTCCGGCAATGATAAAAACATCCGGTTTATTTGTATCGATCCAGTTTTGGATGATGGGCAAAATATTTTCTCCGGTTCTCTTTCGGTTAATCCCCTCGTGAATATCGGACAATACACCTATTTTCATTTCCATCCTCCATTTTGTTTATTTATTTTTGGCAGCTTCCAGAATCATGCTTTCAACCTTTCTTCGTGCGTCTTCATTATCATCAGCATGCAGGTTAATTGTCTTATTTTCCGGATATTGTTTGGCAGCATGTTCATATCGCGGATCGTAGTAATATTCAAGCAGCAATTTGACAGCGTCATGATACATGCCATTTTGGAGATCCTGATCAATTTCTGCGGCAATCGGTGTATGGATCCGCTTTTTAATCCTGCGAAACGCGTCAAGAAATTCATCAGGTGAATTCCATGGCTGATAATCGTCCAGAATGTTCCGCACCCGCTCATCGATTGGCAGGTCAATAAACAACTGCATCCCCTGTTCCTTTTTCGTATACAGAAACTCCGGAATCGTTACCTTGCCAATTCGGCGGCTTTCCCCTTCTATGAAAACAAAAGGAGCATCCTGCAAACGGCGAACTTCCCGCATAAGCAATGAATCGAATTTTTTCTGATTATGCGGGTTAAGCCCTATTTGTCCAAAAATAGATCCACGGTGGCCGGCCATCGCTTCCAGGTCAATCATCGGGTATCCTTTTTTGGCAAGTTCATTCAATAAAATGGTTTTACCGGATCCGGTGTTGCCGTTCAGCACATAAACAGCTGGTTTAAAATCCATATTTTCAAGGGAGGAAACTACCCACTGGCGGTAGGTCCGGTATCCACCTTTTAGACGATGGACATCCATTCCCATTAAATCAAGAACGGTTGCAGCTGTTTTACTCCGCATGCCGCCACGCCAGCAAAATACTGTCTTCGGCGCGTTGATTTGATTAAATTGCTCCATGAACTGTGGGAGCTTTGCCGAGAAAATTTCCAGCCCGCGTTTTTTAGCTGCTTCCTGACTGACCTGTTTATATAGTGTGCCAACCTCTGCACGCTCTTCGTCATTGAACACTGGAATATTGATGCTTCCTGGAATGGTGGCATCATGGTATTCATTCGGGGAGCGTACATCAATCACGGAATGAGGTTTGCTTTGCTGATCCAATAATTCATTTAGTGTAATATCCTGAAACATAAATAACGTCACTTCCTGTATGAAATACTATTTGACCGTAATGGTTCCCGCTTTTCCGTCAACAACTTCACCGATGATATGTGCGTCCACACCATTTTTTTGCAGGTCGTTCAGCAGTGAATTAGCATCATCCGTTGCCGCTGCGATAAGCAGACCGCCTGATGTGACCGCATCACAGAGGATCCATTTATCGATCTGATCCATTGTGTCAGGGTAGGTCACCACATCCTGGACATGTTTGAAATTGTTTTTGGTTCCACCTGGTACTGATCCCGATTCAGCTAGTTCTTTCGTCCGTGGCAAAACTGGAACACTTTCATGATGAATATGAATTTCCACACTGCTGGCTGCAGCCATTTCGGAAGCATGTCCGAGCAGTCCGAATCCTGTTACATCAGTACTTGCATGAACATCGTAGCTGGCCATTGTTTCAGCAGCGGTTTTATTCAACGTCGTCATGACTTCGGTTACACGCTGTATTTCTGTGTCGTCCAGCAGGTTATTTTTGATTGATGTTGACATAATGCCGACCCCGATCGGCTTTGTCAAAATAAGCTTGTCACCGGATTTTGCTCCCTGATTGGTCCGAACTTTTTCCGGATTAACAGTTCCGGTCACGGCAAGTCCGAATTTCGGTTCCTGGTCATCAATCGAGTGGCCGCCGACAAGAGAAACGCCTGCCTCTTCCAATTTGTCCTGAGCACCGTGCAGGATTTTGGTCAGTATGTCTTTGTCCAGGGTTGATATTGGAAAGGCAACGATGTTAAGAGCAGTTATTGGCGTTCCACCCATTGCGTATACATCACTGATCGCATTTGCAGCCGCAACCTGCCCGAATGAATACGGGTCATCAACAATCGGGGTGAAAAAATCGACCGTTTGCACAATTGCCAAGTCATCGGTCAGTTTGTATACCCCGGCGTCATCACTTGTATCCAGTCCGACAAGCAGATTTTCATTGGGAGTGCTTTGGGGCAGTGTGTGTAAAACCTTTTCAAGGTCTGCCGGTCCAATTTTACAACCGCACCCACCTTTCGATGATAATGAAGTAAGTTTTATAGTATCGGTCATTTGTTGTCCATCCTTTCCGTATACAATTGTTAGTCTAGATTAATTTTAACATACCATTGTTAATGTGTGCTGTTTGCCTGACTAGCGGCAAAATGGATTTGGGTACAGTGTTTGATTCGAGAAAAAATCGTGTGAGTCCGGAACTTTTGAGATTTTTCCGGTGAAAAGCGGTGTGAATTCGGCATTTATAAAGAATCTATCTAAAAATTAATAAGAGCTGTTGACTTTCTTAGTGTATTAATCGTATAATACATCCCAGAAGCGTATTAAGTGATTAATACAGGGATTTTTTTGTAGTTGGTGTATTAACAGTTTAATACACTTGCGAAAATGGTGTACATCTGAATTTTGCGAGGAGCTGTGTTTATGAAAATACAATTAAACAACCGCGACCCGGTATATGTGCAGGTGATTCGGTATTTTAAACAGCAGATTGCAACCGGCAGTTTTGAACCGGGGCAGGAAATTCCGTCCAGACGGGAGCTGGCGAACCGGATTAAAATAAATCCGAACACAGCACAGCGGGCATACAAGGAAATGGAGGAACAGGGATTGATTTATACAGAGCGAAATTTGCCAAGCCGAATAACGAAGGATGAAGTAGTCCTTGGCCGTGTACGGGATGAACTGATTGATGAAGCAATAAGCGAATTTGTGGCATCGATTCGTTCGATAAATGTTCCAATCGACGAAGTGCTCCGGCTGATCAAAGAAAAATATTCAATGGGAACTTGGGAATAGGAGGGTTTTGCATGATTGAGTTAAAAGACATTAAGAAAAAATTTGGACGGAAAAACGTATTAAAAGGCGTATCGTTTACGGCAAACAAAGGAGAAATAACCTGTCTGATTGGTATCAACGGTTCGGGAAAAACAACGATTATGAATGCCATCATGAACCTAACACCGGTTCATGATGGAGAAATTTTGATTGACGGTGCGAAATTGAATAAGACAAGTTATGAAAAAATTACCTTTATCCCGGATGCCATTACGATGATTCCAAGCATGACAATCAGTGAGGCTATGCAGTTCATGACCGATTATTATGACAGCTGGAATCAGGAACGGGCTGACGAAATACTTGGCTTTTTCAAGCTTGAAAAAGACGATAAAATTTCCAGTCTGTCAAAAGGGAATACGTCGAAAATCAACCTGTTGCTTGGCTTGGCACTGGATGTTGACTATTTGCTAATGGATGAGCCGTTTTCCGGCATTGATATGTTCACCCGCGAACAGATTGCTGATATATTTACAAGCCATCTTGTGGAAGACCGTGGTGTCATTGTGACCACACATGAGATTGGGGATATTGAACACCTGATTGACAAAGCGATATTGCTTGAGGATGGTGTTGTACTGCATGAATTTGATACGGAAGAAAAAAGAGAGACGGAAGGGAAATCGGTCGTTGATGTAATGAGAGAGGTGTATGTGCAATGAATCGCTATTTGAAATTGGTTAACTTTGAAATGGGTCGCTTTATAAAAATTTATTTGATTCTGATTGCCATTACCGCTGTGGTTCAGATTATCGGGGTTATTGTAAAGGCGAAAACATATATGGCAAAAGCGGATCAGAAGATTTATGAGGAAATGATGTCAAAATCGGATTTTCTCGACGAATTTGGAACAATGTCGATGATGGATGTTGCGCAAAGTTTATGGTTGATGGCGCCAATTGCATTATGTGTGGTAACCCTGATCATTTACATTTTCCTGATATGGTACCGTGACTGGTTTGGCAAGAATACATTTATTTACCGGCTGCTTATGCTGCCGACTAATCGATTGAACGTTTACTTGGCTAAGGCGACAGCGATTTTTCTGATGGTGCTTGGGCTTGTCTCCATCCAAATGCTGTTCTTGCCACTTGAAAATTTATTATTAATGCGGCTTGTGCCAGACGATTTTCAGACAAACGTAGGGGTATTTGAAATTGTTCACAATCACCGTGAATTGGCAATCCTTTACCCGCAGAGTTTTATCGAGTTTGTGCTGCATTATGGTGCCGGTTTTATGGCTGTATTTATTTTATTTACCGCGATTATGTTCGAGCGCAGTTTCAGATGGAAAGGAATTTTACTGGCAGTACTTTATGGTGGACTTTCAATCATCGTATTTGTTTTACCATTTATCTTCATGATGGTTACGGAACACCCGTTATTGTATCCGCTCGAGCTGCTTGGTTTGGAAGTTCTGTTCGGAATTATGATAACAGCAGCAGCTATTTGGGTTGGCCATTACCTGCTGATGAAAAAAATCAGGGTATGAAAGGAGAAAAAGAATGAAAAAGTATTGGAAATTAATTGTCATTGTGCCATTGATTGTCATTGTCATTGGAGCATTTTATATTAAATCAGCATTATCTGCCGGCAGTTATCCGGAAATTATGTTAGAAAAAAAACAGGGAAACGAGTCAGCTATTCAGGATATTGCGCTTAAAGGGCTATATCATACTGAAAGCTTTTCCAGTGAATTGACCCTGACTGCCGATGGGGCTGACTTTGATGCTGACAATTCTTTTTTTGAACGGGTGTCCAGGTTCAACTTGTACAATAAACAGGTCGCTTCCCTGCAGGATAGGTATCGTGGCTTTATGCGCGGGAAAAGTGGTTCGGCATCTTCCTATGTGGAAACAGACAATGTTGTTGGTTATGCAGAGGTTATCAATCAGTCATTTGACAGTGGAAACAACAGTATGGAATTTGCGGTTGCCGTTTTGAATAAAAAAAATAATGAAACGATGGAATTTGCTGTAATGGTACCAAACCGGGCAAAGTACAGAAGTGTGCGAATTCAGGATGTACAGTATGTGAATGGTGAGCTGAAGGTGATCACAAAAAATAGTCTGGAATTATCCAAAACAAATGATGTCAATGAAGAAATTCATGTGTACAGTTTTAACATGGACAAAAAAGAACTTACCGGCGAAGAAATGATTATGAAAATCGGTCATGAGTCATATACACGTCCCTTGTCCACGTCGTACCATTACAACACAAGTCCCAACCAAATCGTTGTATTTAAGAAGATGAAAGAGGAAACAGTTCAGCAACAAGACATGAAAAAAGGTGCCAGTGCCGAAGTGACTAAAACCAGGGTGGAAGGCATCACCGCATATAACTTAAAAACTGACGAGAAACTGGACGTTAAACTGCCGGAAAAACTGCGTGAACAGCAAATTTTGGCTGTGGAAGATTCAAGCCTGTATTTGCAATCAGCCGCTAAAGGAAAACTGGAAGTTGTTCAGTATGACATGATGCGGAGAAAGGTCACAAATCGGTTTGGATTGGATGCTGGTGGTACGGATTCACAATATTTGAATGCCCGGGCTACCGAAGTGCATGATGGTAAGTTATCTATTTTATTTACAAAAGGTAATTCGCCAGTAGCTCAACAGTTAACAGTTATCAATATTGAATCAGGTAAAACAGTTTACGCTGGCGAAATTACGCTGGAAAAACCATCGGACGGAAAAGAGATATTGAATTTTTACAAAATGAGTGTACGGTAGGGTAATGGTGACCCGCTTCTAAATGAGGAGCGGGTCTTTTGAGTTTTGGAGCAAATAGCAAGCGACAGTTATTTTTTGTGGCGGACAGTGTTATGAAACAACAAAGTCATTAACAGGTATTGGTGTAATTGGATCCAAACATGTAATTCCTGTGAAGTTATTCAAATCTACTGTTATGCAAATTCCGGTTGCCTGAAAACCGGTAACAGGGTCATCTGCTGGGAAGTAATGTGAAATAGCGCTATTGCAATCCTCCACTTTTGTCATGATGATCTCACAGTCTGTAACAGGTAAAAGCAGTTCCAGTTTCACACAACAATTACTACCTCTTACAAATTGTTTTGCACGAAAAATTGGCGACTCAACACAACCATAGAAAGCTTCTCTATTATAATATCCAGGTGATTTAAAAACACCGCTTCCGAAAAATGGTTCGCAATCTCCTGCGCAGTATAAGATAAATGGGACAGTTGTATTTACAGGTCCATTATTCGGTCTGCCTTTCCGCAGTTGTTGAACAGCGCTGTCACAGCTGCCGCAGCAACCATTTTCTTCAACTTCATCCTGTGCTTCAACGATTTTTCTGACCACATCACAAACACAGTCATTATACGAATGTTTTTGTTCATGCATTCGTCTGTTTTTATAACAACTCATAAAAATCTCTCCTATCTTATTTATATATCACTATTAATATATGTAAGGATAAGTTAGGGGTTTGTTTAAAAGTCTATATATGGTTAATTTGGGTAGTTGATGAGTAAATAATCTGCCTTTTATTGAAGCGAATTACTGAAAAGCCGGTGATCAGCCGGCTTTCATAAGGAGGTCTATGGGTGTGAAATCTCAACAAGACTTGTATCGATTACTATATATTTATGTTTTAGGACTGTAAATGAGTCGGCATTGTAACCAAGTAATATGCACATTCTTTTATTCGTTTTAGTAGAACACGAACTTTAATGAATTTTTTGGTTTGTGAATCATTAATATCCAATTATCCATAAGCTCATACAGGGTTCGACTGTCTAGGCTGCGTTGTTATCTTTATACCTTACATTTTTGACGTTATAACAAAATAAGTAATTCATATATATGGTTATGGGGTACTTACCAGGAAGGAGGATTTAGGTTGAAAGATATAACGGTGATTCTTATTCATTATACCGGTCAGTCAGCTTTGCTAAAAGCACTTATCTCGTTAAAAAATGTTAGTTCCAGGCTAAAATCTATTATTGTTTTACATAAAATAAATACTTCGGTTATATATAATTTTAATAATGGAGACTGGTCGGGGCGAATACAGTATATTGCAATTAAAGATGGTAACCTGGGAAAAACATTAAGTAATATGATCCATACGATTGAAACTAATTATGTTATGTTTCTATATAAAAATGATTACATTCCGTCAGTGGCACCAGTCAAGGCTTTTAATCTTCCCCCTTCCAAAGCAGTGTTGGGAACCTTCTATCATAATCGGAACGTTGTTATCAATTTTCCTTTGGTTGTACGTACTTCACTGCTTAGGGAGAAACAATTTTTGTCTACCTTTCATCTGCCATTCGAGGAAGCACTTTTTCCTTCATGGCTTTCAACAGTGGAAAACAATCTCAAATCTTTTAAAAAAGGTCTTGTACGGCAAACAATGAAAAACAGTTCCACCGACATATTTGAAAAGCAAAGGTTGATGCAAAAATATCAGCTGGAAAAGACCAATACAACGAATCCAAGCCTTTCTATTTTAATCTCTGTTTATAATATGGAGACATATGTGGAAACTGCCGTTGTCTCATGTCTTTTGCAAAATGAACAGCCGGATCAGTTACTGGTTATCGACGATGGGTCAACAGATCGCTCCCATCAGTTCCTTCAACAGTGGAATGATGGTCAAAAGGTAATGGTTTTTAATAAAAAGAATGGAGGAAAGGCAAGGGCATTAAATGAATTACTGCCACTTGTTTCGTCTGATTTTATCTTAGAACTGGATGCTGATGATTGGCTTGACCCTGATGCTGTATCCGTTATTAAGAAACGAATAGCAGGACTCCCTGACGATGTTTCCGTTTTGTATGGCAATCTTAGAAAGTGGAAGCAATTAACCGGAGACGTAATCTATAAGGGGGTTGCTAAAGGGACTGCCATAAAGGGGAGAACAAATCTGCTCGCTTACCGTTTTCCGCTGGGGCCAAGAGTATATCGGACGTCTTCATTAAGAAATATAGGGGGATTTCCGGTTATAGCATTTGAAAATGGAAGACTTTATGAAGACGTCAGTGTATTGGACCGCTTATTAAAGCAATCCCGACTGCACTATCAGGATTTTACGGTATATAATGTGCGGGAGCATAAAGAAAGCATTACTAAAAATAACCTTCAAAGCTGGAAAAAGTTTCTGAAAGGACTTAAGGAACGTTAACAGTAAAAGGATATTCAAATTCAGACTTCTCTTTCTGATTACGTAATTCCCTCCTTTTCCAGAAGCGCTGATACTTTATTTACATCAACAACCATGTTTTTCATGACTTCATGAGCTTTAGATCCTGGGTTAGCATTTCTGCATTTTACAAAATAATAGTCCAGATCTAAATACTGACCGATTTTCATGAATTCGTCTGATGTTGACGTAAAAAGCTGTATGATTTTTGTTCCAGGCCGACAGAACATAATGTTTGCAAGTCCCGCACCATTCGGACTGATAATAACCTTGGCTGAAGAAAAAATCTTAATTTGTTCCTGTACAGACAATGAACCCAAAACAATTTTTTTAAATCCTTTTTCTGATAATAGTTTCATGAGCTTCGGTTCATTAGCAACTTTTCTCCATGAGGCATCTTCCCGGCTGATGTAAATTCGTTCAAAGCCATTTGAATGTTTATGGGATGTTGTTTTGAGAAAAGAATCCCGCAGAAAGTCAATTGTCCATTTTACACACGTTCCTGCATTAAATGGGACGGATGGAAGGATTAAACGATCAGCTTTCAGGTGCATCCCTGGGCTAAGCTGCAAAATTTTATTCTTAGGGATACCGAGCATGTTAACCGTTTCCCACTGGAATGGTAACGTCATCGGTGGCAGGACATATTTATCAATGTGGTGTTCGCTGAGCTGGAGTAAATGATAGCGTCCCAATGTATCATGCAGCCAATGCCAGTAATTTGAGTGTCCGGCCCATGCTAACACACCCAGGTTTCCTTGAAATTGTGTAGAAGCGGGGACTTTATTGACAGCGTTCTTTTTAAAATAAGGCAGAAATAGGTGAAAGACCATATCATGAAGACACTTGTATTCAGGTGTTAAAGCATATACCATTCCTTCTCTTTTGTTGTACATCCAAATACTTCCATTTTCTATCACGGACACGTGGGATTTAGGGAATTTATGTTTCACCCCAAATTGCGGCGGTATGACCCAATCAACCCATTCCGGCGGATCTCCTTTTGGACGGGTAAAGGTTACCTCCTCATTTTTATAGAATTCCTCATAAACATCGTGCATATCTTTTTCTTGATTAGTATTGTCTATCCAATCTTTTGAATGAATATATAAATCTGAATCTGCCATAACGGATCTCCTTTCCAATTTTGGTCCCTGCCTATGCCCTGTTTTCGCACGTATTTCAGCGTACTCCATAATATGTAAAAGAATCTCCAATAGTGTTAAAAATTACTGGACAATACCAGTTGGTCTGTTCGGAAAGGAGGGTTACGACATGATTAACGTACTGGTAACCGGTGCAGGTGGCTTCATTGGTAAAAATCTTATTGAAAGACTTCATAGACAAAAAGATATCATCGTCAATCAATATCATCATAGAGATGACCTGTCTAAGCTGCATCAGCATTTAAGTAATGCGGATATCGTCTATCATCTTGCCGGGGTGAACAGACCTGCGCATAACGAGGAATTTGTCAGCGTTAATAGAGGACTTACTGAATCCATTGTCAACTATTTAAGCGCCCACCATAAGACGCCAAAAATAGTTTTTTCATCGTCCACGCAAGCTGCGTCGGATACACCCTATGGTTTCAGTAAAAAGACCGCTGAAGAAATTCTGAAAAAGTATAGTATGAATACCGGTGCAGATGTAACGATTTATCGGCTGCCGGGTGTCTTTGGCAAGTGGTGCAGGCCGCATTATAATTCGGTGGTTGCCACGTTTTGCCATGAAATTGCTCATGGCGGGACTATAGAGGTCCATGATGCTGAAAAAATGCTTGAGCTTGTATATATTGATGATGTAGTAAACAGTTTTACCGAGTGCCTGTATCAGGAAAAGATAGAAGCGACGTTTTATTATCATATCCAACCAAATTTTCATATAACGGTGGGGGAACTGGCTCAAGTACTTTACCAAATAAAGGATGTGCGAAACTCGCTGATTATACCTGACCTGTCTGATAAGTTAACGAAATATTTGTATACAACCTATTTATCTTATTTAGATGATAATAACTTGTCATATAAATTGCCTGCACACAAAGACGAGAGGGGGAGATTGGTCGAATTAATCAAATCCCGTCAGGCTGGTCAAGTGTTTATGTCAACATCACGAAAAGGTGTCATAAGAGGAAATCATTATCACCATACAAAGGTGGAGAAATTTTGTGTTATCAAAGGTGCAGCAAACATTAAATTACGGAAAATCAATTCTGGTGAAGTGATAACGTATACTGTCACAGACCAAAACATTGAGGTAGTGGATATTCCCCCTGGTTATACTCATTCGATTGAAAATGTAACGGATGATGAAATAATGGTTTTATTTTGGGCCAATGAACTTTTCAATCCGGATAACCCGGACACCTTTCATATGAAAGTCCAACGGGATAAAACGGATGAACAGAAAGGATGACGCTTATGTCAACAAAGACGAAATATACTTTTCAGGAGGACGATATTTGTCTGGTTGCCTATCCCAAGTCAGGAAACAACTTCTTACTGTTTCTTGTTGCCATGTTGCTTTATCAAACAAAAATGGATTGGTCTACAAAAGGGAAGATGGTTCAAAACGTATCAAGCGAACCAATAGAAAACCTGCCATCCCCTCATCTTGTATGGAGTCATAACAGCTATGATCCAAACTATCCCAAAGTTATTTACCTGGTAAGAGATCCCAGAGATATTGTCATTTCATATTATCATCATTTTCAGCGGTATCATGGCAAAATGCGTAATTTTGATAAGTTCTTCCATGCCTTTATGGGGGGATCCATTGGACCGGGGATGTGGGATAGGAATATAGCAAGCTGGCTTGATAACCGGGAAAAGATTAAAAACGGGTTTTTGCTTATAAAGTATGAAGACCTTCTCGAAAATACGGCTAAGGAAGCACACAGAATAGCAAATTTTTTAAATGTAGACAGAACAGAAAAAGAAATTAATGAAGCGGTAGATTGGGCCTCTTTCGATAATATGAAAGCTCTGGAAAAGAAACAAAACACCCACGTTAGTGGAAATTCACCTTTAGCTGATCCGAACATAGCTTTTGTCAGAGAAGGCCAGGCAAATAAATGGAAATCGGTTTTGAGTCAGGAACAGCAGCAGCAAATAAATCAAAAGTTTCACAAGACATTAACAAGATTAGGATACGACATTTCAACGTAACAAATAAAGCAAGCACCTTCTTCTATATGGAAGGTGCTTTTTAATTTCAGAAAGGAGTGATTTACCGATGCATAAATTATTGCTGATAGCAGCGGATACATCTCATTTTACAAATAATAATTATGATGTTTTGGAAAGGGAATTAGCAAAAGTGACGACCCTGATGGTTTACCGTAAATCCGGCCATATCAAAAAAATTTTGCGAAAGATCCCCGAAAGACCGGATTTCATATTAATACTGAATGATGTCGGGAAGAAGTTTGCTCCTATTGTTACCGGCTTATCCGACATAAGCATACCTGCAGGGCTGGCAGTAAATGATGCCCACCGATTTGTGAATCAGCGCAGAAGATATATAACAAGTAATCAGATCAGGATATTTTTTGTTATTTGTCAGCATAATTTTTACCATTATTACCCCAGCCAAAAACATGACCAGGTGTTCTTTCTTCCCCAATTTGCCAATGTCTCTGTATTTAAAGATTATGATGCTGAAAAAGTGTTCGACCTGATGATGTTAGGAGAAACATCAATGCCAAATATATACCCTTTGCGACAGAAGATTTTACAGCACTATCAAGGAGATAACCGATTTGTCACTAGTCCTCATCCGGGCTGGAGAGAATTTACAACGGAACAGGCAAAGAAGGCATTAATTGGGGAAAATTATGCCAGATCCATTAATCAGGCAAAACTATTTTTTGCATGCGGATCTGTTCGTCAAGTGGTTACGTTTAAATATTTTGAAGTCCCGGCGAGCGGCACATTGCTAATGGCACCAGCTTTACCGGAACTTAAGGAAATTGGTCTGATCCCAGGAAAACATTTTGTGGATATAAATGGGGAAAATTTTTCGGAAAAAGCTGATTACTATTTGAAAAATGAAACAGAACGGAAAAGGATGACCGAAGAAGGCTGCCGTTTCATTCATGATTACCATTCAACTGCTCATCGGGCAAAGCAGTTAGTCCGGCAGATTGAAAGCATTTTATAATAGGATGAGCGTTTGCATAGTAAGATTAGAAGAATGGATCAAACCCCTTATTACGTGTAATGTAATAAGGGGTTCTTAGTGCCTTTGATATTCAGCTGCTCAGTTTAAAAAAGTGCCGATGTGAGGAAGTTTGCTTCTATGAGAATTTGTTCAATTTCGTCTAATCGCATCAATTCATCATTTGATTGATATCGGCTGAAAGTGACGTTTGGTAATTTCCCGTACTGTTTTTCTAATTCATCTGAATAATTGGGAGGCAAAATAATATGGTAATTCTCGTCATATTTATAAGTGTTACGGGATTCGGCATCGGAAATCAATACTTCATGAAGTTTTTCGCCTGGACGAATGCCAATTTCTTTCATAGCAATATCTTCTGCAGCAAAATGTCTTTTCATGACTTTAATTAAATCGACAATGCGGCATGCTTTCATTTTCATGACAAAAATTTCACCGCCAATTGCCTTTTCGGATGCATATAACAATAAATCAATTGCTTGGGAAACTGTCAGAAAAAAGCGTGTCATTTCTTTAGATGTAAGGGGAACAGTTTGATGGGCTGTGATTTTTTCTTTAAAAAAAGGAATGACACTGCCATTCGTTCCAATAACATTGCCGCCGCGGATACAAACAAATCGTGTGCGACTGCTTAATTGATTCGCCTGAATGATCAGTTTTTCACCGATTGCTTTTGTAAGGCCGTAAAAATTGATTGGTTCAACAGCTTTATCTGTTGATACATCAATTACTTTTTTAACATTTTGCAGTAAGCTTGCTTTGATAATATTTTCCGTACCGTAGACATTGGTCTTTAATGCTTCCGAGGGTTGATCTTCACATATCGGGACATGTTTTAGTGCGGAAAGATGGAATATATAGTCAACATTTTGTGCAGCTTCGTTCACAGCTTCAAAATCTCTGACATCACCAATCATATATTTTAAATAAGGGTTATCTTGAAACTTCCTTTTCATGTTTACTTGAGCATATTCATTACGTGAAAATATCCTTATTTCTTTTGGATGGGCTGCTAGAAGTTTTTTTACCAGCTCATACCCCCAAGAACCTGTTCCTCCTGTAATCAGTATCGTTGTATTTTTAAACACATTTAAACAACTCCTTCCAGCGGTAGTAACTATTCCTTTTTAAGCAAAAACAGTTTTGATATCTGTTCGTTTCAGGGGAAGGCATTTCCCTGAAGTGTCGCTTTTCTCTGTTCGACAACCAACCTGATAGGTATACCATAATATATGAAGTAAATAATAGATTGAAAATGATAATCGTTTAAAAAAGGCAAAAAAGGCGTTGGCAATGCATCCAGTTGAACATAAAAAAGAATGAATCCTATATCAGACGTACATATCAAAATACCCCGGACTTAGAGCCGGGGTATCAGCATTCAGATTAACGTATCTGGTTATGCTGCATCGGGAAAACGAACAAAATTAATAGCATCTACAGATACATACAATTTATTGTTCTCCCCATAACCACTATTGACTTCAACCACGAGGACCAAATCAGGGGTAACAGTCGAAAGAATACCGTCTATCAAATTATCATCCGTTGCTACCTCAACCAGTGATCCTACACGAGTGGACAGTTCAGCTGCAAACGTCTCTTGGAACATAAAATCCCTCCTTTATAACTCACTGACTAGTTCAATTTTTTCAATACGGACAAGTACTTGAGTTCCGTCAGCTTGAACCAATACGATATAATTCTCTCTTACAGCAATCAATGTTCCTGTTACTGGACCAAAAGGGGTTGTAACTTCCACTTGCTCATTAACTAAATCCAGTAACACTTCTCTAAGGGTTGTAGGTGTGTCAGGCGGTGTGGAAGGTGTATCTGTATCTCCACCAAAATCAACATCCAGATTAAATCCTGCATCCACATCTACTCCAGGAAAATCAATTGAAGCATTACTATTTAGGGAGGTATTGTCATCGCCGGTATTGGTTCCATTGATTAAATTTCGCGACATTTGGTTAGCTAATCGCAAAAGATTTCTCTGGCGGTTTGTAAGGTTTGCCAATATTATTCATTCCTTTCCTATGGTTTTTATAGGGCCCCTACTTAAACAACTTAATAGAAGGCCCAACCGGATATTTACTATTTCCGTGTTTTCTCTCACTACATCAAAGAATTTCTAGACTAACGACGATCGCAACTAGAACCTGGAATAACAATTGGATATTAATTGCTATATCCGTATCAGTTGTAGTGATTTCAATATCTCTGGATTGCTCTACAATTGTTTTTTGGCGCCCGCCTTGTCTGGTCTTGATCATTTGACCAAGTTCCTGTGAAATATCATTTGATTGAGAGTCCCCAATTGCGATGTTTAGCACTGCCGCGATTGCTGCCTGAATACCAAGCTGTAAAGAAATTGCCACCTGCGTATCAGTAGTGGTTACATTGATATTCTCGGAATCTTTAATGATAATCCATTCATCCGATACTTGTTGATTTGATACGGACTGTTCCGCTCCTTGATTCACAGTTGCGTCATTTTGGCTGTTATTACTTTCATTGCAATGATCAAGGGCACGCCACTTATTATTTGTTGTCATATAACTCACTATTTCTTCCAACTCCTTCCTTTTAAATTATAAAACATCGACCATAACGACCAACGCCAACAGTAATTGCAGGAGAAGCTGAATATTAATAACAAGGTCTGTATCTGTAGTAGTTACGGTTGCGTCTTTTGTGTTATAGATGAAGATTTTTTGTTTGTTGACTTGGTCGGCATTAAAATGCTGCATGAGTTCCTGTGATACAGAGTTACTCCTGTTTGAGTCTCCAATTGCAATGTTAAGGACCAATGTGATTGCCAACTGCAAACTGGCTTGAAGGGAAAGTGCTGCCTGCGTGTCCGTTGAATCGACCGTTATATTACAGGACTCCTTCACCCAAATCATTTCAGCTGACTCCTGGTCCATAAAAGAGTATTGATCTCCTTCTTGCGTAACGGTTGCATCGGCATCATCGAAATAACGGTCAAATTCGTTATCTGATCTATATTTGTCATTACACTTGTTACATTCTGTGCTGCATTGCTCTTCTTCACAATGGTTACAACATTGGTGATGATCTGATTTTTTCCGGCCTTTATAGTAAAAGTATTTACTTTTCCTGCCGGTTGAATGAGATTTATTAGACGACATATTAACACTCCTTTCTTTGGTTAATAACAATCTATGGATTTTCCTACTAAAAGACTGTACACATTAACCAAAATCTCATTTTTTTTCAAAATTAAAGAAAACACCTATCAATAGGTGTTTTCATTAATAGAGTTTTATTCACTTGATTTGTTCGTGTTTTTTTCCCCTTTATTAAACTGATCAACCTGCTGCCTTAAGTCCTCAACCATTTCTTTTAGCATTTGTTTCTGTTCATTTGATAAACTTTCTTTTACCTTTTCTGGTTTAACATTATTCCTTTTAAATATATCGTCAATCATTAATTTGATAACCTTGTCAGGGAATGCTTGATTTTTGGATGAATCGCCCCCCATATTGATTTCACCTGCCTTATTTAAAGTTAGTATATACTATGGTTTGCAGTATCAATTGACTGTATTGTTGTCTATCTTCCTCAATTGAATTACACAGAGGAAACAATAAATATACCTTTTCCGACAAGTATACTTTCTTCTACATTAAAATAGCATGATCATCCACGGGGATAACCATGCTATGTTGCTGCTGGATTAAAAAGTGAAATCAACCTGCGTATCTTCCTGCTCTTCATAACCTTTCATGTATTTGATTCTGCGCTGGGCTGCTCCTTTAGTTACCTGTTCGTCAGCGTGATAGGATGAACGGACAAGCGGACCTGCCTCACAATGGCTGAAGCCTTTTTTTAGAGCAATTTCTTTTAGTTCTTCAAATTCGTCCGGGTGATAATAACGTTCAACGTTCAAATGTTTCTTGGTTGGCTGCAGGTACTGGCCGATCGTCATAATGTTTACGTCGTGTGCCAGCAGGTCATCCATTGCCTGGATAATTTCGTCCTTTTCCTCGCCAAGTCCAACCATGATACTTGATTTTGTCGGCGTTTTCGGTGCGATTTCTTTGACACGCTGCAGCAATGTCAGAGAGCGGTCATACATTGCCCGGGCACGCACACGCTTGGTCAGACGGCGGACGGTTTCAATATTATGGTTAAAAATATCCGGTTTACTGTCCATCAGTGTGTGCAGACTGTCGTAGTCTCCCTTCATGTCCGACGGCAAAATTTCAATTGTACATCCAGGATTCTGGGCGCGTACAGCACGGACTGTATTGGCGAATACCTGGGCACCGCCATCATCCAGATCATCCCGGGCCACTGATGTGATGACGACATGCTTGAGCCCCATTATGCCGACTGAGTCCGCCACCCGTTTTGGCTCACCCCAGTCGAGTTCATTCGGCATTCCGGTTTTAATGGCACAGAAGCGGCATCCACGCGTACACGTATCACCGAGAATCATGAATGTTGCGGTTTTGCGCTCGCTCCAGCATTCATGGATATTCGGACAGCGAGCTTCTTCACAAACGGTGTTCAATCGATTTTCGCGCATCAATTTTTTTAAACTGCGGTATGATTTATTTGTATTGATTCGTGTTTTCAGCCATTCCGGTTTACGTAAGTATTTTTCCTGTTTTGCCACACTTACACGCTCCTTGTTGGTTGTTTGGTTGAATAGTTTGTTTGGGCCAGCTCCATTACCTCATCCCATTGACTTTTCGATAGTGTAATTGGCTCAAGCTGGAGGTCCAATCCATCTCTGAATCCTTCATAAAATGCCTGCTTAACTGTTTCGTATGTGTGCCGTTGTGCAGTCAGTTGATTAATGGCAGTTGCTTTTTGTGCAAATGCCTGACGTTTTCTCGCTTTAACTTTCTCATTTGGAAAAACAAATAAGTCAAATAGCATGGCTTCATCAATGGATAGTGGTATGGCCCCGTGCTGCAACAGAACTCCCCGCTTTCGTGTCTGCGCATTGCCTGATAGTTTTTTGCCGTCTGCAACCATTTCATAAAAAGCGGGGCGTTCAAAGCAAATGGCGCTTCTATCTCCCGACAGGTCCTCGGCATAATTTGCATCAATCCCAAGGTTTTTGAACCCCCGGATAATGCCTTTTGACAAAAGATAGTATGCTTTTTGGATGGATGACGGGATCTCGGGATTCTTTTCAGAGATGACAATGCTGTATGTCAGTTCATCATCATGCAATACTGCACTACCACCAGTCAACCGACGTACATACTGACATTGTTGTTTGTGCAGATTGTGAAAATCAATTTCGGATTCTTTCTGAAAATGTCCCAGTGATAAACTTGGATTTTTCCAGCCGTAAAACCTTAGTACTGGTGGGATTTTCCCATCGCTGTGCCAGTTCAATAATGTTTCATCCAATGCCATATTCACGGAAGCATCATGAATTCCGCTGTCCAAAAATCCCCATTTTTGATGCATAATGTTACCTCCTTCGCTGATAACGTAAGAAACTTCCGGATAAATTTAAAGACTGCAACCAGTGGGCTGCAGTCAGGTTAAATATATGTAAAATGACTGCACTTTCCCACGCTGGTATTATCCGGTTCGGGTTCAAGGGTCGGAATAAATGTATTCCTCTCAGCCAGTCAGCTCCCCTAGTGCTAAAAAATGGTATTTAATTATTACTCATTATCTTAACGGGAAACTTTCACAATGTAAAGGTTCCAACGAATCATATTTTGAGGCAGGTGCGCAGCCCGGGGACCCCATTCGACCCCATTCGGAGGGGCTAATGCGATTGAATCACGATTCCGGAGTGGGTACCCGCTATTTTGCGTGCGCTATCCACGATTCGCAGAAATTATTTCGAAAAAGAGGTTGGGACAAATCGGAAAGTGAAAATTAAAAGTCGAACGATTCTAGCGGCTGAGCCTATCACGTTAATTCGTCTCTTCTTTTGATAAAACCCTTTTTGTCCCAGCTTCATTTTTAATTAGATGCTTTCCTGTATCAACTTTTGAACATTTTTCGTCTCATTCTGATGCAAAAAGTTCACGATAGTACTTCCTATAATAACCCCATCACATGCGTCGGCAAGGTTGTGTGCCTGTGAACTGGTCGAGACGCCAAATCCGGCCAGTACCGGTTTATCAGTGTACTGTTTCAGCTTTTGCAGATAGCCTTTTACCTTATTGTCATGTGCTCTTCTGGCCCCGGTTGTACCAGTGACAGAAACGGCATAAAGAAAACCCTCTGTCCGCTCGGCAATTTTTTGCAGGCGGTCATCTGGTGACGTCATCGCAGCAAGCCGGATACAGGAAATGTTATTTTGGTGTAAATCATCTGTGATTATTCCTTCCTCTTCCAGTGGAAGGTCAGGAACGATGACTCCGTTCACTCCGGCATCGGCACAATCTTTGGCGAATTTTTCAGTGCCATATTTAAAGACCGGATTCAGGTAGGTCATTAAAATAACCGGTACTGTCCGTGTGTCAGCAAAGCTTTTTAACGTTTCCAGAACAGTGGTAAGGGTCGTGCCATTTTTCAGGGACCGCTGACCGGCATCCTGAATGGTCGGTCCGTCAGCAACGGGGTCTGAAAAGGGAATCCCCAGTTCCACGGCCGCAGCGCCACTCTGCTGTAAAAATTCCAGCTGCTCCTCCAATTGATCAAGTGGTTTGTCACCGGCCATGATATATGGGACAATCACCTTCTTGTTGTTTTCGAGTTTTTCCGCTAGTGCTTGGTCCAATTTCAAATTACTCATTAACCTCACCTCCAAGTACGTCTTTTACTGATTCAACGTCTTTATCACCACGGCCTGATAAGCAAATAACCAATGACTCGTCTTTGTTCATGTTTTTTACTTGTTTCAATGCGTATGCAACGGCATGCGCGCTTTCTAAAGCAGGTATAATCCCTTCTGTTTGCGATAATAGTTTGAATGCGTACAGTGCTTCATCATCTGTGATTGATGTGTAGGTTACCCGGTTCGAATCATGAAGATGGCTGTGTTCAGGTCCAATTCCCGGGTAATCAAGTCCTGCTGAAATCGAGTGCGCCTCTTCAATTTGACCATCTTTATCCTGAAGCAGATGAGTCATCGTACCGTGCAAAACGCCAACATTTCCGGCAGTGATGGTAGCGGCGTGTTTGTTTGATTCAATACCGCTTCCGCCTGCTTCAACCCCATAAAGGCGGACCTGTTCATCCTCAATAAACGGATAAAACATTCCCATTGCATTGCTGCCGCCGCCAACACAAGCTATGACAGCATCAGGCAGCTGGCCGTTGAGTTCCTGAAATTGTCGTTTTGTTTCCTGACCGATAACTGACTGAAAATCGCGAACCATTTTAGGAAACGGGTGCGGCCCGACGACAGATCCGATAATATAATGGGTATCTTCCACGTGTGAGACCCAGTAGCGAAGTGCTTCATTTACCGCATCTTTCAAGGTTCCGCTTCCCTGTGAGACACTTTCTACTTTTGCGCCAAGCAATTCCATCCGGAACACATTGAGTTTTTGTCTGCGGATATCTTCTTCCCCCATGAAAACAACACATTCCAGACCAAGCAGGGCGCATACGGTGGCTGTAGCAACACCGTGCTGACCGGCACCGGTTTCTGCAACGACTTTCTTTTTGCCCATGCGGAGCGTTAACAATGCCTGGCCGATGGTGTTATTGATTTTGTGTGCACCGGTATGGTTAAGATCCTCGCGTTTCAGATAAATAGACGGACCGCCCAGCTGTTTCGATAAATTTTCAGCATGGTAAAGAGGCGTTTCCCGTCCGACATACTGTTTTAAATAGTAGTCCAGTTCTGATGTGAAAGCAGGATCATTTTTTGCAGATTCATAGGCTTCCTCCAATTCATAAATTGCGGGCATCAGCAGTTCCGGAACAAATTTGCCGCCAAAGCTGCCATACCTACCTGTTGGATCAGGCATTGTATAAGTTGTCATTGTTCATCATCCTCTCATTGTTTATCAGTCACTTCGTAAAGTTTATCAGTCAGTTTTGCTGGTTTATCGGTCACTTCGTAAAGTTTATCAGTCGGTTTCGTTCGTTTATCAGTCACTTCGCAAGATTTATCAGTCACTTTGCAAATCTATCAGCAACTTCAGGGATTCTATCAGGATTTCGCTTTTGCCTCGTGGACAAAACGGACAATTTTGTCGGCATCTTTTTGTCCGTCCGTTTCCACACCGCTGGAAACGTCGACACCGGCCGGATGGACTGCCGCAATTGCTTCCTGCACATTGTCAGGATTGAGTCCGCCTGCCAAAATAATCTTGTTCAGATCAACCCCGCCGCCAGATAGTAAATTCCAATCAAACGTTGTACCATTTCCGCCGCGGTTCGGTCCGCGCGGGCTGTCAATCAACAGAAACTCACTCGGAAATGATGCGGCTGCTGCTGATGCAAATTCATTGGTCATCGGGTTTGCCTTAATAACCGGATAGGAAAGACTGCCGGCAAATTCCGGCGTTTCATCCCCATGCAGCTGAATCAGATCAAGGTCGGCAATTTCAGCAGTCCGCTCAATTGCCTCTTTTGTTTCGTTCACAAAAACACCGACTTTCCGGACTGATGAGGAGAGGCTGATACCAATTTCAGCCGCCTGTTCCGGTGTGACCTGCCGTTTGCTTGGGGCGAAAACAAATCCGATAAAATCAGCACCAGCATCCGCTGCCGAGTGTGCTGCCTCCTTTGTTTGAATGCCACAAATTTTAACGAGCATTTGCAGCGTCCCCTTTCGATAACGGGATTTGCAACGCTTGGAATTGTTCGGTTAAATCTTCTGCCTGCATCAATGTTTCACCAACCAAAATTCCATGTGCACCACTATTTCGGACGTGAAGTACATCGCTTCTTGTTTTTATGCCGCTCTCGCTGATCAGCACTGTTTCCGGGTTAGTTACCATGGATGCAAGCCGTCCGAAAGTGTCCAAACTTACATTAAATGTTTTCAGGTCCCGGTTGTTAATGCCAATGATTGCTGCATCGAGCGTAACTGCCTGTTTCATTTCGTCTTCATTGTGCACTTCGCAAAGCACTTCCAGACCCTGTTCAGTTGCATACTGGTGCAGTTCCTTCAGTTTTTCCGGCGTGAGGGCTGCAACAATTAACAGGATAATTGAAGCACCCGCAGCTTTGGCTTGATCAATCTGCACGGTATCGATAAAAAAATCTTTGCAAAGGATTGGCAGGTCAGTCGCTTCCCGGACATTCCGCACATCATCCATCGATCCTTTGAAAAATGTTTTGTCGGTCAGAACGGAAATTGCTCCTGCTCCACATGCTTCATACTTTTTTGCTTGTTCGGCCGGGTTCACTTCCAAATTGATCGATCCTTTGGAAGGGGAAGCTCGTTTAATTTCAGCGATGATGTTCATCGTTTCCGTGCTACGAAATGAATCAGCAATACGCACAACAGATTTTTGATGTGCAGGTGCCGCTTTATTCGTTTCCAGTTTCAGCGTCCGTACTTCTTTTTCTTTTTCAGCGATGATTTTATCCAAGATGGTCATCCTAGATTGCCTCCTTTGCAACGGCTGAACTGTATTTGATCAGGTATTCCAGTTTTTCAAGTGCTGCACCGCTTTCGATACTTTCTCTTGCCAATTCAATGCCATCATAAATGGTGGATGCTTTTCCGTTTGCAAAAATGCCAAGTCCCGCATTAAGCAGCACCGTATCATAGTAGGCTCCTCGTTTACCCTCCAAAACACTGCGTAAAATCGCTGCATTTTCCTTGGCGGAGTCGCCGCGAATATCCGCATTCGCATATACCGGCAGGCGGACATCGGCCGGATGCAAAGTAAATGATGTGATTTCACCATTATTCAGCAGCGTAATATGGTTCTCGCCTGAAAGAGAGGCTTCATCCATATTGCCTGCACCATGTACAACGACGGCTCGCTTTCTTCCCATTTGGTTCAGTGCTTCCGCAAGCATTGGCAGCATATCACGGCGATACACACCAAGCATCTGTGAATCCAGGTTGACCGGGTTTGTCAGCGGACCAATCAGATTAAAGCTGGTTGGTATACCAAGCTCTTTTCGGACTTTGGAAATCCGCTTCATGCCGGGGTGAACATGTGGAGCGAATAAAAAGGCAATATTATTTTCCTGCAACACTTTTTCGACGTGATCTTTCGAAAAGGATAGGGAAATGCCCAGTTCTTCCAGGACGTCAGCACTCCCGGTTTTACTGGAGATACTCCGATTCCCGTGCTTGGCAATTTTAATTCCTGCACCGGCAATCACAAATGCAGCAGTCGTGCTGATATTAAAACTGTTTGAGTAATCGCCCCCGGTGCCGCAATTATCCATAACATCCGTCAGTGTACTGGTTGTCGCACTGGATTGAGCGCGGATAACCGCTGCAAGTCCCGCAGCCTCGTCGGAAGTTTCTCCTTTTGCGCGTAACGCGGTTAAAAAGGATGCAAGTTCACTGTTACTTGTTTCCGGTGAAAAACACATCGTTGCAGCGTCCTTCATTTCCTCTATCGTCAGATCCTGTTGATTCAGTAATTTTTCAAGATATTGTTTCATGGTAATTCCCCTTCCGATTAGTTTTTTACGCCATCAATTTCCATTAAGGATCGTGCTTTGTGCATGGTTTCGTAGTATTCCTTTTCCGGATCAGAATCCTGTACAATGCCAGCGCCGGCCTGTAAATATGCCTTGTTGTTGGTTATCATAAGGGAGCGGATTGCCAAGGAAAAGTTCAAATCATGATTGAAGTTGATGTAGCCGACCCCACCGCCATAAGCACCGCGTCTTGTATCTTCCAGGTCATTAATGATTTGCATGGCCCGCGTTCGTGGCGCCCCGGATACTGTGCCGGCGGGTAAACAGGTTAGCAGTGCATCAATACTCGAGTATGCTGGATGTAACGTTCCATGCACTTCCGACACCATGTGCATGACATGTTCGTATTTTTTGACATGCATGTAAGCTGGCACCGTAATCGAATCTTTGTTACAGACCCGTGCAAAATCGTTCCGGCTTAAATCCACCAGCATCTGGTGCTCGGAAATCTCTTTCTTGTCGGTAATTAAATCTTTGACAAGTTCATTATCGTCATCCCGTGAACGAGCACGCGGCCGCGTTCCGGCTATCGGATTTGTAACGATATCTCCGTCTTCCGATTTCAGCAGGCTTTCGGGTGAAGAACCGAGCACCACATAATCGTCAAAATCGATGTAAAACATGTATGGGGAAGGGTTCGCATTTCTCAGTTTCCGGTAAAGTGAAAACGAGTCCCCGTTCACCGCTGCGATCATCCGTTGTGACAATACGACTTGTAAGACCTCGCCACGCTCAATGGACTCCTTGGCAATTTCCACATTGCGCATAAATTGTTCTTTATCCATACTGGGCTGAAAATTAACTTCAACATCACGCGCTTGATCTACGCCAGCCGCCGGAACTAATGCCTGCTCCAGTTTTTTCAGTCGTTCATCCAGTCTCTGTTCCGGCTGATCGTCCAGGTTTGTTGCCACCAGGTAAACTTTGTCTTTTCGATGGTCAAAAACGATAACATCTTTATATAGCATGAAATGTGCATCTGGCATGTTTACTTCATCAGGCAGTTCCTCACCAATATTTTCAAGCGGACGAATCGCATCATATCCCAGATAACCAATCGCGCCGCCGAAAAATGGAAAAGGGAGGGTGATATCTTTTTTGGGAAAAATGTCTTGTAAAATGGATACAATCGGCTTATCATGGGTTGCCGTGGTTGATTTGCGGTGATCGCTGACCATTGTCTCATTCTGATTGCCTACGAACTCCTGATACGGATTTGCCCCGATAAAGGAGAATTTTCCGTTCGCTTCATGCTGGAATGAACTTTCCAGAAGAAACTTCTTTTCACCCTTTAAATTGCTGTATATTCCAATAGGCGTCAGCATGTCGGCATTATGTTCGGTGAATTTGCACGGTAATGTTTTTGTGTTCAAACAGATCAGCTCCTTTTTGATATTGGAAAAACTCGGCATGCGCCTCATTTTAATAGCTCAAATAAAAAATCCCCTGCAAAGGCATGCTACATGCATTTGCAGAGGACGATTGTGACCGTGGTGCCACCTCATTTGAAGAAAAAATCTTCAACTCATTTCAGATACGTGGAAACAGGGGAGGGTCAGCCCTGTTCCATATATCCTATCCGTGTAACGGCGGAACTCCGTGTTTCCGTACTGTTTTTCAGGAAACCTCTCGTAAGTCCATTCGGCTGCCATTCACGTACCGGTATTTCACCATCACCGGTTCTCTGTAACGCTGCAGTACAGCTTACTCCTCTTACTCAATGATTTAATATATATCTATTTATGGAAGTACAAAAAAAGGGTCCCCATCCATCGAAAGGACGGGAGACCCGTGGTGCCACCTTTATTAGCTGAAATCAGCTCACTTTGGCAATATAAAACAGATGTTTTATATTAATCCCAGGTAACGATGGGATGGTTCGCCAAAGCCTACTGTACAAAACAAGTTCGGTTTGGAACTCGGAAGTCCATTCGTCTGCCGGTAACCATTGGCTTGCAGCGACCGCCAACTCTCTGAAGTGTCCCAACAGATTACTAATCTTCGTCTTTGCCGTTCGTATTAAAGTTATTGAGAATAATCATAGGGGAATTTTCTCCGGATGTCAATACATTTTTTAAAAAATTATTCAGACTGTTCATTTTTCACTGTTTCAAACAACCCTTATTGTGCTAAATTAGATATATATGATTTTCAAGAAGGAGTTCTGACGATGGAAAAGAAAAGGGTCGGTATTATTTTCGGCGGAAAATCTGCTGAACATGAGGTATCACTGCAATCGGCGAAAAATATTGTGGACGCAATTGATAAAGATAAATATGATGTTGTCCTGCTTGGGATTGACAAACAGGGGAAATGGCATATCAATGACGAGTCATCATACTTAATTAATGCAGAGAACCCGAAACTGATCAGCCTGAACAAATCAAATGATACCGTGGCAGTTGTTCCGGGTCAGGATCATAATCAGCTGATTCACTCGGAAGATGCCGGAATGCTTGACCAGCTTGATGTGGTGTTTCCAATTGTTCATGGCACCCTTGGAGAGGATGGCAGTCTGCAGGGCATGATGCGCCTGGCGAACCTGCCTTTCGTCGGATCCAGTGTGACGGGATCTGCCGTGTGTATGGATAAAGATATTGCCAAGAGGCTGTTGCGGGATGCGGGGGTGAACGTTGCCAAAGGAAGAGCGTTTACAAGCTTCAACCGGAATAAAATTGATTTTGATCTGTTGCAAGATGAGCTTGGTGTTCCAATGTTTATTAAGCCGGCAAATCAGGGGTCCTCGGTTGGTGTCAGCAAAGTTTCGGAAAGAGCGGCATTTGAGCAGGCAGTCGATGAAGCTTTTCAATACGACCGCAAAATTGTTATCGAGGAAACGCTAGCCGGCCGGGAAATCGAATGTTCCGTGCTGGGCAATGAGGACCCGGCGGCATCGGTACCCGGTGAAATTTTACCGCAAACTGAATTTTATTCGTATGAATCGAAGTACATCGACGAAAGCGGTGCAAAACTGGAAATACCGGCAGATCTCCCGGAAGAGACTGTTGCAAACATTCAGGAGGCTGCAATTAATGCGTTTCAGGCACTGGAGTGTGAAGGGCTCGCCCGTGTTGATTTCTTTTTGAAGGAAAACGGGGAGGTATATGTGAACGAGGTCAATACACTGCCGGGTTTTACGAAAATCAGCATGTATCCGAAACTGTGGGAAGTTAGCGGCATCCCTTATCCGGAATTAATCAATCGCTTGATTGAACTTGCCATCGACCGCCACCAGAAGGGCAGCCTGCTGAAAAGCGCCGTCTGGGAAGATGCATAATGGTTACTTTAAAAACTGCGAAACTTGTAAAAGGTTTCGCAGTTTTTTTGACGGACGCAAAAACGCTGTGAAATGGTAATAGCCTTAATATATCAATCCTTCAGAAAGAAATACGATCCTTTGCGGGAAAATACAGTCCTTCAGGCAGAAATACAATCCTTCAAGAGAAAAAACGATCCCTCAGAGAAAAAGAGTGCCATCGAATCTGGCACTCTTATGCTTTAAACGTTGTAAATTTCTCGTGGACTGGCTTTCTGTCTTTTTTGACTGGTGCCTCATCGAAATAGCCAAGATGCAGGAATCCTGCAATTTTTTCGTTTTCTCCGACATGCAAAATCTCTTTCACTGCCGGATCATAAATGTGCGGATTGGTTTTCCAGACGACCCCAAGCTTTTGTTCCCATGCCAGCAACCAAAAGTTTTGAATCATGCACGCAGTTGCGCCGAAATTTTCATCCCACTGCTTCTGGTTATCCGGCTCATCCATCACAACAACAAGGAATGCGGTTGGCTCACTTAGATACTCTCTGCGGTTTTCCTGTCGTTCCTCTGGATATGTGGCAGCGACTTTTTCAGCAAACGCATCCTTTTCTTCCGGACCGACGAAAATAAATCGCCATGGCTGCCGCATCCCATGTGTAGGTGCCCAGCTGGCGTTTTCCAATAGTTCCATCACTGTTTCTTCAGTAACCGGTTTATTGTTATATCCCTTTTTGACGGCGCGGCGTTCACGGATGACCGTTGCCAGGGCAGTTGATTGATTTGTATTCTCCATTTAGTTTCCTCCTAGCTCAATAAATGAAAACCATTATCAATTAGATTGTAGCGGATTATGCAAAATAAATCAATATGAGCTGTTTTAAAAGGTCATACCATGTGATTAGTGTCACGGTAAATCCTGATCCGTTTGGTATACTTGGTTTATAAATAACATTGAAAGGCTGTGAAAAAATGCACGTATTACCAGTAGACCATTCCATTACGAACCCGAAGCAGGCTTCAAAGCTATTTCAGGGGGACCACCGGGAAATTATGCACCTTAAACTTAAAGAAGGCGAAGAAATTAAGGAGCATGATTCGCCCAAGCATGTTTTTATTTTTGTCAAAAGCGGTGAAGTCGAGTTCACGGTAACCGGTAAGACTCATATAATCAGTACGGAAAAGGTATTGTATATGGAACCATACGAACGGCATGCACTAAAAGCACTGAGTGATGTGTCCATCCTGGTGATGAAATGCTGATTGAAATGGTCCGGGAATTTAGATACGATACAGATAAAAAGGGGGACACAAATTGGATAAATTTATGCAGCGTGCCGTTGAATTGGCGGCAAAAAATGTACAGGATGGCGGACAGCCGTTTGGCGCAGTGCTGGTAAAGAACGATAACCTGGTAACAGAAGGTGTAAATGAATTGCATAAGCATTTCGATGTAAGCGGGCACGCTGAGATGCTTGCTATCCGCCGTGCACAGAAAAAGATGCATACTTCAGTTCTGGAAGGTTATACAATGTACGCGAGCGGGGAACCGTGTCCGATGTGCCTGGCTGCAATGCAGTTTGCTGGAATTGATAACGTGTATTATTGTGCAACTGTTGATGATGCACAAGATGCCGGCCTCGGAAAATCAAAACAAATTTACAAAGACCTTTCGAAACCAAAAGAGGAACGCAACCTTAACATGATTCATATGCCGTTGGAGGAAGGGCAGGACGACCCTATGAAAATGTGGCGGGAAAGAAGCTAATTTGACAGCAGTTCATCTAATCGCTATGATAAAAGAAATGAAACGAAAAGGAGGACATATCCGACAATGAAGTAAGCAGCGTATTTCCAAAAAGTTTGAATCAACTCAAACGAATGTTTCTGCCTGCATGAAACGATGGGATACGTGTGTGTGCTTATATCGGATAGCCTTATTTAGCTTGGTGACAACCAAGTTTTCTACTATTTTCTTTTAGGTTGGTATATCCATATGTCCATGTGATTGTTCTCAGGCAGAGACGGATTTCATGGGGGTATGGATATGTTTGTTTTTAAGGCAAATAAACTCTGTAAAGATTGGAACGGTGTAACACTTTTTAAAAACGTTAACCTTGAGTTGAAGAAAGGTGAGCATGTGGCGTTGTTCGGACGAAACGGTGTCGGGAAAACAACACTGCTCAATGGATTGTTTGGGAAAACACAATTTGATGCAGGGTTTGTTCAGCGATTTGTTCCTGTAGATAAATGGGGACCTCCCCTCCTGGAGCAGGAACTGGACATCAATTCAGAAGTTACTGTGATGGATTTTGTCCAAAGTGCTTCCGGGGAACGGTTTAAGTTAAAAAAAGAACTGGAAAAATTACAGACACAGTCCGAATTTGATATGGAGAGGTATAGTGATGTTTACAATAAGTTTTTGGCATTGGATGGCTACCAGCTGGATCAGGAAACAAAAGCAGCGCTCCAACAGGTGAATTTGGATTGGTCTGTGTGGAACAGCCCCTACAGCCAATTGAGCGGCGGGCAAAAAACGCGTGCACAGTTAGCCAGGCTGGTGCTGCAACAGCCGGAATGCATTGTGATGGATGAGCCGACAAACCATCTGGATAAAGAATCGATTGAGTGGCTGGAATCGTGGCTCGTTGACTATTCCGGTGCTGTTTTATATGTGTCACATGACAGACTATTTTTGGACCGGACAGCAGATGCGATTTATGAATTGAATGCTGAAGGATGCAAGCGGTATGAAGGCGGGTATACCAAATATCGTGAGCAAAAGGAATTGGAGTGGAGGACAGAGGAAACGCAGTACCGAAAACAGGAGCAGCAGCGAAAAGAATTGATGCAGACCATCCAAAATTATCAGAAATGGTTCCATCAGGCACACAAAGCGGCAGGACAGGATGATTTTGCCCGCGCCAAGGCCAAGAAAAACGTCTCCAGATTTAAGGCGAAGGAAAAAGAGTTGGAGCGCTTGGATCAGAACAAGATCGAAAAACCGGAAGCGGATAAGAAGATCAATTTCCAACTGGATGATGTCCAATTTTCGGCGAAACGGCTGTTGCACGCGGAGGATTTGTCGTTTTCCTACGTCAAAGAAATGCCGTTGTTCACCGCGTTAAATTTCTCGGTGTATCGCGGCGACCGTGTCGGTGTTATTGGCCCGAATGGATCGGGGAAATCAACGTTGCTTAAACTGATGTCCAGACATCTGACACCTGACCAAGGTTGTATAAGGCGGAACCCGCAGACCAAAATCGGCTACTTTGCCCAGGAACTTGATAATCTGGATGATGATAGGACGATTCTGGACAGTATGCTGGAATTGCCTGATATGACAAAATCGGAGGCACGAACAATTCTTGGCTGTTTTTTGTTTTCCAGAGAAACGGTATTTAAAAAAATCGCTTCATTAAGCATGGGCGAAAAATGCCGTGTTGCATTTATCCGCTTGTATTTCAGTGATGCAAATTTGCTTGTACTCGACGAACCAACAAATTTTTTGGATGTCGATACAAGAGAAATTATTGAGGATGTGCTCGTATCATACGACGGGGCATTGATTGTCGTATCACATGACCGGTACCTGATCCGGAAAATTGCCAACAGGATTGTGGATCTCGGCGAAAATCAATTGGTAACCTTTGATGGAACGTATGATGAATATGAAGCACATGTACAAAATCCGGATAATGTTTCGCCAAATGTTCATGAACTTCAGTTGCGGTTGACCCGGCTGATGGGCATGGAGGCAGATTCAGACGAAGAGCAGGAACGAATCATGCAGGAAATCCGGATGATTCATCAAACGCTTGATGAATTGACATAAATTCCCGATAATGGGGGATAAAGCATTGTGTTTGGAGGTCTATGATGAACACAGTTATTGAAACAGCATTACGTGAAGCAGGTGATGATACGAAGCCGGCAACGGTAAAAAAATCGCATGGCGGCTCCATCAATGAGAGTTATTTTGTGGAGACGGGACAGCAGAAATATTTCATTAAATACCACCCGAATGCCCCGGAACGATTTTTTGAATTGGAAGCAAAAGGGCTGGAGCGGATTAAGCAAACAAACTCCATTTCTGTTCCGGATGTAATGGCGTATTCTGATGATAAAGGAAGTGCCTATCTGGTGCTGGAATGGGTGGAAGGCTCCAAAACAGCACAAACCGAAAGCATGCTGGGTGACCGGATTGCCCGGATGCATCAGGCAGTTGGCGAGCAGCATGGTTTTTCCGATGATACATTTATCGGGGTATTGCCGCAGCCGAATGGACTGTTCAACAGCTGGGTGGAATATTACCGTGACCGTCGGCTGGCCGCACAGTTGAAGCAGGGAATCAATCAAAAGAGCATTACGGGAAAGCGGCGTGATCGGCTGGAAAAACTGATTAATGATCTGGACAAGTGGATTCCGATTGATGCTGCCCCGTCCTATCTGCACGGTGATTTATGGGGTGGTAACTGGCTGGTTGGTGCTGGTGGTATACCATATGTGATCGATCCGTCATTTCTCTATGGTGACCGTCATTTCGAACTGGCGTTTACTGAACTTTTTGGCGGATATTCCGCTGACTTTTATCAGGCTTATAAAGAGCGTTTTCCGCTGATGCCAGATTATGAGGATGTTAAACCGTTGTACCAGTTGTATTATTTGCTTGTTCACCTGAATATTTTTGGTGAAATGTATGGTGGAGCAGTCGATTCTGTTCTGAAACAATACGTTGGCAAATAGTTTTTGACACATTCTTGTTGCACTTGGAGAAGGTTGCGTGTAGTTTGTCACATCCCGCATTGCCGGAAATGTTGTATGATAGGGTAGGATTGGATATAGCTTGTTGGGGGGAATGAAGGTGACTTTCTATGACCTGCTTGTTTTTGTACATGTTTTTTCAGCAATATTAGGACTGGGCCCCGGTTTTGTGATGATTTATATTGTAACGAAAGCAAACAATTTAACCGAATTGAAACATGCCTACATCATCCGGAACAGGCTGCACATCTTTGTAATGGTTGGCGGAACATTGCTTTTGATTACCGGGCTATGGATGGGATTGCTGCACCATTATTTATTTCAGCAAGGATGGTATGTGACAAGTCTTGTATTGTACCTGATTGCGCTTGGATTCGGCCCGACCGTTTTATCACCACGTTCCAAACCGGTAAAAGCATTGCTGGAAAAATCAAACGGGGAAGAAATACCACCCGAATATTTCATTCTTTCCAAGAAGCTGTTTTTCTTTGAGCGTATTGAAAACACACTATTTTTAATTGTGATTGCATTGATGATATTGAAGCCGTTTTGACAAGGCTAATGGAGTAGCTGATGTATCGGGAGAAAAATAGATTATATCGGCAGAACAGCAAACATATCGGGATAAGAACGATTATATCGTGAGAATAAAAAATATCAACGGAACAATAGCAACAACAACGATACCTCGCAATAATTAAAAAGGGAGCATACAACAATTTGTAAGCTCCCGTCTTGTTTATGCAGTAACCTTCTTTTTTAATATGCCCGCCATTATCGCTGTAATGACAGCGCCGATGATAATGGATGCAAGATAGAGCAATGCTTGGCCTAGGCCGCCAACCAGGCCGATGACAAAGATGCCGCCATGTGGCGCGCGCAGGCCAATATCAAACAGCATGCTCAGGCCACCCGCAACGGCCGCTCCGACCATGGTTGACGGGATTACCCGTGCAGGATCGGCTGCCGCAAACGGGATGACACCTTCCGTAACGAAGCAGATGCCAAGCGGATAGGCGGTTTTGCCGGCTTCCCGTTCTTCTTTGGAATAACGATTCTTAAACAATGTAGTCGAAATTGCCATTCCAAGCGGTGGAACCATACCACCGGCCATGACGGCAGCCATGAATGCATAGTTTCCTGCATCAAGCATAGCGATACCGAACGTGTATGCAGCCTTGTTAACCGGACCGCCCATGTCAAAGGCCATCATCGCGCCTAAAATAATACCGACAATAATCTGGTTAGTGCCGCCCATACTTTCCAGGAAAGTCGAGATGCCAGTATAAACCTGTGTCAGCGGCGGGTTGATTACCATCATAATCAGTCCTGTGATGGCAATGCTGAATAATGGGTAAAATAATACCGGTTTTAATCCTTCGAGTGCATCCGGTAGGCCTGAAAAGATTTTCTTGATCAGTACGGTCAAATAGCCTGCCAGAAAACCTGCAATAAGTCCGCCGAGAAAGCCTGATCCGCCGGTTGCACCTTCTGCGCCTGAAACCGTGATGGCTATTAAGCCGCCGACCATACCTGGTGCAAAGCCAGGCCGGTCAGCGATACTGGATGCGATAAATCCGGCTAGAACAGGAACCATCAGGAAGAATGCTTTCCCGCCGCCAATCGTATTGAGCATCGCGGCAAACGCATTGTATTGGGAACTTTCCGGATCAGCCGAATTGATACCCCACAGAAAAGAAAGGGCGATTAAAATACCACCGCCGACAACAAATGGCAGCATGTTGGAAACACCATTCATCAGATGTTTGTAAAATCCGCTTCGTCCATCTTTCTCAGAAGACGTTTCGCTGGCTGATGCTTCATGTTCATATACCGGCGCATTTTCATTAACCGCGCGATTCAGCAAATCTTCCGCTTCATGAATTGCTTTGCCGACACCGGTTTCAATGACAGGTTTACCGTGAAAGCGGGACATTTCAACTTTTGTATCTGCTGCTACAATAATTGTGTCCGCTTCTTCAATGTCCTTCTCTGTTAGCCTGTTTTTAACGCCACCAGAACCATTTGTTTCCACCTTGATGGAAATTCCCATATCATTGGCAGTTTCCGATAATTTTTCGGCTGCCATGTACGTGTGCGCGATACCGGTT
Organism: Virgibacillus siamensis; assembly: GCF_039522605.1. GTDB lineage: Bacteria > Bacillota > Bacilli > Bacillales > Amphibacillaceae > Lentibacillus > Lentibacillus siamensis. The sequence continues at coordinate 129,573 of NZ_BAAADS010000015.1, forward strand.
GGACAGGCAGTTACTGCAAGAATTCTTTGATCTGACCCGGCAGATTCTTCTTCTGTTGGCCCATCGACCTCGTTTTCCTTGTCATTAACTGCCTGCAGCACCTCTTCCTCAGACGTTGCATCGAGCACTTGTTGCCGGAAGTTTTCGTCCATCAGAAAAGTTGATAAGCGGGAAAGCGCCTCCAGATGGTCATTGTTGGCACCTTCACTTGCTGCAATCATGAAAAATAAATTGGCGGGTTGTCCATCCAGCGATTCAAAGTCAACCCCGGATTTAGATCGTCCGAACGCAATGGCTGGTGTTTTAACTGCGGCTGACTTGGCGTGCGGAATGGCGATTCCTTCTCCGATACCGGTCGTGCTCTGTTCTTCCCGCTCCATTATGCTATTTTTGAAAGCCTCCTTGTCCTCCAGTTTACCGGCATGGTCAAGCTGATCTGCTAATTCGTCAAGCACTTCCTGTTTGGAATCGGCATGCAGGTCAAGAATGATTGTTTCATTGCTTAACAGTTCCGTTATCTTCATTTTGTCACATCCTTTTTAAAGTTGATTAATACGAACTTCCGAAACAAGTGAGGCTACATCTTCTTTGCTGCATAAATCCATCTGGAAAGCAGTTGCACTCCCAGCAGCAACACCGTACCGAAATGCTTCTTCAGGATTCTGGTTTTGTAAATACGATGCAATAAAGCCTGATACCAATGAGTCCCCTGCTCCGACTGTATTCACTGCTGTTCCATCAGGCGGCGTGGCATCCCATTTGCTATTTCCCGAAACAAGCAGAGCGCCTTCCTTCCCCATAGAAACGATAACGTGTTCAACATCATCAGTTAGCCTTGTGGCGTAATGAAATGCTTCGCTTTTACTTGTAATTGTGGTATCAAATAGTTGGCCAAGTTCATCCTGATTCGGTTTGATCAGGAAAGGCCTGGTTGAAATCAACCTGGCAAGAGCAGGACCTGATGTATCCAGCACGAATCGAATTCCACATTTGGAACAATTTTCTGCAAGTTGCTGGTAAAAAGATGCTGGAATCGAATCCGGCAGACTGCCTGCAAGTACGAACCAATCACCTTCATGCAGTACGTTGATTTTTTCCAGTAACAAGGCTTGCTGCTCCGGTGCTATTTTGGGTCCTGGACCGTTTAACTCAGTTTCTTTACCGGATTTTATTTTGACGTTAATTCGTGTTATTCCGTTTGTATCAATAAAATCAGTATGAATTCCTTCTTGCTGTAAAAAATCCGCAATATAGTCTCCGGTAAATCCACCGGTAAATCCAAGTGCTGTGCTTTGAACACTCAACCGCTTCAGCACTCTCGATACATTGATGCCTTTACCTCCTGGATAATAATACACGTCATTTGCACGGTTTAATGTGCCGGTATTAAAGTCCGAAAGATATGTTGTGTAGTCAATGGATGGCGTAAATGTACATGTGTAGATCAAGTGGATACCTCCGTGACGTCTGTTCGTTCAGCCAAATGCTGTATTTCATTTTTTTGCAGATTGCCAGTAATCAGTGCTGCATCAGATAAGTCGTAAATCTTTGCGAAACTGACCTGATTGTATTTTGCATGATCCGCCAGCACGTAAGATTTTTTTGCCATTGTGGAAGCCGTGTATTTAACGTGGGCTTCGTCCGGATCAGGCGTCGTATAGCCATATAATATATGATACCCATTCACACCAAGAAAACATTTATCAAATCGGTAATTTTTCAATGACTGAATTGCCTGTGGTCCAATTAATGCGCTTGTCTTGGATTTAATTAGGCCGCCGGTTAAATACGTTTGGATGTCATTTTCAATTAATGCATCCAAATGTGTTAACCCGTTCGTCACAACGACAACATCTTTCTCCTTCAGAAAAGGGATCAGCTGTAAAGTAGTTGTGCCTGCATCAAGGAAAATACAGTCACCATCACTCACGAATGACGCTGCATGTTTGGCTATTGCTCGTTTTTCCTGAATGTTTTTGGCTGATTTTTCAGTGATGCTGTATTCTTTTCGTTTTCGTTCCGTTAATGTTGCACCACCATGAATCCGTGCCAGTTCACCATTATTCTCAAGGGTCGATAAATCCCGTCTGATGGTCGACTCGGAAGCATTTGTTTTATCGATGATGTCCTGCAATGTAATGGTTTGTTTATCCTGCAATAAATTTAAAATCGTTTGATGCCGTTCTGTTGTAAGCATGTTACCACCTTGTATTTTTATTTGAGTTCAGTATAAAGCAAGCGGTTGCAAAAATCAATCATAAACAATCAAAATTAATCAATTTCAATCAGAGTTGTCTGTTATGTTTATTCAAGATATAATCGGGAATTATAGATTGGAAATAGACGGAGAGGAGGATGATGAATGCGTAACGTGAAACTGGAAGATATTTTTACACACCCGGTTACACAGAAACACTTGGGAAGGTCCGGGGTCGCCCATGCCATTGCCGTCGCGGAATATGCTTATATGTTTGCCAAACGGTATCAGGCAGATCCTGATCTTGCAACTAAAGCTGCACTGCTGCATGATGTGGGCCATTACAATTGGTATCGTAATGGCGAATGGGATTACGAACTGTACAAGGAAAATGATATTCATGCCATTAAAGGGGCGAGCCGTGCGCACAAGCTGCTGATTCGAATTGGTGAGGATCCGGAAGCAGCAAAAGAAATTGCGGTTGCCATTTTACTGCACACGGATTCCTATTTGCCTAACGGTGAATTGAAATTAAAACCGCTTCAAAAAGTTGTGGCACTGGCAGATGAAGCAGATGAGGAAACCGGTGGAAACCATCATTATAAAACAGTTGCCGATCATATGGCATTGGAGCGGATTCGTGCACTTGATGCCCGTATCGACAGTGAGATGAAACAACCGCATGAAATTGGATAATCAATGCATCAAAAAAGCGCACATTTTTTATGCGCGCTCCTCATTTCATTTCTTCCCTAAAAATTCTTCTAGCGTAATGCCTTTTTTCATGATTTCGGTGGCAGCCTTTTCCCCGACATAACGGAGATGCCATGGTTCGTACTGATATTTCGTGATCGTTTCTTTGTCTTTCGGGTAGCGGATGATAAAGCCATATTCCGCTGCGTGTTCCTTCAGCCATTGTCCTTCATCGGTTTTTCCGAAATCAGTGTTTAAATGGAACCCGACATCAGGGCTGGTAACATCCATTGTCAGTCCTGTCTGGTGCTCGCTTTCACCTGGACGGGCGCTGACATTATTGGCGGCTTCTTCGCCATATGCCTCCACATTGGAAGCGAAAATGGCATCCTGTCTGTCATATGACCTGTATCCGGATTGCGCAAACAGCTCAAGCCCTGCCTGATCGTTTGCTGCATGAAACAATTTCTCCAGCGCATTTGCGGCAACTTTCCGCATCTGTTTTTTTTCATGAAACCCGTCAAACGGAAAATTCACATCAGGTACGACCAGATTTTTTGGTTTGAAGCCATCCGGCAAAGAATGTTCTTTATTTACGAGCTCAAGGACTTCATGCGGATTCGTTACAACTTTTTTATTGCCATCCGGTTTGTTTAACGCGGATCCGGGAGTCAGGGTTTTGTTTGAATCCAGTTTTTGCTGTAACGCCTTTTTGGTCACTTTGTTATAAATTCCGGTAATCGGCAGTCTTCCCTGTTGCATTTGAAAGTCTGTAACAGCCCAGGTAGTCATCTCGTCAAACTTACTTGTGATTGAAATCTGGTAGCCGAGCTGATTCAATACCTGCTGCAATGCCTTCACATCTTCGCCCTGATCCGTTTTCTGCAACACAGGTTCAGGCAGTGTTGCTTTATTCTGGTCAGGCGTCTCGTTTTTATTGGCCGTATTTTTTTCACTGTTTGGTGCCTGGCTGCTGGTTTGTGTGCCATCATTTGTACAGGCAACCGTTAAAAGCACCACTGCAACAAGTGCCGCAGCTATTGGCAGAACCTTCTTCAACATCATATTCTCTCCCCGTCTTTTCTATATCTTTACACATCATAACACTTGGATAAATTCGCCGTCCATGTCATTTATAATTATAATTTTTGTGTGAAAATTCCATGATTTGCGGTAGACTGGAATCAGGAAGTTTTGAAAAGTAATTAAATGGGATCTTGAATGTTAACTGCAAATTTTATGAAGGAGGTTACGTTTGTGACAGAGATTGTAAGTGTTAAGTGGCTTGCAGAACAAATGAAGGAGCACCCGGAAAACATTGTAATTGTTGATGTTCGTTTTCAGTTGACGGACGATCAAGCAGGCAGAAAGACGTATTTGGACGGGCATATTCCAGGTGCAGTGTATTTGGATTTAAATAAGGATTTATCCGATAAACCGGCGAAACATGGCGGAAATCATCCATTGCCGGATATGGAAACCTTTACGGCGAAAATCGGTCATATCGGTATTGATAATGATACGACGGTGGTTGTCTATGGAAAGGGTAATGATATGTTTGCCGGTCGCTTGTGGTGGCTGCTGCGGTATGTTGGGCATGAAAAGGCTTATATACTGGACGGTGGATTTGAAGAGTGGGTCAGTCAGGGTTATGAAGTTTCAACTGATATTCCGAAGCTGGAAGCAAAGTCATTTAAACCAAGTATTCAGGAAGATGCAGCAGTTGATATGGAACAGGTAAAAGAAAAGCTTGATAAACAGTCTGCCATTTTAATAGATTCGCGCGGGAAAGACAGGTATCTGGGAAAAACTGAACCACTTTATGCGAAGGCGGGTCATATTCCGGGGGCCAAAAACTATTTTTGGAAAAATGTTTTGGATGAAGAAGGCAAATGGAAGAACGAAGCTGACCTAAAAGAAAATTTTAAAGATTTGCCAAAAGATAAAGAGATAATCGTTTCGTGCGGGTCAGGGGTTTCTGCAACGCCAAATGTCCTTGCATTAAAGGCGGCCGGGTTTGAAAATGTTAAACTGTACCCGGGCAGCTACAGTGACTGGATTTCCTATGAAGAAAATGAAGTGGAGAAGAAGGAAGAGTGACAAATGGACAAAAATCGCTGTGAATGGGTAACCAATGAACAAATTTATATCGATTATCACGATTACGAATGGGGAAAACCGACACATGATGACCAGGAACTGTTTGAAATGCTCCTGCTGGAAGGCGCTCAAGCCGGACTAAGCTGGATTACGATTTTGAAACGCCGGGACAATTACCGGAAAGCATTTGATCATTTCGATCCGGTCAAAGTCAGTCAATATGATGATTGGAAAAGAGAAGAATTGCTGCAGGATGAAGGAATTATTCGAAATAAACTTAAGGTAAACGCTTTTATAAACAATGCAAGGCAGTTCCTGAAAATCCAGGAGGAGTACGGCAGTTTTGACAGCTATATTTGGCAGTTTGTTGGCGGTGAACCGGTTTTGAATAATTGGAAGCGGCATGAGGATGTGCCGGATTTCACCGACGAATCGAAACAGATGAGCAAGGACTTAAAGAAACGCGGATTTAAATTTGTCGGTCCAACGATTTGTTATGCTTTCATGCAATCAACGGGTATGGTGAATGATCATACGAAAGATTGTTTTTTGTATCATGGTAATACAGAATAAAGCAGCTTCCTTCCTTTGATGGAAGGAAGCTGTTTTTCTTTCCTGGAGAACACCTCTTGAAATCCATCCGCATATTCTAGTACAATGCGAAAATGTGCGCGTATTTGGATGGGGGGTTATATCGTGAACAGTATTTTTCTCGAGCAGAAGGAGACAAAGAGTAAAGACGAACTGAAACAGGAACTGGATACATTGGAAATACAGCTGTTTCGGATGCAGGAAAATATAAAAGAGATTGCTAAACATGCTGAAGTGATCAGCATTGATCAAACAAAAGACAATGACTGGGTTGTCATTTATGCATATAAAGAAGAATCAACCTGCCAGCTGATGTTGCATAACTGCGCTAGGCCTTATCGTGGAAAATGGAATTCCGCCATTGAAGCAGAATACAAAGATGACAGCAACTTGCACATCGCTGATATAAAGGGCGAGGAAGATAGAGGATATGGTTCAATTCTGATGAAACATTTAAAAGATGTTGTAAGAGAAGATAATGTGCAATACATTACTGGTGACATTGTTAAGCGGGACTTTGACCATGTAGAGCGATTAAAACATTTTTACAGCAAGCATTATTTTGATGTGAAGATAGACCATCAGGAACAGTATGGTAAAATAGTTTGGAATGATGGGTGAGGAAGGCTATTTCTATGTTGTATGGGAGGAAATAGCCTTTCTTTTTTAATAGCACCAGGAAACTATAAAATTTAATACTTGTGTATAATTTTTATATTAATGAAAAGCCCCGTCCGGCTCCAGCGCCCAGCAATAGCAGAGGTTTTGATGGGACGAGCTTTAGCGCAGTCCCAAACTTCACACTTCCTCACTACGATAAAGAAGACTTGCCGATTGGTGAAACCAG
>NZ_BAAADS010000015.1:136052-174768 GCF_039522605.1 Virgibacillus siamensis
GCCTTTGCGGCCAACGTCGACACACCCCTATGAAGGGGCGTGTTTCCTTTATCTCATTTAAGGAAGATCGGCTAAAACCGCCGCTTTGCGCGGCAACGCCGACCTACCCTGCATGGCAGGGCGCAGTTTGTACGTTGCTAAACGGGCGCTTACGCCTTTGTTCTAGAATTCCGGCTTAATCAAGTTTTGGAATTAATCGATGTTTAGTGGCTTGTTCATAGGCATATGCCAATTCGATTAATTTTGCTTCCGAAAAAGCTTTCCCTGTAAATGTTATGCCGACCGGTTTTCCTTCTGAGGTGTAGCCAGCCGGAACAGTGATGGATGGATATCCCGCCTTTGCAGCAATCCCTGCTCCGTAATTATTTGCAAAAATCAAAGCGTCCAACCGGTGCTCATTCATAATCGCATCGATACCCTTTTCTTGTGACATTTTCAGGTCATTTAATCGGGCATTGATATATTCCGCTTCGACAAGACGGCCACTCTTTTCATTTGATTGTTTAAGTATGGACTGCTCATATTTTAAAGCTTTTTCTTTATGGTCTTCATTAAATTGAATAACCTCCTCTAACGAATGAACCAGGGCATTGACCGATAAATTTTTTAAATACGCATTTATGCCACTTTTAAATTCATGCAGGAGTACATTGATATCGTCTAAATTAGTAGGAAGTGTTATTGGGTCAACTATTTTGGCTCCCAAGTTTTTTATATTTTTTAAAGCAGTGTTAATGATAGTGCGTTCCTCTTCATCCAGTCCTTCTAAGTAATCGCGCGAAATGCCAAGCGTTGCGTTTTGCAATCCGTTTTTATTTAAAAATAAAGAATAGTCCAGTTCTTGCCGATTAATGAAAGTAGCCGGATCCTCATCATCTGTACCAGCAAGCACACGTAACATAATTACTGCATCTTCTACAGTCCGTGTCATTGGCCCTGCCGTATCCTGGCTGTTCGATATAGGGATAATTCCAGTGCGGCTCAGTAATCCGACAGTTGGTTTTATGCCAACAAGTGAATTGCTGCTGCCGGGACTGAGAATCGATCCGCTCGTTTCCGTGCCAATTGCCCCTGCAGCAAAGTTTGCCGCAATAGCTGCACCTGATCCTGCACTTGAACCGCCGACGTCAAGTTTCCCAGGACCATATGGATTCATAACTTGTCCACCTAATGAACTGTACCCATTAGGCATTCCTTCTGTCATGAAGTTGGCCCACTCAGTTAGATTGGTCTTTCCTAGAATGACCGCGCCAGCCTCACGCAAATTGTTGACGATAAAAGCATCTTCATCTGCAAAATTATTTTCAAGTGCAACGGAACCTGCAGTTGTATGCATTTTATCGCCTGTGTTGATATTGTCTTTTATTAAAACAGGAATGCCATGAAGCGGTCCGCGTACACCTTTTTCAGCCCGTTCGGTATCGAGCGCCTCGGCAATGTGCAGTGCCTCCGGATTTATTTCCAAAACGGCATTTATTTCGTTGTTATGTAGTGCGATTTGTTTGAGGTACATTATTGTTAATTTCTTTGCAGATAGATTACCAGTGCCCATTTCCAGTTGCATTTCGGAAAAGGTTGCTTCGGTTATTGTGAATGACATGTGGGGTCTCCTTCCAGGGTTTATTTTATAAGTGCAATTATAGCAGAATAGTCGGGTAAATGGATAAATTTATATAATCTTTAAAATTTAAGAAATTCTGTTAAAAACAGCTTATTTATGTGAATTATGCTTGTGCAGAATTGTTGTAAATAGCCCTTTTTACATTTGCTCATTTATGCTGAGGATGAAAAGTTCAAAGAAAATGATTGTATACATTACCTGGTGCGTGAATTGGTGAATTATATTCATCTGCTGGAATCACCAGAATAAATGAATTGACTTCCCGTACGATTTCAAATAAACTGAATTTATAGTGACAAAGGAGGTGGGACAGATGACTTTTACTGGCAGCGGCATTTCAAAATTCACAGAATACCTGTGGCTTTGTTATGCGCTTTTTTCCGATGTTTCTTTTCAAGGGGTACGTATGCCCTTTTTGAAGACAACTTAACGGAAAAAACCAGTAAGAGACATCTGCCCACAAACGGAATTTTTTATTGAAAAGACGGTAGAGAGTGTTTCTCTGTCGTCTTTTTGTGTTAAAGCGGAAGTGTCTCTTCTAATGGAGGAAGAGAATATGATTGTATGCAGTATACAAAAGGTGACGCAAATAATTGGTGCAAATACGATTTTTGAAAATATATCGACTGAAATAAAGCAGGGTGATCGAATCGGTCTGATTGGCAGAAACGGGGAAGGTAAGACAACACTGTTGGATTTAATTGCTCGAAAAACGCAGCCGGTGTCAGGCCAGATTACGTGGAAAAAAGATTCGACGGCGGGGATGTTGCGGCAAACGCCTGAGATCGAGAATGAAAAGCAGGTGGAAGCAATACTTTATGAGGTGTTCGCTTCAGTTGAGATATTAAAAGAGAAGATGACAGAGCTGGAGCAGTCCATGGCTGAGGAAACGGACTCTGAAAAATTAACTCGCCACATTGAAAAATACGGAGAGCTGCAGGAAAAATTCCAGCAGGAGGGCGGATATGAAGTCGATTCACAAGTCAGACGTATTATAACCGGTCTGAATATAGAACACTTGGCTGACAAAAAGTGGATTCAGCTTAGTGGCGGTGAACGGACAAAAGTTGGTATGGCGCGATTATTGTTGCAATCACCTGATCTGTTGCTGCTTGATGAGCCAACCAATCATCTGGATTTAGCAGCTATCGAATGGCTGACGGATTTTATCAATCAGTATAAGGGAACAGTAATAATCGTTTCGCATGATCGTTATTTTCTGGATGAAACCGTAACGTCTATTTTGGAGATGGATCAAGGTGAACTGATAACCTATCATACGAATTATTCCGGTTTTGTCAAAGAGCGGGAAGAGCGGCTGATAAGGGAGTTTCAGCAATTCGAGGACCAGCAGAAGAAAATAAAGAAGATGAAAGATACGATTAAGCGGCTGAAAGAGTGGGCCAATCAGGCAAACCCGCCCAATGCTGGTCTTCACCGGCGCGCTAAAAGTATGGAAAAGGCTTTGGCACGAATGGAAATAAAGAAAAAACCAGTTTTAGAACAGAAAAAAATGGACTTGGATTTTCAGATGAATAAGCGGAGTGGAAAAGATGTTGTAACAATGAAAGATGTCTGCAAGTCGTATGGTGAGCTGCAGTTATTTACAAATATTAATATGTTTGTCCGGTTCAAGGAGCGGATTGCCATTATTGGTAAAAACGGATGCGGTAAATCCACCATTCTGAAAATGATACTGGGAAAGGAATCCGTGATGGATGGAGAGTTGAGGCTGGGTAGTAATCTGTCGGTCGGCTTTTTATCGCAGCACATGATAGAGATGGATGGCGAACGATCGATTCTTGATGAATTTCGTGATCAGGTCCATGTGACAGAAGGCGTTGCAAGAGGGATATTGGCCAGGTTTATGTTTTATGGGAAAACTGTTTTTCAAAGAGTAAAAACGCTGAGCGACGGCGAAAAAATGCGCTTGCGTCTGGCACAGTTAGTCCATCAAAATCATAACCTGCTGATTTTAGATGAGCCGACCAACCATTTGGATATCGAGTCGAAGGAAGTGCTGGAAGATGCTTTGGAACAATTTAACGGAACGATTATTGCGGTCTCGCATGATCGGTATTTTTTGGACAAAATATTTCCGATAACGTATTGGCTGGCAGATCGTGGTCTTCAGAAATATGAGGGAAACTACTCATTCGCGCGGGAGAAGCGAAATAGCAACTAGCGCTTAGTACAGGTCATAAAGGGGGTGTGTTTTTTGAAGAATGTTGTAGAAATGATTCAATCACAGGAACAACGCAGTATCTTGGCCATTTTGCAAGATGAACGGTTTTATCCAGTTGGTGATTTGGCGTATATGGCCGGGATGAGCGTTAAGGATACGAGGGGTCATATAGCTGAGCTGGTTGGAGAAAATATCATTAATACAGAGAACAATGGCCGGCATTCGTATTACGGAATAGAGGATACAGCAACGGCAGCAAGAGTAGCAGAGGTATTAAATTCAATGCCGAAACCGGATATCAGGCCGCTGAAACAGGATGCAAAAAAAAGTGCGGTTGGTGATGCAAGAACATGCTATTCCCATATTGCGGGGGAATTGGGTGTAAGGCTTGCTGAATCCTTAATGGAGCATGGTTATATTGTAAAAGGAGAACAGGAGTTTAACGTAACCGAGAAAGGGGAAAGTTTTTTCTGTGACCTGGGAATAGTCCTTCCCAAAAAGAAAGGCAGCAGGAAATGCCTGGACTGGACAGAGCGTCGACATCATATTGCTGGTTCATTAGGCAGAACGTTGCTGGAAAGATTTTTGGAATGGGGATGGATTGAACGAGTTTCAGAATCCCGCTCGTTGAAAGTTACAAATGAAGGAGAAAAACAATTGAAACGTAACTTTGCCATCGATATTTAGCGGATGCAAAATTTTTTATAGGGAAAACAGTTGTGATAAACTTAAAAATGCACTATATAGAAAGGAAGCGATCAGATGGATTACGTAACATTAAATAATGGCTTGAAAATGCCGCAGCTCGGGTTTGGTGTCTGGCAGGTACCCGATGAGGAAGCAACCCCGGCCGTATCAAAGGCACTTGAAGTTGGCTATCGTTCGATTGATACTGCAAAAGTATATGAAAATGAAAATGGTGTGCGACGGGCACTTGAAAAAAGTGATGTTGCCCGCGAAGATCTGTTCATCACAACGAAGGTTTGGAACTCGGATCAAGGCTATGAAAATACGCTAAAAGCTTTTGATAAGAGTCTTGAACGTCTCGGACTGGATTATGTCGACATGTATTTGATTCACTGGCCGACTCCTGAGTTTGATGATTATGTTGAGACATATAAAGCGATGGAGAAACTGTATAAAGATGGACGTGTGAAAGCGATTGGAGTCTGCAACTTCAACATTGACCATTTGCAGCGCCTGCTGGATGAATGTGAAGTTGTACCCGCAGTCAATCAAGTTGAGTGCCATCCGTATCTGCAGCAAAAAGAAATGAAAGACTTCTGCAGGAAACATGGTATTTATGTAGAATCCTGGAGCCCGTTAATGAGTGGCGGGGATGTATTGAGTAATGATGTTGTGAAGGGAATTGCTGATCACTACGGCAAAACTATTGCACAGGTTGTACTTCGCTGGCATCTCCAATCCGATGCAATTGTCATCCCGAAATCCGTTACACCATCACGGATTGAGGAAAACTTTGATGTGTTCGATTTTGAACTAAGTGAAAATGACATGAAGAAAATTGCTGAACTGGACCGCAATCACCGCAATGGTCCTGAACCAAGCCAAATGAATCATCGGTAAGTGATAAGCCGGACATGGTATGAAAGCCGTGTCCGGTTTTTTATAAAAATATTGTTCTTCATGTGAAAATACGATCCTTCAGGGAAAAATACAGTCCCTCACAGAAAAATACGGTCCTCCAGGGAGAAATACAGTCCTTCACAGAAAATACGTTCCTTCACAGAAAAATACGAATCCACAGGGTGTTAATCCGATCCGGTGCCACATTTAAAATTCCTTTCAGTCAGTTGCATTTTTTCTGAAAAAACGTATACTGGTAATTATTCAGGTTCATCCATTTTGAAAGGAGTGGTGTTTTATGGAAATTGTAAAGCAGATTTTAATCAAAAACACAAATAGCAAAATGGAGGAACAGTCGGTTTAAAGCAAGACTATTCCTCCGATAACCAGGGAGGAATTTTATAATTGAGTAATTTAATAAAAATCGGATGGGATTGTTCCATTCAGGATATTGATGACGAAAACATTGTACGAATTATGGCGGTCCAAAAAAACAGCTACCACGTTTCGGATGGTGAGCACGATTATGCTGCACATCTAAGTGGAAAATTTTTAAACCAAGTGACACACTCACTTGATCTCCCGGCTGTTGGAGATTGGGTGCTTGTTCAGAAACTGGAAAGCGAACAAAAGGCTGTTATTCAGGAACTGGTGCCACGCAATAGTCAGTTTGTCAGGCAGGCTGCCGGTCCAAAGGTCGAGGCGCAAATAGTTGCTGCTAATATGGATACTGTCTTTATCGTCAATTCATTAAATCATGATTTGAATGTGCGTCGAATGGAACGGTATCTATTGGCTGCATATGAGAGCGGTGCATCGCCAATAATTGTTTTGACCAAAAAGGATGAGTGCTCTGTCGATGAAGTGAAAGCTGCTATCGCGCGGGTGGAAGAGGTGGCAATAGGTGTTCCAACTGTTGCAATCAGCAATGTAACACGAGAGGGCATCGATGAATTGCTGGAATACCTGCCTGCAGGACGAACTGCAGCATTGCTCGGTTCTTCAGGTGTTGGCAAGTCGACCCTGGTAAATACGTTGCTGGATGAAGCGGTACAGGAAACGAAAGATATCCGCGAGACAGACAGCAAAGGCCGGCATACAACAACACATCGGGAAATGTTCATACTTCCATATGGTGCGATGCTGATTGATACCCCGGGCATGCGGGAACTGCAACTCTGGGATGGCGAATCGTCCATGGATTCCACCTTCAGCGACATAGAAGCATTTGAAAAAGAATGCAAGTTCAACGATTGTAAGCACGATACGGAGCCAGGCTGCCGGGTGCAGGAGGCGTTGGAAAATGGCGATTTGTCTTATGAACGGTTTCAAAGCTACCTGAAGCTGCAACGTGAACTGGCGTTTGAACGGCGGAAACAGGATCAGCGCGCATATTTGGAAGAAAAAAACAGATGGAAAAAATTGAAGAGGCAACGGCATGCCGGTTATAAGCTTCGTAAAAAACGGTGATGATGAACGTCTCCCTTGTTGGTGCAGGCTGCAGCAGGGAGGCGTTTTGCCGTTTAAAGGATAAATACTCGTTTCGGAAATATATATATGCTCGACTTTAAGGCAGATATGCTCGTTTTCGGAATATATATGCTCGATTTTGAAACTCCTCCTTCGAGCAGCAGTCTGCCCCGCCCTCCAAAGCACGAAAATCAATTTTCCCTGCCAAACACCCGCTCCACAATATCCGCAAATTCCTGAAAATAAGCTGGTACTTCATCATCGTCCAAGCCTACAGTCATATTCGCAGCCACTGATTCGTTATACCACTTTTGTTTGTCAAAACCGGCATTAAACTTGTTCCAAAGCGCGTCACCCTGGCGTTGGTATTCCTGTTCCATCGAAAGCAGGTTATCAAGCTTATCAGCGACAATCAAATATTTCACTTCTTTTTCGGCGTACTTAACCGTATCAATCGTGTGCTGTTTTCGTTCTTGCCAGGATTTTGATTTGTCTTCGGTATGGGCTGCAACCAAATGGGTGACACGCGGTCCGAATTTCGCTTCGATATCTTCCATTTCATAAGGCGTGTCTTCCACGACATCATGCAAGTATCCGGCACAGACCAGTTCATCGCTGGCACCGACTTTTTCCAGACGGTCAGCAACGCGAATTGGATGGCTTATATAAGGTACATTCGAACTTTTTCGTTTTTGACCTGCATGTGCTTTTTCCGCAAATACTTTGGCTTTTTGTTTCATGCATGTTCCTCCTCACCATTACAGAGCGATAGTAAGTGACTTTTGATGATCTTGGTCATCTCCTGCGCTGTCAACATATCAGGATGTAACAGTGCATGCAGTCCAACACCGTCAATTAGCGCATGCAATTTACGGGTTTCCAATTCCGGGTCAATACTGTTTCTGATAAAACCAAGTTGAGTCAGCCTGTCAATCACCAGTCTGACTGCATGCCGCATTTCCGTAAACACCTTTTGGCTAAGACTGTGCAGCTTTTTGTCAACTAATGATCGCGACGAAAAGATAAGCCACACCTCCATTTCAATTCGTCGTTCATCATCCATTGGCAACGCTTCACTGAGTAATTCAAGCATTACCTCCAATCGCGGTCCTTCATAATTTTTACTCTCTGCACGTTTCTTTACACGGTCTGAAACAAGCTTCATCGAGTAGGCCAGCAGCTCATTTTGAGTGGAAAAATAATGTCTTAATGCTCCGGGTGACAAACCTGCCTCTTGGGCAACTTCTCTGACTGTAGCTTTTTCCAGTCCATCCCTTGTAATGACGGTCCAGGTTGCCTCTGCTATTAAAATTTTTCTTTGTTCATGATCAACTATTTTTGGCATACTTATTATTATAACACACTTGTATTATTTAGATAGCATATGCTATGATGTTTTTAATACATTTGTATTAAAAAGGGGCGGAATTATGATTGGCTGGCTGATTGTTGCGTGTGAGATAGGGTTTTGGGTGTTTGTTCTGGCTGGGTTGATAGCCCGTTACATTTTCGGGAAAAATAAATTAGGATACGTATTACTTCTTTGTACACCAATTGTCGATTTATTTCTTTTGACTGTAACTGTTATAGATCTGAAAAACGGGGCAACTGCCACAACTGTGCACGGCATTGCCGCTATTTATATCGGGGTCAGCGTTGCATATGGCCATCAAATGATCAACTGGGCCGACCGGCAATTTTCATACTTGTTCGGCGGTGTAAAAAGACCGCCTAAAAAGAAAAAATTTGGCACGGAGCTAGCAAAATATGAACGCAAAGGCTGGTACCATCATTTTTTAGCCTGGTGTATCGGGAGTGCTATATTGGGCGCAATCATATTATATATTAACCATCCGTCACAAACAGAAGCGTTGTTCAATACGTTCCGGCTTTGGTCGCTTATTCTCGGGATTGATTTTATCATCAGCTTCAGCTACACCATTTTTCCTAAAAAAGAAAACAAGTGAAACCTGTCCAAATAATTGGTATGATGATAGTAATCGCTTTAATAATTAATGAGATTACAATATACAGTTAGGATGTGTGATGATGGAGGAAGGTATCAACAAGCGTAAGACGGAGCATATTCGCCATTGTTTAACAGATAATGTGGAGGGTGTAAATAAGTCAACTGGCCTTGAAGGGATTTCCTTTATTCATAATGCATTGCCGGAAATAAATTTCGATGATATTGATTTGGGGACCAGTTTTTTGGATAAGCCGATTAAAGCACCGTTTCTCGTTAGTTCGATGACGGGCGGTTCGGAACTTGCTGAGAAAATCAATCAAAATCTGGCTGTTGCTGCTGAAGAGAAGGGCTGGGCAATTGGACTTGGGTCCACAAGGGCATTACTCGAAAGTGACGCACACAAAGATTCTTTTTTAATACGAAAGCAGGCGCCAACTGTCCCATTGATTGCGAATATCGGTGCGGTGCAGCTGAACTATGGGTATGGTGCTGCCGAATGTCAACGTATTGTTGATTTGACCGGAGCGGACTCCATCGTGATGCATTTTAATCCCTTGCAGGAAGCTGTCCAGGACGGAGGCGACCTGAACTTTGAAGGTCTGCTTCCCAAAATTGAAAAAGTATGCAGGGAAGTGACGGTTCCGGTTGGTGCAAAAGAAGTGGGTTTTGGTATTGACGGCACTGTAGCGAAAAAGT
This sequence comes from Virgibacillus siamensis, assembly GCF_039522605.1. Lineage (GTDB taxonomy): Bacteria > Bacillota > Bacilli > Bacillales > Amphibacillaceae > Lentibacillus > Lentibacillus siamensis. Next base: position 145,581 of record NZ_BAAADS010000015.1, read on the forward strand.
TGTATGACGCAGGTGTTTCTTATATAGATGTGGCAGGAGCGGGTGGCACTTCCTGGAGCCAGGTTGAAAAGTTGCGATCACAAGACCCATTGAAAAAAGCTGCGGCTGAAGCGTTTAATAACTGGGGAATTCCGACGAAGGACTGTATTGTGTCGGTTAAAAGTGCCCTTAGCGATGTGCCACTCGTTTCCAGCGGTGGGATGAAGACCGGTATGGACGCGGCAAAAGCACTTACGATTGGATCAGATCTGGTCGGTTTTGCCCGAACTCTTTTGCAAGCTGCAACTGAATCCGATCGTGCAGTTGTCGAGACAATGGAGCAAATTGAACTGGAACTGAAAATGACGATGTTCGGAATCGGAGCACGGACTATTGGCGATTTGAAAAATACGAAGCGCGTGACCATTATGGGAAAATCATTGCTTGAAGAGGAATAATTAAACAGGGGCTGCTTTCCTGAATCGGGGAGCAGCTTTTTTATGTTGTAGTAATAGAATCGTGCGAACGCCGGCCCAAACATGCAAACATTCCATATCCGCGAGTATGTTAAATTCAGCAATGCATGATTATGCTTCATTCATCGGATACTAAAGCGAAAGGAGGTATTAGTAATGGATGAAGAACTGCATGAGAGTGAGGATCAACGGATAATTCCGATGACCTCCATTACGAGCAGATCAGGTGAAAAGGTTGCGAATGACATTTATTTCTATACCGATCAAATTGTAAATATAGCTTTTATAGGATTTCCGAAAAAAGATAACTGGGTGCTTGTGGACGCCGGACTGCCGAATGCTGCTGCAGAAATTAAAGCAGAAGCAGAAAAGCGTTTTGGTGAAGACACTAAACCATCTGCAATTATACTGACGCACGGCCATTTTGATCATGTTGGCGGGCTGATTGACCTTATTAAAGAATGGAATGTTCCGGTATATGCACATGAATTGGAGCTGCCCTACTTAACAGGTAAGAAAAGTTATCCGGAGCCTGATACGACAGTTGAAGGCGGGCTTTTGGCCAAGATTTCAGGTGTTTATCCGAATGAACCGATCAATGCTGGGGAGGCGATTAAAGCTTTGCCGGATGATAACAGTGTACCGGGATTGGATGGCTGGAAATGGATCCATACACCAGGCCATTCCCCAGGTCATGTGTCGTTTTACCGGGAAGATGATGCCACATTGATTTCAGGTGATGCGTTCATTACGGTCAGGCAGGATTCTTTTTACAATGTGTTAATGCAGACGTCAGAAGTAAATGGGCCGCCACGATATCTGACAACAGATTGGCAGGCAGCAAAAGATTCCGTAAAAAAACTGGCCGACTTGAAAATTGAACTGGTAATTCCCGGGCATGGTTATGTGATGGAAGGCGAGGAACTTCGAAAAGGGTTGGACAAGCTGGCAGGTGAATTTGAACAGTTAGCAGTACCGGACTACGGACGTTATGTGGATCATTAAGTAAGCACAACATTTCATGAAAAAGTAGATTTCGTGCTACAATAATGGCAGAAATGAGGTGTTTTCCATGAAAATAGAAGTTTGGTCCGATTTTGTCTGTCCTTTTTGTTATATCGGCAAACGCAGACTGGAAAAGGCATTGAATGAATTTGAATATAAAGATGATGTGAATATTGAATATAAAAGTTATGAACTGGATCCGAATGCAGAGATTGCCCCGGGTAAAAGTATTCATGAACTATTAGCTTCAAAATACGGAATGAGCGTGGAACAAGCGAAGAATTCGAATGAATCGCTTGGACAACAGGCTGCAGAACTGGGGTTAACATATAATTTTGATACAATGCGGCATACGAATACATTTGATGCACATCGGCTAGCTAAATTTGCTGATGAAAATGGCAAAGGAACGGAAATGACAGAACGACTTTTAAAAGCCTATTTCACGGATTCTGAGCTTATCAGTGATCACCAAACCTTGATAAAATTGGCTGGAGAAATGGGCTTGGATACGGAAAAAGTCACCGAGATGCTGAAGCTGGACGATTATGCACTTCACGTGCGCGCTGATGAAGAGCAGGCTAGACAACTTGGTGTTCAGGGTGTACCGTTTTTCGTATTTAATGAGAAATATGCAGTATCCGGCGCACAGCCTCCAGAAGCCTTTTCAGAGGCACTGGAAAAAGTATGGGAGGAAGAGAAGGAACAACCTGTACTGCAATCACTAAATCCAAAAAAGTCAAAAACGACCTACTGCACAGATGAAGGTTGTGTGACTGAAGAGAATGAATGATTGGGCGAAATATAATGAGTCGTCTACTGATGACTAACCCGTTAAAACTGAGCGGGTTAGTTTTTTTTGTGAAAAATTATCAGCTCACCATATCAACATGAGTTGCCGCCGAACAAAAGCGAACTCCCGCCGTACTTTTTGCAAAAGCCGCAAAATAAAAGCGCCGAAGAAATGGGTGAAACCGCCGAAGAAACCGCCGCACCCGCCGAAGAAATGGGTGAAACCGCCGAAGAAACTGCCACATCCGCTGAACAAAATTTGCACCCAATCCCAACGCAAAGAAGGAGCACAGGGGTCTCCTCACACCACTTCCCAAAAGTTTCATTATCAGCCGCAATTTTTTCCAGAAGGTATATTGACGGGAAATTTTATTATGCTATAATCTACTTTAGAATCTAATTGATAATGAATATCATTATTAATTAGATTGGTTAAAAGATAGTAATCATTCTAAACAACATAAGAAGGAATTTTTATATGAAAATTCGTTACCTGGTGCTGGCGGTTATCATTTTATCCGCTTCTTCTATTTTTATTGGCGTGTCAGATATTGCGCCATGGGAAATCTTCACGCTGACCGATGATCAGTTGGAAATATTGTTAATCAGCAGGGTTCCGAGATTGATCAGCATCCTGATTGCGGGAATGAGCATGAGTATTTGCGGGCTTATCATGCAGCAGTTGAGCCGCAACAAATTCGTTTCGCCGACGACTGCGGGAACGCTGGACTCGGCAAGGCTGGGGATTCTGGTTGCTCTGATGGTCTTTACATCGGCAAGTCCATTACAAAAAATGCTCATTTCATTTGCCTTTGCGCTAATCGGAACACTCGTATTTATGAAAATCCTTGAAAAAATTAAATTCAAGGATGCCATTTTCATTCCGCTTGTAGGGTTAATGTTCGGCAATATTATCAGTTCGTTAGCCACATTTTTTGCCTATAAAAATGATCTGATTCAAAATATGTCGTCCTGGATGCAGGGTGACTTTTCCATGATCATGAGCGGCAATTATGAGCTGATGTATGTCAGTATTCCGATTCTGATTGCAGCCTATCTGTTTGCCAATAAATTTACGATTGCGGGAATGGGGGAGGACTTCTCCAAAAATCTTGGCCTGAATTATCGTCAGGTTGTCAATATCGGCCTAATCATTGTGGCGCTTGTTACTGCTTCGGTTGTTCTGTCTGTTGGGGTGATTCCGTTTTTGGGACTGATTATCCCGAATATTGTAACCATCTATCAGGGCGACCACCTCAAGAAAAGTTTATTACATACAGCATTGCTTGGAGCGGTCTTCGTGCTTGCCTGTGATATGATCGGCCGGGTGATCATCTATCCGTATGAAATCCCGATCAGCTTGACGGTTGGTGTGGTCGGGAGCGGAATCTTTATTTATTTGCTGCTGAGGAGAAAGAAATATGGGTTATAAGAAAAAAACAATTATCCTGGCAGTCATCGCAATCGTAATTGGCATTCTGTATATTTGCTATGATTTAACCGGCAACATTGGTTACATTCTTCCACGGCGAATTATGGAAGTGGTTGCCATTATTCTTACCGGATCAGCGATTGCTTTTTCGACAACTGTATTCATGACCATTACGAATAACCGGATTTTGACACCAAGTATTCTCGGTCTTGATTCGTTGTATATGCTGATTCAGACGTTTATCATTTTTGCATTTGGCTCTCAGTCGCTGGTGATGATGAGCAGCAATATCAATTACTTTATTTCCGTTGGGGCAATGGTCTTATTTTCACTTGTTCTGTACCGCTTTTTGTTTAAAGGGGAAGGCAATAATATATATTTCCTGCTGTTAATCGGGATGATTTTAGGCACATTCTTTGGAAGTTTCACTGACTTCATGCAGGTCCTGATTGATCCGAATGAGTTCATGGTTGCCAGGGACCGGATGTTTGCAAGTGTTAACAACGTAAATGAAAGTCTGGTTTATCTGTCACTTGTGCTGATGGTCCTTGTCTTCATTTATTTCATGCGGTTTTATAAGTATCTGGATGTACTGGCGCTGGGAAAGCATCAGGCGATTAATCTTGGTGTACCATATGATTTTGTTGTCAAGCGGCTTCTGGTGATTGTTGCGATTATGATTTCAATCGCAACAGCATTAATTGGACCGATTACGTTTCTTGGCTTACTGGTCGTAAATGTCACTTACGAATTTCTGAAAACGTTTCGGCACTTTTATATCATTATTAGCTCAGCATTGATCAGTATCATTGCACTCCTGGGCGGACAGTTTATTGTGGAAGAAGTTTTTTCTTTCCAGACAACGGTAAGTGTGATTATTAATTTTGTCGGCGGTGTTTACTTTATATATCTTTTATTAAAGGAGAATAAATCATGGTAGATATTAAAGGTGTATTTAAAAAATATAACCGGAAAAGTGTCATTGATGATGTCTCGGTCAAGATTGAGAAGGGAACCATCACATCTTTCATTGGGCCGAATGGTGCCGGGAAAAGTACGCTGATTTCAATGATCAGCAGGCTGATAACCAAAGATGCAGGCGCTATTACGATTGATGGGGAAGATGTTACGAAGGCAAAAAACAATGATTTGGCTAAAAAGATATCCATTTTAAAGCAGTCCAATGCAATTAATTTGCGTCTGACAATCCGGGAGCTTGTTTCCTTTGGGCGCTTTCCATATTCACAAGGGAGGTTGAAGGCAGAAGACTGGGAAATGGTCGATCAGGCAATTGACTACATGGAGCTTGAACCGATTCAAGATAAATATTTAGATGAACTCAGCGGTGGTCAGCGGCAGCGTGCACATATCGCCATGGTGATCGCTCAGGATACGGAATATATTCTACTGGATGAACCGCTCAATAACCTGGATATGCGTCATTCCGTTCAGATTATGAAAACCTTGCGCAGGCTCGTAAAAGACCTGGGTAAAACGATTCTGATTGTGATTCACGACATCAATTTTGCATCATGCTACTCCGATCAGATTGTTGCATTGAAGGATGGGAAAATTGTTAAACAAGGTCCAACATGTGATGTGATTGATGAATGTGTACTGAAAGATATTTACGATATGGATATTGATATTAAACACATAAACAACAATAAAATTTGTGTCTATTTCGCATAAAAAGGAGAGGATATTAGTGAAGAAGGTTTTATTATTATTCATTATTGTTGCAATGTCCGCATTCGTGGCGGCATGCGGGAGTTCCGATGCAAGTGAGGATAAATCAAATGGGGATACAGAAACCATTACGGTAAAACATGAACTGGGTGAAACGGACGTACCGAAGAATCCGGAGAACGTTGTGGTGTTTGATTACGGAACACTGGATACGCTCGACAAGCTTGGGATTGACGTAACCGGTGTCCCACATGGAAGTATGCCTGATTATTTGTCCAAATATGAAAGTGATGATTATGAAAATGTGGGAAGTTTAAAAGAGCCGGATTTTGATAAACTTGCGCAAATTGACCCGGATCTGATTATCATTTCCGGCAGACAATCGTCCTTGTATGAACAGCTGCAGGAAATTGCACCAACGATTTATTTGGGGGTAGACACCACCCGATACATGGATTCATTTAAAGAAAACCTGCAAACAATCGGAAAAATATTCGATAAACAGGATGAGATTGATAAGGAACTGAAGAAAATTGAAAAATCCATCGCTGACCTGAAAGAAAAAGCTTACAACATGGATAAAAAAGCACTGATTATTCTGGCCAATGATGATAAAATCAGCGCATACGGTCCGAAGTCACGGTTTGGTTTGATTCATGATGTGTTTGGAGTGCCGGCTGTTGATGAAGGAATTGAAGTATCAACGCATGGCATGAACGTCTCTTTTGAATACGTAGTTGAACAAAATCCGGATATTCTGTACGTTATTGACCGGGGAGCAGTTGTCGGAAGTGATTCATCCGCAAAACAACTGGTGGAAAACGAACTTACCAAAAAAACAAATGCCTATAAAAATGATAACATCGTATACCTGGATCCGGATTTCTGGTATCTGTCAGGTGGCGGTTTAGTATCCGTTCATGAAATGGTGAATGAAATAGCTGCAAGTTTGGAATAATGATAAGTAGAAAGGGGCAATCCATCGAAGGTTGTCCCTTTTGAATGGAAAAAATACATTTAGATTTACAATCCGGAAAACTCCCGATATGGTGGGGTTTTTACGGCAGAAGTTTGGAATGAAATGTAAATGAAATGTAAAGATAAGGCTTGAAGCGCGCCGGGACAACTTTAAGAGGTTCTTAGCCCTGTTAAAATACTTGCTATCACCAGCCTTCGTATGTTTGAATATAAGGACAATCATATGAAATGAGGGAAATCTTTGATGAAAAAGTTTATAATGCTGTTTCTGGCAGTAAGCATTGCAGTCGTTTTAGGTGCCTGTGGAGATGATTCCGCCAGCGGAGACAAGCAAGCAGATAAACAATCAGAGCAATCAGAGCAATCAAAACAGAGTAACAAGCAAAATGTTGAAATAACGGATAAAGAAAAAGTAAAAAATGACAAAGTCGTATTGAAGGTAAATGATAATAAAGTTAATGGTAAAGAATATAATGCGATGTATGCACAGACGAAAATTTTGATGAATCAATATGGAAAAGATGTCAGCAACACGAAGAAATTAAAACAGCAAACACTTGATATTTTGATTCAGCAGGAACTTTTAAAGCAGGATGCGAAGAAAAACGGAATTAACGTCTCTGATGAAAAAGTACAAAAGAAATTCGATAAAACAAAAGCTCAAAACAAGAAGCAATTCGCCAAAATTCTTGATCGCTACCATTTGACAGAAGATGTATACAAGCAGCAGCTGGCTTTTGAATTGACACTGCAGAAATATATTGATCAGGAGCTTCCAGATACAAAGGTTACGGATAAAGAAGCAAAAGAACAGTACAAGAAAATTAAGAAACAGCAAAAGAAGATGCCAAAATTTGATAAAATTAAAGACCGCTTAAAACAACAGATGCAAAGTCAAAAAGAAAACCAAAAGCTGCAGGCTAAAGTAAAAAGTCTGAAGGATAAAGCTGATATTAAAGAAATGATTTAAGCGTAAGGGCAGTTAACAGCAGCTGCCCCTGTAAAGGAATGGCAGCCGCCCGTTAATTCGGACGGCTGCCATTTTTACAATCCATTTTGTCCAGTTCACGCAATAAATGCTGCATCTGTTCATCAGTTCCAATCGTGATCCGGAGATAATTTTCAATTTGCGGTTTTGTAAAGTGTCTGACCAAAATATGTTGTTCCTTCAGTCTTGTGTACAGTTGCTCAGCTGTATGCTTATAATGACTGACAAACACAAAGTTCGCGCTTGATGGAAGGACATGAAATCCGCGCTTTTTTAATTCGTCAACTGTCCAATCCCTCGTTCGGGTGATTTTTTCAGTTGTTTTGCGAAAGTATTCCGTATCCATAATAGCCGCTTTCGCTCCGGCTATTGCCAGACGGTCCAATGTATAGGAATTAAACGAATCCTTAATGCGTATCAGTGCTTCAATTAACTCAGGGTGTCCCAATGCAAATCCAATGCGCAGTCCGGCAAGTGACCGTGACTTTGACATGGTCTGCACCACAAGCAGATTGTCATACATATTCACCAGGGATACAGCTGATTCACCGGCAAAATCCACGTATGCCTCGTCAATGATGACGACCCGATCCGGATTGCTGTCCAAAATATCCCGAATCGAATCCAATTCCAGATAAATACCTGTCGGTGCATTCGGATTTGGAAAAATAACACCGCCCTCTGATTGGAAAAAACATTCCGGCTGGATGGTAAAGTCCCGGTTTAGTTCCACTTCTTCAAACGGAATGTTGAACAGCTTGGCATAGACCGGGTAAAAACTGTAGGAAACAGCCGGAAATCGAATGGTTTCCAAACTGTTGAAAAACGCCATAAAAGCAAATGCCAGTACTTCATCTGATCCATTGCCAACAAATATATTTTTACTTTCCAGCGTATAGTAATCTGCTATTTTTTGACGCAGCCCATCAACAGTTGGCGATGGATACAGCTGCAGTTTACGATCCAGTTCTTGTTGAATTTCTTCACGTACAGCGGGTGAGGGCGGATATGGATTCTCATTCGTATTCAATTTCAGCAAATCAGGCAGATCAAGCTGTTCACCGGGTACATACGGTTCTGTGCGTCTGACCGTTTCACTCCAGAATTTACTTGTCATAGCCATTTCCCTTTGCAATGTGCCGGCCGTATAATACCTCTTTAATATCACCAATCGATACATCCAGCAGTTCCATTAGCACTAATGTATGGTACGTCAGGTCAGCAATTTCCCATTTGATTTCATCTTTGTCATTATTTTTTGCACCAATAATTACCTCGCTGCTTTCTTCACCAACTTTTTTAAGAATCTTATCAATTCCTTCCGTGAATAGGTAGTTGGTGTAGGAACCTTCAACGGGTTTCTGCCGCCGCTCCCTGATTTTTCCGGCAACATCATGGATTACGGTCCGGCTAGCTTCCTTGCCCGAAATAAGCGATTGATAAAAACAGGATGTTTCCCCTGTATGGCAAGCTGGTCCTTTCGGGTCGACCTGCACCAGCAATGCATCTGCATCGCAATCATACGATATACCGTTAACAAGCTGTTTGTTGCCGGATGTTTCCCCTTTATTCCAAAGTTCCTGGCGTTTTCTGCTGAAGAACCAGGTTTCGCCGGTATCAATGGTTTTTTGTAATGCTGTTTCATTCATGTACGCAAGTGTGAGAACGTCACCTGTTTTGGCATCCTGAATGATAGCGGGGATCAGCCCGTTCTCGTCAAATGAAAGGTGATTAAAAGTTATTTCCATGATGGTTCCCTCCTGACTGTAATGCTGTTTTCGCTGAGAAAGTCTTTCAGTTCGGCTATATTAATCTCACCGTAATGGAACACAGATGCGGCAAGGGCAGCATCGGCTCCACCTGTTTTCAGTACATTTGAAAAGTGCCCCATCGTACCGGCGCCGCCGCTGGCAATTACCGGAATGTTGACATGTTCCGAAATGGCTCTGGTCAGTTCCAGGTTATAGCCGTTCTTTTCCCCGTCCGTATCAATTGCGTTGATGACAATTTCTCCGGCACCACGTTTTTCTCCGTCCATTGCCCATTCAATGGCATCCATCCCGGTATCCGTTCTTCCGCCATTTATATATACCTGCCACTTGTTTGTACTGACTGCTTTTGCATCAATGGATAGCACAATACACTGACTGCCGAATTTCATCGCGGCATCAGTCAGTATTTGCGGGTCTTTGACTGCTGCGCTGTTGATGGATACCTTATCCGCTCCGGCCCGTAATGTCCGGTGGATGTCATCGACGGACCGGATCCCGCCACCGACTGAAAAAGGAATGGCGATTTCAGCAGCTACATTTTGCACGACATCCAAAAAAATATTGCGTTCTTCGCTGGAAGCCGTAATATCATAAAAAACAAGTTCATCAGCACCAGCCTGGTTATATTTTTTAGCCAATTCAACCGGGTCCGCCACGTCCTTGATGTTCTTAAATTTACGTCCTTTCACAACCCGTCCTCTATCAACATCAAGACAGGGGACGATTCGTTTAGCGAGCATTTGCATCACCTTCCATCAAAGCGGCAAGATCTAGTGCCCCATCGTAAAGTGCTTTGCCAATAATGGCGCCGTACAGATCCATTTCCCTTAGCAGAGCAATATCGGCTTCGGTTGTTATGCCGCCCGAGGCGATGACATTCATGGAAGTTGCAGTATCCATCTTTTGAAGTTCTTTAAAATTTGGTCCTTTCAGCATACCGTCTTTCATAATGTCTGTGTATACAATGGTTTGAACACCGACTTCCTCAAGCTCTTTTACAAGGTCAACCGCCTTTACATCGGTTGTTTCCGTCCAGCCATCGGTCGCTGCGTAACCATTTCTGGCATCGATGGAGACAGCAATTTTTGATCCGTATTCAGCTGCTGCCTCTTTTAGTAAGGTTTTATCCGTAATCGCGGCAGTGCCAAGAATGACGCGGTCAACTCCAGCCTGCACATATTCATCGATTCGCTCCAGTGAACGGATTCCGCCGCCGACCTGAACGGGGATGGACGTTTCCTCGGCTATTTTTTTAATGGTACTGAGGTTCGTGGAATCACCTGACTTGGCACCATCAAGATCAACAACATGCAGATAGGCCGCATTTTTTTGCTGCCAGTCAAGTGCAGCTTTTACGGGGGAGTCGTTATAAATCTTTACCTGATTATAATCTCCCTGTCTCAGGCGGACACATTTTCCGTTTTTGATGTCGATTGCTGGTAATACGATCATGAAACCATCTCCCCAAAATTTTTTAACAGCTGCAGTCCGGTCTCACCGCTTTTTTCCGGATGGAACTGCATGCCCGTAATGTTTTTAGACTGAACTATAGCCGGAACTGTTCTACCATATTCGGAACTGCTGATGAGATCCTCTTTTTGATTATCGGTAACAGCATAGGAATGGACAAAATAAACATAGGCTTTCTGGTTAATCGCGTTCAAAATAGCGTTTCGTTGATGGTGCTTTAGTGTATTCCACCCCATATGCGGCACTTTTACCGAATCCGGAAGCAGGCTGACATTGCCTTGTAACAGTCCCAGACCCTGCCAATTGCCATTTTCAAAGCTATGCTCGTAAAACAGCTGCATGCCGAGGCAAATTCCCAAAATCGGTTTCCCGGCTGAAGCCTCTTCGGTAATGGTGCCGACTAAATTGTGTCTTCTCAGCGCATCCATGGCATCTTTAAATGCCCCAACACCAGGCAGGATAATTGCCGCGGATTGTTTAATTGTTGGGATATCGGTTGTCAGACAAGTATCAAGCCCGATCCGCTGACATGCAAACTGCAGACTTTTGATATTGCCGGCACCGTAATCGATGATCGCAATCATAGCTTCTGTCTCCTTTACAAAATTACTATCAATTATAAAACACGTACGCGCGAGCTGCTGGGCAAACGAGCGAAGTCGGCACCCAAACGAGCGAACTAAGCACTAAAACGTGCAAACCCACCATCCATACGTGCGAACCTGCGAGCCAAACATGCGCAGCACTTTTCAATCCGTGCTTCCCTACTACAATGACCCTTTTGTCGATGGGACCCCTTCAATCCGCGCATTCCGGAAGCTTGCCTGGTCGAGCGCCCGGCCAAAGCCTTTAAAAATGGACTCAATCATATGATGTGTATTGGAACCGTAAGCGAGATTGATATGAAGGGTCAGTCGTGCATTGCTGGCAAATGCCTGGAAAAACTCTTCAACCAGCTCTGTATCAAACGTGCCCGCTTTATCTTTAAGCCCTCCTACATGATAAACAAAGTACGCTCGCCCGCTGATATCAACCGAAACCGTTGACAGGGATTCATCCATTGGCGTGGTTACTGTCGCATAACGGTTAATACCTTCTTTATCTCCCAGTGCCTTGTTGAAAACCTGCCCAAGCGCTATGCCGATATCTTCCACAGTGTGATGCTGATCCACTTCTAAATCACCGTCACAGGTAAGTTCCATATCAAAAAGTCCGTGCCGGCTCATCAAATTTAGCATATGATCCAGAAATCCGACGCCGGTATCTACCTTGGCTGTTCCGGTTCCATCGATGGAAAAAGTCAGATTAACTGCTGTTTCGCTTGTGCTTCGCTGAATAGACTGTTTACGCATCATTGACATCCCTCCTTATCAGAATTGAATTGGCATGTGCAGTCAATCCTTCTGCGTTTGCCAGGGTAATAATACTGTCGGACGCTTCCTGCAGTGCCTGTCTTGAATATTGAATAATGCTAGATTTTTTAACAAAGTCATATACACCAAGCGGTGATGAAAATACAGCGGTTCCACTGGTCGGCAGGGTATGGTTCGGACCGGCAAAATAATCTCCTAGTGGTTCGGGTGCATAGTTTCCCAGAAAAATGGCTCCCGCGTTCTGAATCGTTCCCAGTTTTTCGGCAGGATTTTCAATCATCAGCTGCAGGTGCTCGGGAGCTATCTCATTCACGACATCAAATGCTTCGGAAAGGGTGTCTGCAATGATAATTTTTCCGTTTGCTTCAAGTGATTTTTCAATAATTGCTTTTCGCTCAAGCTGTCCAGTTTGGCTTGATACCGATTCACTGATTTTTTCCGCAAGCACCCGATTTGTTGTAATGCAGATGGACCGTGCCTGTTCATCATGCTCGGCCTGTGATAAAAGGTCTGCAGCGGCAAATTCCGGCTGTGCAGTTTCGTCCGCGACAACACATATTTCACTTGGTCCTGCAATCATATCGATGGCAACATCCCCATAAACCCACTTTTTAGCGCGCGCAACGAATGCATTTCCCGGTCCGACAATTTTGGCCACTTTTTCAATTGATTCCGTTCCGTACGCTAATGCGGCAATCGCCTGTGCACCGCCGAGTTTATATACTTTATCAACACCGGCAAGTTTAGCTGCCACTAATACTTCAGGGCTTATTTTCCCGTCCGGTCCTGGTGGTGTGGTGATACAAATTTTCCCCACGCCAGCCAGTTTTGCTGGAATGACATTCATCAGCACTGTGGACGGATAAGCGGCTTTTCCGCCGGGTACATAGATGCCGGCTTTCTCAAGGGGGTTAACCTGCTGGCCAAGCATTACGCCATCCGCCCGATTGGTGAACCATGACTTTTCTTTCTGGTTTTCGTGAAATGCGGCAATGTTTTCCCGGGCTTGTTCCAATGCAGTCATAAATGTATCACTGACAGTTTCTTCTGCTTCCAAAAATTCTTCCTGTGACACGGTTAGCTGCCCCAATTGTACTCCGTCAAATTTTTCCGTATAGTGAAACAGCGCGGCATCACCTGATTCCCGGACGTTTTGAATAATATCCAGCACTGTTTTATCTAATTTAGCGTTGTTCACCGTGGCATCTGACAACGAATTTTTTTCCGCTCTGAATTGTTCCGCTGTCATTATGTTCATTTTTCCACCTCCATGGCCGACTGCAATTTATGGATCAGGTCATGTGTTGCCTGAGACCGTGTCGTAAAACTTGCTTTATTCACAATCAGCCTTGTACTGACAGGTTCTATTTCTTCCATCACTTCCAGTCCATTTTCCCGCAGTGTTGTCCCGGTTTCGACGATGTCTACGATCACATCCGCCAATCCGATTAATGGTGCAAGTTCAACCGATCCGTTCAGCTTAATTGTCTCTGCCATTATTCCTTTCTTCAGGAAGTGGTTCCGGCTCACATTCGGATATTTTGTAGCAACCGTTATCTGATGAGCGTCACCCAATGAAGTTTCAGGTTTTCCGGCCACCGCAAACCGGCATGCACCAATTTTCAGGTCCAAAAGTTCATAAACATCGGCCTGTGATTCCAGAATCGTGTCTTTGCCGGCGACACCAATATCGGCAGCTCCATTTTCCACATATGTCGGAACATCAACTGCTTTGACACAGATCAGGCTGACCGATTGATCTTGGGTGTGAAAAATCAGTTTTCTGCTTGTCGGGTCAAATTCGGGAAAATGGATCCCGGCATTTTCCAGCAGGCTGATGGTGCTTTCGGCAGTTCGTCCTTTGGCAAGTGCTATTGTGATAGGTTTCATGTGCTGTTTTTCATTCCCTTCTCAATGAGCCGCAATAGTTCCCCTCTATTTCTAAAAGCAGTTTTCTTTCCATTCATGATCAGCAGATTCTCCGCTGCAGTGAATCTGATTTCACAATCGGCAGTTTCCTGCTTGGCTGATGAGGAGGCAACTACGGGATACCCAATCTCCCTTAAGTCATTTGCTGCAGCCAGTGCCACATTCTGTTTGCTTTCCTCGTAAACTATCAACATATTATCTGTGACAAAGGATTGGTCCGCCTTGTTTGCCTTGTAAATTACCTGCAGCAGGCGGTCAACGTCACAGGCAAATCCAATCGCCGGCATGTCAGCGCCGAAGTTTCCGGCAAGATGATCATACCTTCCACCCATAAGCACCGGCTTCCCCAGACTTGATACAAATCCCTGGAAGATGACACCCGTGTAGTAGTTCATGTTATTGATTAATCCCAAGTCGAATACAACATAGTCGGTCAGTTCATATGCCTCCAACAGTTGATAAACATTCCGCAGTTTTTCTAGTGTCAGCTTCATTGTTTTGTTTAAAACAAGTTTTTCCGCTTGTTCGATTACATTTTCCGGGGCACCATACAGCATCGGGGTTGCCCGGACAGCTGCGATCAGTTCCTTTTCAGCAGAAAGGTCCGCAAGCAATGTTCCAAGCTCAGCAACATTTTTGGATTGAATGAATGTTTTAATTTGTTCTGTTTGTTCTGCCGGTATATTCAGGTCATCCAGAAGTGCTTTGAAAAATCCGGCATGACCGACTTCCAGTTTAAAGGAGTCAAAACCAAGATCTTTCAGGGATTGAATCGCAAGTGCAATAACTTCCGCATCATTTTCAGCTGTGCTTTCCCCAAAGCATTCAACACCAGCCTGTGTTACTTCTTTCCGATCTATTTGTTCGAATGACTGACGAAAAACGTCCTGAACGTAAAACAGCCGCGAATTGTGAACGGTCTTATTTTCTGCAGCGGCCATCCGGGTAATAGGGATGGTCATATCCGGCCGCAAGACAAGAACTTTTCCGGAATTGTCCACGACTTTAATCATGTCATCTTTCGGAATGGTGCCGACTATTGCAGCGTATAAATCGTAATCTTCAAAAACTGACGTTTGTACCTGTCTGTAGCCATAAGTGAAAAAACGATTTTTTAGGGTGGAAATGGTACGGTTCCATATTTGAAAATCTGTGACGCTGGTATCTTTGGAATTATCCAGTAAATATTGCTGCAAGGAAATTTACTCCTTTCATTCGCTTTACTACTTTATCGCTTTATTTAATTAAAGTTATCTAGTATTCTATACAGTAACAGAAATCTTGTCAACCAGAAAGGATGAATTGTAATGTTTGATTACCACATTCACAGTAACTTCTCGGCAGACTGCGACACGCCGATGGAACAGACAATTGAAAAAGCAATGGAACGCGAAATGAAGGAGATATGTTTTACGGAGCATATTGATTATGATTATCCCGATGAATCAATCGTGTTTGAATTTGACCTGGAAGCATACGACAGAAAAATCAGGGAAGTACAGTCCGCATATAAAGATTGTATTCAGATTAAAAAAGGGGTGGAAATTGGACTGCAGCCGCATTTACTGAACCGGTATAATAATTTGTTGGAAAATCATCGCTTCGACTTTATCATTTGCTCCATGCACAGCGCTGAAGGAAAAGATCTCCACTCAGGAAGTTTTTTCGCAGACAGAACGCCTGAAGCGTCCTGTGAAGCGTATTACAGTGAATTGCTCTCATGCATGAAGGATTTCTCTAACTTCAGTATCCTTGGACATATTGATTTGGTAAAACGATATTTACAGCAGGAAAGCACCGAACATTTTCATGAGGTAATACGTGAAATTTTCCGTGAAATTATTCCAGCGGGAAAGGGGATTGAACTGAATACGTCGGGAAAACGGTATGGAATGGAGCAGGGCATGCCAAGTATGGATATTCTAAAACTGTACAAGGAGTGTGGCGGTGAGATTCTTACACTCGGGTCTGATTCACATGTGGCATCAACCGTCGCCTACGATTTCCGTGACGCCATTGAACTGCTGAAACAGATTGGATTTACGTATGTAACCACTTTTAATGAGGGAGCACCGGAGTTTCATAAGCTAAGCAAATTTTAACAGCGCGTTAAAAAACAGACACAATTTTTCTGTATTTATAAGACATGAAAAGAGGCAGGATGGTATAATAAGGATAGTGTAATAAATATTTAACAGTAGCTGGTGAATACATGAAAGGCATAACAAAATTTTTATTAGTCATTGCCGGATCCGTTTCACTGGTGTTAGGTCTCATTGGCATTATACTGCCATTGCTGCCTACTACACCGTTATTGCTGCTCGCTGCAGCCTGCTATGTCAGAAGTTCAAAACGGTTGTATTTATGGCTGATTACGAATAAATATTTTGGTTCCTATATAGAAAACTACAGGCAGGGCAGGGGGATTCCTTTAAAAGCAAAAGTAATGGGGGTTATCGTCCTATGGATTACCATGGGTTTTTCCATTGTGTTTGTTATTCCGTTACTGGCGATTAAATTATTGCTGGTCGGTATCGGAGCCTTTTTCACATGGTTTATTTTAAAGCAGAAAACGTTACATAACGTGGAAAGATAAAAACAAGTTAGCGGGGTCAGTTTTTTGAAGAAGCAACATATTATAATTGCAGCAGCTTTATTTTCATTTTTCATCATTACATTTCTGATGACAGATGTGCGGAAATCAGCTGAATCGGAAAACAAGATAAAATACCCAACTGTGTTTGTTCACGGATACAAAGGTACAGTCAACTCTTTCGGCAACATGCTGGACCGGTATGAACACAAGTATGGCTGGGGGAATAAGGCAATTGTTTATCATGTGTCTTCTTCAGGACATCTGAATGTTCGTAACCTCAGCAAGGGTAAAAATGAACCGGCATTCGTTCAGGTTATTTTTGAAAATAACAGGGCGAGTATTGCGGACACTTCCAAATGGCTGGCAAAAGTATTAGCGCATATGAAGCGTGTCTACCGGATTGATTCAGTCAATCTTGTCGGGCATTCCATGGGCGGACTCGTTTCCATGAAATATGTTCAGGCATATCAGGATACAGCTGAATACCCGCGTGTCCATAAGCTCGTTACGATCGGCAGCCCGTTTGATGGCATATACAGTAAAGAGTACTTTCAAATCAATCGTGATCCGGCAACAGTTGATTTGAAGCCCGATTCCGGTGCGCTGAAATTGTTGCAGGCGAACAAAGAGGCTATTCCTGATTCACTGCAGGTGTTAAGCATCGGAAGTACCGGTGACATTGTAGCACTGCCGGAAAGCGTGCATGCCATACGAAAGATTGTAAGTGAAGATCAGTTAACAGAGAAAATCATTGAAAATAAGTCGCTAGGTCACAGCGGGTTACATGAAAGTGCAACAGTTGACATTTTGGTCTATTCATTTCTGGGCAGTTAAGAACATAAATAATTTTTTCTTACTGCCTAAGTGAAACGATAGCTGTCATCGAAATGCCTGGTGATAACTAAGTTTTCTAATTGCCAGAAATAATTGATTTGACTATTTATAAAAGGGTTGATTTTAGTGGTAAATTATCATCATGTGTACGATCAATTAACCGAAATTACATCAGTGGATAATGTGATGGTTGATGAACACTTGAAAAATCATACGTATACACGTTTAGGCGGAAAAGCCGATTTTTTCGTCACACCGGAAACATATGAACAAGTGCAGGAAATTGTAAAGTTATCCAATAAAGTGGATCTGCCGTTTACGTTACTGGGAAACGGCTCCAATCTCATTGTGAAAGACGGGGGCATCCGGGGAATTGTTCTGAATTTAAAAAGACTGACGGATATCTCAACAGATGGAACCATTCTTGTGGCGCAGAGTGGAGCCAGAATTATTGATGCATCAAGACACGCATTATCGAAATCACTGGCAGGATTGGAATTTGCCTGTGGTATTCCCGGATCTGTCGGCGGGGCATTATTTATGAACGCCGGTGCATATGGCGGTGAAATTAAGGATGTGCTGGAAAGTACGATTGTTGTTGACAGGGAAGGTAATCTCCTGAATCTTTCAGCTGATGATCTGGATCTGGAGTATCGTTCCAGTAATATTCCCGATAACGGATATATTGTGCTGGAAGCGACTTTTTCCATGAAGAACGGGGATTATGATGAAATCAAAGCGATTATGGATAACCTGACATTTAAGCGTGAGTCAAAACAGCCGCTTGAATATCCGTCCTGTGGCAGCGTGTTTAAACGTCCGCCCGGTTATTTTGCTGGAAAACTGATTCAGGACAGCGGTCTCCAGGGAAAACAACTGGGAGGTGCCCAAGTATCCCTGAAACACGCCGGATTTATTGTGAATCGGGATGCAGCAACAGCAGATGAATATATCGGACTGATTCATTTTGTTCAGGATACGGTCAAAGATAAGTTCGGCGTCAGACTCGAACGTGAAGTAAAAATAATCGGAGAAGATCTTGTTGAGGAAAAGAATGCATAAAAGGCGCCGAGGCAACGGTATTCGGTGTACAGATAAACGCAATCCCCATCTTTAAGCACGTTAAGGTGGGGATTTTGAAATAATACGGTCCTTCATCTGGGAATACGATCCTTCACAGGAAAATATGGTCCTTCAGGAGGAAATACGATCCTTCAGGAGGAAATACAGTCCTTCCCGAGTCTCAGTGTTGCTGTAGTTGGCGGTTTTTCTTCCTCTTTCGGCGCTGATAGGTGGCAAACATGACACCACCCACAATAAATAGCGAACCAATTATTTCATGCCCGGTAATTGGTTTCTGCAGCAGAATAACCCCCATGATCATCGCGATGAACGGTTCCAAATTGGATAAAATAGATGCCTTTGATGCATCAGCATAGCGGATATGATGATTCCAGACCAGGGTTGCGATTCCATGGACAACAATGGCCGTTACGATCAGAAGTCCCCAGGGCTGCCAGTCTTTTCCCAATATGACAGGGTCGTCCGCAATAAAAATAACGGGTACGGATACAACAAAACCAATAACATTTGAATACAAAGTTGTGACAACAGGACTTATCCGCTGTGATAATATCCGGGTGATAATAATCAGGATGGCAAACGACACCATGGTACCGACAATCCATAACAGGCCGGGCTCAAAATGCAGTGCAGCTCCGCCTTTCGTCACGACAAAATAAATGCCGATGATGGCAATCACAGAACCAAAAAGCATGCGCGATGTAAATTTTTCCTTTAAAAAAGTCGCTGCCAGAATGCCCGTCAAGATAGGGGCTGTGGCAAGAATTAGTGCTGAAGTCGTGGAATCTGCCGTAACGAGCCCTTCAAAAAAAGTCCATTGATTAATGAATACTCCTATGATACCGAGCAGGATAATCCAGGCCCAATCACGTGATGAAATTTTTTCGAGTCCATGTTTAAATAAAACGAATCTAATCAGAAAAAAGACGATAAACATTAACCTTAGTGATGTTATAACTGCCGGGGAAAAATAGTCAACCAGGATTTTGCCAAATACAAAGTTGCTTCCCCAGACCGTTACACAGAATGTCAGCCACAAATACGTTTTGAGCATACATCACCCTCCTCTGTCTTCATGCTGTCGACTGCTACATTTTAGCCAATTCAATAACCATTCTCAAATGAAACAGCTTAATAAAAGTTTCGTAACAGGGAGACTTGGTTTTGAAGAAAAAATCAACAATCAAACATGGAGTTTTCGTTATCCGGCACTTGATAGCAGAAAGTACTTGCAACTGGATTATAACGGAATGTTAATAACCCGCAAAGGTTGCTACATGTCCATTATGAAAATAAAATAATAATTGGATAAAGCTTGTTGAACACTAAAGCTTGAATTTAAATAAAGGAAGATAAGCATTGATGACATGGGATGTTCTGAATATCATAGGTACATTAGCTTTTGCGATTAGTGGTGCCATTATTGCGATGAGAGAGGATTATGACATACTGGGTGTTCAAGTGCTGGGTTTTACGACAGCATTTGGCGGCAGTACAATACGAAATCTCTTAATCGGTATACCGATCGAAACAATTTGGACACAAGGAGATTTATTCATTGCCGTTTTTATAACGAATATTATTATATTTATTTTACCGAATGATTGGGTGCTGAAATGGGATAAATGGGGGATTCTTTTTGATGCAATGGGGCTGGCTTCATTTGCAATACAAGGGGCTATGAGCGCAGTTCAAATTGGTGCACCATTAAGTGCCGTACTCGTTGCGGCAACCTTGACAGGGTGTGGAGGGGGTATGACACGGGATGTTTTTGCCGGGAGAAAGCCGATGATTTTTCGTGAAGAGATTTATGCGCTTTGGGCAACACTGGGCGGTTTAATGATTGGAGTTGGCCTTATTCAGGGACCTTGGACGACAGGTGCCCTGTTTGTTGCAATTGTTACGTTGAGGATGCTGTCGGTACATTTCAGATGGAGATTACCCCGGCATTCGGTGTCGTGATGATTTGATCTTATGGAGGACAAAAATCGCACCTTGCACAGTTGTGATTTTAGAATAAATAGTCAGGGCATGGTTGCAGCCATTTTTCCTTTTTTATTATGAAAATATATCGGTTCAAGTTCAATGTTTAAAAGGTTTTTTGCAAGACATGACAAATCGTTTCGGGTCGTAATGTGTTTGCTGCAATGACTATATTTATATAATAACAATTTCAGGGGCAGGCAGGACAACGCAAAAAGGCAAGCTGAATAAGTCAGCTTGCCTTTCTAAATGTCAATTCGATTATATCATCATTCTCCAGGAAATATTAGTCTATATTTTTAAAAATTTATTGGTAACCTTAATATAGATTGACTGGGAGGTAGTTATATGATTGAGTACAGAATAAAATCAGTTGGCGGATACGCTGAAAAAATTGGTGAACTTGTATCCATGTTGGAGTATTCAAGGGCTGTTACACTGGATGAGGTTAGGGGATTAGTACAGAAAGATTTGGATTTTCTGACGAATAAAAGTTCAAACACCATCGGAGCTATTCTACTGCATATTGCTTCGATAGAATTTGTTCATCAGGTAATCTCTTTTGATGAACGCGACATTAATGAGGTTGAACTGCAAAAGTGGAAAACAGCACTGGAACTTGGTCAACAGGCCAGAAGTGAAATTAGAAAAAATGATATTGAACACTATTTAACTGAGCTGGCTCAGGTTAGGGAACAGACATTAGCGACTTTAAAGGATTTCAGTGATGAATGGTTATTTGCGGAAAAACAATGGGAGAATGGCATTCCTTATAATAATTATTATCTCTGGTTTCATGTGCTAGAAGATGAAATAAATCATCGAGGGCAAATCAGAGCAATTAAGCGGGTCCTTTCCGAAAGTAAATAATAATACTGGCGAAGGAATTTCCCTCCCTCGAACAGCGAAGGTCGGCATATTTGGAAAGGAATCGAGTACATAGAGGTTCCAGAGTTTTTAGACCGAATCGGATATAAATTTTGAAATAGCCAAGGACCCTAGTTCAAGGTGGTAACGTAACAGTCAGTTTATAAATATATAAAGATTTCTTTCTATTGATGGTAGATACAGGATTGCAGGCTATTTTGATCAAATTTTATAATAACTATAAAAAAAGCTGACTCCAACGAGCCAGCTTTTTTTGGCAGATAAGAAAGTTTAATACTTTCTTATCTGCATAAGTGCAACTAAGCTTGTCACCTGAAGGCTTGGTGACAACCAAGTTTTCTAACCTATCAAGTTCTGAATCTGTGCAGGAAGCTTTGCAGGCGTTCGTTTGTGGAGTTTTCCAATACCTCCATTGGCGGCCCCTGCTCAGCAATAACTCCATCATCAAGGAAAAGAATACGGTCTGCAATGTCACGGGCGAATTCCATTTCATGGGTAACCAGCACCATTGCCATTTCACCTTCCTGTGCGATGTCACGGATTACTTCCAGAACTTCTCCGACCAGTTCTGGGTCCAATGCGGAGGTTACTTCATCAAACAGCATGATTTTCGGGCGCATAACCAGTGCCCGTGCCATTGCGACACGCTGTTTCTGACCGCCTGACAACTGATCAGGGTAACTATCGAGTTTGTCACCAAGACCAACCTTTTCCAGCATTTCAATGGATCGTTTTTTCGCATTCTGTTTTTCCACTTTTTGTACGTTGATTGGTGCAGTCATACAATTTTCAAGAATGGACATATGCGGAAACAGATTAAAGTGCTGAAAAACCATGCCGATATCACCGCGCACTTGTCTTAAATGTTTTTCATTAGCAGGTACCATTGACCCATTTTTCTCCATATGCCATAAGTTTGTACCGTCCACAATGATATCACCTGAAGTTGGTTCCTCAAGGGTCATCAGCATTCGAATAATTGTTGTCTTGCCAGATCCACTTGGTCCGATGACAGCAACCTTTTCGGCTGGTTTTATATCCAGATCGATGCCCTTCAGCACTTCTGTATCACCGAATGATTTGTGTACATCCTGGTATCTTACAATAGGTTCAGACATTCCATCACGTCTCCTTTTTTCTACAATGATCAGAAAAACGGGTACTCCCGCTTTTGTTTTTAATTTGCTTTGCTTTCCGTTACTGCATTTTTATCAAGTCGTCTGTTAAATTTCTTTTCCAGTTTATTGACCAGAAGTGCGGAAGGATAACTCAGCACAAGGAATAGAATTGCCACAATAGTAAGTGGTTCCAGGTATCTCCAGTGCTGTGCACCATAATCGTTGGCCAATGCCAAAATTCCAAGGAAACCGATTGTTGAAGCCAATGGAACTTCTTTAAACATTATAATTAAGTAGTTTCCCAGCATCGGAATGGTTGGTGGAATTGCCTGTGGAAGAATGATTTTGGTCCACTTTTTCCTCCTGGAGTAGTTGAGTGCTGTTGCAGCTTCCCACTGACCTGCAGGCACACCATCAATCCCGGACCGGTACACTTCACCAATGTATGTGCTGTAGTGAATACCGAGACCGATAACCGCACTTGTAAATGGATCGAGTGCCATGCCGACGACAGGAACCATTGGCCAAGCATAGTAAATAAAGAATAACTGTACCAACGGCGGGGTGGAACGGATAAATTCCATGATTCCGAGCAATGGAAGTCTGATAGCAGCAATCGGAAGTCTTTTCACAGCTGTCCAGAAAAACCCTACGATTAAAGCACACAAATAACAAGCGAGAGTCAGTAAAATAGTAATGCCAAGTCCTTCCAGAATAAGTGGGAAGGCATCGAAAAATGTCTGCCAACTCCAGTTACTTAAGCCACCACTCATGAGCTAGCCACCCCTTTCTTGGATGCAGCTTCCATTTTTTTCGTCAGCCAGATGAATGGAAGTGCAAGGATAAAGTAGAATACGAGCACAAGGAAGTATACGGTTGGCGCCTGATCCAGGTTGGAACTCCGTAAAATATCTCCGTAGTATAAAATATCAGTCATACCAATCAATGAAACCAATGATGTCGACTTCAACATCAAAATAAGGTAGTTGCCGAATTCCGGCAGCATCATCCGTACCGCCTGTGGGAAAATAATCAACCGCATCCGCTGAAATCTTGACATGTTTAATGCTGTGGAAGCCTCGTATTGCCCCTCAGCAACCGACAAGATGGATGTACGGACAATTTCTGACATGTATGCACCATAGTTCAGTGCAATGGCAAAAACGCCGGCCCAAAAGCTGCTTCCAATTTCCCAGCCGAATAGTATTGGCAATGCATAATAAAACCAGAATAATTGTACGATCAGGGAGGTGCCGCGAAACACTTCAACATAAAAGCTTGTAACTTTCCTTATGATGACATTGCGTGAAAGCTTACAAAACCCGGCAATAAACGCCATCAGATATCCTAGAACGATGGAAGCAAGCAGAACCTTGACAGTAATTTCTACCCCTTTTAACAGGACGGGGAAAATATCTGCTATTGCATCGATGATAATCACTCCTTTTGTGTTTACTATTACTTTATTAAAATAGTATTCAGTTTATACACCTTGTACAAATTTGGAAAGTAGTTTTTTTACATATTCGTTCAGAATCGGACATATCCACTTTCCTTTAAACAAAATGAAAGGGTCAGACCCCCTGGGTGAGGGAGCCGGACCCTATGGAGTCGTTGTTTTCGTACGTCAAGTTGTAAATCTGGTATGTGTCATTCTAGTATTGTTCGCCGCTGCATACTCCTTCAGCGGTGATATCTTCTGGTACTGAATTGTTTTCAGCACTGAAGCCGTTTTTCTTAAGAATCTCTTTAACTGTTCCGTCTTTTTTCAATTTAGCCAATGCTTCATTATATGCTTTACGCAGTTCATCGGCATCTTTATGGAATGCAGCTGCACCATAACTTGGGATACCTTCAATGTCAGGCTGTTCAAAGTCTGAAACGAATTCCAGCTTGTCATTTCCGGAAGATTTCAGTGCCATTTTAACCGTCATTTCTGTACCGGTTGTTGCATCCGCACGTCCGGAAGATACAGCAGAGAAAGTAGCCGGGATGTCAGCAGCCGTTTGAATCTGGCTTTCTTTCACACCCATTTGTTTTACATATTCAATTTCAGTTGCACCTTGCATGATAGAAACAGTTGCACCTTTTTCCGCAATGTCCTCATAGCTGTGCAGGTCCATAGGATTTCCTTTTGGAACAATTAATCCTTCCCCATACATCATGGACGGTTCGGCGAAATCAGCGTTTTCACAACGGTCCGGATTAATCGCCATACCTGCTGTGATAACGTCAAATTTTCCGGCGTTCAATCCAGGGATTAACTGGCTGAAATCTGCCAATTTACTTTCAAATTTTTCAACACCCATTTCTTTAAAAACGGCCTGTGCAATATCAACCGAAGCCCCTTTTAACTCACCATTTTCCTGATAACCATACGGCTTTTCGTTGGCGAATCCGATTGTAACAGTGCCTGAATCTTTAATTTTTGACAATACGCTGTCACCGCCGTCACTGCCGCTTCCGCCTGATCCCTCTTCTGAACCTGATCCGCAGGCCGCCAGCAGAACGAGCGAAAAGCAAACAACCGCTACTGCTAATAATTTTTTCATCTTCTAAATGACCTCCTCTTAATAATTTGTCTCTCTTAAGACTTTATGACTAGAAAATGGATAGTTGTACCCCGGGTACTTACCCGAGTGTGAATAAAGTGTAAATGGATGGGGAATTTATTTCTAACAGTCATACTATAATAGTATAGACTTTGGCCTATTCATTCAAACAGTATATTTTTAGATAATTTGGAATTTAACCGCATATTTGCTTGTGTGCTCTATAAAACTTATATATGCCGATATATACTTGTATATAATATTTTAAGCTTTTATTTGCTCGCTAATTGCTTTAATTATCCGAATAATTTTATGGACAAATATCTTGGAGGAGTCTAATATTGAACGTAATACTTAATAAATGGAGGGGAAATTATGCAGATTACCGTTTTAGGTGCAGGCGCCTTAGGTGGTTATTTTGGATCACGGTGGGAGAAAGCCGGTGCAGATGTAACCTTCCTTGTCAGGGAGAAAAGGGCTGAGCAGCTGCGCAGGAATGGATTGAAAGTTTTCAGCAGCAAAGGGGATTATACAAACAATAAACCAAAAGTAGTAACGGATACACATCAGATTGATCATCCTGAGCTTGTTTTTGTAAGTGTTAAAGGCTATCATTTACAGAATACAATTGATGATTTGAAAATATTGACGGAAAAAGGGGCATATGTCCTGCCTGTATTAAATGGCATGGAACATATTCCAGTTTTGCAAAAAGAATTGGGTAATGAAGCCGTGATTCCCGGATTGTCGTTTATTATGGCGACGTTGGATGATTCAGGGCATGTTATTCATTCAAGTCAATTTCACCGCATCATTTTCGGGATGCTGCATGATTCACAGAAAGAAATATGCAGCCGATTGGAGAACCTTTGTGGAAAAACAGATTTGGAAGCTGTAAACAGCAGTGATTCCATTCTGCATGAACTGTGGAAGAAGTATACATTTATAAATGCATTTTCCGGAATAACTACCGCCGTTGATTTGCCAATTGGGCCAGTCCGTGAAAATCCGGATACATTTCGAATCGCTGAACAGATACTTGTTGAAATGCAGCGATTGGCCGGTCAATATGGTGTCACGGTATCGGACAAGGAAGTTGAGGAGGCGAAAAAAACACTCCGAAATCTGGATCCGGAAGCGACGTCCTCCATGCATCAGGACCGGCGCAAGGAACTGCCGCTGGAAGTGGATCATCTTCATGGCGGAGCAATTCGGCTGGCAAAAGACAAGGGGATAGATGTGCCATATTTAGATGCAATCCATGGCATGATCAAGCCATTTGAAAGGATATAATCGAATGTATAAGATACGTGAACTGAAAAGAACCGATATTCCAGCAATCAATGCATTGGCTGAAAATGAGGGGAATATCCATTTACACCAGAAGGAACAGCCTATCAGCGATAACACTTTTGACAATATATTTGCCGGAAATGCAGAAAGACTCTATGTGATTGAAGAGAGCAGTGCTGTACGCGCATTTATTTTGTTTGAATTGAACAAAGAATCGAAACAAATCTACATTCATAAGCTGACTGTTGGGACAAGTTATGTTAAAAAAGGCTTGGATGAGCATTTATACAGCAAGGTGGAGCGGCTTGCCGAACGCAATGGCTATGAACAAATGCTGGCTGAAATTACAACATCAAGTTCGATAGTTCATACCTTTTTTGAGGAAAAGGGCTGGTATCGGTTAAATGGCAGTGATACGTTCTACAAGGCTGTTTTATAAAAGGTTGTTGTTATTAGACAATAATGAAGCTGTGACATAGTATTATCTATTCTGGTTCCCTGACTTCACGGCTGGAATATATTCGCTTTCAGTATTATAAGGTGGCAAATAGGGATACAAGTCCGTCACCAGAGATTGGTTGACAACTTATGTGCCCCACCGAGAAGCCGATGGAGCGCATAAATCGTATGATAAGTGATAAATGTCCCTGCGGATATTAGCGGCAAGGACACATTATCTTATGAAGGAATGCGGTTATTGATTAAAATCAACAAATATCCAATTAAAAGTAGTGTGTTTTGTAAGATGATAGGGGGCGTCTGTTACCCAGTAACAATGACAAATAGTAGAATAACAGGGGCGTCCTTTGGAGGAGAGTCACTGGATTTCAGGTATAGAGTACCTTCCTCGATATCGTAAATAGATGGAGGCTGCAACAGACCATTTACAAATAAATTTATATTGGAAACGTCGTTGGGGTCAAGTATGTCACTACTTCCGTATTGCTTTAATGCATCTTTGTTCGTATAAATTTTTTTACCTTCTTCAGCAAAGGCAATGTATTGAACAGTCTCCACTCCTAT
The DNA here is from genome assembly GCF_039522605.1 of Virgibacillus siamensis. Classification (GTDB taxonomy): domain Bacteria; phylum Bacillota; class Bacilli; order Bacillales; family Amphibacillaceae; genus Lentibacillus; species Lentibacillus siamensis. The sequence goes on from NZ_BAAADS010000015.1 coordinate 172,834, forward strand.
GGGGGCTGGTGTGTATCCCGAAGACACATTGATCGTAATAGATGGACTGAATATTGGATTAAATGTATTTGTGTTGGTTGGACTAATTTCAATACCGTTCTTAACCTCCCTGCTCTCCTTATCGCAATGATGGCAGCGGCATTGTGGATAGAGGTGCCTGTCACAGGGGGCCTTGGTTCCCTTATAATAGCGGTATTGTTTTTCGTTCAATGGTTTTCACCTCTTCCTGAAATAAAATTATGCTTTTCTAGTATCTTATTTTAAGGAAGGTGATTTGACTGTGCAGCTGACGGAGAAGTTAGGGTGTCTAGAATAAAGTGTTTAAATCAAGCCCTTTATACAAAGGTTTTTCACCACTTTAGCAAACCTTCCATTTTCTCTTTTGTATCCCAAATTAAACTTTACCTTCTTTGTAAACAATGACAGTTATTTTATATTCCTAATACGGTTCAAATATGATTTCGGCCTTTAAAAACACTTTGAGGCTCATTAAAGCAGGAAACAGTGCATAAATATTAAGGTGTATTAGATAATTATAAATTGAATCAAAGTCGTTTTTTTGGTAACAAATGTCATCGTTTTACAGGGGGAGGATTGTTTATGAGCATTGAACTTTTTTCACCAGCACCAACGGCCATTCGGGTATTTAAAGTAGGAGAGCCTAACCCCAAAAAAGTAAAACAAATGATTTATGGGCAGGCTACATCAGATGCAAATGGCATAGCAAAAATTTATTTTACAGACAATGGATTAGCAGATGGTAACTCATTACTGCAAACAATTGACTATGCTGTGGCAAGTGTATATTCCACAAATTCCACAATAAATGCAAGACCAAGGGTGCAAATGCGGGAGAAGAATATTACTAAAAAATATGTCTCCGCCAATGTTACAAATATTAGTGGTGTAACACTTTTGGGAGTTACTGTATTAGGTTCAGAAAATCCAGTGAGTGGAGCTATTGTAGATTTTATGATCTTAGGTAGTTTAAATAGTTAAGACAGGGGTGTATTGTAAATCCAAGTCGACTTTCTATGTGTCCCGCCAATATTTGTGACGGGATATAATGAGATAATATCTGTCCATTGCTTAATTTAAGTTTCAAATGTTCCCGAGGATGTTGGTGAGAAGTTGACGACTTGTAGTATGATGGGTGTGTTATTTTTGATCGAAGAGCCCCCTGTTGGAACTTGAATTACCAATGATCCAGTCCTGCGGTTCCAGGGGTATAGGTTGACAAGCCTTGCATTTGCTCAACGCCGTTAACGTAAACCGAGAAATAACTATTATTATTTGCGAGGTCTGGAAGCGCAGTAGCCGCTGAGCCGTTATCCTGTAAAAAGTCGCCTGCATCAATCGTTAATGTACCTCCAGCAGCAGTATTGGTTGTTGTGATATAAAAGAATTTTGCGGAATTGGGATTCACGTTGGTGGTAATCGCTCCATCAATAGATATTTTCATTAGTTGAAGTGCCATGTTAATTTTCACCTCCGTTTTCAGTGGCGTTGCCTTATCTTATGAAATGGATTTGAAAGCGTCTGGTTAGCGGTCCGGTTATTGTTGAAAATCAACAAATATCCAATTAAAGTGTTGGGTGAATAGAAGGTGTTAAAAGTGACTTCATTGAAATATAAAACTTACTCCAGCTTCAATAAATCATAGAACTAATCAATTCTGTTTCGTTCCTCCATTCTAAGAAGATAAATCAAAATTCCACGTGGAATAACACCAATAAGTATCGTTATAATATAATCAATTAATATCAGAAATGGCTTTGGCTTCAGGAAAGTATACACACCCAAATTCTCTAAAAGATAATTATAATATCCGAATACAAGTAGAGCCGAAAAAACGATATATACAACCTGAATTATTCATAGAAATCCCTTAATATCATGCTAACTCATGTCTGCCAAGAGATTTTACTAAATTGA
>NZ_BAAADS010000016.1:0-213373 GCF_039522605.1 Virgibacillus siamensis
TTAAAAATACAATTTTTTAAATTCTGCAGGTCTTTGTATTTTTAAAAAGAGCAATTATGAAATTGACTCATTTAAAAAACATATTCAGTTTCTTCCGGGTTAATAAGACGATTCCCGTATCATGAAGGTTGGACGGTTGATTCCAGGCCAGGGTTGGTTGATTTATCGCCGCGGACGGTCGATTTCAGTTCAAGTCTTCTATCGGCGAGTTTGCGTGTTGTAACGGCGAAAAACCATGTTCTATCGGCGAATTTTAAATTCTAACGGCGCTTTTCGCTATTCCATCGGCGAAAGGCCATCTGCCGCAAATGCACATCAGGCCACACTCACATCACCCGCAAATTTAGTCGGGCTTCACACTTTTTTGGCCGTTAGCCATAAAATGGACGAACAATGTTTGAATATTTCATTAAGTAAACGCACTCTTTCCTAACATCCCAAGGCCACACGTGTTATAATGAAAAACACAATAGATTGGATTTCTCAAGGGTGGTTGGCGTTGCCTCCATGCTCCAGCTGGGAGCGGACAGGAGGTGAACGCTTATGACACCGTTTGAAACGCTGTTTTTAATGCTTGCGTTTGGGACGCTTGTTACTACAATTGTCCACAAAAAATAGACCTCCCTTGAGTTAACGGCTCACTTGGTCGAGGTCTATTTCTCACCAACGCCGACCCCCCTTGGCAGGGGATTCGACTATTGTTCTGGCCGTTGACGTTACAGCGTCACGGCCTTTATTTAGTTTATTCAACGGAATCATTTCTATGTTCATTATAACACGAAATTATTGCTTGTACACATCCACTTAAAAATCATATTCCGCTTCTTTCGCCTCACGTATTTGTTGATACGTTTCCGCTAAAATAACTGTATCCTCAACTAACCGGTCAATCCGGAATAAAACATCGTCATTAACAATTTCTTTGCGATCGAAATCTTTTTCCTCAATAAATACATACGATTGAAGGATTTGTGCTTTCATGTATCCCAAAATCGGCTTCAACTGGTTTTCCAGGATTAAATAATGCTTGGGGGAACCAGCCGTTGCGAGCATGCCGGCCACCTTGTCGCGAAAAGCGTCCACCGGTAGTAAATCGAATATATTTTTCAATGTTCCCGGAATGGATGCCTGGAAAATTGGCGTGCCGATGATGACGGCATCCGCCTCCATAATGGACTGTGTTACATATTTCGTGTCCCCATCATACTCCATGTAATTTCGCCCGTCACTGAACTGGATATCGTAATCGGCCAGATCGATCAGGGTAACATCATGGCTGGGATATTTATCATGAACGGCTTTGACTGTACGATCCATCGCGGTTCTGGTTTTGGAGCCGACTGTTGATCCTGATAATACGACTATTTGCATGTGTGCTGCCTCCTACTTGTTGGATGTGTATTTTTTTAGCGCCGGAAGAATTTCTGTTCCGATCGTGTCAATATTCCGCTTCAGCTTGTCGAACGTCACCCCGCCAAAATCCATTTGCGCAATGTAGCGCTGATGCCCGAACAATTCGTGCTGATACAGAATTTTTTCGATCACCTCTTGCGGACTGCCGATGTTCATCACGTCCCGCGGATCGGCGCCCTGCGCGAAATGCTGCTTCGGAAAGCCCCGACCATTGGTCAGTTTCATCCCGTTATTAATATGCGGGTACGTTTCCTGCTGCGCCTGCTGGGTCGTTTCCGCTGTGTAAAAAAATCCCGCTGTCGCGACAGGCAGTTCAGCCGGATCATGGCCATTGTTTTCCGCCGCTTCACGATACACATCAATCGAGTGCTTAAATGATGAGGCCGGCCCGCCAAGTGTAGCCAGGAACATCGGAACGCCCGCGCGCCCTGCCTTAATGGCACTTGCCGGTGGACCGCCGACAGCCCGCCAGATTGGCATCGAACCGTTTTGTGGTCGCGGGAGCACTTTGGCATTTCTTAGGGGAGCACGGAACTGCCCGCTCCAATTGACCACTTCTTCCTCATTAATTGTTCGGAGCAGATCAAATTTTTCCTCATACAACTCCTCATAATCACGCAGATTATACCCGAGCAAATCAAAATTTCCCACCCGTGATGCGCGCCCGGCAACAATCTCCGCACGTCCTTTTGAAATCAGATCAATCGTGGCAAAATCCTCATACGCTCTTACAGGATCAAGCGTACTGATGATCGTCGACGAACTGGAAATTTTTATTTTTTCCGTCGCCTGCGCAATCGCCGAGAGCACAACCGAATGCGCCTGCGTTGTAAAATAATTCTGATGACTCTCGCCAACACTGAAAAAATCAATCCCCGCCTGTTCAGCCAGCTGGGCCAACTCAATAATTTCATGGATGCGCTGCTGGGCGGAAATCCGCTCCCCTGTTGTCGGATCCGGCAGATGATCCCCTAATGTATACAGACCAAATTCCAGCCCATTATCTGGATTTATGCGGTATTTTTCCATCTATATCAACCTTTCTGCTTGTTTGTAAATTTTTTAACGGCAGCAGCTGCTTCGAGTTTTTGAACAAAATGCACAGGTGAAGCGCTGATGCCTGCAGATATTATGGAGCCACAACCATGATAGCATTTTTGAGGTGAAAAGCTTCAGCATTTTGCTCTTTCCATTTGTTGCGGTTGATGTTTCGCCCTGTGCGGTTGATGTTTCGCCCTGTGCGGTCGATGTTCCGCTCTTACGGTCGATGTTCCGCTTTTGCGGTTGATGTTTCGCCTTGTGCGGTCGATGTTCTGCTCTTACGGTTGATGTTTCTGCTTTTGCGGTTGATGTTCCGCTCGTTGCGGTCGATGTTTCGCTCTGGCGGTTGATGTTCCGCCTTGTGCGGTTGATGTTCCGCCTTGTGCGGTTGATGTTCCGCTCGTTGCGGTTGATGTTCCGCTCGTTGCGGTCGATGTTTCGCTCTGGCGGTTGATGTTCCGCTCGTTGCGGTCGATGTTTCGCTCTGGCGGTTGATGCTCCGCTCGTTGCGGTCGATGTTCCGCTCTTACGATTGATGTTTCCGCTTTGGCGGTTGATGTTTCTACTTTTGCGGTCGATGTTCCTGCTTTTGCGGTCGATGTTCCGCTCTTACGGTTGATGTTTCCGCTTTTGCGGTCGATGTTCTGCTCGTTGCGGTCGATGTTCCGCTCTTACGGTTGATGTTTCCGCTCTTACGGTTGATGTTTCCGCTCTTGCGGTCGATGTTCCGCTCTTACCGATCGATGTTCCACTCATTCCAGTCGATGCCCAATCAACTGCTCCCCTCACACCAATCCCGCACATTCACGGATTCGCACTCTTTTGTCTTCTGCTCTGCAACACATGTTCCAAAGCTCCCGTTCCAATGAACACGCCGCACAGGATGAACAAAAATCCGACGACATGATTAATTTTGATGACTTCATTCAAAAATACCGCCGCGCCTGTCACTGCAAAAAGCGTGTTCAAATTTATAAAAATAGCCGATTCAGCCGGGCCGACTTTTTTTATCGCATAATTGTACGTCATGTGGCCGAACGCCGTTGCGAAAATGGCACTGAACAGGAAGACCGCACCAAGCTGCCAGTCGATCAATTTTGTCATTTCCTGAACTTCCGCTCCCAATGTCTGGCTTACGATAAAAATAACGGTGGCGCCAAGTGCAAGCATATACCCGGTTGCCAAGCGCGGATCAAGTGTCGGCTTCAGCTTGCTGATCAGCATAAAGCTGAACCCCTGCACAAGCACACCTAGCAAAACAAACACGTCCCCAAGCGAAATCGCAGCCAGCCCGCCGGCACCGGACAGCGTCGTAATCACTACACCCACAAAACCGAGCAGGAAACCAGATGTCCGCAGCCACGTAATCCGCTGCCGCAGCACGATAAACGCCATCATCACCGTCACCAGCGGCATCATACCCAAAATCAGCGCACCATTAATGCCCGATGTAATCTCCAGTCCGAGCGCCACGAGTGAATGATGCAAGATAACATTGAAAACCGCTATGTATAAAATCGTCAGCCACTCATGTTTGTACGGCAGGCGGAAAATGCCCATCACTTTACAAATCACCAGTACCATCAGCCCTGCCGTCATGACCCGAAATGACGTCAGCAGTATCGGATCAATTGCTGCAACAAGCACCTTAATTGCCGATACATTCAAGCCCCACATCAGCATGACCAGTAATAAAAGTATGTAAATTTTTATCATAAACCGGATCACCCTAACTGTCTATTATTCTCCTATGGTATCAGGTATGAAGGGTTATTGCTTGCAATCGGTTTGAAGTTTTTTGGAAGCTGAAGGGGCTAAGAATAACGACTATGCAATGAACGGGACCCCCTTTCCATACTGTAAACAGACGCTCCGTTGATTGTCATTTCGATTTTTTCACGTTCCGCCCTTTGGCATTAAAAAAAGGAAAGCACCCAAGACGGATACTTCCCCATTTTATTATGAAGCCTATTCTATTATTCTACGATTGTTACATCAACTGTACGTACGCCCCACTCATATGCTTCGCTTTTAGATGAAACATGAACGTCAATTTTATTACCCTGGATGGCACTGCCGACATCAGCAGCAGTAGCATAACCATAACCTTCCACATATACTTTTGAACCCAATGGAATCACGCTCGGGTCGACTGCAATTACTTTTGCATTTGGATTTGCATTCAAGTCAACACCCGTTGCGGTTACACCTGAGCATCCCGCACAATCGCCTGTATAGGCAGATGCTGAAACGGTAATGGTTCTACCTTCAGGACTGTCTGTACTCTGCTTCGTTGTATCCGCAGTTTTTGTTGCTTCCGCCTCTTCATTATTGGACGAGGTATCTGCTTCACTTGCTGTACTTTCTGACGCTGAAGCTTCAGTACTTTGTTCTTGTTCCTCTGCTGTATCCTCGCTCACATTTTCACCGCTTAGACTAAGTTCCTGTCCGGGTATGATTAAGCTGGATGACAGTTTGTTCCAGGCGATTATTTCCTGAACGGACACATTATTCGCTTGCCCTATGCCATATAATGTATCGCCGCTCTTCACCTGATACATGCTGTTGTTTTGTTTATTTATATTTAATGTTTGGTTTGGATAGATAACTGTATTCTTTAAGTCGTTGATTTCCTGCAATTGTTCAGCCGATGTTCCATGTTCTTGTGCAATTGCCCAAAGTGTATCGCCTTGTTCCACCTCATACGCTGCAGCTGATGCGGTAGTAACTGTTGCACCGGCAATAAAGACGCCGGCAGCAAGCGCTGTGGCTAACTTTTTCATTCAAATTTCCTCCTTTAAATTTCAGTCAAGCCATATACTACCACAGGAGGTTGAATTATACAGTTACAGCTAGATTAAGAATCTATTACACTGATTTTCCTTCGCTGTTTTATTTGTAATGAAAATTTCTTTACTTATTTGTGTTGCTGTTCATGCAAGGGTCAGCTTTTATGTATAAATATGATGCCGCCACCAATAATGGGTATAACTTAACATCACTCACCTATTGTCATTACTAATGCTGAAGACTATGAAACTTTTGTTCCAGCCGCCCGGAAACAAATTAACCCTAGAGACAGTTTAATGTCAGTAAGGTAATACTTAAAGGGAATGAGAAAAAAGGTGCACCCTGTTCCCCTTTTGTTGTTAAGGTTGATTATAATATATCGAGATTGGCAGCTTCTTAGGTTTCAGCATGAATGGTTGTTTCGGTCATCAGATTAAACATCGTAAATGAGAGTTGCTTTATTTAAATTTTATAACTCCTTTTCCCATATAAAGTATAGTTGGAAAAATTAGGTGTTTAGACGTGCTATTTTTGTACTGCCAAAAATATTTTATCACAAAAAAATAGTCCAAAGTATTTAATTTTCACAAAATACAGTGATTTAATATTACGTTCGTGTTACAGTGATAGACAAATAATCTAGGAGGTTGATATACTTATGTTAAGGAAATCTTTTTTCATTCTAATGTCCACAGTACTACTTGTTGGAATGTTACCGTTAGAAACTTTGGCCAAAACCTCTACAGACAATACAAAAACAGTTTATGGGATGGGTAATGAGTATACTGAATCCCAGTCTTTAAAACTTATCAAAGCAACTGAAATAATGGAAGATTTTATTGTAAAAAAAGGAAATAAACTTGTAATCGATTCAAAAGCAAAAGATGTAGTGAAACCTTTTGTTTATGATTATTTCCTAAAAGGTGTTCATAAAATAAACGAATCTGTACAAAAGGGAGAAATCAATCTCGATTCTATAAAAAGCAATCTAACAACTACCCAAACAAACGATAGTGGTATTATCAAACCAATGGATTATACAGATTCCCATTGGTGGGGGGTTGAGTGGTTCTTATCGTATAGCGAAGCTCAACATTGGAAAAACTATTTTTCTGACTGGAGTTTCAACTGGGCTACGGTTGCAGCTTTGGCAGGAATTCTTGGAGCTGCTCCGGCATCGGTAGCTGCTGTGCTTATGGCTGTTGGTAATCACTATATGTACAGAGAAATCAGAGACAACACGAGCTGGAGGGGAACAGAACTAACATTCAGATGGGCGACACCTTGGGTTTGGGCACAGCCAAGATAGAACTGAAAGTGAGGTGTTAATGTGTTAATTCAAATTGGTTTATTTGCAGCGTTTTTTGCGGTGGTTTGGTTATTATCACGCGCATTTGGTGAGAATAAAAAATATTTCTTTGTTGGTTTAGGTGCTCTTGCACTATTGTTCGCGTTTGTGACCAATATCAATAGCCTTGGAGAGCGTAGTTTTTTAACTATGCTTATCCTATGTAGCACGGGTATTATCGTTGCGTATAAAACGATGAGCCAAAAGAAAGCAAGGTAATACGAATAAAAAATAATATGCGTTAAGCAGATATTCTTTTTAGTTTTGTTGGTGATCTTTTCTTTCCAGAGGAAGATCATTTTTTTTGGTTATAAATTATTTTTATCATCAAACGCTCATATTGGATAAAACCCCCCCCCCTTCTGTATACACCTATTATAATACAAAAGTCCTAAAATAGGGGCAGGATTTTCATTTTATAATCGGTAATTTCTTGTCCAGTTGATAGCCGAAAATCAACCAAAATAAAATAAACTTCATTCACAGAAATGAAGTTACAATATGGTATACTGATAGAAATGGATTGGCTTCGCATGAGGGATTAGGCACACTGTTCTTTTTGGGATACTTCCCAAAGAGGAGGTGGTGCATATGGCTGTTGAGACTGTATTAACGTTAATGATATCTTTCGGGATGTTAGTAACGTTCATTATGGGAGATAACAACAGAAAATAATCCCTCTATGCTTTTCACCGAGCGCCGAGGGATCATTTTCTCCTAAGGTGCCTAACCCTCTTGAAGGGTTGGTCCATTTTACCGTCTCATGCTCTAACATGGGGCGGTTTTTAATAATATATGTTTTTCTATAATAATTATACCACATTTGCTGACATTGTACACTTTACACCCGGTTCATACTATCTTATCCTCACGCATAATCCTTTCCCAAACAACAGATATTCGCCACCCACAACCAATCTCTTATCCCACTGCCGAAACGCACAAAAATTTGATCGTCCGGTCGGTTTTATTGAGCCAGTAGTGGGATTTTGATGACTGCAGGAATATGGAATCATGCGGATGCAGCACATGTTCCTCTCCTTCGATATGTATCGTCAGTGTGCCCTCCAGCACATACAAAAATTCCTGCCCTTTATGGGAAAAATTGCTGCCGCGGTTATCGCCCGGATTGAGGATGATCAGAATCGGCGAAAACAATGGGGCTTCCATTCCACCTGATAAATCGCGGTATATGAATTTATTTTCCGTCAGCTCAGCATCTACACTTTCATGTCGTACTACTGTCGGGGTTGTTCCAGTCGCCGGTTTAGCAAAAAAATAGCTTGGATTTACGTTAAGTGCATCTGAAATTTTTTTCAGTGATTCCAGTGTTGCTGAAGTTTTGGAATGCTCCAGTTGTGACAGGAAACTGATGGACAGGCCTGTTTCTTCAGATATTTGCTTTAACGTTTGTTTTTGCTGCTTCCTTAACTCTTTTATTTTTACGCCCAATTCATCCGTCATCATGAATCCCTCCTTTCTAACTATACCATAATTCTTCAATAGGATTTGACAAATTATAATGAATTGTATTATATTTTAAATAATTTAAGTGACAGTTAAATTATACATCACTTTGGAACAAAATTTAAGCAGTATAGAAAAAATGCAACCGATTCCAATGGAAAGGATGATTTACGTGCTGTTTATTTCAGATCAGGAGATTCAGGACAACTACTTTATGCGGGATGCTGTTCGTGCTATCAAGCAAGGTCTGGTCGCGAAGAACAACGGGATGATTCAAAATCCGCACCGGACAGTAATTGAACTTCCCGACAAACAGGCATCCGCTTTGTATATGCCGTCTGCGGATCTGGAAAATCAGGTTGCTTCGGTGAAAGTAGTCAATATTTTTCCAAACAATCCTGATGAAGGAAAGCCAACTACACAGGGCGTGCTGATGCTGTCGGACGCTTCTGACGGCCAGCATTTATGCACGATGGATGCGTCTTTTTTAACACGACTGCGCACCGGGGCATTGACCAGTATTGCAACAAGCAAACTGGCACGGGCAGATGCCAGAACGTTAAGTGTGATTGGAACCGGCGCGATGGCTTTTGAACAGGTGTTAGGCGTTTTGGAAGCACGCGATATTGGGACAATTCTACTCTTCAATCGCACGGCAGAAAAAGCACACACTTTCCAAGATAAATTGAAGGATTTTGGAGTAGACGCCGATATCCAGATTGTCGATAACGTGAAAGAAGCAGTGAAAAAAGCGGATATCATTAACTGTGCAACGCGGTCGAAAACACCGATTTTTGACGGCAATGACTTGCAAAAAGGAACGCACATCAACGGAGTCGGCTCGTTTTTGCCAAGCATGCAGGAGGTTGATTTAAGTACCATTAAAAAAGCATCAATCATCGCGGTGGACGATCTGACAAGTGTAAAGGAAGAAGCCGGCGAACTTATCCACGCAGCAAAATCAGGGGAATGGAGTTTTGCTGACGTGTACGGAGAATTGAATGATTTTTCACGGGACGATTCACTCGTTCGTAAAACTCCGGAACAGATTACGTTTTTCAAATCGGTGGGGGCAGCTTATTTTGATTTGGAAGTAGCGAAAGGCGTCTATCAAAAAGCGAAAGAAGACGGGTTTGGCACGACGCCGTAAAAATTTTTTATAAAACAAGGGGGAAAACGATAGATGGACAAAAAATTGAAGCGCAAAGTGTTGACCGCAAGTTTAGTCGGAAGTTCGATTGAATGGTTTGATTTCTTTTTATACGGAACCGTTGCCGGGCTTGTACTCGACGAATTATACTTCCCGTCATCCGACCCGATTGTTGCACTGATGCTCGCATATCTCTCGTTCTCATTAACATTTTTCATACGGCCACTGGGCGGCATCATTTTTTCGCATATTGGGGATCGAATCGGCCGAAAGAAAACACTAGTTATTACGCTATCACTGATGGGCGGAGGGACTGTTCTGATAGGGCTTTTGCCGACATATGCGCAAATTGGCGTGGCAGCACCGATACTGCTAATCATACTTCGCCTCATACAGGGGCTCGGACTCGGCGGCGAATGGGGCGGATCGCTCTTGCTGGCGGTCGAATATGCTCCGAAAGGCAAAAAAGGACTGTTCGGAAGCATCCCGCAAATGGGCGTTCCAATCGGGCTGGTGCTCGGAACATTCACCCTGACCATGATGAGTCTGCTGCCACATGAAGCGTTTATGACGTGGGGCTGGCGGATTCCGTTCATTTTGAGTGCACTCCTGGTCGTGTTCGGGTTGTGGATTCGGGCCGGCATCAATGAAACCCGGAATTTGAAGAAGCGAAAAAATCCGGGCAGGTTGCCAAATTACCGGTTGTTGATACATTAAAATATCATTGGCGTGAGGTGCTGATCGCAGTCGGGGCGAAAGTGGTCGAAACCGCTCCATTCTATATTTTCGCAACGTTCGTCGTCAGTTACGCAACCGGCACACTGGGCTATGACCAGATTACCGTCCTGAATTCGATTACGATTGCAACTGTTGTTACGGCAATCATGATACCGGTGATGGGGCGGCTTTCCGATGCAATTGGCCGTAAAAAAATTTATGTGATCGGCTGCATCGCGATGGTGCTGTACGCATTTCCATACTTCATACTGCTGTCTGTCGGGCAGGACTGGGCAGTCATTCTGGCAAGCGTGCTCGCACTCGGGATTGTGTGGCCGCCAATCACAGCAGTTCTTGGCACGATGTTTTCGGATTTATTTTCAACAAAAGTACGCTACACCGGCATCTCACTCGGATACCAGATCGGTGCCGCAATGGCCGGCGGAACCTCTCCGCTGATTGCGACATGGCTGCTCGGACAATTCAACGACGCCTGGACACCAATAGCAGTATTTATTATCGTCACTGCAGTTATTTCGCTGATGGCGGTAGCGTTTACGAAGCGATATAGTAAGGATGCAAGTGTGCGAAAAGGGGCATGATTTAGCGGCGGGACAGATTGCGCTAGCAATTTGTTCCGTTCCGTTTTTGTGCTGTTCTCACCCGTTTCAAACCGATCTCTCCTATTTTTTCCACCACCGCCGCAAATTCAACTAAATAAGAAAGCAACCCTCTCAGCCTGATTGGATTGCTTTCTTATATTTTTCGCTTATGTTGATCCCTTTCATAGATTTGAATGCTGTATTGCTCAATGTGCGCTGTCAGATTATGATTCGATATTGCGTTATAATCCAGAATATCAAAATAGTATGGCAGCGGAAGCTCTTCATTTAACGTGTCATTTAACGTTGCTGCTGTATCGCGCGTCACATTACGTCCACAGATTGCAATATCCACATCCGAACCTTTTTTATAATTTCCTAGCGCCCGGCTTCCAAATATGAACGCATTTTCAATCTCATCAACGCCATCTATTGCTTCAGTAATTAACTCTATATCTTTATCTGTTAAGCCAAACATGACTACTTCTCCTCTGACAATTTTTCATATAAATGTTTCATGGCCGGCAGGTAAGTACCTGCTATTTCATCAACGAATTGTTTCACCATTTCCTCGTCATATATATGCGTTGTCGGATTCCGCTTCGCAAGTGCATCCATCCACACATGGCCATCATCAATCAGTTCCGCCTGATATGCCTGCTTTATTGCGTCCCTTGGGCTTTCAATCACATAGCCTTGCGCTTCCAAATAATCCTTTTGCAGCTTCCACGACAATTCAAATGTCATTTCGAAAAACTGAATAATACCAGCACGCTCCAATTCATTCTTAGCACCGGCATTTGCGTATTTTTCCAACAACTTGAATGACCGCTTGAAGTTTTCAAACCGTTGCCGCCAGCGTATATCCTTTGATGGACCCATCTCTCCGCCACAATTCATATTTTATATTATAAGTGAAATCCGGCTTTTTCACAAAACTATCTGTTAAAAAATCTTTAAACCGGAAAACATTTTGTATGAGTCCAACTCAACGAAAAATATGGTATACTATTAGAAATAGATTGGCTTCGCATGAGGGGTTGGGCACACTGTTCTTTTTGGGATACTTCCCAAAGAGGAGGTGATGCATATGGCTGTAGAGACTGTATTAACGCTGATGATATCCTTTGGGATGCTCATCGCGTTTATGATGTCAAACACAAACCATAAAAAATAACCCCTCATTCACCTAAGCCAGGGTTCTGAGGGATCATGTTCCTTAGTGCCTACCCCCTCTTGACGGGGTTGGTCTATTGAAGCCGTCTCATGTTGGAGCATGAGGCGGTTTTTAATAGGATATGTTTTTCAATATTAATTATACCACATATGGTACAAATGTACACATATTGATTGTATTGTAGTATGCATGGATGATTTCGCATGAATTGAATTGCCGGGATTTCACGTGTCATTTTCTGCTGTTGTTTGCGCGTTTCAGCCATAGTTCCGGTATCAGCTTGCACGTGTTTCGGCGCGGGGTTGCATGTTTGGGGCCTGAGTTCGCACGTTTGAAGGCCCAGTTCGCACGTTTCACGCCCAAGTTCGCACGTTTGGAGGCCCAGTTCGCACGTTTGGAGGCCCAGTTCGCACGTTTCACGCCCAAGTTCGCGCGTTTGAAGCCTTAGTTCGCGCGTTTCACCTGCAAGTTCGCACGTTCTGCCACTAATCCCGCACGTCCCTCGCCAGAACCCGCGCCCTCTACCACATGTCCCGCACCTCAACTCACCACACGCATTACCATCAAATCAATCATCCACCACAATATACGTCACTTCCACTGGCCCGTGCACGCCGACGATCAGGTTCATTTCGATGTCGGCGCTGTTGCTTGGGCCGGTTACGAAGCTTACGCAGGATGACACGTCATTGCCTTTTGCATTCTCCGCGTCGATTTGCTGCGTCGCCTGGGTCATGCGTGGCACAATGGTACTTTTCGGGATGATTGCGATATACGCTCTTGGCATCAGGCTGATGGAGCGGCCGTTGTGTTTGTTGTTGAATAACGTAACGGTGCCGGATTCGGCAAGCGTGATGTCACTGAACGATATGCCGACATCGGCCTGCTCGGCAACGCGCATGTTTTTCTCACCTTTTGTCTCGTCCCAATGATGAACGTCATTACCTTCCGCACCCAAAATACTGTACAGTTCATCCAGACCAAAAGTTTTATTCCGCGAGTCGTTCGATGCGACGATTTTTTTACCATCAAATTCATCTATGGTCTCGCGCAGCACCGTCAGCAGGCCTTCCCTATCAGTTCGTTTAAAATTTGTGTGGATGACGCTGCAATGCTCCTGCAACACGTCCACCAGCTCATCTTTTGTCGCGCCGGCAAGCACTTCATCTTGCGGGCGAACGCTCCAATTCGGGCGCTCCACCCCTTCCCGCCGGCGTGGGCGTCCCATTTTAGTTGCGAGATTATCAAGGAAAGATTCTCTGTTTTGAATCGTCATTTCGCGCGTCCCTCCTTGTTGCGTTTTTTGTACCAGGACCGGAATGTCTGCCGGGCTGGTGCAGGAAAATCACGGTTGACCGTCCAGTCGCTTAACGGACCAGGGCCATTGGAAATGTTTTCGTCCCTTGACCACGGCTTCATCGCGGTTCGTGCCACGGATGCGCTCATTTTATATGCGGCCGGACTTGATCCCCATTTGGCGAAACCTTTCATCGCGATTTGCTCGGATACGGGAACCATGCCTTCTTCTTCCACGATGATTTGTCGGTGCCGGATCAGCTGTTCATGCAGCGGAATTTTTACCGGACAAACTTCGGTACACGCGCCGCATAGTGATGATGCGTACGGCAATTCCTTATGATCTTCGTAACCGTCCAGCAGCGGGGTCAGAACTGCGCCGATTGGACCGGGATAAACCGACCCATATGCATGACCGCCGACATGACGATAGACCGGACAGACATTAATACACGCCGCACAACGGATGCAATGCAACGCTGATTGAAATTCCGTTCCTAAAATTTTCGAGCGGCCATTATCGACAATGACGAGATGGTAATCTTCAGGACCATCTGTCTCCCCTTCCAAGCGGGTACCGGTAATCGATGTCACGTAGCTGGTCAGTTTTTGCCCGACCGCCGCGCGGGTTAGCAAGCTGACCAGTACATCAAGGTCCTCCCATGTCGGCACGATCCGCTCCATTCCCATCACGGAAATTTGTGTGTCCGGCACACTCGTGACCATACGGGCGTTTCCCTCGTTTGTCACAAATGTCACCGCGCCGGATTCGGCAACGGCAAAATTACAGCCGGTGATGCCGACATCAGCCGACATAAATTCCTTACGCAGCTGTTCGCGGGCAAACGAAGCCAGTTCTTCCGGATCTTCCGTTTTGTTGTAGCCCTTTTTCTGTTCAAACGTTTCGCGGACCTGTTCCTTATTTTTATGAATGGCAGGCGCGACGATATGTGATGGCGGATCCTCATCCAGCTGCAAAATCCATTCGCCCAGATCGGATTCGACCACATCCGCACCGACCTCTTCCAATGCTTCATTCATGCCGATTTCTTCCGTCACCATCGACTTCGACTTGACCACTTTTTTGGCGTTCTTTTCCTTGATGACGTTTTGAATGTATTCGTTCGCTTCTTCAGGGGTTTCGGCAAAAAATACATTCCCGCCGCGTTCGGACACATTGTCACTCAAAAGCTGCAAATAGTAATCGATATTTTCCAATGTATGCGTCCGGATTTCCTCGCCCAGTGTGCGCCAATCTTCCCAATTGCCAAGCTCATCCGCCTGTTTTTGCCGGCCGTCCCGGAAACGACCCTGTGCAGAAGAAACGGCCTGACGCATAAAGTCATTTTCCACCCCTTCCGCAACGCGTTCATTATACGGGGCATCCCCTATTTTAATACCCAAAGCGCTTCCCTCCAGTTGAAAAATTGTAGTAGCTTCTTGTGTAAAAAATTAACGATTCAAAATCTCCGCAATATGCACGACTTTGACATCCTTGCCTTCCCGTTTCATACGACCGCCGATATTCATCAGACAGGCCATGTCACCACCAACCAAATATTCCGCACCAGTTTCCGAAACATGACGCGATTTTTCTTTGACCATTTCACCGGATATGACCGAATTTTTCACGGCAAATGTTCCGCCAAATCCGCAGCAATCTTCCTTAAGGGGGAGTTCAATCACCTCAGCCCCTTGCACATGATTCAGCAGTGTCATCGGGGCATCTTTCACGCCAAGAATCCTCGTCATGTGGCAGGATGGATGGTACGTAATTTTTCCCCTGAATGTCGAGCCAACGTCTGTAACACCGAGCACATCAACCAGAAATTGGGTCAGCTCATATGTTTTGGCTGCGAGCTTGTTCGCCTCTTCCTCCCAGACGATATCACCCTTGAAAACTTTCGGATATTCCTGAATCATGCCCACACAGGAACCCGATGGCCCGACAACATAATCCGAAAACTGAAAAGCCTTGATCATTTGTTTCATAGATTGCTTGGCATCTTCCAAATAACCGCTGTTGAATGCCGGCTGCCCGCAGCACGTCTGCGCCTCCGGAAACTCAACCTCACAGCCAACCTTCTCCAGCAGTTCCACGGTATCTTTCCCAACGTTTGATGAAAAAATATCGCACATACACGTAATAAACAACGAAACTTTCAATCTTGACACCTCCGTATTTTAAAAAGCAGGTCATCATATGTCTTGCATAAGTGAAAAGACTTTATGATGAATAAAGCCTGATAGAATTTTGATAGTTGGCGCGAGCAGGGGTTTACGCTTGCTCAATTTCACTTGCTGCTCGATCGATTCCGGTGCCACCTCGATCGATTCCAGTGCTCCCTCGCTCGACTTCGAGTGCTTTTCGCTCGATTCAGATGCTGCCCCGCTCGATTAAAAACTCATCCACCACAACAACACCCTCAATCAATATACTCCGCTATAACCCGCTCCACGCCTACCAAATGATTCAGCATCGCATCTTTTGCCCCATCAGGATTGCGGGATTTTATTCCTGCCACGATCTGCTCGTGTTCCTTATACAGCTGCTGGCTCTTTTCCTCAGAATACAACACCAGGCGGCGGGTCTCCCGCATGGATTCCACCATGATATCCGAGACACTGCTCATCAAATTGATCAGCATGTCATTATGGGACGCTTTGGCGATGGCCAGATGAAAATCGAGATCTGCCTTCTCGCCCACATCTCCTCTTCCCTTGGCACCTTTCATATCCATGAGTGCTTTTTCGATTGGCTCCAATTCATGCGGCAAATGGTTCTGGGCAGCCAATTCAACCGCACCAACCTCCAGAATCTTCCGGACTTCGGACAATTCTTTTATATCGTCCCGCTTCATGATCAAAGCCGTTGCGACAGGCAAGGAAAATTTGGACGCGTCAAACTCCTTAATGTAGGTTCCTTCTCCCTGACGCATTTCCACGATTCCCATGGCCCGCAGCCCGCTCAATGCTTCCCGGATTGCGGAGCGGCTGACATCAAAGCTTTTCGCCAGCTGCTCCACAGAATCCAGCTTGTCACCAGGCTGAAGTTCACCTGACTTCAGCATCTCGATGAATGAATCGGATACTTCTTCATATATTTTACGCGTTTTGATCGGTTTGATATCCAATAGTATGTTCCACCTTACCACTTATTCGTTACACCAAGTTTACTTGAAAGAAATCGAGAATGAAAGTGGCCTTTCCTGAAACGGCGCAACTTACAAAATACTCATGATGATCAACCCGCCAATACCTGCCAAAATGCCGTATCCAATCGCCGGGATCAATGTTTTGCGGATGACATCACCTTCTTTGCCGTTCATCCCAACGACCGTGGAAGCCGCCACAACATTGTGCACGCAAATCATATTACCGGCTGAAGCACCAATTACCTGCAGTGCAAGGATAATTTGCGTGTTCATCCCTGTTTGGTTCGCCACACTGTACTGAATTGGTGAAAAAGTCAGCGTTGACACCGTATTGCTGCCGGTTATAAATGCACCCAATTCACCTAAGAACGGAGCAACCATAACCCAGCCCGATCCAAATGTCGCTGCCAGTGCTTCAGCAATATATTGCGGCATACTGATGAGATCGTTTGCATTGATACCCGAGTTCGTAAACACCTGTACCAGTGTAAGCGTCGAAAACAAGGTCACCCCCGCCGTTAGAATGGACTTCAGCGATTCTTTGGATGCCTTGGCAAAATTGGAAAAAGACTTGCGCTGGATAATCACCGCGAATACCGCAGCCAGGACCAGCACTGTTCCCGGCGAATATAACACTTCCCAACCGGATGTCACACCCTCAAACCCGAGGATATTTTTCCAGGTCAGATCTACATACTTTAAGGTGAATTCTTTGATCGGATCGATGATTCTCGTAATCAGCAACAGCCCAACCACGACCAAATACGGAGACCATGCCTTAAGCAGGCTCATTTCTGATTTCTCCGCTTTCACTTCAAAACCATCCCGCACTGCATCCTTCCATGCCGTTTTTGGCATCAGGAAACCTTTTCTGGTAGTAAATGTCGCCACCAACAGCCCGGTTAACGATGCTAAAATTGCGACAAATTCCTGCCCAAACAGTACCGCATATAATAACGCCGAACCCGTGTAAACCACGCCAATCAGCAGTGCCCATGGAGCCAATTCAAACACATTTTTCATGCTTTTCTTTTTTCCAAAAAACATCGTCAAAATAACAACCAGGATAAGCGGTACAAAGGTTCCGGCAAATAAATCGATCAGCGTCACCTTCACACCGATTTCATTAAAAAATTCCAAATTCGCCCCCGGAATGTTACTCAGTCCAATTTGAATCGGTGTACCCACTGCGCCAAATGACACCGATGAACTGTCCGCAATCAACGCCAGCGCAGCCGCAGCCATCGGATTGAAACCAAGCGCAACCATCAACGGACCAGTCACGGCTGCCGGTGTTCCGAATCCAGCCGCACCCTCAATCAGTGCGCCAAACAGAAAGCCGACGATAATTACTTGGACCCGCATATCACTGGAAATATTACGGAATCCTTCATTAATCCGGTCCACCGCACCCGTATGCTGCAATGTGTTCAGCAGTACAATCGCACCGAACAAGATTAATAGAATCGTTAACGCCTTATGTATCCCCTGTAAAATCGAAGCGGTTACAATTCCGCCGCCCATTCCCCAAACAAGCAGAGCCAGCACAATGACAATAATGGCACTGAAAAACATCCCCTTAATTGCCGGCTGCCTGAAAATAACCAGAAAAACAAACGGCGCAATAATCGCACTTAACGCCACCAATAATAACAATGTTCAACATCCTCCCCTAAATTCGTAATCGCTTACAATAGCTCATAAAAAAACTTTCTCTATCAACTGGTCATCTGATGACCTTATAATAAGAATACTTTACAATCTGTGTGGAAATTTGTCAAATGGTTGTCGGAAATTTTTAAAGGGAGGGATGGAGACTTATATCCGTTGCGCGTCTGCTGGCGGATCCGCATTATTGTCTCTGTTTTTGCTTCTCGTAGTTTTCAATCAGTTCTTTTATAAATTTGCTGGGTTCTGGAGGATAATCAATAAAATTCATGAATTGTTTATATTCTTTTTCAGAATCAGTCTTACTGAAGTCATTTTCAGCACCTCCTTAGCACATTTTATTTAATTGTATAATACCAAATTAGATACAAATCAGGCCAGCACGAGGGGAACTCACACTGGCCTTTAAAAAATTATTTACACCAACTCAATATCTTCTACATTGCGCTCCACAACCCGGGCGCCTTTGATCGATACAATCTCACCGCCGGACGTTGAGAATGCGTTCTGGTTGATGATTTCATCCATTGCCGCTTTTACTGCAGCAGGATCAACCGGCTCAATCGGTTTATCTAATGAATATGTGACAGTCTTCCCCAACTCATTCAAAAATTTAAGCTCAAGCTTTTTCATTGTCGTTCCTCCTCCCTCTCCTTATTTCGACTGCAATGCCGATGTGGTAATCCAATTTTTCTTCCGTTTTCATCCGTACTCCGGAATCAACCTGGCCAACTACATTTACGCCTGCGTGATTTCGGAATTGTCCTTACGCTCGATGTTAACGAGCGGACGCTGCTGCAGTGGTGCAACAGCATCTGCAATCGCAAATAACTGATCTGCGGTTGCTTCTGTTTTCACGTTATTGAAACTTTTGGATTTGAAGAGCTGCTTGCCGGACTCTGGATCCAATCCATCGTCAAGAATCAAACTCAGCCGCGAAGCCACCATTTGTGCTACTGCCATGTCGTTCACCTCCCTTCACCCTATAAATCGTGAGCCAGTGAAATAAGGGGGCAGCTATTTGGGGAAAAATATTTTTATGTGAACATACCACTTTTTTGGTTTGGAGGTACGATTGTAAAAGAAAAAAGATATTTTCTGCTTTAGCAGAAAATGACCTTATGGAAGTGGGTTTGATGGATGGGAAATGGTTATTATTGTTCGTTGAGGATGTTGGGGTACTGTTAAAAAGAACGATTGTGCACGCTTGGGGGGAGGGTTCGCACGTTTGAGACGGAGGTTCGCACGTTTTGAGCTGAGTTCGCACGTTTGGGACGGAGATTCGCACGTTTGAGCCAGGACTTCGCACGTTTAACTGAACTTCCTATTCATCACGCTGCTGGGCAGGTGCTGAGAATCCGCTCAAAATAAAAAGCCAGCTCCATAGCTAGCTTCTTTTCAAAAACACCCGCATCATAAATTCAAATACTTTCAAAATACGCTTGAAGCGGAATGGCTGTTTCAGCAGGCGGTAGAGCCACTCGAGATTAAGCCGGATCCAGAAGTCGGGGGCGCGTTTGACTTCGCCGGCGAGAACATCAATCGATCCGCCGACACCCATAAACACACCTTTATCGAAAGTGTCGAAATGGCGGGCGATCCATAATTCCTGGCGGGGCAGTCCGAGTGCCACCAGCACGATGTCGGCTCCAGACGTGCGGACCTCTTCCACCACGGACGGATCATCCATGTCAAAAAAACCGTGATGGCGTCCAGCAATATGTAAGTCAGGGTACTCCCGTTCCGCTGCAGCAACAGCTTTCCGGTTCACTTCTTCCGTGGCTCCGAGAAAATAACAGCTCAGCCGCTGTTCATTCGCATATGCCAGCAGATCGCGCATGACATCATATCCGGCGACACGCTCCTGCATCGGCTGTTTCATATATTTTGCCGCAATCAGGATTCCTGCACCATCGGGGATGACGTAATCAGCGGCTTTCACAGCGTCCCGGTACTCCCGGTCTTCCCGTGCACGTATGGAAATTTCTGGATTGCCTGTTACAATAAAACACTTTTCCTCATTTTGCAGATGCTTATGCAGCACATTGTTCAGGAAATTTTCCTGTGTGGTATTAATAAAGTCCAGATTCATAATCCGCACCGTATCGACATTTTCGTTCATTTTTTGCAACCTTTCTGCATCGTGTTTCGTCTAAATTTGTTGAAATGGGATTGTAATAAAAAATAAATTTACTATAAATCAGATTCATAGTAAAATTAACGTTAGCCTTTTATTAAGATAATGTAAATGAATCAATGACTTTTGAATTATAATATCATTAAACGGTTTTTTTTCCTAATAAATATAAAGTAAAATTTAAAAGAGGAGAAATTTTTACATGAATAATGATACGCGGGTAGTTAGACGAACGAAGAAACGGAAACTGCGGAAACGGGTTTACTTTATTCTGATTCCGTTACTGTTGGTTTTTATCGGGCTGAGTTACGCTGGGTATTTGTACGCCAAAGCCGAATCGACCCTGTCTGATTCCTATCAAAATCACGGCCGGGAAAAATCGGATTTGCGTGAATCAGCGGTCGATCCGTTAAAAGATAATATTTCCATCCTGATTGTTGGTGTTGATGCTAGTGACGTCCGCAACAACAAGAACAACTCCAGAACCGACACACTGATGCTTGCGACTTTGAACAAAGATAAGAAAAGTGTCAAGATGGTCAGCATTCCACGTGACTCATACGTGTACATTCCGGAAGTCGGCTACAAGACCAAAATCAACCATGCCCATGCATATGGCGGAATTCCAGCAACGATTGACACGGTCGAACGGCTCATGGATATTCCGGTCGACTATTATGTAAAGCTGAATTTTGACGCGTTCATCGAAGTGGTTAATGCAGTTGGCGGGATCAAGGTTGATGTACCATACGAATTGTATGAACAGAATTCCCAGGATAAAGAACGTGCGATTCACCTGATGCCTGGCGAACAGAAATTAAACGGTGAAGAAGCGCTCGCCCTGGCCCGGACCAGAAAACTCGACAATGACATCGAGCGCGGCAAACGGCAGCAGGAAATTATCAAAACGGTCATCAAAAAGGCGATTTCGATTAATTCGGTTCTAAAATTTGACGATATCATTGAAGCGGTCGGCTCGAACATGACAACAAACATGTCGTTTGATGAAATGAAAAGCCTGATTTCTTATGGCACCGGTGAAGGCAGCCTTGGCTTTGATACGTACACACTGGAAGGGCACAATTATCAGCCCGACGGTACGTATTACTGGCAGCTGGATGAGGTTGCATTGTCCGAAACGAAACAAATGCTTAAACAGCACCTTGAACTTGAAACAACAGCAACTGCCGATGGATCCAATGAAGAAACGTCGGCAACGGATGATGATGAGTCCTTTAACTATTAGAAAACTGCCAGCCTGAACAGGACTGCAGCAATGAAATCAAAAAGCCTGAACCTTATGTACCAAAAGGTTCAGGCTTTTTTTTAATAAAAACAAAGGCCCAAGTCCTCACGTTTTTTCTGCGATTAACCTTCTAAAAACGTATTTTTTTATAGCATCAGCATTCCTTCCAAATACCTACCACATTATCATTCGGCGGTTATGTGGGATACGAAATTTTTAATCCTGTACAACTAAAGTAGCATATTAGATGAATAAATAACCTAAAAGCGACATATCAATGGAATTGTGTTCATTTTAGAGAAGAGGTGAGCTGAATATGTTCTCTCAAAAGAAGGAAATCAGGCGTTGTGAGGACGTATGATTTAAAATTCCTGAATAATTAGGCTCAAAAAGATGATGAAAGGATAGGTGATAGTGAAAAAAGCACTGTTTATCGTTTTAATGGTTTTGTTGCTCATCGGATCATCAAGTGTATTTATCTATGCGAAAACTGGAGAAGGTGTTCCCAACTGGTTTGACAACGCCTCGCAAAAAGTGAAAAAGGAAATGCAGACAAATTTACCAGAAACGTTTTCAGTTGGATTATCCAAGGCAGAAAAAGAATCTTTTTTTAATAAAAGCAACGAAAAGATTACACTGTTTCAGCTGTTAACGATTACGAACTCCAAAGAAGAAATCGAAAATCATCAACAGGATTACCTTTCTCAATTAACAGAATCGAAAAAAGACCTGAATAAAAGCGAACTCAACGAATTTTATCAAAAACAAAAACAGGAAGTGAAAACGGAAATCGAGGAAGATGTCGAAGTGTTTTTAGAAGATTTGCTGGACGAATGAGATTTTAATGGAACTACATAGTTCATTAAAATAAAAAAATGTTGAGAGGAAGATTTACAGATGAAATTAGGTTTGAAAACAGTTAAAGGAAAAATTATTGCAGGAACAGCAGCAGGAAGCCTGGTTCTGGGCGGAGGTTTTGCTTTTGCAAACACGGATGCGGGGCAAGCGTTACAAGATTGGTACAATGGCCAATTTAATTCTGCTGTTCAAGATAGTAAAGAAGATGCAGCTGCATATGGTGCATCCCTTCTCCCGGGACTTGCACAGGAATACAATGGGCTGAAATCTGATGCAAAAACCGATATCAACGAAACAGCTGACAGTGAAACAACGGATGCGAAAAATGCGATTAACTCCGCAAAAGAAGATCACATGGAAGCTGTTACAGCTAAAAAAGAAGAACTATTATCCGAGGCGGAAAAAGCGTTTTATGATGTGTATATGGATGCTTGGCTTCAAATACAGAATCTTGGTGATCAAGGATATGCGTATGCTGAAAATGACCTGACCAAATACACTGGTGACACGGGAAGCAAAGCTGTATCGCAAGTAAAAACTGATCTGGATGCTGCAAAAGAAAATGCAGTGTCGGAACTAGAGGAAGCAATCGAAAATGCTAAAGGTGAACTTCAAGCTGATTTAGATGATCGGGAAGCAAATCTAACACATAATCTGAAGAACCAAATTGACTTTGAAATTAATGAAGTGCGCGGAAAAGTTGAAACATTATTAGAAGATCTTGTTGCAGAACAACAATCCATCATCGCTTCGAAAGCCCAGGAACTGGAAAATGGTGCAATCGATGCTTTAGACGAAGTAGTAGCTGGCATTGATGGAACAGATGGCAAGTAATTAAAAGCGTTGAGGTCTCTCTCAATGAGGGGCCTCGGCTTTTTAATATGGAGGTTTTATGATGAAGAAGCGAACGGAAACGTACAAAAGAAAAAAGAAGCCTATCGCATTAAAACTTCTAATCGGCTTTGCTTTGTTTTTTGTCATCGTTGGGAGCAGTTTAAACGTTGCCTTTGCAGATAAAGATATCGGAGCCATTATCACAAACTGGTTTGATCAACAAGAAACCGCCGCAATAAATGAAATAAGAGAGACAGTGGCATCTGAACAAGCAAAACAGACAAAACGATTAAAACACACTCTGAAAAACGAAATTAAAAACGCCGAAGAGGAATTACATAAACAAATAAAAAGTGAAAAGAAAAAAAGAATAAAAGCTATACAGAAACACACAGATAATTTGATTCAAAACTTCGATATCGATAACGCGCAAAAGAAAAAAAGGGTGATTAATCAATTACATGCTATTCAACAGAATGCAATTGATAAAATGAATGCTGTCCATCAACAAACCAATCTGCAAACCGAACAAAATAATGAATCGGGAGAGAAGCCAAAACAAACGCACAATCAAAAGAAAGAGGATTCAACTTCAACCAATGAAAAAAAGCAGCAGTCAGATACAAAACACGCTGCCAATTCATCAGACAAGAAATCATTGGATGATGCAGAAGATAAGGAGAAATCCACTAAAACAAAAAAGACTACGGACACCAATACAGAAAAGAAAGCTGGTAAAAAATGACCGAAAATGTGCACGAATTAGCGTTAAACAAGAAGCAATCAGATGACATAGCGAAAGAAAAATCTGGTTGGATCGGCTGGTTGTTGTTTATTGTATCCATTGCTGCTGTATTTTTTGTTTTCCGGTTTGTGATTGGCATAACCATTATCAATGGTAACTCGATGAGCCCAACGATAAGTGACGGGGATGTCATTCTAACCAGTGATATGTTTTATACTCCAGAGCGAAATGATATTGTGATTTTTCGTGACGGGGATGGTTATGATGTCATTAAACGGATAATTGGTCTGCCAAACGAGACAATAGCGATACAAAACGGGGTAATTCTTGTAGACGGAGAACCAATTGAAAGTGAGTTTGCAACTGGAATACCACATGATATGCCTGAAAAAACAGTTGATAGCGGATCTTATTTCTTAATAGGCGATAATCGAACACCTGGAGAAAGTCTGGATAGCAGAAATAGCGAGATAGGATCCATCTCCAAAGAAAAGATACAAGGTCAAGCGATACTATCATTACTTCCCTTTGGATTCATGACGGTTATCCTAAAATAAAAGGCTGGAAAAATAAAAAGTGTAACTCAAAAGACGATAATTTAGAGACCAGCGTAGGAAATATACGTAGACTCCTGCGGGAAGAGAGGCCTAGATGAGACCCCGCAGTGCGACGAGCACTACTTCAACCGAATCCGCTACGAGTTGCGAGGAGTGCTGCCTCTCCGAATATGCTTGCAACACGACGAGCACCAAGCACGAGGAGGGCTCAACAGCCGCCCGCGGTAAAGAAGACACAGGGAAAGTGATTTTCTTGGGCTGATGTCGCACTTATGCTCGAAAGTGAAAGCGAAGTATATTTCCGGAGCGGCAGAGCTTACCATTAATTCGTTTTTCATTTATTCTGATTTACGCCGGATAGCGTTCATCATTTTTGTCAATGGCTTGAAATTGCTGTTAATCAGTTCGAGATTTTCGATTAAAAATTGAATAGCGATAACCGCAATCAGGAAGATCAGCACCGCACCCCAGACCGTCGTCATCGAAAACAGCACAGCAGCCAAATTAAACATGATGCTGAGCCCATACAAAAGCAGGACAGTCTGCCGGTGGGTAAACCCTGTTCGGACGAGACTGTGATGCAGATGTGAACTGTCTGGTTTGGTCAAGGGCTGTTTATTAATTTTCCGCCTGACAATTGCCAGGATGATGTCGGAGAGCGGAACCCCCGCAATGAAAATCGGGATAATGAATGAGATAATCGTAACATTTTTAAACCCGAGCAGCGCGAGTACGGCAATCATGAATCCAAGAAACTGTGAGCCGGTGTCCCCCATAAATATTTTGGCGGGAAAAAAATTGTACCGCAAAAAACCGACAGTACTGAAAAAAAGAATCAGTGCCATCGTGGCAACGTATACCTGGTTCATCGAGATGGCCATCATGGCAATTGTAAACAAGGCAATCGCCGAAACACCCGCTGCAAGCCCGTCCAGTCCATCAATCAAATTCATCGCATTGGTCAGTCCTAGAATCCAAACAATCGCAACAATGGAGCTGAGAAAGCCCAGCTCAACTTGGCCGGCAAATGGCAGGTTGACAAGTTCCACCTGCAATCCGCCCCAAAATACAACCAGCAATGCTGCTGCAAGCTGAAAGACGAACTTGATTTTCGGAGTAAGGTTGTACACGTCATCCACGATACTGTGCCCGATAATAATGAATGATGCCACTACAATTGACACATGGTATTCATTATACGGCTGCAAAATGACCAGGCCAACCAGAAAGCTGGTGAAAATAACCAGGCCGCCAAGGGTCGGAATTGGGTCTGTATGTACTTTTCGGTGATCCGGTTTATCTGTGGCTTTAATTTTCAATGCGAATTTTATAAACATCGGTGTGATGATTAACGAAACAAGCATCAGTAAAAAGGCTAAAATCCCGATTTTTAGCACTTAGCCCACCTCAATTTACTTTCCTGACGTATTGGACGTTTTATAGAGGTTGTTCAACAAGTCCGGCAAAAAATTGCGTTGAATTTCTTCACTGCACTTTTTGTCTTCCTCTTTTTGAACGCGTACTTATATAAATATTCGTTACCGTTTTTTATTTTCCGCTCGCTCTGAACCGATAATTGTCCACATTTAAATATACATTATAAATCTCTTCAGCGAAAGACTGCACGGAAAATTTTCCGGAAGCATGTGTAAAAAGTTCTTCCCCTATTAGTTGTAACATACCCTTTTTCTTCAATAGTAAAGCGTCCAGCATCGCCCGGTGTAATTGCTGCGGGTCGCCGGGCGGGACTTTCCAGCCGTGTTTTTTACCCTGAATCAGCTGTCCGACCCCGCCGACATCGGTGGCAATGACCGGCGTGTTCGCCCTGGCCGATTCCAGCAAAACAAGCGGGAAACTTTCACTGAACGACGTGAGCATCGTAATATCGGCGATTTGGTAAAAAGTATCGACCTGCTGCTGATGACCAAAAAAATGGACATTTTTGCTGATGTTCAGGTCATTAGCAAGCAGCTTCAACCGGGTAAGCTGGCTTCCCTCACCCAGCAAAACAAGCTGGCATTCGGGATGTTTGGCAGCAAGTTCGGAAAAAGCCTTTAGTGCGATATCATGTCCTTTGATTGGTTCCAGACGCGCCACCATCACTATAATAAAATCATCCTTGGAAAATCCGTAGTCCTGTCTGCTGGCGGGTCGCGGCAAATTTTTGTTAAAATCGATTCCATTCAATGCCGTGACAATCCGCTTATCGCGAAATCCCGCCTGGATCAAATTGGTCCGAAACGCTTCCGATATCGCGATAATCTGATCAGAGTTTTTCAGCACATGCACATTCACGCGGCTCAAAAAATTGCCGTACGTCCCCTTCCCCATGAAATCGTGAAACGGATCACTATGCACAGTTGCCACCCAGGTAAATGGCGTCATTTTTTTAAGTAAATTCGCATACACATTAGCACGCGGCCCATGTGTATGAATGATGTCAATTTGCTCTCTCTTAATGTAGTTTTTCATTTTCTGCAACAGCGGGATGCTCATTTTGATCCGGTTGGCAAAATGCACCGTGTTAATGCCCGCCCGTTGCGCCCGCTCCAGCAGCTCGCCTTTTTCCAGCACACCAAGCGTGAATTCACCGGATTTAAATGGACTCAAGGCATCGGGATTACCTGTTTCCGTCCTGGACATGACATTAAATTCGTTGAGCAACCCGAGAATATGGTGCATGCCGCCGCCTGTCTCATTCCCGGCATTTAAATGGAGTATCTTCATCCGATCAGCCGCCTTTTCACATTTATGATTCCATCATCAATATGTCCAAAGCAGGCAGGAAATATAAGTGTTTGATCATATGGGAAGCGCTGGCACCATTTGGGACACGGCCTTTCCGGTCCAGGAACAAACAGGGCTGGCTTAAATATCATGTTTTCAGCTTGGAACACGGCCCGCTACTATGAATATATGCGCCGAAGTTGTCCATAATTGTTATGTAATCATTAAGATTTGAGTCCTTACATCGGAGTGTTTACCATGACTTATCAAAAGTACGGTATCTTTTTGCTGCTTATTTATTTTCCGGTACGAACGTTATTGATCGAATTGATTCCAGTACTCCGATTCCTTGGTGATGTCGTCATCATCGGGATGTTTTTACATATATTTTTCCGGGATCCGGCAGGCTTATTAAAAAAATACCGCTTCACTGGATACTTTTTAGCCTTTATAGCAGTCGGGGCGGTTGTCGCCTTGTTAAACGGAGTCGAACCAATGGCGGTGGCCATACAGCTGCGGACGTTTGTCATGCCTTTTTTACTGATTTATATTGTCGGGGAAATGCGGTTGGATTCACCACGTGATTTTCTGCAGCAAGTCGTATCCATTTCATTTGTAATGGGCGTACTCGTTTCCCTGCACGGCCTGATTGCCAAAGTCTCGCACCGGACATGGCTGATGCCTGACAGCTGGGAAGCGTGGGACCTGGCCGCCATCAACAGCGGCAGGATTTACGGGGCAACCGGCAACCCAAACATTTTGGCAACCTATTTATGTATCGTATTCTTTCTGGTGATTTTTTTCCGCCGGCGATTTACATGGCATACATACGCCGGGCTGATCCTGATCGCCGGAACCGTGGTGCTCACCTATTCGCGCGGAACATTGCTGGCATTTGCGATTGGACTGGTCGTTGTAAGTTTGCTTAAGCAGAACTGGCGGATGATCGGACGGACGGCATTTGCCTTCGCGGTGGCGGTATTGCTCATTTTTTTTCCAGCAAACGCCATGTCCATGCTGACGTCTGATGGAAGGCAGGCGCCCGCCGAGGATGTTTCGAATACAGAATCAATGGATGCCAGCCTGTTTGTCGAGCGATTTTTAGAGATGTTTTCCGGCGAGACGATTGAGAAGAGCATGGGCAGCGGACGGATTTATATTGTTTTGAAGGGAATGCAAATTTTCCTGGATCATCCCGTGGTCGGAACCGGGTTTGGCACATACGGCGACACCGCTTCCTTATTTTATGAATCCCCAATTTATGATGAATATGATGTCAGGGAAGGC
This sequence comes from Virgibacillus siamensis, assembly GCF_039522605.1. Taxonomy (GTDB): domain Bacteria; phylum Bacillota; class Bacilli; order Bacillales; family Amphibacillaceae; genus Lentibacillus; species Lentibacillus siamensis. The sequence goes on from NZ_BAAADS010000016.1 coordinate 28,216, forward strand.
ATGTACACCGACAATCAATACATGCAGATACTGGTTGAAACCGGTGTGATCGGTGCGCTGCTTATGCTGTTGTTTTTCTGGCGGACAGCTGGCATGGGCGGTGAATTTTATTTCTTGATGCTTGTCGCCGGAACGATTGCAGGTATCGTTTATAATATTTTAGAAGATAAGACATTTGTGCTGTATTTGTTTATGTTTCTTGGATTGGGAGTGAGGTGGCGGTATGAGTAGGATGTTGCGATCGTTTGGCATCATTACTATCCTGTCCATCATCGGAAAATTGCTCGGATTCGGCCGTGAAGCTTTGATTGCTGCATATTTTGGAACATCGAAAGTTGCAGATGTTTTTTTTATGGCAAATATTATCCCGCTTATCATGTTCACAGCAATCGGCACTGCGATACAAGCTGGAATTATCCCACTTTATATAAAAGATAAGGAGCAAAATTTAGAGTTGGCCCGAAACAATCTGAATACGGTTGGTTCCGTTTTTATATGGACAGCAATTGGGTTTAGCTTGTTTACGTTTGTATTTGCGGATTCCATCATGCAGTTGCTGGCACCGGGATTTTCAAGTGAACAACTTGAATTGGGCACCACTTTGACAAGAACTCTTGCACCGACCATTGTATTTTTAACCTTCATGGCAATTTCAACAGGGGTTCTGCATTCACGTAAACATTTTCTATTACCTGCTCTTTCCCCTGCTGTGCAGAATGTTTTCGTCATCCTGGCAATCGTCTTTTTGTCAGTCCAATATGGTGTCATTGGTTTAACAGTGGGTGTGCTTTCAGGCGTATTCGTGCAGTTTATCATTCAATACACTCCACTGAAAAAATCCGGATTCCGCTTAAAGGTACATTTTACACCTGAACTAAGGCGCCGATTAGTTCTGTTCATTCCAATCATTGCTGCTGCCCTTTTTTTGCAGTTAAATGATGTCGTTGACCGAATCATTACATCCACCTTGTCATCGGGGAGCGTCGCCGCCATTAATTACGCTAGTCGGCTCGTCTGGATTCCTGTCAGTCTGATTATGACCCCATTGATTACAGTCTTTTATCCATCATTAGTGGAAAAAACATCTAAGCCAGGCGAAGGATTTATTCAGATGGTCAAGCGTGGGATGTTTTTAATATTTGTGATTGCCATCCCATTTGAAATCATCATGCTTCTGGAAGGAAAACAAGTCGTCGAATTCGCGTTCAAGCGGGGTGTGTTCGGGGATGAAGCATTGAAACTGACATGGAGTGCCTTCTTCTTTTTCGCAGTCGCCCTGCCATTTTTTGCAATACGAGACTTTTTAATGAATGCCCTTTATGCCGTACGCCGTTTCAAAGTGGCAATGTACGCATGCCTCATTGGACTTCTTATTAATGCCGGACTGAGTTTCCTGTTGGCATCATTAATAGGGATCGGTGGTGTCGCCCTTGCAACCAGTATATCGATGGTCATGACAGTAGCATTTTTATTTATTACACTGAAAAATTCATATGATTTCTCAGTAAATGACTTCATGTTGCGGATTTTTAAAGTTGTACTGATTTCCGTTGTCGTCTGGTTTGCAGGTTACGTCTTTGATTTTTCAATGGAAGCGGAATTTTTTAGGATTGCAGTTACAAGTTTAGCAGTATTTTTACTATATGGTGTACTGTTATGGTTGAGTGGTGTTGTGACACGGGCTGATATAATTGAATTCAGAAAAGAGGAATGAACTGTCAAAAGAGGTCCCACACATCATTTTTTTCTATACCATGAATAAATTATGTTATGCTTTTTAATAGAGAATTGGAGTGGTTAAACATGACGTTGAATTTTGCCCACCGCGGCTCATTGACAGAAGCACCGGAAAATACGATTCCAGCTTTTCAAAAGGCACTGGATTACGGCGCAAAAGCGATTGAATTAGATGTTCAGCTTAGCAAAGACAATCACCTGGTCATCTCCCATGATCATCATTTCCGGCGGTTCAACAGTAATATCACTGGTAATATAAAAGACTACATGCTGGACGAAATCAGACAGATTGATGTCGGTTCCGGATTTGGTGAAAAATTTGCAGGCACAACATTACCAACCCTTGAGGAAGTACTCGATATCACGCCTTCCAGCATCCTGTTAAATATTGAGATAAAAAATATTCCCGTAATCTATGATGGTATTGAAAAAATCCTGCTTGAAACACTTACCCGCCACAATCGAATAGATAATCTTATTATTTCCTCATTCGACCATGTGGCTTTAAAAAGGGTACAGGAAATCAATCCGGATATCCCGCTCGGCATGCTATTCTACTATCGCATCCTGAACGCATGGGACTATGCCAAAAACAGCGGACTCCATATCAGCAGCATTCATCCGAACCAAGTGTACACTGATCAAACGTTTGTTGAGGAGTGCAAGAAGCTGGGGTATAAAGTTTATCCGTATACAGTCAGTGATCAGGAACGTTATGAAGAATTGCTGGGCTTTGGAGTGGATGGAGTATTTTCGAATTCTCCGGGGATTTTTGGGGAGTAAGTATTTAGCAGCAACCTTTCAAAAATATAATTATACTTAAATTATTTTATCAACCTCACCTAAATAAAAGACCAGTTAACTGTGAACTGGTCTTCTTCCGGTTTATTGAACATCCTTAAAACTGTATCCGTATTTGTTTATTTGCTCTTCAAATTTTTCTTCCAATGATTTCCGCACATCCTGCGGCAATTCACGCCATTGCTTGAAATATTTATCGTTTGTGTTGGATTTCACATTCAATGTAATGTCGTCTGCATTAAACCGGACCAGTTCAGAAATATCACCCATGAACTTTTCAGGATCTGCAACCAGGTCTTCATACTTGATGGTCATGACATTTTTTAGATATGGAATGTCCTGTTCAGCCTGTCTATGGCATTCAACCCAGTGTTCCAAAAGCCTTTCTAATTCAAAGGTTTTTTTAGAAAAGGAGTCCGTTGCAAATGAAACTGCAACAGGATGTCTTTTTATAATAATAAAATACGACTCAGGAAACATCTCCTGAAGAAAACGGGTTCTGATGATATTGGGTGGGGATTTTTCCAACAATATATCCTTGGACAAATCCCAATGCTTACCCCATTCCGAAAGCAGCTGTTCCTTATTTTCAGGTGTAATCAATTCTGATGTTTCGTCCAAACGTGCCTTTTTGTTAAATGCAAAATTGCCGGTTCCCCCGACTTTTTTAGCGGACGGGTACACGGATTGCAGATGCTGTCCTTCATCTCTGGGCACGCCCGTTCCACTAAAACCACTAATCTGATCCTGCTCGCGAAGCAACTTAAAAAGTATTGTTGTTCCGCTCCGATGCAATCCGCAGATAAATACAAACTTTTTTGAATCCATGATAATTCCCTCATTTCTTCAACGTACTCGATTTATATGAAGCAAGTATGAAAGGCGGACCAAGCAAACTTCTATTAAACCATCCTGTTCATTACCTTATATATATTCAACTGCACTGCGAGAATTTTGACTGTCTGGCTAAAAAAACACCTCCGTTTCGGGAATAACTCGTATCGATTATGAATTATAACCGTTCGGATTCTTCTCCTGCCAATTCCATGCATCCTTGCACATATCGTAAATTCCTTTTTCGGCCTGCCAGCCAAGCTGCTTAAGCGCTTTGGAAGGGTCAGCATAACATGTTGCAATATCTCCAGGTCTTCGTTTCGCAATTTCATATGGAATGTTTTTTCCAGAAGCTTTTTCAAATGCTTCAACAACTTCCAACACACTATAACCGCGACCGGTTCCAAGGTTAAAGATTTCAAGTCCATTATTATTTTCAATTTGTTCCAATGCTTTCAAATGACCTTTTGCCAAATCAACTACATGAATATAATCCCTGACACCCGTACCGTCCGGTGTATCATAATCATTGCCAAACACTTTTAATTCATCGAGCTTGCCAACCGCCACCTGTGTAATAAACGGCATTAGATTGTTTGGAATACCGTTTGGATCTTCTCCGATTTTACTGCTGGAATGTGCACCAACCGGGTTAAAATATCGAAGAAGTGAAATGTTCCAGTTGTCACTAACAGCCGCTACATCCATCAGCATTTTTTCAATCATCAGCTTTGTTCGTCCATATGGATTATGAGCGGCTGTCGGGAATGACTCCTGAATCGGATTTGTATCTGGATTCCCATACACAGTTGCGGAAGAACTAAAAATTAAATTATAAACACTGTTTTCTTCCATCACTTCACATAGGTTAATCGTACTTATTAGATTGTTTTTATAGTATTTCAGCGGTTTCTCCACAGATTCACCAACAGCTTTATATCCGGCGAAGTGAATCACTGCATCAATGGTATTTTCCTTAAATATCCGGTCAAGTTCCTTTTTATTCAACAGATCTATACCATACAGTTTTACTTCATTACTGGTAATGTCTTTAATTCGATCGAGCACGAGTTGGTTACTGTTACTCATATTATCGGCGATTATGACATCATGGCCAGCGTTCAGCAGTTCAATTGTTGTATGGCTTCCAATATACCCTGTTCCACCTGTTACAAGAATGTTCATTAAAATACACTCCCCATAAAATAATTTTATTTAGAACTTACGGCTAGATTACTCTCCTGCTCCGCCAACCTGTCTCTCTTATATTTAAGTCGTTTCTTCCTGGACATCTTTTTGAAATTCTTAATGAATTCCTCATATTTCGGCATAACTTCTTCCACCGGTCCAAATTCCTTCACCATGCCATACTCCAGCCAAAGGATCTTCTGACAGAAACGCTTCATTTGACCAGTCGAGTGGCTGACAAAAATCATCGTTTTGCCCATTTCCTTGAATTCCATCATCTTTTCCAGACTTTTTTCCGAAAATGCCTTGTCCCCCACTGACAATGCTTCGTCAATGATCAGGACATCCGGGTTCACATTGACGGAAATCGCAAACCCTAGCCGTGACTTCATCCCGCTTGAATAGGATTTTACCGGCTGGTCGATAAATTTCTCCAGCTCGGAAAACTCGATAATCCCCGGTTCCAATTCTTCAATTTCTTTTTTGTTAAACCCGAGCATCAGCAATTTCAGTTCAATATTATCCCTGCCTGTCAGGTCCCCTTTCAGTCCTGCAGCAACCGCAATTAATGCCGAATGCCCATTCACCTGAACGGATCCGGACGTTTCTGGTACAATTCCGGCAACTATATTTGACAGGGTCGATTTTCCGGAACCATTGATCCCAATAAATCCAATTACATCACCTTTTTCAGCTTCGAAACTGACATTTTTCAATGCATAAAAATCCTCACCATAGTGTTTTGGTGTAATCAAATCCAACAGGCGCTCTTTTGTCCCGCTGTATAGTTTATATTTTTTTGAAACGTTATTTACGATAATCGCTTTTTCATTTTCCATGTTAATCTCCAAACCTTTTATAAGAAGTCAATAAAATGTCTTCTGAACTTGACATGTATTTTGGCACCAATCAAAAATAATATGATGGTCACTGCCCAGAATAACAACGTATACTCCCAGTTCGTTATAAAATACCATTCTGTACCAAATAACGCAGCACGGTATCCACTGATTAAGTAGTAAATAGGATTCAATTTCATCAATTCCGGCACAAAGTCAGGAAATCTGTCCAGAATTGAGAAGGGCCACAAAACCCCCGAAAAATACAATGCCATTCTCAGAGTTGAGCTTAAAAACATGTGCACATCCCTTATTATAGTTGAAAGTGTTGATATAATCAGTGAAAGTGCAAATATAAAACAATACGATGCAAACATAAAATAAATAAGCTGTAAATAATATATATTCACAAAATAGCCCGCAAAGTGAAAGATAATGATTACAATTCCGAGCAACATTAAATGTATATAAAAGCGTGAAAATATTGCCAGATTTGGAATAATACTCATTGGGAAATTCATTTTAGACAATAGCTTTAACCTGCTGTAAATCGATTTTGACCCATCAATTGTCGATTTAAAAAAGAAAATCCAAACAATAAAACCACCAAGAAGCCAAAAAAGGAAATTGGGTTCAACTCCCGGTGCAACATGGACATCGTCACGATCCCTTAAGGCTCCGAACACAAACCAATAAATCAACATCTGAATACCTGGATTAATCAATTCCCAGGCCATCCCCAGATAATTGGACTGGTTCCTGTTTTTCATTTCATATATCGAAAGCCTTTTGATCAAATAAAAGTGCTTGACTTGCTCTTTAATAACAGTTAACGCTGCATTCATATGCTTGTCCTCTCAACCTTCAATCATTTCTTAATCATGCTGATTACATTCATGCATTACTAAATTATACAATTTACGTTCTCAAAACACAATATTAAAAAGGGCTCATGCTTATCGTAAACACAAGCCCTCTAAATTATTTATCGAATACTTCTTCCACGGCCCTTTTGCTTGCCTGACCATCTTCCAGATAACAGAACCGTTTGTAAAATGTTTCAGTCGTTTGAGATGGTTTATAGCCGTTCACATCAATTTCTTTAATCGCGGAAATCACTTCATCCGTTGTTTTCACTAATGGACCAGGCGCCTTCTCCTCAAAATCAAAATAGAAGCCGCGCAGGTTATCACGATAATCGTCAATGTCATATACGAAAAATATCATCGGACGCTTTAAATTGGCGTAATCAAAGAATACAGACGAGTAATCGGTAATCAGCATGTCGGCAATCAGGTATAATTCCCTGATATCCTCATGAGCGGACAAGTCGTAAACAAAATCCTCAAATCCGCTTAAGTCAAGGTTTTCTGCTACCAGATAATGAAGACGAAGTGCAATGACATATTCATCTCCAAGTTCTTCTTTCATCTGTTGCAAATCAAGTTCCAGATTGAAACGGTACTTCCCTTTCGCATAAAATTGATTATCCCTCCACGTAGGAGCATAGAGAATCACCTTTTTATCAGCTGGAAGTCCCGCCGATTCTTTAATCGTTGATATGGTCGCATCATCATTTGAATTGATCAAAAAGTCATTCCGTGGATATCCAGACTCGATCATGTTTTTATCAAACTGAAATGCCCGACGGAAAATTTCCGTTGAGTAGGCATTCGGGGAAACGAGATAATCCCATTTGCTCGCTTCATTCAAGAAATTTTGTTTGTATTTAATCGTATTTGTTCCTGGCATGTGCACTTCATCCATATCAGCAGCCAGGCGTTTTAATGGTGTCCCGTGCCATGTCTGGACATATTCCGTATGATTTGGCTTCGGTATCCATAAAGGCAGTCTGCTGTTGGTCACCCAGTAACCTGCCCTTGCCATCAGCACAAGCCACTTTAGTGAAAAACGGCGGACATATTTTACATCCTTATCTTCAAAATACTTCATATGTCTGCGGTCAACACTCCAGTACATATCATAAGGCAAATTTTGTTCGAGCATGTATTCGTAGATAGCCCGCGGACTGTCACTGTACTGTTTGCCAAGGAAACTTTCGAACATGACCAGGTTTTTCCGGACCGGCAGTTTTCCGAGTAGGATAAATGCAGCTTTATACATTTTCTGCAGGGAACCGCTTCGCCTTATTTTCACCCATGATGACCGCAGCTTTCTGTAGATTTCTTTTACCAATTTATAATCAGAAGTTTGTAAGGAAAAATACTTTGACTTTTTGGTTGGTTTCGTTTTTATTCTCACTTTGCTTCCGTTAATTTTCTTGATTCTGTTCTTTGTCGGATTAGCATAATGGTTAACACGAACCCGTGTGCTGCGAATCGTATACTCTTCCCCATCTTTTTCATAAGTTAGTTCAACATAAAACTTAAAGTATTTTTTCAATCCATACATAATATAATCGGAAAAGTGAAATTCACCTTTAAAGCCGGCATGCCTTAGCATTTCTGTACCATTATATTGCTCATAAAGATCTTCTCGCAATTCTTCATCAACGTTCAGTTTAATCTCTGTATCATCCAGATTGTTCACTACAATTACATTCAAGCTTTTTACCTGATAACCCAATCCGTGGAACAACGGCGCAAAATTATAGTTCCCGGAGAATTTCAATGTCTCATTTTCAACGGTAATACTATCGAAACTGCTGAAAAGTGTATATTCATTTATCCGAAAAGAAACATTTCCCTTCCTCGAAGTAAACGGATAAAATATTTTTTCCTTTTCTTCGAGCAGAATCATATTGAACCTTAACGGGGCATAGTTACTTTTAATTCTTACCTTGGTATACTCCTCTTCCTCCTCCGCTTTACGGAACAGACATAAATCCCATATTTCATACACGGTGAAATCGGCAATATTATCATTAAATGAAAATTTTAATTCAAATAGTGTAAACTCCTCATCTTCAGATACAATAACTGATGGAACTACTACTTCTTCCTCCCCGTAACTGTGTGTTAAGGCAAAGTAGTATGCTTCCATTTTCGGGAGGTAATCATTCCGGAAAGGTACATGTATGGTATATTCATGACCGTGAACGTCTATGTTAGTAATTACTTTGTTTCTTAGCTCATTTGCCGGCATTTTGAGTGTGTACTCCTCTCAATAGCGAAAATTGTCTATTCCATATTATATATTCGTTATACTTATTTTACAAATATACATTTAGATGCATTTTATAGTACACTAGCTATGCAAACAAATACAAAAAGCTGTAGGTTACAACGATAAAACCAAATTCATTAAAAGAAAATCACAATGTATTCAGCGCTTATGAAAATGAAATTTACGTAAGACACTATCCCCGTATTGATTATTTCAACTGAAAATTCATTCTTTACCAGTGGAAACACTGAGTTCCATGGTGACGTTTTTTAAAAAAGCATTTAATGGATTATCAGTTGAATAAGCATGCTAAAATCTATATCATATTCAAAAAAGAAAACGTTTATTATTCGGATAGAATTATCCAATCGATAAACGCTTTTCGGAAAAAAGCGAAAAGTTACTCTGTATCAATCTTGAAATAGGTGTCACTGATAATCAGAAGAGCTGGACTAGCTTTCTTTTAAATGATTCAATCCAACAGTTGTGTATTTAAAAAGTTTGGTTTACTATTATAAAAAGCTACAATTAATTATTATTACTAGAAGGAGGTACTTCTGTGCGTAAACACTCTCCTGTTTTTGTATTTAATTCACTTAATGTGAAAAGAGGCGGCCTTACAAAGGCAGTCATGAGAAGAGCCAATATGTTGAGTAATCATTATGGTGATGTTCAAATATTGACACTTCTTTATCAACGAGTCCATAGAAGAAACATACATGAATTGCGAAAGTTAGGTCAACTGAACAAGAAGGTCACCGTTAAAAATTGCTTTACCGACCTAAATCCATTCAAAAATGAAAAACCTAATTCAAAGTATGCTGCCAATCCAAAAGTTAAAGAAAAAGGTTTGGTAGAAATTAATGATGGTTCTGCTTATCGCTACTATAAGGACGGGCTGTACATCAAATATAAAAAATTTGAATCCAACGGCCAGGTTTCTTTTATCGATTACATGAATGAAAGCCGCCATCGCACTTGTCGGGAAGAATATGATGAGAAAGGCTACTTAGTAAGAATTCGTCATTATGATCTTACAAAAAATAAACCGCGGATAGATCGCTATTTCAGCCGCAGTGGTAAATGCTTTCTGACAACATGGGTGAATCCAGACTCGGAACAAGTTGGTCGCTGTCTGCTTTTTTACCCAAAGCCTGTGGAATTTGCTAATTTAACTGAGCTATATAGTTACTGGGTAAATCAGAAGCTTGCGAATATCAAAAAGCCTGCACTAATGTCCGACTCAAGGTTTTCGCCAACTGATAAAATATTGTTGAACATTCCATCCGAAAAGGCAAAAAGAATTGCAATTCTGCATAATAACCATTTCAAAAAACCTTATACAAAGGATTCAGACATCCGAGGTAGCTGGCAAACTCTACTGGATAATCATAATAAATTTGATCGTGTAGTGTTTCTTACACATGAGCAGAAAGAAGATATTACAGAACGGTTTGGGAATTCTGGTGGGTTTCGTGTCATTCCCCACGAGGCCAAAAGTCCGTACGCGAAACGATCTTCGACTAAAGTCAATCCACATTTAGCGGTAATGATGTCCCGTTATAATTCCCAGAAACGTTTGGATGAGGCAGTCCGTGCTTTTACTCATGTAGTCGCGGAAATTCCTGACGCAAGGCTGGAAATATACGGATCTGGCGATGAAGAGAAAAAATTGAAAAAGCTGATTCATAAGCTCAACATGGAGAGCAACATAAAATTAATGGGGTTCACTAATGACCCAACTGCGACATATCAAAGTGCTGCATGCACTGTGTTATCATCAGATTATGAAGGTTCACCTCTTGTTTTTAATGAATCCATGGCAGCAGGAACACCAATAGTAACATATGATTTCAAGTATGGCCCGAAGGATGTTATTCGCAATGGTATCGATGGTTTCGTCGTTCCAAGAGGTCATCAAAAAGCACTTGCCGACAAAATCGTGAAGATTATGGAAGATCCCACTGTTCGTGCTAAATTGTCAGAAGGTGCTGTGGAAATCGTTGAGCGATTTAGCTATGAAAAATATACGGATAACTGGCTGAATCTATTCCGTGAATTAGACAAAGCAGATTAATGTCGTACATTGCTTTTTGTACTAAGACATTAACCTTCAAAAATTTAAATTTGAAAAATCCAATATACAGGAAACCTTTCACTGATCTTTTTAGCCAGATATTTAATAAAAGGAATGATTAATGTGCGCAAAAAACAGAGTAGTTTATGGAAAATAATTGGATGGATAATCGGAATCACTGCCTGTATTTACGGAGTTATTAAAACAATTAAAAAGAAGAAACCGGTAAATAAGGCGGTTATAGTGTTGGGATCAGGACGCTCCGGAACTTCGGTGCTGGCACGGGCTATAGACTTTCTCGGTGTTGATTTGGGCACCGATTTCATTCAGACGAACAACACAAATCCGAAAGGCTTTTTTGAGAATAAAAAAATCGTACAAACCCATAAAAGTATCCATGTCGGCAAGAGGCCTTTCTTCGAAGGTTGGAACCACAGTGAAAAAGTCCAGTCATATAAGCAAGAATTAAAGGAATATATTCAAGAAAATTTTCTTGATAAAGAAATCTGGGGGTGGAAGGATCCACGTAACAATGAATTCCTTGAGATGTGGCAGGATATTTTGAAGGATCTCAACATTGAACCCCATTATTTAATCATCATTCGGAATCCCGTAGATGTAATATCCTCTTACAAAAGAGCCTATAACCGGGATGAAACATGGGCAAAACTGCAATGGCAATTACGTACATTGCTTGCCCTACGCAACACAAACGGTGGTAAACGAGTTATCGTTGAGTATGAGGAGCTTTTTGACGACAGTTTGAATTGTATGCACAAGATTTCCCAAAATCTGCAGTTGCCGTGGCCGAAGGATGAAATGAAATTGAAAAGAAATCTGGATGAGTTTATTGATCCAAACCTGCAGACAAGCAACAGTAAAACAAATGTTGAGAACTTCAAAAAACGCGTAGACGTGGCGCAAGATGTAAAAGACCTTTATTTGCTTTGCCTGGAGGGATCCCGTTCCCATAATTATTTACAATCCAGGGAGTTTCATAATAGGGTTGAAAAACTGTACCAATCTTATTTAAATGACCATGGAAAATTGAAAAGAATGCCACCAAAAAAATAACCCTTTAATATTACAGGAATTTAAAGGACGAATAGAAGGGTTTCCAGTACAGGTACATGACTTTGTAAAATAACCTGGGTATGCATGATTTACCCAGGTTATTTCTTTTGTTATATTTGGTATCTTAACTTTGAATATTGACACTGTTTTTACAAAAGTGCCAATGTATTTTATTCATGTGTATTTTATGCATATGCATACTCCCAAGATACCGGTGAGTTTTTGATCAGGAAGCCACAACTCTCAGCAATAAGTATCATTAGAAGTGCACCAAAGCAAACCTATATTGTCCGGAGACGTCCATCCAAGTTGTCGGCCGTATGAATGTGCCTCAGCCGGTCAAAGGATCCGGGCAAAATCGCCCATACCCAAGTGTAGACTTAGTAATCTTTCAGCGTATGTCGTTCTTCCATGCTGAGAGTCTCCTTTTTACGCCCAATTTCAAAAAAATATAAAGTATCAAACACACCTCTAAAAATAATATTTTTCATTTAATGGCTCGATATCCGTAGTAATATAAGTGAGAGATTAAGTTTAGCTTCTTTATAAACAAAAACAAGATGTGACGGGCACACATCTTGTTTTTGTTAAGGACGTACATTCTCTTTTTGTTTCGAAAGTTTCTCATGAAGCTGATTCAGATACTCTATTAACGATTCGCGCAAATCCTCCCTTGTTAAGGCGATTTCGAGTGTTGTTTCAATGAATCCCAACTGCTCCCCTACATCGTAGCGGTTTCCTTTTATTTCAAGTGCGAATACACGTTGAATCTTATTCAATTCCTGTATAGCGTCTGTTAATTGAATTTCACCACCTGCACCAATCTTCTGATCCTCCAGAAAGTCAAAAACTTCTGGTGTTAAAATATACCTACCTATAATAGCAAGATCAGAAGGCGCAGTTCCCTTCTCCGGTTTCTCCACAAAACTTTTTACCTGATGAAGTTTATCAAATTTCTCCAACGGATCAATTATGCCATATCGGTGTGTTTCCGTCTCAGGAACTTTTTTCACGCCAATAATAGAAGAGTTTGTCTTATCATAATGCTGAATAAGTTGGCTTAGACCGGGTTGATTACTTTGAATAATATCATCGCCAAGCAAGACAGCAAACGGTTCATCACCAATAAATTTACGGGCACACCAAATAGCATGGCCAAGTCCTTTTGGTTCCTTTTGTCTTATATAATGAATATCAATTTTAGCAGTCCTTTTTATTTTTTCCAGCAGCTCAAACTTTTCTTTCCGTACTAAATTCTCCTCAAGCTCAAAGGAATTATCAAAGTGATCTTCAATTGCACGTTTCCCTTTGCCAGTCACTATAATAATGTCTTCAATACCTGAATCAATTGCTTCATCCACAATATATTCAATTGTCGGCCTGTCCACTATTGGCAACATTTCTTTTGGCATTGCCTTTGTGGCTGGAAGGAATCTTGTTCCTAATCCTGCTGCGGGTATAATCGCTTTCTTTACTTGTGGCATTTGCTAACCTCCAAAAAAATAAATAACGTACATAGTATTTGTAAATGCCGTTAAGCATCTGTATTTAATAACAATATAATGGAGAAATAATATCAAAATTCATGTTACCATAGATGGTGATAAATTTCCAAGAAACCTTTAACAGCTGTTATTTTAGTTGATTTTTAGTTGATGCGCTGGCACCAAAGCTTAATACCCACTGACCAGGGATGTGAGCTTTATCGCATAGTCTTTTCATATTTCTATCAGAAGATAAGTTATTATATCCTTGGACTTTACCCAGCGTGTAACACCGTTTATTTTAATTGAGAGGACAGTTAATCATTTATAATACTGTATCGGGAGATTTGGTAGATATCGATCTACAAGAATTTTATTCCCTTCCAGGTACCGATTCTTCAACGAGTTTTGCAAATCTTCCGTCAGTTCAAATTGTTTATAATGTAACCTAAAGCTTAAATCGTTTTGTAATAGCCTTCTTGGTGAAACTTTACCGAATTTGGGAATATGGAAGTATGGCATAATTCCATTTGGGTTTGCACGATTTTTAAATAAACGATTTAATTTTTTTGCAATTGCCAACTGGCTCGTTCCATAACTTTTATTTCGGCTGACATTTTTGTACTTAGGAACTTTTGACTCACCCATATAATTTAATATCTTTAGCATTTCCTCTGAAAAATTCTCCTTAAAATATTCATATATCATTATATACGTGTGATCCTCTCCGAATAGATTGTACACTTCCTGTATAAATTGATGGTATTGAAAATTATCAATTGCTCCATTTCTCACAAGCCTATCTTTTAAGAAATCTTCTGGTTCAATCACACCACCCATGTGAATAAATTGAACATATAGTGAGGTTAATAATGCCACCTGTTCCCGAATTCCAAAAATAATATGGACATCAAACTCCGATTCAGGAAATATTCTGCGCAAGTCTTTGAGTATGCCCAATTGTGGCTTCCTTTTGATAGCTGACAATGGTGTCCCGGACAACCCTTCAAATGACATCAACATCGGCTTTCCATTATTAAAACTTTTAAAATAATACATCAGATTTTCAGTTTCTAAATTGGAAAGTTTTTTTCTATATCTAATCTTACTGAGTTCTTTCTTAATCTGTCCTGTTTTTATGTAGTTAACTTGTTTCAGCTTTGGAAAAATAGACCGCTGCATAAAAGATGTAGCCGTTTTATGAAAGCCAATATGTAAATATAATGATTGCATGCGAAACTCCTTTTTCATTGGATATTACAACTGAGTTATTATTGAAACAACATTCTAACAAAACAAACTGGTAATCACAATTAATAGTAACAATAAGTCGTATACAATTATTGAGAGTTTATCCTAGAGATAGATGAATCACAAAATAAAAATTATAGCTTTAACAGAGTAAATAACGTTACCGTTGATTGAAATAATTAAGTCTTTATTAGTTGACATTCAAAAGGCTTATACTATATGAAGGAGAGGAGTAATGAAAAGGCATGATTAAGTAGTTAAAAAACACTTGAACCGATTAAATTAATTGTATTACATGAGTATTTGGAGAGCATTTTTTTAAATCACAGAACAAAGAAAAAATATTATAGTAAATTTTGCGAAGTATTAGCCACATCAAAAAAACTAAGATATAATATGTTTCGATATGGCTATCTGAGTTAGCTTTTACATTTTAAATAAAATGGCAAAATAGGGTCCCAAGAAAGAGGTATTAAATTTGCAAATGGAAAGTAAATCACAAAAGATGAAATTAAAGAAAATAAAAGATAATGTTAGTTTCAAGTTTAAAAAAAGAATTTTAATTGGATTTGGACGTCTATATAAGGATAAGGGACAATATTCTGTTGCAGAAATATTTTACACAAAGGCATTGGGGACAAACAATCTTGATTTAAACCCTTCACAATATTACGAGTATGGCTATGTATTATACAAGGTAAACAAGTTCAACCAAGCACTTGAGCAAATTAAAAACGCCATCGATGCTAGCACAGAGGAAGATGACAACAGGAAGTTCGTGGATTTTCGTGCAAAAATTTATTATAAGTATGCTCAAAAATTGTTCAATGATAAAAAATTCAAACAGGCACTAGAACAAATTAAAAACGCCATCAATACTAAGACAGATGATGATAGTAATAAGGAATTCACAGATTTCCATGAATTAATTTATTTCAAGTATACACGAAAACTATTCGAAGAAAAAAAATTCTTGCAAGCACTCGAACTTATTGACTACGTACTTGGTACAACTAATAAAAATAATAAAGCTAAATATCTATCTTTGCGCGGGGAAATTAATATACAGCTGAAACGATTTGTCGAATCTGAAGACAATCTTCGCCAGTCCATAGAACTGAATCCAGAAAAAGCATCTACACATTACATATTAGGTGTTGCCTTGGTACTTCAGAAAAAGTGGTATAAAGCCAAAGAAAGTTTAATGATAGCGAAAGAACTTGGTTTCACTACAGCTAAATTCTACATTCGATTGGGTCAAACAAATTTTGAATTAGACAGGTTTGCCGATGCTGCCGAAGCCTATCAACAGGCATCCAATATGTGGGAACGCAAAATTGAACCCATAATTACTTTCTCAGAAGTCCATTATAAGGCTGGGTTATCGTTTGAACGAATGGGTAATCTAAAAGAAAGTCAGTATTTTTACGATAGGGCGATAGCGCACGATAAAAAATATAATAGTGAACAATTAGGGATTGGAGTTTTTCATCATTCATATAATCAATACGACTTGGCGATAAAGTCATACAATCAAATAGAAAAAGCAGAACCATTGTTCAGGTTAGCAATGCTATATGAAAAACTTGGTGATAGAGAAAAAGCAATTTCTTCATATAAAAGAGCTTTAAGCTTGGATCAAACAAGGTCAAAATATCATTTTAGAATAGCTGTGTGTTATGAAACCACCGGAAACTTCAAAGATGCGGTAGTTTACTACAAACAGGCAATTGCCCGGAGTAGTAATTATAATCATCAGTGGTACCTAAAATTACTGAACGCATTGCATAAAAGCGGTGATACAAAGGAATACGAACATGTCTTATACGATGCCAATTTAATAGTAGATTATGTGAACAATGTTTACCGTAGCGGCAACAATAAGATGCCAAGAAGAATGCGCTACAATATTTTTTATGAAAAACTGCAGCTAGCTGAAAAAACAGTACTGTTTGAAAGTATGGCGGGTACCAGAGTATCCGGAAATCCACTAGCTATATTTAAGTATATGTTAGAAGATGACAGGTTCAAAGATTATACATTTATCTGGACCGTAAATAACTATGATATTGTACCAGATAAATATAAAAGTTTGACAAACGTTCTATTTATCACTCGGTACACAGACATGTATTACAGATATTTAGCTACAGCCAGCATATTAATTAACGACACTGCATTTCCTTATTTCTTTATATTGAAAGATGGACAACGATATCTAAACACTTGGCACGGAACCCCGTTGAAAACCTTGGGCTATGACGTTAAAGTTTCAAAAATGGACTATGTAAATGGTACACGTAATTTTTTACAAGCTACACATTTGCTTGTACCTAATCTGTACACATATGAACACCAGCTCATACCGCATCAGGTTGCATCAATTTATCCGGGTGAGTTAGCTATTACCGGTTACCCAAGAATAGATTTAACATTTAAAACTATGAAAGATCCAAATTTATTAAAAGATAAACTTGGTATTAACAACGGCAAAAAAGTAGTTCTATATGCACCTACTTGGCGTGGTGAGCTTTCAAAGAAAACGTTCGATGTTCAGAAGTTGATAAGCGACTTAAAAAAACTCAGTTATCTTGATGTCAATGTAATTTTTCAGGGACACCCAGTTGCTGAAAACCTTTTACAGGACATTAAGATACCAAATATTATTGGAGTCCCAAACAAATTTGATATCAATGAAGTTTTAGGAATTGCTGATGTGCTCATAACTGATTATTCCAGTGTATTCTTCGATTTTCTTGTAACCGGGAAACCAATTATTCACTATGTATATGACTATGAAGAATATACAAAGACAAGGGGTTTATATTTAAATCTGAAGGAGTTACCTGGGGAAGTTGTTCAATCAAGCGATCAAATGATTGCCTCTGTACAAGACCTTTTATTGACATCCTTTCAACCAACTAATAAATATCTTGAAGCAAAAGCTAAATATGTTATGAAGGATGATGGTAATGTGTCTAAGCGGGTAATTGATTGGTTTTTATTTGATAAAACTACCGTGGACATCATCGATAAAGATACTACCAAGGAAAAAATACTGTTCTATGCGGGTAGCTTTCAGCCAAATGGAATTACTTCAGCATTTATTAGTCTAGTAAATAGTATAGACAAGAAACAATACGACATAACGGTTACTTTGTCAGATTCAATTATTAATTATCCAGAACGGCTGAAATTATTAAATAAAATAAACGACGATGTTAATATAATACCTAAAAAAGGGCCTATGACCATGAGTGATGAAGGTACCTTTATTAGGAACTTGAAAAATACAGAGTATGCAAAGGATAAAATTATTCATAATAATATCGTGGAATATCAGCGGGAATACTTTCGCCTATTTGGCAGCGTGAAATTTGATTATATTGTTAATTTTAGCGGCTATTCTTTATTTTATAGTAATTTATTGGCCAACATTCCCCATCAAGATAGCAAGAATGTGATATACGCACATAGTGATATGTATAATGAGCATACAAACAAGTATCCGGAGATCCGAGAAATATTCAGACTTTATAAGCAATATAATAAGATTATTTCTGTTTCCAAATCTATTTCAGAAGTGAATAAACATAATTTAAGCAAAGCCTTCAGTATACCAAAATCAAAATTTGATTATATTGAAAATGTACAGAACCCAACAAGTGTCATAGAAAAATCCGCATTACCTCTTGAGAATCAGTCAGACGAAGGGTTATTTTCAAAAGACACTACAGTATTTATAACAATCGGTCGACTTTCGGGTGAAAAGGGTCAGGAAAAATTAATTCGTGCATTTGCAGAGGTTCAAGAGGATAACCAAAACTCTCAACTGCTAATACTTGGAAACGGGCCTCTAAAGTCCAAGCTGTTGTCGCTCATTAATGAACTTTATCTACAAAAGTCAGTTCATTTGATTGGTTATAAGGATAATCCATATCCATACCTTAAGCGCTCTGACTGTTTTATCTTCCCCTCTAACTACGAAGGTCAAGGCTTAGTTCTTTTTGAAGCCTTAACCCTGGGTAAGACTATCATTGCAACTGATATAGTAACAAACAAAGAAGTACTAGAGGGTGGATACGGCAAATTGTGTGAAAACAGCATTGAGGGGTTAAAAAGGGCTATGAATGACTATCTGGCTGGTAAAATAACTGTTAAAAAATTTGATATAAATGCATATAACGATCGTGCATTAGAAATGTTTTACAATAAGGTACTTAATGTGAATGAAGAGTAGCTACTGTAAATCCGTATGTCTAATCGACAAGTAGAGTTTTTGGGAAAATAGCCGAACTGTCTTACAGTGTCCGACTAACACCTGAAGTAGTTGCGTTTATACCTTAATATTTTATTAGTTTTTTGTAATAACTGGGGGTGGTCCTTTGAAACGATTAGTAATACTTTTTTTATTAATTATACTGTTGGTTGGTTGTCTAAGTCGTAAAGAGTCAGTAACTGGAAATCCATGGACGAAATACCAACTGATTGCGCACGCGGGAGGCGGAATAAACAATCACAAATATACCAATAGTAAGGAGGCATTTTTAAATAGCTATAAAAATGGATTCAGACTGTTTGAGTTTGATTTATCCCTTACAAGTGACAATAAATTAGTGGCTCGACATGGATGGGATAAATCTTATGGACAAGAACTGGGAATCCTAAGTGAAGCATCAACATATAATGAGTTCATGAATAGTACATACTATAATAAATATACGCCAATGAGTTTCAACATGGTATTAGAATTATTGAAAGAGTATCCGGATATTTATGTAATACTTGATGGAAAAGTAGAATCTCCCGAGGATACTAAAGTGCTTTATAAGAAAATAAATGAAACAACTGAAAAATTAAATAAAAACACTTTAAAAAGAATTATTCCACAATTTTTTTATACAGAAGATGTGAAGACAATACGAAAGCATGGTTTTAAAGATTTATTGTACGTTGTTGGTCGTGAAAAATACACTCCAGACTCTTTGACAGAATTCTGCCTTAAGAATAGCATTGACGCGGTTAGTCTTTCCAAAAGCAGAACCAAACAGAAGCTTATTGACAAATTAAATAAAGAGAATATTAAAATATATATGTACACCCTAAACAGCACTAACACAATGAACAAATACTTGGATAAAGGAGTGGACGGGTTTTTCTCTGACTTCGTAACACCAGAAAAGTTTAAGAAAGAATAAAATGGCTGCCCGGTTAAGGGCAGCCATTTTGCTTGGTGATTTTTAAATTGTTAACTATAATTAACAATATCAAATTGCAGTAAAGGATTACTTACAAATTCATACATTGCTTTAAGGGTTTCAACCTGTTTGACCGCCCAGCCAATATCTGTAGCGTACTGGTGGGCAAATCCACCGTTATCCATAGCGATTGGATTCCAACGCATTTTGTAAAGTGTATTTTGATTATATTTACTATGAATATAATCTTCTCCTATGAACTTTGCGCCTCCAATGATTGCTGCTTCCGGGGTGAACCAACCCTCTTTATAGGCTTTTTCGGAACCCATCTCCAAGGCTGCACCATCATTAGCGCCAACTCCAAACATGTTATAAACTGTTCTAATCTTGGTGAGATCGTCTTTATTTTTGGAAGTCACCATTGTTGCATTCCCATTTCTGTCTTTACCAACTTTAGTCCCTGTAGCCAAATCTGATGCACCGTTGTTAGTTTCATGTAAAGCATGGGATATCAGGTACAGTTCATTTACAGCGTATTTTTCTCCACCATTAATAAAAGCCTGTCCTGTTCCTTCCAAAACACCTTTTCCATTTAAAAAATCATTTAATTCTGATGCAGTCGCTTTAGTACTTGTCCCTAGGTTCAAATGTTGGAATATATCATATTTATTAGGGTTTAAATATCTGCGAGTATCTGCACGTTTCGCGTTTCTCCACTTTTGATAGGGTATTTTGTACCATTCCCCATCATTTCCAATGATAGTAACGGTTGTCCCTTCATTAAGTACCCCATATATATGACTAGGGATTTTTGCCATTGCCCGCACATTCAAGTCAGCTGTTGTGGTTGCCACCTGTTTATTTGGATTCACCAAATCAGCATGTACAAACAAACCTTGATTCTTATATTTAATCTTATACCACTTCGTACTGCCTTGCCACCTGTCACCCTTTACTTCATCCTTAATAGTAATTTCGGTTCCATAATCAACGTTAAATGCGACATTATTTTCAAACTCTGGGGATGTCCTAATGTTTACCCCCGATCCACTAATAATAGCAGAAGAAGTAACAGTTACATAATCACTATGAATATACGCTGGGTCATTACGGTATAGGTCAGTCTGTGGTGGGGGATTTTCTATCCCCATTTGAATATTCAATGCCTCATTTAATGTTATATCATAATTCGAATATTCCACAACTGGCTCCCTATATTTCAGCAGATGACTTTCATGGACCCAAACATCTTTAGTCGCTCCATTGAACCTTCCGCGATACCAGATGTTATTCTGACCAACCTTTTCGGTAAGATTTACCTCAAGCTTTTTTCCTCTCAGATTATCCGCATCATGGTATAAACGGTCTTTCACCCCGCCCCAGGCATTGTCGTAAATATTGATGTTATTCTTGTCCTTGAAGTAGAACGTTTTTGATTTACTATCAACACCTGCATGAGAGTATGTTTTAATGTCCGAAGACTTCACCCAGCCTACAACACCTTCTGTGCTGCTCGGCTTGTTACTAATTAGATAATACAGGCTGTTGTTTACTTCTCCCTGCTTCTTGATGAAATAAACTTTATTGGTACGACTTGAACCTGTTTTCATTGCAGAAGCCGACTTACCTAATGTCCTGTATATATTTACTTCAGAGTCATAGATCTGTCCAAGCCTGCTTGTCTTTTTAACATTTTCTATTACAACAGGATTTTCTGTGGTTAGATGACTTTCATGGACCCATACGTCTTTTGTTTCTCCATTAAATCTTCCGCGATACCAGATGTTATCCTGACCAACCTTTTCGGTAAGATTTACCTCAAACTTTTGATTCCTTAAGTTGTCAGCATCATGATATAAGCGGTCTTTCACTCCACCCCATGCATTATCGTAAATATTGATATTATTCTTGTCCCTGAAATAGAACGTTTTTGATTTACTATCAACACCTACATGAGAGTATGTTTTAATGTCTGACGACTTTACCCAGCCTACAACACCTTCTGTGCTGCTCGGCTTGTTACTAATTAGATAATACAGGCTATTGTTTACTTCTCCCTGCTTTTTGATGAAATAAACTTTATTGGTACGACTTGAACCTGTTTTCACTGCAGAAGCCGACTCACCTAATGTCCTGTATATATTTACTTCAGAGTCATAGATTTGTCCAAGCCTGCTTGTCTTTTTAACATTTTCTATTACAACAGGATTTTCTATGGTTAGATGACTTTCATGGACCCATACGTCTTTTGTTGCTCCATTAAATCTTCCGCGATACCAGATGTTATCCTGACCAACCTTTTCAGTAAGATTTACCTCAAACTTTTGATTTCTTAAGTTGTTAGCATCATGATATAAGCGGTCTTTCACTCCACCCCATGCATTATCGTAAATATTGATATTATTTTTGTCCCTGAAGTAGAACGTTTTTGATTTACTATCAACACCTACATGAGAGTATGTTTTAATGTCTGACGACTTTACCCAGCCTACAACACCTTCTGTGCTGCTCGGCTTGTTACTAATTAGATAATACAGGCTATTGTTTACTTCTCCCTGCTTTTTGATGAAATAAACTTTATTGGTGCGATTCGAGCCTGTTTTAACCGCAGAATCTAATTCTCCCAATTCCTTATAAATTTTTACATTGGGTTTATAGATTTGTCCAAGTTTACTAGTTTCTGTTTTTTTTATAGCAGGAGCGCTAAATGTGGAAACTTTAGAGGATTCTTTTTTCACTTGTTTCTTATCCTCAGTATCTTTTTTATTACCTTTTTCTTTCTTCTTTCCTTGAATATCCTGTTGAAGTTTCACATCTCTTTTTTTATCTTTTTGCAAATTAACACGATTTTCTTCATCTACCTTGCCATCTTTTTGCTTCTGATTTGATGTTGACTTTTGATCCCGTATTTGGGAATTTAATTCATCATCATCAGTATGTAGAGAATCCTGTTGCTTTTCATCACCAGAAGTTTTTTCAGTTCCATTTACTGTCTTATCCGAACTTTCGTTTACATCTTTGTCTTCTGATTCACCTTTACCAGGTTCAGAATCGTTGACAGTTTTAGAGTTTTCACGATCTCCTTCAGAAGACTCGGTCTCTTCATCCAACTCATTAGATTTTTTGTCGTTAACGGTTGGTGACAAACTTTTCTCTGCCTGCTCCCCTGTCTTACTTATATTAACTGCATCCTCTTTTTCTGATCCATCAGCAAATGTGATAGTTGGTATCAGCAGTGAAAAAATAAGCAACACAGTTAATAGAATTGAGAGTTTTTTCATTCCTACCTCCATATTGATTATAAATTTTTAAAACCTTTTGTGAAATCACTCCTTTATGCCATTCTTTTAGACTAATAGTATTGATGTGATGTGATATCATTTTTTGTAATGTGATTATTAAGAATATGATACTATTAATCTATCTTAATATTATACTAACGAATTTACGTATTGAAAACAGAATTTGACATCTTTTTTACAAAAGTGACAAATTATCTAATGTTTGTTGTAAAAGTGAAATATAATAACAATAATTACTTGTTTTTTTTATCCCATTTTCAATGTATAATGATTTGTAGTTATAAAATAATTATTTGATAATTATATGTTAAGATATTGTAAAGCATTTATAGTATAATGAATATAAATCGCAATCATACACGGAGGTTATTCACATGAAAAAGGTAATAACGTACGGAACATTCGACTTGCTCCATACTGGTCATATCAACATTCTGCGCCGTGCCAAAGAGCTTGGCGACTATTTGATTGTTGCCATTTCAGCTGATGAATTCAATGCCATCAAAGGAAAAGAAGCATACTACAGCTTTGAACAGCGCAAAGCAATTTTGGAAGCTATCCGCTACGTTGATGAAGTAATCCCGGAACGTAATTGGGCACAAAAAGTGGAAGATGTCCAAAAACATGATATCGATGTGTTTGTAATGGGAGATGACTGGACTGGTAAATTTGACTTCCTGAAAGAATATTGTGAGGTTGTTTACTTGCCAAGAACTGTTGGGATTTCAACTACCAAAATCAAAAAAGATCTAAATATGACGAACAATGGCTAGAGAATTTGTTATTTCGTTGTACCTTTCTGTCTTTTACATTTTCTTTAGCATCCTTAAAGTATTTCCTCAAAAGAAGAAAACTATTCTTGTTGCTTCATTTGGGGATAATCTTTTGTTTACACTGAAAGAACTGGAAAGACAGACGGATGATCAGGTTGTTATCCTGAAGACCTCTCAATGCAAAACGGATTTTGGATCAGAACGGCTGACAATGGATTTTGAAACAGCCAACATTTTCGACTGGTTCCGTTCTGTTTACCATCTTGCCACAGCGCAAAAGGTTATTGTGGACAACTATTTTGCCTTTTTGGCCGTTGCCAACTTTAAATCGAATGTCCAATGTGTTCAGCTCTGGCATGCGGCTGGTGCAATTAAACAGTTTGCACTGAAGGATCCATCCATCGAAAACCGTTCTTCGCTTGCTCACAGCCGGTTTAAAAGAGTCTACAACCGGTTTGACCATGTAGCGGTCGGTTCAGAAAAAATGGCGGCAATCTTCAGAGAGAGTTTTGCTGTCGGCAACAATCGTATACTAAGATCCGGAATACCGAGAACGGATTTCTTTTTTGATACGGGGGCTGTGAGCCAGGCAAAACAGCGAGTTAAAGAGGAGTACCCCTCCATTCGGGGAAAAAAGGTGATTTTATATGCTCCTACTTATCGGGACAATGAATTAAATGTAAATGAACTGCATTTAAATATTGATAAGATGTATCGGGCCTTTAAAGGGGAATATATTTTAATGCTGCGGCTTCACCCTGCAGTGAATGGGAATTTCCAGAATAAATATCCGGGCTTTGTTGTAAATGTATCGAGTTATTCCAATATAAATCATTTACTTGTTGCAACGGATATTTTAATCACGGACTATTCGTCGATTCCATTCGAGTTCGCCTTATTGCAAAAGCCGATGATTTTCTATGCGTATGATCAAGAGGAATATGCGGAGTCACGCGGTTTTTGGGAGGATTATGAAGAAATGGTTCCCGGGCCGGTTGTGGAAACAACTCGTGAAGTTATTGATGTTATTCGAAATGATAAATATGATCTGCAGCAAGTACGGCAATTTGCTGACACATGGAACCAGTATTCCAATGGAAATTCGAGTGAAAATCTCGTCAGTAATTTATTTACAGAGGATACACAAGTAAAAGCTGTTATGAAGACCCAATTATAACGAAAAGCTCCGATGTTTATCGGAGCTTTTCTATTTCGTATTTGATTCACTGTCTGATTCCTGCTCTGAATCGGTCTTGTCTGTTTCATTATTTTCTTTATTATCGGAGTTGGAGTCGGATTTTTGCTCCTTATCCTTATCCTTGTCCTGATTATCTTTATTCTTATTATCATCAGAACTGGTGTCTTTCTGCTTATCTTCCTGTTTTTTATTATCATTTTCAGGTTGATTATTTTCCTCTTCCTTGACGGTCTTATCCGGTTTTTCATAAGAATTATTTTTCTCCGTCACATAAGAACCACTACTCGTATTATCTTCAGTCGAATAAGAATACGACACAGTCTCATCTTCCAACGGGTCTGTCCCGTTTTCCACTTCATCTCCGTCTCTTATGCCATCTCTGTCGGAATCATTGTAGTTCGGATCAGTACCACGATTCAGTTCTTCTGCATCATCTAGCCCGTCACTATCCGTGTCAAAGCTGTTGGGATTAGTTACAATTGCTTCTTCCTTGGCATCGGAAAGGCCATCACCGTCACTGTCTGTTTCGGTTGAATCCTCTTCCTCCGTGTCTTCCTCATCATCCTGATTTTCCGAATCTGTTTGTTTATCTTGATCCTTTTTGTCCTTATCCGATTCATTTTTTTCTTTGGAATTCTTCGCTTTTGCTTCCACGTCTTTCTTTAGTCCGATTTTTTCATGGTTATCCGCTTTTAGCACTTCATTATCGGTTGTAAATGGCCGGTCACTATAATTGTGTAACAGAATAATGGATATGATGGCGATAACTCCCACAATGTTGCCGACTATAACCCATGCCTTTGCTTTCTTTTTATTCACGTCACACCTCCTATAAAAGTATTTTAACCCTATCATATAAAAAATTTGCCGAGAAGTAAATTATTCCCACGTTTTTTGTCTATATTTAGCTGCTTTTCTCATGTCCATCAGTTATCTGTGTTACATTTTAATCAGGGGGAATCAATCATGAAAATCAATGGAGTTCCAACGTTGTACCAATACCCGGAATTGCCGACCGGCTGTGAGGCGACAGCACTGGCCATGCTGCTGAACTGGGCGGGGGTTAACTTAAGTAAATATGATGTGGCGGATGCATTGCCAAAAGGTGATGAAGTACGGTTTGTTAACGGTGAATGGCTGGGGGCGAACCCTGATTTGCTGTTTGTCGGGGATCCCTACTCGGATGAAGGCAGTTTTGGTGTGTTTGAGGGGCCGATTTTGCAGACAGCTGAGAAGTATATGCCCGGCAAGACGGTGGATTTAACGGGGCAATCGTTCGCTGCGCTGCTGGATATTGTACGGGCTGGTACGCCGGTTTTGGCTTGGACAACGCTTGAACAAAAGCAAACATTTCATAGTAAAACATGGACTGATGCGGATGGAAATGTGATTAAGTGGCACCAGTTTGAACATGCGGTTGTGATTATCGGAGCTGATGAGGAGGATGTTATTGTTAATGACCCGCACACTGGCCAGGAAGAACATTATAATCGCGTTCTTTTTGAGAAAAACTGGGCATCAATGGGCGGGCGTGCTGTGACATTGGATATGATCAGGGACTAGCCAGATCATAACATAAGCGTGGTGCCCTGGTTCACCACGCTTACGTTTTAATTTTTGCCTTTGAAATCCCGAACGGAAGGCTTATTAATAAATGTATTCACATTATGAATGAATAAAACATCGTCAATGTTATGCTTCTTTACATACTTATAAACATTGATATCATTATGCCGCTGATCAAGCATATGAATTTCTTTAAAATGCCGGGCAAGGAATTGAATCATTGGATGGGCATAGGAATCTTTTAATATTAATAACTTACGTCTATCCTGCTGATTCGGATTCGTAATCGTAACTTTCGGCAGACTGCCCCCTAAGTATGCTTTATAACGCGGGGCAAATGTTTTATCAGATTTGAGATACTTTTTTACATAGAAATCCTTGTCACAGGATCCTTTCGAGCAAATCGTATATGGCTTTTCCTCGAACTTCGGCTGTACAACCGGGATTCTGTCCGGGTTTTCGACATACGCTTTCCCGGTTTTCTTTGCATACGTTCCGAAAGACGGTTTTTTGCTGTTTTTCCATGTAAACTTATTCTTTGGAATCGGCTGTCCAATCTCCGGATGTTTTTTGTCCATGGTGCTGATAATTGATTTGTATGCATAATACGCTGCTTTCGGTTTCCAGTGATGATCCGTATAAAAGTACATATTCTCTTCATCCATATGCTTTTTGACAGCTGACCGGAGATCCATGGCATGAACACGATCCGAAAAGCCCTTCATCACAGCATCCGACATCTTATCACCACGGCTTTTCAAGTATTCCGGCAGCTTATCCTGCATCATGATTGTTTTGTGGGGAACCAATCCAAAGTAAACATCAACACCCTTTTGATTTAACTTGCGGGTAAATGAGTTAACCTCACCTGTCGCTTTCTTCGGGGAGACTTTCTGTTTGGTTATTGGTTCAAGCAGATAACCGTCCTTGGCTACATAAATATCATTGACAACCCTTTTCCTTAATACGTTCTTTTCTATCTTGGAGTTTGCCTGAATCCATTTATTTCGCAGCATGAACTGGTCGCTGAAATAGTCATTAAATTTTTGAAAATAATCTCCGAATATCATCTTGTTTAGCGTCAAATCCGGCCGCTGTTCAAGTTTCCGGTTTTCCACCATAGATGTATCCTTATCAGAGCTTATCAGCGTTCCAGCTCCGAACGAAAAGATAAACAATAGGAAAACAATAATCATGGCTAGGTCTGTAAACTTGTATTTCTTCATCAATAAACCCTCCAGCTGTCACACTTAAAAACGGAAATAAATAAATGGGTTAAATGTGTTGGAAATCATATAAACGACGGACGTAACCAATACAAGCGAATAACTGCTGGTTGCCATAAACCGATATCCTGCAGCACGGATTCTACCTGATTGTTTTGCCTTGTTTTCCACCCATGCACAAATCTTTTTCAACAATGAGGTTGAAGCAACGAGTGCAATAAGTAAGATGACGCCGTTTTCAGCCAACTGAAACGATGCATCCATCCCCCAGCTGCCACTGCCGTTAAAGCCGAACATCGACCCCAGATAGGAAAAAGCATACGAGAATGAATTGGAACGGAAGAAAACAAAACCTGTAACAACAACAAACATTGCATAGATATGTGCAAGCGCCCGGTTGGACCGTTTTAACATTTTCCCGAGAAATGCTTTTTCCAGCATAATAAATAATCCGTTATAAGTCCCCCATAACACAAACGTCCAGTCTGCGCCATGCCACACCCCGGTCAGTGTCCAGACAATCAGCAAATTGAGGTAGGTGTGGACCTCCCCCTTTCGATTGCCTCCTAGCGGGATATAGACATAATCGCGAAACCACGACCCAAGTGATATATTCCAGCGACGCCAAAATTCACCGATGGATTTTGAAATATATGGGTAATTGAAGTTCTCCAACAGGTTAAATCCAAACATTCTTGCAAGGCCAATTGCCATATCGGAATAACCTGAAAAATCAAAGTAAATTTGAAATGTATATGCAATGATGCCGATCCAGGCCAGTCCCGTGGAAAAATCAGCCGGGTTTTGGGCAAATATCTGATCGGCAATGCGTCCGCAGCTGTCCGCAATGATGATCTTTTTTCCAAGTCCAATAATGAACCGCCGGATACCGTATGCAAATCCTGCAATCGTTTCCTGCCGTTCCTTTATTTGCGCTGCGATTGTTTGATAGCGGACAATCGGCCCGGCAATCAGCTGTGGAAAAAGTGAAATGTAAAGCCCTACATTAAAAGGATTTTTTTGTGCTTCTCCATCTTTTCGATAAACGTCAATGACATAACTGACCGACTGAAATGTAAAAAATGAGATGCCAATTGGCAGTGGAATATCCGGAATTTCAATGGATATCGACAATAGCGTATTCACGCTCCCAATCAGAAACTGCGCATATTTAAAAACTACCAGAATACCAAGGTTGGCAACAATCATCACGGCCATGACCCATTTCAGTTTTACAGATGAACCCCGGTTTGCATCGACAGCCAGACCAAAAACGTAATTCATGCCGATTGATAACAGCATGATGACAACCAATACCGGTTCACCCCATGCATAGAAGAACAAGCTTCCGGCAAGCAGCAAGTAATTTTTCAAGGCACGCGGCATAAGAAAATAGGTAACCAGCATGATGGGAAGAAATAGAAACAAAAATACCGGCGAGCTAAAAACCATAGAATTGATACACTCCAAATGAAATAGTTCAACTGTACAGTCAACTTTAACTTGCACTATCAAAATACTTCGGAACACATTGTTAAAAGATGTATGCTGAAACAGTAATGTAAACTTTTTTTACTATAATTTCATATATACTACAACGCCATAAATGAAAAGTTCTTTTGCAGTCAATTATTGGTGTGTTCAGATTTGGATATACGTAAAAAAGCGTGATCCTTCACCAATTTTCATGGTGTGAACCACGCTTGTCTTTTTGTCTTAGCCTCTATTCTTCGCTTCCACTTTTTTATTCCCAAGAATGAGGTAGTTCAATTCTTCTTTTGGAATTTTGTTAAACTCGGTTCGTTTCGTTAAGTAAAAAATGAATCCGAGTGCAATCCAGGCAATTAATGCAATCATGGATTCCATGCCTAGTGCCGCTGGTGAGCCGGGGATAAGCAGCAGTCCCAGGAATGTAATACTTGCAAGCATGCCAAGCCCGGCAATTGTTTTTTTCAATGGTGCAACAACATGTTTTTTGGGATTGAACTCCCTGCCTTTGGACCATTTGAACAGTGAAAATGCCGTGTAACACGTATAGAAATACGCAATCGTTACGCCGATGGATGACATATCAACGACCCAGCCGAGCACCTCGCGACCAAACCACGGTGCGAGCATTGCGACAATAACCGTGAAAATAATGCCGACGTATGGGGTCTTATGTTTCGGGTGCAATTTGGAAAATACGTCCGGCAATATTTTGGCACGCGACATAGCGAACATTAAACGGCTTGATGAAATAATAAAACCGTTTAGTCCGGTGAAGATGCCCATGGTCAGTGCCACCATCAGAATAACGAGTCCCATCGTTCCGAGCAGATCCTGAATGGCTGCTCCTGTTCCCCACACTTCATTTTGGGCAATCAGATCCTGCCATGGAGCAATCATCGATGTTGCAATGATCATCAGACTGTATAACAGGGCTGCAAAGAAAATGGCCAGGATAATCAGCATAAATGCCTTTCTGGATGAGAAATGAAATTCTTCCGCGGCCTGTGGTACGTTATCAAAGCCGACATAGGCCCATGGTGCGATGGCAACAATCGAAATGATCGCTGCAAATGTAGTTGTTTCTGTCGGGAACAGCGGTGCTACATTATTGAGCCCTGCTCCTGGCTGTATACCGACCATAAATGTGATGGCTATTACACCAATCACCATAATTGTGCAGAATACAAACTGCATCTGACCGGAAAGCCCTGTCCCTTTAATATTAAAATATCCGAATATAGCCAATGTGACCGATGCAATGAGGATTTCCGTAAAATAAACATCCCAGCCGGCAACCTGATACAAATGCATGTTTTCAATCAACGGCGGGAAAACAAATTTAAACATGAGTGAAAATGCAGACGCGTTCAGTGCTACGATACATATGTAGCCTAGTGTCAAGAACCATCCGCAGATAAATGCATGTGTACGTCCCAGGCTTATAAATGCATAGGCAAATTCCCCGCCTGAAACCGGAAAACTTTTTATCAAAAAACCGTAACTTACAGCAATAAGCATCATAAGAAGTGCGCCGATGCAGAAGCCAATGATGACGCCAAGCGGACCGGATCCTTCCATCCAGGTTGTCGGCTGTACGAACGCGCCCCAGCCAATTGAGGATCCAAGCGCAATCGCCCATACCCAATGTGGCTTCAATGATTGTTTCAGTGTCTGTCGTTCTTCCATGCTTCGTCTCCTTCTTTTTTTATATAACCACTCTAAAATATCAAAAATCGGCAGTTTTCACAAAAGCTCTATTACTAATGTACACCGGGATACCGTTAATAATTCAGCGTTATTGGCTGTGAAATACATTAGAGATTAAAATTTGCTTTCAAATAAAGAAAAACAAGACGTAAGCATTTGCCGTGTCTTGTTTACAAGTTGTGTTTATATCTTTTCTCTTTGTTTTAAAAGTCTTTCATAAAGCTCCTCCAAATATTGCATTAACGGCTCCCGCAAATCATCCCGCTTTAAAGCTATTTCCAAGGTCGTTTCGATGAATCCGAGTTTTTCACCAACGTCATACCGGTTCCCTTCTATTTCCAATGCAAATACACGTTGGATCCGATTGAGTTCCTGAATGGCGTCGGTCAGCTGAATTTCACCACCTGCACCAATTTTCTGGTCGTCCAGGAAGTCAAAAATTTGCGGCGTCAGGATATATCTGCCAATGATAGCGAGATCTGATGGTGCTGTTCCCTGTTCCGGCTTTTCCACAAAGCTTTTGACCTGATGGAGTTTGCCGAACTTCTCCATCGGATCAATAATACCATAACGATGTGTTTCATTTTCAGGAACTTTTTTTACCCCGATGACAGCTGAACTTGTGTTTTCATATTCTTGCATAAGCTGGCTGAGGCCCGGTTTATCGTTTTGGATGATGTCGTCACCAAGCAGCACGGCGAATGGCTCGTTTCCGATGAATTTCCGGGCACACCAAATTGCGTGACCAAGTCCTTTTGGTTCCTTTTGTCTGATGTAATGAATATCGATTTTGGCACTCGCCTGTATTCGTTCCAGCAGGTCGAATTTTTCCTTCTTGATCAGGTTTTCTTCAAGCTCAAATGATTTATCAAAGTGATCTTCAATCGCCCGTTTTCCTTTACCGGTCACAATAATAATGTCTTCAATACCTGATCCAATCGCCTCTTCCACAATGTATTCGATAGTTGGTCTGTCGACGATTGGCAGCATTTCCTTAGGCATTGCTTTTGTTGCCGGAAGAAACCGTGTGCCCAGTCCCGCCGCGGGTATGATCGCTTTTTTAATACGCCCCATCTTCATTCTCCTTTCCGGAATTTTTTTCTTTTCGTTTCAATCCGCGTTGTATCGTATCAATAATCGGACGCCTTCCACCCCAGGCAATGCCGCTTACTTCGGCAAGCAGGTGAATCAGCGCCAGTACAAAGAATGTGATGACCAGGGCCGTAAAAAGGGATGCTTTGGAAAACAGAATTGCCATGGCACCGAAAAGCGCGCTGAACGCATAAATGATCAGTACCGTTTTCCGGTGGCTGAATCCTTTGGAAAGCAGCTGATAATGGACATGCTTGTTATCAGGCATCATAATATTCTCCTTGTTATAGGCACGCCGGATAATGGCAAATGCTGTGTCAAAGATTGGCACCGCCAGCACAATCACCGGAATAATGAAACTGAACAAGGCAATATTTTTGAACAACCCGAGGATGGACACCACGGCGAGCATATAACCCAGAAAGTTGGAGCCGGTATCCCCCATGTAAATTTTTGCGGGATAAAAATTGTGGAACAAAAAGCCCAGGTTGGAGCCAATCAGGACGATACACATATATGCGGCCAGCATGCTTTGCATATCGATCAGCGCCATCACAAACATGCTGATCAGGGCAATGGTCGTAACCCCGGTGGCAAGCCCGTCCAGGCCGTCAATTAAATTGATGGCGTTGGTGATGCCGACGATCCACAATATCGTAATCAGCACACTAAAGAAACCAAGGTCAACCAGGCCAATAATCGGGATCGTAATGTTTTCGATAATGAGCCCGGATGAAATCAGAAATGACGCCGCAATCAGCTGTCCTGCCAGTTTAATGACCGGCCTGATCTGATACCGGTCATCCAGTGCACCGGTAATGATAATAACAATGGCCCCAAGCGAAATTTCCAAAAGATGCTCATGATGCGGCTGCAAATAAAGCATCCCTAAAAACACCCCGACAAAAGTAGCCAGACCTCCCAGCCTTGGTGTCACTTTTTTATGTATTTTACGGTGATTCGGAAAATCAACCACCTTTAGTTTAAAGGCAAGCTTCCTTACAAGATATGTCAGCAGGAACGTTGCAACAAGCGAAATAGCAAATGCAATCGCCAGGTCAGTATAATTAAGCATAATTTATCTCCTAAAATATATACTTGTCGAACATTGTTGATGCATTACCTTAAATTATATCGAATAAAGGGTATGGGTGGCAAATTAAAGTTTGATTGCAGAGGATAAGAAGGATTGTGCGGGCGAAGAATTTCCGACAGCATTCAGGTGGTGCCTGTCACTTGTCAAGATTCGACAAGTGACAGCAACTTCATTCTTTACTGCCGACACCTCCCATAATTACCGTAATGAGCTTCCTGATTTCTGCTTCATCGTCCCAGTCTTTGTCCGGCTGAAGGATGAAGCGGGTGATCATGAAGCCGATGATCGTGGGGACAATCAGGCGGATCATCGTTTCGTTGGGCAGGTTTTGCAGTTCGCCCTTTTCTTTATAAAAATCCAATGTCTGGTTAAAAGCCGGATAGACTTTTTCTTTGAACACTTTTTTGTAGGCGTCCTGGATTTCCGGGTGAAATGCAAGCTCCTGCATAACAATTTTTAATAACGGAATGTTGGACTGCGCAAATTCAAAACGATTTTTGATAAACACGTACATCAAATCTTTAAAATGAGCAAAGTCCGTTCTGAACACCTGATCAACAAATTTTTCGGCAAACATTGGTGCGGCAAAATTGGTGATGACCGGTGTGACGATTTCAACGAGCAGCTCTTTTTTCGTTTTGTAATGGCGGAAAATGGTTCCCTCCGCCACCCCGGCCCGTTTGGCGATTTCACTTGTTGACGTGTTGTAATAACCTTTTTCCGAAATTAGCTCGATGGCAGCCCGGATGATTTCAATCTGTTTGGGGGTCATATTTTTTTCATTGCGTAATAGTTCCAGCATGTCGTTCAATGGTGTCCCCTCCTGTTTTTATAATGTGCGATGTTGTTTCAGGGCAACGATATTAAGCAAAATGAAAACGATGGAAAAGCCGACCAGCACTCCGATTTGAGGTAATACTGCGGATAATTCTGCGCCACGAATCATGATTGCCTTCAGTGCGTCGGCACCATAAGTCAGCGGCATGATTTTTCCAATCGCTTCAATCCATTCAATCGATTCGATCGGGAAGACACCGCTGAAAAACACTTGCGGTATGATGACAACCGGAATGAACTGAAACATCTGAAATTCATTTTTCGCGTATGCTGACAGCAAGGTTGCGAGACTGAGCGCGGTTATGGCGAGCAGCAGTGTGATCGCGAGTACCGCTGCAAAAGAACCTGCCATGTAGATGCCCAGCACATAAATGGAAAATGCTGCAACGATAGCTGATTGGATAATGATAAAAATGCCGAACCCGATAAGGTAGCCAAAGACTATTTCCCAGCGTTTGAGTGGCGTTGCCAAAAGCCGCTCCAGTGTCCCCTGCGTACGTTCGCGCAGAAATGACACCCCGCCGATGATGAACACGAAAAAGAATACGAAAAACCCGATCAGAACAGAGCCAGTGTTATCAAACAGATTTAAGTCGGCTGAACCGTGCATGAATTCCACATCAAGGTCAGGTGCCTTTGTATTCAGCTGTTTAACCGCCTGGCTGATTACCTGGTTAACTGCGGATGTCGCGGATGGCTGGCTCCCTTCCATGATTACTTTTTTGTCCGAGAAGTTCAGGTATGCATCGATTTCCCGATCTTCCAGTGCCTCTTCCGCCTCAGATTCACTCATTTCAGTGATGGCAGCGTCCGCATCTTCCATGACTGTCTGCATTTGAGCGGGAACCCCGTTGACTGCGATGGCCGGTTCATACTGTTCCGTGTCCAATACAAGCCAAAGCAGCGTCATGACCAGCAACGGTGCTACCATCATGAGTGCAATGCTTCGTTTGTCACGCAAAAACTGCTGAATAATCCGTTTAACGATTGCCCGTATTCGCATGGTTTGCACCCCCAAATTTCAAAAACGCTTCTTCTAATGTTTCCGTATCGCTTTTTTCCTTCAATTCGTCGGGACTGCCATGTGCAATGATGTATCCATCGCGTAGAAGAGCGAGATTGTCGCATTTTTCCGCTTCGTCCATCACATGGGTAGTGATAACAATCGTTGTCCCCTGTTTCTGCATGTCACGGAGATCCTCCCAGATCGATGCCCGAAGAACCGGATCAATTCCCACTGTCGGTTCATCGAGAATGAGGAGTTTCGGCTGGTGCAGGAGTGCTACAGCAAGGGACATGCGCCGTTTCATCCCGCCTGAAAATTTCTCCAGTGTTTTATCCAGATGGTCAGTAAGATTGACGACCCTGGCCGCTTCTGTCACACGCTCTTTCTGATGTTTTTTTGGAATGCGGTAAATGCTTGCAAAAAAATGCAGATTTTCCCGTGCCGTCAATTCACTGTACAGCGCATCTGCCTGTGCCATGTAGCCGATTTGCTGCATGAGGCTGAATGACGGCATTTTTTCATTGTCAATCCGAGTTGTTCCGCTTGTGGGCGTCAGCAGGCCTATCAGTATTTTTACCAGCGTTGTTTTTCCTGACCCGGATGGCCCAAGCAGTCCAAAAAGCTGCCCTTCCGGAATGTTGAGATTTACATCTTTTAAAACGGTCTCTTTGTTATAACTGTGTGCGATGTTGTTCATTTCGATGAAGGTTGACATGTGTGAAACCTCCTTATTTTCAGTGTGTGAGTGATTACTCACTTATATAGTAATGCATTAATAGATGAATGTAAAGGGCAGTTTTTCAAACGGGAGCTACTGATAGGGTGCAGCTCCTGGTATGGTGGTTATGGGAGGGGCATTGACGAGTGATATGATCCTGCAATGGTTTGTACCAGTTGGATGATCATTTATTATTGGCAGTGGTTGATGTTCTGCTGCTTGCGGTTGATGTTTCGCCGGTTGCGGTTGATGTTCCCTCTTGTGCGGTTGATGTTCCACCGGTTGCGGTTGATGTTCCCTCTTGTGCGGTTGATGTTCCACCGGTTGCGGTTGATGTTCCCTCTTGTGCGGTTGATGTTCCACCGGTTGCGGTTGATGTTCCGCCCGCTTACCTGGAGATTAACCAGCCTCCACCCATCATCAGCCATCTTTTCATAAACAAGCATGAACCACTGCGCATAAGCATACATTTTATTGGACAAATAATTTTTAACATCAGGAGGCTGGGTAGATGCAATATTATTATGGAAGTCAAATGCCGCTTCGGGTGCTGGATGAGGCGGAGTTTTGGAAAATGCAGGAGTCGGAACATACGGTGGTCATGCGGGAATTGATGCCGAATCTGGAGCAGGAATATGTGGATGCGCTCAAGCATTGGGAAGAAGTGCTGAACACGACGCATCAGCATGTCAAGCGGTTTATCGAGTCGGTGATCAGGAGCAATAATAAAGTTGCGCCGGCGCTGTATCAGCAGGTGCTTGATCTGGTATCGTTCTGTTTGCAGGAAAGTGTGGCATTCATCCAGTTTTGCAGGCAGGTGAAAACGGAAAGTGAGGCGGCTGCCAACAATCAGACGGCTAAAGTTGTCATCAACCATATCGTTGATGAATCGGAATATTTTATTGGGATTGCGCAGACGATTTTATACGAAAAATAACCTTGCAGGACGCCCTTTCCCGGGTGTCTTTTTTTTACAGATAAGTATAAAACTTCTTACTGCATAGGTGTAACTAAGGCTGTCACGTAAAGGCTTGGTGACAATCAAGTTTTCTAAACAACAAACAGGGTAAAAACCTTTCGCGAATTTTTCAAACCGGAGCACGATGACTTTCCAAAACGCTCCGCTCGACTTATAATATGTACAGGAAAGGTGGTGTCGGGCGTGAAGGATGATATTTTGATTGCAAAGGTTTCTATGCTGGCGGGTAAGATTATGCTGGAGAGCAGTGCAGAAACATATCGGGTCGAGGATACGATGAACCGAATTGCGAATGCATATGGTCTTGAAAATGCACAGAGCTACGCGACACCGACAGGCATTAACTTTTCGGCGGACTTTGCCGGGGTGACCAATTTCATTCGGATTTCAAACCGGGGAACCGACTTGCATAAGATTACGGAGGTGAACAGCGTTTCCAGAAAAATCACAGCCGGCGAGGTCGGGATTGATGAAGCACTAAAACAGTTGCAGGAAATCGATAACGCCAGTTTTTCATTTCCCGCCTGGATGCAAATAATTGCTGCAGCATTTGTCAGCGGAGCGTTTTCGTTTATGTTCGGTGGTATTTGGCCGGATGTTTTGCCGGCTTTCATTACAGGTGGTGTTTCGTATGGGGCCATGCTCGGATTCAGCAGATTGATACCTGTCAGTTTTGTATCTGACTTTCTGGCATCCGTGCTGATTGGGATTTTGGCATTTATATTTATTCATATCGGCTTTGGCGCCAATCTTGACCGGATTATTATTGGTGCGGTTATGCCTCTTGTGCCGGGCCTCCATATTACCAACGCTGTTCGCGATTTGCTGGCAGGCCATTTAGTTGCAGGGTTATCAAAGGGGACGGAAGCTGTACTGACTGCATTCGCAATCGGTGCCGGGGTCGCCGTGATTTTTGTGTTCTAGAAAGGAGCATGACCAATGACGGTTTTAGCACATCTTCTAACAAGTTTTATCGCATCGGCCGGGTTCGGTGTGCTGTTCAATGCACCGCGGAATGCGCTTGTGCAATGCGGTTTTGTCGGAATGGCAGCCTGGATCCTGTACTATTTCCTTACGCTGGGCGGGATGCATGATGTACCCGCAACGATATATGGGGCAATCCTTGCGGGGGTGTTAAGCCAGGTTTGTTCCAAGACGTTCAAAATGCCTGTCATCGTGTTTAATGTCTCAGGCATCATCCCACTCGTGCCAGGTGGTGTGGCATACGAAGCAATGCGCTATTTTGTGGAAAATGATTATTTTACCGCCGTGCAATTTTCAGCAAAAGTCATGCTGCTGGCAGGCGGAATCGCGATTGGCCTGATGTTTACCGAAGTCGCCAACCAGTTGTTTAAAAAAGTCAAATTCCGCATGTAGGTGCTGCACTGCCGGATTATTTTTCCCGAAAAAACGCATTGAAAAGAAGCGTCAGCCCCGCCGCCAAATGCAGGAGCATCCCGAAAAACGCATCGAAATACCCGACCACCGATGCAGCCATGCCGATGAGACTGCCGATCACACTTCCGCCTTCATTCCGTGCAATTAGCAGTGTCATCAGATGCAGGATGAACATGATGATCAGCGCACCAAAGTTGGTCGTGATAATGAAGGCTTCCCCGATTACCGGAATCCCCAAAAATCCTTCAGCACCACCGCTTATAAACTTCAAAACTCGTGATAGTGTCAGAACCATGATGATTTCTCCTTAGTCTACCTTTAGATTTATCTTAGCATACTCACGTGAATTGAGCAGGGATTTTTTTGATGGTATGCATGTGAGATTTTATTGATTGGTATCCTGTGCTGCTCGATTGGAATTGATGCCTTCTCGCTCGATTCCGCGCCCTGTTCGCTCTATTTCGGTGCTTCCCCGATTGGATTCCACACCTCACACAAAAAATTCCCCTAATGCGGCTTGAAACAGAGGCAAAAGCTCCCCGCCGCTGCAGCAGGGAGCAATTCCTCACAACATTATTTCGCCTTTCTTTTACGCCGGGTGATTTTTCCGGTCAGGTCATCCAGCAATGTGTAGACAACCGGGATCAGCAGCAATGTGAAAATGCTGGAGATGCCGAGTCCGAAAATAATCGTTACGGCGAGTGGCTGCTGCATTTCGGCGCCTTCCCCGAGTGCAAGTGCCAGTGGGATCATCGCCAGAATCGTTGTTAAGGTCGTCATCAAAATTGGGCGCAGGCGGCTTGGTCCAGCTGAGAGAATTGCTTCATAACGGTCCATGCCTTTTCGCCGCAATATATTAATATAGTCAACGAGCACAATCGAGTTGTTCACGACAATCCCCGCGAGCATAATGATTCCGATAAATGCCGGGATGCTGAGCGGCAGATCCGTGATAAATAATCCTGTCATAACCCCGACAAC
Organism: Virgibacillus siamensis; assembly: GCF_039522605.1. GTDB lineage: Bacteria > Bacillota > Bacilli > Bacillales > Amphibacillaceae > Lentibacillus > Lentibacillus siamensis. The sequence goes on from NZ_BAAADS010000016.1 coordinate 67,195, forward strand.
GGTTGCCGGCAGTGAAAACATGATGATGAACGGGAACAGGAAGTTTTCGAATTGAACGGCCATTACCGCGTAAACCAGGAATATGGAGAATATCAGGGCGATGGACAAATCCGTGAATGATTCGGCCATATCCTGTGCCTGCCCGCCAATTTCATAGCTGTATCCCTCGGGCAGGTTCATCGCCTCGAGTTCCGCTTCAATATCTGTGACAACACTTGCCAGGTCACGATCCACCACATCACTGGTCACATTCATTTGCGGCTGCTGATTTTCCCGAAGCAATACGACCGGCCCCTCGACCTGCTTAAACGCAGCAACTGACTCGAGCGGAATGGATGCACCATTTTGCGATGTGATCTTCATATTCTGCAAGTCACTGATGGTGCTGCGCTCATTTTCCGGAAACATCATCGTCACGTTCATTTCATGGCCGGCCTCCCGATATTTCGTGGCAACCTGGCCGGTGAATTGCAGCTGAATCTGGCTGATAATCTGCTGCTGGGTCAATCCATGCATCGCAGCTTTCTCCTCATTCACGGCAATCGTCATTTGCGGCACCCCTTGTTCGGCTGCCGATGTCGGATTGTATACACCATCCACTTCGGAAATCCGATCGACAATCGTTCCCGCCAGTTCGCGCAACACCTGATGCTCCGGTCCGTTCAGCTGAATCTGGATCGGATCGCCGGTGCTCATTCCGCTGCTGACGGCACTTACCGTTATGTCAGCCCCTGGAATATGCTCGATGTCCGAATTAATTTCCTGCACGATATCTTTCGTTGTTTTCGATCGTTCCGTTGACGGAATCAGCTGCATCGTGAATGTTGCCTGGTTGGAGCTGGATCCCATCATGCCGAAGCCGCCGCCCCCGACCGAGACATAGCTGGTTTCGATAACGGATTCATATTCTTTTAGTTCGTCATTAATTTGTCCGACAATCTGATTGGTATAATCCAGCGTACTGCCCGGGGGAGCTTCGACGCTGATTTCCATTTGTCCCTGATCAGATGACGGAATGAACTCCGCACCAATCATTGGTGTCAGCGCAAGGCTCGCAATAATCGCCAAAATTGTCCCGCCGACCGTTGTTTTCCGGTGGCCGAGCACCCATTTCAGCACACTGCGGTAACCATTGTTGACCCGCCCGAGCAAGCGGTCAAACCAGTAGCGGCGTCCGTCTTCCTCCATTGCTTTTGACAGCAATTTTGACGACAGCATCGGCACCAGTGTGACGGCGACCACAAGCGACGCAATCAGTGAAAAAGAAACGGCCAACGCCAGTGGTGTGAACAAGTCAGATGCGATCCCTTCCACATACACAATCGGCAAAAACACGACCAGTGTTGTTGTTGTAGAGGCAATTACAGCCGGAGCGAGTTCCGATGCACCTTTTGTCGCTGATTCAACTAATGAATAGCCGTTTTTCCGGTATGAATAAATATTTTCCAAAATAACAATCGAGCTGTCGACCATCATCCCGATTCCAAGCGCCAAACCGCCAAGTGTCAAGACATTCAATGTTTCGCCGGTAAAATACATCAGCGCAAATGTTGAGATAATCGCGATTGGAATGGATAAACCGATAACAATCGTCGCCCGGATACTTTTTAAAAAGAGCAGCAAAATGAAAATTGAAATAATCCCGCCGATGATAATATTTTGCACCACTGAGTTAATCGACATTTTGACAAATTCGGATGTATCGATGATTGTTTTCAGATTAACATCGGACGGTATTTCGCCTTCAATTTCGGTCATGCCCTGATTGATATTTTCAGCAACCTCCACCGTATTAGCATCCGTTTTTTTCATAATCGACAGGACAATTGCCGGCTCACTGTTCACCAGCGTTTTGGTGGATTCTTCTTTATATGTATCCTTCACCTGGGCAATATCATCAATATGAATTGTTGCACCGGACGGGGTTTGGACAATCGTTTGTTTAATCGCGTCAACGGACTCAAATTCGCCGGTCACACGAAGCTGCAGGTCTTTATTTCCTTTTTTAACGACTCCGGCTGACGCTGACTGATTGGAATTGTTCAATGACTGGACGATTGTCTGTGCAGAGACCCCATACTGTTTCAGTTCAGCCTGATTAAGAATGAGCTGGATTTCGCGTTCCTTTGCTCCTTCTACTGTGACTGAAGCGACGCCGCCTTGCCGTTCAAAAAATGGTACGATCTGGTCTTCGGCGACCTGGGTCAGTGTTGCCGCATCATCACCGGTAAGTCCGACCCACATGACCGGCATCTGATCTGGGCTGAACCGTAAAACGCTCGGATCACCCGCTTCTTCAGGGAGCATGCCTTTCACCTGATCAATACTCTCCCGCACGTCAATCATCGCCTGGTCAAGGTCGACGCCGTTGTTGAACATCATCATCACAAGCGACGATCCTGCCTGTGACTGTGACTGGACCGTTTCAATCCCCTCAACAGAGCTGACTGATGATTCAATCGGCTTACTGATTAAATTTTCCACTTCTTGCGGGGCGGCGTCTCCGTAGTTGGTTGCGACAACTGCAACAGGCAGTTCAATTTTCGGGAACAGGTCAATCGTTAAGTTGCGCACCGAGACAACGCCCAGCGCAATGATTGCAAGGACAATCATGATGACGCCGACCGGCCGTTTAACGGATGTATTTACAAGCTTCACGATTGATTCCCCGCTTTCACTGCCTCAACTTTACTGCCGTCTGTCAGGGTTAATTGGCCGCTCGTTACCACTTTATCCCCTTTTTTTACATCTCCTTTGACAGCTGTTTTGTCTGACTGGGTCTCCTGAATGGTTACATTAACTTTGGCTGCCTTGCCACCCTGTACGGTGTAGACAAAAGACTGCCCGCTTTCCGTCATAACGGCTTCAGTCGGCACAATGATCGTGTTTTTCACTGTTTTTTCCGGTACGTGCATGACCGAGACCATACCTGCGAGAATGTCGTTATCCTCTTTTTCAATTGAGGCGGTTACCGGATATAATCCTGTATCATCCGGCATCGAGCTGATGGACGTTATTTCCGCGTCGTATTTTTTATCATTCATAATAGCTGTATATGTATCTCCCTCACTGAAAAGATCCTGCGTCCCGGACGTTACGGTAAACGTCAACTCCATCGCACTCATATCAGCGATGACCGCGAGCGGTTCGGAGGTTGAGACCATGGAGCCTTCACTGGCATTCAATTTGGCAATCTCACCATCCGTGGAAGCATAAATATGCTGACTTCCTCTTGCTGTGTCGATCGTTGCAATCAGGTCATCCGTCTCAACCTTATCGCCGTTTTTTACTTCCAGTTCGATGATTTCGCCGGGCGTTTGCACCATGACCGGCGCAGTGCTTGCCGGCGCAGTGCGGCCGTAAATATCTTTTTTTACAACCAGGTCGTCCTTAACTGCCTTTTCCGTCTCGACCGGTATCACCTTTTCTTCTTTTTCCCCACTTGTCTGATTGTCTTGATTGCATGCAGCAAGCACGCAGACCAACACCGCTAAAGTTATCAATAAAAGCATTTTTCGCATCGCTGAACTCCTCTTCCCTGTTTATTAACCCGATTCTTCCATGATACATTATCAATGGGTGGTTTTCATCTGTAGTACGATTTCCATTGCATTCGGTTTCATTTAAAAAATTAACATTCCTCAGGAGCTTGAGGGGGGACCATTCCCGCCGAAGTTTTTCTTATTCAGTCGGTTTTACCTTATAAAAAAACTCCCGGCATTCGGAAGTTTTTCCTGAATTTGTATTGAAGCCGTGTCCAGCCCCAGTGCCAAATGAACAGGCGATTCTGTTTTCTCATGAATTCCACGGAAAGATGCCTTTTTCAAAAAAGACAGAGCGGCTCATTCTGGCAATCACTTCACCCGTCCGTTTAAACTGCATATCGAAGGATTTTTCCGACACATTCACATATAACCCTGTTCCATCCATGAACTCAACATATGTCTGGTCACCTTGTTGTTCGTAGCGTTCAATCTGGTAGTAGGAAAGCCATACACAGTCCTTATTTTTTACAGAAGCGGTCGGGAGCATAAAAATTCCCTTATTCGGAATAACCGGAATCGGAACTTTACTATGTATTTTCAACATGCTTTGAATCGACTTGCGGCGCCCATCAAGGGACGAAAAATCAAGTAAACAACTATGGTCAATAACTTGCTCCGGCTTATAACGCGAATGCTGTTCCCCCTGGTAGTCGAGAATTAGTGACCGGTAATAGCTTGAGTTTTCTAAGTTCAGGATTGCCTTGGTCTTTTGTGTAATGAAATACACGGGCGACATGTCTGCTGCTGTCATATGCCTTCCTCCCAGTATGTTATAAGACTATTGTACTAGGTTTCCCGCGAATAAGCTATTACTTTTTTCCAAATTTTTTCAATACATATTTCGGACGTGCTTTTTAAAGATATTCACCGGCAAATATGTACAACCCCATGACAATGGTGCCGTACATATTTGTCAGGCTTTATAATCCTTGTTTGATTTCTTTAACGATATCTTCTGACAAACCAGTGGATTCTGCAACAGCTTTAACATTCATGCCTCTGGATAGAAGATTACGAGCAATCTCATTCATTCTCTGTTCAACCGCTGCTTCCTTTTGTCTTAACTTAGTGTCGCGTTGTTCAATCATTTTTTCCCGTTGGTCCATTTCCTGTTTGGACTGTTCCAGGTTCTGTTTGGATTGATTCAGGTCATGCCTTGTTTGCTCCAGATTCTGTTGCGATTCTTCCAAGTCCCGCTTTCTCTGCTCCAAATTTTGCTTGGATTGTTCCAGGCCCTGTCTTGTTTGCTCTAGACTCTGCTTGGATTGCTCCAGGCCTTGCTTTCTCTGCTCCAGATTCTGCTTGGATTGCTCCAGGCCTTGCTTTCTCTGCTCCAGATTCTGCTTGGATTGTTCCAGGTCCCGCTTTCTCTGCTTCAAATTCTGCTGCGAATCTTCCACCTCGTGCTTTAATTGATCGAACTCCTGCCTTGATTGCGCCAGCCTTCGCTCTGATTGTTCAATTTCCTGTTGCTTTATTTCCATTTTGCGGCGGAAGACTTCTTCATCCATAAGCCGCCTAAACCGGCCCTCATATGCGATACGCTGCTCCTGCGTCATACTTAACTCTTCCCAGTTTTGAAAAGCATTACGCAAAAATTCATCGTCCATGGAAATCTCCTCCAATTCCGAATAAATATCTTCATAGCCTTTTCCAGTCCTGCGATCAACCATTCCCAGCATCAACAACCATCTTGCCAGAATATCATCTCTTGGATTCAGTTTATCACTTTTCCAATCCAAAATTAACTTACTCATCTCAATAAAATGGAACTCCATGACTTCCGTTAACTTAAACTTTTCCACGTCTTCATGTAAATGAAAAGTGGTATGGAAATTTTTCGTTTCACTGAAAAGGTCAAAATTTAAAATATTAATCGCGATTACGGGACGCAATTGGCTGTATAGCATGCTTTTTTCAAGTGGCTGCTGATACGTTTTGGACCAATAGTAAAGGGAGCGTTTCACCATGTCATATTTATTCGCAAACTGTATTTCCACGTCAATCCATTCACCAGCATCGGTAACAACCAGCAAATCCAGTCTGGACGCTTTATCATCAGCATATTCATTCGCTAAATCTGTATTTCCAAATGAAATATCCTTGATTTTGTTGCGACCGGTTTTTTGTAGTATGGCGTTCAAAAAGACAACCGTAATCTCCTTATTCTTTTCGTTACCAAATAGTTGTTTAAAAGCATAATCCACTTTTAAATCCATTAATTTTGCCAGTGGTATACGTTTGAGCAGCCTCGTTTTGGCGTTTCCTTTTGAATCCTCATTCGATTTACGGTAATCGGTCGGGTTTTCTTTCACATGAATTAGTGCAGTGTATTCAGAAGGTTTCGCGTTAACTTGTTCAGCCAGTACCATATCAACACTTCCTTTGTGTTATATGAAGACTTACTAAGACGCTTTTCTGATTCTTATGTTATCACAACTTTTAAGAATATGCAAACAAACGTTCGTAAAATGTGCAAAAAATTTAAGGCCCCCTGCTGATCAGGAGACCTTTTAATGATAGCGAACTACTGATTATTATCGTTGTCATCTTTTGTGCCATCGTCCATATTGCCATCATTATCGCCACCGTTAATGTCGTCAGCGTCATCATCAGTGCCATTTTGATTCATATCGCCATCCTGATCCTGATTCATGTCATTATTATTCTGATCGTTTTCCATATTATTTTGATCCCCATTATTATCTTCCTGGTTCAACGGGGCCTCATCGTCCGGTGCAGGATCCTGATTATCGTCATTCGCACACCCGGTTGCCAGCGTCAGTGCCAATACTGGTATACCAAGTTTGATGAGCATTTTCCTGTTCATCGTTATCCCTCCTTGGATGTTCACTATCGCCTATAGCTTATCCATAATTGGAAATGTAATACTGTTTTCAGGAGGAATATTTTTAAATGACGTATCTATTGGATGGCGAATGTAATTTCCGCTTCACAGGCGACTTTCCCGTTGACAGTTGCCGTACCTTTTCCCTTGCCGATTGATCCTTTGATGCGGGTGATTTCAACATTCAGCTCAAGCTGATCACCCGGTTTCACCTGATGCTTGAAGCGGCATTTATCAAGGCCGGCGAGAAAGCCGATTTTACCTTGATTTTCCTTAATTCCAAGGACGGCAATTGCGCCGGCCTGGGCCAGTGCTTCCACAATCAAAACTCCAGGCATGACCGGATAATTGGGAAAATGCCCTTGAAAAAACGGCTCGTTCGCGGTCACATTCTTGATTGCCGTTATGTGTTTTCCCTCTTCCATGTCTGTCACTTTGTCAACAAGTAAAAACGGATAGCGGTGTGGAATGGTATTTTTAATCTCCTGAATGTCCATCAGTTTCCTCTCCTTCTCCGGCAAGATTTTTTCAAATGGAACCATGGCTGGCCCAAATTTGTCCAAAAAGGCAAAAAAGCATGTCCAGACGAGTGGGCATGCTTATCCTTATTGTTCTTTTTTCAAAACAATATCAACAATGTGCTGCCACGTTTCCAGTTCAAGTGCATCACCTGGAGCGCCGTCCCCGACAATTCCATAGCCAACCATTGCCCCGAGTAATAAAGCCAGGACACAAAGAACGAGTATTATAATAATGCGCAGCCAAATCGGAAAAATCCGTCGTCTTGGTTTACGGTTGTTCCGTTTTTCTACTTTGCGCCTTCTTTTCTGTTCTTTGCGGGTTGCTTTATCCACTTCCTGCTGTTCTTTAGTTGCTGTATCTGCTTCCTGCTGCTGATTCAATTCTTTTTCCTGTTCGGCAGCCTGTTTATTCTGCTTTTTCTCCGCAGGTTTTTCGGTCAATTTTGTTGACATGGTTCCAAACTCCTTACTTACTTCATGCTGATGTGGTTGATGCGCTCCATTCTCAACTCGTTTGTGCATTAAATGGATACGAACATTGTATTATAATCATGTCCGTCTTTTCCCGGGGAAATAATGCCACTCCACCTTTTAAGGGAGACACCCCCTTAAAAGATGAACCTGCCCGGAATACCTATAGTAAATTTCAGTTAAACAATTTTTTTACGGTCAACTTTATCGATGTTCTCAAGCATAATGCCTGTGCCGCGTGCAACGCAATGCATCGGCTCATCCGACATGAACACCGGCACCTTCAATTCCTCAGCCAGCAGCTGGTCAATGCCATGAATCAGCGCGCCGCCGCCTGTTAAAATAACCCCGCGGTCAATAATATCAGCGGATAATTCCGGTGGTGTGCGTTCCAATACGGTTTTGGCTCCCTGCGTAATCAGTGAAGCCGGTTCGCGGAGTGCTTCTTCTATTTCAGCTGAGTAAACGGTAATCGTACGCGGCAACCCGGAAACCATATCACGTCCGCGAATGTCCAATTCTTCCTTGCGTGATCCCTGGAAGACCGTCCCTACATTGACTTTAATATCCTCAGCAGTACGTTCGCCGATAAGCAGCTTGTACTTTTTCTTAATGTACTGAAGAATCTCCACATCAAATTTATCCCCGGCCATCTTGATTGACTCCGCTGTCACAATGTCCCCCATCGACAGAACCGCTACATCTGTTGTTCCACCGCCAATATCAACAACCATGTTTCCGCTCGGCTGGAAAATTTCCATCCCAGCGCCAATCGCAGCCACTTTCGGCTCTTCTTCAAGATAGACCCGCTTGCCGCCAGATTTTTCCGCGGCTTCCTTTATTGCTTTCTGTTCAACCTTTGTAATATTGGTCGGACAGCAAATCAGCATTCTCGGTTTCGACAAAAATCCGCGGACATTTATTTTATTTATAAAATGCTTGAGCATCGCTTCTGTCACATCAAAGTCAGCAATCACACCATTTTTCAATGGGCGAATGGCTTCAATATTCCCTGGTGTCCGGCCCACCATTCTGCGCGCCGACTCCCCGACCTCAAGCACCCGGCCGGTCGTTTTATCCATAGCGACAACAGACGGTTCATTCAAAACAATTCCTTTACCCTTTACGTGAATCAACACATTGGCAGTTCCAAGGTCAATTCCAATGTCCCTCGAAAACATTAACTCAGATCCTCCCTGCTCAAATAACTTTCTCGCGTCACTCTATACGAGCACATATTGCTACTAATATTATATTTTACCACAAAATTCAACATATAACTTCACAAAATGAAAAATATAGAGGGAAAATTTCTCAGGATTCAGGAATGCTTTGATGTTCTGCTTTTGCGGTTGATGTTTTGCCGCTTGCGGTTGATGTTTCGCTTTTGCGGTTGATGTTCTGCCTTGTGCGGTTGATGTTTCGCCGCTTGCGGTTGATGTTTCGCTTTTGCGGTCGATGTTTTGCCTTGTGCGGTTGATGTTCCGCCGCTTGCGGTTGATGTTTCGCTTTTGCGGTTGATGTTTTGCCTTGTGCGGTTGATGTTCCGCCGCTTGCGGTTGATGTTTCGCTTTTGCGGTTGATGTTCTGCCTTGTGCGGTTGATGTTTCGCTTTTGCGGTTGATGTTCTGCCTTGTGCGGTTGATGTTTCGCCGCTTGCGGTTGATGTTCCGTCGCTTGCGGTCGATGTTTCGCCCTGTGCGGTTGATGTTCCGCTTTTGCGGTCGATGCTTCCCCGCGTGCGGTTGATGTTCTCCTCCCAGTGATTGATGCGACATCTAACCTGCAAATTTTTATAAGAAAAAAGAGGAAAATGGGAAGTTTTGTCGAAATGAATACATAAAGATAAAAGCTAAAATTAGGGAGTGATTTCACTGAACAGCAATATTCGATTAAAATCATACGATCTTCTGAGTTACGAAGCTTTACTCAGGTCGCTGCAAGGGAGCAGAGTTGACAGTTTTATCATTTCAAAATACAGGAGAAGCAAGGCAGGCTATGATGGCGAAAGGAATGTAGACTATAAACTCTCCACATATCCGATGAAAAATTGCATCACTATAAAGGGAATTCGTCTTCCAATTTCCTCATTTCACTTTCAAATTGACACACTTCTTCTTACAAAGAAACTCATCATCATTTTAGAAATTAAAAATAATAGAGGTACTCTCCATTATGACTCCAAGCAAAAACAATTGACGCAGGAAGTAAACGGCAAATTGACTGCTCATAAAGATCCCATTTTGCAAGCCGAGGCTCAAAAAAGTCATTTACAGGAATTACTGGGGGAGTATGGATTATTTGGAATACCGGTAGAAACACTTGTCGTAGTAGCCTATCCCACCACAATAATTAATAATATCACTAAGGATCCCGCAGTTTATAAGAATTTTATTCATAACGAAAGTCTGCACATCCATTTGAACAGGCTGTTGGAATTATATCCAAATGAGGCAATGCCACCCTCCATGATGCATCAACTTGGTAACAACCTTTTAAAGAAAGATACACCCCTTCGATCAGATATATTAAAATTACACGGACTTAACAAATCAGATTTCAGGACGGGAATTCCTTGTACAAAATGTGATTTCAGCCAAATGGTTTCTAATAATCATGGGGAATGGCGATGTCCAAAATGTAATCATACCGATGCCGATGCACACGTACGAAGAATACTTGATTATTTTCTGCTGTTTGGTGACACTTTGACAAACAGGGAGTGCAGAGAATTCCTGCAGCTTGAATCCCCGAGAGTCGCCTACCGAATTCTGAACTCCATGAATTTAAAGCATACAGGTAATAATAGCGCTAGGAAATACTTTGCTCCTTCATTGGCAGAATATCCCCAGAAGTTGTCAATTCCTGAATCAAGAGTACAATCACTTCATGGTGACTTTCCCTATTAAATTGGCAGTGTCCATTTTCATAAAGGAAGAGTTCTTTTCCGGGTGCAGGATGCTTTGCTTTTACGGTCGATGTTTTGCCCTGTACGGTTGATGTCCCGCTTTTGCGGTCGATGTTTCACCCTGTGCGGTTGATGTTTCGCCTCGTGCGGTTGATGTTCCACTCCAAATGGTTGACGTTTCGCCCCAGGCGTTGATATTCACCTCCCAGCAGCGGATGTTCCACTCCTACTACTGAGTCTCTGCCCCGTGCGGTTGTTGCCCGCTCAAAGATTCCGTACTCCATCGCTCCACGCCAAAAACCCAGCACAGGTGGCTGGGTTTTTGGTTCTCGGATGTACGGTTTGCTCCTGCTTCTGTCGGGATACCACCTCCTTTAAGTTTACATCACTGCTGTCTGTGGCCTCCTTTCTTTTATGAACGTATTGATGCTGCTGATGACAGCGCCGCCATAACGACGCGGGGTGCTCATCCGACTGCATTTTTTCGGCATCGGACTAGAGGTGTTCATACATATTTCGACATCCGATTATCCCACTGGTTTTGCTTTCGTTTCTTCGCCGGGTGTGGTTGTTGTGATGCGGTATTTTTTACGGGTTGCCTCACCACCGCGGAGATGGCGGATTGATTTGTGGTAATCAAGTATATCTTTTACTTTGTTATATAGTTTGGGGTTTATTTCCGGCAAACGTTCTGTTAAATCTTTGTGGACTGTGCTTTTGGAAACACCAAATTCTTTCGCTATCAGACGGACGGTTTTCCTCGTCTCCACGACATATTCACCTATCCTGATAGTCCTTTCCTTGATGTAATCGTGCACACCATTCGCCTCCCTGTGTTGGATATTTCCGAGGTGTGGTTTGAGACAAGGTGATACATAAAAGTGTGCTGCTCACTTATCTGCTTTCACGTCATGCTGTGCAGCCATAACTGGTATGCGGATTGCAATCGGCTATTATATTTTATATGTATATGGAAAAAGGTTGAAATGGATGGAAAGCTACACATGCTTTCACCTCAGACTTTTCTGAATGCTTGGTTTGTAACATTTTATTACACTGCAGGAGGGAATATGATTAAAATTGCATCTTTGGAAAATGAAGACAGGCAGTATTTTCAGATCGGGGGATTTGGGCAGCTGTACTGAAAAAATTCTGCTGCAAATTTTGCAAATTAAAAATGCTGCAAAACAGGTTGCAACACTTCGAATAAAATAGAGGAATAGGGTTTACTTTTCCAGGAAGATTTCTTTACGGTAATTTCTTCTCTCTTGTAATGAAAAAAATTATGCGCATTTCATGTTAGTCCATATCGCCTAACACCGGATCTAACATAGGTCCGCCGTCAGCTGGTGCTGCTGATACAGCTGTTCCACCCATTAATACCATACCAGTGATTACAAGAATAGCTACTAATTTTTTCATTTCAGGATCTCCTCCTCTCCGGTTTTTATTTAATTTTGGAAAAGCTAAACCCTATTATATATAAAGGGCCATGGCTATGCCCTTTTTTCACATGTTCATCTGAGATCTTTCAGTGCATTCAATGGCAGCCTGCTGAAAAAATAATCGCTGCGCTTTTCAATAAAATGGTTGTAGGATTGCAGTAAAATATTTCGATCCTGATTTGCCAGTCCGAGATAATACTTTTTAAATGGACTGTCGATGTCGATTTCACTCAGAATGGCCTGAGCCTTTTCGTAATTGCCCTTTGCGATTTCGATATGTGCCTGTTCGCTTTTATCTGGTGATGCTATGCCGTCGACTTTCTTGAAGTGTGCCGATAAAAACGGAATATTGTGCTGTTCAATAATCTTTCTGGAGGTGTCCAGATGATGTTTTTTGGTAATCTTTATTGCTTCTGACAGGTGGAATATCCCCTGGAAGTAGGTATCATAGATGTAGGATAATCCCAGTGTTGTGTGTATATTTACTTTCGTCTTGGGGTTTGTCGTCTGATTCAGCACACGGAATGCGTGCTTCCGGGCAATGATTACTTCGTTGCGGACCAAATAATATCCGAACAGGTTTTGATTCAGGCGCTGGTTGAACAAGGACAACAGAAATCTGTCATCAATCTGCTTGAATAAATCCTGCTGCTTTTCAAGAAAATTTCCCAGTTTGCCGAATTGATTCAGCCCATAGTAAATAATTATCTTGATGAATTCGATGATGCATTTCAGTTCAGGCTCGTCTGTCTTAAAATTTTCGGCATAGTTTAACAGTACGTCAGGTGGGTACCGCCTCAATTTACGGTCAATCGTAATCTGATAAACGGCCGCCCATTTCTGATTCGATTCGTTCGATGACTCTTTGTTTTTGTCAATCAGTCGTTGCAGATCTTCAAAAAATCCATGCATGTACAAAAATTCCATGCCCTTCTTGCTGACATCATCCGAAGTTGACTGCAGACACAGCTTGCGCATCAATGTACTTGCTGTCTCGGTGTCATATTCCTGTGAGAGGATAAGGTCAAGCTGATCCATTGTTAATTTTTTATTAGTTGACAAAGAATTTATCGAATCAGCCAGCATATTTATGTTGAAAGAATACATGGATGCGCCACCTCTTCCGGAAAACCGAATGTTAGGATTTTAGGACTTTTTTCCTACAAAATTCTGCAATATTTAACAAATTCAGTTATTATCTATTATAATACCATATATTTTCACAAAATCCACAACAATCGTTCGACAATTTTCGAGTTTTACCTAAAAAAAACGAAGGGATTCCAGTCTTTATCTTCATAGAATCCCTTCTCCCGGCTAATGCTTCGTTACATGCAGGCTGATTGGAATCTGATTAGAAAACTTTGTTGTCACCAAGCCTTTCGGTGACAACCTTCGTTGCACCTATGGCCAAAAAAATAACCCTGGTAATAATCCTATACCAGGGTCACACGTTTAAAACCTATGCACTTGCAGATGAAGCAGATGATTCGGATGCGTCGTTTTCGGTGGCATTATTGTCTTCTGCACCGTTATTGGCATCTTCCTGATTCTTATCAGACGAATCACCGGTGTTCTTGTCACTGTCGGAACTATCTTCTTTTGTACCGTCAGCATCTTCACTTCCAGCATTGTCATCTTTCGTGCCATCGCTGTTTTCACTGTTTTCAGCGCTGTCTTTCGATCCGTCTTCTGTTTCACCAGCGTTCTTTTCTTCCGTTGCAGCATCGTTTTCTTCAGCCTTTTCGCTTGAGGAATCTTTCGCTGCAGCCTTATTCAGTTTACTTACCGGCTGATTAAAGAATTTTTCCGGATTAACCGCTTCGCCATTTTTTCTGATTTCAAAATGAACGTGGGTTCCAAACTCCTGACCGAATCTGTTTTCGCCGGCCTTTCCAATAACGTCACCCTGCTTGACTTTGTCACCTGCTTTTACGCTGACATCGCCAAGGCTTGCATAGTGAGTTACGACTTTGTTTTCATGCTGCAATGTAACGACTTGTCCAAGCAGCGGATCTTTTTCGACTTCCTTCACTGTTCCGCTTAAAGAGGCCAGGACGTCAAATGATTTGCCCTCTGCTGCCTTAATGTTAATGCCTTTGCTCTGGTAATACCGATTGTTGTACAGGACCAGTGCACTTTTTTGGGCCTTCGTATCTGCGTTGTAATCATAAAATTTAGTTACGATTTCTGCTTGATCCTGATTTACAACAGGCTTTTTGATGACTTCCTGCTGCTCCATAACGGGTTGTGCCTCATTTTGATTTTCGGCTGGATTGTAGAAGTCAGTAGATTTCTGGTCTTCAGCCATGTCAGGCATCTGATTCTCCAGATTCTGATACCATACTACAAACGCCAGCAAAACTGCAGCAACCGTTAAATATACTGCCGGGAAGAACCACTTCTTCTTGAAAATGCGACTCCACTTATTTTTTGGAGTACCGTTGTTTTCCTCTTTCATATCTCATCACCTCAACAACCATTCTGAGCAGAAAAAGGAAAATCTATACATCTTGTGAAAAAAATTGTTGCAAAACATGCATTTTTTCCGAAATCATGGGAAAAGTAAGCCGTTATATGGAAATTTCTCATCAGAGATGCGTAGTTTGCTAGTTGCCGGGTTCCCAAAAATGAAAGACTCTTTTCAGAAATATTGTCAACTTTTAATAGTTCAACGTTATCTATAATTTACATCCCGCCCTACCGCCCGGGATCGCTTCGGGCAGATGCTTTCCGCGGGCACGGCCTCAGCCCCCTTGAGAAAACCACTCTGCGGGGTCTTCGAAAAAGTGCTGTTCCCGCAGGAGTCATTGCCCTCCGCTCACCCGGGCTGGTAAAATGTATTTCCTTCTCTGTGATGTTCTTTTAAATATTACAATTATTTGTTGTTTTTATTAAATACATATTATTAGCAGCCCGTCTACACGAAGACTCCTGGGGGAGCTAAGGCCTAGGCGAGACTCGTAGTGCGTCAGCACGGAGAGGCTCACCAGCCGCCCCCGGAAAGCGAAGTGTAGACGGGCTGCGGCGCTGGAGAGTAACAAAAAAGTGAAATTTTTACGCATATTATAAATACTGTGTAACAACAAAATCTCCAGAAAAAAACCTAAAAACACCCCCGGGACGACATTACATCCCGGGGGAATATATCATGAAAACCGCAACATCCATATTATTTTGCCACAAGCGTTGGTGCGGTTTGGTTGATCGAACTGATTTCAACGCCCTGGTAGTAGTGCTTGACGATTTGTTTATACGTTTTGCCCTGTTTTGCCATGCCGTTTGCACCGTACTGGCTCATCCCGACACCATGGCCAAACCCTTGCGTCGTAAAAATCAGGTGGTCGTTCTTCTGTTCAATCGTAAAGTCACTCGATTGCAGTTCCAACTTCTGACGGACTTTTCTTCCGGAAATCTTTTTACCAGCAATTGTCAGCTGGCCGACTCGCTTTCCTTCCGTCCGGGAAATTTCCATATTGATATCTCCGGAGTTTGGAAGTTTTACACCAAGCACGTCTTCCACTTTGGCGATTGTGAAAATTTCCTGATCAAGAAATTTAGGTGACCCCTTATCCCAGGGACTTTTCACACTGCGCAAATAGGGCACTTTATTTTCCCAATAATCCTCGGAGTTCTCGGTATATCCGTTACTTGTTGAAAAGAATGATGCGGTTATCGGTGCATCATTATAAGTCAGGATTTCGCCTTTCGTTGCTTTGACAGCTTTCTTTACCTTCTCCATTTTCCACTCAAAATCATCCTCGAGCAAGTCACGCAATTCCTGTTTACTGTGATATACCTGATCACTGACAGTGTCCGTCACATCCGATTTTCCGGACGAATCCTGACTGACCATGTGATTGACAATGAATGTTCGGGCAGCCAATGACTGCGCCTTCAGTGCTTCCAGTTCAAATTCTGCCGGCATTTCCGATGCGACAACCCGTGCAACATACGTTTCAAGTGGCACATCTTCCACTTTCTCGGAACTTGCCCGCATGACCGCTACGGAAAATGGCGAATCACCCAATGAAATGTCCACCTGATCCGATTCAGCTTCGTCCGCATTATGCTGTTCATTATCCGCTACATATGGAAGAACAATCAGGGTCGGAATGATAAGGATAATGGTAACCATGGTCGCGAAAAAAAGGATCCCCTGTATTTTCCATGGTGCAGTGCGATCGTTCAGATAGTTGTTTTTTTGCTTAAAAGGTAAAAGGTTATGATGCTTTTTCTTTTTCTTCTTTCTCCAATGATCTGGAATATTCTTGTGCTTCATTGGCAGCCTCCCTTATGGTATGTCGTACCGGAATAATTTCTAGCATCCCTACTATCAAACATATACCGAAATCGGGAAAAATAGAACAATAGAATAGGAAAAATGCAACCACCCATTCAGCAATTGTCCGGATTGCGCGTACCATACCGGAGAAAGAAAAACGATGAGCTTATTGCTGCTTCGTTAATACGGATTCGCGTTCTGGTGCTTCTTTATTGTAAAGGTGGCAGGCAACGTAATGATCCTGTTCGATTTCCTGCCATTCCGGTTTTTGCACCGAACATATATCCATCGCCATCGGGCATCGTGTCCGGAACACACAGCCGCTTGGCGGATTAATCGGGCTCGGCAGTTCACCATGCAAAATAATCCGCTCCCTGCTGTCTTCCATATCCGGATCAGGAATCGGAATTGCCGACAGCAGCGCCTGCGTATATGGATGCAATGGATTATTGTAGAGTGCTTCACTTTTCGTCAATTCTACCATGTTGCCGAGGTACATCACACCAATCCGGTCGGAAATCTGTTTCACCATGGACAGGTCATGGGCGATAAACAAAAATGTCAGCCCTTTATCCTCCTGAAGTTCTTTTAATAGATTGACAACCTGTGCCTGCACCGACACATCCAGCGCGGAAATCGGTTCGTCAGCGATAATGAAGTCGGGATCAAGTGCCAGGGCCCGGGCGATGCCGATCCGCTGCCGCTGCCCGCCGCTGAATTCGTGCGGGTAGCGGTTTGCATGATCCCGGTTCATGCCGACTTCCTCCAACAGCATATAAATCCGGTCCATTTGCTCCCGTTTATTTTTAAACATGCCGTGAACTTCCATCGGTTCACCGATAACTTCCCGTACAGTCGAGCGCGGATTCAATGATGCATAAGGATCCTGAAACACCATTTGCATATTGCGGTAAAAACCGAACCGTTCTTTCTCGCTCATGGCATGGACATCGTTGCCATCATACAACACATTCCCGGACGTTTTATCATACAATCCCATGATGGTCCGGCCGATTGTCGATTTACCGCACCCTGACTCACCGACAAGGCCAAATGTTTCGCCTTTATTGATGTGGAATGTCACATCATTTACCGCCTGCAGCTTTGTCCCTTTTCCCATATCAAAATATTTTCGGAGCGTATTGACTTCCAGTATTTTCTCATTCATGATTATTTCCCCTCCGTCTGCTGCCAGTATCTAGCTGCACCGCAAAGCTCTTTTTCATAAATCGTACCATGCAGTTCGGTTAATTCGATTCCTTTTCCGGTCTGCGGGGAGTGCAGCATTTTTCCATTGCCATAATAAAACCCGACATGGTGCAGACTGCCTTTTCCTTCATCATAGGCAAAAAACAACAGGTCCCCAGGCTCAATGTCATCCGTTGCAACATGCATGCCCGCTGCCAGCTGGTCATCCGCATCCCGGGGAATCTGGTAGCCGTTTGCTTTGTGCATCGCATACGTGAAGCCTGAGCAATCATAACCGAATGCGCTCATGCCTCCCCAGAAATAATCAAGTCCAATATAGCGTTCGCCCGCTTGGAGCAGTTTGTGGCCGGGCTGCTGTTTGATGCCATCTGCTGTTGAAAAAACTTCCGCGTGCTGCCGCGGGAGATAAAGCGGGCCGTCCGGGGTGGCAACTTCCAGCTTTTCTCCCTGTTCACGGATAACCGGAAGCATCGTCATGAAACTGAGTTTGATGACTGGTTTGCCATTCGCTGATTCAAGCCAGGCAAATTTAGATAGGACAGCAGCCGTTTTATCCTGCTCCCATTCCGTTTTACTCACTTTTTTCAACTGATTCAATGGCACCCAGCCGGGATAGCCTTGCTGATCTTTTTTGGACGGCTGTGATGGAATGACAACGTGTGCCCAGTCATCCTTCGTTTCGGTGATGATAACGGATTCCCCGTACAACAGCTGTGATTGCACCCGGTTTTCATCACACAATGCCACCCGCTTATCAAAGGTCAGCACATCCATCCATTGATCGATATCGGTCGGATTGGTGAGGCCCGGATGGTCAATGGAACGCGCTGATTCCGGCATTGTCCATACAGTCGCAACCTGGACCGCAGTCACCCACATTTCATCTGCCTGTTGTTCAAACGTTTGTTTAGACATTGTTGATCCCCCTTTGCTTTTTTAAAGTTACCAAGCCTTTAGGTGACGACCTTAATTGTACTTATGCAGTAATTTATCTGCCAAAAATTCAGGGTTGACCGTTTCGATCCCCAGTCCAGCTTTAGCTCCAAGTGAAATTTTACTCCCGTTATATGTAATTCCGCCTTCAATCAAATCGCCCGCAAGCATTAATGGTGCATCAAAGTCACAGTAGCGGATATTCGGCTGACTCGCTGCAAAATGTGCTGCTGCGGTGATGCCGATTTTCGTTTCAATCATGCTGCCAACCATGCACGTCACACCATAAACAGCGGCAAGTTTGGCCATTTTCATGGCGTGATGGATCCCGCCTGCCTTCATCAACTTTATATTGATTAAGTCAGCCGCGTGCATTTCCAGCAGCCGTTTGGCATCGTCCGGTGAAAATACACTTTCATCGGCCATAATTGGTGTGGCGGTATTGTCCGTCACATATTTCAGCCCTTCAAAATCATCTTTGTGAACCGGCTGCTCAATCAGTTCTATATTAAGGTCAAGCTCCTCCATTTTGCGGATCGCGCGAACAGCTTCTTTTGCCTGCCACCCCTGATTGGCATCAAGCCTGATTTTCGCTCTTGATCCGATACGCTTCCGAATCGCCTGGATCCGTTTCATGTCATGATCAATCGTATCTTTACCGACTTTTACTTTCAAAACAGAAAAGCCATCACCCAAATACTGCTGCGCGTCATCCGCCATTTCCTCGGCGCTGTTTACACTGACCGTGTAATCCGTTTCGACCTGATCGGTATACCCGCCGAGAAATTGCACCAATGGCATCGATGCATGCTGGGCGATACAATCATATACCGCCATGTCTATTGCTGCTTTGGCGCTCGTATTGCCGATTACGCTCGCATCGATTTTTTCAAACAACAGCTCATAATGAAGAATCGCCTCGCCGACTAACAGCGGTTTAAAAATATTGTTGATGGCATACGTGATACTTGCCATGCTGTCCCCGGTGATCACATGTGTCGGCGGCGCTTCTCCCCAGCCGATGATTCCGTTGTCACAGGTTATTTTTACGACAACCGTTTCAGCCACCGTCACCGTCCTTAATGCTGTTTTAAAAGGACTGTTCAGCGGAATAGACGCATGAAATGTTTCAACTTGCCGGATATGCATACGTGTTTCCTCCTTTCCGTGTTACTCGACACCCGGTTCAATGACCAGGGATTTTTTTGTCGCGGATAACGTGGCAGGCACTCCGAATGGCAGTGAAAAATTCGGCATACAATGGCCAATCTTGAACCCGGACACAACCGGACCTTCATGATCAGCAAAATATTCATGGAAGACCTGCTGCAATGTCAGTGACGGCTTTTCTTCCGGCGGATCACATTTGGCAAAATCACCGACAATGATTCCGGTCGCCTGCTCAAGTTTGCCGGCCAGCATGAGCTGATTCAGCATGCCATCAATCCGGTATGGCGCTTCACCGATATCTTCCAGCAGCAAAATTTTCCCTGCTGTATCTATCTCGTACTGCGTGCCAAGTGTACTGACCAGGAGCGACAAGTTACCCCCGACAATTTCGCCCGTTACTTCGCCATCAGATATAACATGCAGTGGGGCTACAGACTCCGTATAGAAGAGGGATGAGGGTTCTTGGAGCTGATGAAACAAACCGGCCGAGTATGCATCAAAGTCATCGTCCGCAATGTCCGAGACAGCCATCGGTCCGTGAAACGTCACAAGATTTGCCGCCTGCCTGATCGCCGTATGTAAATACGTAATATCACTGTATCCCCAAATAATTTTCGGGTTGTTCCGGATCAAATCATAATCAAGTGCACCGGCGAGTCGCCCTGTCCCATACCCGCCGCGGGCAAAAATAATCGCTTTGACCTGCGTATCAGCAATCATTGCATGAAAATCCGCCAGCCGCTCCGCATCGGTCCCGGCCAAATAGCCGTGTGTTTTTTCAAGATGCCTGCCCAGCCTGACACGCATTCCCATTTTTTCAAAAAAAGAGAGTGCCCGCTGCAGCCGCTCCGTATCGATAGGGCTTGCCGGTGCAACTATCCCGATCGTATCTCCCTTGTTAAGCCGTGGTGGCCTGATCATAATTTCCCCTCTTTCTGCTTATTTCTGTTGAAAATGCTCATATGAGCTGTTATGTATGGATGAAGAAGGAGCGTTCAGATTGCTCCTTCTTTCCTTTTTTTACTGATAGTCGTCCTTATCCATTTGCTGCTTACATCGAACGGCTTCAGGTCCGGATATCAACCAGGAATGGCTGAGTATCGACCGCTCGTGGTGGAACATCAACCGCTAAAGCATGAACATCAACCGCAAATGCGAAATTTCAACCGCTACGGCATGAACATCAACCGCACGGGGATGAACTTCAACCGTTGCACGGAAAATATGGACCTGCGAATAGGAAAACTACTTCTTATCTGCCCACTTCAGTTCAAGATAGCCGACCGGGTGGCGGACGATGCCTGTTACGTCGTCTTTATAAATAAACACCTGATTATAGTAATGAATCGGGAAGATCGGCATTTCTTCGGCAAGCAGTTTTTCTGCTTCATACATCAGTTCCCAGCGTTTTTCCTCGTTTGTTTCTTTTTTCGCCTGTGCTATCAGTTTGTCATATTCCTTATTGGACCACCCTGTACGATTCATGCTCTGTCCTGTCGTAAAGCTTTCCAGAAAGTTAATCGGGTCAGCATAGTCAAACAGGAATGAGCTTCGGGACAGCTGATGCTTGAGGTTTTTCTGTGCTTCCAGGAACACGTTCCATTCGGTATTTTCCAATGTGACGTTGACACCAAGGTTTTCACTGAACATGTCCTGCATCGCCACGGCAATCGCCTTGTGCCCTTCACTCGTATTGTATGAAAGCGTCACTTTCGGAAGTTTGTCATAACCTTCTTCCTTCATCCCCTGTTCCAGCAGTTTTTTCGCCTTTTCAGGGTTAAATTTAACAAGATCGCCGTTCACTTCCCGGAAGTCTTTTCCACTTGGCCCTTCAAATCCTGGTGATACGAAAGCTTTTGCGGCTTCCTCTTTATTTTTGGTTACATAGTTTACGATATTTTCCTGATTGATTGCCAGTGCGAATGCCTTTCTGATTTTTTTATTCTGGAATGGTTCTTTGTTTACGTTAAAGCGGTAAAAATATAATCCCGCCTGTTTTTCGATTACGACATTATCACCGTCAATCAGCTGTTCTGCCATATCAGATGGAATATTGGTCATGTCCAGTTCATCACTTTTGAACATTTGATATTCGGTATTCGGATTGTTGACCATTGCCCAGTGTACTTTATCAAGCTTTACTGTTTCCTTATCCCAGTACTGATCGTTCTTAACCATTACCATTTCTTTTTCATGCGCCCACTTTTTCAATTTGAACGGTCCGTTTGCCACGAACGAATCAGCTTCGGTATACCAATCCGGATTCTCTTTAGCCACTTTGGCATTTACTGGGAAAAATGCCGGATTTGTGACAACATGCAGGAAGAAGTTCGTCGGTGCCGTCAGTGTGACTTTCAATGTTTTATCATCAACGGCTTTTACCATGACATCTTCGGCTGAGCCCTCGCCAGTGTTATACGCCTCGCCGCCTTTGATAAAATATCCGAGAAACGCGGCAGGTGAACCAGTTTTCGGATTCAGCAGCTGTTTCCATGCATAGACAAAGTCCTGTGCCCTTACAGGATCACCATTTGACCAGTTGGCATCTTCACGAAGGTGGAACGTGTATACTTTCCCATTGTCCGAAACCTCCCAGTCTTCAGCCATGGCCGGATGCGGCTTGTCGTCTTTTCCCAGCCGGGTTAATCCTTCCATCAGGTTGTTCAGAACATTCCAGGAGACAGAGTCAAATCCGACTGGCGGGTTCAGGGATGTCGGTTCCTCCCCGTTGTTCATGTATAAAACTTTTTCACCACTGCTGTCAGATGAGTCCTTACTGCTTTCGCCGCCATCATCCCCATTGCCGCCGCTGCCGGTCGTACATGCAGACAACGCAGCAATTGTCAGTACAAGAATAAATAATAAAAATCCTTTCTTCATACCAATTTGCCCCTTTCCAAGATTATTTTACGGCTGTTTCAGCCAAAAGCTGTTTAGCCCGTTCATCCTGAAGCCAGCAGTTCACTTTGTGTGAATCACTCAGCTCCGTCATCGCGGGGTAAACTTTATCACACACCTCCATTGCAAATGGACATCGCGCTGTAAACGGACATCCCTGTGGAGGTGAGAATAAATCCGGTGGTGTCCCATCGATCGGGGTCAGTTTATCCTCCTGCAAATCGAGTCTTGGGACAGATTTCAAAAGCCCTTTTGTATACGGATGTTCCGGGTTGTAAAAAATCTCCCGCCGTGTACCGGTTTCAATCACTTTTCCCGCATACATAACAGCAATCCGGTCGGCTATTTTCGCAACAACACCAAGGTCATGTGTGATTAGAATGATAGAGACGCCGGTTTGCCGCTGAATTTTATCAAACAGTTCAAGAATCTGTGCCTGAATCGTCACATCAAGCGCAGTTGTTGGTTCATCAGCAATCAGGAGTTCCGGCTCGCATATCAAAGCAATCGCGATAACAATCCGCTGACGCATTCCGCCACTGAACTGGTGCGGGTATTGCTTGAGCCGCTCCCGTGGATTGGGGATCCCTACCAGATCCATCATCTCAAGTGCCTTTTTCCGTGCGTCTTTGCGTGATACATGATGGTGCTGCCGCAGCCCTTCAACAAGCTGCGATTCGATTGTGATCGTCGGATTCAATGCGGTCATCGGATCCTGAAAAATCATCGAAATATCAACACCGCGCTTGGCCCGCATTTCTTTTTCCGGAATCTTTGTCAAATCCTCGCCGTTAAAATGAATCGTCCCATTGGAAATTTTACCGGGCGGGTCGGGAATCAGCCGCATAATCGCGTTCGATGTAACGCTTTTGCCGCAGCCGGACTCACCGACAATCGCCAGTGTTTCCCCTTTGTTTAAATGAAAATTCACCCCCCTGACAGCTTTAACGGTCCCGCCGTATGTAGTGAATGTCACGTGTAGATCGTTTACTTCCAAAATTTTTTCCATGTTGTCACCTACTTCCTCAGCTTCGGATCGAGTGCATCCTGAAGCCCGTCACCTAATACGTTAAATGCAAACATCGTAAATGAAATGAAGAACGCCGGGAAAAATAATGTCCACCAGTTTCCGGATAAAATGGCGCCGAGTGCATCGTTGGCCATTACGCCCCAGCTGGCATATGGTGATTGAATTCCCAGACCCAGAAAGCTGAGGAATGCTTCCGCAAAGATGGCTGATGGCACTGTCAGCGTCATTTGCACGATGATCGGACCCATTGTGTTCGGTAGCAGGTTTTTCCGGATAATCCGCCATGTTTTCGTGCCAAACGATTTCGATGCAAGCACAAATTCAAAGTTTTTAATTTGCAGCACCTGCCCTCGTACAATCCGGGCCATCCCGACCCAGCCGGTTACTGTCAGTGCAATTATAATCGTGGTAAGACTCGGTCCCATCACAACCAGCAGCATAATAACGACCAGCAGATATGGAAGTCCGTAAAGAATTTCGATAATCCGCATCATCACATCATCCGTGCGGCCGCCTTTATAACCGGAAACCCCGCCATAAACAACACCGACAAAAAAATCAATCAATGCCGCCATCAGACCGACAAACAGGGAAATCCGTGCACCATACCATGTCCTTGTAAACACATCGCGTCCCAATGAATCGGTTCCAAACCAGTGTGTACCATTTGGCGGCTGAAACTGATTCGGTAAATTTTGTTCTTTCACCGAAAATGGTGAGACCATTGGACCGATGACTGCCATAATCGCAAGCAGAATCAGAAATACCAGTCCCGCCATGGCAATTTTATTTTTCCGGAGCCGCTTCCACGCATCCTGCCAGTAAGAAAGCGATGGCCGTGCAACAGTTTCAGCTGCGCCCCGTTCTTTTTCCTTCCACTTGAATAAATCATCCGGCACATTATCGGGAGAATACGAGCTTGCTGTTTCATCTGATAGTTTCATAGATTATTTGCCTCCCTTTTTGTGCAGTTTAATCCGCGGATCGAGTATTCCATACACGATATCAACCAAAAACAGGGAAAAAATCAAAAATGCGCTGTAGAAAACGGTTGTCCCCATGATAACCGGGTAATCCCGCTGATTAATGCTTTCGATAAAATATTTTCCCATGCCGGGAATGGCAAAGATTTTTTCTATCACAAATGATCCGGTCAAAATACCGGCCAGCAATGTTCCCATGATGGTAACAACCGGCATGAGTGCATTCCGCAATGCGTGCTTAATGACAATTTTCCAGGGAAAGATTCCTTTCGCTTTTGCCATCTTTATGTAATCCTGTGTGAGGACTTCCAGCATTGTGGACCTCGTCAGCCGTGCAATAATCGCCATTGGACCTGTGGCAAGGGCGATGACCGGCAAAATCATATGCACCGGGCTTGACCAGGTAGCTGCCGGGAGAATCTCCCAGTCAACCGCCATTTTCTGAATCAGTAATGTTGCCAGCACAAAGTTCGGAATGGAAATCCCCAGCACAGCAACACTCATGGCAAAGTAGTCAATGAACCCGTTATGCCTGAGCGCAGCCATGATCCCGAGAATAATCCCGGAAATGACAGCAACCAGGATTGTAATCATTCCCAGTTCAAATGAGACCGGAAATCCCCGGCTCAGCAACTCGTTCACGGTAGCGTCCGGCTGTTTGATGGATGGTCCGAAATCCAGTGTCACAACTGATTTTAAATAGAGAAAATATTGAATGGACAACGGCTCATCAAGATTGTAATGCTCTTTCAGGTTTTGCTGGACGGCCTCGGTTGTGCTCCGTTCTTCATTTAATGGTGAACCGGGTATGGTGACCATCAGAATAAATGTGAGCGAAACAATAATCCATAATGTGACCGCCATAATGGCAAACCTTTTTAGTATGTATCGCAGCATCTGTCCCACTCCTATGAAAAAGTTGTGCGCATAGCGAGCTCGGTCATCACAAGCATTGCCTGGTACGCTTCGAGAATATCTTTCGCCTCAAATTGGACGATTGTCGTTCCGTCGATAAGTATGGTTCCAGGCATCAGATTTGCCCACTCAGCCTGTCCATGATTATTAAACTCGATTTTGAGTATTGGATTTTTTGGCGGAATCAGTGGTTTTACCTGATCACGGTTTTCCAGTGCCCGGCTGACTTTCGCCGTCAGCAGTTCACCGGATTTTTTCGGTGTCATACTCTTAACAGCTGATCTGGATATTGTTTCTTTGACAGCAGCTGTTGTAACGTTTGGAATGAATGCCTCCGCTTCTTTAGCTGCCTGATCATCACCCGCAACCATCAATACCGGCACACCAAAATGACCGGCGACATAAGCATTAAAGCCAAGCTCACCAATCGGCTTGTCATTGATATAAAAATTTCGCACCGCGTGGATCATCGCATGTGACATTACCCCAAAATGACCTGCTTGTGCATGATACCCGACAAACATTGCCCCGGCATAGGTATGATCAATTCCCTGCATCATCGAAAGCGGTTTCACTTCTCCGGTTATTAAAGCTGCATCCGGATGCAGCTGATCAATCAGGATATTATTCATTTTTGAATGGCTGTCATTGATTAAAACATCGGTACACCCCGATTTAAATGCTGCATCAGCCACATAGTTGGTTTCATCCGTCATGATTCTGCGTGCCCGTTCATAGTTATGTTCGCTTGAATCCACATATGTATAATCAGGCAGACCGGTTATTCCTTCCATATCGACAGAAATATATAACTTCATACAACTCCCCCCTCATTCATTTTGTAATTTTCTTTCAATTCTACCATATTATCTATGAAATTCAATGATAAATTTGAACTGTTTCCGTACATAAAAAACTCTGGCATTCACTTTCTTTTTTAGTGAATGCCAGAGTTTTTTAAATCATTTCATTTTTGACATTAGAAAACTTGGTTGTCACCAAGCCTTTAGGTGACAGCCATAGTTGCACTTATGCAGTAAGAAAGGATTTTATACTTTCATAACTGCTTAAAAAAGCAGATGCCTGATTCACACCTGCCTTTTTATATAAGATATAACTTCAATTGTTCAGTTCAATTCAGCGTGTAATCCGTCCGATTGAACATTCAGCTTTACTGGATCGCCTTCTTCATTTACTCGCTCAATGTCTGCACCCAGGGCAGCTAGCTTGCCTGCAAATTCAACATAGCCGCGGTCCAGGTGTTTTAATTCCGTAACCCGGGTAAATCCGTCTGCACGGAGGCCGGCTAAAATAAGTGCTGCTGCTGCGCGCAAATCCGTTGCAGCCACTTCTGCACCTTGTAATTCGCAAGGACCTTCAATAATGACACTGCGGCCCTCAATTTTCATCTTGGCGTTCATACGCCGAAATTCCTCGACATGCATAAACCGGTTTTCGAATACTGTCTCGGTAATAACGCTCGTGCCGTATGCACAAAGCATCAGTGCCATCATCTGTGACTGCATATCGGTCGGAAATCCGGGATGTGGCAGTGTTTTGATATCAGTTGGTTTCAAAATGTCCGGTCCAAGAACCCGAATACCATTATTTTCTTCCAGTATGGTTACGTCCATTTCCTGGAGTTTTGAAATGACGGAGCGCAGATGCTCACTTACGGCATTTTCAATTAAAATATTTCCACCTGTTATAGCAGCAGCGACCATAAAGGTTCCTGCTTCCACACGGTCCGGAATAATTGCATGTTCCGTGCCATGAAGTTCCTCAACGCCTTCAATTCGGATTGTCTCCGTGCCTGCACCAACAACCTTTCCGCCCATTTTATTAATAAAGTTTGCCAGGTCGACTATTTCAGGTTCTTTTGCACAGTTTTCAATAATGGTTTTTCCTTCAGCAAGTGCAGCGGCCATCATAATATTTTCCGTAGCCCCGACACTCGGCATATCCAGATAGACTTTTGCACCCTTCAAGCGTCCATTTGATTCCACCTCAACAAAGCCATTGCCAACATGCACGTGTGCGCCCATTGCTTCAAAGCCTTTTAAATGCAAATCAATTGGACGTGACCCGATTGCACATCCGCCAGGCATCGCCACTTTCGCATGTCCATAGCGGGCCAATAACGGTCCCAGAACAAGCACAGAAGCACGCATTTTCCTTACATATTCAAACGGTGCCTCCGTTGTCAATGGATTGGATGCATCAACATGCACCGTATTATTTTCAAAATGTACATTCGCATTCATATTACGCAAAACTTCATTGATGGTATACACATCAGCCAGGACCGGAACGTCATGAATAGCACTGTTTCCTTTGCTTGCTAGGATGCTGGCAGTGATAACAGGTAAAACTGCATTTTTTGCACCTTCCACCTTTACATTACCATTAAGTTGATTCCCGCCTCTTACGATGATTTTCTCCATATTTTAATTCTCCTTATGTTACATTTTCACTATATTAATATTCATTAATCAGGATAGGTGTGCCAATTGTAAGTTCTGTATTCCCGTTTTCACCTTTATTCACCGCCATTTGGAAATTCAACGGCCGATCTCCAACGTCAATCTTTTGATTCCATAGTGGTGTATACCCGTAAAATATTTTTTTAACCGTGGAATTTTTTACGGTATCATCCTGTTTCTTCACATGTTTCAAATTCAACGTCCGCTTCAGATTATTAAAAACATAAACACCATTCATTTTATCATTAAATGATGTTTCAATACAAGCAAATTTTGTCGGATTACCGGTGAAATAATCGTTTTTAATCGAATTGATGCGATTAACGTATTTTTCCCGTACAGACTTGTTCCAGACATCACCCTTAACAACTGCAATGAACTGTACATTGTATGTCGTATCCTTAGGAAAAATAACATTATAATATTCGGAAATACCATTCGTTTTTTGCACGTGTCTAACTGAATATTTTATAGTGTTCGCATCCTCTTCTCCAGAGACTAAATAACTATTTTTCGCCCGGAATCTGTCCAATATTTTTTCAGCATGTGCATACTCAATTGTTTCTTTCAATGTAACCTGCCACTGATCCACTTCCAGGTTACTATCAGCTATCACCTCTGCCAAATCTGTCATTGGATCAGACTGTACAGACACAGCAACAGCATTGTTTGCGGCTAGTAATAAAATTAAGGTTATCAGTACAATTTTTTTCATCATTAAAAATCCCCCTCGAAATCATACAATCAGTATGAACGGGGGGACTGGTAAACATACTATATTAAACTGTCAATCTATCGACATTATTTGTGATGGATGATCAGCTGACATCAGAATAGAAAAACCAGATCACTGGACCATTGCAGGAAGCTCAGGAAAAAGTTGCTGATCGACGTACCAACTGCGATCGCTATAAAAAGCAGTAAGATTTTTGCTTCCATCGCCCGTCCTTTTCTAATTAGGGGATCAAAATTTATCGTCTGCATGACCCTCCACGTAATAAAGATAAAAACCAAATGTGATATCATACTAAAAAGTGCCATTTGTCCAATCGAAAACATTTCCTTCACTCTTTCCGGATTCTAATTTAAAATTGCTACCTGTTACTTTGCCATGTATGGCGACGCTTGTCAATCAGGACCGTTTACGTTGTGCCCCGACTATTTCTATCATTTCCCGGGAAATAACGACAATAATTTCCGAACCTCAGCGGATTTATTGCAATTCAATTTGTGGCGGTTGCTGAACTATAGTACAGCAGATATTAGGATGGAGAACGGTTGATGTTTTGCTTCTTGCGGTCGGTGTTCTGTCTTCTGCGGTTGATGTTTCGCTTCTTGCGGTTGATATTCTGCCTTCTGCGGTTGATGTTTCGCTCCGTGCGGTTGATATTCTGCCTTCTGCGGTTGATGTTTGGCTCTTGCGGTTGATATTCTGCCTTCTGCGGTTGATGTTTCGCTCTAACTGTTGATGTTTAGCCCTGGCGGTTGATGTTCTGACTATTGCAGTTGATGTTTCGCTCCGTGCGGTCGATGTTCTGACTATTGCAGTTGATGTTTGGCTCCGTGCGGTTGATGTTCTGACTATTGCGGTCGATGTTTGGCCCTGGCGGTTGATGTTCTCCTTCTTGCGGTCGATATTCCACCTCTAGTGGTTGATGTTCCGCTTCTTGCGGTCGATATTCCACCTCTAGTGGTTGATGTCCCGCTTCCCGCTATTGATATTCCGCGTCTAGCGATCGATATACCACCCCGAGCAATCCATGCCCCGCCGGAACTCGCCAATGCAGATCAAAAAATGAAAAAATCCCTCATAACAATCGTTACAAGAGATTTTTTCGTTACTGAGCGATATCTAAACGGTTCATTGCTCGTTTGAGTGCTAATTCTGCCCGTTGGAAGTCGATGTTTTCTTCTTTGGCCTGGAGGCGTTTTTCAGCTCGTGTCTTTGCTTCTTCTGCGCGGGAAACATCAATATCTGATGGTCTTTCGGCAGATTGAGCAAGGATAGTGGCTTTCTCTGGTCTGACCTCCAAGAATCCTCCGCTGACGGCAAGCTTTTCGGATCCATTGCTGCGCTTCAATCGTACTACACTGATTGTTAATGGAGCAACAGTCGGGATGTGCCCGGGCAGTATACCGAGTTCCCCGCCTTCTGCCCGGCAGCTTACCATTTCAAAATCATCTTCCAATACTGGCCCATCAGGAGTAACAACACTCACAGTTAGTGTTTTCAATGTAACCCCTCCTCAGACAGGTAGAATGCTGGATATAATCCACGGTACGGTACAAACATCCGAGATGGAAGTATATCCAGTTTTTGTCATACCTTTACGTCTTCGTTATTATTCTGGTTTGGCTACCGGCAATGAAATAGAGAACAGCCCATACATCGCCGGTCAGTCGCCTGTGTTCTTCTTTATTCCAGGTCTTTCGCTTTTTCAATTACATCTTCTATGCGTCCAACCAAACGGAACGCGTCTTCCGGCAGGTCATCATGCTTCCCGTCGAGAATTTCACGGAAGCCTTTTACGGTTTCGCTTACTGGTACATAAGAACCTTTTTGGCCGGTAAACTGTTCAGCAACGTGGAAGTTCTGTGACAGGTAGAACTGGATGCGGCGTGCACGTGCAACGACGAGTTTGTCTTCATCAGAAAGCTCATCCATACCAAGCATTGCAATAATATCCTGCAGTTCTTTGTAGCGCTGCAGTGTTTGCTGTACTTCACGTGCCACATCATAATGCTCCTGGCCGACTACTTCAGGGTCCAATGCACGTGATGTTGATGCAAGTGGATCTACGGCCGGATAAATACCTTGCTCGGAAAGCTTACGGTCAAGGTTCGTTGTTGCATCCAAGTGTGCAAACGTTGTTGCCGGTGCAGGGTCTGTATAGTCATCGGCAGGCACGTAAATAGCCTGGATTGATGTTACTGAACCTTTGTCTGTTGTTGTGATTCGTTCCTGCAATTGTCCCATCTCGGTAGCAAGTGTCGGCTGATACCCAACAGCTGATGGCAAACGGCCGAGCAGCGCGGAAACTTCCATACCTGCCTGTGTGAATCGGAAAATATTATCGATAAATAACAGAACGTCCTGTCCTTCCTCATCACGGAAATATTCAGCCATTGTTAAGCCGGTCAGTGCAACACGCATACGTGCACCAGGTGGTTCGTTCATCTGTCCGAACACCATGGCCGTTTTTTTGATAACGCCGGAGTCACTCATTTCATAATAAAGGTCATTACCTTCACGAGTACGTTCTCCAACACCCGCGAAAACGGAAATACCGCCATGCTCCTGTGCAACGTTGTTAATCAGTTCCTGGATCAGAACGGTTTTACCAACGCCGGCACCACCAAACAAACCGATTTTACCACCTTTTGTATATGGTGCTAACAGGTCAACAACTTTGATGCCTGTTTCCAGGATTTCTGTTTCCGTTGTCAAGTCTTCAAATTCCGGCGGCTGGCGGTGAATTGGATCTTTGCGCGTATCCGCCGATAATGGTTCTTCCAGGTCTATTTTATCGCCTAGTACGTTAAATACACGGCCAAGTGTTTCATCCCCAACCGGTACGGAAATTGCCGCACCTGTGTCTACTACTTCCATACCCCGCTGCAGACCATCAGTCGATGTCATCGCAATGGTACGGACCGAGTTGTCACCAAGATGAAGTGCTACCTCTAATGTAAGGTCGATATCCTGGCCGTCCACATTGGCTTTGATCGTTAGCGCGTTATAAATTTCAGGGAGATTGTCATCATCAAAACGTACGTCAACAACCGGTCCCATAACTTGTGTAACGTGTCCTTTGCTCATCGATTTCCCTCCTAACTTACTTTCGAACTGGTCAAAGAGCTATTCCAGTGCAGCCACACCGCCGATAATTTCGGTAATTTCCTGTGTGATTTCTGCCTGGCGTGCACGGTTGTACGACAATGACAGGTCATCGATAATTTCATCCGCATTATCGGTTGCACTGCGCATTGCGGTCATCCGTGATGCATGCTCACTGGCCTTTCCGTCCAATAATGCCCCGTAAATAAGGCTTTCCGCGTATTGCGGCAGCAGAACTTCAAGGATTTGCTCCTGATCTGGTTCATATTCATATTGACTTCCGTATGCAGATTGTGTTTCCACATCTGTAATCGGCAATATTTGTTTCGATGTAACTTCATGTGAAATTACATTTATATAATGGCTGTAATTTAAAATCAGCTTATCAATTTCTTCGTCAACAAACATTTGAACCGTTCCCGATGCAATGGCTTTTATATCAGCGAAATCAGGCTGATCACCAAGTCCCGTTATGTTTTTGGCAATTGGCATGTTTCTCTTTTTGAAAAAATCATAGCCAACCCGTCCGATAGCAATAATCGTGTATTCATCTTTTGAACTGTGCTGCTCATTGATTGTTTGATACACTTTACGGAGCACACTATTGTTATAGGATCCCGCCAAACCACGGTCGGACGTGATAACCACATAGCCGGTCTTTTTAACGTCACGCTCCTGCAGCATCGGATGCTTTGCACTCTTGTTGCCGTTCGCAATGCTGCCGACCACTTCCTGCATCTTCTCGCTGTATGGTACAAATTGTTTTGCATTCATTTCAGCCTTGCTCAATTTTGAAGCAGATACCATTTCCATTGCCTTCGTGATCTGTTTCATTTTGGTTGTTGATTGAATACGTGCTTTTATATCGCGTAATGATGCCAAGCTTTTTCACCGCCCTTTCATGAAAAGGTTGCGTGTTCCTCGTTTATTTATCTGAAGGTAGAAATTTCTTTTTAAAAGATTCTACTGCATCGTTCATGTCATCAGCTTCCGGAAGTTTTCCTGTATCGCGAATGGATGCGAGCAGCTCTTTACGATTGTCATCGAGCCAAATGTGGAATTCTTCTTCAAAGCGTGTAATATCTTCTACTGGAACATCATCAAGGAAGCCTTTTGTCAATGCATAAATAATCATAACCTGCTTTTCAACAGCCATTGGTTTATGCAATCCCTGCTTCAGAATTTCAACTGTACGTTCACCACGCCCCAGTTTTGCTTTGGTTGCTTTATCAAGGTCTGACCCGAACTGGGCAAATGCTTCCAGTTCACGGAATGATGCCAAGTCAAGACGCAATGTACCGGCAACTTTTTTCATCGCCTTAATTTGTGCGGAACCACCAACACGGGATACGGATAAACCTGCGTTAATCGCCGGACGTACACCGGAGAAGAATAAATCTGACTGCAGGAAAATCTGTCCATCCGTAATAGAAATAACGTTCGTTGGGATATACGCACTGATGTCGCCTGCCTGAGTTTCAACAAATGGCAGTGCAGTCAAAGAACCGCCGCCTTTTGCATCACTAAGCTTTGCTGCACGTTCCAATAAACGGGAGTGCAGGTAGAATACATCCCCTGGGAATGCTTCACGACCTGGAGGACGACGCAACAGCAATGAAAGTTCACGGTATGCCGTCGCCTGTTTGGACAAGTCATCATAGACAACAAGTACATGCTTGCCGTTGTACATAAATTCTTCACCCATTGATACACCGGCATATGGTGCAAGGTAAAGCATTGGTGCAGGGTCTGATGCACCTGCAGATACAACGATTGTGTTATCCAGTGCGCCATAACGGCGGAATGTTTCAACAGTGCTTCTGACCGTTGATTCTTTCTGACCGATTGCAACGTAAATACAAATCATGTCCTGGTCTTTCTGATTCAAAATGGTATCAACTGCTACTGTTGTTTTACCTGTTTGACGGTCCCCGATAATCAATTCACGCTGACCGCGTCCAATTGGTACGAGTGCGTCAATTGCCTTAATACCTGTTTGCAGCGGTTCATCAACCGATTTACGATCCATTACACCAGGTGCAGCTGATTCAATCGGGCGTGTTTTGGATGTTTCCGCAGGTCCTTTGCCATCGATTGGCTGACCAAGCGAGTTAACAACACGACCAAGCAGCTCCTCACCGACAGGTACTTGCATGATTCTTCCTGTACGGCGAACTTCATCGCCTTCTTTAATTTCTGTAAACGGTCCAAGGATGACAATCCCGACGTTTGATTCTTCAAGGTTTTGTGCCAAGCCCATGACACCATTTGCGAACTCGAGAAGCTCACCGGCCATCACGTTATCAAGACCATGAGCACGTGCAATACCGTCACCGACTTCGATAACTGTGCCGACATCGCTCACTTCAATTTCCGAGTCATAATTCTCGATTTGCTGTTTAATCAGACTACTGATCTCTTCAGCTTTGATGCTCATACCATTTCACCCCTATCTTCTTTAGTTTGCAATACCTATATTTCGCTCGAGCCGTTGCAATTTGCCACTGATGGTTCCATCATAGATCGAATTTCCGACACGTACTTTCACACCGCCGAGTACGGATGGATCCACAACGTTTTGCAGCTTGACCATTTGTTTGTTCAACCGTTTCGCAAACGTTTTTTCAAGCTGTTCCCGTTCATCATCTGACAATTCACGAACCGAGTATACAGTTGCTTCAGCGATTCCTTTTGCATCATTCATCAGTTTTATATAGTGATCAATAATAGAAGGAATAACTTCAGTACGATGGCGTTCAACCAAAATTTTCAGTGTGTTCTTTACATTGACCGAAAAATCGTTGAACACGTCACCGATAAATTGTTTTTTCCGGCTATTACTGACGCGGGGATGCTCCAGAAATGCATTCAATTCATGATTAGTCCGGAAAATTTCTCCCAGCACATCAAATTCTTCCATCAGCTGTTCTGTTTTGCCTTGCTCATTGGCAATCTGGAAAAGAGCGTCTGCATAACGATTGGCAACTACTGCTTCACTCATCGCTCTTCTCCTGCCTCTTTAATATATTCGTTGATCAGTTCTTCCTGATCCTGTGCACTAATTTCTTTTTCAATAACCTTGCTTGCGATCAGAACAGATAATGAAGCAACTTTATCCTGCAATGCCTGGATTGCTTTTTCTTTCTCATTTTGAATTTCTTCCTGTGCAGCCTGCCTGATTCGCTCAGCCTCTTCTTTTGCGGACTGAACAATCTCCTGCTCCTGCTTAACACCGGTACGTTTTGCATCCTCAATGATTTGCTGCGCATCCTGCTTCGTCTGTTTCAATTGAGCTGCAGCTTCTTCCTGCGCTTTTTCAGCTTCTTTGCGGCTGTTTTCAGCGGATTCTATTTCATTGGCCACATATTCTTCACGCTGCTGCATAATCCCCATTAGGGGTCCCCACGCAAATTTGCGAAGCAGCAACAATAGAATAATGAAGAAAACAAGCTGAACAAGCATATCTCCAACATGGAGCCCGCCGATTCCGGCATATATTGTAGAAAATCCAGTGGATGTCGGCACAGTATTCACTCCTTCCATCTAACATTTCAGCAATTCATATTCCATGTGCAACATAAAATGGCGAAGAAATCTTCTCCGCCTATTCTGTTCGTCTACTACATAACCATAAATGCGATAACGACTGCGATGATCGGCATAACCTCAACCAAACCTACACCAATAAACATTGTCGTTTGAAGCTGTCCTTTAAGCTCCGGCTGACGGGCAATCCCCTCAACTGTACGGCTTGCAATAAGACCGTTACCAATACCGCCACCAACTGCGGCTAATCCAACTGCGATTGCTGCTGCTAATACTCCCATTTGAAAATCCTCCTCAAGAAATGTTTGTAATTTTTATTAATCCTGCATGAACAGGTTTATTACCAATTATTCGAAATAAATCTTAATGATCATCACTGAACTTTTGCGATAAGTATACTAATGTCAGCAATGTAAAAATAAATGCCTGGATGGCACCGATAAAGATACTGAATCCTTGCCATGCCAACATTGGAATTGCACCACCGATGAATCCAACGGCTCCTGAAGTCATCAATCCTGCGAGTAATCCAAGTAATACCTCACCCGCATAAATGTTACCGAATAACCGGAGACCCAGTGTCAAAGAGTTGGCAAATTCCTCGATTATTTTGATTGGGAAAAATATTGGGAACGGTTTGAAGAATCCTTTGAAATACTCCTTGCCGCCCTTGACTTTGACACCGTAGTAGTTTGATAAAATAATTACCATCCCCGATAATGTCAATGTCACTCCCGCATCAGATGTCGGTGATTTCCACCATAATTCATTGCCGAATGTTGCCAATGTAAATACACCCATCAGGTTACTGACAAAAATGTATGTGATCAGTGTCAGTGCCATTGGCAGAAAAATCCTGCCTGTACTCCATTCCATCGTATCATTGACCATTCCCCGTACGAAGTCAATAATCCACTCCATCACATTCTGGGCCCCGGTCGGTTTCATTTGCAGGCTTCTGGATGCCAGCAAACAAATGACAAATACAATGGCTGAAGCAATTATAATCATCAGAACGTTGGACATATTAAAGTCCAGCCAGGAAATACCAAAAACATCTTCTATGATTGGTGCTTCATGATCCACTTTTTCACCCCTCTCTCATTACTTTTTAAATTCAGATACAAAAAAATCTGCAAGAATGACAATATAGGATGTCATTAGTCCAACTACTACTGCTATAATGTGGAAATGTTCTTCAAAGCGAAGTGCTATCAATACTGCCAGTGCGACTGACGCAAGCCTCCCCAATGTGCCAACACCTTTTACTTTCTTATTTTCGGCCACTGCTTCTCCTACATCATCAATCTTTTTTTGCAGAAGCCATAAATTGTAAAAGCTGGCTGTGCTTCCTAACAGGAGTCCGAGGAAAATTCGCGGATATGGAGTAAAGCCGGCCCCCAGCACCAATATTGCAAGTAAGTAAAACATCCATTTTCGCTGACGGGTTATCATAAGATCATAGTTTGACATGATTTGACTCTTCTCCTGATTATGTTGTGCAACCAGTCAGCATTGTTGTTGAACCCAGACTGGATTGCCGCCATCCACATTAGAAAAACCTGGTCGGCCCATTACATCAGGGCAAAAAAAATCCAGGGTAGATTCCTCATAAATTTTAAGAAGCAATGTGAGGTATATCACTGCAGTGGTGGAATGATTTTTTATACTAAGTAAGATTTTTCTACTAAAAAACACAATTATTTCAGTTTACACTGAAAACCTTACCATTCCACACTACGCTAGTGTACATTAGCCACAGTCCGATGTCAATTACAATATGACATCAAAAAAAGTTTGTCTGCTGCCAATTTTACACAATCAAATTTCAGCTGTTTTCGACAACTTTTTCGCTACTGTGGCATACACAGCCTGACCGCATTCCGTTTGAAAATTCTTTTACACTGTACATTATAAATGATAGTTGTTGTCTAGAAAATGACGATTCTGTGAACGGTGATTGAAGTTTATCATTTTATAGCCGGAATGCGGATACTAGGGTTTTTTCACAATGGTCACCTCTGTTTGGTGACTTTCAATTTGGCCGTTTTTCAAATGTACGGTAATGACGGCATGGTATTTACCCGGTTTTCCAAGCTCGGACTTTTTTAAGTGCCCCTTGACCATTCCTGCTTCAACATCCTCCATTTTTAAAAAGGTCCGGTCATAGATAAGCGTATCCGGATTATACAGATTCACCTCAACGCTTTCCGCAGGCTCGGTAACATACATCTGATACATGTACTTCTCATTAGAAAATGGTTTCAGCGAAAAACCGAAGCCCATTGCCTTTGGATAATCGGCAGTTTGATTAATAAACAGATATGGAAGCTCATATGTTTTATCATCCTGCTTTAAGGTCAGCCAGCCCTGGTGAATGCCATTATCCAAAAGACTGCTGTTGACACTAAGTTCCACCGGCACTTTTCTCGTTTCCCCTGACGGAATGGTGAAGGAAAGCGGTAAATGCCACATGATGCCCCGCTTCATATCGGGAGTTTTAAATGTATAGGTTTGCTGGTGTTTACTGGTGTTTTCGACTTTTAAATGAATCGTTTTCGTTTCTTTATAGGAATCAATCTTCCCATACGACAGCAGCGGGTTGTACAAAATGGAAGTGGTGTTGATCGCTGCTTTTGGATTAATTTCCCCCATCCCCTGAATAATCGGGCTGATTGGCGTGTCGTTTTTTCCACTGATTGTGTGTGCCGTTGTCTTCAAAGCCCCACTTATTTGTTTCGTTGACCAGTCAGGATGCGCTTCCCTGATTAAGGCTATCGCACCACTGACATGCGGTGCGGCCATACTCGTCCCCTGCAGCTGCATATACCCGCCCGGCACCGTGCTCAAAATGTTGGTTCCCGGCGCACTGACATCCGGTTTGAGATCCCAGTTGACGGTTACCGGACCACGCGAACTGAATGCGGCAATATCCAATTTAGTTGTCGCATAATTGGTGTCCATATATAAATGGTTATTTTTTGTATGCTGAAGCAGCCATTCCCCTTCGTCTTTCGTAACCGACGCGACTGGAATGCGAACAGGGTTGCCTGTGTTTTCAACCGATCCGCGAAAACTTCCCTTCGTATTATTGTAAATCAGCACGGCAATTGCACCAGCTTCCTCAGCCCGCTTTGCCAATTTATAAAATGGTACTTTGCCGCGCTCGATCAGTGCTATTTTTCCCTGCACATTTTTCCCGGAAAACGGTGCTACCTCGTAATCAGTCGTGAATTCCCAAGGCTGTGAACCTGCCATCAGCGTCAAGGGGATTTTTTTATCAAGCAGACTCTCTTTTAAATACGGGACCTTTTGCGGATGAGCCGCCGCTCCGACTGAAATGGCCTTCGCGGCTGTTGCGGGTGATCCGACTGTCCATTTTTTCGGCCCGCTGTTGCCGTTCGCGATCACCACTGTCACACCTTTTTCAACCGCCCGATTAACCGCCACACTCGTCGGAAAATCCGGACCATTAACCGCATTTCCGAGTGAAAGATTGATGACATCCGCCCCATCGAGGACTGCCTGCTCGAGTGCAGCAATCACCTGTACCGATGTCCCGCGGCCGCCTGGACCAAGTGCGCGATACGCATAGATATCCGCATCAGGCGCAACGCCGGTCATCTGTCCATCAGCCGCAATAATTCCCGCTACATGTGTCCCGTGCATCGTAGGAATCCCCTGTGATTTAAGGGTCTCCATCGGATCACCATCCAGATCAACCAGGTCAAACCCATCCTTATAGTTTTCGGTGAGATCCGGATGGTTGTATGCGATCCCGGTATCAATCACGGCAACCTGCACTCCGTCACCGGTATAGTCAGTATTGTTGATTGCTGCCGGGATCACGGCATTTTTTTTCATTGATTCGGTCAGTTTGCCCGGTTGTTGTGAGCGGGTTACATTCGTTTCAAAGACGGTCGTCGGATGTATTGCTTTTATAAAATCCAGCGATCCCATCCGCTCAAACCGCTTTGGTGATGCTTTCAGCGCGATTCCATTAAACAGCGTGTCATAAACCGCAATCACTTCAACGTACGGATAGTGGTTGTTAATATATTGTTTATGCTCGTGCGGGTCGCCCTCCACCTCGATGATGACGGATGCCTTGTTATTATTATTGTCGCTTGTTTGATTTATTGCTGCGTCGGTGGTTGATGGCAGCAGTGAAATTGCGGTCAAAATTAGAATCATTATGTAGCGCATGCATCATGTCCCCTTTTTGCGGTTAGGTTTTGTAAAAAAAGGAAAATCATGCATTGGCGAGGTGCGAATTTTTGCGCTCGAAGGTGAAGCGCCGGATAATGATCCAGTGCGGTTGATGTTCGCGTTCTGCGGTTGATGTTTGGCCCCGTGCGGTTGATGTTTGCCTCCGAACGGTTGATGTTCACCCTCTTGCAGTCGATGTTTGCCTCCGAACGGTTGATGTTCACCCTCTTGCAGTCGATGTTTGCCTCCGAACGGTCGATGTTCGCCCTCTTGTGGTCGATGTTTGCCTCCGAACGGTTGATGTTCGCCGTCTTGCGGTCGATGTTTGCCTCCGAACGGTTGATGTTCGCCGTCTTGCAGTCGATGTTTGCGTTCTGCGGTTGATGTTCGCCTCCGTGCGGTCGATGTTTTCCAAATTCATGTAGCTGCACTTCCACCATTCCACAAGAAAAAAGACCCAGCGCGTTTACTGGGTCTCCTTACCTTCCTGCTTCTTTAAAATACTTCTCGATTGCATCGGCGATTTTCTCCGATGCCCGGCCATCGCCATATGGATTCGACGCGGCGGCCATTCGTTCATGAGCATCATAATTCGACAGCAATTCATGTGCCATTTCAAAAATAGCATCTTCGTCGGTGCCGGCGAGTTT
Source organism: Virgibacillus siamensis (assembly GCF_039522605.1). Taxonomy (GTDB): domain Bacteria; phylum Bacillota; class Bacilli; order Bacillales; family Amphibacillaceae; genus Lentibacillus; species Lentibacillus siamensis. Next base: position 107,082 of record NZ_BAAADS010000016.1, read on the forward strand.
CAATGTGCCAGCGTCAATGCCTTCAGGTCGTTCCGTTGTATCACGCAGCACGAGCACGGGAACGCCGAGGGACGGGGCTTCCTCTTGTACGCCGCCGGAATCGGTCAAAATCAGATGTGATCTGGCGGCGAAATTATGGAAATCCACCACCCCAAGCGGTTCAATCAGCTGAATGCGCTCGTCATTACCAAGTATCTCGTTCGCAGTCTCCTGGACAACCGGATTCAAATGGACCGGATAAATCACCTGGATATCATCATGGGTTTCAACGAGCCGCTTTATCGCCCGAAACATGTGCTGCATGTTTTTGCCGAGATTTTCGCGGCGGTGGGCCGTCATAAGCACCAGCCGTTTACCATTGAGACCGTCCAGCACTGGGCTTGCGTACGCTTCATCGACTGTTGTTTTCAATGCATCAATTGCGGTGTTGCCCGTTACGAAAATACGGTCGGCTCGTTTATTTTCAGCGAGCAGATTTTGCCGCGATTTTTCCGTTGGCGCGAAATGAAGGTCCGCCATTACGCCAGTCAGCTGCCGGTTCATTTCTTCCGGATACGGTGAATATTTATCCCAGGTGCGGAGCCCCGCTTCCACATGCCCAACCGCAATCTGGTTATAGTAACCGGCGAGTGATGCGGCAAATGTTGTCGTTGTATCGCCGTGAACAAGCACAATGTCAGGCTGCGTTTTTTTCATAATCTCATCAAGCCCCTCCAATGCGCGGGTTGTAATCTGCGCAAGGGATTGCTCTTTCCGCATGATATTCAAATCAAAATCCGGTGTTATTCCGAAAATATCAAGCACCTGATCGAGCATTTCGCGATGCTGCGCGGTTACTGCCACAATTGGCTCAAACATTTCCGGCCGCTTTTTCAGTTCGAGAACAAGCGGAGCCATTTTTATTGCTTCGGGTCTCGTCCCGAACGTTGTCATCACTTTAATCCGTCCAGCCATCGTCAGTTCACTCCACTTTTATTTTGTGCCGAACAGGCGGTCACCCGCATCACCAAGCCCTGGTACGATGTAACCATGGTCGTCCAATTTATCATCGAGTGCAGCCAGATAAATGTCAACATCCGGATGCTCTTCTTTGATTACCTCAACGCCTTCTGGAGCCGCAACCAGACACATCAGGCGGATTTGTTTTGCTCCGCGTTTTTTTAAGGAGTGAATGGTGTCATTTGCTGACCCGCCTGTCGCAAGCATCGGATCAATAACAATCAGTTCACGCTCCTCGATGTCTTTCGGCAGCTTGATATAGTATTCAACCGGTTTAAGTGTTTCGGGATCACGGTACAACCCGACATGTCCGACACGTGCGGCAGGGATCAATTTCAGCATCCCGTCCACCATACCAAGTCCGGCACGCAGAATCGGGATCAGTCCGATTTTTTTACCGGCAAGCACTTTCGTCTGTGCTTCCATAACGGGGGTATTGATTGTTTTTTCCTGAAGCGGGAGATTACGTGTGATTTCGAATGCCATCAGCATTGCAACCTCGTCAACAAGTTCACGGAATTCCTTTGTTCCTGTATCTTTATCTCGTATGTACGTCAACTTATGTTGAATTAATGGATGATCCAGCACGTGCACTTTACCCATTTTCTGATCACTCCTTCATTATTTGTTGCATCTTTAAAATTGTACTGAAAAAAAGAGGTGCTTTCAAGTCAGAGTTAATGTTGCACTGAGTTTCATTTGAAATGAAATGCTGATAGAAGTGCTGTTTTCGCTGATAGAATCCCAAATGTTCCTGATTGAATCATAAAAGTTCCTGATAGATTTGCAAAAGTTGCTGATAAGAATCCGATTGTTGCTGATAGGAAGGAATAGAAACAGAATGAACTGATGCACCTGCAAATCCCACCGCTGCAGACAACAAAAGGATGCTCCCCGTCCAAGGGAACATCCTGATTTGTTAAGCATATAATGGAAACTTATCTGTCAGCGCTTTGACACGATTTGCTGCTTCACGCAAGGCTGCTTCATCTTCATGATTTTTCAGCGTGTGAGCAATAATCGATGCGATTTCCTTCATTTCCGCTTCACAAAAGCCGCGTGTCGTTACGGCTGCCGTGCCAATCCGGAGGCCGCTTGTCACAAACGGGCTTTCCTGGTCAAACGGAATCGTATTTTTGTTTGCTGTAATACCAATATCATCCAAGACTTTTTCGGCAACTTTTCCGGTCAAGTCAAGCGTTGTTACATCAACAAGCAGCAGGTGGTTATCCGTTCCGCCGGATACAACGCGCACACCTTCAGCGACCAATGCTTCGGCGAGCGTGCTGGCATTGACCACAATCTGTTTGCTGTATGCTTTAAAATCATCGGACAATGCTTCTTTAAATGATGCCGCTTTTGCCGCGATAACGTGCATCAATGGGCCGCCCTGCATACGAGGGAAAACAGCTTTGTCAATTTTTTTCGCGAATTCCTCTTTGCAAAGAATCATGCCGCCACGCGGGCCGCGCAGCGTTTTATGGGTTGTTGTCGTGACAAAGTGTGCGTGTGGCACAGGATTGTCGTGCAGGCCTGCTGCAACAAGACCGGCAATGTGTGCCATGTCAACCATCAGATATGCATCGACCGCATCAGCTATTTCGCGGAACCTGGCAAAATCAAGTTCGCGTGAATAGGCACTTGCACCCGCAACAATCATTTTTGGCTGCACTTCTTTGGCCTTTTCCAGAACAGCATCATAATCCAGTTTTTCAGACTCTTTCTCCACCCCGTAGTCCACAAAATTGTATAGCTTTCCGCTGAAGTTTACGGGACTGCCGTGGGTCAGGTGTCCACCATGATCCAGACTCATACCGAGCACCGTATCACCCGGCTCAAGTGCAGTAAAGTAAACGGCCATGTTCGCCTGTGCACCGGAATGCGGCTGCACATTGGCATGGTCTGCTCCGAAAAGTTCTTTGGCGCGATCACGGGCAAGGTTCTCAACAACATCAACATGTTCACACCCGCCATAATAGCGTTTGCCGGGGTAGCCCTCCGCGTATTTATTCGTCAGCACCGAGCCCATTGCTTCCATAACTGCTTCGGAAACAAAATTTTCAGAAGCAATTAATTCAATCTTTTCCTGCTGACGCTTTTTTTCATCCTGCATTGCATTGTACAGTTCCTGATCTGATTGTTTTACATGTTCCAACGTTATTCCCCCTTGTAGTGTGTACATTACTTAATTCATAGGTTCATAGACTGCACGCTTGCCGCCGATCAGTTTCGGTCTGGTGCGTGCGGCATTAACTCGTGCCTCGCCGATTGCCCGCTGCTTAAAACGGAGCGGAACGGCAACTTTTTTCAGATGCATGCCAATCATCGTTTCCCCGATATCAATGCCGCTGTCAGCCTGGATCGTTTCAACCACAACTGGCTGCTCCATATGATGGTACGCATAAGATGCCATTGATCCGCCCGCACCAGGCATTGGAACTGCCGAGACTTCCTCGAGATGCCGGTTTTGCATCGTTTCCTTTTCGACAACGAGCGCACGGTTTAAATGTTCACAGCATTGAAAAGCCAGTTTAACACCTGTTTGCTGCTGCATATCCCGCAGCACACTGAACATCACCGCTGCAGCTTCATCACTCCAGGATGTGCCGATATTGCTGCCGGTAACCTCACTTGTTGAGCAACCGATTACAAATAAGTCATCTTTTTTCACGTAACCGCTGTTTTGAAACTCTGTCAAAACAGCTTCGGTATCCTGCCTAACCTGCTGAATAAAATCGTTCATGCTGATCGCCTGCCTTTTAAACTGGCGGCAAATCCCCGCTCTTGATTATGGGGAGCAGCTGCCAGCTATCAATGATAAAAAGGTTCGCTTTATTGATCTTCATAAGCAGTAACTTTCCCTACCCGGTTGGCATGCCGGCCACCGTCGAAGTTTGTTTCCAGCCATGTTTTGGCGATTTCTGTTGCGAGACCCGGTCCAACCACACGTTCACCCATTGCGAGAACGTTGGAGTCATTGTGCTGACGGGTCAATTTTGCACTGTATACGTCATGGGTCAGTGCACAGCGGATGCCTTTTACTTTATTGGCAGAAATGGACATACCGATCCCTGTACCGCAAATGAATATTCCCCGGTCAAATTCACCTTTCGCCACGCGTTCAGCAGCAGGCAATGCATAGTCCGGATAGTCAACAGAAGTTTCACATGAGCAGCCGGTATCTTCATAGTCGATATTCATTTCCTCAAGCAGATTCCGCACTTCTTCACGCAATGCTGCCCCGGCATGATCTGATGTTAAAATGACTTTCATGGTTCGTACACTCCTCTCAATGTAGTTTCCAATCTATTTCCATTATGCACGAGTTTCGCTTAAATTTTAAGTATTTCCGTTTCATTCCGCTGAAACCATGTCCGGTTCGTTCACTTAATCCTCACTTGATTTTCTTTACTAGCAGTCCGATATATTTCTCCAGTTCGTCAAGCGTTTCCTGGTATGTTTCAAAACTCCCGCCAAACGGATCGGAAATATCATAATTAATAATATTCGCTTCCAGATATCGGATGTTTTTTATGTCATCTTCCAGTTCTTCGGCCAATTTCTTTTCAAGCTTTGGCTTGCTGATCTGATGCTGGTTTTCCTGAATGATACTGGATCGTTTTTCTTCCAATTCTGCATATGCCTTGGTCAATTCGTTCCAAACTTTTTTGTCAGTTTCGGAAACATATTCCTTTAATGTATAATATTTATCCTGGAAGTCAGGGTGCTGCATAATCAGCGATTGCTTGTGCTGTGTAGTCATCGTGATCACAAGGTCTGCCCAGTCCAGCAAACTATCCGTAACAGGCTGTGACCTGGCATCGATCGGAATGTTTTTCTGTTCCAGCGCCTTGATCGCTTTCGAATTCGGACGCTGGTCATTGACCGCGAAAATCCCCGCCGATTGTACACTGACATCCGGCATTTTATGTCGAATCAACGCCTCGGCCATCGGGCTTCGGCACGTATTTCCGGTACAGACGAACAAAATATTCATTCGAAACCCCCATTTTAAAACTTCCATAACACAAACTATACCACAGAAAAAAATACATGTCAGAGAAAATCGGCAATAAAAAAGATTTCCCGCTGAGCCGCAGAAAATCCATCAGTCATCAAAATAGCATATTCAACCCGAATCCGCACAAAATGCTGCCGCCTAAAATTTCACTGTATACGCCAAGCAGTCCGTGGACTTTTCGTCCCAAAATCAGGCCGGTCCATGTCAGAATCATACTTGCCGCCCCAAACAGCAATAGTGCAATGACTGCTTTAACCTGGGACATCCCCAGGCTGAGCCCGACTGAAAAACTGTCCAGACTCACACTGACTGCAAAGATAAACAACCCGGCTCCTACCGGCTGGACAAATCTCCTTGTTTCATGATTAAATGCTGAAAAAACTGTCTGCGCACCGATTCCCACAAGCAGCAAGCCGCCTGCAAGCACCGCGTATTGACCGATTTGCTGCGAAATTACTTGCCCTAATAGTATTCCAATAAATGGCATGATGATATGAAATAATCCAATAACGATGCCAATTACGGCAATGCGTTTCAGGCGAATTTCCCGCATCCCGAGCCCAAGACTGACAGAAAATGCATCCATCCCAAGCGCTATTGCCATGAATATGAGGGAAACCATTTCCCCAATCTGATAAGCCGTCATTCACATTCCTCCCCGGACATGCTACTACACTATATGCATGTCCAAAGGTGAATATGACAGAAGGAAACCGGGTTCGGCTGTTTATGATTGCTGCTATTCCTTCATATATTCCGAAGCGGCTTTTTCTAGGCGGTTCATCACGGCCTGGCCGATATTTTCAGTCGGAAATGTTTCACAAAGAATCAGATCTGTATCCCCATTTTTAAATTCACGCAATACATCGTATAAATTAGCGGCTATTTCCTGCATATTGCCGCCGAGTGATATCATCTGATCGGCCTGCAATTTTTCTGCGGTTTGATTGCTCGCCATCACACCGACTTGCTTGTGTTCTTTCTGTGCCCTGTTGATAACTGCTTGAATCTTTTCAGGGGATCCCTCCACAAGCCACATTGGAACTTCCGGTGCATAATGGGTATATTTCATGCCGGGCGCTTTCGGTTTGTCAGGTGAACCTGCAAGTGCCGGATCAACCATGACGGCGCCGGTAACCTGTTCAATCTGTTCTTTCGTAATACCGCCCGGCCGTAAAATAACGGGAAGATCCTGTGTACAATCCACAACCGTCGACTCCACACCTACTCCGGTCGGACCGCCATCCACAAGCCCGTCAATTTTTCCATGCAAATCCGCCCAGACATGATTCGCGGTGGTCGGGCTCGGCTTTCCGGAAATATTGGCACTTGGCGCGGCGATTGGAATTCCACACGTTTTCAATAGTTTATGTGCGACCGGATGATCCGGAATTCGAACTCCGATTGTGGATAACCCGGCTGTTACATTCGTTGCACAAATTCCGTTTGACGGCAGAATCATTGTCAGCGGCCCTGGTGTAAATGCATCTATCAGCGTTTCCGCAAGCGGCGGCAAATCGGTTACCAATTCGCGCAGCTGGTCTTTTGTTGCCACATGAGCAATCAACGGGTTATCCTCAGGCCGCCCTTTTGCCTGAAAAATTCCGGAAACCGCTTGTTGACTAGTGGCATCCGCTCCCAGACCATAGACCGTTTCAGTCGGAAATGCCACCGTTTTTCCTTGTTTCAACAGGGCAGCCGCCTCTTTGATTGCTCCATCATCTGTATTTATATTCCAACGTTTTGTTTCTCGCATGCTCGTACCTCGCTAACTCTATTTAACTTATTGTGTAAATTTATTCTAGTCCAACGATGTTTTTTTGGCAAAATAAATAGTCTGCAGACACTTATCCACAGACTATCCACAAAACACGTATTAATATAATTGCTATGTTCATAAGTCGTTAAATTTATGCACAGATTCCACACATATTATCCACAGTTTTTGTGCATAACTCACGAAACGTTGTATGTCCACCAATTTCCTTTTTCAATCGGGTACTTATCCACCCATTCACTCCCTGCCTGTGGATGAAATTGCAATGCTTCCAGTAAGATATCCACCATTGGCTGATGACTGTGGACATATACTTTCTGCGCCTGCTTTTCTTTTGCCAGGGTTAAAATAGCTTCAAGCAGTACAGGCAGCTTGGACGCAGCATCTTTCGTGATGTACAGCTGTTTGAGCCAATAGATCCCGTCTTCCACAGCATCCAATACAAAACACCCTTCAATTTGACCATCCACATCCACGGCATACCCTTTATCCACAAGTAAGTCGCCGTCCACATTCTCATTTTTGTCCAAAAAACGTGTTAATTCTTTTTTCGGTGCCTTATCTGCTGGTACAAGTTTCATCCTCATCACCTCTTAAGATAATATTGTATTTCTATCATCTTATGCGGAAACTTCCAAACCTATAACCAATCAAACCACTCAAACAGAAAAAACTTCACTTCTACAGGCTCTTCCTCTTCTTCCAACTCTTTCTTTTCTTTATCCGACTCGGGTGCTGCCTTGGCCACACTCGTTCCATTTGAAAAATCCAGAAAACAGAGCGGTGGAAACAATACACACCACCAGTTGGCGCCTTTGCCTTCACCAAGTGTAATCAGTACCGCTTCATATTTACCGGCCGGATACATATACGAACCGTAAAGTTTAGCCGGAAAGGATATGTTTTTGCCGTATTTAACATCATATTCGGACTGCTTATTTTCCCGTTTCAGTACATCACCGACGATTTGCTTTATTTCAGGAATCCGTTTCTCAATCATCTTTCTTGCTTCATTGATATCTGTAATATCCTTAACCCATTTCGAAATAACTTCACTGACCTCATCCCGCACCATTCGTTTCAGCGCCTGGTCAGCCGCGCCGTCACTGTTTGCCAAAATCCGGAGTCGAATCGCTTCATCCGGAATGACCTTCACATCCAGTTCCGAACTGTTCTCTTCACTGATGCCTTTAATTGGCATGGAAAATACGATAATAAAAATAATAATAGCGCCAATAATAAATTTCTTCACCGTCAAAAACCCCTCTCCAACTGATTTATCAACAGTATGGACAGGGGTTGATAGATTTAAACTACGAATCTAGTATATTTTTTATGTGTTCGATAAATGGCGCCCAAGCATGGATTTAATTACCATGTGCAGGTTACGATGCGGTCTTTTTGGTTGATGTCTTTAATGATTTCAGTCGTGCCTGTTGGAAGATTACTGGTTAACAGATTGCTGACAGGGAGCCCCTGTTCCGCGCCGATTTCGAAAAAAATCTGCCCATGTTGCTTCATTACATGCGGCAAGTCATGGATGATTTTTTTATAGGCTGCCAGTCCGTTATCATCCGCAAATAAGGCGAGGTCCGGATCAAAGTTTTTTACCGTATCCGTGAGCGCAGCCTTTTCTGCTTCGGCAATGTATGGTGGATTGGACACGATGATATCAGCATGGATATTTTGTTCGATAACTGGTTTGAGAAAATCACCTTGTAAAAAATGGACTTCAGCATCAAGTGCGGCTGCGTTTTGTTTGGCCACTTGAAGTGCCTCTTCGGAAATGTCCGTTGCATATACAGTAGCTTGATCCAGCTCCAGGGCAAGCGTAATGGCGATAATTCCGCTCCCCGTACCAACATCGACAATCGTGAGCGGCTCATTGGCGGGAGTCGATCGGATTACCTGCTGGACCAGCTCCTCGGTTTCCGGCCGTGGTATTAGCGTATGCCGGTTCACCTGAAATTTTCTCCCGTAAAATGCTTCGCTTCCCATGATATGCTGGATCGGTATCCCAGTTTTTGCATGTTTGATGATTGCCTGTTGGAACGGTTCTTCCACTTCCCGCGGTACGGGCTCCCGCATATCCATGAAAAACCTCGACCTTGAGACACCGCGGTAATGCTGCAGGAGCAGTTCCGCCACTTTAGGTTCACGATGATGTTTTTTTAAAAAAAGAGAGGCCCGGCTTAGTACATCGTATTGCTTCGATCCGTTGGTCATGTTACTCACCAATTTGTTCTAATTTTTTCGTTTGCTGCTCAATTAACAGGGCCTCAACGAATTCCTCAATTTTTCCTTCCATAATCTGATCGAGTTTATGAATGGTCAGGTTCATGCGATGATCTGTCACCCGGTTTTGCGGAAAATTGTACGTACGAATCCGCTCAGACCGATCACCCGTTCCAACAGCGGACTTGCGGTTCTCGTCATACTCCGCCTGGGCTTCCTGCTGAAACTTATCGTAAATACGTGCGCGCAGCACTTTCATCGCTTTTTCCTTATTTTTAATCTGTGATTTTTCATCCTGACAGGACACCACAATACCAGTTGGTTCATGGGTCAGACGGACAGCAGACATCGTTGTGTTTACACTCTGGCCTCCGGGACCGCTTGATGCGAACGTATCTACACGAATATCATTTTCATGAATATCAACTTCCACTTCCTCCGCTTCCGGCAACACCGCAACCGTGGCAGTCGATGTGTGGATCCGCCCGCCGGATTCCGTTTCCGGCACACGCTGCACACGATGCGCACCATTTTCAAACTTCAGCTCAGAATACGCACCAGTCCCGTTAATCATGAAAATTATCTCTTTGTAACCGCCGACACCGGTTGAGCTCGCTTCAATAACTTCCGTTCTCCAGCCTTTGTTCTCAGCAAATTTGGAGTACATCCGGTAAAGGTCACCGGCGAACAGTGCCGCCTCATCGCCACCGGCCGCCCCGCGGATTTCCATGATAACGTTTTTGTCATCATTCGGATCCTTGGGAATCAGAAGAACTTTCAACTTTTCCTCCAGCTCTTCCTGGCGCCGACCAAGATCAGAAATCTCTTCCTTCGTCATCTCATACATTTCATCATCCAAATCTTCATCAAGCATCTCCCGGGCATCTTTTAATTGCTGTGTTACATCTTTATACTCCCCATATGCCTGAACAACATCCTCCAGATCAGACTGTTCCTTGGAATACTCACGCAATTTATCCGTATCACTGATCACATCCGGGTCACTAAGCAGTTCATTTAATTTATAGTATCGATCTTCCAATGATTGTAAACGTTCTAACAAAACCGTCACCTCTTTTTCGATTAACAGTCTAATTATAGTATACTCGGGGGGAGTGGTCAAAGTTATGTCATGACTGTCGATTGAATCTACGTTTATCAGTCAGTTTAGCATATTTATCAGCCACTTTCATGGTTTTATCAGTCACTTTGGTATGTTTATCAGCCACTTTTATAAATTTATCGGTCACTTCATTGTTTTTATCAGTATTTCACCTTCAGCCCGTATTTTCGATTCCGATTTGCGCCATATGATACGTACTCTTTTTGCAATAATTTCTTTACTATATCCGCTGAATCCAACTTCAAAAACACTCTAGCTTCAGCATTGGTGATTTCATCGTTAACCAAAAGCAAATAATCGTTCAATGCTGCAAGATGTGCATTTTTGGAGACGTGATAGCAAGTCGGGCAATGCCACTTCCCGTACCCCCTTTTCATCGGCGCCGCACCGCACGCTTGGCAAAATACCCCACAGATCAGTTCGCCCGGCTTGATACCGAACTTATCCAGAACATCTACTTTTTTTGGAGTGTGCTCCTCAATCAGCCGCTCCGATATTTTCGCAATGGTATCCATATCCAGCACGGGAGGCAGGTTCTGCTGCAGCAATTCGTTTATTTTAAAAAATACTTGATTGGCGTGGATGACTTCTTTCGGGACAGGGTTCTCTGGATATAACGGTTTGATAATGGTTTTCGGTGAGCTGAAAACGACAAAATAGTGGAGCGGGATATGCGGGAGATTCATTTTGTTCAGTAGTAAGCGCAAGCGGTGCATCTGCAGTTTAACCTGAGGGATCGGATTCAGCATACCCGTATCCACCCCATGATCATCACGGCGGATCACCTGTTTGTCCCCATCAAAAAATATCGTTCCATACCAGTTTTTGACCTCAACTGCCAGAAACTGCATGCCATACATCATTAGATTATCTATTTCGAAATGACTGTCTGTACAGGATATGCGGGGATTTCGGTGATGATAATGATCATCAGTGGGTAAAAATCGAAGCATGAACTGAACATCATTTTCACCTTTCAATCCTGTCTTTTCTTTGATCAGCTCATCCTTTATTTTATTTTTCAATGGATGCCTTGCTGGAAGGCGCCGATAAAGGGTTTCCAATTTTGACAAATAATCCGAGCGTTCGTGCTGTATAAGCGGCATAGCATTACAACCCTTCCATAGTTATGGTATGCCATTATTATACAACAACCACGAACACTTGAGATATTTGCTAAAATTTAATTTTACCCCCGAAATTCAACTCAGATACCAAATTAAGCTGCTATAGAAAATCAATTTTCAACCGACTTTTTTACGTTAAATTAACTTTTTCCACAAATTAAGGTTTAATAAAAGAGCACCCATCCAGGCGCTCTTCCTTCAGCGTTGTGCACTTTTTAATCCGGCAGTTAGTGCTACACTACTGGGTTTGTTTGGGACTTCATGGTGATGACGGCATCTTGGTTCATAGGATTCGGATGCGCCGACCATGATGACCGGGTCATCGTAGGATGCGGGTTTGCCGTTAATCAGACGCTGGGTGCGGCTGGCGGGAGATCCGCAGACAGGGCAAATGGCATTCAGTTTGGTGACGGATTCGGCAAGTGCCATCAGTTTTGGCATCGGACCGAATGGCTCACCGCGGAAATCCGTATCAAGTCCGGCAATGATGACGCGGATGCCTTCATTGGCCAGCTCATCGGCCACGGCAACAATATTCTCATCAAAAAATTGCGCCTCATCGATTCCGATCACATCGACGTTTGAATCGCCTTCAATGTCCGCCAGAATATGATCCGAATTTTTGACCGGACGCGCGATGGTTGAATTGCCATTATGTGATACAACGGAATCATCGGCATACCTGTCGTCGATTGCAGGTTTGTACACACGGATGGACAAATGACCGAATGTTGCCCGGCGCACTCTCCGAATCAGTTCTTCGGATTTTCCGGAAAACATACTTCCGCAAATCACTTCAACCCAGCCGCTTTGTTTCATAACATACATAAGTGGATCTCCCTTCAGCGTGTTATCCTATGTACTGCATCAGTGTATCGGCGATATTCGACTAAACGCTAATACTTTAAGCATAAGGGCTTCTAAGAAAGCAAAAGACGCTTTCATAAGAATCCCTTTATCGAATACCAAGTTTTTAATAGTATAACACTTTTTTCGACAAATTTTCACTTAAAATTGAAAGTAAAAAAACAGGCAACGATTTAGACACTTTGCCTGTTTTTTTCATATACATTTTCAGCCGGGCAGCCGCCTCAGCCTTTTATTAATCCAGCTTCGACTCCCATGTGCTCGCGTCATAAGCAATTGACTCTTCAGACACCACAATTCAGGCGTCTTTCGGTCCTTTGCTTATGCTGTCGCACATAAACGGTCGGCTCCACCTTTTATAATCCAGCTTCGACTCCTAGTAAGCTGCCATCATAAGCAATTGACACTTCAAGCGCGAAAAACCACGCGCTTTTCAGTCCCTTGCTTATGTGTCCGCTTCTGACCAGTCGTCTCCACCTTTTTATCTTATTTCATATTATATTTTTTCTTGAATCGGTCTACACGTCCGCCAACTTTATCGGCTTTTTGCTTACCAGTGTAGAACGGGTGTGAATCTGAACTGATTTCAACACGAATCAGCGGGTATGAGTTACCGTCTTCCCACTCGATTGTTTCCTCTGAATTTTGTGTTGAGCCACTCAGGAATTTAAAATCAGAGCTCGTGTCCAAAAACACAACTTTTCTGTATTCCGGATGAATATCCTTTTTCATGTCTTCCACTCCTTTTTGCCCTGTATCCCATGGAAACAGAGTTATTGTAAGAGCCGTCACAGGTAAAATACCTTATCTAAACTCACATAAAAAGATTATAACAGTCCGCTGATTCAATTGCAATAGCTAATTAAAGCGGGCTATTTTTTTACACCTTTGCGGGTCATTTCCTCATCCATCTGCTGAAAAAATTCGTCGTTGTTCTTGGATGAGCGCAATCGCTTCAGGAAGCGGTCCAGGAAGTTATGTGAATCCTGCATCGTTTTGCGGATGGCCCAGATTTTATCAAGATGACTTTTTGAAATAAGCAGTTCTTCTTTTCTTGTACCAGATTTCAGAATGTCGATTGACGGGAATATTCGACGTTCTGCGAGGCTGCGGTCAAGGTGCAGCTCCATGTTGCCGGTTCCTTTGAATTCCTCATAAATAACGTCATCCATGCGTGAGCCTGTGTCAACCAGCGCAGTTGCCAAAATGGTAAAGCTGCCGCCTTCTTCGATATTCCGGGCTGCCCCGAAGAAACGTTTCGGCCGATGGAATGCCGCTGGATCGATACCACCCGACAGTGTACGTCCGCTCGGCGGGATTACCAGGTTGTACGCGCGTGCCAAACGGGTGATGCTGTCCATCAGCACGATTACATCACGTTTGTGCTCAACAAGACGCATTGCCCGTTCCAAGACAAGTTCGGAAACTTTGATGTGGCTCTCCGGAACTTCGTCAAATGTCGAACTGACCACATCGACATCCGGTGAAACCGATCGTTCAATATCGGTAACTTCCTCTGGCCGCTCGTCCACCAGCAGAATAATCAATTTTGCATCCGGATGATTGGCGGAGATGCTGTTGGCAATTTCCTTCAGCAATACCGTTTTCCCTGCTTTTGGCGGCGCAACAATCAGTCCGCGCTGTCCAAAACCAACTGGTGTCATCAGATCAATAATTCGTGTAGACAGTCTTTTTGTTTCTTTTTCCAGCTTCATGAAGCGATCCGGATAAAGTGCCGTCAATGCCGGAAAATGTACTCGTTCTTTCGCTGTTTCCGGATCCTCGCCGTTGACTGCATCCACGTGGAGCAAGCCATAATAGCGTTCATTCTCTTTCGGAGGGCGGACTTTACCGGAAACTTTATCGCCATTACGCAAATCAAAACGCCTGATTTGTGAAGCGGAAATATAAATATCCTCTGCACTCGGGGAGTAGTTAATCGGACGGAGGAATCCAAAGCCTTCTGACGGAATAATTTCCAAAATACCATCCATAAATAAGTATCCGTCTTTTTCCGCCTGTGCTTTTAAAATAGCAAAAATCAGTTCACGTTTTGTCAGTTTTGCATAATAGGACACCTTGTATTCACGCGCTAACGCATATACTTCTTTTAATGTCAGTGTCTCTAAATGAGATATTGTTAATGCTGTCATTCAATTCACCACGCCTATTCATTTTTACAATTTTGATTGTTGATAAAGATATGTTTTCGATTCATTTTAATTTCCTGTTGATGGTCAGTTTATATGAAATGAAGAATTACTGGGAGCTAGAATAGAAGTTTGTACACATTATAACTATATTATCCAAACTAAACTAGTATTAAACATCTACCATAATACCCTTTAACCTTGTAAGTTTCAATACCAATATTTAAAAAAACGGCCTCACCCTTGATATGTTGCCGGTTTTCATCAAAAATATCTTTTAAAAATAATAGAGAGGGAAGCCTGAATTCCCGGCTTCCCTGCAGCTGTTTATGATTTTATAACATAGTTTGGTTTTTTCTCCAGACTGTGTTTTCCATCGATGAAACGGACTGTTCCGCTTTTTGCTCGCATAACGACTGTTTCAGTTGTTGCTTTTTCCCCTTTGAACTGAACACCCTGCAGCAACTCGCCGTCGGTTACACCGGTGGCTGCGAAAATGGCATCATCACCGCCGCATAAGTCTTCCATGTAGAGAACTTTGTCAGCATCCACAATACCCATTTTAGTACAGCGCTCACGTTCCGCTTCATCTTTTGGAAGCAGTTTTCCCTGGATTTCACCGCCAAGACATTTCAATGCAACAGCACTGAGTACGCCTTCCGGGGCACCGCCAATTCCCAACAGGAGATCCACCCCTGTATCATCAAAAGCCGTGTTCATTGCAGCTGCCACATCCCCGTCCGAAATTAGCTTGATACGGGCGCCAGCTTCCCGGATTTCTTCGATTAATTCTTTATGACGCGGCCGATCCAGTACGATGACAACCAGATCTTCAACCGCTTTATTCTTCGCCTCTGCAACAGCTTGCAAGTTATCGGCCGTGGAAGCGTTAATATCAACTTTGCCTACTGCTTCCGGTCCTACTGCAATTTTTTTCATGTACATGTCTGGTGCATGCAGCAGCTTTTTATGATCAGCAATCGCGATCACTGCCAGTGCATTCCATGTACCCTGGGCAACGATGTTTGTTCCTTCGAGCGGGTCTACCGCAACATCTACACTAGGACCAGTTCCAGTACCAAGTTCCTCGCCTATGTACAGCATTGGCGCCTCGTCCTTTTCACCTTCCCCGATAACAACCCGCCCGTTCATCGGGATGGTATCAAATACGTCACGCATAGCAGAAGTTGCAGCATCGTCGGCCTCTTCCTTCTTACCCCGTCCCATCCAGCGTGCGGATTTCAGGGCCGCTGCCTCGGTAACGCGTACGATTTCCATTGTTAAACTTCTCTCCATATTAAATCTCTCCTTTTATGAAAAATATCCTCATCCCACGAAGATATTTTCAACATCCGATTAAAGGATGAAAAAGCTTTTCAGCTCGGAATTATAAAATTTAAGGTGAATTCAGCCGCTGCGGAAATATACCTTTATCCCAAGCATTTTTCTCTATTACCATGGCAAAGGCCGTTGTGTCCGAGTCATGTTTCGCACTTAATTATCTGCAAGCCTGGTTAAAAACGTCAAAATCCAACTAACGTGATTTTTCGCCAAAAGCACATCTCCCTCTTACTGCTGTTGTTACTTCCAGAAACACGCAACAGTTGGGGTTGGAGTTCGCACGATTAGATCAGAATTCGCACGTTTTGGCGGTGAGTTTGCACGTTTCAGCCGGAGTTCACACGTTTTGGCGATGAGTTCGCACGTTTATTCCAGAGTTCGCACGTTTTGGCGGCAACTTCGCACGTTTATTCCGGAGTTCGCACGTTTTGGCGGTGAGTTCGCACGTTTATGCCGAAGTTCGCACGTTTCACCAGACTGTTAGGAGTTTTGAAACTGACGTATTTCTTCTTCGGACATTTCCTCACGCCAGACATTTGCTCCGAGGGTAAGTAATTTATCTGATATTTTTTCGTACCCGCGGTCAATATGTTCAAGGCCTGTTATCTCTGTTACGCCATTAGCCATCAATCCGGCAATAATAAGTGATGCTCCTGCGCGCAGGTCGCTGGCTTTCACTTTTGCTCCCTGCAGCTGAACGGGGCCGGATACAATGGCTGAGCCACCTTCAACTTTTATTATAGCATTCATTCGGCGTAATTCATCAATATGTTTTAATCTTGCCGAATAAATAGTATCTGTAATGACACCAGTATTGACTGCTTTCGTTAAAAGCGTTGTGAACGGCTGCTGCAGATCGGTTGGAAATCCCGGGTAAACCAATGTTTTGATATCAACACTTTTGAGAGGATTCTTTGGTGAAATCAGTAATTGCTCATCACCTTCCTCAATGCTGACACCCATTTCACGCAGTTTGGCAAGCACAGACTCCAAATGCTGCGGGATCACGTTATCGATTATAACTTCATCCCCTTGTGCTGCTGCAGCGATTGCATATGTGCCCGCCTCAATTCTGTCCGGAATGATTGTATGCCGGCAGCCATTGAGCGAGGATACCCCTTCAATCCGGATGACATCCGTACCGACACCTTTGATTTTCGCACCCATATTCGTTAACAGGGTGGCAACGTCAATAATTTCCGGTTCTTTGGCAGCATTTTCAATAACTGTTTTACCTTTCGCTTTAACAGCAGCAAGCATGATATTAATCGTCGCACCAACACTGACCACATCAAGGTAAATTCTGGCACCTTTCAGCTCGTTGGCACGAAGGTAAATAGCCCCTTGCTCATTGGTCACTTCCGCTCCAAGCGCCTCAAATCCTTTAATGTGCTGGTCGATTGGACGCGGACCGAGATGACAGCCGCCTGGCAGTCCGATGACCGCCTGCTTGAATTTACCCAGCATCGCACCCATAAAATAATAGGATGCCCGAAGTTTTTTGACTTTCCCATTTGGCAATGGCATCGACACCATGTGTTCCGGATCAATGTAAACCGTTTGTCCGTCCCAGCTGACTTTGCCGCCGATTTCCTCGAGCAAACCGCCAAGTGTATAGATATCCGATATCTCCGGGAGACCTTCAATGGCTACCTCTGAATCGGCTAAAAGTGCAGCTGGCAACAACGCAACTGCACTGTTTTTGGCACCATTAATCCGCACTTTTCCATTTAACAAATGACCGCCTTCAACTAACATCTTTTGCACTTTGGAGCACCCCACTTTGTTTGTTACAGGACTTACTGATGCAGGCTGACATTAAACTGCCACTCATTTTCATCCATATTCAACCATAGTTTGCACAAATTTTCCATTTTCATGTATTTATTTTTGCTTATTCCAATCAGAAAGGAATTTTTCGATGCCCTGGTCTGTTAATGGATGTTTGACGAGCTGTCCCAGTACCTTGTATGGGATTGTTGCAATATGTGCTCCATTTGCTGCTGCATCGATAACATGCAGTGGATGTCTGATTGAAGCAGCAATAATTTCAGTTTCGATGCCGTGACGATCGAATATTTGCGAAATCGTTGCAATTAAGTCCATTCCGTCATGCCCGATATCATCGAGTCTGCCAAGGAATGGTGATACGTATGATGCACCTGCCCGTGCTGCAAGCAGTGCCTGGTTTGCATTGAAAACCAATGTAACGTTTGTCTTGATATTCAAATCACTGAATGCTTTAACTGCTTTTAAGCCTTCCAGTGTCATCGGAACTTTGACCGTAATATTTGGTGCAATCGCGGCAAGCTCCTTGCCTTCCTTAATCATACCTTCTGCATCTTCGGCAATTACTTCAGCACTGACGGAACCGTCCACTTCACTGGTGATTTCCTTTAATCGGTCATGGAAAGAAACACCTTCCTTTGCCACCAGGCTCGGGTTAGTCGTTACGCCGGCAAGAATTCCAAGGTCATTTGCAGAACGTACCTCATCAATATTCGCTGTATCGATAAAAAATTTCATGATTATTTACCCCACTTTCCTGCATTATTAATGCTTATGACTCTTTTCCGCTCAAATGAACCGGATGCGGATATTTCAACTGCATTTATCCGATTTCAATTCGACAATAATACTGTAAAAGCACAATTATTCGACGGCTTTTTTCGTCAATATGACAATGATTCCATGATTATGAAAGCCATGCAACCCGCCTATCCAAAAATACCAAAGTCATTTTGTCTATAATTTTGCTACAATATTAGAATACCAACTACTGACGGAAGTGGCAAGAGCAAATGCCCAAGTGCTAATTCCTCACAAAAAAACAACCGGTGATGCAATCATCGGCTGTTTTGATTCGTCATTATCCAAGCAAACTTTTGGTATAATCACAAACCTCCTGAACATTAAACGGTTTTGCCAGAACTTTTTTCACCGGACTTAACTGTTCGGCTTCCGTGCTGATATCTTCCGGAAGTCCACTCATAATAATTGCCGGCGTTGAAATATCACCGTCTTTCATCTCCCTCAGCACTTCAATGCCGTCAACTACAGGCAATTTATAATCCAGCATAATTAAATCGAATTTTTTACTGAACAGCCTATCAAGCGCTTCTTTTCCAGTTGTCACAGTCGTTACATGATAGCCTTCATTTGTAAAAACCTCCTGCAAGAGCAGGCGGATACCAGGCTGATCATCGACGACCAGAATCTCTCTTGTCATAATGTATAACCATCCCCATCCCCGTATCGCAATTGTGTAATTTTTTCCCCTAATATCGATTTTTGCACATTATAACTAATTCAACGTAAATTGAAAATATCCTTCCGCGTCAGCACTTTTCATCAAGAAATAAGTAATTTGTAGCGGACGCATACAGAAGACCTACACAATGAAGAGGTTAAACTCACAGTGTGTAGGTCCTGCATACTATTTATCGTTCCGCTGTTTGTGTGCCGCTCCGATAAACCCTTCGAACAATGCTTGCGGATTTGTCGGACGTGACTTGAACTCCGGATGGAATTGACAAGCTACAAACCACGGATGATCCGAAATTTCGATTGTCTCAATCAATCTGCCATCCGGACTTGTCCCGGAAAAGACAAACCCGTTATCTGCCATTTGCTCGCGGTATTCATTGTTAAATTCATAACGGTGACGATGCCGTTCATAAACAAGATCGTCATTTTGGTAGGCGGCTTTCGTTTTCGTACCGTCAACCAGCTTGCATGGATAGATACCAAGTCTTAATGTGCCGCCCATATCGGAAATATTTTTCTGCTCCGGAAGCAGGTCAATGATCGGATATGGTGTCTGCGGATTTATTTCAGCCGAATGCGCCTCGTCCAATCCGAGTACATTTCGGGCAAATTCCACTGTTGCCAGCTGCATCCCCAGACAGATGCCGAAGTATGGAACCTTATTTTCACGGGCGTAACGGATTGCTTCAATTTTTCCTTCAATTCCACGATTGCCGAATCCACCTGGAACAAGAACGCCATCCACATTTTTCAATTCCTGTTTGATGTGCTCTTTGTCCAGTTTCTCAGCATTAATCCATTTCACTTCCACATTGGAATCATAGGAATAGCCAGCGTGTTTCAGCGACTCAACAACCGAAAGATACGCATCCGGAAGTTCCACATATTTTCCGACAAGGCCGATTGTAATGGTTTTTGAAAGGCCACGTACTTTATTGACCAGTTTCATCCATTCATCCATATCTGCCGGGCCGCACTCCAGGCCAAAGTGGTTACAGGTAAGCTGATCGAGCTGCTGCTCCTGCAAAGATACCGGAATCTGGTACAATGTGTCCGCATCAATCATTTCAATTACTGCCTGTTCATCGATATCACAGAAAAGCGCAATTTTCTCTTTCATTTCCGTGCTGATCGGAAGTTCGGTTCGCAGTACAATCGCATCCGGCTGAATCCCCAGCGAGCGCAACTCTTTCACACTGTGCTGAGTCGGTTTTGTCTTCATTTCACCTGCCGCCTTAATGTATGGAACAAGTGTGCAATGGATGTACATGACATGGTCTCTGCCGATGTCGCTTTTAATCTGCCGGATTGCTTCCAGAAATGGCAATGATTCAATGTCACCGACTGTACCGCCGATTTCGGTAATGACAACATCAGCCTTCGTTTCCTGTCCGGCACGGAAAACCTGTTCCTTGATCTCATTGGTAATATGCGGAATAACCTGCACCGTACCACCGAGGTAATCACCACGGCGCTCTTTTTTAATGACACTGGAATACACTTTTCCCGTTGTAATGTTACTGTATTTGTTCAGGTTAATATCGGTAAACCGTTCATAATGTCCCAGGTCAAGGTCTGTCTCCGCACCGTCCTCAGTTACAAAAACTTCACCGTGCTGGTACGGACTCATCGTTCCCGGGTCGACATTAATGTATGGGTCAAATTTCTGGATGGTAATTTTTAATCCGCGATTCTTCAATAACCGTCCCAATGAAGCAGCAGTTATCCCTTTTCCCAACGAAGAAACAACGCCCCCGGTTACAAATATATATTTCGTCATCATACATCCCTCTTCTTTCTATTGTTAATATGTTCGTTTGTGTGAAAAATAAATCATGAAAAGCTTTATTGCCGTTTTTATCTTTTGTATGAGCTGTGACACCGCTCCGGAAATACACTTCGCTTTCACTTTCGAGCATAAGTGCGACATCTGCTCAAGCAAGCTTTCGCAGTGTCTTCTTTACCGGGGGCGGCTGCTGAGCCTCTTCGTGCTCGTCGTGTTGCAAGTAATTTCGGAGAAGCACCACTCCTCGCAGAAAAGATCGCTGACGCACTACGAGTCTCACCTAGGCCTCAGCTACCCCAGGAGTCTCCGTGTATTTCCTCCGCTGTGATTCACGGATAAAAAAAGAACCAAAAAACAAAAAAAGCGCTCCCCTCTTTTGGTAAGGGGAAACGCTTTGTATCTTTTAAATTAAAGAGCCCAATAAAAATTGTACGCATACGCTATGAAAAAGTCAAGCAGGGTTTTTATTTCTTTTCGTCTTCTTGATCCTCTTCTTCGTCATCATATTCTTCGTCTTCGTCGTGTTCCTCATCGTCGTAATCATAATCGTCACGTTCATCATCGAAGCCGCCGTCAAGGTGGTCTTCTTCATCGTCAGCTGCTTCATCTTCAAACTTATCCGTCAGCACCTCGAGGTCATTCTCGGGAACATCCGGCTCCGGTTCCGGTTCTTTCTTTTTAGCTGCCTGTTTCTTTTTTGTTGCTTTCTTTTTCGTCGTACTTTTCTTTTTCTTCTTTGGTGCCCCGCCTTCCTCATCAATCTGTTCGACAGGGTACCAGCGTTTCAGACCCCAGATACCGGAGCCTGTTGTTATCAACCGGCCATCAACCGTCAGATCTGTATAAAACTGGGAAAGGTATCCCGCTTTTTGTTCTTCGGTAAACCCTTTCATTTCAGCAACCTGATCATATAACTCGCTGTAATGAACAGCTTTCTGTTTACCTGATAAAATATGATGCGCCAAATCAACCATTGGCATTCTTTGCATTTCCTCGCGGCTGTAATCGTTCAAACCCATGCTACCGCACTCCCTTTTTACATGTATTTAGGTGATGCTGTCTGTTCATCAAATCATTATGTCCATTTTATAAATGCATATTATAAAGCATAACATACATTGTAATCAAATCTGAATTGAATATGCCTGGAATACCTGAAAAAAGTTGAGAAAAACTTGTTTTCTCAACTTTTTATCAATGCATAGGAAACTATAAAATTTATTACTTGTGGATAATTTTTATATTAATGAAAAGCCACGTCCGGCTACAGTGCCCAGCGACTAGCAGTGAACTTGGTGGGACGAGCATTTAGCGCAGTCCCAAACTTCGCACTTCCTCACTACGATAAAGAAGACTTGCCGATTGGTGAAACCAGAGGCTTAGTCGCACTTATACCCTTGCGGTGAAAGTCAACATCGGTTCGTACTTTAAGGAAGGCCGACTAAAACCGGCCTCCCGCGCCAACGTCGACACACCCCTATGAAGGGGCGTGTTTCCTTTATCTCATTGCGGATTAAAGAAGATCGGCTAACTTCGCCGCTTTGCGCGGCAACGCCGACCCACCCTGCATGGCAGGGCGCAGTTTGTACGTCGCTAAACGGGCGCTTACGCCTTTGTTCATGAAATTTACAGTTTTTCCGTAACGGGGTGGATCTGTTCGTTTTTGTTCCTACATATTCCTTCGATACTGCCCGCCGACTTCGTAAAGTGCGTTGGTAATTTGGCCAAGACTGGCGACCTTTACAGTTTCCATCAATTCAACGAAAATATTTCCGCCTGATGCCGCAGTTTCCTTCAGCCTGGATAATGCTGCTTCGGTGTGGTCTTTGTTTGCATCCTGGAATTTATGCAGTTCACTGATCTGGTGCTCTTTTTCCTCTTTGGATGCACGAGCAAGTTCCATCGAATCAATCTGATCTTCTGATGGCGGATTCGGATTGATATACGTATTCACGCCGACAAGCGGCAGCTCACCGGAATGTTTTTTGCCTTCATAATAAAGTGATTCTTCCTGGATTTTCCCGCGCTGATATTGACGCTCCATCGCACCAAGTACGCCGCCGCGGTCGTTCATTTTTTCAAATTCCTGCAGAACTGCTTCTTCCACGAGATCTGTCAGTTCTTCTACCACAAACGATCCTTGCAGGGAATTTTCGTTTTTCGTCAGACCGAATTCCTTATTAATAATCATCTGAATGGCCATCGCGCGTCGGACAGATTCTTCTGTCGGTGTCGTGATTGCCTCATCATATGCATTCGTATGCAGGGAATTCGTGTTATCCTGGATCGCCAGCAGTGCTTGCAGCGTTGTCCGGATATCATTAAAATCAATTTCCTGGGCATGCAGTGAGCGTCCGGAAGTCTGAATATGGTACTTCAACTTCTGACTTCGTTCATTGGCGCCATATTTATCGCGCATCGTGACAGCCCAGATGCGGCGGGCTACACGTCCGATTACTGTGTACTCCGGATCGAGTCCGTTTGAAAAGAAGAACGACAGGTTTTTCGCAAATTTGTTTACGTCCATTCCACGGCTTAAATAGTACTCCACATACGTGAATCCGTTTGCCAGCGTAAAAGCAAGCTGTGTAATCGGGTTTGCTCCAGCTTCGGCAATGTGGTAGCCGGAAATCGATACGGAATAATAGTTGCGTACCTGTTTGTCGATAAAGTACTGCTGGATATCCCCCATCATCCTGAGTGCGAATTCGGTTGAGAAGATACAGGTGTTCTGACCTTGGTCCTCTTTCAAAATATCCGCCTGTACCGTGCCGCGGACAACGGATACCGTTTCATCGCGGATTGCTTCGTACTCTTCTCTGTTCGGCTCACGGTTATTTTCTTCTTTAAACTTGGCAATCTGCTGATCAATTGCCGTATTAAAATACATCGCCAAAATAATCGGTGCCGGTCCGTTAATCGTCATTGACACGGACGTTTTCGGGTCGGTCAGATCAAAACCGCTGTACAACTTTTTCATGTCGTCCAATGTACAGATGCTCACACCACTTTCACCGACTTTTCCATATATATCCGGACGTTCAGCCGGATCCTCGCCGTACAAAGTCACGGAGTCGAAAGCAGTCGAAAGCCGTTTAGCGTCTTCATTTTTGGATAAATAATGAAAACGGCGGTTGGTTCGTTCTGGCGTTCCTTCGCCGGCAAACTGACGGGTTGGGTCCTCTCCCTTTCGTTTGAACGGGAAAACACCTGCCGTGAACGGAAATACGCCTGGTACATTTTCCTTCATCAGCCAGGTCAGACGCTCCCCCCAATCCGTAAATTTCGGGAAGGCAACCTTAGGAACTTTCAATCCGGCAAGTGATTCCGTTGTCAGATCGATCTCAATTTCTTTGTCACGAACCGTATATGTCAGCTTATCCCCGCTGTAACGTTCCTTCGTTTCGTCCCACCCATGAAGCATTTTTTTAGCTTTCGGATCCAATTCATCCTGGTACGTTTCCATTGAATTATTGATTGCTTCAACAGCATTCTCGTCGTCCAGTATTTCTTTTGCACCTTCCAGCTGGTAAAGTTTCCGGGCAATGTTACTCTGTTTATCGGCATGCTTATGATAATTGCGGACATGTGTGGCAATTTCACGCAAGTAATGCCGGCGTTCATTCGTTATAATCATGTTATCTTTTTGTGCGATGATATTCCGTTCAAAATCAACCGCATTGTCCCAGTCATATTTTTCATTTAATGTATCAATGATCGAAGCAAACAAGGAATTTGTTCCGGCATCATTAAACTGGCTTGCAATGGTACCATAAACAGGAAATTTCGTTTTATCTTCATGAAACAGCATATGACTGCGTTCGTACTGTTTACGTACCTGATTGAGGGCATCCTCGGAACCTTTTTGCTCAAATTTATTAATAACAATGAAATCAGCAAAATCTATCATATCGATTTTTTCCAGTTGTGACGGTGCACCAAATTCAGCCGTCATCACATACATCGACAGATCAGTAACGTCAGTAATTGCTGCATCACCCTGCCCAATTCCGCTTGTTTCAACAATGATAAAATCGTAGTTTGCTGCACGCACAACATCAATGACATCCTGGATTGCCTTGGATAATTCACTTCTCGAATCGCGTGTTGCCAGTGAGCGCATATATACACGATCGGTAAAAATAGCGTTCATCCGAATCCGATCACCTAATAATGCGCCGCCGGTTTTCTTTTTCGTCGGATCAATCGAGATAATGGCAATTTTCTTGTCAGGCACCTCATTGATAAAGCGGCGAATCAGTTCGTCGGTCAGGGAGCTTTTCCCCGCGCCGCCGGTACCGGTCATCCCCATAACCGGGGCATGGTTGGATTGTTCCTGCAGTTTTTTCAGAATGGAATGTTTCTGAGAATCATCATCCTGGCTGCTTTCCATATACGTTATGAACCGGGCAACTGCCTGACGCTCACCTGCTGCCAATTTTTCCTGATCCTGTTTCAAGTCGATGGGCGGGAGAAAATCACATTCCTCCAGCATCTGATTGATCATACCCTGAAGACCCAATTCACGGCCGTTTTCCGGTGAAAAGATCCGTGAAACACCGTACTCATGCAGTTCTTTAATTTCCCGCGGGATAATGACACCCCCGCCCCCGCCGTACACTTTGATGTGTGAAGCACCTAATTCATTCAGCAAATCAATCATATATTTGAAGTATTCAACATGACCTCCCTGATACGATGAAATCGCGATACCTTGCGCATCCTCCTGAATTGCCGCATGGACCACTTCTTCAACGGACCGGTTGTGGCCGAGGTGGATCACTTCTGCTCCGCTTGCCTGAAGAATCCGGCGCATAATGTTGATGGACGCATCATGGCCATCATACAAACTTGATGCCGTTACAAAACGAACGGGATTTTCCGGTTTATACAGTTGCACTTGTTCCATCATCAATCCTCCTGTCGTTCGTGTTTTTATGAATTGCCAGCGCCTGCATAAAATAGTGGGTCTGACGTTTGATATATTCATCAAGGGTGAATTGCTTCTGCAGCATCCACCGTCTGAATCCCCACATTTGACCCTGGACAAAAATGTTATTTGCCAAAAGTTTTACATCCTGCTTGGCGAGGTCAGCCGGAACGCACGAAACAATCACTTCCTCGAGCATGCCGACCATATCGCGTTCTTTTTGCAGGACATATTCGCGTGTTTCTTTTTTCATTGACTTGACTTCCTGATACAGGATAATAACTTCCTCCTGCATATCATCCATCAGTTCAAAATAGGAACGGATGACATTTTCCAGGTTATCAACCGAGGGCTTTTTCAGATCAATTGCCGCTTCCAGCCGCTCCCTCACCTGTTGATATATCGCGTCACACACAAGAAAAAGCACATCTTCCTTCGTTCGGATATATTCATAAAGGGTTCCAATACTGAAACCCGATTCTTTGGCGATTTCCCGTGTCGTTGTCCGGTGAAAACCCTTTTCTTTAAAAAGGGTGATTGCTCCTTTAATCATTTGATTTCGGCGTTTTTCAACGAGATTCTCGTCTTTTACAGAAGAAAGGATTTTGTTTTGCCTCATCCGTTGTCCTCCTTCCATTTTTCAAAAATATTTTGTGCGAGCTGATATGGGTCGCTGTCAGCTTCGATTGTTATGTCCCTGTTATTTTCTTCAACGTATGTTTTTACATCACGCCAGATTTCTTCACGAATCAGCTCATAAACCTCCAGCTGCTGCTGAAATCGACGGCGTTTTTGGCCTTCTTTTGTGCTGTATAAAAAGTCATGATGCTCACTGATTTTTTGCCACAGTTTGTCAATCCCTTTATTTTCCGTTGTTATCGTTTTGACGATTTGCGTTTCCTGATCACCTTTTGCTGTCATCATGACAAGTTCTTTTAATAATGCCTTCAATTTACCGTATCCAGGTAAATCTGCCTTGTTGATGATGAACAAATCGGCAATCTCCATAATGCCTGCTTTGAAAATCTGCAGGACATCCCCACTGTTCGGGGTTAAAACAAGTGCCGTGGTATCGACAATTTTCATGATGTCGAGTTCAGACTGACCGACTCCAACCGTCTCGACAAGCACGACATCGAAACCGTACGCATCACAAATCCGGACCGCGTCTTTGGTTGCCCTGGCCAGACCGCCCAGGCTGCCGCGTGTCGCCATACTGCGAATGTACACACCGTCATCGGTAAAATGTTCATTCATCCGAACACGGTCGCCAAGCAGCGCACCTCCGCTGAACGGGCTGGTTGGATCAACCGCTATGACCGCGACTGTCTTTCCTTCATTACGGATATGCGTGATCATCCGGTTAACCAGTGAACTTTTGCCGGCACCGGGCGAACCGGTCAGTCCCACATACCGCGCGTGTTTTTTTGCTGCAAAAACATCGCTCAGCATATCGAGTTTCTCAGGATGATCATTTTCCACCATTGTGATGGCACGAGCCAGTGCACGTATGTTTTTTTCATTAATCTGCTCCACAAGAGGGTGCATGTTTTGATCATCCTTTCTGCTGGTTGCGTGCGTTCGAATTTGTGAACTTCTAACACTTATTGATAAATTTCAAGCACTTTAATCGAGACTTCTAACAACCCAAAGCGAATCAGGCAAATCACGCCTATTTCGTCAGCATCCGGCCAATAACCAAGCGCTGGATTTCGTTCGTTCCTTCATAGATTTGTGTAATTTTCGCATCGCGCATGTACCGTTCAACCGGGTAATCCTTCGTGTAGCCATATCCGCCAAATACCTGAACGGCTTCTACGGTTATGCGCATTGCGGCGTCACCGGCGAATAATTTCGACATTGCAGATGCTTTTCCGTATGGCTTACCCTCTGATTCGAGCCATGCTGCCTGATAAGTCAGGAGGCGTGACGCTTCGACTTCAGTTGCCATATCAGCAAGCTTGAAGGAAATACCCTGGTTCGCTGCGATTGGTTTGCCGAACTGTTCGCGCTCCTTCGCATAATCTGTCGCGGCATCAAGTGCACCCTGAGCGATTCCAAGTGCCTGCGCGGCAATGCCGTTGCGGCCCCCATCAAGTGTGGTCATGGCAATTTTAAATCCGTCACCTTCAGCACCGAGCATATTTTCCTTTGGTACCCGGCAATTTTCAAAAATTAGTTCCGTTGTAGGGGATGAACGGATGCCGAGTTTCTTTTCCTTTTTACCGAATGTAAATCCGTCTGTTCCTTTCTCAACGATAAATGCGCTGATCCCTTTATGACGCGCTTCCGGATTTGTCATGGCAAAAACAAGGTAAAGATCTGCTACACCGCCATTGGTGATCCAGACTTTATTGCCGTTCAAAATGTAATCATCCCCGTCTTTTTTGGCGACGGTTTTCATGCCTGCTGCATCACTGCCTGACCCTGGTTCGGAAAGGGCATATGCACCCAAGGCCTCGCCGGTTGCCAGGCGATGAAGGAATGTTTTCTTCTGTTCTTCATTTCCGTATTTGTAAATCGGCCAGCTGGCAAGTGACAAATGTGCCGACAACGTTACACCAGTCGATGCGCAGACACGGGACAATTCCTCAACCGCGATGACATAACTTACAAAGTCCGCCCCGATTCCGCCGTACTCTTCCGGCCATGGAATTCCAGTCAATCCCAGTTCAGCCATCTTATCAAAAATACTCCGGTCAAAGCGTTCCTCTTCATCGCGCTCAGCTGCAGACGGTTCCACTTCATTTTTGGCAAAATCACGAACCATTTTACGCAGCATTTCCTGTTCTTCCGTCAATTGAAAATCCATTTCCGTCTTCCTCCCTAGTCCTTCAAAAGATTTTTGGCGATTACAATGTGCTGTATCTCATTCGTGCCTTCGTAAATCTCAGTTACTTTAGCATCGCGGAAAATGCGCTCAACCGGATAATCCTCGGTATAGCCGTATCCGCCGAAAACCTGCACTGCTTCGATGGCCGCTTTTCGGGCTGTTTTGGATGCATACATTTTTGCCATCGATGCCTGTTTGCCTGCCGGGATATCGCGCTCCACCAATGACGCAACGTTATAGACTAATAGTTTTGCTGCTTCCACCTCTGTTGCCATATCCGCCAATTTAAAAGATATACCCTGATTGGCAGCGATTGGCTTGCCAAATTGTTTCCGTTCCTTTGCATAGGCGGCAGCATGCTCAAGTGCTGCTTCACCGATACCAAGCGCCTGTGCGGCAATCCCAATCCTGCCGACATTCAGATTAGCCATTGCAATTTTAAATCCGTCACCTTCATTGCCAAGCATCTGTTCTTTTGGCACCTTGCAGTTATCAAAATTTATTTGGACAGTACTGGAACCATGCAGCCCCATCTTTTTTTCCGCCTTACCGATTTCCAATCCAGGTGTTCCCCGTTCAATGATAAAAGCACTAACTCCTTTTGAGCCTGCCTCATCGCTCGTCTGGGCAAAAGTAATGAATGTATCGGCCGAGCCGCCGTTCGTGATAAAAATTTTGGATCCGTTCATAATATAATGGTCGCCATCTTTTTTCGCCCTGGTTTTCATGCTTGCCACGTCAGACCCTGCACCAGGTTCCGTCACAGCAAACGCACCCAGGTATTCCCCGGATGCCAATTTTGGAATGTAATGCTTTTTTTGTGCTTCATTTCCAAAATACAAAATTGGATTTGTACCAACTGATGTGTGGACAGATAAAATAACACCAACCGTCGCACTTACTTTTGCAAGCTCATTAATGGCAATAATATATGACGTGAAGTCCATGCCGCTTCCGCCGTACGCTTCAGGTATCGGGATTCCCATCAGCCCGAGTTCCCCCATTTTATGAATAATTTCTTCCGGAAAACGGTCTTCTTCCTCCATTTGTTTAATACGAGGCTCTACTTCCTTCTGGGCAAAATCGCGAACCATTTTGCGCATCATTTCCTGTTCTTCGGTGAAATGCAGGTTCATTCTGTTTGCCCTCCTTCCTGTTCTTCCTGTTGATTTTCAACTTTCGATTATCGTGCTGCGCTGTATTTAACTGTACTGATAAAAGCCTCGGCCTGATTTTTTACCTAACCATCCGGCTTTAACATACTTTCTGAGCAATGGACATGGACGATACTTGCTGTCAGCAAAGCCTTCATACAGCACTTCCATAATGTAAAGGCATGTATCAAGACCGATGAAGTCAGCCAATGTCAGCGGTCCCATTGGATGATTCATACCCAGTTTCATAACAGTGTCGACATCTTCAACCGATGAAACCCCTTCGTGCACCGCAAAAATTGCTTCATTGATCATCGGCATTAAGATACGATTCGCTGCAAACCCGGGCGCGTCATTCACCTCAACCGGCGCTTTCGACAATTTTTTCGCCATCTCTTCAATAATCTGATACGTTTCATCACTGGTTTGGATACCGCGGATAATTTCGACAAGCTTCATGACAGGAACCGGGTTCATGAAGTGCATCCCGATAACCTGTTCCGGCCGTTTTGTCGCTGCTGCAATTTCCGTAATCGGCAGTGATGATGTGTTTGATGCCAAAATCGCATGTTTTGGAGCAAACGCATCAAGATCACTGAACACTTTTGTTTTCACGTCCATATTCTCAACAATTGCTTCAATCACTAAGTCACATGACCCGGCATCTTTAATTTCCGTTGAAGGTGTCAGCCGGTTAATGGCATCGGTTTTGTCTGATTCACTGATGCGTTCTTTTTCAACAGCACGGGCGAGGAGTTTTTCGATATTTTTCATTCCCTTATCCAGCGCTTCTTTATTTACATCATTTAAAAGAACTTTAAAGCCTGACTGGGCGCATACCTGGGCGATGCCAGCCCCCATTTGTCCGGCGCCTATTACCATTACTTTCTCTATCGCCATGTTTTGTTGCCTCCTTGATTGAACTATTTCTTTGTCTCAGCAGGAAATGTTTTTATTTCCATATAAATCGTGTTGCCGCAAAAAATTTGTGAACTTCTAGCACTTGACCCGTGAACTTCTAGCACCTCAGTTGAAAACTATGGCACTTCACACAAAAACTCTAACAGTTAAACGAATTTCCCAACAAAAACAGTTGCAGACAGTTGCGAAAGACTACTGCTTCGGTACTTCAATCAAAACAGCATCACCTTGACCGCCGCCGCTGCAGATGGCTGCGATGCCAAGTCCGCCGCCCTGGCGCTTCAGTTCATGAATCAATGTCAAAATAATTCGTGCACCACTTGCGCCGATTGGATGTCCCAGTGCGACTGCTCCACCATTCACGTTCACTTTTTCCGGATCAATACCGGCAATTTTGCCACTGGCAAGTGACACGACAGCAAAAGCTTCGTTAATTTCAAACAGATCAATGTCTTCTTTCGCATAGCCGGTTTTTTCAAGCAGTTTATTAATGACGAGTCCCGGTGTTTGCGGGAAATCCTTTGTATCAACTGCTACTTCAGCATGCCCCAGTACGGTTGCCATTGGAGTTTTACCGAGTGCTTCCGCTTTTTCATCCGACATCACGACAAATGCGCATGCACCGTCATTGACACCAGGGGCGTTGCCGGCAGTAATGGAGCCATCTTTGTCAAACGCCGGACGCAATTTCGCAAGTTTTTCAACACTCGTGTCTTTACGAGGTGCCTCATCGGTATCAACAACAAGTGGATCACCTTTACGCTGCGGAACTTCAAGCGCAACGATTTCCTCAGCAAATCTGCCATCCTCGATCGCTTTTACGGCGCGCTGATGACTGCGGTATGCCCATTCATCCTGCTGTTCACGGGATACATCAAATTCTTCGGCAGTGCCATTTCCGTAACTGCCCATGTGTACATTATTAAACGAACATGTCAGCCCGTCATGAACCATCATATCGACAACACGCTTATCACCCATACGATTGCCCCAGCGCGCATCCGGCAGATAATACGGCGCATTGCTCATGCTTTCCATCCCCCCGGCTACAATCACGTCTTCATCACCAACGCGGATCAGCTGATCGGCAAGGGTTACACTGCGCAGTCCTGATGCACATACTTTATTAACCGTTTCTGTTTTAACATCCCATGGAATGCCTGCAACGCGTGCAGCCTGGCGTGATGGTATCTGGCCCTGACCGCCCTGCAAAACAGTTCCCATGATCACTTCATTGATTTCTTTTTCATCAAGTCCGGCGCGGTTCAATGCTTCACGGATTGCTTTTCCGCCAAGCTGCGGGGCAGTAAAAGGTTTCAACGCTCCCCCAAATTTCCCAAATGGTGTTCTGGCGCCTGATACAATAACGGTTTTACGCATTTCGTCAGCTCCCTTTTCTATACTAGTTTTATAGTTTCATGTGGCAACGCTTTCTTTTAACGTATCATCCCACCTGTGAAGTTGCAATCAAAAAACGATTGAACGCTCGCTCAGGTATTGGCTTAAAAGCAGAGGGGCATTTCACCCCTCTGTTTTGCACTTATGCTGTTTTTACTTCTTCTTCCACGAAAACACTCAGTGCAAGAATTTCCGCAACATCCATTGTGCTGATGTCTTCGTCGACTTCTTTCGCTTTCGTACCGTCACTAAGCATGGTCAGACAGAATGGACATGCACTGGAAATCATCGTGGATTCTGTTTGCATCGCCTGTTCGGTGCGGGCAACGTTAATCCGGTTACCGGTTGTTTCCTCAGTCCACATCAGACCACCGCCGGCACCGCAGCACATACCGTTTTCTTTGCTGCGCTCCATTTCAATCAATTGAAGTCCTGGTATTGATTTCAGAATTTCTCTTGGCGGATCATATACGCCGTTGTATCGTCCAAGATAGCAGGAATCATGGTATGTCAGGCGCTGATTAATTTCCCGCTTCGGCTCCAGCTTGCCGTTCATCACCAGGTCATACAACATTTGTGTATGGTGATACACCTCCGCTTCAAAACCGAAATCTGGATATTCGTTTTTGAAAATATTGTATGCGTGCGGATCGATGGTTACGATCTTCTTCACATCATGTTTATTGAATTCCTTAATGTTTTTCTCGGCAATTTCCTGGAATAAAAATTCATTTCCAATGCGGCGTGCCGTATCACCGGAGTTCTGTTCCTTGTTTCCTAAAATCGCAAAGCTGATTCCCGCCTGGTTCATCAGCTTGGCAAACGCAAGTGCGATTTTTTGACTGCGATTGTCAAATGACCCCATGGAACTTACCCAGAAAAGATATTCAAAATCTTTATCCTCTTTTTTCAGCTCTTTGACAGTCGGGATGTATGCATCCTCATCCTGTTCGCGCCACTTGACCCGGTCTTTTTTGGAAAGTCCCCATGGGTTGCCTTGACGTTCGATGTTCATAACAGCACGCTGGGCTTCCGGATCCATTTTTCCTTCTGTCATTACCAGATAGCGGCGCATGTCAATGATTGTACCGACGTGTTCGTTATTAACCGGACATGCGTCTTCACAGTTACGGCATGTCGTACAGCCGGAAAGCTCCTCTTCCGTTATAACATCACCAATCAGACTGACAGCCTCCATCTTGCTGACTGCTCCATCAGCAGTTGCCATTTGATTACCAGCCGTGCCTGAAAATGCATAGGTCGGTACCCATGGTTTTTTTCCGGTAACTGCTGCACCTTTTTGTGTCAGGTGATCACGCGCTTTAATCATGATATCCATCGGTGACAGCATTTTTCCTGTTCCGGATGCCGGGCAGACATCGGTACAGCGCCCGCATTCCACACAGGCGTAAAAGTCAATCATCTGGTGCTGTTCGAAATCTTCCACTTTACCGACACCAAAAGAGATTTCATCGGCATCCTCATCTTCATCAATATCAAAGTCTATTTTTTTCAGTTTTCCTGGTACACGTTTACTCAAAAACACGTTGGCCGGTGCAGCAATCAAGTGTGCGTGTTTGGATTGTGGTACATAGATCAGGAATGACAGAATGGTAATGGTGTGGACCCACCAAAACACAAAGAACAGTGCAACCGCAGCAGTTTCAGGCAGCCAGCCGAATGCTAAAGCTATTAAACTGGCAACAGGCTGAGATATTCCCGGATCGATTTCATCCAGCCAAATGATTTCCATCCCATTTGACATCAGAACAGACAACATCAATGTACCAATGAAAAGCAGCACAAGTCCCGCTTTAAACCCGCGCTTCAGGCGGACGATTTTTTCAATGTAGCGGCGGTAGAATGCCCACACCACCGCAACCAGGATCATTAACACGACCAACTCCTGGAAAAACGTGAAGATCGGATATACAGGCCCGAACGGCAAGTGACTGCCGGGAGCAAGCCCCTTTATAAATAAGTCGATTGCACCGAATTGGACGAGCAGGAAACCATAAAACATCATGACATGAATGGATCCTGATTTTTTATCTTTCAGCAGCTTGGACTGTCCAAAAACAATTTTGCCAATCCGGCGGAACCGTTCTTTAAAATCACGGTCAAAATCTGATTTCTTCCCCATTTTAATGTATGCGATTCGCGTTGTCACAACTCTGGCAAACAAGTATACACCATAGATGACAATAGCTGCGAACGCCAGTGCATTTATAAGTAAAAATGTGTCCATCTCTCGCTCCCCCTCTGTAAGTATTGTAACGTAAAATGACAACGATTGCATTTTTCAGTAAAATAAAAAAATGAACCTATGAGAAATGTCTATAGTTATACTTTATAAGTGAATGATCATTCAGTCAACTCATTTTTTGTGAAATGTGACATTTGTCATAAATTGAGTGGGCTGTATTGCCTGTTTAATAAGACGTTATAAATTTTTCATTACATGCCACCTTTGATGATTTGGTTTCGATAGTAATTATATAAAGGGGCCTATTTTTCACCTTCTATGATGTCTAAAAGGCGCCAGCTTCAAATGCTGACGCCTCAATACTCAACTATTCCGTTTTTATATAATTGGTCCCAATTCCGGGCTCCATGGAACAAATGAACGTATAAAGCACCCGAACCACTTTTAAAGTAATACAGGAATTTTACATCTTCTCCGGTGCATGAACCCCAAGCAATTGGAGGCTGTTTTGAATCGTGATCCGCACTGCTTTCATCAGAGCGATGCGTGCTTTGGTTCGTTCCGGGTCATCCGGGTTTAACACTTTTTCTGCATTGTAGAAACTATGCAGCAGGGATGCGAGGTCGAACACATACTGCGTAACTTTATGCGGTGTCTGCTTTTGTGCTGCATCGGCAACCGTCTGCGGGAATTCGCCGAGTTTTTTCAGCAGTTCGACTTCCTTTTCCGCGGTCAGCAGGTCAGCATTGTACGTTTCGTCAATTGCAAATCCTTTATCGTTGGCCTGTCTGAGCATGGTGCAAATCCTTGCATGAGCATACTGGACATAGTAGACCGGATTGTCGTTTGATTCCGATTTGGCAAGATCCATATCAAAATCCAATGGTGTATCATTGGAACGCATGATAAAGAAATACCGGACTGCATCGGCACCGACTTCATCCAGCAGATCCCGCAGTGCAACGATTTTTCCGGTTCGCTTGGACATCTTGACCAGTTCACCATTTTCAAACAAACGAACCATTTGAATGATTTGAACGCCAAATTTTGCTGCCGGATAACCAAGCGCCTGAATTGCAGCACGCATTCTTGCAATATAACCGTGATGATCGCCGCCCCATACATTGACAATCTGATCATAACCGCGCTCCAATTTGTTCTTATGATAGGCAATATCCGGTGTCAGATAGGTGTAATTACCGTCCTGTTTAATGAGCACCCGATCCTTATCATCACCGAATGCAGTGGAGCGGAACCAGACAGCACCATCCTGTTCATAGACATAACCGTCATCTTTCAGCGTCTGAACGGCTTCATTCACTTTGTCGGCATTGTACAGCGACTGCTCCGAGAACCAGTTGTCAAAATGGACGCCGAAATCGTTCAAGTCTTTTTTTAATTTATCCAGCTCAAAATTCAGTCCATATTCCTTAAAAAAAGCAAGGCGTTCTTTCTCGTCAGTTTGTACCCATTTATCACCATACTCGGCAGCAAGTGTTTTGCCGATGTCGATTATATCAGAGCCGCGATATCCGTCCTCCGGCATGTCTGCATCCATTCCGAGCGCCTCTTTGTATCGCACGTCAATCGACATGGCGAGATTATCAATCTGGCTGCCGGCATCATTAATATAATATTCCCGCTCTGTTTGGTAACCGGCCATTTCCAGCACATTGCAAAGCACATCGCCGAACGCCGCACCCCGGGCATGTCCAAGGTGCAGATCACCAGTCGGGTTAACGGAAACGAACTCCACCTGAACTCTTTCCCCATTACCTGCATCCGTTTTGCCGTATGATTCACCGGCGTTTAAAATAGTCGGAATCAATTCACCAAGATAGTCATCTTTCATGAAAAAATTGATGAAACCGGGTCCGGCAATTTCCACTTTGTCAACTGCCGCTTTCGTACTGTCCAGATGGTGCACAATATCATCGGCAATCTGACGGGGAGCCTTTTTGGCAATACGGGCAAGCTGCATCGCAATGTTGGTTGCGAAATCCCCATGTGCTTTTTCTTTCGGTTTTTCCAGGTTAATTGCCGGAAGCTCTGCTTTGGATGCAAGTTCAGCCTGCAAAACCGCCGCTTCAATTTCCTGTTTCAACATATCTTCTGTTTGTGCCAGGACGTTCATTCGGCATCCTCCTTCTTTATGGTTAATTCCAGTTTGTGTTTCCGTTCTTCCTGCCCATTCAGGCTTACCGAATAATCAATTGTCAAAAATCCATTCTGCTCATCCGTCAGAGATTGAAAAGAAATTGTATCGGTATGTGTTTCCATATGTATATTTCCATGCGGATGCTGGAATACATTTTCCGTTTTTCGGCTGGTATGAAATTGCTGATGCATCGCAACCGGACCAACGCGCTTAATGCTCACCTTATCCGGATTGATGGTTATCAGGTTTTTAATCGGTGCACCGTCATCCGATGTTTCCTCAAACGTCAGAATGCAGCGATCGCCCTTTTCATAATACGCGCCGGTCGCATTAATCCTGTTATACTCCATTTGTCCGTCGTTATCAATGATTGTCTGCATGTTAATTGTAATGGATTTTGGCTTCAAGTTCATCCTGCTCCGTTCCTGCAATGTATAATTTCCTATTATAGCGATAATGGCACCTGTTTATCAACACAAAAACCATTTTACACACGCACTTGGAAATATGCGACCTTTCCCGTTTAATTCAGCCATCCTTTTCCCATAATGGTATTAATAATGTTTAATGGGGTAGGGCCGTATGAAAAAATTTTTTCCGCAAAATAAATATTACCGGTTTCTATATATCATTGGCGGCATGGCCATGCTTGGTGTTGCTGCACTTATATCTGTTTATTTTATCAGCTTTTTACTGGGACCGCCTAAACTTACAACCGAACAAAACACCATTTATTATGGCATTCATGATGAAGTCATCGGTGAAGAAAGCGGTGTTGAAAATCGGTATTGGGTCGACCTGGAGGATATATCGCCGCATGTGATCAACGCAACACTTGCGATTGAGGATCAGCATTTTTATGAACATAATGGATTTGATTTGAAACGAATAGCTGGTGCCGTCCTTGCTGATCTAAAAAGCATGTCACTGGAGGAAGGCGCAAGCACACTAACCCAGCAGTACGCCAGAAATCTTTTTTTGTCCCATGAAAAAACGTGGATCCGTAAAATAAAGGAAGCCTTTTATACGATTCGCATTGAAATGTACTACTC
Organism: Virgibacillus siamensis; assembly: GCF_039522605.1. Lineage (GTDB taxonomy): Bacteria > Bacillota > Bacilli > Bacillales > Amphibacillaceae > Lentibacillus > Lentibacillus siamensis. The sequence continues at coordinate 144,427 of NZ_BAAADS010000016.1, forward strand.
CAAAAATGAAATTCTCGAAGGCTACCTGAACACAATCTACTTTGGCCATGGTGCATATGGCATCGAAGCGGCCAGTCGGTTTTTTTACGATAAACCGGCGAGTGACCTGACATTAGCTGAGGCATCGATGCTTGCTGCAATTCCGAAAGGGCCGTCCTATTATTCTCCATTAAATGACAGGGAAAATGCCGAAGAACGGCAGCAACAAATCCTGGCGACTATGCGGGATAATGACATGATCACCGAACAGCAATATTTTCTTGCAGCACACGCAAACCTGGCTTTTTCCGGAAAAGATGAGCAGGAAAACCCTGCTGCAGCACCTTATTTTCAGGATACCGTCTTATTAGAAGCTGCAAGGGTTCTCGACCTTGACAAAGAGTCCATCCGCTCCGGCGGCTATAAAATCTTTACGACACTTGATAAGTCCATGCAGAAAAAACTGGAGAAAAACGCAGCCACTGTTATTGATAATTCCAGTGAAATTCAGGTTGGTGCCATGGCAATGGATCCGAAAACGGGTGGTATTCGTGCATTAATTGGCGGTAAAAACTATCAGGAAAGCCAGTTTAACCGGGCTGTACGGGCGAAACGTATGCCGGGATCCACATTTAAACCTTTTCTGTACTACGCTGCCCTTCGAAACGGCTACACACCAAGTACGATGCTGGTGAGCAAGCCGACAGCTTTTAAGCTTGAAGATGGCGAGGTATATCAGCCAAGCAATTTCAATGGCTACTATGCCAACAAACCAATATCACTGGCACAGGCATTAGCGCTGTCAGATAATGTGTATGCTGTTAAAACAAACCTTTACCTTGGTACCGGAAAACTAGTTGATACCGCACGGAAATTCGGAATCAACGGTAAACTCCCGGCAGTACCTTCCCTCGCGCTCGGAACAGCATCAGTTACTGTCGAGGACATGGTAACCGGCTATGGGATGATTGCCAATGGCGGCAATGAGATCGAAGGACACACGATCCAGAAAATTGTTAACCGGCGCGGAAAAGTTGTCTTTGAACGGGATACCTCCTCCGGCAAGCAAGTATTAGATGAGCAGACCACGTTCGTGTTGACCCAACTATTGACTGGAATCTTTGATCACGCACTGGATGGCTATATGTCCGTAACCGGCTCGACAATCGCCGGTGAATTAAACCGAACGTATGCCGCCAAGTCCGGCACGACCAATTCGGACAGCTGGATGATCGGCTACAGTCCATCACTCGTAATGGGAGTTTGGACAGGATATGACAATAATAATCAAATCGTAAAATCAGCGGAATTAGCCTATGCGAAAGATATTTGGGCAGGGTTTATGACAGCTGCGCACCAGGACGTGCCCGAGCAAGGATTCACCGCTCCGGACGGGGTTGTTGGAGTGATGATTGACCCGGTCACCGGTAAACGGGCAACACCATACTGTGAAACTGGGCGGGTGATGTATTTTGAAAAAGGCACCGCACCAAAGACACATTGCACAAAACATATGCCAGACAATGGCGGGGAGATTGAACCTGACCCTGATAAGAAGGTCCGTGAAGAGGATAAAGGCATTTTTGAAAAATTGTTTGATGCGTTGTTTTGAGGCATTGCTACTGATTGAGGGCCCCATCTAAAGAGTGTTTTTCTCATTTTTTTTGGCCCCTTTCCCATTTGACGCTGCCTCTCCCAATTGAAGGGTCCAATTTACAACTAATCTACCTCTCAAATTCAACAACATTTCATAATCATTGTTGCTGTCCAACAATTGAAATAAACTGCGACACAGTATGATGCTCTACCACCGCTGCGGAAATACACGTCGCTTTCCGTGGGCGGCTGATGAGCCTCCTTGTGCTCGTCGTGTTGCAAGCATATTCAGTGGTGTTACACTCCTCGCAAAAAAGATCGCTACCGCGCTGCGGGGTCTCATCTAGGCCTCTGCTCCCACAGGAGTCTCCGCGTATTTCCTCCGCTATTATTACGTTTATGACTCTTTGCTTATAGAATAACGGTTGATACCACTACACTAGTCCGGGTAAGCGGAGGGCGGTGACTCCTGCGGGAACAGCACGTGTCCGAAGACCCCGCAGAGTGATTTTCTCGAGGAGGCTGCGGCCGTGCCCGCGGAAAACATCCGCCCGAAGCGATCCCGGGCGGTAGGGCGCAAAACAAAAAAGAAGCTGACTCTCAATAACGGAGTCAGCCTCTTTTTTGTCCTAGTAATACATGAGTTAGCCCATGTATACATATTTTACAAATTTCCGGTTGAAAGTACAAGATTTTAAATTATTGTTCATAATTCAGTCACAAAGTGTTCACGATTCCGGAAGTGCTTCTTTAAGCACATTGCCGGAGTTATTCCAATAATCCCCGCCTTCAAAGTCAGCAAGGAAATCTTTCAATAATTTTTTGGAGTGGTCATCCATATGCTCAATCATGATCTTGCCTTTCAGTGACTTATCCATATGTGTCACGTGTTCCGGCATGGATTTGTAGGCACGTTTAATCGAACGATCGACACGAATTTCACTGCCGCATACCCCGGAAAAATACGGACCATTTTCACCTTTTTCCACCGTGACCCAGACAATCCAATATAGTTTCCCATTTGGTACCTCATCTTTGTTCGGTAAAAACTTCACACGGCGTTCCACTTCACTGCGAGCGTGCATTGCGCCCATGTCAACAAACGCCCGGTCTTCATTTGGATCAATTATAACCGGAGACATATTTTCAAGGCTGATGGCACCAATCCCATAGCCGCCATGGCCGTCAGTGGAATCATCCTTTAGTATCGTAAACTGATTGGTTTTCTTTTTATCAGAAGATTGTTCTGAACTCATTACTTGGACCCTCCTTCAAGCTTTGGCTCAATTGTAGCACAGGTTGGCGGGGTATTTCACATGCTAGCGCTTTGATGCCAAATCGTGCATCAGTTATGAACTCAACTTTCGCACCAATAAAATAATCTTAAACTGTCAACAGTGGTGAAGTTGAATCGTTTCTAATTGCTGCTTGACAATCTTAAAAAATGTTCATCCGCCGCGTTTGACTTCCGTTCCGGGCGGATGCTTTCCGCGGGCACGGCCTCAGCCCTCCTCGGAAGAAACCCACTTCCTGCGGGGTCTTCGGACTCGTGCTTTTCCCGCAGGAGTCACCGCCCTCCACTCCAATCAAACGCTGATTTAGTTCACTGGAGATGTTTAGCTATCTATCAATATCGATATCAGCAGAGTGGATAATACAGCGGAGGAAATACGCGGAGACTCCTGTGGGAGCAGAGGCCTAGATGAGACTCCGTAGCGCGATAGCGATCTTTTTTGCGAGGAGTGTAACACCACTGAATATGCTTGCAACACGACGAGCACAAGGAGGCTCAACAGCCGCCCACGGTAAAGAAGACACAGCGAAAGTGTTTTTCTGGAGCTGATGTCGCACTTATGCTGGCAGTAAAAGCGACGTGTATTTCCGCAGCGGCAGACTAACACCCACATAAAATTAATCCAAAGTCAATCCACTCAATATATCTCATGTCCCTGTACGGTCATCAATACTAATCTACCCATTTGACCTGCGAAAGTTGAGTTATGAATTTACAAAAACCTGCATAACCCACCTAAAAGAGGGATTGAAACTAATCTTTTTCTATGTTTAAATTAATCATCAAGAATAATCATAAATTTTCGGGTGTCCGTGTATTATTTGCAAACTTTTGAACATAATTATATAATATGATTACAACTCATGCAGTTGTCTTGAATAGTGCAACACGCATTCTCTTGGACGACAGGTCTTACCATCCAACTTAGAGTTTGGACGAACTTGGCTGAAAGTTTTACTTACCTTTCGTAGCTGAGTTAAGATCAAACTCTCCAAGTTTATCTACTTAAGCTACAGGAGAGTTTTCATGTTTCAGTACCATTTTTTAGGTAACAATTATCGTAACAAAAACTCTAAGGTAAGATCGAAGCAAAAAAGCACACCTCCTAAAGATGTCTTACTAACATCAGAGGTCGTGCTTTTTTGTACGTAAGCACCCTTTCAAGTGTTTCAGGATACCAGCTGCAACCATCTTACCCTATAAATACATTATCAGAACTCAAGTACTTATGACAGCATCTTTCATGACCCTTGGACAGACCAATCCAGTGCTTACAGTCTATGTATCCCTCAATCAACCCTACTCAGGTACTTTATTACTCTAGATGTTCTATGTGCGCTGTTAATCAAAGATGTTCAAACAAATCACATATAAATTCTTACATACAGCTGTGATGTAAAATACTACCCGAGCCCAACTCTCGGGTTTCTTTATTTTTTCGTGTTGTTTCCTTTGTCTTCTTGAATAGTATTGCAACGACGCACCCTCCCTTCTAGGGAAGACGCAGTCCTTGGCTTGATAACCTATATTTTACCATAACCTAAAGCTATTTTTATGGTTAATGCATTAAATTGCTTAAATAAAAAAAAGCTTATTTACACTTCCGCTATCAAACAGGCGGATTTTCACGTAATGATGTAATAAACGATTGCGCATCGCTGATTTCTTCGTCCGTATATTTTTGCTTTGGCTTGACGGTATGTATTTTTTCAATCAGCTGGTTTACCGGTAAATCGTTAAAAAAGAGCATGGTCGAAACAAGTTCAAGGAAACGGGAACTTTTCTCCTGCAAACGTGCAACCTGTGTTGTCATCTCCGGCATGTCCATTTTAAATTGATTTAAAAAGGCTTTCCCGTCATCGGTAATCGTATAATTGTATTGAAAATAATTGCTTCGTTCCTCTTTCTCCTCGGCAATGAATCCGAGATTGCACAGCTCTTCCACACGCAGTGACAACTCCTCGGAATAGGGTCCATAAAAATGAAACTGATATTTTTCTTCAAATGGTACGTGACACTGCTGTAAAATATAGATCATTTTCTGCAGCTTTTTCCGTCCGCTGATGTCTTGTGCCACTGAAAAAAATTGCATTAACTTCGCATGATTCGTCAACATCATTTCTCATTCCTCCGTATATAGTGAAACTTCAATAAGCATATAAGGGGACCCCCTCCCGTCTCGTCAGTTTCGGGCGGGAGATAAAAGGTCCAAAATTCTACTTTTAACAGGATCATCATCGGTAAGACTTTCCAGCATGTCCCTGGGAAAATACAGCTTGTGGTCCGTCCGTTTTTTTCCGGAAATGGATTCCACAATATCCGAGTGACGCGACAGCTCCTTCAGCCCGCCATCCGGCATTAGCAAGTGAATCGGCAGGCGTTCTTCCTCTTCCCCGGGACGGTAAAAGTCATACGGCAGATCAGACGAGGAATCAACGACCAGATAATATTCCGGGTCTATTCCCGCCTTCTGAAACAGCCGGTAGAGTTCCATCCATTCGTTCATCTGCTGGTTCGGATTGAATTCGATATACTTAAATAAGCGCCGGTTCACGAACCGCTCGCACAAATCGCGCAGTATATCATCATCTTCCTCCTGCCACAACTGGAAATAATAGGAAACAATCGACTCATCCAGCTTCAAATAATCACTGAGATCCACCTGTTCTTTAAAAAACGAGATAAAATGGATCGGCTTCAGTTTGAATGTGTAATTTTCTTCAAAAAGATATTTGGCCCGGTGCAGTATTCTCGATAAAATCACTTCCGCGCTTCTCGTAACCGGGTGAAAATAAACCTGCCAGTACATCTGATAGCGGCTCATAATATAATCTTCCACCGCGTGCATGCCGCTCGATTTAATGACAACCTGATCCTCTATCGGGCGCATCACACGGAGAATCCGCTCCATATCAAAATGACCGTAACTGACGCCGGTAAAATAAGCATCACGCTGCAAATAATCCATCCGGTCGGCATCAATCTGACTGGAAATCAGGCTGACCACGAGTTTGTCCTCATATGTCTTATTAATGACATCAGCAACTTTTTTGGAAAAACCGGGCGAAACACATTCCAATATCCGGTTTATTTCCGTGTCGCCTACAATAATCTGCTTGGTGAAATACTCATGATCCAGCTTGAACACTTTCTCGAACGAATGGGAAAATGGACCATGCCCCAAATCATGCAGAAGCGCTGCACACAAACACAGCAACCGTTCGTCGGGATTCCAGTGCGGACGCCCCTGGAAGTTATACAAGATGCGGCGGACAATTTCATACACGCCAAGCGAGTGGTTGAACCGGCTGTGTTCGGCGCCGTGGAATGTCAAATAGGTGGTGCCAAGCTGCTTGATTCGCCGCAGCCGCTGGAATTCAGGTGTGGCAATCAAATCCCAAATCACCCGATCCTGCACGTGAACGTAACGGTGAACAGGATCTTTAAACACTTTTTCTTCGTTTAATTGTTCGTCTTTATATGCCATATCTACAACCCGTTTCTTTTCGACAACATTTATTATATTATATAATAGATGTACAAACTTAAAAAGAGTCAATCTTGACATGCAAAAGGAGAAAACAATGAAAAACTGGCGAGACCTCATCGGGAATGCAACGATTCGTTACCTTGATCATTCCGGAAAAAAAACGTTTCAACATAAACCGTATACCGCACTGACCTCATTTGCGGTTGATGATGTGCTGGCACTGTTTGTCGACGGACAGACTGTGCCAGCGGTAAGACTATGGGTGCATCCGGACACAGTTGTTCTGGGAATTCCCGATGCTCGCGTTCCATATATTGAAGACGGTGTCAAACTGCTTAAGGACCGGGGATATCAAGTAGTAGTCCGCAATTCCGGCGGGCTTGCTGTCGCACTGGATGCCGGCGTTTTAAACATTTCACTTGTCCTGCCTGACGTAAAACATGTTTCCATTTATGACTGCTATGAAGCGATGGTCGGCTTTGTCAGGTACATGTTTTGCGATTTAACCGATGAAATTGAAGCGTATGAAATCGTCGGCTCTTACTGCCCCGGGGATTATGATCTGAGCATTGGCGGCCGTAAATTCGCCGGTATTTCGCAGCGGCGCGTAAAGGATGGCGCGGCCATTCAAATTTATTTGGATGTGGAAGGAAAAGGATTTGAACGGGCGAAACTGATTCGGGATTTTTACGATGTGGCCCTTAAAAATACCGAAACAAACTTTGACTTTCCGGATGTAGTTCCGTCCACAATGGCATCTTTGTCCGAACTGCTCGGGAGACGAATTACCGTTGATGAGATGAAACAGCGGGTTGTTCAAACATTGCAGGAAATTAGCGAAGATGTTGTCTTGACGGACTTTTCCGATGCAGAAGAAGCGCAATTTGAAAAGCGGTATGCACAGATGATGAAGCGAAATGAAGGGATTGCGAGATTGCAGTGAATCCGGCACATTTATAAAAGTTTACAACGAACAAAAAGCTTGCAGTCAGAGTCAGCGCTGCAAGCTTTTTAGAAACTATCCCGCCTGGACTGCTGTGATAATGGCCAGTTTGTACACATCATCAGCGGTGCACCCGCGTGACAGGTCATTTACCGGTTTGTTCAACCCCTGAAGGATCGGACCGACTGCATCAAATTTTCCAAGACGCTGCGCAATTTTGTAACCGATGTTACCCGCCTCAAGACTTGGGAAAATAAACACGTTCGCATTTCCCTCAAGTACAGAGTCAGGCGCTTTTTTTGCTGCCACTTCCGGGATGAATGCGGCGTCAAACTGGAACTCCCCATCAATTAGAAGGCCGGGGTTCTTTTCCCGGGCAACCGATAAAGCGTCGGTAACTTTTTCCGTTTCCGGCGATGCTGCCGATCCTTTTGTGGAAAAACTGAGCATCGCCACACGCGGATTAATGTCAAACAATGCTGCTGTGTCGGCGCTCTCCACCGCAATTTCAGCGAGATCCTGACTGTCCGGGTTGATGTTAATCGCACAGTCAGCAAACACATATTTTTCATCGTTGCGGACCATGACAAAAACGCCGGATGTTTTGTTAATTCCTGCTTTCGTTTTAATAATCTGCAATGCCGGTCTGACTGTGTCCGCAGTTGAATGAGCGGCGCCACTGACAAGTCCGTCCGCCTGATTCATATGGACAAGCATCGTACCAAAATAATTTTCATCCAAGAGAATCTGCCGAGCTTCTTCATCCGAAACTTTTCCTTTACGGCGCTCAACAAATGTTTCAACCATTAAATCAAATTCAGCAAATGATTTCGGATCCATTAACCGGCATGCACTGATATCCACACCAATTTCCTCTGCTTTTCCCCTTATCTTGTTTATTTCCCCAAGCAAAACAGGAGTCAGCACACCAGCAGCGCCCAGCTGACTGGCGGCAGTCAACACCCGCTCATCAGTGCCTTCTGGAAAAACAATGGATTTATTTACAGTATCTAATTTACTGCTCAACTGTTCAAAAAGACTGCTCATTACAAAACCTCCCAAACTCGAATTACTGCTAATTAAATGATAATCGATAGCCGCTCTCAGATAAAGAAACTCATCCTGAAATTCGGCACAGTTTTGACAGAACGTTGACGAAACCTGTATCCCATGATTATTGTTCCCTTCTTATGATATAGTAAAAACATGTGATAATTTTTTCAAATTGAAGGAGAGATAGTAAATGGCAGCTGAAGCAGTTGAAACATTGGATGGCTGGTATTGCCTACATGATCTCAGGACCATCGACTGGACCTCATGGAAAATGGTATCAGACGAGGAGCGCAAGTCCGCGGTTGATGAATTTAAAGACCTGCTTACTAAATGGGAATCCGTAGAGGCAGATGAAAACGGCAGTCATGTTCTTTATAAAGTAGTTGGACAGAAGGCAGATCTGATGTTTATGTTCCTTCGTCCGACGATGAATGAACTGACAGACATGGAAACGGAATTTAATAAATCGAAATTTGCAGAGTTTCTTAAACCTGCGTATTCGTATGTGTCGGTTGTTGAACTTTCCAAATATGGTCCACAGCGCCCGGCTGATGATCCCCGGACACTTGAGCGCCTGCACCCGATTCTGCCGAAATGGGAGCACATGTGCTTTTACCCGATGGACAAGCGTCGGCAGGGAGAAGAAAACTGGTATTCGCTCGATTTTAAGGAACGTGCCAAACTATTGTACGAGCACAGCAAAACTGGCCGGAAATACGCTGGAGAAGTTAAGCAGGTTATTACCGGATCATTTGGCTTTGATGATTGGGAATGGGGTGTAACCCTGTTTGCCCATGATGTTTTGCAGCTTAAGAAAATCGTTTATGAAATGCGTTTTGACGAAGTAAGTGCCAAGTATGGCGAGTTCGGTGAATTTTTCGTTGGTAATCACTTACCAAAAGAAGATGTTAGTCCATATTTGAGTGTATAAAATCAATTGTCCCGGCTGTATCAGTCCGGGACATTTTTTTGCTGTCAACGTAATGCTGCCACTCCCGAAATGCCGGATTATGATAATCCAAAAGTCATTCATTTTTCCCGCCCATTTTGCATACACATATCTAGTAGCCTTACAGCATGAGCTGCAGAAACGAGAGGTGTTTTTGTCAGGGTTATTTTTGCCAGATAACAGGACATCAAACTCGCTCGCAAAACCATTATTAGGAAACCATATCACCCGGCAACCAATTCGCTGTGATTTTTCAGACCATATAACAAATGTCCGGCCCGAAGAATCGGTCAGGAGGTTGCCGGCAGATATAAGTCACATTGCTTTCATGTCCCCAAGACATGCGAATGTCTAAAAGTCTATTAAAATCAAGGAGGTATTTCGATGAGTAATTTTGATCCATACGGCAATAATCCGTATCAGGCGTATTATCCGTACTATTATTATCCGCAGGCAGCACCAGCGTATTATCCTGCCTATGATCCGAGACAAGAGAATCAGAATCAGAATCAGAATCAGATGCAGATGCAGATGCAAATGCCGCAGGGCACTGCACCCCCCTCACAGGAACAAGGCGAACCAACGTTGCCGACTGAACAATCATCATACATTGAAAATATATTACGGCTGAATGAAGGAAAAATTGCTACCGTTTACATGTCGTTTGAAAATGACGCCGAGTGGAGTTCCAAAGTATTCAGAGGAAGAATTGAAGCGGCCGGCTTGGATCATATTATCCTCAGTGACCTGGAAACGGAGAGACGCTATTTACTGTTAATGATCTATTTGGATTATATAACGTTCGAGGGCGAAATTAATTATTCCTATCCATATGGCAACTCAAGTATGGCGACATATCCATCAAGATAAGGGACAGTATCTCATTAGAAAAACTTGGCATTCACCCAAGTTTTTCTAATGTCCCAACAAAGGGGAATTTCATATGCGACATCCGTATGAAAAGTTTATCCGACTGGAATTGTTTACACTTGCAGCAGCTGTGTTCATTGGACTGATTGCCATGTTCCAGGGATTCCTGCTGATTATCTTCTTCTGCATCTTTCTCCTGGCAGTCAGTATGATTTTTGAAGGCTTGATCGCCATGAACACATTCCACACTACTGAAGGGCTGAAACAGTTCATAAAGGCTGCCATGCTGCTTCTTTTAACACTTGTTCTCTTTTTTCAGTTATAAGTGTTTCATGACGGCATAGCCCAACAATATCCAGCCTGCCAAAAACGCTACACCGCCAATCGGAGTAATCATCGCAAACAGCTTCAGTCCTGAAAGTGAATAAATGTACAGGCTGCCGGAAAACAGGACAATCCCGACAAAGAACATCCAGCCAGCCCACGTCATCCCGCTGCTTTGTATTTTGGCAAAAAGCAATCCGGTTACAAGCAGTGCCATCGTATGAAACATCTGATAAGTTACCGCTTTGTCCCAAATACCGAGCATCTTTTCCGTCAGTTTTCCTTCAAGACCATGTGCTCCAAAAGCACCCAAGGCCACTGCCAAAAACCCGTTTAGTACACCCAACAGTAAAAATAATTTCATCGTTCTGCTCCTTCCGCAATCCTGGTGTTAAAAGTCAAAAAGTGAATCACCGTTTGCATCATCATGCTTGATTGTGCTGTGTTGTACAGGTTCCACCTTACTATTGCTGTTCTCACCAATCATTGCCTTCATTTCCTCTTTCGTAATGTTTGTTTTGTCAGCTTGAGTGTTGTCACCTTCCAGCAAAAGATCACAAAGCAGCTGCACGTTGGCAATGTGGTTTTTCATCACATGATCTTCCGCATCCCGTGCCTTATTTAATTCGTTGATCATTTTCTTTATTATCGTCTCATTGGCTACTGCCACGTACGCTCACTCCCTTATATCAGAGTATACCATTTCACACATCATGAAAAAAAGCCTTGAACACCGTCAAGACTTTTTTCATATCTATTTCCCTTATGTGCCTACATGCTGCTGTTCTTCAGCATAGCGTTGATAGACCCAATGTAAAAATTCCATTTCATTTTCTGCTAATTCCCTGCCCAGCTTTTCTTCTGTATCTTCGTGAACCTGCGAAAAACTTTCCATACACAAATCCCCCCATAAAGAAACGAACCCTATATACGATTCCCATCTTTCATTTTACATAATTACGGAAAAGGAATCAATATTCAATTTATAATTTGCGCAATTCACTGATAATATTAACTTATTCGGGAAAGATCTTCATCTCGGCTCAATTGATTCAGACGGTTTTTGTATACGATATGGTCGCGGGTGAATTCTGTCGGACTTTTAATACCGACAGCAGCAGACATCTGAAACACGCCTTCACGAAGCGCCACCAGATAATTGCATACCCGGTACTTTTTCTCTTCGACGCTTAATGCTTTTTGCAAATCCGGATCTGTTGTTGCAACCCCGACAGGACAATTATTCGTATGGCAGACCTGTGCCATGATACAGCCAACTGACAGCATGAATCCTCTGGCAATATTAATCATGTCAGCACCTAGTGCAAGTGCCATAGCGATTTTATCCGGAGTAATCAGCTGTCCGGACGCTATGATACGTGTCCGCTCACGCAAACCATATTTTTTCAGTAAATCATCTACGAGCGGCAATGCAGCAAATGTCGGCAGTCCCACTGATTCGGCAAGTTCAAAATAAGACGCACCAGTACCGCCGTTACCACCGTCAACCGTAATAAAATCCGGGACGATATCCGCCTCCTTCATTGCTTTAATGTATGATTCCGCCTGTTGTTCATTGCCGACCACAATTTTGGTCCCGACAGGTTTGCCGCCGACATCACGGAGTTTATTGACAAACTCAAGCAATCCATGTGCATCATCAAATTCACGGAACCGATTTGGACTGTTAATTTCCTGCCATGGTTCCACTTTTCTGATTTCAGCAATTTCCTCAGTAACTTTTTTCCCGTCAACATGACCGCCGCGGGTTTTGGCTCCCTGTGCAAGCTTCAGTTCGAACGCCTTCACCTGGTCAGTTTCACTCTGTTTTTTAAATTCTTCCCATGAAAATTCCCCATCTTTGGTACGGACACCAAACAACCCGGGACTGATTTGCATCATGATGTCGACATCCCCTCTTTGATGATACGGCGAAATACTTCCCTCACCAGTATTCATCCAGGTTCCGCCAGCCATGCCCAGTCCTTTGGAAAGTGCTGTAATGGCATGATCCCCCAGCGAGCCGAAACTCATAGCCGATTGTCCGATGATGCCATTTAACTTAAATGGCTTTCGAACGGTATGTTCACCAAGTATAATTGCATCTTCATCCGCCAGATAAAATGGATTTATTTTATGCGTTTCACTATGTTCTTTACGGCTGATCAATTTTTCATTATCAATGGTATACAACTTTGTATCGATTTTCGGATTCTGGTCAATCCTTAATTCTTCCCGCTGGCTCGGAAACATATTATTGACAATATACATTCCCTCTTCTTCAAAGTTACGTTCCGAACCATATCCGATCATCCGGCTGTTGTATTTGGCTGCCTTATACACATACTCAAATTCCCTGCGGTGGAACGGTCTTCCCTCATTATTGTTCAAAAACAAATACTGCCGGAATTCCGGTCCAACCTTTTCGATTATGTAGCGGACTTTGCCCAAAACTGGATAGTTCCGCAGAATCGAATGCTCTTTTTGTTTTGCATCGTGCATATATAAACGGAACAATAAAAATAACGGTATGCCCACGATAAGCACGATAATAATGATAAGCGCTGTCAACAATCCTATCTCCATCTTGATCCCCCCATTTATGTACTAAAAATATATTCCCTTTCTAATTGTGATTAAACATAGAGGCTGGGATCCGATACATCCCCATAAAAAAGATCCCCCACCTGGGAGATCCGCATGCGTCTGTATATTACTGTTCCTGTTTCAGTCTGCTTTCGAGTTCAACTATGCGCTCGCGCAGTTCATCTATATCAGCTTTGGTGGCTAAACCAAGGTCAGTTGCCATCTCCTGTGTCTGTTCGGTTTGCTTTGTGCTCCATTCATCTGTCTTCTGCTCGCCTTTTTCAACGAAATTACGCATAACGGTTCGTGCCTGTTCCTGTGTCAGTTCGTTTTTTTCCACAAGTTCTTTCAGCTTTTTGTCGAGTCTTTCTTTACCGCTGACTGCTGCACCAAGGCCGAGCAAAAAACCTTTCTTTAAAAAGTCACTCATATTGCCACCCCCTTCTAAGTCTATATTGCTCAATCGGATAGAGTACTGCCGATGTCACTGAAATAATCATGTACTCACGATACTTTACCCGAATTATGCATGATTCTAAACCATTTATCAAATAGAATATAATTATGTTTGCTCATAGTCATATGTGACAGAATCGTTTATAATGATGAAAACTGACTTTTTAGGAGGATACAATGCAAAAAAATACATACAAATGGTCAGATCACATTAAATTCATAGTGCCATCGCTAATCGGCATTTTTCTGTTCATGACTCCTGTCAGCACCGATGCGGGGATGACTATTCCAATTGCTATCCTGTCCAATTGGCTCCAGGCAGCATTACAAAATCAGCTTTCATTCATTATGATGATTATTATCGTGCTCACCGCAATCATGACCATTATCGGCAAAATTGCCGGTGAAGAAGGGTTCCAAAAAACACCATTTTTTCAACAGCTTTTTTGTGTAAGCACTTTCTGGACGATTACACGAATTGCTGCCGCCATTTTTGCAGTAATGGTGTATTTCCGGCTGGGATCTGAAGTGATTTACGGACCTGATACAGGGCAGCTGCTGCTGGGCGATTTGCTGCACGTGTTATTTGCCGTGTTTTTATTTGCCGGACTGTTCCTGCCGCTCCTGATGAATTTCGGATTGCTCGATTTTTTCGGAACGTTGATGACCAAAATCATGCGTCCATTGTTCCGGCTGCCCGGCCGTTCATCCATCGATTCGCTCGCTTCCTGGGTAGGCGACGGTACAATCGGTGTGCTGTTGACGAGTAAACAGTATGAGGATGGTTATTATACAAAAAGAGAAGCAGCCGTCATCGGTACAACGTTTTCGGTTGTCTCCATTACGTTCACCCTGGTTGTCATTGATCAGGTGGGTCTGATTCATATGTTTGTCCCGTTTTATCTGACAGTTATTGCCGCCGGGGTAATAGCAGCGTTGATCATGCCGCGTATTCCGCCACTTTCCACAAAAGCCAATACATACATAAGTGAAGCGGAAGGAGATATCGAAGAAAAAGTTCCACGCGGGCATAACAGTCTCACATTCGGCTATAAAAAAGCACTGGATCAAGCAAAAACAGAGACAAGCGTATACAAATTTTTTAAAGAAGGTGGACAGAACATTCTCGATATGTGGATGGGTGTGGCCCCGATTGTTATGGCGTTCGGGCTGATTGCATTAATCATTGCCACCTATACACCGGTTTTTTCCTGGCTTGGGCTGCCGTTTATCCCGCTGCTTGAACTGATGCAGGTACCAAATGCGGAAGCAGCATCCGAAACGATTCTGATCGGGTTTGCGGACATGTTCCTTCCATCGATTATGATTACATCGGTCGAAGCGGAAATTACCCGATTCATTATTGCTGCATTATCCGTTACACAATTAATCTACATGTCCGAAGTCGGCGGCTTGTTGCTCGGATCGAAAGTTCCCGTCTCTTTTTGGAACCTATTCGTTATTTTCCTGCTTCGGACCATTATTACACTGCCTGTTATCGTACTGATTGCACATATGCTTTTTTAAACTCCTAACATTAAAAAAGCCGCATTTTTCATTAACAAATGCGGCCTTTTTAAATATAAGTCTCTTTCTTTGAACTCATTATGCATCACCTACAACATACTTATCCAATTTCGTCTACCATAAAGAATTCTAATAATGTAGACTGAAGTATCCTTTTCAGAAGCCATATAAAAAACAATATAATTGTCCACCAACAATTTCCTTATACCTTGACTGGCTAAACGTTCATCATCAACCAATGCATGTCGTTTGGGTATCCGCTCCAATTCAAAAATGGATTCAGATATCTTCGCAATTAATTGTTTAGCAACAGTCGGTTCCAACAATTCCTTTGCAATATAATCAGCAATTTCTTTTAAATCAGTTTCTGCAGGCTCTGTAATGACCAAATGGTAAGCCTTCACTCCGACAGCCCTTTCTGAATATCTGTCACGGCATCACGGAATGGTTTTACTTTATTCTTTTCTACTGCCTCCATTCCCTGATTGAGCAGCTTATACAACTCAAACTTTCCGACAAGTCGCTCATAAGTTTCAATGCTCATTACTGCTAAATCGCCTTCACCATTCTTGGTAATATATACCGGTTCAGGGTAACTGTGGCAAAACGATGATATTTCATTATACTTATTTCTAAGATCGGAGCTCGGTCTAATCTCAGGCATTATATACACCTCTTCATTATATTATATCAATATTTTATCAAAATATTGATATAATAACAACAAAATTGTATATAATCCCCTACGGAAAAATACATAGTCACGCATCAAAACAGCCCGCCATCATGCAGACAGCGGGCTGTTTTAATATATCAAACTATAGAGGGTCATCTGTTATACGTTTCAGCCAAAAGTAAGTTTCGTAATTTGCCTGATTTTTTCTGTATTTAATGATGTGTCTTTCGGTACTTCCTGATCAACTTTTTCCCGCTCGGAACCTTTTTCAACGAGCTGCTTATTGTAGCCGAATTGCTCAGCCGTCATACGCATAAACTCGTAAAAACTTCTGCTCTCTGATTCGCCAGTATGGTAAATACCGGTCACATCACTTTCAATCTGCTCCTGAATGACTTTTGCCAAATCATTCACATGAACAAACGTGCGAATTAAATCATCGCGGTATGCTACCGGCTTGCCGGAACGAAGATAACAGGATAGTTTATCAGTACGTTCATCTAGTTTGCCGATTTTATTTTCGCCGTAAATTGGACCAGCACGCAAAATAACATAATTGGAAAGCTCATTTGTGATAAAACGCTCTGCTTTGATCTTTGCATTTGCATAACTGCTGAATAAATGGTCATCAGGCAGTTTGGACATCGGATCAGCTTCACTGTAGGGGCCTTTCCCTTCTGTAAAGACAAAATCAGATGAAATGTAAATCAGTTTTGTCTGTGGTGTCAAATGTGTAATCAGATGCAACAACCCCTGATCCGTCAATTCGTGCTCATTAGGACCATCCATTACAGACCAGATGACAACATCTGGATCAACTTCTTTATAGAAATCGGAAAACGACTCCGGCTGGTTAACATCCAGTTTATACAAATCATCAAACAAGGCAGGTTCTTCCAGGTATGTGCCGGTTACCTCAGCTTCCGGAATTTCTTTTGCCAGTTGAAATACGGACGCTCCCACATAACCGCTTGCACCGAATACACATACTTTCATATTGAACACCTTCCTTCACTAATTTTGCTTCACGTATTAAGATGCTGATTTCCTTTTCTGCCGTGATCCTTGAAGACATCTCTTAAAATCGATGCCTTCCCTTCAATAAACGGCTGCCAGATTCCCTGAATTGGTCTGCTCGAAAGCAGCCAAACAATTGATGCCGCTATAACAGCGAGACCCAGTACATCAAAGAAATTGTTCACTTCAAACAGATTCGTCGCACGAAAAAGCTGAATGAAAAATCCGTGAAGCAAATAAACATATAATGTTCTGGCCCCCAATTTGGTAGCTTTACTGTGTGACTGAGGAATCAGAGCCAGGATACTGAACGACATGGCAGCTGAAGTGCCATAGACAAGCAGCCTTGCTAATCCGCCGAATTCCGGCAGCCCCAAGTCACCGTATGATTTGGATGCCAACAGCCAGCCTGAATTAAACTCAGGCGCAATGTAAATCGCTGCTGCTGTTCCGACCAATACAGCCACCGCTGTTATTTGCAATCCTTTCCGCTTCAATACCATTACCTGATCTTTGGTCATCCAGTACCCCATCAGGAAAAACGGAAAGAATACAATTGTTCTGGACAAACTGAACGTATGACCAATATCACCGAAATATCCTGCCACCAGTCCGATGACAATTGTTGTGATAATGCCTGCTGCAGCCGGCAGTTTTTTAAAGCCGACCAGCAGGATATGCCAGCTGAACAGACTGAACATGAACCATAGTGACCATTGCGGATAAAAGATTCCGCTCTGCCAGCCTTCTTTTCCAATGAAAAAATAGTAAGCTGTATAAAGCAATTGGAAAATCAGGTACGGCACCAGCAATTTTTTTGCCAGATTGATAATATACTTCCAGTTACCCGACCCTTTTGCAAAAAATCCTGCCAGGAATATGAATGCAGGCATATGAAATGTGTAAATCCACAGATACAGTGTGTTCATCCCGTTAGAACCCTCTGTAAACGGCTGAATCAAATGGCCGAAAACGACCAAGAATATTAAAAAGACTTTCGCATTATCAAAATACGCGTTTCTGTTCATCTTTTTCATTCCTTTGTTCTCAAAATTAACCTCTTTACTACGGTATACCCATTTTCAAACAAAAGTACGATAGAAATCCAGTGTTTTCATGAGGTTGTTATTTAAGTGTAAGCAGAATGAAAAAATGATACATTCACGTAAAAAACAAGCCTGTCAATCTGTGCTCCCGAAAAACACAGACTGTCATCCTTCCTTCTTGATCAGTTCCCGTCGAAAGTTTGCGAGCGTTTCACAGCCGTTTTCAGTGACAACAAACGTTTCACTGATTTCAACCCCGCAATCCGCCTCCCAAAGCCCGGGAATTAAATGAAACGTCATGTTTGGCTCAAGCACCGTCTGATTGTATTGCCGGATACTTGCCGTATGCTCGCCCCAGTTAGGCGGATAACTTAAGCCAACCGAATATCCGAGTCTGTCATACTTTTCAAAGCCATGTTTACGGATGGTGTCACTCCACACAAGCGCCAAATCTCCGCACGTTGCACCTGGTTTGACGGCATTTAACGTTTGATTCAGGCTGTCCGTTACGGCATCACCTAATCGTTTTTCTTTCGATGAAGGTTCACCAAGCTTGATGGTTCTGGCAAGTGGCGAATGATACCGTTTATGCACACCAGCCAATTCAATGGTAACAATCTCATCGCCATTAAATACTTCCCCGCTCCATGTCAGATGAGGACTGGATGATTTAACGCCTGACAGCAGCAGCGGAGCAATCGATGGATAGTCACCGTCAATTCCCTCGGCACCATTAATCTGGGCATAATAAATATTGGCAGCAACTTCATTTTCAGGGATCCCCTTTTGAATGGAATTAATTCCAGCCTGCATCGCTTCCTCGGCATTTGCCGCTGCATTTCGCATATATTGCAGTTCCTGATTTGATTTTATCATCCGGACAAATCCAATCAATGTTGTCGTATCGATAAAAGATGCATCAGGCAGCCAGCTTTTAAATGTTTCATAGGCCATTGCGGATAAAAAATAGCTGCCCATTTCAACACCAATCCGCCTTTGATCCTGCTTCTGTTTTTTAAACAAATTAGCAATAACGTCCATGGGATGTTTCGTATCGGAATGCATGTAATCATCGGTGTAATAATAAATGTGTTCATCATCCATCCAAGTTGTTAATTTTGCACCGTTCGCGTCCTGTCTTCTGCCAACCCAAATCGGCTGATTCTGCTCTTTAATAACAATCAGAGCCTGTGTGACGTAGAAGGAATATGCATCATATCCAGTCAGATAATTCATATTGGAAGGGTTGGAAACAAGCAAAACGTCCACACCCTGTTGTTCCATTTTTGCTTTCACCTGTTCAAGGCGCTGCTGATATTCCGAAGTTTCAAACCGCTGTTCCATAAACCTTTTCCCTTCTTCCATGATAAGATTTATACAACTATTCCCGGAAAAAGGTTCGTGTCAAACAACTTCACACGAATGATTATTCGACAAAATTCGGTTGGTGCCGGTAGTATGTCGAACTTGCGGATGACTTCGCACGTTTATGTGATGATTTCGCACGTTTGGGCCGGCTGTTCGCACGTTTGCGGGATAACTTCGCACGTTTGAGTCGGCTGTTCGCACGTTTGCGGGATGACTTCGCACGTTTGACCAGCTATTCGCACAATTAGCCCGGGTTTTAAACCAATAACTGGTCAAGATCCGGTTTTCTTTTTGGTTGATGATGCCGTTTTCCTTTTGCCTGAGGATGATGCGGTTTTCTTCTTCGTTTTTGGTTTGTCTTTTTTGGCACGGTCCAGTGACTGTTCGAGGGCATCCATCAAATTGGTGACATTATCCGGCTTCGGTTTTTCTTTTGCGGTGGTAACCTCGTCCTGGTTTTTCTTTTCTTCAATTAACTCGAGTAACGCGGTACGATAATCATCTTTGTATTTTTCCGGATCAAACTCGGTTGTAAGTTGATCAATCAGCATTTTGGCGGTGTCCAGTTCTTTTTTGGCCGTTTCGGTGTCTTCCGGGACGTTCGGAACATCTTGCACCGCGCGCACTTCATCCGGATAATGAATCGTTTCCACGACCAATGTGTTCTGATAAATCCGAATAACCGCAAGCTGTTCCTTCGACCGGATAATCATTTTGGCAACACCTATTTTTCCTGTCTCATTCAAGGCTGACCGCAGCAATCCGTAAGCTTTCCCACCGCCTTCACTTGGCGACAGATAGTAACTTTTTTCGAAATAAATCGGGTCAATTTCCTCCAATTTTACAAAATCAACAATTTCAACCGCCTTATCTTGCTGTTCTTTTTTTAGATTGGCAAGTTCTTCATCATCGAGTACGACAAATTTATTTTTCGCATATTCATACGCCTTAACGATTTCATCACTTTCCACATCACGGTCACAGTTGGGACATGTCCGTTGATATTTTATTGGTGTTTGACATTCTTTATGGAGCTGTCTGAGCTTAACATCCTTGTTTTCCGTAGCGGCATGCATCTTCACTGGAATGTTGACAAGCCCGAAACTGATGGTTCCTTTCCACATCGTGTGCATCCTGAAAACCTCCTGTCGTTTTTGTTCCGGTCATATTTTCCCCCGGAATTAGCCACTTTATTAATGAGGAGGGCGTTTAAATGAAATTAATGAAGCCAATTGCCAGTCGGGAAATTCCACACGGTGATAAATGGGTCTACGAGGTGAAGTATGACGGATTCCGGTGTGTACTTGTTTGGGACAAGAATTCCATAAAGCTTTTCAGCCGAAATAACCGGGATTTATCCGGAAATTTTCCGGAGATTATTGCCTATTGTCAGGAGCAGCAGGACTTGGTTGCGGATGCACTGCCGCTCAAATTAGACGGAGAACTGGTTGTTTTGAACAATCCGATGCAGGCTAATTTTTCATTCATTCAAAAGCGTGGGCGCCTTGGCAATAAGGAAGCAATTTCGGCAGCTGCTGATGCGCATCCGGCAAGTTTTATGACGTTTGATTTGCTTGATCAGGATGACAATGTGCGCTTTAGTGTGCGAAAACAGCGGCTTGCGGATGTATTGAGCAGGCTGGAAGCGGACGGTCGGATACGGTATGTCCCCTTTCATGAAGATGCAGCTGTACTCTGGAACGAAATTTTTGAAAATAAAGGGGAAGGACTGATTGCCAAACGCCGGGACAGTACTTACGGGATTGAAAAAAAGCATCGCGACTGGTATAAGATAAAAAATTGGCGGACGATTACCGTTTTTTTAACCTTCTACCATCCGGGAAACGGCTATTTCACTGCCGACGTTTTTGACAAGGACGGCGTTCATGAAGTCGGCAAATGCAAGCATGGTTTAGATGACGAACAAATGGAAACGCTGAAGTCTCTTTTTTTATCCAAAGGCATTGCCGAAAAGGGCGGCTATCGCCTGCCGCCAGCGATCTGTGCTGAGATACATACCCTTGATTTACATGGCGGGGAAGTCCGCGAGCCTGAATTTGTCCGCCTTCTGCCCAAGATGGCAGCTGATGACTGCACGTGGGACAAGCTGCAACAAGATATTGCCATGATTCCGGAAGTGATTGATCCATCACATCTGGATAAAGTTTTTTGGCCGGAACCCAAGCTGACAAAAGGTAATCTGCTCGTCTACATGCGGGAAATCGCACCATATATGCTGCCATTTTTACGTGAACGGCGCTTAACGGTCATCCGTTGTCCTGACGGGGTTGGTGACACGTCATTTTTTCAAAAACACCTGCCGGATTATGCGCCTGAATACATACGGGCAATCGATATGGATGACGAGGTGTTTTTCAGTTGTGAAGATTTGAATTCTCTGACGTGGTTTGCCAACCATGGGGCAATTGAATTCCATGTGCCCTTTCAGACTATTGGCAGTGAAACACCTTGCGAAATAGTTTTCGATCTTGATCCCCCGGGCAGAGAGGCTTTCCCACTTGCCATTAAAGCTGCAGGCCTTCTAAAAGAAATGCTCGATGACCTGGAGCTGACATCATTCGTAAAAACGTCCGGCGGCAAAGGGCTGCAGGTGCACATTCCCATTCCCGAGGGCAGTCTGACTTACGATGAAACAGCCGTTTTCACGCAGGCAATCGCCTGGACAATTGAACGCAGCTACCCTGATTCATTTACGACAGAGCGATTAAAGGAAAAACGCGGCAGTAAACTTTATATCGACTATGTCCAGCACGGAAAAGATAAAACACTGATCGCCCCCTATTCACCAAGAAGATCCGCCGATGCCGCCATCGCTGCACCGTTGTTTTGGAGTGAAGTAAAAAAAGGCCTCACCCCGGATTTATTTACCATTGAAAATACGGTCAATCGCGTGAAAGCAAAAGGATGCCCATTTGCTGAATACTGGGAAGTCGGGAAGAAGCAGAAAATGGATAAATTGCTGAAGTTGGTGAGGTAGATGTTAGCTGTACCAGCAGTGCTACCGACGGACGATATTAAGTACTGTTTGCTCGACTTACGTGGATTCGCTCGATTTGGAGTGTGGTTCGATCAAAATTAGGGGCTGCTCGCTCGATTCGAGGCGTCGTTCGCTCGATTTGGCGGCTCGTTCGCTCGAATTCTCGATTTGAATGCTGCCGGCATAAATTGAGGGGGCGGCCCGATGAAAAAGCCGCCCCCTATCTCAAACGTTATGCCGAAATGTCCTGTTGAATGGCAGTTTTATCGTTGTATGTTTTCAAATTTAATTTCTTCAAAATCCGTGATGTCAATGTTCCGGTGAGCATTGCATCGTTTACGTTCAGTGCAGTACGTCCCATGTCAATCAAGGCTTCAATCGAGATCAGCAACCCGGCAAGTGCAACCGGAAGTCCCATCGATGATAGAACAATCAATGCTGCAAAAGTTGCTCCACCGCCGACTCCGGCAACCCCGAATGAACTGATGCCGACAATCAATACTAATTTAATCAGAAATCCGGGTGTAAACGGGTCAATACCAACGGAAGGTGCAATCATAACCGCAAGCATGGCCGGATAAATACCCGCACACCCGTTTTGCCCGATGGTTGCGCCAAACGACGCAGACATATTGGCAATACCCGAATCAACACCAAGTGAATTCCGTTGCGCCTGGATATTCAACGGAATCGTCCCGGCACTTGATCTGGATGAGAACGCGAAACCCAACACAGGCATCACTTTTTTCAGATAGGTCATTGGGTTCAATCCGAATAACCCAACTAACACCAAGTGAATGATAAACATGGCAATCAATGCCACATAGGAAGCAATAACAAATTTGCCGAGTTCAACTATGCCGGCAATATCTGTTGTTGCGGCCATATTTGCAATTAATGCCAGAATTCCATATGGTGTCAATCGCAGAATCAATGTTACAATCCGCATTACCACCGCATAAAACGAGTTGACAATTTTAGTGAAAACTTCAGCTTGTTCCGGATTTTTCCTCCGTAATCCAAGAACGGCGATACCCACAATGATAGAAAAAATAACAATTGCAATAACCGATGTCGGCCGCTGCTGGGTCATATCAAGAAAAATGTTCGATGGGATAAAGCTTTGAATTTTTTCAGGAGTTGACATGTTTTCCACATCACTCAAGGTTGATTCCAGCATTTGCCCCCGATCGTTTTCCGCCTGACCGGCATCAATCTGATCAGCATTCAAATTGAATAATCCCGCACTTCCGATTCCAACCACTGCTGCAATCATGGCTGTTCCAACCAGAATTCCGATAATCCATGCGGACATTTTGCCCAGATCAGATGATTTTTCCAAATTAATGATGGACTGGATGATTGATACCATTACAAGCGGCACAACAATCATCATCAACAGGCTGACATAACCCCTTCCGACAATATCGTACCATGCTCCCGTTTGACTCAATACTTCCGATTCGGCACCATAAACCATCTGCAGGACTGCACCCAGCACAATCCCCAAACCTAATCCGGTGAATACTCGTTTACTGAATGAAAAATGCTTCTTCTGCATATATACCAGTAAACCGACCACCATTAACAGCACAGCTAAATTAATGACAACATATACTGTTTCCACAAAAATTCCCCCTTCACACCTTTAAGTATATTATTCTGATAAACTTAATATACTTTAAGAATATACAGGGGCGGGCTCAATTGTGTCAAGAAATTGATTTTTTTAGTAACGTCAGAGGGTATAAATTATGGTTGACCTTATAAGAAAAACTTCGGCAATCGCTATAAGACGAGGCGAATGCCGAGTTTTTCTAAAAGAGAAGCTGAATGAGCAAAAAAATAATCCCGCACCCGATAAAAGCGGTACAGGATTAAAGAAAAATATTGAGTTGAGCAGTTTGCTTTATGTTATATCCGGCTCAACTTCCACACTCACATTTCCTTTCAAGGCACGTGAAATCATGCAGCTTTCTTCCGCCTTCTCAACCAGCTTTTCCAGCATACGATAATGTTTCTTCTCTGCATCGTCCTGTAATGAAACGTGCGGCGTATGAATAATACGTTTATATGTGATAACACCATCCGTTACATCGACAATTCCCGCTGAGTCCAGCGCCATCTTTTTCAATGGAAGTTTCGCCCGTTCGATCATAGCAGCGAGCGTAATTAAATAACATGTCGCAGCTGCACCCAGAAGCATCTCATCCGGATTTGTACCAACACCGGGCCCGTCCATCTCAGGCGGAATCGATATTTTCGTCTGTAAATTTCCTGCTTCAATGTAACCTGTATTGTTTCGTCCACCAGGCCAATCTGCTTTCAAGTCAAATTGATGCTCTGCCACCATCATCACCTCGAGTAAAAAATTTATCTTTTAAATCACTATAACATCAAACAACGTTGGTTTGCTGTAAGGAAGTTTTTAATCAGCATCCACTGAGTTAAAAATCGACCATCCCATCACACCAAAATAACCTCCACAATCCGGTGGAGGTTATCGTTATTGGTGATCCAATATTTCTTTCAGGACAACTGCCTGGTTATGTTTCTCGTCTTTTGCGGAATACAGCAGTGTTACGTTTTTATTATTTTCTTTTGTGACGTCTTTCAATTTGCTGAGCTCGTCCTGCTGTTCGCCGCTGCTGAGCTCGTCCTTGTATTTTCCCTTAAAGTCAGTAAACTTTTCCGGGTCATGTCCGAACCATTTCCGCAAATCAGACGATGGACCAATTTCCTTCATCCAGTGATCGATATTCGCTTTTTCTTTGGACATGCCTCTTGGCCAGACACGGTCCACCAAAACGCGAATACCGTCATCCTGGCTTGCATCCTCATAAATTCGTTTGATTTGTACCGGCATTTATATCACCTCACTATAGTGATTGTTCCACTGCCATCCACAACTCAAACCTGATTCATCACGTTTTCCATTTCTGTTTTCAGGCTTTCCAACGTTTCCACACTTTCCTGATTGCTTGAACTGCAGACTCCGAAATAACACTTGATTTTCGGTTCGGTTCCGGATGGGCGGAGACATACCCAGCAATCGTTATCAAGCTTATATTTTACAACATTTTCGTTCGGCAGTTTGATTTTTTCAACTGACCCATTTTCCGGAAAAGTTCGTTCCCCTGACAAGTAATCTTCCACTTCGAGTACCTTCAGCCCTGCTATTTCCGCCAGTGGCTCTTTCCGGATGCTTTCCATAATGGCGGCAATCTTTTCAGAACCCTCTTTTCCTTTTAATGTTAAAGAGGACATCCCTTCCAAATAAAATCCGTGTTTTTCAAAAAGGTCATGCAGTGCATCATGCAGTGTTTTGCCCTGTTTGTTCCAGTAATACGCCATTTCGCAGGCAAGAATGGCGGCCTGGACGGCATCTTTATCACGGGCGAAGCTGCTGATTAAATAGCCGTAGCTTTCCTCATAGCCGAAAACAAATGTTTCGCCGGTTGCGTCAAATTGGCGGATTTTTTCCCCGATAAATTTAAAGCCGGTCAGTGTATCAATCGTTTCAACACCATACTTAGCGGCAATTTTTCTGCCCAGTTCTGATGTCACAATCGTTTTGATCAGCCGGCCGTTTGTCAGAATCGCTTTGTCACTATGGGAAAGGATATAGTCCAACAGCAATGACCCAAGCTGATTCCCGGTCAGCACCCTGTATTTACCAGCGTCATCTTTCGCTGCAACCCCCAGTCGGTCAGCGTCCGGATCGGTACCAATCAATACGTCAGCATTTGATTTTTTCCCTTCTTCAATAGCCATTGTGAATGCCTGGTGTTCTTCCGGGTTTGGTGAGTCGACCGTTGAAAATTCAGGATCGGGTGCTGCCTGTTCCTTCACAACGTCAACATTGGTGAAGTTCAGCTGTCTCAATCCTTTCGTCACTAATTCCAGCGCTGTTCCGTGCAAAGGCGTAAATACGATTGGAAGGTCTTTTTCACGCTTGATCCCGTCATCATCGAGCCTGGAGATCTGAGCAAGTTCTTCCAGATATGCATTATCAATCTCCTCGCCTATCCAGTTAAGCAGTTCTTTATTATCCAGCTCACTTCGCTCCAGATATGGGACGGTCAGTTCATTTTCCGTCTGCTGGATAAATGTGATGATTTCACTGGCTTCGGCCGGTGTAATCTGGCCGCCATCTTCATTATATACTTTAAACCCGTTATACTCAGGCGGATTATGGCTTGCGGTGATCATAACCCCTGCAGCCGTTCCCAGATTTCTGACAGCAAACGACAGTGCCGGCGTTGGGTGCAATTCATCAAAAACATACGACCGGATTCCATATGCTCCGAGAACTTTCGCTGTTTCAAGTGCAAACTCTTGTGACATATACCTCGAATCGTACGATATTGCTACACCACGGTCGTACACGTTCACCGTATTTTCTTTTAAATATTGTGCAAGGCCATTTACCGCTTTTCGCACTGTATAAATATTCATCCGGTTAATCCCCGGCCCCAGTACACCGCGCAGGCCCCCGGTACCGAATGTCAATTCCTTATAAAACGCATCCTCCAGCTTCTTTTTATCACCCGCTAAATGGTCCAGCTCCTTTTTTAATGACGGATCAAGGTTCTGAAAGGATGTCCATTTCTCATGCACTTCTTCCCAATTGTCCAATTATCATTTCCCCCTCTATGTAAATCCCGTTTATATGCCCAAATTCTAGCATACTTTTATCATTTATACTATGGACAAGCCATTTTTGACGGTCTTATCCAAAAATATGAAAAAGCATCCTTTTTATTCTGCCCCCAAACGGTTAAAATAGAGATTAATAAACAAAAAGAAAGTTGTGATGATGATGCAGCATAAGCGGTGGTTCCAAACGCTGGTCACCTTTATACTGATTTTTTTACTGATACTGCTGATTTCAGCAACCGATTTTATCTTTGATCCGCTTTTTAAATATGTTGGGGCTGTTGCGATTCCGCTAATCGGTGCAGGTGTCCTCTATTACTTAACCCGGCCGGTCATGCATCTTCTGGAAAAATATAAAATAAACCGGATTATCTCCATTATCATTGTGTTTTTGCTGTTGATTCTATTTGGATATTTGGCGGTTACCTATATTGCTCCAATTGCTCAGAAACAGGTATCCAAACTGATTGAAAACATTCCTGAAATGGTTGACGGTGTTCAGGAATTAATCATCTACTGGCAGGCGAACCAGGAAAATATACCGGAAGAGGTCAACAAAACCATCAATAACATTACGGCCAACCTGCAAACATACATAGAGTCTGCAATGTCATTCATATTCGGATTTGTTGGGGAACTCATCAGCTTTGTCTTCGCGATTGTTCTGATTCCGTTTTTCCTGTTCTTCATGCTGAAGGACGGCGACAAATTCGTTCCATTTGTAACACAAATATTTGAAAAAAAGAAAGCCGATAACTTCCGGGAACTGCTTCATAAAATTGATGAAACATTAACGTCCTACATACAGGGACAGCTGATTGTCAGCCTTTGCATCGGCGTATTATTGTACATTGGTTACTCGATTATTGACCTGGATTATGCATTAACACTGGCACTGTTCGCGATGCTCGTTAATGTCATCCCTTTTGTCGGACCATTTCTTGCGGTTATCCCGGCACTGATTGTTGGGGCTTTTCAGGATCCGATGAATTTAGTATGGATAGGTATTATTATGCTGGTCGCTCAGCAGCTGGAGGGGAACCTCGTATCGCCAAACGTTATGGGACGCGCGCTGAGGCTGCATCCGCTCACAGTTATCACCATTATTCTGGCGGCAGGAAGTATCGCTGGATTTCTTGGCATCCTGTTTGCAGTGCCATTCTATGCAATCGTCAAAACAGTTATTGTCCATGTTTATCAGACATATTATAAGAAAAACGGGGATGATGTTTTGATATAATGTATGAGCCTTCTCAGACTGATTAGAAAACTTAGTTGTCACCAAGCCTTTAGGTGACAGCCATAGTTGCACTTATGCAGTAAGAAAGTTTTATACTTATCTGCAAAAATAAGGCGCAGCAGCATAAAATTGCTGCTACGCCTTAAATTCATACACAATCGACTTTCCCACTTCTTTATAGCCGATTTTCCGGTAAATGCTGTTCGAGTCGGGATTATCCAAATCGGTATACAGACTGCAAAAACTGGACCCTTCTGCTAGTAATTTTGATGAGAGACCTGCTACAACGGCGGTTGCATACCCATTCCGCTTAAATTCATCCGGTGTAAACACAGCATTGATTGTAGCCCCATTTTCCGTTTTCCTGGACTGATTTGCCATCGATACAGGTACACCATCCACTTCCCACAAATACATCGAGTACTTGCCGATAAAACTGCTTGCTAATTGTTCAGCATATGCATTTGACAAGGGCTCATTTGCTTCCTCCCCGAATTGTACGAGCCAACTTTTAACAAGTGCACAGTCGTCTTCTGTCGCGTGCCTCAACTCACCTTGGACAGTAGGTAATGGATTAATTTCATCCATCCGGTAAATTAGCTGTTTCATGTGAATGGACGATTCAATATTCGTAAGACGCTCCCACTCATTTGTAAACACATCTGCTTTTTCAACCGGTCCAAGTACGCCGGGAACGGCTGCCCGCTTATTGAAAATAAACGCAGCAACATTTTCGATAACATCATTAGAAACATGGTCAACCGCTGCAAGAATCCAGTTATTCGGAGGAGTCTGCATAAAAGCAAAGACAGCTTCATCGTCCTGTTCGGCAATTCCCAGAAAATAACCATTTTCATGGGCATCCGGATCTTGTTTGATTCGTTTCAAAATACCAAGCATTAGGTTATTGGAAGCTTCCTTTTTTAACAACAATGGTTCAACGTGCGTTATGTAATAATCAAGTGACAATTCAAATCTGATTTCCATTCGCAGTCCCCTCCCGATTGAAAATTTCTATAATCTTACTACAGATTTCGGAAGTGAGCAACCACTATCAAAATGTTTTTGTAAAAACCGTTTGTTTCAGCTAAACTGGTAGTGGGAGTGATGGAGATGACAAAAAAAGAGATTGAAGAAGAACTGATGGATCTGAAATCAGATTATATTCGTATACAAGGTGACCTGGAAAAGGCCACATCGTTTGGTGTCAATACATCAAAAGGAGAACAGCAGCTGATTGAAATGGAAGCCCGAATGAAAGAGCTCAATCGGAAGCTGGATGAAGTGAAAAAATAGAATTCTGCGTGGATAAAACGAGGCTGCCTCCATCAAAGGCAGCCTCGTTATTTATCACTGATTTTCATTATTCCCGCTGTTTGCGTTGTTTGCGTTGTTTCCGTTCCCATTATTCCGTTGATTTTCAAGACGTTCCTTGATTTTTTTAATTTCTTTCTTCGGTGGTGTCAGACTGACGATGGTATCACCGGATTCTGGTGAAACCCGCATTTCTTCTGTATAAAATTTAATTTTACCGGATGGCTTCAGGGCATACAGCATGACTGCTTCCTTGTCTTTTTCTGCCAAATACTTCTTGTATCCGTATTGGTCGGTCAATGTAGTCTGACGGAATACATAGTGTTTGGCAATTTTATTGATCAGATCTTCCATGGCGACATCTTCCTTGAACAAAATTCTTCCGCCAACTCGATCGACCGAATCATTCACACCGCCATCAATCATGTTGTATGGGCTGACCTTAAATACATTGGTACGTCCATATTCCGGCATAAATGTCGTACATACGAGCGCATTATAGGAATGAAAATCGGTCGCCGCCACCAAATATTCATATGGGTTGGTATCCAGATGATATTCCGTCTGCTCTGACATCATTTCGCCGTGATAGAACGGAATTCCTGCTTCTCTCGCCAGACGAAGCCGTTCCCATGATGAATCGACAATCAGCACCGGATTTCTTGATTTAGACAAGGTTTTGGCAAGATTCATCGTGAATTTATTGCTGCCGACAATAAGTGTCCCCGGCCTTCCTTCAAGTGACAGATGAAGTTTTTTCGCCAGCGGTCCGATCGTAAAGCCGTGCGCACAAACAGTGAAAAATACCAGTCCAAATGTCAGTGTCATAATGATGGATGCATCTTCGTACCCTGCATCCGACAGAATGGACGCAAAATATCCGGAAACTGTCAGTGCCACAATACCACGCGGCGCAATCCAGCCAACCAGCATCTTCTCATTCAGAGACAAAGACGTCCCCCATGTAGATAGAAAAATCGATAATGGCCGAACGACAATCATCATTAATATAACGTATCCGATTATGTTCGGATCAAAAATTTTCAGCAATACTTCCAATTGTAGTGAAGCTGTCAGCATTACATAAATTGCAGATATTAACAATATCGATATATTTTCCTTAAAGTGACGCATGTCAGCAACTGAGTTTATGCCAAGATTTGCAAGGGTCATCCCCATTGCAGTTACGGCAAGAAGTCCGGTTTCGTGCTCTATTTCATCAGCCAGGGTAAATGCAAAGATGACAACAATGAAGACGGCAGGCGACTTCAGAAATTCCGGAATATGTCCTGTTTCAAACATCCAGCCTACTCCACGTCCGCATACCCATCCCAATATAACAGCAAAGAATGATGCGGCAAAGAATAAGAACAGTGAGGAACCGTCCGGATTGGTTGAGGTAATAAATGCAATAATTTCAAAGGCAAAAACTGCGAGTAATGCACCGATGGGATCAACAATAATACCTTCCCATTTCAGCAATTTTGCAGGTGTCGCCTTTAATTTTGACTGACGGAGCAAGGGCAGAATAACCGTTGGACCGGTAACGATGAAGAGACCGCCTATTACAAAGGCGACTGTCCAGGAAAGACCTGCAACATAATGTGCGGTCAGCGACCCTAAGATCCAGGCAATGAAGGCACCAATGGTTGAAATCCTGACCACCGGCCGCCCCAGTCCTTTCAATTCCTTAAAGCTTAGGTTAAGACTTCCTTCAAAAAGGATGATCGCAACTGCAACGGAAATAATAGGATTATATAAATTGCCGAAGTCTTCTTCAGGATTCATAATTCCCAGTATCGGACCAACAATCAGTCCGGAGATGGACATCAACACAATTGCAGGCATACGATAACGCCACGCAATCCACTGTGAACCAATCCCTAAAAGGCCAATCAGCATTACTTCAAATAAAAGAGATGGAACCATACAAAACCCCCTGACATATATTTGCATTCGGGTAGATAATATAAGGATATTTTAAAGGTGAAGTTTCGTAATGTAAATAAATTTATCTCATTAACGGCAAACCTTTAGTGTTATAATTTCACCAAAATGTCGTAAATACTCATGAAAACGCATTGACTTTTAATTATTCAACTTGTTAAAATGTATTTTGCTTTGCGACATTTTAGAAATTTTTATCATCAAATTATCAAACTATTTTGTTTTCAAAAGATTATTCGACAAGATTCGGGCGGTACCTGTACTTGTCGAACTTTATTCGTGGTGCCTAGCTGGCATTTTAATACCGGAAAGGAACGAAGCACATGAACAAAAACACGTTTATTATAGGATTTATGTTATTTGCATTATTTTTTGGTGCGGGTAATCTTATTTACCCTCCCACATTGGGGATGGAAGCCGGCACATCCTACTGGGCTGCGATTGGCGGTTTTGTCATAACTGGAGTGGGGCTGCCGATTCTCGCAGTGACGGCTATTTCATACGTAAATAATGATGCCCGGGAATTGGCTGATAAAGTCCACCCTATGTTTGGACTTATTTTTACTTCCGTCGTTTATTTAGCGATTGGCCCGTTTTTCGGTGTGCCGCGTGCTGCGACGGTAGCATATGAAATGAGTCTGGAACCTTTCATGAATGGCACTTCTTCATTGATGCTGTTTATATTTACAAGCCTATTTTTCATCCTTGTATTTGTTGTCAGCCTCAACCCGTCCAAAATGGTTGATCGAATCGGCCAGTATTTGACCCCAATTTTACTGCTATCCATCGTCGGATTAATTGTTGGCGGTTTCTTCTTGCTGGACAACCCATTAACAGCACCATCTGAAAAATATGCTGCATCCCCTTTTTTCACCGGTTTTGTTGAAGGGTATTTAACAATGGATGCAATCGCAGCACTGGCATTTGGCATTATTGTGGTAAACGCGTTCAAAGACCGCGGCATCCATTCGAAACAGGGACTTGTGAAAGCGACATTAAAGGCAGGTGCTCTTACTGGTATCGGTCTGATTGCAGTATACTCCTCCATTGGCTGGATTGGCGCAAAAATGGCCGGCACTGGGAACTTCGCGAACGGCGGCGAAATTTTATCCGGAGCAGCTGACACCATGTTTGGCACGTTCGGCGCGCTCTTGCTCGGAGTGATTGTCTCGCTGGCATGTTTCACAACATGTGTCGGCCTGATCGTGGCATGCGGGCAGTTTTTCGCAAAAATCACACCTTTATCGTACAAGTGGATTATTACACTGGTAACGGTAGTCAGCTATTTGATCGCCAATCAGGGGCTGAACACAATAATAAAAGTATCTGTTCCGGTGCTTACATTCATCTATCCGATCGCCATTGTTCTGATTCTGCTTACGTTTATGCAGCGGCTGTTCGGCGGTGCACAATCCGTATTTCGCGGTGCAATTTTGCTCACAGCTGTCGTTTCGCTTTACGACGGACTTACCGCGTTTGGACTGAAAATGCCCGCTGTCACAGATGCCTTGGAATACTTGCCATTTTTCTCAATTGGACTCGGCTGGATTGTTCCGGCTTTAGTCGGCGGCATTATTGGCTACCTATTCAAAGGCAAGCCGGCACCCGCTTATACCAGTTAAGAGTTGACGTGATGTCAGCTCTTTTTTGGGGGATGGGAAGCGTTTTTTTTGGAGATTTGATTTTCTGAAGGATTGATTTTTTCTCTGAAGGTTCATATTTGCCTGCGAAGGTTCGTATTTTCTTCTGAAGGTTCGATTTTTCCTTTGAAGGATCGATTTTTCTATGATGGGCCACATATAAAATCACTTTGTTTTCCTGCCTGAATCAGGTAAAATAATAAGTGAACATCTACCTTTCGCACCACATTCTTTCCCACCCCTGCTATACTTCAATTCACACCTGATCAAATTTTTCAATCACCACTTCCCAAATAAAACAGCCATTCCCCACAGTAGGATGGATTGGTAAGGAGAATCGATATCATGATTGCGCAAGAAGAGCAAATATTGCAAACCTATTTTGGATATGAAACGTTCCGGCCGGGGCAAAAACAAACAATCGACAATGTCATTCAAGGAGCAAATACGCTTTCTGTTATGCCTACAGGCGGCGGGAAATCGCTCTGCTACCAGATTCCGGGATTAACACTGGACGGCACGGCGATTATTATTTCACCGTTAATATCATTGATGAAAGATCAGGTCGATGCATTGCAATCACTGGGTGTTCATGCCACTTACATAAACAGCTCGCTGTCCGGGAGGGAACAACAGATCCGTCTTGATGATATGACAGCCGGACGGTATAAATTTGTTTACGTTGCACCGGAGCGTTTCGAATCTCCTATATTTATAAATGCCCTCAAACAGGTTTCCCTTTCGTTAATCGCGTTTGATGAGGCACATTGCATTTCACAGTGGGGGCATGATTTCAGGCCAAGTTACCGATCAATTGTGCCGAACCTGCAAAAATTGCCGAATCTTCCCGTCATCATGGCGCTGACTGCTACAGCAACAGGAGAGGTCATTTCAGATATTTGTGCGTTGTTACAAATCGGGAATGACCGCGTTGTGAACACAGGCTTTGAGCGAGAAAACCTGGCATTCCATATTGTGAAGGGAAAAGATAAGTCCACATATGTACGATCTTTTTTAGCTGAACATACAGGTGAATCCGGAATCATTTATACCGCGACACGAAAACAGACGGATTCTTTATATGATCTGTTATCCAAGCGTGGTATTTCTGTTGCTAAATACCATGCCGGACTGAGTGAAGAAGAACGAAAACAGGCACAGGCGGCATTTATACATGATGAAACAACTGTTATGATCGCGACCAATGCGTTCGGAATGGGGATCGATAAATCCAATGTGCGCTTCGTCATCCATTATGCGATGCCGATGACGATTGAATCGTATTATCAGGAAGCAGGCAGGGCCGGCCGTGACGGCGAGCACAGTGACTGCATTTTGCTTTTTTCACCGCAGGACATCCAGCTGCAGAAATTTTTAATCGAGCAATCGCTCATGGATGATGTGGCAAAACAGGGCGAGTACCGGAAACTGCAGGCGATGATCAATTATTGTCATACACACAGCTGCCTGACCTCATTTATTTTAGATTATTTTAATGATAATCCAACCGGCGGCAACACGTGCGGACGCTGCAGCAATTGTCTGCATCGGCAGGAACGTGTCGATTTGACGGAAGAAGCCCAAATGATTTTATCGTGTGTCAAACGGATGGGGGAACGATTTGGCGTTGGGATGACAGCCAAGGTTTTGAAAGGATCCAGAGACAGGAAAATTGCTGATTTCGGCTTGGACAAAATTTCCACATATGGACTGTTATCCGCTTATACAGAAAAAGAGCTGACCGAATGGATTCATTTTTTGACAGCTGAGCAGCTGCTGGCTACGGAAGAGGGAAAATTCCCCACGTTAAAATTGAACCGGAACTCGGTTGAAGTGCTGAAGGGAGAGCGGACGGTGTGGATGTATACTGCACCAATCCCTACCCACGGCGAGGCGGATTACAAAGAAGATCTGTTTGCTGCATTACGAAAGCGGCGTAAAGAAATGGCCGACGAGCGAAATGTTCCGCCATATGTCCTGTTCTCAGATGCAACCCTGAAAGAATTGAGCCGCTATTTCCCGGAAACGGAGGAAGACATGCTGACAATAAAAGGTGTTGGCGAGCGTAAATTCAATCAATACGGTGAGGCGTTCCTGGAGGTTATTCAAAAATGGCGGGCTGAACATCCAGATATAAAGCCAGCCGTTCGAATTTCCGGTTCTGCTGTAGCGCAACCCAGGAAAAAGAAACAAACAGATGACAATCGCCCGAGTCATGTCATCAGCTATTCCATGTTCCAATCGGGAAAATCGATAAAAGATATCGCAACAATCCGCGAATATTCGCCTCAAACGATTGAGGGACACATCTTTAAAGCATACAAGGATGGCTATCCGATCGCATGGAATATATTTTTCAACGAAGCAGAAGAAGCGGCTATTCTGGAAGCGAGGAAAACAATTGATGAGCCAAAACTCAAACCATTAAAGGAAGCATTATCAGATGAATATACCTATACCACAATCAAAGCGGTACTGGTGAAAAATGGGGTAATGTAGCGTGCAATTGATTCAGTTAACTAATCTGGCATTTTTCATGCTGTAAATCGACCCTGCCTGGTTTAAACTACCGCCTTCAAGGTTATATCAGCCTGTTTATCGGTCACTTTAGCAGATTATCAGCCTGTTTAACACTTTTATCGGTCACTTTAGCAGGTTTATCAGCCTGTTTAACACTTTTATCAGTCACTTTAGCTAGTTTATCAGCCTGTTTAACACTTTTATCAGTCACTTTAGCTAGTTTATCAGCCTGTCTAACACTTTTATCAGTCACTTTAGCCAGTTTTATCAGCCTGTTTAACACTTTTATCTACATAAAAAAGGGAATCTGTGCCTAGCAGGATTCCCTTTTTTTATTTCTATTCCCCTTTAATATCCAGTGCCCATGTACCGTTGCGGAATACCGGCTCGGTGCTGCCGTCTTCCACGACACCGTCAATATCAAGCTTCTCAGATCCGATCATGAAATCAACATGTGTCAGGCTGTCGTTCACACCATGTTGATCAAGCTCGTCGTCACTCATGGAAGCGCCGCCCTCCAGATTGGTAGGGTATGCTTTTCCAAGTGCAATATGGCAAGATGCATTTTCATCGAATAAGGTGTTATAGAAAATCAGACCGGACTGTGAGACCGGTGATTCATGTGGTACAAGTGCCACTTCACCAAGTCTTCGGGCACCCTCGTCGGTATCCAAAAGGTGCTTCAATGTGTCTTCACCCTGCTCCGCTTTATAATCGACCACCTTACCATCTTTGAATGTCAGACTGAAATTATCAATCAGGCTGCCACCATAGTTAAGCGGTTTTGTACTTGATACTGTGCCATTCACACCGTATTTATGCGGCATGGAAAATACTTCTTCGGTCGGCATGTTCGGATTAAACGTGGTTCCTTTTTCTGTTTTAGCAGAGCCGCCTTTCCAGATATGGCCTTGCGGAAGCTCCAGCTCAAGATCAGTTCCAGGCGCTTTATAAATCAGTTTTTGATAGTTTTTCTTATTCAAAATTTCCCGCGCTGTTTTCAATGTTTCATTATGTGCATCCCATGCTGCAACAGGGTCTTCCTGATCAACACGGACAATTTTAACAATTGCATCCCACAAACTCTCCATTGCGTCATCTTTTGACTTATCAGGGAAAATTTTTTGTG
This sequence comes from Virgibacillus siamensis, assembly GCF_039522605.1. Lineage (GTDB taxonomy): Bacteria > Bacillota > Bacilli > Bacillales > Amphibacillaceae > Lentibacillus > Lentibacillus siamensis. The sequence goes on from NZ_BAAADS010000016.1 coordinate 181,048, forward strand.
CCCAGTCACCGGTTGGGATGGAAATGATCGACCAGGCAATCCGGTCATTCATCGTGTATTGACGAAAATTTGTCATGGCCTGTGCAGCGGCTTTGTTTGCCTTGGCAACTCGTGTGGAATCAATGTCTTTTAACAAATCCGGATTTGTCGAACGGATTGATAATACCGCAGCACCATCCTCCGCATACATGTCATGCAATTTTACTTTCCATTCCGGAAAATCACCAATAACTTCATCAGGTGCATTTTCGAATTTTAATAAGGTCAGTTCATCATCAGCCCAATTAATATGTACATCTTTAGCGCCCATTTCATACGCTTTACGGGCTACAATTTTCGTGAAATCTGCGCCTTCAATCGGGGCATTAATCATGAGTGCCTGATTTTTTTGCAAATTAACCCCTGTTTTCAATGCCAAGTCAGCATACTTTTCCTTTACATGTTGGTCTACCATAATTCTACCTCCAAATTATAATTACATTCGTTACCACTAATGATATTATTTCATATGATTAAGAAAATACCAAATAATAAGCGACATATGATACAAACCATTCTTCAACAGATCTTTTACCTTTGTTCATCGTTTTCCGACAGTTAATATCTAACGTATTTCAGCTTATTTTCGATTAATGTGGGCTGATTGTGCAAACATCCTCAAAACAATTTACGCATTCCCCAAACTGTGTTATGATATAAACAGGTTACTTTTTGTAAGTAAATTATATTGTCAGAGGGGTGAGTAAGATGATGGAAAATTTATGTCCGCGTTTTGAGAATGCAATGGAAATTATCAGTAAACGCTGGGTGGGCCTTATTTTGTTCGAACTGCTGAATGGTGCAAAGCGTTTTTCCGAAATGGAAGCTGATCTGCCCATCAGTGGAAGACTTCTCTCTGATCGATTGAAAATGCTTGAAAAAGAAAACATTGTTGAACGTAACATATACTCCGAATTTCCTGTCCGGATTGAGTATTCATTAACCGACAAAGGCATGTCATTAAAACCGGTTATTGAAGAAATTCAAAATTGGGCTGATGATTGGGTATCTGCCAAAGACATTAAGGAAAAAAGCAAGGCATAGAAGGGACCCGACAATACATTGGTTCCCTTCTTTTTAGTTTTTGATCCATCCAGCCTGCCATTTTCCAAGCATGAATGGAACATAACATGCGCTGCCACCCGGCTGGTCATATCCTATTACCGGATTCCCCCTTTTTCAAACAATACATTACCACTTTTGCCGAAAGCTTTATTCGTGCAAAACGCTGCCCTCGTGATTTATTTTGCTTTCCCTACAATCTTTCAGCCAATTAGCCAGCTTTTCAATATCCGTTGAAAATACGCGGTCTTTCGTGATACTTGGGACAATGCTGCGGGCATTTTTGTAAAATTCACGGGTTGCCGCAGCCATTTTGTCAACACTGCGGAACTCAACCGCCTGCATCGCACAAATCAGCTCAATTGCGACAACATTCCTTGTGTTTTGCAGCATCATAAGTGCATGCCGTGCCGCAATCGTGCCCATGCTGACATGGTCCTCCTGATTCGCTGATGACGGAATCGAATCGACACTGGCCGGATGTGCCAACGTTTTATTTTCCGAAACAAGTGACGCGGCGCTGTACTGCATAATCATCGCGCCGGACTCAAGCCCCGGATTCGGACTGAGGAACGGCGGCAGATCATTCAGCTGCGGATTAACCAGCCGCTCGATCCGCCGCTCAGCAATATTTGCTGTCTCAGCAATTCCCAGCTTTAAAAAATCCATCGCAAACGCAATCGGCTGTCCATGAAAATTACCGCCCGAAATCACGTTATTTTTTTCGGAAAAAATGAGCGGATTATCAGTCACTGCGTTGATTTCCGTTTCCAGTTTATCTTTTGCGTAGTTAAATGTCTGCCAGGAAGCGCCGAGCACTTGTGGGATGCAGCGCAATGAATATGCATCCTGGACGCGCTGTTCCCCCTGTCTCGTTGTAAGCAGGCTGTCCTGCAGCATATGCCGGAACCGTGCTGCGACATCCATCTGTTCCTGATGCCCGCGCACCCGATGCAGATCATCATCAAATGCATCTATAATTCCATGAAGCCCTTCAAGGGTCATCGCAGCCACCTGTTCGCTTTGACGCAGCAATTTTTCCATTTCCAGATATGTGATGACACCTACTGCGGTCATCGCCTGCGTTCCGTTGATAAGCGCAAGCCCTTCTTTTGCTTTCAGCGTAAGCGAGGTTAACCCGGCGTCCTGCAGGGCTGCTTCCGTGATCGTTCGCTTGCCATTGTAGAAAACTTCTCCTTCACCCAGCAAAGACAGTGCCAAATGGGATAATGGCGCCAGGTCGCCGCTTGCACCAAGTGATCCCTGCTGCGGTATAACCGGATGAACTTTCTCATTTAAAAAATGCAAAAACTGTTCAACCAGTTCAATCCGCACCCCTGAATAACCTTGAATAAGCGCATTCGCTCGGAGCAACAGCATGGCCCTGCTGATTTTTTCCGAAAATGGCTCCCCCACCCCGCATGCATGTGAGTGAATCAAATTCAGCTGCAACTCCTCCAAATCATCATCCTCAATGACAACATCGCTGAACTTTCCAAAACCAGTATTAATTCCGTACATCGTCTGTTTTTCGGCCAGCATCGTTTCGACTGTCTTTCTGCTCGTTATGATTTTTTCCCTTGATGAACCGGCCAAAGAAACCGGCTCATCCTCACAAACGACGCGACGAACCTCCTCCATCGTTAACGTTTCGCCTGTTAAAATAACCATGCTCCACCTCCGCAGTATCGCTTTACTATAATAAAGCAGACAAAGTAAAAGGAGGCTATGGTCGCTGAACCATGCCTCCTGAATATCCATTAATGGTGGCAATATGCTTGTTTTTCCGATGTTTGCACATAATCGCACCTCAAAAATATTAATTTTCTCACTGTATATTGTAAGCGTTTTCCAATTAAATTGCAAGGAAAATTAGATCGTTGACGAATGCAATAATCGTTTTCTAGCACTTGAATTGTGAACTTCTAACGCTTATTCGCTAATTTCTAACACCTGCTAATCAACTTCTAACAACTTGCGACTTTCTCAGCACCCGTTTCACAACAGGATAAAACTGCCCGCTTCATTCAGAAGCAGGCAGTCCTGAGCTTATTCTTTTTCAGACGTCTGATCACGGCCCCAGTATTCCACACCGGTAGGATCATCAAGTGAGTCCCGGTAAAAGACAGGATCCTTGCCTTCTTTTCGTTGTTTCATGTAATCCTGCAGTACGCGGTTGGCGACTTTGTACAGCCTGGTAATGGCGTACAGGTTAATGAGCGCCATGATACCCATGGATAAATCAGCAAGTGCCCAGACAAGGTCGAACGTTGCAATGGCACCGAAAACGACCATCGCTAGAACCGCAATCCGGTAAATGAACAAGCCGATTTTACTATCCTTGATGTAGCCGATATTATTTTCACCATAATAATAGTTACCTAAAATCGAACTGTAAGCGAAGAAGAAGATGGCGACAGCGATAAAGATGGCTGCGGCGTCCCCCAAGTGCTGTTCAAATGCGTTTTGAGTCAATTGGATACCATCTGCTTCACTGCCTTCAAATCCGCCTGCAGCAATTATAATAAACGCAGTCGCACTGCAGATTAAGATCGTATCAAAAAAGACACCAAGTGACTGAATCAGCCCTTGTTTGGCTGGGTGGGACACTTCCGCAGTTGCTGCGGCGTTCGGTGCACTACCCATACCAGCTTCATTGGAAAACAGCCCGCGTTTGGTTCCCATCAGGATGGCAGCACCAAATCCGCCGCCTGCCACTTCACGGAACCCGAACGCATTGCTGAAGACGTATGCGATCATATCCGGAATAGCGGTTATATTCATAATCAGAACAAAAAATGCAAGAATAATATACAAAATGGCCATCACCGGTACAATAATCTGTGAGACATTTGCAATACTCTTCAGTCCGCCAAAAATAACAATGGCTGTCAGAACTACAAGCACAATGGCCATCATATTTTTGCTGACATCGAATTGTCCGTTAAAAGCAAGGCTGATTGTATTGGATTGAACCGAGTTAAAAACAAGGCCGTATGTAAATGTAATCGTAACAGCAAATACAATCCCGAGCCAGCGCTTATTCAATCCCTTTTCAATGTAATATGCAGGCCCGCCGCGATACTGGTTTTTTTCCGGTATTTTATAAACCTGTGCCAGCGTACTTTCCACAAATGCTGTTGCGGATCCGAGCAAGGCAATAATCCACATCCAGAACACTGCACCGGGACCACCAAGAGCAACAGCAGATGCAACACCAGCCAGGTTTCCTGTACCAACCCTCGACGCGGCACTGATGGCAAATGCCTGGAATGATGATGTACCTTTCTTGCCGGAAGCGCTCATCGTCCGCTTATCAAATAATACGCGGAACATTTCAGGGAACAGGCGGAACTGGACAAATCTCGTTTTAATTGTAAACCATAATCCGAGCCCGATTAGCACAGCAATTAAAATATATGTCCACATGACTTCGTTTGCCGCACCCACAATTTTCTCCAAAAACTCCATGATGTTTATTCTCCTTTCCTGATGTAACAACTATTATAAATACGCTCATAAAAATATACCCTGAATTTTTCACATAAAACAAAAGAAGCCAACAGTTGGCCTCTTTTATCATTATACCTAATATGTTTCTGTTTCGGCAATGGGAAAATTATACCCCTCTGTTCCATGGAAAATCAGTGCCGAATGTTGCAGCCAGCTCTTTGGATTCTTTTCGTCTTTCCTGGCGAAGTTCTGCACGCCTGGACGCTGATGCATGTAATTTTTTCTCGTCATCTGTCTCCGGATAAACCATCGGGACATCTGATGGACGTCCATCATCGTCGACTGCGACAAACGTTGTAAATGCGGTCGTACATACTTTCCGTTTTCCTGATCGGATATTCTCGGTTACTGCTTTTACAAAAACTTCCATCGATGTATTGTGGGTCCACGTTACAAACGCCTCGACACACACTGCATCTCCCTCTTTCACCGGTGCCAGAAAGTCCACAGAATCCGTGGAAGCAGTGACAACGGGCTTTCTGGCGTGACGACCGGCAGCAATTGCCGCCACATCATCAATGTGCGCCATTAATTTCCCACCAAATAATGTGCCGTGCGCGTTCGTGTCCGGCGGCAGCACATGTGACGTTTTCACTGCTAAAGATTGACTGCAAGGTTTACGTTCCATTTAAAATTCCTCCTAAGTTGTAATTACAGAATTGGTGACAGCAACCGGGAAATGGACTCCTTAAAACGAATCCCAATTGACCGTCTTTCATAAAGTTTTTTTGTCATGACTGTGGACAGATCCAAATCATCGTTATAAGCATCAACAAGGCGTGATGCAAGCCCTTTGTCATACAGAAAAGCATTAACTTCAAAATTGAGGCGGAAACTCCGCACATCAATATTCGCTGTTCCAACTGATGCAATTTTTCCATCGACAATAATTGTCTTGGCATGCAGGAAACCATTTTGATAAATATACGCTTCTGCCCCTGCATTAAGCAAATCACCTAGATAGGACAGCGTTGCCCAGTAGACAAACGGATGATCCGGCTTATTCGGGATCATTATTTTGACATGAACCCCTGACAGGGCAGCAATCCGCAATGCATCTTTCAGGCTCTCATCCGGTATAAAGTATGGTGTCTGGATGTAAATATATTCTTTCGCCGACATAATCATTTTAATATACCCGTTTTTGATCTGCTCCCAATCAGAATCCGGCCCGCTGGAAACAATTTGGATGCCGACATCGCCGCTGACCTTCCCGCTGTAAAACCTGTCTGCATATCCGATATGATTTCGTGATGCCTGATTCCAGTCGAGTACAAAACGGGTCTGCATGTTATTGACGGCGTCCCCGCTGATACGCAGGTGTGTATCCCGCCAATAGCCGAATTTCCGATTTTTCCCCAGGTACTCATCTCCTATGTTAAATCCACCGATATAGCCAATTTCACCATCTATTATCGCCAACTTCCGGTGATTTCGATAATTAATTTTAAAATTGACTTTCGGTATCTTCGGCGGAAAAAACGATTCAACATGTGCGCCAGCTTTTCTTAACCGATGGATAAATTTCCTGCTGATTCCGCGCGAGCCCATATCATCGTAAAGAACCCGGACCTCCACTCCCTCATTCGCTTTTTTGATGAGGATGCTGGCGATTTTCTGACCAAGCTCATCATGCCTGAGTATGTAATAAAGGAGATGGATATGATCCTTTGCCCGTTCCAAATCTCTTATCAGTGCATCAAATTTTTCTTTTCCGTCCGTATATATTTCCACTGCATTATCCTGGGTAAAAATCGCATCATCATTTCGCAAATGAAGATAATACAGATCCTCAAACTCAATCAGTGCCTTATTTTTATAGGAGAATCGGTTCTCTTCAATCGCCCGCAGCTGCTGCTGGACGGATTTTTTTACGCCTAATTTACTTTTGGTATCCCAGGTGAAAATCCGCTGCGAACTGATTCGCTTGCCAAAAATTAAATATAAAAAGAATCCGGCAATCGGAATAAATAAGAGCACCATCAGCCATGCCCAGGTTGCACTCGGATCTTTCCGTTCCAAAAAGATGATGGTCAGTGCCAACACAATGTTTGAAACAAGCGCTATCCCCAATAAAATTGAAGTAAGACTCATGGATTGACCTCCTCTTCCCGAGCAAACAGAGTAACCATAATATAGCATACATTTTATTTTTTCGTTAGTGTTGTGGAGTTATGGAATTCTCTTACTTTTCTATTCCCAGAAAGTATCGTTTTCATTCCAACATTGTTTACTTTGACAAAATAAAAGGAGTAACCTGCCCGGAATCGGAAGGGTTACTCTTTTTCGTTAATTCTACTCCCTCCCTTTTGTCCCTATAACTAAAATATGGAAATACTCCAATATTTAGTCAAAATTTGAAATTCAATGGTTGGCGTATAGCATGAAAAAGTGCGACCATATAGTTAATCTGTATGAAGTGCTGGAAAATCCCATTGTTGTAAGGAGTGGAGCAGAACAATGACAACCAATTTTGCATTAGTTATCGGTGGTTCCGGAATGCTTTCGGGTGCAAGCGTCTGGCTCAGTGAAAACGGATATGAGGTATACGTAGTCGGACGCCGCGCGGATAAGCTGGAACAGTTGCGAGGTCAATCCAAATGCCCTGAAACTATTCATGGAATTGCCGTGGATTATGAAGACACGGAGCGCTTTCGTGGGGGGTTATCACGTGTGCTTGAGCGGGCCGGGCGAATTCCTTCACTCGTTGTCAGCTGGATCCATGGAACTGCCCCGGATGCCCAGTCTGTACTTATTAATCTGCTGGAAACTTATGATATAAACACACCATGGGCATTAATCCATGTACAAGGCAGCGCCCGTTTTTTTCAAAAAGAAAACACGCCTGTACCGGCAAACTGCTTGTACAGACGTGTATATCTCGGATTTATTCGGCATGGCCGGCATTCGCGCTGGCTCACCCATGACGAAATCTCAAGCGGGGTAATTCAGGCGATTGCATCCAAGCAGAATGAATCTGTAATCGGCACGCTCGAACCATGGGACATGCGTCCTTAAAGGTGCTTGTTCCCTCCGGATTTTGTCATATATTGTTGAGCCTTGAAGGTATCTAGCACACCCCCCGAATTTTGTCGTATTTTGTTGAATTAGGGTTTTTGCCCAATTTACAGCTGGTTGAGTGCCTGCTCCAGATCAGCCCAAACATCTTCCCAGTGCTCGAGGCCAACAGAAAGGCGGATGAGCTGATCAGTGATGCCCATATTAAGGCGTACATCTTCCGGCACAACAGAATGCGTCATCGTGGCCGGATGCTGAATTAATGTTTCCGCATCGCCCAAACTTACTGCTATTTTTAAGAACTTGAGATGGTTGAGGAACTGCTGGGCATCCTTTTTTGTTCCTCTTACGTCAAATGAAATCAGTCCGCCGCCGCGCTTCATCTGTTTTTTACAAATTGCGTTATCCGGATTGTTTTCATCGCCCGGATAATAAATATGTTCAACGTTCGGATGGCTGCGCAGTTTTTCAAAAATCTTTTCTGCATTGTCACAGTGACGGTCAAGTCTCAATGGCAGCGTTTTTATCCCGCGGAGCAGCAGCCAGGCATCCATTGGCGCCATAATTCCGCCAATATCTTTTTGCGTGGTCATGGCCACTTCATCGAGGAAGTCTTTTTTTCCAACAGCCAGTCCAGCCACAACATCGCCATGTCCGCCAAGGTATTTCGTTGCACTATGCAGCACAACATCACAACCGAGATTGAGCGGACGCTGCAAATACGGCGATGAAAAGGTATTGTCGACAACCACCGGAACCCCGTGCTCTTTGGCAACCTCAGCCACCATCTGCAAATCAATCAGCTTCATGGTCGGATTAATTGGTGTCTCCACGTATATACATGCCGTTTCCGGTTTAATCAGTGAATGAATTTCGTCTTTCGTCCGCATTTCAGAAAAGTCATGCGAAATATTATACTTGTCCTTCATCATGCTTAATAAGCCGAATGTGCACCCATAAAGCCCCGACGAGCAAAGCACATGGTCGTTTGCCTTTGTCAGTGCAATCAGAATCGCCGACACCGCCGCCATTCCGGAACCAAAAGCAAGCCCGCGCTCCCCGTTTTCCAGCGCCGCAATTCGCTCTTCCAGTACGCTTACCGTCGGATTACCAAGACGGGAATACACATAGCCGCCTTCTTCCCCAGCAAACCGGCGCTCGCCTTGTTCGGCAGTATCAAATGTATATGTTGATGTTTGAAAAAGCGGCGTTGCCAGGCTTCCAAGCATCTCTTTTGAATCATACCCTTCATGAATTACCGTCGTTTCGAAATGTTTATTTTCATTTGTCATTCAGAATCCTCCAATTTTGAAAAATCTTATAAACTCATATACTACTATCATATTCCATTCTGCTAGTTTTTGAAAGCGTTCCCCGGGAATTTTACGAGGCACAGAAATTGCTTTTAACGAAAAAAGAAACTAGACTTGATTTATTTAGCAAATGGCGCAGCATGTGCACGCTTGCTGCTGGAGTTCGCATATTTGCGGGTGGGTTCGCACGTTTGGGCTGGAGTTCGCACGTTTGCGGCTTCACTTCGCACGTTTGGGCTGGAGTTCGCACGTTTGCGGCTTCACTTCGCGCGTTTGGGCTGGAGTTCGCACGTTTGCGGCTTCACTTCGCACGTTTGAGCTGGAGTTCGCACGTTTGCGGCTTCACTTCGCACGTTTGGGCTGGAGTTCGCACGTTTGCGGCTTCACTTCGCGCGTTTGGGCTGGAGTTCGCACGTTTCAAATTTCAATTCATACAAAAACTATTACAAAGGAGGCTTGCAAATTGGATCAGGAAAATAAACTTGGAATCATCTATGCAGCGGTTGCTTATACTCTTTGGGGATTTCTGCCAATCTATTGGAAGCTTGTCCAGCATGTCCCGGCAGATGAAATTCTTGCACACCGCATTTTGTGGTCATTCATTTTTATGATGATCATTGTGCTGGCATCCGGCAAGCTGCGGCCATTTTTCAGGGAGTGCAAACAAATCGTGCATGACAAAAAGAAGCTGCTCGGCATTTCTGCGGCTTCGATTATTATCAGCATTAACTGGCTGACGTTCATTTGGGCGGTAAACAGTGCACATGTCGTTCAGGCAAGCCTTGGTTATTACATAAATCCGCTCGTCAGTATTTTGCTTGGAATGATTGTATTAAACGAATCACTTAGTAAAAGACAGCTGCTTTCATTCATTCTGGCGGCAATTGGCGTGGTCAACCTCACCATCAGTTTTGGTGTGTTTCCATGGGTCTCCCTGTTACTGGCATTCAGTTTCGGATTGTACGGACTTCTCAAAAAAATGGTCGACATCGGGGCAATGTTTGGACTGACGATTGAAACAATGATTGTTACACCGATTGCACTTATTTATCTGATTGTGATTCCTGACAGTTCACTTGCACCGGACACAATGTTTTCCGGAAGCGGCGCACTATTGTTTGGTGCTGGCATCGCCACTGCCATCCCCCTATTATTATTTGCCGCTGGGGCGAAACGAATTCCGCTGTCGATGGTAGGCTTTTTGCAGTACATCGCACCGACTCTTATGCTGATTCTCGGCGTGTTTTTATACGGCGAGCCATTTACACAAGCACACCTTGTTTCATTTGTATTTATTTGGGCGGCGCTGATCATCTATATGGGAGCAGCCCGGAACAAAAAACCGGTTCGCCAAAAAGAAATCTAAAATTTTTTAAAAAATCTGTTGACGAATGAAACAAAACATGTATATAATATTCATTAAATTAATTCAAATTAATTACATCTTCTTATCAAGAGTGGCGGAGGGATAGGCCCTGTGAAGCCCGGCAACCTAAAAAGCGGCAACTGCTTTGAAAGGTGCTAAATCCTACAGATCAACTGACGATCTGGAAGATAAGAGGAGGATCGTTGTATATAACGCCCTCTTCTTAGGAAGAGGGCTTTTTCATTCTCCTCTTCCTCCAGATAAAATCCAAAGGAGGAATTATTCATGTCAAACTATCAGCTTTTTAACCCGGAAACAAACCTGCTCCACGGTGGACAGCAGCCTGATCCAACGACAGGATCAAGGGCGGTGCCAATCTATCAGACTACTTCCTATGTATTTCGCGATACCGAGCATGCACAAAATTTGTTCGGACTGAAGGAACCGGGCAATATCTATTCCAGAATTATGAACCCGACCGTTGATGCATTTGAACAGCGAATTACATTGCTAGAAGACGGTGCTGCAGCAGTAGCAACCTCATCTGGAATGGCAGCAATTACGCTTTCCATTCTGAACATTGCCCAGAGCGGGGATGAAATCATCGCCGACAGCAATTTGTACGGCGGGACATATAATCTTTTTGCCAATACACTTCCACGCTATGGAATTGATGTAAAATTTGTTGACGGAACGGATCTGGATCAGATTCGCAATGCAATAACATCGAAAACAAAAGCAATTTTCGGTGAAACGATCACCAACCCGAGCCTGAACGTACTTGATATTGAAAAAATTGCCGAAATAGCGCATGACAATGACATCCCGCTTATCATTGATAACACATTTGCTACACCGTATGTTTCTAAACCATTGACATGGGGCGCCGATGTCGTCATTCACTCAGCGACAAAATGGATTGGCGGCCATGGTACGACAATTGGCGGAGTGGCAATTGATGGCGGCAGATTCGACTGGACAAAAGGAAAATTCCCTGGGTTCACCGAGCCTGATGATAGCTATCACGGCGTTCGCTATGCGGATCTTGGTCCTGTAGCATTTGCCACCAAACTTCGTGTTCAGCTGCTGCGCGATATTGGTGCATGTCTTGGACCACAGGATGCATTCCAATTGCTGCAAGGTCTGGAAACTCTACATTTGCGGGTTGAACGGCATAATCAGAATGCTGCTGAGGTTGCTGAATTTCTGCAAAATCACCCGGCAGTCGAATGGGTCAACTACCCGGGATTAAAAGAACATCCATCACACCAGACAGCACAGAAATATCTTCGGAACGGGTTTGGTTCAGTGATCACATTTGGTATTAAGGGCGATCGTGATGCAGGACGAAAAGTAATTGATAACATTTCCATCTGGTCCCACGTTGCCAACGTCGGGGACGCGAAATCGTTAATCATCCACCCGGCATCAACCACCCACCAGCAGTTAGGTGCAGAAGATCTGAAACAAAGCGGTGTTACAGAGGAATTAATCCGCCTGTCAGTTGGCCTTGAATCGACGAAGGATACTTTAGCCGACCTGGATCAGGCGATTGCAAATGCTTCCGGTGTTGAAAAAACAATTGAAACAACGGAAACCGATGCCATTAAGTGGCTGCTGTCCACCCCATTCAACCGGGATAATGGACTTCGCAAAAAAACCATTGCCGTCTATGGCGAAACATCGTTCAGCAAATTGGATAAATTAGGATTTCAGATTGTTACGGTCGGCAATGAAGGAAACTACAAAACATTGCAAGAAATTCCATATGAACTGGATGCTGTGGCAACCAAAGACCAGGAACTGTCGCCGGAAACGATTGAACAGTTTATTAATAAAGAAGGAAAAATTCTTTGGGCAGAAAATCCAAGCGGAAATGACCAAACAATAGGGAATGCCAAAGACGCTGGAATCACCGTGATATCTGGCAAGAATGCGCATCAGGAAGCACTCGGACTTCGCGGTGGCCAACCTGACAAAGTATTAACAAACGCGTAAGCAATTGTAGTTGAACGGGATCAAGTCTGAGTAACAAAAGACTGATCCTGTCCCGCGTTTGCCGGAATATTGATTCGCGGAAGGGTTGATGTTTTGCCTTGTGCGGTTGATGTGCTGCACGTGCGATTGATGTTTCGCCTCGTGCGGTTGATGTTCTGCCTGCGCGGTTGATGTTTTGCCTCGAACGGTTGATGTTTCGCCTCGTGTGGTTGATGTTCTGCCTCGAACGGTTGATGTTCTACCTGCGCGGTTGATGTTTTGCCTCGAACGGTTGATGTTTCCACCTGTGCGGTTGATGTTCTGCCTCGAACGGTTGATGTTTCCGCCTGCGCGGTTGATGTTCACCATTTACGGTTACTATTACTAACCGAATTAATTTTTTTAAGAAGGGAGTTTTGATTGATGAAACCGATTCAAGTTGCGCTGATTGGTCTTGGCACTGTCGGATGCGGAGTCTACCAGACACTTCACATCCACAAGCAGCGGCTGGAAATTCAGCTTGGTGCGCCGGTTGAGTTAACAACCGTTGTAATTGAAAACCCAGATAAACACATGAAGATTGCCGAAAAAACAACCATTTCGACCGATATTTCGGATATTCTGTACAACCCGGAAATTGATGTGGTGTTTGAGGCAATTAATGGGAAGGAGCCGGCTTTCACCTATTTAAAACAGTGCATACAAGCCGGAAAACATGTGGTTACCGCCAACAAGGAGATGTTTGCGGCGCATGGCAGAGAACTGAAAGAACTGGCCCAAAAAAATGAAGTTCAAATTGGCTATGACGCAACAACAGCCGGTGGCATCCCGATTATCCAAACAATCAGTCAGTTGTTCCGAGCCAACCAAATTCAGCAGGTGCAGGCAATTTTGAACGGTACATCAAACTATATCCTGACACAAATGCGGGATCATCAACTCCCCTTCTCCACTGCACTGAAGCAGGCGCAAAAATGGGGCTATGCCGAAGCGGATCCAACGAATGATATCGAGGGGTATGATGCATTTTATAAATTAATGATTCTCAGCGATCTTATTTTCGACAGACAGCCTGACCAGAAGAACATCCGCCATTCCGGTATTACCGGGATAACCGACGAAGCCATTGAGAAAGCTCAGCAGGATGGCAAGCGTATCAAACACATCGCATCCATCAAATACGATGAGACGGGAAATCTGACAGCCGAAATTGAACCTATAGCTGTCCCAAAAGAACATCCTCTGTACGCAGTGGAAGGTGTGGATAATGCCATCCACCTGAAAGCAGACATTGTTGGAGATATCACATTGACCGGCCCCGGCGCAGGCGCATTTCCAACCGCAAGTGCCATGGTGGAAGATCTTTGCCTGATTCTCAGCAAGCAGTCCGCGCCTATCCCTGTCAGCTAATGGAAAATTGGCTTCTATATGAAGGCGATTTTTCATAAAAGAGATAACATTTCGGAAGGTTTTTCCTTTCATAGTGTTTAACAAATCATAAAAATGAGGTATACTATAGTTAGAAACTCATATATTAATAAAGACTGAACGGTGCTCTAACACCATTCAGCCTGCGTGTAACAGCCCTTCAAAGGGGCGGCTCACGTTTCGGACTAAAAATAACTGCCCTAAACGCTTGCTAAGGTCGAGGGGTGGTTATTTTTTGTCTGACATTATCGCAACCTTATAACACTATTTCCAGTATATCAAAGGTTTACTTTTACATCACCATTTCTTTATATTCCTCATTTATTACACAAACTCCCCCTACCAAAAATCACATGAACGTGCCTCTACCGCATAGCACTTTTACACCTGCTGCATAAAATGTAAATAAATCGAAATGTTTCATTGCGATACTTGCCTGTATAATCGGGTACAGATATAGTATGTACATGACCAATCAAGAATGAAGCATAGGTGTGAGTAAGTTGAAAAAGCGATACATTTACATTATTTTGGGTATACTGCTTGTAGGTTTGGGCATTCTCATATTCTGGGAACAACCTGAAGAAAAGTTAACACATACACAAGACCATCCGCAGCATGAAGAAAAACAACATAAACAGGATTCAAGCCAGTCGGATGAACAAAACACCGAAAAAAAGCCGGAAGCTGACCAAAAGGCAAAACAAGAAAATAATTCAGTGACCCATTCATTGAAGTTCATCCTTAATAAAGCGCTGGAACGAACGGTTGATTTGTTAACGAGCAAGGAATCACATATCGTTGCAATTGGTGACTCGTTGACTCAAGGTGTCGGTGATGATGTTGTTGAAGGCGGCTATGTCGGTATTCTGAAAGATCTTATGAATGGTGATGGCGATAAAAAAGTAACGTTTGATAATTACGGGGTGCGCGGAAATACGACCAGTCAAATGTATGACCGGCTGGATAATCCGGAAGTAAAGCAATCATTAAAAGATGCAGATGTCATTTTAATTACAATTGGCGCCAACGACGTCATGGAAGTTGTCAAACAGAATTTTACCAATTTGACCCTCAAAGACTTTCAGCAGGAACGAATTGCGTATAAAGAAAGACTTAAAAACATATTTGATCAAATGCGGGAATATAATTCAGATGCCGAAATCTACCTGATTGGATTTTATAATCCTTTCGCCAAATATTTTCCGAAACTGGAGGAGCTTGGTGCAATTGTGGAAAGTTGGAATTCAACGGGCAAAAAAGTTGTCCGGCAATATGACGATATTACGTTCATTCCAACTGCCGATTTGTTTGCGGGCAAAGAAGCTGATTTATTTGCCGCAGATAATTTCCACCCGAACCATCAGGGCTACCAGCTGATAGCCAAACAGGTACTGGAATATATGACCGATTAAGGAGGTGGGCGGATTGGCACAACACAAGCTGCGGAAAAACCGGTGGAAGCGATTATTTTACATGCTTTTTGGGCTAAACCTGCTTATCGTAATTGCTATTATTGCATTAATTTTCTGGCCCGTTTCCGATACAGAAGATTCATATCCAAACAAAAAAATCACGCAACAAAGCTCAGAATTCATTGTACGTACAACCAAGCAGAATTTGAATGAACTCGTAAACGCCTATATCAATAAACTACTGGAAGGTTCGAATCATCATTATAAGGTGTCACTAAAGGATGATGTTCACTTGCAGGGCGAACTTCCTGTATTCTCGACATCGGTTCCATTATCAGTGCACCTGGAGCCAATCGTCCAGGAAAATGGCGATGTCATTCTGAAGCAGAAGTCCATTTCCATTGGGCTGCTTGAACTCCCAAATCAGAAAATCATGGAATATATGAAAAAATATTTGCCAATGCCTAAATGGGTAACCATCAACCCGGAAGATGAAGAAATTTATGTTGCTGTTACAAACATGAAAATCAAAAGTAACTTCCATGTCGGGGTTGAACATATTGACCTTGAAGCAAACAATCTGGCTTTCAAAATAAAGGTCCCGTATAAAACATTGGGAATTGAGCCAAAAAATGATTTGAACGATAGCGACGCACGGTGAGCAGTAAGCAGCGTCGCTATCCGTTTTTCTGCTGCTCCATATAAACGGCATACATTCTCTCAACTTTTTCCCGCACCCGATCAACCAAATGATCCGGGGAAAGCACTTTTGCTTTATGTCCCCACGTCAATATCCAGTTTATCAGGCCTTCTGAAAGCTTCACCCTTGTAGACAGTACAAAATGGCTATCATCCAGTTCCCGGATGTCCGCTTCCTGACCGAACCTGTCCAGCACCACATTAACCAGACTATTATCGAAACGAATTTTCATTCGCATTTCTTCCCCTGCAAACATATGAAAACTCTGATCCACATATTCCTGCAAAT
Organism: Virgibacillus siamensis; assembly: GCF_039522605.1. Lineage (GTDB taxonomy): Bacteria > Bacillota > Bacilli > Bacillales > Amphibacillaceae > Lentibacillus > Lentibacillus siamensis. The sequence continues at coordinate 197,167 of NZ_BAAADS010000016.1, forward strand.
TAAAATTCTTTTTCCGGAAAGTCTGCTCACTGACTTGTATATTGCGAATACGATCAAGCCGGTAGTGACGCAATTCATTGGTCTCCTGAAACAGACCGATCAGATAATAATAATCATTCTGCCAAATTAACGCATATGGCTCCACATAATACTGCTCCGCATTGCGGTGATACTCAAATTCTTTTTTAACGTTAAATTTCCCGTATTTATAAGTAAGCACCTTGCACTCCGAAATCGCCCGGTGTACACAGTCGATGTTCAATTTTACCAGTTCATAGTCCATGTTGGCCGACTGACTGAACAAAATTGGTTCCGGGAGTGTTTTGGCAATGTGTTTGCTTGTCAGATTTTTCACCTTCTGAATGAGTTTTTCTTTTTCATTGGTCGTAATAAACTTGGCCGATAAAATCGCATCAATAATCAGCCTGAGCTGATACGTTTCAAATAGCCTCGTCTGATGACTGAAGTGAATTTTTCCGTATCTGCCAGTGTTCTGAACAACCTCAAAATCTGTTTCTTCCAGTGTTTCCAGATCACGTTTAATTGTCCGGTTGTCAAAAGCTGTTTCACCGGTATATGCTTTGAGTTTCTCGCTCAATTCACTGATACCAAGCTCATGCATATCATCTGTTTCCTCAAACAATATATCACGCAAATTCAATAATCGATAATTGCCGCCCCGCTCCATTCTGCGCCCTCCTTTATTAAAATGCTTGCCAATGCCAAGAATGGTATAAACCCCTAAAAAAAGAACCCATACAATCAAATCTGCAAGGTTCTCTCATCTGATGACAAATTTCTTTACTTTTTTGGACAAGCCAATCAGAAATGACTGTTTCGGCAGGGTGCTTTCCCCCACGGTCAATTTTCGTTCGGCCGGCACACAGGACTGATAGTTTCCAAGTGTGCCTTTGTAGACCAATCGCATTCCTTGATGGGTGCGAATATCTGCTGGTGTAATAAAACAAATCGGCTTCTCAAATCGGAATAGCTCAACATCGTGTAATACCGTGGCAACAAATTGCGAACAAAACAGTGCATTACTGCGATTAATCTCCACCTGCAACCATACCCCAAGCAGTCCGATGAAGTTGTATTTATAATTTGCTTTCCGAAGTTCAATCTCAGCGATTCGATTTTTAATCAGCGTAACATCTTTTTCCGAAATATCAAATGAATAGATGGCACAGGCTGCATTTCGCAAACAATCGCTTCTTATATCTTCTTTTACAAATCCGCCAATAAACGGATTATGCGGTTTCTTTCTTCCAAAACTGTAAACTTGCTGTAGATCGGGGTCAAAAGCCAGAGAAACATGATTCAGTGATTGTTTGGTAGCATAATTTATCACCTTTGACAAGTATGTCCCTGTATCTGTAAAGAGAAAGTATATCGTCTTCTCCCCCATTGATTTCCCCTCCGCTAAAGGCCATTCCCGATAGTCATGGCAGCTAATTTAACGTTCTATTCCATAACTTTATTGTTACACATTTCCCCTGAAAAATATAGTCTTTTTTTATTAGACAAAATTCGGGAGATGCGATACTTGTCGAATTTAACAAATGCCAGGCACCTCCCGGCTACACAGTTAATTACAGCCTTTAATCATTGACGAAATCCTGTAAATCCCGTAATCTAACGGTGATGTCTTTTTAATGGAGGAACGTTTTCATGATTACAGTTAATAATGTTAGTTTACGTTATGGAGATAAAAAGTTGTTCGAGGATGTAAATCTGAAATTTACACCCGGGAATTGTTATGGTCTGATTGGGGCAAACGGTGCCGGTAAGTCCACCTTTCTGAAAGTCCTTTCCGGTGAGGTAGAGGCACAGTCCGGTAATGTTTCCCTTTCTCCAGGCGAACGGATGACCGTGCTGAAACAGGATCACTTTGCATATGAGGAATACGAGGTCCTTGAAACCGTCCTAATGGGGCATGAACGGTTATATGAAGTGAAACAGGAAAAAGACGCCATCTACATGAAAGCTGATTTTTCCGAAGAAGATGGTATGCGCGCCGCTGAACTGGAAGGCGAGTTTGCCGAAATGAACGGCTGGGAAGCAGAATCAGATGCTGCTGTTCTTCTGAAAGGTTTAGGTATTGATGAATCACTGCACACAAAAAAAATGTCTGAAATCCCTGGTGATCAAAAAGTAAAAGTACTGCTTGCTCAGGCACTGTTCGGCAATCCGGACATTCTGCTTTTGGATGAGCCGACAAACGGGCTGGATATCCATGCCATTCAATGGCTGGAGGAATTTCTGATCAACTTTGAAAACACGGTCATTGTCGTTTCACACGACCGCCACTTCCTGAATAAAGTCTGTACGCACATTGCGGATGTTGACTACGGAAAAATTGAAATCTATGTCGGCAACTATGACTTCTGGTATGAATCCAGTCAGCTGGCAAACAAAATGGCACAGGAAGCAAACAAGAAAAAGGAAGAAAAGATTAAAGAACTGCAATCGTTTATCGCCAGATTCAGTGCAAATGCATCCAAATCAAAACAGGCTACATCACGTAAAAAGCTGCTCGACAGCATTACACTGGATGACATTAAACCATCGTCACGCCGTTATCCGTACATTTCATTTACATCGGATCGTGAAATCGGCAATGATCTGCTGCGTGTCGAGGGATTAACCAAAACAATCGGTGGAGAAAAAGTGCTTGATAATGTCAGCTTTACAATGAAAAAGGATGACAAAATCGCCTTTATCGGCAAAAATGAAATTGCTAAAACAACACTGTTCAAAATCATTATGGGAGAAATGGAGCCTGATGCCGGAACCTATAAATGGGGTGTAACGACATCACAGTCCTACTTCCCTAAGGATAATGCCGCATACTTCGAGGGGGATGAACCGACCCTGGTCGAGTGGCTGCGTCAATATTCCCCGGAAGATGGAACCGAGACATTCCTGCGCAGTTTCCTGGGCCGCATGCTGTTCTCCGGTGAAGAAGCTCTGAAAAAGCCGAGTGTGCTGTCCGGGGGTGAGAAGGTACGCTGTATGCTGAGTAAAATGATGCTCTCAGGTGCCAACGTGTTGATTCTCGATGAACCGACAAACCATCTGGATCTGGAGTCCATTACCGCATTGAACAACGGACTGGTTAAGTTTAAAGGATCGATGCTATTTACATCACATGACCATGAATTTATTCAAAGTATCGCAAACCGCCTGATTGAAATGACACCAAACGGCATCATCGATAAAGAAATGAGTTATGATGAATATATAGCTGATCATGAATTGCAAAAGAAAGTGGAAGAAATGTACACAGCTTAATCGTTTTTTAGAAAAACTCGGCATTCGCCTCGTCTTATAGCGATTGCCGAAGTTTTTCTTATAAGGTCAACCATAATTTATACTTTCTGACGTTAGAACAAAAGCGGAAGCGCCCGTTTAGCGACGTACAAACTGGAGCACTCCGCAATGAGATAAAGGAAACACGGTAAGCTGAAAGCGAACCGATGTTGACTTATCGTAGTGAGGAAGTGTGAAGTTTGCTAGTCGCTGGGCGCTGGAGCTGGACGTGGCTGATTAGGAGCAAGTGCATTATCCACATCTACAAAATCTTATAGTTTCCTAAGCAAGAACAAAAGCACCCCCCAGCTGATTATGTCAACTGGGGGTGCTTGTTTTCCAAGACACATTTTAACTTTGTGTCTGCAACTGTCTTTCTTTATATTCTTCGTTATACTTATCATTATACAGATGACATGCAACAAAGTGATCTTTTCTATACTCCTGCCATTCCGGCTCAACTTTTGCGCAAATATCCATTGCATGCGGGCACCTTGTCCGGAAACGGCAGCCACTTGGCGGTGCAATCGGACTTGGTACATCACCCTCAATAACAATCCGTTCACGAGACCGCTCCAGTTGCGGATCCGGAAGCGGAATCGCCGAAAGCAGTGCCTGTGTATATGGATGCAGTGGTTCCTCATAAATGTCATCACTGCTTGCCACTTCAGCCATATTCCCCAAATACATCACACCGACACGATCACTGATATGCTTCACCATGGATAAATCGTGGGCAATAAACAAGTAGGTAAGTCCACGCTCATCCTGCAGTTTTTGCATCAGGTTGACAACCTGTGCCTGGATGGATACGTCAAGTGCCGAAATCGGTTCATCAGCAATAATGAATTCCGGGTCCACTGCGAGTGCACGTGCCACTCCAATACGCTGACGCTGTCCACCACTGAATTCGTGCGGATAGCGGTTCGCATGTTCCTGATTCAGCCCAACGGTTTCCAACAACTCATAAACCCGTTTTTTCCGCTCTTCTTTACTGCTTGCCAGGTTATGGATATCAATGCCTTCCGCAATAATTTCCATAACGGTCATTCTTGGGTTCAATGATGCATAAGGATCCTGAAAAATCATCTGCATTTTTCGGTTAAATGCTTTTAGTTCCTTTTTTGATTTCTTCCCATGAACATTTACACCTTCAAAGTTCACTTCACCTTCAGTTGCATCATATAACCGTAAAATTGTCCGACCAGCTGTTGATTTACCACAGCCGGATTCGCCAACAAGTCCAAATGTTTCACCTTTATATATATCAAAACTTATGCCATCGACAGCTTTTAAAATTGCTTTTCTGCCAACCTTAAAGTGTTTTTTCAAATTTTTGATTTCCAGCAGTTTTTCATTTGAATGTGACAAGTTTCAACCCCCTCATATGTTTGGATTAACTCCAAATTTATTTTTTGGTCCCGGTTATATCGTCTTATAATCATTCAGTTTAAAAGTCTATAAAGCTTCTAATTTTATTTATTAGTAGCAGCCTTAACAGCTTCCGGCGGCTCCACTTTCGGTGCACGTTCATCAAGCAGCCAGCAAGCAGCGGACTGTGTTTCACTTACGTTTGTATGCTCAGGCATATGTTCTGTACATACTTTCATTGCATGCGGGCAACGCGCGGCGAACGGACACCCTTTCGGCGGGTTCGATAGATCCGGTGGTGTACCTGCAATTGCATTTAGATCATCCTGTTTCTCGTGCAGACGGGGCATGGATGATAATAATCCCCATGAATACGGGTGTTTCGGGTCGTAAAACAATTCATCCACGGTTCCTACTTCCACTACTTTACCACCATACATAACAGCAACACGCTGTGCCATATTAGCCACTACACCAAGGTCGTGTGTGATTAATATAATGGAAGTATCACCTTCAGCCTGCAGATTTTTCATCAAATCAAGAATTTGCGCCTGAATGGTAACATCCAAAGCTGTTGTTGGCTCATCGGCGATTAAAACTTTCGGATTACATGCCAATGCGATTGCAATGACAACCCGCTGTCTCATCCCGCCGGAAAATTGGTGCGGATATTGTTTAACCCGTGTATCCGGGTTCGGGATACCAACCAGATTCAACAATTCTATCGCCCGTTGTTTCGCTTCCGGCTTACTCATATTCTGATGTTTAATCAGACCTTCCATAATCTGTTTCCCGACAGTCATCGTCGGGTTCAATGAGGTCATCGGATCCTGAAAGATCATAGAAATCTCTTTACCTCGGATATCCTGCATCTGTTTATCAGATAGTTTAGCAAGATCTTGCCCATCAAAAAGTATTTCTCCGGATTTAATGCGTCCCGGTGGGCTTGGGTTGAGTTGCATAATCGTTTTTGACGTTACCGATTTACCTGAACCGGACTCACCTACGATTGCAAGTGCCTCACCTTTCTTCAATTCCAAGTCAACCCCCCGGACAGCTTGCACTTCACCGGAAAATGTATCAAATGATACATGTAAATCGTTTATCTCTAATATATTTTCCAACACTGTCTGCCTCCTATTTTCTCATTTTTGGATCGAGTGCATCGCGCAGACCATCACCGAATATATTAAATGCAAGTAACAGTAAACTGATTAATATGCCAGGGAAAAGTGCCTGATACGGATGAAATTGGATCTGTTTAAAACCTTCATTAATTAATGACCCCAGCGATGCTTCCGGTGCGGGAACACCGAGACCGATGAAACTTAAAAACGCCTCAGCAAATATCGCATTCGGAATACTGAACATCATCGTAATAATAATCATTCCAATGGTATTTGGAATAATATGTTTTCGGATAATCCGGCCATGATTGGCGCCAAGTGCTCTGGCAGCTAGGGTAAACTCCTGCGTCTTTAATTGAAGTGTCTGTCCTCTGACTATCCTGGCCTGGGTAATCCAGCCGGTAAACATTATCGCAAACATAATCGGAACAATTCCGGGCTCCATTACCACAATAAGCAAAATCATTAATACGAGCTGCGGAATCCCGATCAGAATTTCAATAATCCTCTCCATGAATTCATCGACTCGTCCACCAAAGTAACCTGATATCCCGCCATAAATGACACCAATAATAATGTCACCAACACCGGCGACAAGACCAATCAACAGCGAAAGTTTGGTACCTTCCCATACACGAATCCACAAATCACGGCCAAGTTCATCGGCACCGAACCAATAATTCTCATCAACACTTTTGGATTCATACATATCGACGCCCTGCGCATTTTCACCAGTGAACGGGAGCCATCCCACATCCTGCAGCCAGGAAATTTTCGGCGGTAAGTTGGACCGAAGCAGGTTCTGTTCATCAATTGAATCAGCCGGACTGAAATAAGGTCCGATAAATGCCATTGCAACAATGGCAAGAATAACAACTAATCCAGCCATTGGCGCCTTTTGCCTGCGAAGGCGGCGAAAAGCATCCTGCCAAAAATTGAGACTTTCGGTGGCGATTTCTTCTTCTTTACCGGATTCAATTTCTGCCGGTTCAAACATATCCTGGGTGATTTCGTCTTTTGATAGTGCCATTATGAATCGCCTCCTGCCAGTCGAATCCTAGGATCAATTATTCCATAAACCATGTCGGTTAAAAATATTGCGACAACAAAGAATAACGCAAATAATATCGTTGTTCCCATAATCACGGGATAATCATTAGTAAAGATAGCATTTACGAATGCATCACCAATTCCCGGAATTGCGAAAATTTGCTCAATAACAAGTGACCCAGTCACAATGCTTGCGGTTGCCGGACCAATAATCGTTACGATTGGAATTAGTGCATTACGTATGGAATGCTTTGTTATGACGGTTGATTTTCTCAAACCCTTTGCTTTCGCGGTCGTGATATAGTCCGAACCCATTACTTCAACCAATTCAGTCCGCATATATCTCGCAATCAGCGCAATAAACATTACGGACAATGAAGCAACAGGCATAATATGATGCTGCCAGCTTGTCCAGTATGCGAGCGGAAGTAAATCCAGTTTCAGTGCAAACACATACTGTAAGAGCATTGCAAAAATAAACGATGGTATCGAGATACCAAGCACGGCAAATAATGTGGTTCCATAGTCAAGAATTCCGCCTTTTCTAAGTGCAGCAATTGCTCCTAGAACAATACCAATAATCGTACCTACTATAACTGATTCCAGTCCAAGCTGTACAGAAACTGGTAACTTATTCCCAATAATTGTACCTACTGAACGACCATCAAACTGAAACGAAATTCCAAATTCCCCTGTCACTACATTCCCCAAATAACGTACGTATTGGACAGGGATAGGGTCATCCAGCCCATATTGTTCATTTAATGCTTCAATTTGGGCTTCGGTTAACTTTGCGGCATTTTGATATGGAGAGCCAGGCAATAATTTAACGATCCCAAATGTTAATGTTATGATGACGAGCATTGTAAGGCACATGTATGCCAAACGCTTTATGATGTATCCTACCAAATCCTCACACCTCCATAGTTTGTAGTTATATTTTCTAATTATTACGTACAAAAGTCAATATAAAATTCTGCCATTTTTAAATATGTGAATTTTACGATTAACCCTATATTAACACCAAAATCATGGTGTAACCCTTGAAACAACCGCCTTCATAGCACGTATGATTTACAAGGAAATAACGAAATCAAGAACTAAATTCAGTAAATAAAGCGCTTTCAGAATATTGTAATTCACTTAAATTTTCAAAGCAGAAAAATAGAGGTGCGCACTTTGAAATACGCACCTCCTTTTTCAACCATTCTGTATCACGAAACACCCTCTAGCTTAGTGTTTGTATACTTTTGCCTCTCTGAAGTAGTATTCAATACCGAAACTCTGCATTGTTATACCTTCTACATAAGGTTTAATTACAAGCGCTTCACCAGCCTGATATGTTGGAATGGTATACGCATTCTCAATCAGAACTTTCTCCGCTTCTTTCATTGCTGCCCAACGTTCTTTCGGTTTTTGATCTTTTGCAAGTTGTCTCGCTTCTTCAATCAACTTATCGTAATCTTCCCGCTTAAGACCAAGACCGTCAGTGTTCGGGTTCTCTGAGTACCAGTAACCAAGGAATGTCATAGGGTCCTTGTAGTCTGGGCACCAGCCGGAACCTGCGCCAATTTCAGCTTTATCATTTTGCGTTGCCTCTAAATATGCGTTCCAAGGCAATTTCTTGATTGTTACTTTCAAACCTTCCAGCTGTTCAAGCTGATTTGCCATATATTCACCCATTTGTGCTGCTTTGTCGCCGTCTGTTGTTGCATATTCGACCTCAAGTGAATCAATACCAAGTTCTTTTTTAGCTTCTTTCCAAAGCTTCTTCGCTTCTTCCACTCCGCCAGGCAGATAATCATCTACACCTTCTCGGAAGTCCTTGCCGTCAGGTCCCATCGCAAGGCCTTTAGGAACAACATACTGAGCAGGAATAGATCCATTATTCAACAGTACATTTGTCAAGCCTTTCCGGTCAATAACCATAGACATTGCTTTACGGACTTTTTCATTTTTGAATTCAGGTACATTATTCGCATTCAACGTCCACCAGAATACACAGCCTTTAGGTACCTGTTGGAAGTCAGGTTTATCTTTCCAGGCATCGACCTGTTCAGATGATAATGCATCCATTTGGATTTCATCCGATTTGTACAGACTCAGCTGCGTATTTTGTTCTTTAACCACTTTGAAAGTAGCCTTTGTTATATTGACTTCATCTGCCGCATAGTAGTCAGGATTCTTTTCAAGTGTCCAGCCGACACCGTGATCCCATTCAGTCAACTTATACGGTCCAACTGTAAGCAGGTTTTTCGGTTCTTTCGCAAAGTTTTTACCTTGCTTTTTAACAAACTCTTTGTTTAACGGTGCAAACTTATTAAATGTCATTAGACTAGTAAAAAACGGAATTGGTGATTCCAATGTTATTTTAAGTGTATGTTCATCAACTGCTTTAACGCCAAGTTTTTCAACCTGACCGTATATATCGCTATCCTGATTCATAATCTTATCAGCATTTTTAACATTTGCTACACCCATGATATAGGCATACTCGGATTTTGTATCTGGATCAATTAAGCGCTGCCAAGCATATACAAAGTCTTCTGCTGTAAGCGGGTCTCCATTGGACCATTTAAGATTTTCACGCAATTTAAACGTGTATGTCAGACCATCTTCACTCTTCTTAGGCATTTCTTTTGCCATTTCAGGTACCAGTTCTTTATTTTTAAATGTTACGAGTCCAGGGTGTGTCCTTCCAATCACCTCGGCAGAAGTTGTGTCAGTTGCAATCGACGGATCAACTGACGGTAAGTCTGAACCACGGACAAGGTGCAATACCTGCTCTTCCGCCAATTCTTTGTTTTCGGATGATTTTTCATCATTGCCGCTGGCAGAATCACTACCGGAGTCACCTTCCCCTGAGCCTCCATCGCCGCCACCGCTACATGCAGCAAGCACCATACCAAGTGCCAGCAACAGGGCAGCAATAAAACCCCATTTTAACCTTCCCTTGTTCATAATTTTGACCCTCCTCAAAATATTATGTGTATCGCAGACATTTTCTCAACAATATTCATGTTTGTTTGAAAATTGTCTACATAAGCATTATACAAGTATTCTTACTTTTTTGCATTAGTTTTTTTAGATAATTTTAAAAAATGCCTATGAGATTACGGTTTTATGACTAAAAATAGGTCTTTTTACCTATGTCATTTTATAGTATTTTTACATCTTAAAAAGTAATTTTCAGCGGTAAATTATAGTGATTTTTATTCGTTGATTTGATAAGATAAAGAGGAATTGAGGTGACTTTCATTGAGTAAAAAGCAATTTATCAGGACTTTCATAATAGGAGTAATTCTGAGTCTGATACTCACTTATTTGATATACAAGACTTTTACATTACTAGCGATTGTTAATGCAACATTTTTAGTCAGTTTGCTCTATTTAATTATTGGTTCAGCATTATTTCTGGTTCAATCAGGATTTTTTAACGGCATCACATACAGTTTCAAACGCTTCTTTCGGCGCACACGAAAAATTGACGAAATGATATATGAGGTAAACCCGGAAGCGGAGGAAGAAAGTTACCTGCCAAAAGAGCATCACTTTCCTATTGCCTATCCTATTCTCGCATCAGGCAGTATATTTTTTGTGGTAACACTACTAATTGCTTTGACCATGTGAATTAGGTGTTCGTTTTTATATTAAAATTACAGCATAGGAAATCCGGGCTGCTGTACATTCCAATTGCACTTTGTTATAGGAATTGTTCCCCTTTTAACCAAAAGAGGTATCATTTCATTTGAAAATGTATAAACTAAAGTATACATTTTATTAGCGAGGTGCTATAATGGAGACAAATAAACGTACAGGGGTGTATAAAATGACTGTTACTGCACAAAAATGGGGCAACAGCATTGGTATTCGTATACCTTATAGGCTAGCAGATAAATACGGAATTGTAAAAGGTACGGAGTTGGATATTCGTGATACGAAAAATGGCATTGAGTTAACACCAAAGGAAAAGCCGACATTGGATGATTTATTGGCTCAATGTGATGGTAAAAACCCCTATGAAGAATTTTTCAGTAAACCGCTAGGAAAGGAAGACCTATAAATGCAGGTTCCTGACCGTGGTGATTTTATTTATTTAGATTTTAATCCTCAAACAGGCACAGAACAATCGGGGCGCAGACCAGCTATTGTATTGTCTCCTGAAAAATTTAATCGTGTAACTGGTTATGCGACTGTTTGTCCTATTAGTGGAACCAAGAGGGAATGGGGCTTTAATATCGATATTCCAGAGGGGTTTGCCGTTTCTGGAGTTATCATTAGTGATCAGGTGAAAAACTTAGACTGGAAAACAAGAAAAGCAGAAATAAAAGGGAAAGCACCTAACGACCTTATTAATAAGGTTGTTCAGGTGATACATACTTATGTATATGAAGTTCACCAGCCCGATGAATGAACTAAAAAGAGGAGATTGTAAGGTCTACATTTGTTTCAGAACAAGAAATTTGGTTAGCAGTTTAGCTTCCCACCGCCGAAAGGTTTAAAGTTGGTATCTAAAATACAGTAAAAAAAGATAGTGAAATATTTCACTATCTTTTTTGATATAACGGAAAGAATAACCTGAAGAATCAAGAAACAAATTCAAAATCCTCCTGAGTCAACTCCGGTTTCGATTCCTTAACCGGGGGTTCTACGTTTTTCCTGAGTTTACGCACCCTGGTGTCTTTGATTAACACCTGTTTCATGCCTTCGATCATATAGTTCATCGCCAATATGGTAATGGCAAACGCGCCAAGCGGGACCAGCGGAAGCCATGGCTGGACATCAAGGTATGCGTACGAATAGCCAATCAGTCCGGACCATTCTGCTGTTAATGACTCAAATCCATTATCCATCAAATGATGTTTCAGCGTACCACCCAAAAACAACTTTAACAGTCCAAGGTGAACGAGCAGCACAAGTACCTGAATAACCTGCTGCCCAAAGTTAATCCACAATTTTGGTGCCAAGTGCGGCATGACATGTTTTATTAAAGTATGCCAGCGTCCCGCTCCAATTACTCGGGCACCTGTAATGAACTCCCGCTCCAGTATCATTTTCGTTTCATTTCCAATCAACACCGAAATTGTTGGTGTGGCAATGATGACAAAAATAATTAACTCAAATATAATCCGCTCCCAAAAGCCGGATGCAAACGTACGGGTGAACTCATTCTGAATGAGCACTGGTTCCAGTATGACATAGGCCAGCAATGCAGTCGGCAAATATTGAAACGCCTCCGTCAAGCCGGTAATAAATTTGTTTGCCCTCTTCAAGAAAAACGCATAGAAAAGACCTAACCCGGCTGAGAAGATCATTCGCAACACAGCAGCAGCAAACGCAAAACCGATTGTCATCTTTGCCCCTTTTAAAAGGAGGTACAAGTAATCCTTACCAAACCGGTCCGATCCAAAAGGCGGCAGTTCCGACGGGCTGTGCGGTGCAGCTCCGGTCAGCTTATTATCTTCATACAGTAAATCGTATTCCGGTACCGGCGCACCATAAAACCAGTGGATCATACTTGCCAGAAACAAAAGCAAAATATATGTAAACCCGATTACAAACAGCGGTTTTTTAAACAATTCCTTCATCAATTACAGCACCACCTTTTGTGCAGCAATTTTTTCAATAATAAATTGCCCGATCGCCATTGTAATGAAAATCGGCACAAAAAACAGCAATATCCCTATCGTAAAGATCTGTGGTGTCGGCAGTGAGAGCATAAATTGAATCAATCCGCTGATCCCAAATATGTACTCCACTACAAGCAAATTGGACAGCGTGATCCACAGAATGAATTTCGAATGCAGGAAAATTCCCATGACAGCATTTCGCAAAATATGCTTCAGCAAAACAGTATATTGCTTCAGCCCTTTCGCCTTCGCAAGCTCCACATACGGCTGCTCCGATTCATCCTCCAAATCAAGAATAAAAATACGATACATAAAAATAGTCGGTAATATGCTAAGCGCAATAATCGGCAGTATATATGGCTGATGATCGCCATATTCTGCGATGTAAAACATTAAAACTCCCGTTTTCTGGTACAGCCAGATCACCGCTATTTGAAACATTGCAATGACAAGCACATCCGGCAGTGACTCTAAAGAAAAAAGAACGAATTTAATACCATCAATCAATTTTCTTGGCAGCAGTAACGTAACGTAAGCAAAAACCATCGCCACCAAAAAGGCGATAAAAAAAGAACCAAGCAACAACGTCATGGAGTATGCCCATGGATCCAATATTTTCGGGAACAATGACCTATCAAATTCCCCAGCCGTATACGTCCATTCCCACGGTCGGATAATTTCCGGCAATATGCTCGCCAATTGGTTGAAATAGGATCCAAAGTCCAGATGAATCCCATTAAACAGCGCTGGTAACGATCCTATCAGAAAAATTCCAATGATACTCAAAACAAACCTGACACCTAATCGATATGTAAAATTACCCATCCCCAATTACCCCTTTTTTATATTATAGTACAAATGATAACACAAAGAGGAGGAATTTTTTAAATATTGGTTATACATTCCTTTTCTAAAATTTCTTATTGTCATTATTCAAAACTATAGTACAATTGACTTTGAAGCTGGCATGAAAAAGGGGGCATACTGCAATGAAAAACATCTTATTTGCAGCTATATTCGTACTGATTTTAGCGTTGACAGCCTGCTCATCGGACAACCAATCAGCAAGCGATGAAGGGAAAAGTGACAACAACCAATCTGAAACAGCACAAACTGAACAACAGGATAAAAGTAAAGATAAGCAGACTAATCAAAATGAAGATAAAGAAAATAAATCGGAGGAAGCTCCAGCTCAGTATGAAGTATTTATAGAAAACGACACGTTCAAATTTAAAGAAAAAGAACTTGATATACCATTTAAAGTAGCTAAAGACGGAGAACCATTGACCGGTGGAAAGCTGGGGTTAATGGTAAAACTGCCAATTGGTGAGCTTCCGCTTCAAGTGGAAGAAGTAAAAAATGGCAAATACAAAGCGAAAGTTCAAGTGCCTGAACCAGGTGTATATCAGGCAAGTGTTTTTAAGATGGAAGATAACAAGCGTAATATTTTAGGTCGATTCCAGTTAAAATTTGAGAAATAGTATGATTCCGCGGGTCTGATAGCAGATCTGCGGAATGTTTTAATATAGCTTATACATCATGATTATTCACATCCTTGTGCATAACTCCCCTTATACGGGGTTTTCCTGTATGTTCACTAATCGCCAGAAGTCACGCAGCATCATCTCCCCTATATCTCTGCTTCCTGCATCACCACCTTCTCTATAATCACCTGAAATACCGACAGCACAAAGAATATCACACTAAATATTAAAAATAACCCTACCGTTAATACCTCAGGTGAATAACGCATGAACATGAAATCAAGGATTCCATGTAGATTGAATGCATATTCAATGACAAGTAAATTCGAAAGCATAAACCAGAGAATATACTTAGCGTTTTGGAAAATACTGATTAACGTGTTCCTTAAAATATGTGAAACCATTAACTTTTGCGCTTTAATTCCTTTCGATCTTGCAACATCAACATATTGTTTCCCTTCTTCTTCTTCAAATTCCAACACCATTGCTCTAAACAACAGAACGGTTGGCAAAATCGTTAGTGCAGTAATGGGAAGAACGTATATATTCTCGTCGTACACCGCAACATTAAAAAACAAGATACCGGTTTGCTGATAAATAGTAATTACAAAAAATATAAATAGAGCTACCACCAATATATCCGGGATTGACTCGGTTGCAAACAGCACAAACTTTACTTTTTCCTTTATCTTTTTTGGCAATTTCACCGTAAAGAAGGTGAGAATCAGTGCGATGCCTAATGCAATGAAAAATGCGATAAACAGCAATGTCATGGAATATGCCCATACCTCAAATATCCTGGGGAATAAAGGATACTCATTGTTAAGTATCCTATACGTCATTTCTTCCGGGTTAAGAATACCGGCAAATATACCCGCAATCGAAGAAAAATAATTCGAAAAATCCAACCGGATCCCTTGAAATAAGGCAGGAAGCGCCCCAACCAGTAAAATGCCAATTGCAGTTAATACAAACTTCAATAAGATGCGATAAACCAGATTTGCCATGTACTCCCCCCTACGATCTAATGATTCTTCACAAAACTGAAATCCAATTCCTTCCCATCGGAACCTGTATCAAAAGTTTGGCTGTTGTTCCTATCTTTTTTCCGTTTTGGAATCCACCCGCCCAGAAACACTTCCTCCATCGCCTTCACCATAAAATTAAGGGCGAGAATCGTTACGGTGAATGCAATAACCGGGGCAAGGAACAGCCAAGGCAGGATTAAAAATTGGTAATAATTGTTTCCAAGCATACCCGACCATTCACCGGACATGGAAACATAAACCATATCGAAACTTTTTATTACCTTCGTACCGCCAAACATCAAATGAAAAAAACCAAGGTGTGCCAGCAAGATAAGCACCTGCACAATCTGCCCCGCATATTGAATCATTATTCGTGGCCACAAGTGGGGAAGTATGTGCCTTTTAAAAATATGTAACCGACTTCCGCCAAGGGTCTTTTCCCCCACTACAAACTCATTCTTCATAATTCTGTTCATTTGTTCGCCGATTAACAGTGAAGTTGTCGGCAAAGCAACAATGGTCAAGATAATAAATTCGAAGCCAGCCCGTTGAACGAAGGTGTATTCTATTTCATCGTATGGATTTCGAATCAACAGAACATCACTCAACAGAACATAGCAAAGCAGCGATATCGGAACAAAATAATAGGAATTTACGATACCTGATACATACCTGCCTAACTTGAGAGCAAAATTCCCGTAAAATAACCCCATTATAAAAGAAAAAATCATTCTGAGCATCGCAACAATTAGTGCGATGCCAATCGTGTATTTCGCACCTTGCAATAGTTTAAAAAAGAGATGGTTCCCTACCTGATCTGTTCCCAACGGAGGTACCTCGATGGGTGAAAAAGGACTTTTCGCAATCAATTCACCTTGTTCATTATAATGTTGCCGATCTACCGGAATTTTCCCATCAAAAAACACAGCGTGAACAATACTTGCACTGATTAAAATCGTGATAAATAAGAAACCAGTTAAAAATAGAGGATGTTTAAATAAGGTCTTTATCAAAGTACATCACCCTTTTTGGCTTTTAAAAATAAATTTGGCAAATCATTCTTTTATATATCCAGGCCGTGATTCATATCCTATGGCAGAATTTCTTGTTCCAATTCCAAAAATTTTTCTATTTGAGTGAATTTCATAATTATCAGCCCTTCTGCGGCAAGGGCTCAGAGACATAAAAAAGGAAGTACCTCCCCA
>NZ_BAAADS010000017.1:0-48693 GCF_039522605.1 Virgibacillus siamensis
CAGTTGAATATCGGTTACAATCAGCATAGATTTGCACGATTTTAGTTTGTCTACTTGACAGGGTTATGTGCACCTCGCTCAAACGTGCGAACTCACTCCAAAACGTGCAACCCCGGGAGACCATCGCGCGAGTTCAGAATCACAATATCATTAATTCTGTTGTCGATCGCGAAAGTGCTTCATTGCCATCAGCTGTCACAACATAATCGTTTTCAATTCGCACACCACCAAGTTTCGGAATATAGATACCGGGTTCAATGGTGACAACCATGCCTGGCGCCGTTACCTTGTCAGAGCTTTTTGAGAAGAATGGTTCTTCATGAATGTCCAATCCGATGCCATGTCCGGTGCCGTGCCCGAAGTATTCGCCAAAGCCCTGCGCTGTAATGTAATCCCGTGGCAATGCATCTACACTTGGTGCAGTCATATCCGGTTTCAGTCCTTTAGCACCTTGTGACAAGGCTTCCTGGACAATGGAATAAATCTCCTTCAGCTTTTCATCCGGTTTGCCAACTGCGACCGTTCTTGTGATGTCCGAACGATAACCTTCGTAATATGCTCCGAAATCAAGTGTAACCATGTCTCCTTTTTCAATCACTTTATCGCTGGCAACACCATGAGGTAAGGCGGAGCGAAAGCCGGAAGCGACAATGATGTCAAAAGCAGAAGACGCTGCTCCGAGTTTTCTTATGGTATTTTCTAATTCATGATTAACATCCATTTCTGTGATTCCGGGACGAATATAGTCTGTAATCCTGGAAAAAGTTTCATCTGCAATGTCAGCCGCTTTTTTGATGGCATTGATCTCATCTTCGCTTTTAACCATCCGAAAGTTTTCAATCACACCTGTGGTTGGAACTAACTCCGCATTAATATGTTCAGTGAACTGTTTGAACATGCCATAGGTTACGTGATTTTCCTCAAAGCCGAGTTTTGTGATATCCGAAGAAGCGACCTGTTTATCTATTTCATCGATCGTTCTTCTTTCATGTAGAACAACTTCAAAATCCTTAGCCTGTGTTTTTGCTTGGTCGACATAACGAAAGTCGGTGATCAATTTCGCGTCTGATTTTGAAATGAGTACAATGCCGGCTGTCCCGGTAAAACCAGTCATGTACCGACGATTTTGATCATTAGTAATCAAGATACCGTCGATTCCCAAATCATCAAATTGTTTTCGCAGCTTATTTATCGTTTCCATTTGTTGCGTTCCTCCTTTTAACTACGTCTGATATAAAATAAGCAATTTTCATGCCAAATAGCCCATGTATTCTTACGTGAAATCTCCACAGACTCCAAGAAAGGGGAAGGTGGAGGTTTACGTGTAATGCTACACGTGGTGCTGGGATAAAAGTGTTTTAATAAAACGTGACTCAGCCGCTCCGGAAATATACTTCGCTTTCCGGGGGCGGCTGCTGAGCCTCTCCGTGCTGACGCACTACGAGTCTCACCTAGGCCTAGCTCCCCCAGGAGTCTACGTATATTTCCTCCGCTAAAGCGATGCATTGTACGTCTTTTCTGATATGCGTTTTTGTTTTTATCCCAGCCTTCTCTCTATTAGACTGCTTTAATGTTTCAGAACGCGGGCATATGTCCAGTCCACTGTCGGACCGTAATTCCGTACAATTATGTGTTTAACATACGGTTTTTTGACATAGGCCGCAGCAGCTTGATGGGTTGGTACAATTGCTGCATCTTCCAATAGGATTTTTTCGGCTTTTTGTAACAGTTCCCAGCGTTTTTTTGGTTTATGGCCAAGGTTTTTGGCTTTCTTAATCAGTGCATCAAACTCCGGATTGGAGTATCCTGTCCGGTTGAAGGGAGCGTCTGTTACCCATAAATCAAGAAACGTCATTGGATCGCGATAATCTGGCAGCCATCCCCATTTTGACATATCATATTTTCTGTTTCCTTCAAGCTCCAAATGTGATTTGTAAGGCTGCCTATTGATGGTTACGGTTAGTCCCGGTAAATTTTCTTCCAGTTGATTCGCGTAAAATTCAGCTATGGTAGCATTCGTATCCGTATCACCAATCATCAGACCGATTTCCACTTTTTCTTTTCCGATTTGCTGAAGTCCTTTTTTCCAGGATTTTTGCGCCTCTTCCAGTGACATTTTATTAATGGATGGATTTTTTGAACGAAAGTCTTTCCCATCCGGTCCTTTTGCAAAGTCTTTCGGTACCACATATCTGGCAGGTTCGGCACCGGTTTTCACCAATACATCCACAAGGCCCTCTCGGTTAAGGGAATTATAAATGGCATCACGGATATGTTCATTTGCGAGTGCTTCATGTTTTTGATTCAGCCGGATAAAATGGATTTCCGCTGTTAATTCGCCAGTATGAAGTTCACCGCTGTCTTCAAAGAGTTGAATATAATCGGAACTGAGTTTTAAAAAATCGAGACTGCCGGATTTATATACGTTTGCTGCAGTGTTTTGCTGCTTTAAGACTTTGTAGTTCACTTTTTCCAGTTTGACTTCATCAGCATTCCAATATTTTTCATTGTTAACAAATGTCCAACCTACGCCATGATTCCATTTTTTTAACTTGAAAGGTCCGTTGAAAAGCATGTTTTCCGGTTCCATTGCAAATTTATCGCCCTGTTTTTCCACAAACTCCTGATTTAACGGATAAAAGGGCGGGAAAGTTAATAAATCCAAGAAGTAAGGTGTTGGTTTTTCAAGGGTAATTTTCAATTTGCGCTCATTTACAGCTTCAATCCCTATCTTTTTTTCTTTTCCATACATGTCACTGTTTTTATCCCGAATTTTAGCCGCATTTTTGATATTGGCTGATTTATAGATAAACGCATATTCACCAGCCGTTTTCGGATCGACTTCCCTACGCCAGGCATACACAAAATTTTGTGCCGTTACCGGGTCCCCGTTTGACCATACGATATCATCCTTTAATGTAAAGGTATAAACTGTTCCATCTTTACTGACTTTTGGCAGTGAAGCAGCCATATCGGGAACAACTTCTCCGTTTTCATCAAGTGTGACCAATCCGGAACGAATTTGATATAAGGCGTCAAACGATGGTGCATCTGAAGCGTGATGCGGATCAAGTGAAGTAAAATCTGCTGAAGACGTAAGATTTAAGACCTGGTCCTCAGCCAGTGCAGGCTGGCTGTTATTCGCGGGTTGGGATTCATCATTTTCCTGATTGTTGTTTTTGCTGCTCTCTGAATCGTTTCCACTACATGCGTAAAGGAAAGTAATTAGCAAGAGTGTGATAGTCAATAAAACTATTGTTCTTTTTTTATTTTTCATATTCATCCTCCCAAATAATAGTCAAATGCTTTGATACGCGGCAAACCGATAAATCTAAAACAAAGCTGGCCTCCTTTTTTGGCAGTAAGAATGTATATAACTTTCTTACTGCATAAGTGCTACTAAGGCTGTCATCTCAAGGCTTAGTGACAACCAAGTTTTCTAAATGATTCATTATATACATAGCAAATTTTGTGCCAACTAAAATTGCCGTATAATTCGAAATAATGTTGAAAGTAAATCGTGATTGTGTCAAAATAATTTAAAAGTGTTAAAGAGATTTTACAGATAGAGGGGTGTTTTATGTTTTTTCCGACTTTTTTAGATGTGAAAAAAATGCTTAATGAAAATTTTATATTATATAACGCGGAAGATTTGCTCAGAAGTGAAGTGAAGTCGAAAGTCAAAGCTGAATATTCGAAGCAGATTTTTCTAGCGGATAAAGAGGAAACTATTCAATGCGTCACCTATTCGGAAAAGGAAAACCAATTAAACTATTCACCATGTGCAGAAACCACGATAGATGAGGGGATCAGTCACATCGTTACTATTTTGGCGGACTATAATTGCACGGTTGTAAAGGATAGCAAAGGGCAGTTGTTGGGATATATAACGTCTCAGGAATTTCCCAAAAAATTATACACTTCCTATCAATATCTGTATAAATATATTACCACCATCCTGGAAACGATTGATGAATCTTGTACCGTTATTGATAATGATAAGAACGTTTTAGCTTGGACAAAAGGGGCAGAACAGGTTTTTTCGATTAAACAGGAAGAAATATTAGGCAAACCGATTACCGATTTTTTCAATCCGAAACATTTGGAATTGTTGAATACATTAAAGGATGGTACGTCTGTTTATCATAGTCAACATAAAGCACGCGATAATCAAGTAGTGTTAATTAACTCTAATCCAGTTTATTGTGATGAGGAAATCATTGGGGCAGTGGTATCTGAGACCGACATAACAAGTCAAATTAAGTTGAATAAAGAATTGTATCACGCTTCCGAGCGATTGTTTCATTTGGAAAAAGAGGTTAGTAAGTTAACCTCTACAGATAATCCATTTGTTAAAATTCGAGGGAACAGCAAGCCGCTGCGTAAAACGATTCAAAAATTTAAAAAGGCAGCGTCCACCGATGCCAATATTCTGATCTACGGTGAAAGTGGTGTTGGAAAAGAACTGTTTGCAAAGGCAGTGCATACAATGCGCGAGCACGAAAAGGCCCCGTTTGTGGCAATTAATTGCGGTGCAATTCCGGAACCGTTGTTTGAGAGTGAAATTTTCGGCTATGAGAAAGGTGCATTCTCCGGTGCAGATCAAAAAGGGAAAAAGGGAAAGGTGGAACTCGCCAAAGGAGGCACATTGCTTCTTGATGAAATTGGCGAAATGCCGTTGGATATGCAGGTGAAAATGCTTCGCCTGCTGCAGGAAAACAAATTTTATTCGGTAGGTGGGACAAAGGAAAAAGAAGGGGATTTCAGACTTGTAGCCGCAACCAACCAGGATTTAAAGGCATTAGTGAAAGAGGGGAAGTTCAGGGAGGACCTTTATTACCGATTAAATGTGGTAAGTATTGAGGTGCCGCCGCTGAGAAAACGAACGGAAGACATTATCGAGTTAACCCATTATTTTTTAAATGAAATTTCCATTAAATATCACCGCCCAATTCACGGCATATCGCAGGAAGTCATGCAGGCGCTGCTGCAATATCATTGGCCGGGAAACATCCGGGAATTAAAAAACGTTGTGGAACGGCTCATTGTGTTTTCGGAAAATGGTGATATAAAGTTGGATGACTTGCCATTTGAGCCGAAAACCGGCAATGGAATAAACGGAGGACACAAAATATCATCTGAAAACAATGGACGTTCGTTAAATGAGCGGCTGCAGGAAGTGGAAAAAGAAATATTTGTCAAAGAATTGGACAAGGTGGATGGAAATAAAGCTGCCTGCGCCGAAAATCTGCAGATAACCAGAGCAACACTTTATAACCGGTTAAAAAAATTGGGATTAAAATAAACACCATGAACAAATAGTGCTTTAAACGATTTATTTTTCGTTTTGGCACTATTTTTGCATGTGTTAAAGAGAGATATAGAATAGGAGTGATTCAATTGACGGAAAAAGATGTGGTTATTTGCAGATGTGAAGAAGTGACCTACAAGGAATTAATCGAAACTGCTTCCAAATATAATTGCTCTGCACGCGAGTTAAAGCTTCGAACAAGGGCATCTATGGGATATTGCGGCGGAAGAACATGCCGGAGTTTAGTTGATAAAATTGCAGCCGAAATCGAAAGTGGACAACGTAACCAAATATCGCTAAAGTATCAGCCACCGGTTCGTCCGGTTCATTTCGGCGATTTAGGGAGGGTGGAAGAATGAGTCAGCGTATAGAGGACCACCCGGTGCTTGGAGCAATTAACGAAAAAGAATATGTTGCGTTTACTTTTAATGACAAAGAGTATAAAGGGCTGAAAAATGAATCTCTTGCGGCTGCGCTTCTGGCAAATGGCATTCGCACGCTTCGTTACCATGAGGAAAGTGGCACACCAAGAGGCATCTATTGTAATATCGGTCACTGTTTTGAATGCAGGGTAACGGTAAACGGAAAACCAGGAGTTCGCGCCTGCCTGACACCACTAAAGGAAGGGATGGTTGTGGAAAGCGGCGGAAAACTGCCCACACCTGTGAGAGATTGGAGGGCTGTTCATGAATGATGTGATTATAATCGGGGCTGGTCCGGCGGGCTTATCAGCGGCGATTACGTGTGCCGAAAAAGAACTGAAGCCTCTGGTAATAGATGAATATTTTAAACCGGGTGGAAGACTGCTGGGGCAATTGTATGAAGAACCAGATGGATTTTGGTGGAATGGTATAAGGGAGTCTGAAACCCTATACCAACAAGCTATTAACTTGGATGTTGAGATTAATTTAAATACCTCAGTTAATAATATCGAAAAACAAGGTGATTACTGGGTTGTTTACACTGAAAAAAACACCCTTTACGCAGCTCATCTGTTGTTAGCAACAGGTGCAGCCGAATCCCCAATTCCGGTTCCAGGCTGGACACTTCCAGGCGTGATGTCTGTCGGTGCTGCACAAGTGATGACTAATGTTCATCGGGTGAAACCGGGAAATCGTGGTGTCATTATTGGAGTAAATGTTTTGTCTGCCGCTATTGCAATGGAACTGCAGCTAGCTGGAGTGGAAGTGGCAAGTCTTACATTACCTAAAAAGAATAAAATTACTCAAAGTGAAGCAAAACCCAAGGAGGTAATGGACTCCCTTCTTCATGTTTCCCATATGGCCCCGTCAACTGTTGTTCGTTATGGCAGCAAAATAATGAAAAATGAATGGATGAAAAAGATGGGAATATCATTTTATCCGAAGAAAGGGTTCAAAATGTGGGATATTCCAATTCAGCTTCGAAAAGCCGTCATTGAGATTTGTGGTGATGAAACCGTTAGTGGCGTTAAATTAGCAACAATAGATTCAAATGGTGAAGTGGTTGACGGCAGTGAGGAACATATACCATGTGATTTTGTTTGTATTGCCGGTGGATTGTACCCGTTAGCCGAATTAGCTGCGGTTGCCGGGTGTCCGTTTTATTTAGTGGAGGAGTTAGGCGGCTATGTCCCAATACACAATGAGTATATGGAAACCCCACTTGATCGATTATACGTGGCTGGTAATATTACCGGGGTTGAAGGTGCCAAAGTTGCCATGAAACAGGGGGTCACAGCAGGTCTGTCCATAGCAAAGAAGGGCGGTGTTCCCGGGTTAACGCAAGAACTTAACCATGCCATACAATCAACCGAACAATCGAGAGACAATGCATACATTCAGTTTCATCCTGATGTGCAGAAAGGAAGAAGGATCATTCAGGAACAGTGGGAGGAAACTGTGGGTACATCACAATTACCATAGTATTTAATATATATAGGTGGGGACACAGGGATATTAAACATAGTGTATAGCGTGGGAATGGTGACTGCTTCGTTCGGTATTCCATTCCTGCGTTAATAATGTGACTCGTTATATTCGCTTTAAGAAATTCTCTTCAGATACATGAAGGATGATTCAAGCTGAAACACTCGGAAATACCCATTGTTAAATAAAATAGAAACTGTTTTTTTATCTACTTTTGTCACTTGCCCGTTTAGTTTAAAAACCCTGTGAACTACTTTTTCTCCAATGGAATACATGGTCAACATTCCTTTCTTAACCAAGATAGCATTACTAACATTATATGATAACGTTTTCAAAAAATAAACTGAAATTTTGAAATTATGACTTCTGCTCCCGACTTTTTCATTTTACAACTCAGCACAAAGATTACATAAAGGTAAGGAAATTAAATATGGGGAGGTAAATGATTTGGACTTTAACCGAATGATTTCAACTGTAGATTTACATGTGGCAGGAGAACCTTTAAGGGTTATAACGGGCGGTCTTCCGCCAATCAAAGGCAGGACACAACCGGAGAGAAGAGCCTATTGTATAAAGCATATGGATGGTCTTCGAAAAACATTAATGAATGAACCAAGAGGTCACCATGGAATGTATGGGTGCATCATTACGCCGCCAGCAACAGAACAAGCCGATTTTGGCGTGTTATTCATGCATAATGAAGGCTGGAGTACCATGTGCGGTCACGGTATTATCGCTGTCGTTACGATGGTAATCGAAACCGGTCAGTTTACTGTAGAAGGGAATCAACGAAAATTTATTGTTGACAGTCCTGCTGGTCAAGTAGTTGCTTATGCACGGTGTGAAGGACAGCGAGTAATGGATGTTTCCTTTGAAAATGTAGCTTCTTTTGTTTATGAAAAAGATTTCCCCATTGAAATTGATGGGAAGAAAATTACGGTTGATATTGCATTTGGCGGGGCTTTTTACGCCATTCTTGACAGTGTCAAAGTGGATTTACAGTTGAATAACGAATCATTATCAAAGCTGCAATCGCTCGGTATGAAAATAAAATATGATATTGAAGCAAATTTAAATGTGAAACACCCGCTTCAGGATGATTTAAATGGAATTTACGGGGTTATCTTTTCGGGGGATCCCACTAATAAAGAAGCTGACTTGAAAAATGTGACCATATTTGCCGATCATCAAATTGACCGTTCGCCATGTGGCACCGGGACGAGCGCCAGAGTAGCGACACTGTATGCAAAAGATGAATTGGGAAAAGGAGAACCATTTATTCATGAAAGTATTACGGGTGGCGTGTTTCAAAGTGAAGTGCTGTCTGAATCGAAAGTTGAGTGTTTTGATGCTGTGATACCAAAAGTAGCAGGTATAGCGAGTATTACTGGATTCCATCAGTTTGTAATAGACAAGAGGGACATTATGCCGGAAGGGTTTTTATTGTAGTGAAGATTTGCTGTATTGAAAACCAGGTTATAATTGCTGAAACAGGGACCGGCAACGGAATATGTCTGGAAGTTCATGAAAAATCGCTATTCTTAGTAATGCACGAAAAGGAATTAAAAGTAGGTATAACAGTAACAGGTGGGCCTAGTATTTATCTACCGAATGTCGGGGGAGCACGAGTGGAAGAACGTTGACGCCATCGGATAAGGAGTTGAAGATTATTTAATCCAGGTTGTAATGGCGTCCGTGATGGAGGAAATGAAAAATATAAAGAGGTTGAAGTAATAGTGGACTGTCACTCGTAAGGTGGCGGTCTTTTTATTTGTGGACATTTGGTAATATTAATGTTATAATGTAATTACATAATAATGTATAAATTATATAAAATAGAATACAATGGATAGGAGAATGATATGAAATGGGTGTGGGTGCAATGGCAAAAAAAGAAGTTCGTAAAGTCAACCAGACTGGGAACAGTTTAAGTGTTGGTCTGCCAAAGTCAATTGTTGATGCATTGGAAATTAAACGTGGTGATGAAATGGAATTTGAAGTTGAAGATAATCAAATCATTTTGAGTAAAAAAGAAAACTGGGAAGACCATGTAGATACTGAAATGGTTGAAATGCTTCGTGAAACGTTTGATGAACATTATGAAGTGTTCAGGAATTTGAAGGACAGATAAATGAAGCTAGTTTATTTGAAAACAAAGGATGTAATATTGATTCATTTTATGATCATGAAGAAATTTGGGGAAGGTGAACAGGCTGGAATTAAAGAGCAGGGGCTATTGGAGTCGGCAGTTCATCGACCTCAACAATCAGCATTTGGTGAAGATGCCTATCCAACCATTTTTGAAAAAGCAGCATCTCTATTTGAATCATTAGCGAGAAATCACTGCTTTTATAATGGAAACAAGCGCACCGCATTTGCTGCAGTTGATATATTTTTGAAGAAAAACGGATTCAAATTGAAACGGAATGATGCCGAGAATGAAGACTTTACCGTTGTTGTTGCTGAAGGCAAGGTAACCGCACAGGAAATTGCTGAATGGTTGAGAAATAATACAGACAAATATAAATGATGAAGTCACTTTAAAAGGTGGCTATTTTTTTCAGCTAATGTCATGATCGCTTTTATAACCAGGTGGAATACGTGCGAAGTGGGTGTTCAAACGAGCGAACTTCGGCCGAAACGTGCGAAGTGGGTGCTCAAACGTGCGAACTCAGCCCCGAAACGTGCGAAATGGTCGCTCAAACATGCGAACTCAACGCCGAAACGTGCGAAGTGGTGCTCCAAACGTGCGAACTCAGCCCCGAAACGTGCGAAGTGATGCTCCAAACGTGCGAACCCAGCCCCGAAACGTGCGAAGTCCCCGCCCAAACATGCGAACCCCTCCCAAATCACACACCCCCAAACGCTCCATACCTTCATCCCCGCATGCCCAACTGACTCCGCATCACATTACGGCGGGCAAAAAGCATGAGCGTGATGGCGACTGATCCTTCTGCGGCTGGGAGGGCGAGCCAGATGCCGGTTATTCCGAAAAAATATGGCAGAATGAGGAGCATGGCGATGAGCATGATGAAGCCGCGGAATATGGTGATTCCGAGGGATGGGCGGACGTAGCCGATTGATTGGTAATAGGTCATGTATATAAAATTAATGCCCATAAATAAATAGCCGATAAAGAACAGTCTGATTCCATTTGCGGCGAGTGCGGTGATTTCATCTGTCGCGACTCCAAAAATAGAAATGAGCAAATCAGTTCCGAGATAGCCTATTAGCAGTGCAAGAGCTCCCAGTGCGAGCGCAGTTACCTCGGCGACTTTTACGGTTTCTTTGATGGCATTATATTTTTTCGCTCCATAATAAAAACTGATCATCGGCTGAATTGATGTTCCGATACCGATAAATGCCAGAAACATGAAGGTATGCAAATAGTTAATGACGGAAAAAGCAGCAAGTCCGGCCGTTCCCGCATAATACGTGATTGCAATATTGTAGCCCATTACAAATATACCGGTGCCTGCTTCCGATAAAAAGTTGGGCAGTCCCATTGCTCCGATTTGTTTTAAATCGCGGGCTTTCCATTTGACGCGGACGAACTTCAGGCCTGAATCTTTTTTGAAAAAGTGAATCGTATAGACGAGCAGGCCGGCGAGTGTGGCGACGCAGGTTGCCAGTGCCGCCCCGGTGACTTCCCATTCCAGAATAAAAATCGCCCAGTAATCCAGCACGATGTTGAGCAGAGCCGAAACGATTAAGCCTACCATGGCAAGCTGTGGATCCCCGTCATTACGCACAAATATGCTGATATGGATTTCCCAGGCAAGGATAAGGGAAAATAAGAACAGAATCCGCATATAGTCGATTACATATGGCAATGTTTCCTGATTCGCCCCAAAAATTTTGGCTAGAAATTCCATGTTAAATAGGCCGATAACTCCGCTGAATAAGGTAATAACGGTGACAAGTATGAAAGAAATGGTGAAAATGAGTTTAGCGCGGTCTGTGTTGTTTTCTCCCATCGCAATGGAATATAATGCCCCGCCGCCCATTCCGATTAAAAGGGCAACCGAAATAATGATGGAAAATACCGGGACGGCGATGTTAACCCCGGCAAGCGCAACGGCACCAACCCCATTGCCGACAAAAATTCCATCGACAACAATATTTACCGACATGAGCATCATGCCCAATATGGTCGGAACAAAATATTGGAAAAAACTTTTAATTGTTGATTGTGATTGTAACCGTTCGTTTAGTAAACTCATCGTCATCCTCCATCGCATGATAGTATTTCCATTTTAAGTTGTGGGATGTAAAAAGTCTAAAAAAGGGGAAAAAGAATTTGTAATTGCCTACATTATGCATTATTGTCTAATTACATAATGGCGCATAGACTACGGAATTTAACAAAAAATGGCTACAAAATATGGAGATGGCTCCGTTCGCCCTTCCGAATGGAGTATTTCCTTATGAAATTGGATGGTGTTTTTAATAAAAATAACCCCATAGAGTGTTCACATTTTAAAAACGTGAATTCCATGAGGTTACTTCTTATTTATTTATGATATACGTTTAAAGGTAATTGGTCAATTTTTACAACAGCAAGTGGATTGCCTTATATTAGATAAAGCTCTTCTAATGGGGTGTTAAGAGTTTTAATCAAACGTTCGATTAGATACTTAAAGTTACGCTGATATCAATAAATATAAAGTGATGACAAGATGGGGTTCGAAAATGCGACTATACGGGATGGAGGTTATGTTAATGGAAAAGCGATACAAAAAAATTAAAGACGTAAACACAAACGCAAAAATAATAAATAAACGAAGGAACTGGATGGAAAAACAGTATATTTTGCAACATTAAAAAGAAATAATCACCATCATAATGGTAACGATAGATAACGGATTTTGCCATGGCTAGTTTATAATTCATAGTAATGTGAAGTCAGTTATTAAAAGGCACAGCAATCTGCTATAATGTCCTTGAAAGATTACAATCAGAAAGGAAGCTTCCATGACACAGAGCATTATATTTTTCGATCTCGACAATACATTGCTGAATGCGGAAAAAGAAGTGCCGCAATCGGCGAAGAAGGCAATACAGGCGCTTCAGGATGCTGGTCATATTGTTGCGATTGCGACAGGCAGGACGCCATTCGCGTTTGATCACTTGCTGGAGGAGCTGAACATTGATACATATGTGTCGCTTAATGGTCAGTATGTGGTCTATCAGGGTGACGTGATTTATAAAAACCCGTTGAATACAAAAGCGTTAGAAGGGCTAACGGCGTATGCCCTGGAGCATAATCATCCGATTGTTTATGTTGATCATGAGGATTGGCGTTCCAATAAGGAGAATGACGAATCGGTTACGAATGCGATTGGGACATTGAAAATCCCGCATAAAGTTAGCTATGACCCTGATTATCACATCGGACGTAATATTTATCAGGGGCTGCTTTTTTGCACGGATGGAGAAGAAGCGGTTTATGAGGAGCACTTCAGCCAATTCGATTTCATTCGCTGGCACCCCGCTTCGGTTGATGTGCTGCCACATGGCGGTTCCAAGGCGCGGGGCATTGAAAAGGCCATCGAAAAAATGCGTATTGCTCCAGAGAATGTGTACGCATTTGGTGATGGATTGAATGATATTGAAATGCTGCGCGCGGTTGAGAACAGTGTTGCAATGGGAAATGCTGACGATGTTGTGAAAGAGGCAGCGAAATCTGTCACGAAAAGCGTGGATGAGGATGGCGTTGCGCATGGTTTGAAGTTGGTCGGTTTGCTGAAATAAAAGGTGAAAAAGCGGGCTGGAATCGTATGGGTTTCAGCCCGCTTTCGTATTCCGACAAAATTATTGCCCGGGAAATATTTTGTCAGATGGTGCCTGGTTATGGAAAAAAGCTGAGTATAAGGTTTTAAAAGAGACAAACAGAAAACCGTTTTTGGTGGACTGGTACCAAAAACGGCTAAGTGGATTTGCTGTGTTATTTATGTTTTTTTATAAAGTGACCTTAATCTTCGGCATCATCGTTATCGTCGTCTTCCTCCTCATCATTGTCATCATCCTCATCAGATTGGTGGATGACGTTGACATCGCTTTTCTTAACAAAAGCCATACGGTGATTGAAGGCAATCTGATAGTATTCGGTTTCACCCTCAACAACCTGATTCGTTTCTGGTTGATTGTATCGTTTTGCATAATAATAATCGGCATTGAACGGGCCTGAGGCAACGTATACTTGCCCGGCTGGAATCCTGTACTGTAATGGGTTGATGTTTCCTCTTGCCCATTGAGGTATCCCAGTACCTTCGTAAGCAGACTCTTCAGGAAGTGCCATTCCATAGACAGGAATGGATTCCATGCCATTTTTCGGAGTAATAAGCAACCCATTTCCGGGAACGGCTTTTTTACCGTTCGGGTTATGGAACCAAGCCTTCTGCCCCGCGTAGTAGATTGCAGTCCAGTCATTTACCCTGTCCGCACGGTAATAGCTTTGTCCAAATACTGCTTTGTCTCCCCAATCATAGATCAATGTCGTACCAGGTTCACCGCCGGGATGGAGAGCAGGATCGCCAATTAAAGGTGCATCAAAACTTGGAGCAGTGCGCAAGTAAACAAAGTTGGTTGACTGTTGCTCTAATTGCTCTCCTTTATAGGTTAAAATCGGTTCATTTTTGTGGAATTTCGGCGCAATTGTTACAATATTATTATCGCTGTCTCCATCCTCCTCAACTTCTTCATCACGTGCATGTACTGGTTCCCCAAGCAGTTTGAAATAGTGCTCCCAGTTCCAATATGGTCCCGGATCCCAGTGCATGCTGGACTGATCTTCTGCGCTTGTTCCCGGAACTTCGTCATGACCAAGAATATGCTGCCTGTCGAGAGGGATATCATATCTTTCTGCAAGGTATCTTACAAGTCTGGCGGAGGCGTGATACATTTGCTCACTGTACCATTCTGCACCTTCAACCGCGACACCTGCATGTTCCAGGCCGATAGAATGATAGTTGACATACCAATTTCCTGCGTGCCATGCCACATCATCAGGCCTTACCATCTCTGTGATTTGCCCATCCGTTGACCTGAGGACATAGTGGGCACTCACATATGATTGGGATAAAAATGTATTAATTCCCTCCATATAAGTCCCTTCGATATCGTGAATAATGATATAGTTAATATCAAGTCCGTCTTGGGGACGGTTGGCAAGGTCGTAATTCCCGTAATTATACGAACTGCTGGAAAATTGCTCATAAAGGGCTGGGATGAACCTGCAGGCTAAACCGTTCGGGCAATCGGCGTTTGTGTTCTTGGGGTTGCGAAGCTTTAGTTTGTGAATCGTGCCTTTGTTCGGCTTTACCTTTTTATCCTTTAATACGACATGTTGTCCGTTTAAGGTCGATCGTTCTACACCTTCTTGAATTGCCTCGTACACACGGTCGGCAAAGGACTTTGCTACGGCTTCGTATTCTGAATTACTATATTTGACTACTGCCCCATACCAATCTGACGGATCCTTTGGGGTCTCACCAGTAGTCTGGCGGGCATACTTTGCTAGTAGCGCTGCGCCTCCCCGAATGTTTTGCACGGGGTTTTGTTTAAGGGCATTCTCATTGACTCCCAACAATTTTGCAGCTTCATCAAGCGTGTGCATGTTTGGATTGTCTTCCACAAAGCGGCTTTTTTTATCGATGCCGTCGCCCTTTGCACTGACCTCTGGTATACGGTTGACCTGAGTCAGATGCATCACACCATAACCACCGGATGTACTTGGCTTGCCCCGATGATGGTTCCATCGCGTCATGTTGTATGAGACAGACATGAGTATACTTTGCGGGACGTCAAACTCTTTGGATGCCTTTTTGAAAGCTTCCTGAAGTGTGCCAGTATCTGACTTGTTTAGTGAGAGTGCATCTTCCTTTGCAAAGACACCTGATGGTATTGCCAGCAAGCTCATCATCATGAAAAAAATTAATAAAGTTGATACAATAATTCGCTGATTGATGACCATGAATGAACCCTCCTTGAGTGATTTGTTGCAAGTTGATAAAACACCACTTCCAATTCAAATATTCAATTGTTCTTACACCACTCCCTTCCGCAAAATTCTATTAATTCTGTCATTCAAATCAAGACTTCTACAAATTTTCTTAATCTCCTTCGAGAACAAACACAAATAAGGCTTATGGATTAATGAATAAGCCGATCTTTAATAAAATAATAGGGAAATAGGGCTGTGTTTAGGAACAACAAAATGCTTCTACTTAATAAAACTTTTCAGCAGTATAGTGGACAGTTTAAACGTGCGAAGTAGCCGGACAAACGTGTGAACTCTGCCGGAAACGTGCAAACTAGGCTTGAATTCGTGCGAAGTGCCCTCCCAAACGTGCAAAGTCATCCCCAAAACGTGCGAACTCACTTCAAAACATGCGAAACTCGGTCTGAAACGTGTGAACCCCACCCCAAAACATGCAACATTCTGCCCAAAAAATTAGTAGCTCCAAATACCGCAACACCACACTTATACAATCTATAAAATTTATACTGTACATACAATTTATGCTATGAAAAATAACAAAACTGTTTTTATTGTGTGCAATCTATGGTATAGTAAAGCAGGTATCAACAAATTTCCCGCCTTTCTATTTTCAGAATCTATTATTAAAAGTTTCATAATGGCGTGTGGCGGTATTGGCCACTCGCGTCAAAAATAAAAAGGAGTGTTTTTACTGACATGAAGAAAGTTTACAAACGGATTGCTGTCATCATGATGATCATTCCACTGCTCGTGTTGGCGGCGTGTTCCGGTTCGGATGACGGATCGGATAAAGAAAGCAGCAGCAGTAATGGAGACAAGGCGAAAAAAGAGCCAATCGTCTTTGCAGATGCAGGATGGGAAAGTCTCCGGTTCCATAACTGGGTGGCCCGTACGATTATCGAGGAGGGTTATGGCTATCCGACCGACGTCACGCAAGGATCGACCTCGGTAACGGTATTGGCCTTGCAGGATGGTGACATTGATGTCTATATGGAAATTTGGAAACAAAATATCAAAGCAGCCTGGGAAAAGGCGGTAGATTCAGGAACGGTGAAGAAAGTATCAGTTAACTTTGATGATAATGTGCAAGGATTTTACGTTCCAACCTATGTTATCGAAGGGGATCCGGAGCGCGGAATCAAACCGATGGCACCGGAACTTAAAACGACAGAAGATCTGGCTAAATATGCGGATGTATTTGATGGAAAATTGTACGGATCACCACTTGGCTGGAAGGCGGAAGAAATTGCTCAGCAGGAAATGAAGAAATACGGTCTGAAGGAAGAGTTTAAATATATTCAGCCAGGCTCAGGTGCATCCCTTAAAAAGTCGATGGTGAAACATTACGAAGATGGAGAGCCGTGGGTAGGCTATATGTGGGGACCGACCTGGATGCTTGGCATGTATGATATGACGTATCTGGAAGGCTCATTCCCGCAAAATGATGTTATCGTCGCTATTAATAAAGAATTCGGCAAAACGGCACCAGACGTTGTTGACTTTTTGAGCAATTACCAAACAAGCGCCGATATCACCAATGCTGTCCTGTCCGATATGCATAAAAATGATATTAAGGCGGAAGAAAAAGCAAAAGAATGGCTCAAGAAAAATCCGGATATCTGGACTGAATGGGTACCGGATGACGTTGCCAAAAAAGTAAAAGAATCATTGTAAAGGAAAACATCCAGCTGCGGCTGGATGTTTTTTATTATACAAAACGTCATTAAATTTACACATGGAGTTTACACAGGTTTAATATTCCAATGTTAGCATGGGTGTATAAACAATAAGGAGGCAAAATAATTTGAGTATCCGTGCGTTATTTATTGACATGGATGACACGTTGTTAACAGCATCAAAAAGCATATCGGATCGAAACAGGAAAGCGATCATTAGACTGATGAATCAGGGAGTGAAGGTGTTTCTGGCTACTGGCCGGCATTATGAAATCACCGCCCCATACCATAAAGAACTTGGACTGCAAACACCGATGATTTGCTTGAATGGCGCTTCCATTCATGATCCGTTGGCAGGAAGAGTGATGCAACGGAATACAGTCCAATTAAATAAAGAACGATTTCACGACTTGACTGATAAAATCCGCGGTAATGTCATTATCCATACAGCAAACGGGTTTTATTGCAATCACACAAATGCAGAAATTGACGATTGGATACAGGTTGGACAAACGGGACCGCAATATATCGGTGATTTACGGCAGGCACATTATGCGGATGTCCTGAAATACAGTGTTCGAACTGGTGCACCATGTCCCGCGTTATCCGCTTTGTTTAAGGATGAAGCAGAAGTCATTAACTGGAATGACGGGTTTGAGCTGGTTGCCCCGAATGTGTCGAAATGGTCAGCCATAAAAAGCTTGCTTGACGCATTTCGAATTTACCCAAGTGAAGCAGCAGCAATTGGTGACGGACCAAATGATACCGAAATGCTTCGTCGCGTCGGGATAAGCGCAGCAATGGGAAACGCCAGTGACGAGGTAAAAGCAGCAGCTGATCTTGTAACAGGGCACCACGAAAAAGATGGATTAGCGGAGTTTATTGAAGGCTATCTTGAGGAGTCAGTTGAGGCGTTTATGATTTAATGGTTAAATACTATCAAAATTAAATTTTACAATCCGCATGTCGCCTATTTCTGGATTAGATAAGCGGTTTCGGTAAATTTAGGTTATTCCACACGTCAAAATGCCGTTTTGCAGGCGCTGCAGCCAATTTTGGCAAATTTTACTTTGGAAGGAAGTGTTTTATAATGTAGGAAAAACAGGAAGTGAACCAAAATGAAAATTAAAACGCGTAAAAAACCTCGACCGCTCGTGAAGCTGGATGCGATTATTCCGAGGCTGGCACCGAATTTCCCCAGGCTGTCCGAGATGAAACAGGATGCAGCTATTCGCCAGCGCGGCTACATCGGCGAAAAGAAAGTGGACTACTATCTTGATAATCTTGCCACAAGACACACCATTCTGCAGGACGTATGCCTCCAAGTGAACGGAAAAACCACCCAATCTGACAATGTTATTTGCGGAAAATACGCCATATATCTAGTTGAAGCAAAACATTTTAAGGACAAAATCACCTTCAACACTAACCTACGCCAGCTCACCCGCAGTAACGGCGTAATTGAATCCGGCTTCGAATATCCCATCACCCAAGTCGAAAATCAAAAGTTCCACCTCCAAAATTATTTATTCCAGCACAACATGACCAACATTCCCATCTATTACTTTGTCGCCATCGCCGATCCATCCACGATCATTGAAGTGGTGGGGGATGAAATAGAACTCGCCAAAGTCGTCGCGCACGGCGCCCGCATTCCCTCAATGATACTGGAAAAAGAACGTGAGCTTACGAACGCAGGTGCTGGCAAATTGCAGGATTGGCAAATAGGAAAACAGATTTTAAGCGACTGCATCGAATATGACCGCGATATCATCCGGGAATATGGCATTCAGCTGCGCGATTTGTCACCAGGTGTGATGTGTCCGGATTGCCGATTGCTCGGAATGCGGCGGGTGCATGGTGGATGGGGGTGTGGAAAGTGTGAGTGCTATTCAGTGAACGCTCACTTGGAAGTATTGCGGACATACTTATTGTTTAAACCTTATATTACCAATAGTGTATGTATGCGGTTGTTGAGAATCGATTCTCGCGGCATTGCGACGAGGATATTGGCAAATTGTGAGTTTTTACGGTTAGAAGATGGAAAGCGCTGGGTGGTAGGGAGATAGCGGAGCAGCAGCAAAGGGAGAACGTGCGAACTTGGGGTTCAAACGTGCGAACTCAGCAGTCAAACGTGCGAACTCAGCAGTCAAACGTGCGAAGTTGGGCCCGAAACGTGCGAACTCAGCAGTCAAACGTGCGAAGTGGGGTCGGAAACGTGCGAACGCGTGCTCAAACGTGCGAAGTGGGGTCGGAAACGTGCGAACGCAGGGTGCTCAAACGTGCGAAGTCCACTCGAAAACGTGCGAACGCGGTAACCAAACATGCGAAGTCAGCATCCAAACGTGCGAACTCCACCCAAAAACATGCGAACTCGACATCAATGTGCGATCCCGTCAGGCAGTTGATTTTCGGCGGCAGCCGAAAATCTTCCATTCCATTCAATAAAAAAGCCATTCGGTCACGACCGAATGGCTTCCTTCATAAATAAATTAATAAAAACGCTTAAAGCTGTCAAAGTGCTTGCTCCAGTATGGGTTGTCCAGGTTGGCAATTTCTACGCCGTCTGAGCTGGCGTTGATGAATCGGTTATTTCCTAGATAGATTCCCATGTGCGAGATGCCGGATTTATAGGTGTTCTCGAAAAATACTAAGTCCCCGACTTGTGGCTTGTTTACATAGAAGGAGCGGTTAAAATAGCCCTCAGTGGACAAGCGGGAAAGATTTTTTCCTGCTTTATTATATACATAATAAATATATCCGCTGCAGTCGAATCCGGATGGTGTGGTGCCGCCCCATGCATAGCCGACGCCCAGCTGGTTCTTGGCGGTGCTCACCAGCTCATTAACATTATAGTCGGTATCCACCGCGGATCCGCCCGAGCTGGAACCGGAATTACCGGATGAGCCCGCGTTCGATCCGGAGCCTGCATCCGAGCCGCCATTCCCACTGGATCCAATATTCAACTTCTGTCCAACATATATCAAACTAGACGACAAATCGTTCCATCGTTTTAATTCCCGAACCGACACGTTATGTTGCGCGCCGATTTCTGATAACGTATCTCCGGATTTCACGGTATACACGGTAGCGGAACCAGTTGAAGGTTCACCTGAAGAAGAGCCAGAACCCGCGCTCGAACCAGAATTAGAGGATGACCCCGCACCCTTCGACACAGCCAGCTTATCGCCCGGGTGAATCAGCCAGGAATCTAAATTATTCCAATCCATCAAATCAGATAACGAAATATTATGTCTGGACGCGATGCCGCTTAGCGTGTCACCGCTCTTCACTGTATATGTAGATTTACTAGAATTATTAGTTGATTGATTAGTAGAATTAGATGATTTCGAAGTTTCCAGTACCTGATTCGGGAAAATTAAGTTGCTGCTGAGATCGTTCCAGTCTTTCAAGTTTGCGACACTCGTGTTGTGCTTCTGTGCGATGCCCCAAAGTGAATCGCCGCTTTTAACTTTGTATGAAGCAGCTTCGGCATCTTGCGCACCAATAAATGCTGATGCAATGAAAGCAGTTGCAGTCACCGACATAAATATTTTCTTGTTGGCCAAATCGATTAATCTCCCTTCACATGCAGATAGTTTAAAGTACATATAAGTATAGCATGCAGATGTAAAAATTTAATAGATTCTTGTCGTATTTGTAATAACAATGTAATATAAGTAAACTTCCTGTAACCAAAATTAACCTGTTTCATTCATCGTTCAATTACGTTATAATAGTAAGGGTCATGTAAAAGTCAAAATTCGACAAATCAAACGGAAACAATAGAAATTGAGGTTATAGATTATGAGTGAAAATAAAAGAATGTACAGACATCACAAGCCCAAAAAGGTGAAGCGATGGATAAAAGTCCTTTCAAGTATAATAGGTTTACTGGTGCTGGGTGTTGTCGCCTATGTAACGTCCATCTATGTGGATGCGAAAAGCACCATTAATGATGAAGTCTATCAAAACGTAAAATCCATCGATGAAGATGTCGGGAAAGATAAAATGAACAACGAGGAACCGCTCAACATCCTCCTGCTCGGCGTGGATAAGCGCCCGAACGATACTGGCCGGTCCGATGCGATTATGGTGCTGTCATTGCGTCCGAAACAAAACGAGATGAAAATCGTCAGCATTCCGCGTGACACACGGGTGGACATTGCCGGGCAAGATTATGGATATGAAAAAATCAATCACGCCTATGCTTACGGCGGGGTCGGCAAGTCGGTTGCTACGGTGGAAAGTTTCTTGGACATCGAACTGGATTACTATGTGTCGATGAACATGCAGGGGCTGTCCGACATGGTCGATGCAATCGGCGGTATTAACGTCAACAACGAGATAGAATGGTATGATGAAGGCTATTACAAAAAAGGCTACCATTACGAGAAAGGCAACATCCATCTGAATGGACCGCAAGCAATGGGCTATGTCCGCATGCGCCACCTCGACCCACGAGGCGATCTCGGCCGGACGGAACGACAGCGGCAGGTCATTAAAGCGGTCGTTGACAAAGGTGCCAGTTTCTCATCAGTCGGAAAAATCGGCGATATGCTCGATGTGCTCGGTGACAACATGTCGACCAATCTCGATTTTGCCGATATGAAAGGCCTGTTCATGAATTACCGCAATGTACGCAAAAATATGGACACTTACATGATGAAAGCAGAACCTGCCAGAATTGATGGGGTATTCTACTTCCAGGTAGCGGAAGAAGAAGTGCGGAAAGTTCATGACATGCTGGCGAAAAAGAACTAGATTACGAAAGAACCACACCACATTGGGTGGTTCTTTTTCTATCACAAAAACTATACAGTAATCGGCAAAAGTGTGTTATAATTTCGTTTGTATTGTCGAACTTATCGTATACTTAATAGAATGAAAGTTAATGGAGGTACGCACAACATGGAGGAAACCATCTCCCTCAAGGAAATTTTTGAGGTTATCAAGAAACGCTTGTTGCTGATTATCACACTTATCGTGGCGGCAGCCTTAATCAGTGCAATCGTGACGTTTTATGTTTTAACTCCGAGTTATGAAGCAAGTTCCCAGTTTATCGTTAACCAGAGCCAACAGAAATCAGATGCGCCGTATAGTGTTAACGACATCCAGACAAGTCAGCAACTGATTAATACGTATAATATCATTATAAAAAGTCCGGCCATCCTGGAAGACGTTGTAAAGGAATTGGACCTGGGCATCACCGCCAGCCAGCTGCAAAATAAACTCAATGTGGCTAGTGCGGAAAAGTCACAAGTTGTGACGGTAACGGTAACGGATACAAACCCGCAACAGGCACAAGAAATTGCCAACACAACCGTTAGTGTTTTCCAGAAAAAAACCCCGGACATCATGAACGTGGATAATGTCAGTATTCTATCCAACGCAGATGTTGGCGACGACCCAGCACCGGTCAGTCCGAAACCGATGCTGAACATCGCTATTGCCATTGTACTCGGTGGCATGATTGGCGTAGGCTTGGCGTTCCTGCTTGAATACCTGGATAATACGGTTAAGACTGAATCGGATATTGCCGAGAAGCTTGGTGTTCCAGTACTGGGCATTATTTCGCACATTGATGATAACGATATCCGCCCTGATGACTTTCAGGCGGCAGCAGTAAGCAGACGAAAGCGAGGTGGTTTCAGTGGGTCGCAAAAAAAGTCAATCTAAAAACAGTAAAATCCGGCACCTGATTACCAAATTGAACCCAAAGTCACCTGTATCCGAGCAGTTCCGGACGGTAAGAACGAACATCCAATATGCTTCGGTCGACAGTGAATTGAAAACCATCCTCGTCACATCATCAGGCCCGGAAGAAGGCAAATCATCCAGCGCCGCTAACCTGGCCGTTGTCTACGCACAGCAGGGCAAAAAAGTGCTGCTTGTCGATGCCGATATGCGAAAACCAACTGTGCACTATACGTTCCGG
The DNA here is from genome assembly GCF_039522605.1 of Virgibacillus siamensis. Taxonomy (GTDB): domain Bacteria; phylum Bacillota; class Bacilli; order Bacillales; family Amphibacillaceae; genus Lentibacillus; species Lentibacillus siamensis. The sequence continues at coordinate 22,835 of NZ_BAAADS010000017.1, forward strand.
TTGGATAACCTGACCGGACTGAGCAATCTTCTGGTAGGTGATTCGTCCATTCAACAGGCAGTCAATGAAACGGATGTGGAAAACCTGGATGTCATCTCATGCGGACCAATCCCGCCGAACCCATCCGAACTGCTTGGGTCAAAAAAGATGGAACAAATGATTAACGAGGCAAGTATGACATATGACATCATTCTATTTGACACGCCACCTGTTCTGGCTGTGACAGATGCTCAGATTCTCGCTAACCTGTCTGACGGGTCACTGCTGGTTGTCCGCAGCAAACAAACAGAGTACGAAACCGCACAAAAAGCACTTGAGGTACTTCAGTCAGCACAGGCAAAATTATTGGGATCCATCCTGAATGATGTCGAAAAGAAGAAAAACAATTATTACTACTATTACGGGGTAAACTAACTTGTAGAAATATGAGGAATATTGTACCAAAATTTCCTTGCTTTTTGGCAAGGAAATTTGTTATGATTATGTTTAGGTAATAAGTAGCAGGAATGAAGTGCTACAATCTGTATCGAATTGGAAATTGGTTAACGAAAGGATGTCGAAAATGAGTGAAGTTAAAGAGGCTCAAAAGCATGAATCACTCCATGAATCGACCGGAAAAGGGATCCAAATCTATGAAAATATCGTAACTGACTTAAAACGCGGGCATATCGCACCATTTATGAAAAATACAGGGTATGTTCTAATTGAGCTGCCGACCGACCACCTGCCCCCATATATAAGTACATTAATCTATGACATGCAAATGGTCGGGTATACACCGATATTCTCCAATGTGGAGCGGAATAAAGATATCATCGATAAGCCGAATAACCTTTATCGTATGGTTAAAAGAGGAGCGCTCGTACAAGTGAGTGCTGCTGGCGTGATGGGTAAAAAAGGTAAGAAGGCAGAAAAACTCATCCAATTGCTGCTTGGTGTTAATATGATCCACTTTGTAGCATCAGACGCGCAAGATTCCAGAAAAGGTGAATTCCAACTGCAAAAAGCATACAAACGGCTCGGATCTTATTACGAGGAGTATTTTCGTGAAAACAGTAACCTTCTGTATAGTGGTGAACGGATTATTAAAAAAGAACCCGAACATGTCATAAAAAGCAAGATCGTACGTTTTCTAAAAGGTTTGTAAACTACTAATATAGTACGACATCTTATGACTATGCAACTATCGGCTATTCCAATGGTTTGAATGTGGTTTGTGAATGATAGTTAAATGCATAGTCATTCTTATGTGCAGTTGAGGTATTATTAATGATTTATAGCACAACTAGAAATTACCGTTGTATGTAACCATTTGCATATGTTTTAATAGTATTATTGTCAATTAATCGACGAAATCATCTGCATATTTCTGCTGTCGATTATTGAAATATACTGTAAAATTTACCAGATTTTTGTTATACTAAATTATTAGTATTTCTATTAAACTAATTATCTGGACGTGAGCAGCATGATTGATATACATTGTCACATACTACCCGGCATTGATGACGGGGCAAAAACAATGGAAGACAGTCTGGACATGGCAAAAACTGCCGCCCAGCAAGGAATCAAAACCATTGTTGCCACCCCGCATCACTGCAACGGCAAATATGATAATTACAAACAGGATATAATCACGCGTACAAACGAACTGAACGAGCGACTGAGTAAGGAAGGCATTCCATTGACGGTCCTCCCCGGGCAGGAGTCGAGAATACATGGGGACATGATTGAAGGACTCCAAAAGGGTGAGGTTGCCCCACTGAATGACACCAAGTATGTCTTTGTCGAATTCCCGTCCAATCAGGTACCGCGGTATACGAAACAGTTGCTGTTTGATATGCAGGTGGCTGGTTATACACCAATCATCGTGCACCCGGAGCGGAATTCCAAACTGATTGAGCATCCTACTATGTTGTTTGAATTTGTACAAAGAGGAGCCTTAACTCAAGTAACAGCTGCAAGCTTGGCCGGGAAATTCGGGAAAAAAATCCAAAAGTTCTCCAACCAGCTTGTTGAGGCAAATTTAACGCATTTTATTGCTTCAGATGCACATAATACAACTACACGAGGGTTTGCGCTGAATGAGGCTTATCAGGAACTCCAGGAACAACATGGAAATGAGGCATATTATATGTTTCTGGAAAACACTCAGCTTCTTGTTGACGGTCAAAATGTAAACCGGATGGAACCGGAAATGATCAAGAAGAAAAAATTCTTGGGACTGTTCTAAAAGTGTCGGATTTAGAAACCCTATCTGTCTGGCGCTTTTTATAGTTATACACATTTTTGCGAACCTAATTCAGTATAATAGGACCATTTCGATGCCTAAGGGGTTGTGATTCGTGATTAACGTACTGTTGGTAGAAGATGAGCGGCTGTTCCGTGAAGGTGTCCGGTCATTATTGAAAACCGAAGACAACATTAATATGGTTGGGATGGCCGAAGATGGAAAAGTGGCCCTCGCTTAGATTGTAGAACCCACGCCGAATGTTGTGTTAATGGACATTCATATGCCGAGTCTCGATGGGGGTCCAGGCTACGTCACAAATCAAGGAGAATCGCCCTGATGTCCAAGTAGTGCTGCTGACAACAACCCCTGATGAGGAACTCGTTATCCGCGGCATCAGCGTCGGAGCGGATGGCTTCCTTCTGAAGGAATTATACCCGGAAAATTTGCACCGTGCTATTCGCGATGCTTATCGCGGTCAGACAGTATTTAACGGTGAAGTAGCCAGTATTCTTTCCGGCCGGGTCCGCGAACTTACACTAAGCAATAAACAAATTCTCGGCGAAAATCACGGGTTATTCCTCACCGATCGGGAACTTCACATCGCGTATCTTATTATGGAAAAGCACTCAAACAAGCAAACTGCAGACAAACTTTTTTTGGCGAAGGAACGGTTAAAATTTATATCAGTATTTATCTATTACAAGCTGCAAATTCATAAACGCAACGAGGTAATTGAATTTTTACATACTGTCCCTTCGAAAACAGCTTCGACATTTATTGACGTTTTTCGATGGTGCTAAGCAAAGGTATTACTCCGGATGGCAAAGTCGCTTAAAATATGACCTTGTATCTAGTATGATAGGAGTGTTGTTTTTAACACAATTTTAAAAAACAATCACTTCAATAGATGTTATAATAGAATTGTCGAAAATACAGGAAAGGTGTTGTTGGAATGAGTTATAAAAGTCGAATGACTTTACTTATGATTATGGATTCGATTATTGTCAGTATGGCAATCTTCGTCGCTGCCTGGGTTGTCTATCCCTTTATGCCTGTATTTGAAAATTCAGCACTCATCATCAGCTCTATTGCTCTATTATTTTTTCATCACCTTTTTGCAATGGTTTATAAATTATACAACAAAGTATGGGCATATGCGAGTGTCGGTGAACTAATTGCAATTGTAAAAGCTGTCACCTTATCTATCATAACGGCAGGAATTATTCAATTTTTAACAAATGATTTTTCCATGTTTAAACGGGCACTTGTTGTCACCTGGCTATTACATATTACATTAATCGGTGGATCCCGTTTCATCTGGCGCATCTATCGTGACCGTTACGTTACAAATGCTAAGGATAAAAAACGTACACTAATTGTGGGTGCTGGGGCGGCTGGCTCTATGATTGTTCGGCAGTTGAAAAATAACTTCGATAACAGTGAACTGTTGCCAGTTGCTTTTGTTGATGATGACTTGAGTAAACAACGGATGCAGATATACGGAATTCCTGTATTAGGACGAGCAATACACATACCAGAAATTGTCGAAAGGCAGAACATCGAACATATCGTCATTGCTATTCCGTCTTTACAAAATGGCGCATTGAACAAGCTCGTAATGGAATGCAACCAAACAAATGCTCAAGTGCAGATGATTCCCAAAATAGAAGATCTGATGACCGGAAAAGTTTCGGTCAACCACTTAAAAAATGTTGAGGTGGAAGACCTGCTTGGACGCGAACCAGTTGAACTTGATATCAATGCTATTTCGGAGTATGTAACCCGAAGTACTGTCATGGTAACCGGTGCCGGTGGATCAATTGGATCAGAACTGTGCCGCCAATTGATGCGTTTTTCGCCCGGTAAAATCATACTCGTGGGACACGGCGAATTCAGCATTTATACGATTGATATGGAATTACGTGAGAAATACCCGAACGATGATGTGGAAATTGTTCCGGTGATCGGCGATGTCCAGGACCGCGAGCGTATATTTGAAATTGTACGACAGCATCAACCGGCGATCGTCTATCATGCAGCCGCACACAAACATGTACCATTAATGGAGTACAATCCACATGAGTCGGTCAAAAACAATGTCATCGGTACAAAAAATGTCGCCGAAGCGGCTGATACATTTGGAGTTGCCAAGTTCGTCATGGTATCCACCGACAAAGCGGTAAACCCGACTAATGTGATGGGTGCTACCAAACGAATTGCCGAAATGGTTGTACAGGATATTTCACGAAGAAGCAAAACTAAATTTGTCGCCGTTCGATTTGGTAATGTTCTCGGAAGCCGCGGAAGTGTGATACCACGATTTAAGAAGCAGATTGAGAATGGTGGCCCAGTTACAGTTACTGATCCGGAAATGACACGTTACTTCATGACGATACCTGAAGCATCAAGACTGGTTATACAGGCAGGTACACTTGCCAAGGGTGGAGAAATATTTGTCCTAGACATGGGTGAACCAGTAAAAATTGTTGATTTGGCGCGTAATCTTATTAAACTATCAGGCTACTCCGAAGATGAAATAAAGATAGAATTCACCGGTAAACGTCCTGGTGAGAAAATGTATGAGGAACTGCTTGGTGAAGATGAGGTTCTGCCTGGGGAAGTTTATGAGAAGATTTATATTGGACGGACGATTGAGGTGGATTCCGGCTTGCTTGTTGATTTGATTGAGCGGTTTGAAGGATACGATTCTACCGATTTGAAGGATGAATTGATGAAGATTGTTTATATGGAGAAGACGCTGTTAGCTGTGAAAGGCTCATAAGGAGGTTGTATTAATGAAAACTATTAAAAAAGCAATTATTCCAGCGGCAGGACTTGGTACGAGATTTCTGCCAGCTACAAAGGCTATGCCAAAAGAAATGCTTCCAATCGTGGATAAGCCAACAATACAATATATTGTTGAAGAGGCTGTGCAATCTGGCATTGAAGATATTATTATTGTAACTGGTAAGCATAAACGCGCCATTGAAGACCACTTTGATAATAATTTTGAACTGGAAGACAACTTGATTAAGAAAGAGAAGTTTGAATTACTAGAAAAAGTAAATCAGACATCAAATGTTGATATCCATTATATTCGTCAAAAAGATCCACAAGGCTTGGGTCACGCTGTTTGGTGTGCCCGTAAGTTCATAGGTGATGAGCCGTTTGCCGTTCTTCTGGGAGATGATATTGTGGAAGCAGAAACACCTGGGTTAAAACAATTGATCCAGCAATATGAACAAACCGAACGCTCTGTTATCGGTGTCCAACAAGTATCTCATGAAGAAACCGATCGTTATGGTATTGTTGATCCAAGTATGATTGAAGGCAGACGTTACAAAGTGGACCTTCTTGTTGAAAAACCTGCCCAAGGATCAGCACCTTCGAACTTAGCTATAATGGGTCGCTATATCCTGACGCCGGAAATCTTCAAATATCTTGATAAACATAAAATTGGAGCGGGTGGTGAAATCCAACTGACAGATGCCATTCAGAATTTAAATCAAGAGCAGGATGTCTACGCATATGATTTTGAAGGAAAACGTTATGATGTTGGTGAAAAGCTAGGGTTTATCAGGACAACTTTAGAATTTGCCTTGAAAGATAGCGTTATTGGTCAAGATGTAGCGGCGTTGGTTGATGAGTTGACCGATAAGCAAAAGGTGAAAAACTTATAGCTTTCTTCTTTTATAATCTTGTTCACATATATGTCAGGTGTCAGGCTTTAAAGGTTTGGCATTTCGCCATGTCACTCGTTTAGAGTTTCAACAGTTGCTTGGGCACTATATATTCTGAATTAGTCCAAACAATTTTGATTTGTGAGGAGCGTCATAACATGTATTTAAAAATAAAACGAATAATGGATCTTGTACTCTCATTAGTTGGTCTGGCTCTATTATCACCAGTGTTCTTAATTCTCATTATTAGTATTAAACTCGATTCTAAGGGTCCGGTGTTATTTAAACAAAAGAGGGTTGGAATCAATAAAACACATTTCAACCTTCTAAAATTTCGTACGATGAAGATCGATACGCCTAAGGATACACCAACCCACTTGTTAAAAAATCCTGATCAATATATTACGATGATGGGAAAGTTTCTTAGAAAAACATCCCTTGATGAATTACCACAAATCTTTAATATTATTTATGGCACGATGAGCATTATAGGGCCAAGGCCGGCATTATGGAACCAATATGATTTAGTAGCTGAGAGGGATAAATTTGGTGTAAATGCTGTTCTGCCGGGACTAACCGGATGGGCGCAAATTAGAGGAAGAGATGAACTTCCGATTGATGTAAAAGCGTATCTGGATGGTGAATATGTGCAAAACATGAGCTTCTTATTCGATGTAAAATGTTTCTTTGGCACCTTCGTCAGCGTTATTAAAAGTGATGGAGTTGTGGAAGGCGGAACAGGGGTTACAGACAGGGAAAAGGTAACAAGTAAGAAGGAGACTGTATCAAAGTGAAACGGATACTAATCACAGGTAACAACAGTTATGTTGGCAATAGCTTGGCGAACTGGTTGGAAAAAGATCCTGACAATTATTCAATTGATAAAATAAGTTTAAGAGACAATACGTGGAAAGAAAAAGACTTTTCTAAGTATGATTCAGTTGTACATGTTGCTGGGATTGCTCATAGAAAAGAGACGAAAAAAAACAAACAACTTTATTACAGAATAAATAGGGATCTGACTCTAGCGATTGCGCTAAAAGCAAGAAATGAAAGTGTTCAACAGTTCATTTTCTTAAGTTCGATGAGTGTTTATGGATTAAAAGAGGGAGTTATTGATGAAAACACCTCCCTAAACCCAAAAAGCCATTACGGAAAATCCAAGCTACAAGCGGAAAAGAAGATTAAAGCTTTAACTACTTATAATTTTAAAGTAACCATAGTTCGACCGCCAATGATTTATGGTAAAGGATGTAGGGGTAACTACCAAAAATTAGCAAAATTGGCAGTTAAATTACCCTTATTTCCGGATATTGATAACCAACGTAGTATGATTTATATAGATAATTTATGTGAATTTATAAGATATTTAATTGAGAAGTCCAGTAGTGATATATTGTGTCCACAAAATAAGGAATATGTTAATACGAGTGAAATGGTTAGATTAATTGCACAAGAACATGGGAAACGAATGAAATTGATAAAACTGTTTAATTCTAAAATTACTATGGTTAGTAATGAAACTATAAAAAAGGTATTTGGTGATTTAGTATACGCAGAATCACTTAAGAGTTATAGAGGGCTAGATTTTGTTGATTTCAGGAAATCAATAAAATTAACGGAGGAGTAATAAATGAAGAAAGATAGGCATGTCTTTAGTTTTTTAATCATTACTTCATTAAGTACTTCCTATAAATAAGGCGTTAGCTCTTATTTTTGAGAAAGCATCTGGAATGGAAGTATCATATAAAGTAGTTGACAGAAGACCGGGCGATGCAGCCGTTTGTAACTCAGATCCAACAAAAAGTATTAAAAGGCACAAATTGAAATCTCAAAGAGGGCTTCATGATGTGAGTAGGGTTGCGTGAAATTGGTCGCAGAAAAATGGATTAATAACAATACTTAAAATATCTTGGCTCTTGATAGCTTAATATTGAGTAATACACTGGGTAAAGACTAATTTGATAAACAGTTGAAACTGAACGTTTGGGGAAGAGATAATGAAGAAGAAAGTTTTATTTGTAGCTACGGTGGTAAAAAAGCACATTATGGTTTTTCATATTCCATATCTTAAATGGTTTAAAGAGAATGGCTATGAAACCTATGTCTGCGCCAGGAACGATTATGAGAACCCGGAAGAATGTGTTATTCCTTATTGTGATTACTATTATGATATCCCATTTGAGCGCTCGCCATTTAAACTTAATAACTTTCGAGCATATAAACGTTTGAAAAATATTATTGATTTTAATGAGTTTGATCTAATCCATTGTCATACACCCGTAGGCGGGGCTTTAACGAGATTAGCAGCAAGAAGCGCAAGGCAACACAAAAGTACATCTGTCATATACACAGTACATGGTTTTCATTTTTTTAAAGGGGCTCCATTAAAGGATTGGTTAATTTTTTATTCGATAGAAAAATATCTTTCCCGATGGACCGATGCTTTAATTACAATGAATGGTGAAGACTTCGGGAATGGGAAAAAGATTACATTAAGGACGTCAACTGAGGTATATCATGTGAATGGAATAGGAATTAATAAAGAAAAGTTTATACCACAAACGGAAAAAGCAAAAAAATATTTAAGAAAGGAATACGGATTTAAAGAAAGTGACTTTATATTAATATATGTAGGAGAGTTAAGTCACAGAAAGAACCAAAGTTTACTTATAGAAACAATGAGTATATTAAAGGGTAGAATACCAAATATAAAATTACTTTTGGTAGGAAGCGGTTCTTTAGAAAAAAAATATAAGAAGCAAGTCGATAATTTAAAAGTAAGTGAAATTGTAAATTTTTTAGGTTATCGTACGGACATTGTGGAATTGATGACATTATCTGATTTGGCAGTGTCATCATCCATACAAGAGGGGTTACCAGTTAATGTAATGGAGGCTATGGCAACTGGATTACCACTTGTTGTCACCAATTCAAGGGGGAATCGTGATTTGGTAGTTAATGGGGTGAACGGTTTCGTTGGAGATAACGATGTCAATAAGTTCAGTAATGCTATAGCGGAATTACTGATCTCTGATGAACAGAGAATAAAACTTGGAAACTCCAGTTTAGACCTCATAGACAAGTACTCCCTCGATAATGTAATGGAAGAGATGAAAAGAATTTATTTAAAGCACATGACCGTTGAAAAAAATACTTAGTGGGATCAGAATAAATTTGGAGTGAATATAAAATGCCACGGTTATCAGTTATAATGGGGATTTATAATACTAACAATGAAAAAAAGCTTAAAGATTCTATTGGCTCAATACTTAATCAGACCTTTACAGATTTTGAATTTATAATATGTGATGATGGGTCTACAGACGGGACATTTGATTTAATAACAAAAATAACGGAACAAGATGATAGGGTAAAAATTCTTAGAAGTCAAACAAATAAAGGACTTGCAAAGGCATTGAACACTTGTATCGAAATAGCAACCGGTGAATATATTGCAAGAATGGATGCAGACGATATTTCAACCTTGGACAGATTCGAAAAACAAATCGACTTCTTAGATAATAATCCAGAGTATGCGCTAGTAGGATCCAGTATTATTTTGTTTGATGAAAAAGGTGACTGGGGTAGAAGACAAATGATGAAACTACCTAACACAGAAAGTTTTCTTTTTGGTCCCCCTTTTATTCATCCTTCTATAATAATAAGAAAGAGTGCAATATTGACTTTAAATGGTTATCGTGTAGATAAAGAAACATTACGATGTGAGGATTATGAACTGTTTATGAGACTATATTCGATGAATATGAAGGGTTACAATATTCAGGAGTCACTTCTTAAAATCCGCGAAAATCACGAAGCATTTAGCCGAAGAAAATATAAATACCGCTTTGACGAAGCTAAAGTCAGAGCAAAAGGATTTAAATCTTTAGGGTTGTTGCCCAAAGGATGGCCATATGTATTAAAACCGTTGATAGTCGGACTTATTCCACAAAGGGTTTTAAAAGCTATTAAGAATGAGTCCATAAAATGATCTTTATAGTAATTGCAACTGTATTATCAATTTTTATTTGAATTATTCAAGTCAATTTATACATTAATTTGTAAATAGTTAATGTTCAGGAGAAGACCTATGTATATATATTTTTTTACAGCTATTTTATCAAGCATATTTATCTTATTGTCTCGGGTTATTTATAAAAAGAATCGATTTATGGGAAACTTGCTTGCCATCTTTTCTTTTTTAATATTATGGATAACAGCTGCAGTGAGATTTAATGTAGGTACAGATTTTTTGAATTATTACTCGTATATAAATAGGCTTGATTCTATTGAAGTTAAAAACAATGAATATGGTATGTGGATTTTGGTTCATTTAATTAAAATTTTCACCCATGAAGGGCAGTTTTTCATTGTATTAACGTCGTTTATAATTACTTTTTTTATTTTCTATACTATTTATAAAAGGTCTTCTTACCCTGAATTAAGTATATTAATGCTTTTCGGGTTAGGATTTTATTTCAATTCATTAAATGCGATTAGACAATATATAGCAATAAGTATTATATTTTATTCAGTTCAATACTTGTTTAAGGCTAAAGTAAAGTTTTATGTTTTTTCAGTTTTTGTTGCAATGATGTTTCATTTTTCTTCAATAGTAACTCTTATATTTATGCCTTTGACCCGATTTAAGCATTTTACTATTAAAATTAGGTTTATGGTTATATTGGGTTTTATGCTTATATTGATATTTTATAACAGAATTTTAATATATATTATTCCGGATCAATACTCCTTCTATTTAGATACGAGATTTACAGAAGAAGGGGCAAATTATATCTTTCTTATATTATACCTTTTAATTACGATAGTGTTATATACATTTAAAAGAAAACTGATATATGAAAATAGCAAAAATGAATATTATATGTTTATTATACTAATTGGTACAGGTGTCTCATTGTTAGCAACTCAATCATTAATATTTATGAGAATAGCAAGTTATTTCACCATATTTTCTATTTTGGTTTTGCCTGACCTGGTTAAAATTGTTAAGGATAAGAACTTAAGGTTTATAACATACTTTGGACTTATTTGTATCTCGTTACTAGGTATGCTTTTATTCCTTAATCAAAACCTTAGCGAAGTATTACCCTATAAAACTTTTTTTAGTAAATAAACATAGAGATACGGATTTGTAGTTTAAAGCAGTAAATTTGTGGGATGAACAATAACCAAATTTACTTGTAAATCATGGTATTTTAGCTATTTTAAATTAGTACAACTTCTTTTCTTCTACAATAATTTTTAAATTATAAAACTTTATTAAAGGGATTGGTATCATGGGTAGTTATAGAAGTATAAAAAATAAAATATTTAATAAATCCAAAGCTATAAATCATACATTCATTTTTGAATTGAAAAGGTATAAGTATGAAAATGTAATTTTGCTACTTGGATCGGGAAGAAGTGGAACAACATGGATTTCAAATATAATTAATTATAGAAATGACTATCGATACGTGTTTGAGCCTTTTAATACCAGGACATCTAATACGCTGAAAAAACATTTTAATTACTTGCATTACCTTAATTATGACAATTCTGATTCTAATGCTTACAAGATAATTAGTGATATCATTCATGGTAAAGTGAATAATGTTTGGGTCAACTCTTTTAATAGAAGAATAAATAGCAAAGAAATATTAATAAAAGATATCCGAGCAAATTTAATGGCGTATTATATATATAACCATTTCACTGAAATTCCAATTGTGTTTGTAATTAGACATCCCCTTGCAGTAACTTATTCAAAAATGAAACTAAATTGGGATACGCACCTTGATTTGTATTTATCCCAAAATGAGTTAATCGCAAATCATTTATTTGATCAAAAGGATTATATAAAATTTATAAATGAGAAAGGTACAAAGTTTCAAAAGCATATAGTTATGTGGTGTATAGAAAATTATGTTCCATTAAATCAATTTCAATTGAATGATATACATTTTACGTTTTATGAAAATTTAATTTTCAGCCCCAAAAAAGAATTCGAACGATTATTTAACTATTTAAACAAAGAATTTAATGATGAGATATTCCGAATATTAAAAACCCCTTCACCCGTGGCAAGAACGGAAAGTTCCTTATTTACAGGGCAAAGCATGATTACAAGTTGGGAAGGCAAATATTCAAATGAGGAAAAGAATCAGGCAATGGATATTTTAAAAAAGTTTAATTTAGAACAGTTATATACAAGTGATTCACTAGGGGACTATAATACCTTAAAAAAAATATTGTCTAATAGTTAATAATAGAGGATGCAGATTTTTAGCAGAGGTTAGGGGAAAATGACATTCAAATAAAATCATGGATTAGGTGAAAATTTATTTAGAACTATTTTAATAATTATTTTCCTGTTTTCCTAGTAATTAAAATAAGGGAATCAATTAGATCGTTAGATAATGGATAAAACCATTATTATGCAATGGAAAGGAAATTTTAGAAATAAACGCTTGAATAAATAAGAAATTCCACAAATTTACTAGAGGGTGTTGGCAATGATTAGTTTATCCTATATAATTCCAACTTTTAACAATTTACATTTACTAAAAAGGTGCATTAAATCAATTGAAGGACAATTAGATGTTAATGATAGAGTCATTATTGTTGATGATGGAAGCAATGACAATACTTATGATTATTTATTACACAATTACAGTGAGAAACTGAATTTCATAATTCTTAATCAAAAAAACTCAGGGTCTGGTATCGCAAGGAATTATGGTCTGAATCAATGCAATACCGACTATTTATGGTTTATAGATTCTGATGATTATATAGAAGAGAATGCAAGCAGTATGATTAAATCCTCAATATCAAAGAATAATTACGATATTTTATTTATTAATTATAATTGGATTTTAAATGGTGGAACAAAAAAAAGCATAAATACTGTATTTAATACGGAAGATTTTAATGAGCTATTGTTAACAAAACACTATCCTTGGAATAAAATTATTAAAAGAAAAATATTTGAAGGTGTTAATTTTCCTAATAAAAAAATCAGATTTCAAGATCATGCTACCATTCCTGTATTGTTAAAAAAAGCTCAAAGAATTGGGTCTATAAAAAGCTCCCTATATAATTATGACTCTAATCACTTGAATAATATCAGTAAAGACTCAAGTAAGAACGATGATATATATATTGCTTGTGACTATTTAGTAAATTATTCTAATCAAGGAATATTTACAGAAGGTGAATTAGAAATAATTTTAATTAACACTTTACTCTTTGCGAAATTATTTAATCATTCAGAAAGTAATATTAAAGAAATACGTGCTGACTATTTAAAAATAAAAAAATATTTAGATGTGAATACTCCGAAATGGAAAGAATCTGGTATTTTTAAATTATCATCTAGTCAGAAATATAAACATCTGATTACCAATATTAAAATTAAGATTTGTATCGGAAGAATATTTAAGTACAGTATTTCTGCAACTTATTTATTAGTTTATATTTTATTAAGGATTAAAAGAGTAATAATGTAAATATCCACATTATTTCGCTTTCAAATTAGCATCGTATTCCATATTGAAAAATACTTGTAAAAGTCCAAGTCCAAGAAATTGATTTACTTGAAAAAATGGGGATGAGGGTAGGCTATAGGCCTTGTAAAATCAATGTTTTCCCGTTTACTCCTTTTACTATAACGGGCTCAAAGTCAAGCCATCAAATTATAAATAAATGGGTGCGAATTTGCACTTTGTATCAGATTTCAGTCTGATATAGCGTGAAAAAATCCGATTTAATTGGCAAATTGCCTTGTTTTTGCTGGAATAAAGTGTATTTATTACAATGATAAAGAAGCGAGAAGAAATTATAGTTCTTTGCATTCTTTGTGGAAATCGCCTTTTTCGACCATGGGACAGAAGATGTCCTTCATCAAGTGCTACCAATAATGTGATTTTGGTGTCTTAGGTTCTGATTTTTCCGGTACTTTAAAGTGTTTAAGCGATTTATTTTGAAGATATAATTGACTACATAAGTTTCATTCGGTTGCTGTCTTACTTTTTTAGAATACCATCCACAGAAAAGATGTTTATCCTAAGATAACCGTAATTGTTAATCAACAGTAGTATGTTTATTACAATTTTTTATGTAATTCATCTAATTTAAAGAGTATTTGAAAGTGTGTCCAATGCAAGAGGAAGTAAAGAATCGGAAATCACAAACATAAACCTAACATCACACAAGAGAAACAGGAGGAAACCAAACCATGAAAATTGCAGTCGCAGGAACAGGTTATGTCGGTTTGTCCAATGCCGTCCTGCTTGCCCAGCACAACAATGTTGTCGCATTTGACATCCTTCAGGAGAAAGTAAACATTATCAATCAAAAGCAGTCACCGATTACAGATAACGAAATAGAGAATTTCCTTGAGGATAAGGATTTGAACCTAACCGCTACCACAAGTAGTGAAGAAGCTTTTGTAGACGCTGATTATATTATCATTGCAACACCGACGAACTATGATCCGGATCAGAATTATTTTGACACATCGACAGTTGAAACGGTAATTGGTCAGGTTATGGATATTAACCCAGAAGCTGTTATGGTGATTAAATCCACTATTCCGGTCGGCTACACGAAAGAAGTTAGCAGCAAACTTCATACTGATAACATTATTTTTTCCCCCGAATTTTTACGGGAAGGCCAGGCATTATACGATAACTTGTATCCGTCACGTATTATCATTGGCGAGCAGTCCAAACGTGGTCAAATATTTGCCAACCTGCTGGTGCAGGGTGCCGTGAAGGAAAATATCGATGTATTGTTCACCAATTCAACCGAAGCCGAGGCTATTAAGTTGTATGCCAATACATATCTGGCTATGCGCGTATCATTCTTCAATGAACTAGATTCTTATGCAGAAGTGCGGGGCCTTGACACCAAACACATTATTGATGGTGTAGCACTAGATCCACGTATCGGAGGCCATTATAATAATCCTTCTTTTGGCTATGGCGGCTACTGCCTTCCAAAAGACACCAAACAGTTGCTTGCTAACTATAAGGATGTACCGAATAATATTATGCAGGCGATAGTGGATGCGAATCGGACGCGGAAAGATCACATTGCGAATATGGTTCTTGAGAGGAAGCCAGATGTTGTCGGGATATATCGCTTGACGATGAAGACAAACTCTGACAACTTCAGGCAATCAGCTGTACAGGGGGTTATGAAGCGTATTAAGGCAAAAGGTATTGAAGTCGTTGTTTACGAGCCAGTACTCACGGAAGAAACTTTTTATAACTCCCGAGTTGTGAATGACTTTGAAAAATTTAAGAACATATCGGATATTATTGTTGCCAACCGAATGACAAGTGAATTGAAAGATGTTGAGGAAAAGGTTTATACACGTGATTTGTTTAGTAGGGATTGATTTTTTAATTTTTAGGACTCAGAAATGAAATTTATCTCATTATAGTTTATTAAGCACAAAGTCAAATAAAAGAAATATATTGCTTTTTTGTTAGAGTCTACGTGTGGTTTATGAATCATTCAGAAATAGAGAATGTCTCGAATACTAAAACATCAATTGGTCTGCTATAATCTAAATGGTAAACTTTTTCCTTGTTCTTTAATTAGAATAGTTTAGGGATTCTTGGCTAGTAGATTTTTTATGGTTATGCATTATTAAATATATCACGAACAAAAAGGAAGTTTTAGATTGAAAAATCTCCACATACAAAATATGGATAAATTTATAGAACCTTATATAAATTTTATAAATAAGTATTTTAACCCAGATTCTCATTTGTTTGCCGTAATAACATCCAATAAAGATAAAGTGTTTAAAAGTAGGCATAAAAACATTCATTATATATACAAAAGTTTTTCAAGTTTGTTAGTGCTTATTAATTTTATGTATAAAGCCGAAAGAATTTTTTTGCATGGACTTTTTAACAGTAAAATTATATTTTTGTTATTTCTTCAACCTTGGTTATTAAAAAAATGTTATTGGATAGTTTGGGGAGGGGACCTTTATAAATATAGAGAATCTAAAGTCACTTTTAAACAAAAGGGGGGAGAGTTTGTTAGAAGGTTTGTTATAAAGAATATGAGCGAGTTATTACCTATTGTTGAAGGAGATTTTAAGTT
This sequence comes from Virgibacillus siamensis, assembly GCF_039522605.1. Lineage (GTDB taxonomy): Bacteria > Bacillota > Bacilli > Bacillales > Amphibacillaceae > Lentibacillus > Lentibacillus siamensis. Next base: position 38,879 of record NZ_BAAADS010000017.1, read on the forward strand.
AGCACAGCGGTGGTATAATACAAAGGCAAGATATAGATATAATGCGGTTTATGTTAATAATTTGGAAGTTATAAATTTAGTAGACTTCAACACTTCTAAAGAAAATAATGATGATGAAATTAAACTTTTAATAGGGAATTCGGCAACAGAGTCCAATAATCATGAAGAGATCTTTGATAAACTATCAAAGTTTAAGGAAAAGCATATTAGATTATTTGTTCCACTTTCGTATGGTGATGAAGCATATGCTGATAAAGTTATATCTAAAGGAGAAGAGATTTTTGGAGAAAAGCTTGTTCCATTAACTAAGTTTATGAATAAAACTGATTATATTAAATTTTTAAATACTATGGATGCAGGTATATTTAACAACGACAGACAACAAGCTATGGGAAATATATATTTATTATTGTATCTTGGTAAGAAAATCTTTGTAAAAGAAGGTACTACAATGTGGGAAGAATTAAACAAAAAGTATTATGTATCCTCAGTAAGGCAATTGGATGATATAGACCTTAATTGGTTAAATGAACTAGATGAGAAAAAGCAAAGTCATAATATAGAAAAAGCTTCATCCAGATATAATGTCGAAAAAGCTAAGGCTGCTTGGAAAAAAATATTTGAGGACTAAATTTTAAGTTAAGAATTGGTGTAAAATATGTCAAATAATAATCAACTAAAATCTAAAACTTTACTTGGTCTCTTTTGGAGTTTCACAGAACTGGTTTCTAAACAGGGTATTCAATTACTCGTTCAAATTGTATTGGCAAGATTATTATTACCCGAACATTTTGGTTTAATTGGTATGATAACAATATTCATTGCAATTTCTGCTATATTTGTGCAAAGTGGTTTAGATCAAGCGTTAATTCGTGAAAAGAATCCCGGGACAGAAGATTATTCTACGGTATTTTATTTTAATCTAGTTATTTCAATTGTTGTGTACATTATTATGTACTTATCTGCCCCAATAATTGCTGACTTCTTTAAGGAACCTAAATTAGTGGAAATATTAAGGGTTATTATGGTTGTTGTCATTATCAATGCATTTGCAGTAATACAACGTGTGATTTTAATAAGGAAGGTTGATTTTAAAACACAAACAAAAATAAGCATAATTGCTGGAATCACATCTGGAACTATTGCAGTAATTATGGCATTAATGGGGGCAGGAGTTTGGAGTTTAGTTGCTCAACAGGTAACCATGCAGTCTATGGAAGCAATATTATTAATAGTAAGCAATCGTTGGGTTCCATCATTCACCTTTAACTTTACTCTGTTTAAACAATATTTTAACTTCGGTTATAAGTTATTGTTTTCTGGGTTAATAAGTACTATTCAAAAAAACATATATTTTGTAATAATAGGTAAAATGTATCCTGTTACACAGTTAGGTTATTTTACAAATGCAACCAAACTCAGAGATGTATCAGCACAATCCATATCACAGGCTATTCAGAAAGTTACTTATCCCGTTTTGAGTAGGTTTAAAGATGATAATAAAAGGTTGTCGGTAAATTATATAAGACTAATAAGGTGCACAGCTTTTGTTTATTTTCCAATAATAACAATATTGGCTGCAGTAGCTCCTATTGTAATTCCAATGTTATTGGGAGAACTTTGGGAACCATCTGTACCTTATTTTCAATTATTATGCATAGTTGGGTTATTATACCCAATTCAAGCTCTAAACTTAAATGTATTAAAAGTTAAAGGCAGAACGGATATAGTTTTCATGTTATCTATTATAAAAATAATTGTATTATTTTTGCTGCTAGGTTTAATTATAAAGATTAATGATACCATAATAGGAATAATAATTGCAGCTATATTAATGTCTTTTATTGCAATACTATTACACTGTTACTATGCTAGTAAATATATCGAATACAGAATGTCTAGACAATTATTTCATCTTTCGAAAATTATGGTGTCGAGTTCAATATTATTTATTATCGTGAACTTAACAAGGTTGACTATAGATATAAACAGTATTACGAACCTAATATTACAAGTTGTATTAGGTTTAGGCGCCTATTTATTAATTAGTTTACTAATAAATAAGTGGGAATTAAAAAATACAATTAACTTATTTAGTAAACAAGGATAAGGAAAATTATTAGTTCTGATCCTATTGAAATAACTAGTAAAGGGTATGGTATGGTATGAATTTAGTTAGATATAAAAGTTTTTTAAAAAGAAGAGCAAGATGGTTTAAACCAAGCAGACATCCGAATTTTATGATTATTGGTGAACAGAAATCTGGAACAACAGCCTTACATTATTATCTTAATCAGCATCCCATGATTGTCGGTTCCCAACCAAAAGAAATACGTTATTTTCATAAAAAAATAGATTTTGGATATAATCAAAAATGGTATGAAACACATTTTAAATCATTAAGGAAAAACTTGTTGCATTTTGAAGCAACCCCTGAATATATTTACTATGAAAATGCTGCTAAGGAAATTAAAAATATGTACCCAGATATAAAACTGATCTTGATCCTTAGAAACCCGGTAGAAAGAACTTATTCAGCATGGAATATGTATAAAGATCATTTTTATGATAAAAAGTTTCATTACTTTCATGAAAAAACACCAGATGGAAAAGAGAACCCTCTCTTTACCTATTTTTTTAAAGATAGAACCGAATTTCCATCGTTACGAGAGTGTCTCTCGATAGAGCTAAAACTTATTGAAGAAAATGGCCCCGTAGAACCATCATTATTAAGAAGGGGGCTATATTATGAACAAATAAGATCTTATTTAAAATATTTTAATAAAGATCAGTTAATGATACTTGGATCAAAAGATTTATCACAAAGTACTGATAAAACACTGAATAATATATTAAACTTTTTGGGCTTGTCAGATTATGATTGGTCAAATGTTAATACTGAAAAAAAGCATAACAGAAAGTATGATGAAAAAATTGATAAGGATTTACTGGAATTTCTTGAGGGATTTTTCGATAAACCAAACCAAAAATTGTTTAATTTTATTGAACCGATAAATTGGTGAACATGGAGTTTTTTAACTGAAAGTAATAAGGGGCATTAAAGAATAAATTGTTTAAATGAAGAAAAGCCCCCTGTGATTAATTGAACTAACCTTAATTGTAAGGAGAATAACATGGAACCTATACAAGTAACAAAATCATCTATGCCCGACATTCAAGAATATATGGAAGAAATTAAAGACCTGTGGGACAGCCAATGGTTAACTAATAACGGTGTGAAACATAAAAAGTTAGAAGGCCAATTGTCCAAGTATTTGGATGCTGAAAAAGCCTCCCTTTTTACGAATGGGCATCTTGCATTGGAGTATACCATAGAGGCTTTTAATCTCACAGGTGAGGTGATTACAACGCCATTTACTTTTGCCTCCACTACAAATGCAATTATTAGGAATGGTCTGAAGCCTGTCTTTTGTGATATTAACCCTTATGACTACACAATAAGTACTGATAGTATAGAGAGATTAATTACCGATCAAACGACCGCTATCGTTCCTGTACATGTTTATGGGAACATTTGTGATGTTGATGAAATTGAACGAATTGCCAAGAAATATAATCTTAAAGTTATATATGATGCTGCACATGCATTTGGAGTAACTGTTAATGGTATGGGAGTAGCCAACTGTGGGGATGCTTCTATGTTCAGCTTTCATGCAACGAAAGTTTTTAATACCATTGAAGGTGGAGCAATAATAACTAAGAATGAAGAGTTAGTGAAAAAATTAAACATCTTAAAGAACCATGGTATTACAGGCCCAGAAAGTGTTGAGTATGCCGGTGGAAATGCTAAAATGAATGAGTTTCAGGCTGCTATGGGAATATGTAATTTACGAAATATAGATGGGGATATTCAAAAAAGAAAAGCTGTAGTCGACAGGTATTTCGAAAGATTGGGTAACGTTAACGGAATCAGGTTATGTAAACCCCGATTAGGTGTAGAAAGTAACTATGCTTACTTTCCTGTAGTATTTGATGGATTCCGTTTTTCCCGGGATGAAGTATTTGAGAGGCTGAAGACTAAAAATATATACTCTCGTAAATATTTTTATCCTCTTACTAATAGTTTTGAATACCATGGAGATAAGTATGATATCAATAAGACACCAGTAGCAAAGGATATAGCGGAAAGGGTTCTTACATTACCACTTTATGCCGATTTGGATTTGAAAGATGTTGATAAGATCTGTGACATTATTTTGAATAGTGATAATACAGAGTGTGATGCTATTTTAGCTCTTTCAAGGGAGGAATAGATATGAAAGGAATAATATTAGCAGGTGGTTCAGGCACAAGATTATATCCATTGACTCAAGCCACATCTAAACAGATGCTACCAGTTTATGATAAGCCAATGATTTATTATCCTTTATCTGTCTTAATGCTAGCAGGCATAAGGGAAATTCTCATTATTTCAACTCCAAGAGATATGAGGATGTTTCAAGAATTATTTGGAGATGGTACCCACATAGGGTTAGACATTCAATATAAAATTCAAGAAGAACCCAAAGGATTATCTGATGCATTTATTGTTGGGGAAGAATTTATAAATGGTTCTTCTGTTGCGTTGGTACTTGGAGATAATATTTTCTACGGATCTAATTTTGGTAATGTCATGCAACGCGTATCTAAATTAGAAGAAGGAGGCTTAATACTTGGTTGTTTTGTTAAGGATCCAAGACGTTACGGGGTGGTTGAAATTGATGACCACAGAAATGCGATATCGGTTGAGGAAAAACCGGAACATCCGAAGTCTTCTTACGCAATTCCGGGACTCTATTTTTTTGATGAAAATGTCGTTGATTATGCAAAACAGGTAAAGCCTTCTGATCGTGGAGAATTAGAAATTACATCCATTATTGAGCGTTATATGAACGAAGGTAAACTTAAAGTCCAGATAACTGGACGTGGTTTAGCTTGGCTAGATACAGGAACACATGAGTCATTATTAGAGGCATCTAACTTTGTAGAGGCTGTTCAGAAAAGACAAGGACTCTATATTTCTTGTGTCGAAGAAATTGCTTATAGAAGAGGTTATATTACAGGTGAACAAGTTAAGAAATTAGCAGAACCTTTATTAAAAACGGACTATGGGCAATACTTAATGGAAATTATCAAAACTGAGGAAAGGTAGAATTAGATGAATGTTTTAATTACAGGCGGTGCGGGTTTTATCGGTGGTAATTTTGTTCAATATATGGTTAATAATTATCCTGATTATGATATTTACAATCTAGATTTATTAACGTATGCCGGTGACTTAACAAAGCACAAAGAGATTGAAGATAAAGAGAACTATCATTTTATTAAAGCAGATATTGCTGATCGTGAAAATATACTTACTCTGTTTAAAGAAAAAAAGTTTGACTATGTTGTGCATTTTGCTGCAGAAAGTCATGTAGATCGATCGATTACTGATTCAGAGATATTTATTCGATCAAATGTATTAGGTACGCAAGTGTTATTAGATGCTTCCAAAGAAATTAATGTGAAGAAATTTGTGCATATATCAACAGATGAAGTATATGGAGAGCTTGATTTTGATCCTAGTACGTTTTTTACAGAAGAAACACCATTACAACCAAATAGTCCCTATAGTGCAAGTAAAGCATCATCTGATTTATTAGTACGTGCTTATCACGAGACCTATGGATTGCCTATAAATATTACTAGGTGTTCAAATAATTACGGGCCATATCATTTTCCTGAAAAGTTAATACCTCTCACAATTTCAAGAGTATTGAATGATGAAAAAGTTCCAGTATACGGAGATGGAAAAAATATACGTGATTGGCTGCATGTTGATGATCATTGTTCCGCTATTGATCTTGTTATGCATAAGGGTGTTGATGGTGAAGTTTATAATGTTGGTGGACATAATGAAAAGACGAATCTTGAAGTTGTTCAAACGATTATTAAAACATTGGATAAATCTGAGGACTTAATTGAATTTGTAAAAGATCGTTTGGGACATGACAAACGATATGCTATTAATCCGACTAAGCTAGAAAACTTAGGATGGCAACCTAAATATGATTTCGATACGGGTATAGAGCAAACTATCCAGTGGTATTTGGATAATAAACAATGGTGGGAAAAGATTATTGATGGGGAGTATAGAAAGTATTTTGAAAAGCACTATGAGATTTGATGGATAGAAGTTCTGAGGAGTGAAATGAATGAAGCTAGCAATTATGCAACCTTATCTATTTCCTTATATTGGCTATTTCCAATTGATACATGCAGTTGATAAATTTGTTGTATATGATGATGTTCAATATATTAAAGGGGGATGGATTAATAGAAACAAAATATTAGTTAACCATGAACCCCATGTATTCACATTCAGTGTTAAGAAGGATTCACTTGACACAAATATAAACGAAAGATACTTTTCGCAAAATTTTAATAAGGAAAAGTCAAAGTTTTTAAAAACTGTTAAAGAAAGTTATGGGAAAGCGGATAATTTTGATCAAGTGTATACTATCATTAAGTCAACTCTGGAAGAGGCTAAAGCCACAGATAATATAGCAACAGTGATTACCAGGAGCATAAAGTTGATTTGCGATTACTTGGAGATCAATACTCCAATTGTTTTATCCTCTAACATTGACAAAAGTCATAATCTTAGTAGGGAAGATCGCGTAATCGAAATGAACCGGCTTTTAGAAGCTAATCATTATATCAATGCTATCGGAGGCACGGACCTATATTCAAAAGACTATTTTTCTAATTATGATTTAAAAATTGATTTCTTAAAATCAAATGCTATACATTATGAGCAAACAGAAAATGATTTTGTACCTAATTTATCAATTATTGATGTTTTGATGCATAATTCAAAACATCAAATAAGAAAATTCTTAGATGAGTACACACTAGTATAGGGAATTTTAATCACAATCAAATCGGAGTGGGAAATATGAGTTTTAAACAGATTATATCAATACACGGTGTTCCTAGATCTGGTACTACATGGTTAGGTCAAATATTGGACAGCTCACCTTCAGTAAAGTATAAATTTCAACCACTGTTTTCTTATGCTTTTAAGGATCGCATCAACTTACAAAGTACTAAGCAGGATATCCTGGATTTTTATCATGAACTATATAATAGCTCGGATGAATTTTTAGATCAATCTAAACAAAAAGAAACTGGTATTCACCCAACCTTTACAGAAAAAGCAAATAACCCCGAATGTCTTGTTACAAAAATGGTTAGATACCATTACATAATTCCACATTTATTAGCTGACGTAGACGATATTAAATTTTTGTTTATTGTAAGACATCCATGTGGATCATTAAAGTCATGGAAAAAGGCTCCTAGGGAATTTAATAGCCAGAAATGGGATTTTCAAAGGGAATGGGAGTATGGCCAAAGTAAAAATGGTTTCAGGCCTGAGGAATATTATGGCTATCATAAGTGGAAAGAAGCGACAAAACTATTTTTGACGATGAAACAATTATATGGAGAGCGTGTTATGTTGATAAAATATGAAGATTTAGTGGAAAACCCAATAGAAAAATCCAAAGAAATTTATGATTTTTGTAATCTGGATTTATCTAATCAAACTAAAAATTTTATCGAAAAATCCACTAAAATTACACAAGAAGATGTATATAGTGTATTCAAAGGACAAAAAGATGTAGATGATTGGAAAAATAAATTGGATGGTAATATAGTTAATAAAGTTTATCAGGATTTGAAAAATACAGAATTAGAACAGTTTTTGTAGTTACATCAAATCAGAAGTAAGCCCTGAAGATACACTGTTCATCCTTAACTTTTATAGCAAATACGAACCCAACTTTATATCAAAACGCGAGACCTATATTAATAGATACAAAGATGGATACGTGAAAACTTATGTTCCTATGCGCATTGGAACGTGCTTAAGCGATGCTAAGGCGAATGCCAAGCTTCCAAAAGCGGTGATTGTTGTAAATCTGTACGGGCAGAGTGCCAAGATGGATGAACTGTTGAAATATGTGGTGAATATGGTGTTCCCGTCATAGAGGATGCAGCAGAATCGTTGGGAAGTACCTATAAAGGGAAACCGAGTGGCACATTTGGAAAGTACGGAATCTTTTCCTTCAATGGAAATAAGATCAATACCACTTCAGGTGGCGGTCGCTAGTATCCAATGATGTGGAAGCATTAAAGAAAGCTAGATTTCTGGCAACCCAGGCACGGGATCCAGCCATTCACTATCAGCATAGTGAACTTGGCTATAATTACCGCATGAGTAATATTGTTGCCGGTATTGGCCACAGACAGTTGGAGGTTTTGGATAAACGTGTTGCACAGCGTCGTACAGTTTTTGATAAATACAAAGAAGCATTTGCTGATCAACCTGGTTTTGAATTTATGCCGGAATTGGAAGGTACCAAGTCCAACAGATGGCTGACTGCTTTAACCGTCGATAAGGAACTAGCAGGTGTTTTACGGGCAGAAATAATTGAAGCATTAGGGCAGTAAAATATAGAAGCACGTCCCGTATGGAAACCAATGCATTTGCAGCCACTATTTGAGGGTGCAACATATTATCCCCATGAATAAGGAAATAGCGTTTCGGATTACTTGTTTAGAGATGGATTATGCTTGCCATCTGGATCGAACATGACAGATGAGCAACAGCATATGGTGATTGATGAGATAAGGGGTTTGTTGAGGAAAACCTAAATTTGGGGGCAAATAAAGTGGAAACACATTCAAAGCTGTTTTTGAAGTGGCCTTCTAAAGCGCGTTGCCCCTGAAATATGTTTACCCCACTTCATAACGCAATAGGTTGGTTTTTACCCGTCAGCGTTATGAAGTGGCCAGTAAATGAAACACGCTAGTTCTTATGTTCGTAATTTGATTTTTCCATTTTCTTGACAAAATACCAGTTATCTATTGAGAGTGTTTGACATCCTATTAGATGCTAATACAATACTATCCACCAATAATTTCATTCTCGGAATATAACTATCTATCTCCATATACTCATCTTCAGTATGCCATCCACCTCCAATTGGTCCCGTAGCACAAACTATTGGTACCCCTAAAGAAGCGACGAATCCGGCATCTGCAGCGCCCTTTTCACTTTTCTCATCAACAGTTATGTTGAGATTTAAAGCTGCTTCTTTTACAATTTGAAACAACTCCTCAACACCCTCATGTTTTTCCATTGGAAGAATACCTTCTCCTCCTGTTAAACAGTTCTTTGTTCCTGAAATATAGCTTGTTGATACAATAGAATTTAGCTTTTCTTTTAATATTTTAAAGTCTTCATTTTTAGAATAGCCAACATGAATCGCTCCAATTGCTTCGGCTGCCACAACATTACCATTCGTTCCTCCACTAACTTTACCTATATTCAAAGTGATTCCTTTTTCCTTATTATTTAGTTTCTTCATTTCAATTATTTTATATGCTAATTCATCCACTGCGCTTATCCCTTTTTCAATAGCAACACCAGAATGAGATGCCTTTCCTTGAATTGTAAATTTGAAATGGGACGACCCTCTACGTGAAGTAACAACGGAGCCATCAGGTCGTCCAGATTCTAAATTAAATACAGCTAGTGCATTTTTGGCTCTTTTTTCTATAACTTGTCGTGAAATTGGCGAGCCAATTTCTTCATCAGGAGTAATAAGTAGTTCGATATCACAGGTTTCGATGTTTGTATTTTGCAGGGCTGAAGCAGCATATATCATGCTTACAACACCCGCTTTCATATCGTGTTTTAGCTAAGCGAAAAAGACCGGAAGTTGACGGCTATGTCTGACCAGAAGTAGACTGATAGAGTGACC